>JAHEZL010000006.1 GCA_023251095.1 Flavobacteriales bacterium
CTTTTTATTACATTTGCGTGCTTATAATAAAAGGCCATATAATTTGGAAAAAATGGGATGGTTTAAAAGAATCAAAGAGGGAATAAAAACTCCAACTCAGGGCAAGAAAGAAACTCCTGAAGGACTTTGGTATCAATGTCCGAAATGCGGAAAGGTAGTTGCATCCGAAGACCACAAAGAAACCCTGTGGGTTTGTGAAGGATGTGCTCATCACGAAAGAATCAATGCTAAAGAATATTTTCATGTTCTTTTCGACAACGATAAATACACAGAAATCGCTCCCAATATATTTTCAGGAGATCCGCTGAATTTTACCGACACAAAAAAATATACCGACCGACTGGAAGATTCCATCAAAAAAACCGGAGTGAATGATGCAGCTGCTGCAGCTTTCGGTAAAATTGACGGAATTGATGCAGTGGTAGTTGCCATGAATTTCAATTTCATTGGTGGTTCCATGGGATCAGTAGTTGGTGAAAAAATATCAAGAGCGATTGATCATTGTTTGAAACATGGCAAACCATTAATCATCGTCTCTAAATCAGGCGGTGCCAGAATGATGGAAGCAGCATTTTCATTAATGCAAATGGCAAAAACATCTGCCAAACTAACTTTACTCGCAAAAGAAAAAATCCCATATATCTCTTTAATGACAGACCCCACAACAGGTGGTGTTACCGCGTCTTTCGCCATGCTGGGCGACGTGAACATTGCCGAGCCGGGAGCTTTGATCGGTTTTGCCGGTCCGCGCGTTGTTAAAGAAACTATTAAAAAAGATCTTCCGAAAGGATTTCAAACTGCAGAGTTTGTATTGGATCAAGGATTTTTGGACTTCATCGTTGAAAGAAAAAATTTAAAAGCAAAAATTGCACAAACCATAAGGTTATTTCTTAATTAATTAATCCCCTATCAAAATGAGCGAAACTGCTACACAAATCAAACCGGGCGTAATCACAGGAGACGGCGTTCAACAAGTTTTTCAATTGGCTAAAGCGAAAAAATTCGCTCTTCCTGCTGTAAACGTTACAGGTTCAAATACTATTAATGCTGTTTTGGAAACTGCTGTTGCAGTGAACGGACCGGTAATTATCCAATTCTCTAACGGTGGAGCTATCTTCAACGCAGGTAAAGGATTGAAAAACGAAAACCAACGCGCTGCTATCGCAGGCGCTGTTTCAGGTGCTCACCACGTTTGGCAAATGGCTGAATTGTACGGAGCAAGAGTAATTCTACATACCGACCACTGTGCAAAAAATCTTTTGCCATGGATGGACGGAATGTTAACTGCCGGTGAAGCTTTTTACAAAGCCAACGGTGTACCTCTTTTCTCTTCTCACATGATTGACCTTTCTGAAGAACCTTTACACGAAAACATCGAAATCTGTAAAAAATATTTAGAGAGAATGTCGAAAATGGGTATGACTCTGGAAATTGAATTAGGTGTTACAGGTGGTGAGGAAGATGGCGTTGACAACTCTGATGTTGACAGCTCTAAATTATACACGCAACCTGAAGAAGTAGCTTATGCTTACGAAGAATTGAAAAAAGTGAGCGACAAATTTACAGTAGCTGCGGCCTTCGGTAACGTACACGGTGTTTACAAACCGGGTAACGTGAAACTGACACCGAAAATTTTGGACAACTCTCAAAAATACATTGAGAAAAAATTCAACCTGGGTCCTAACCCTGTTGACTTCGTGTTCCACGGCGGATCAGGTTCATCAGTAGAAGAAATCCGTGAAGCGATTTCTTACGGAGCCATCAAAATGAACATCGATACAGATTTACAATGGGCTTTCTGGGATGGTATCAGAAAATTCTACGAAGCGAAAAAAGGATATTTGCAAGGACAAATCGGAAACCCTGAAGGTGAAGATGCTCCAAACAAAAAATATTATGACCCACGTGTTTGGATGCGTAAAGCTGAAGAGTCTTTCAAAGAAAGATTAACTCAATCTTTCCAGGATTTGAACAACGTGAATACTTTGTAATCACAAAATATAATCAACAAAAAAGGGACTGCTTAAAAACAGTCCCTTTTTTTATGTTCGTAATTCTCTAAGTTGTTCCAAACTCCTTATGAACACTCTTTAAATTACTCATTACTTCCTCAGCATTCTTTTCTTTTTCAAACTCAACGAATAAATGCCCGTCGACCATTATTTTAGGATTAATGCTTAAGCGGAAAATTTCTTTGTACACTTCTTTTTGAAAGGCCGCATCATAGCCTTTGTTTTTATTGACGTTCTTGCGATAAGTAATGTAATTCGACAAAAATATCAAAGGATAAGTCAGCACTAATAGCAATAGCGACGTGGTTTTTAAACGCGTAAACTGAATATGCTTTATCTTAAATCCAGAGAGTTTGGCCAACACCCGCAGTTTTTGAATGCCTATCAAAAAAACATGTCCGAAATAAATCTCCGAACTTATGTCCTGCTTACTCATCCAAATGGAATCAATCTCATTGGGCGGCATGATAGAATTAAAACGTTCGCTTTCCGAAAGGAAATAACTGAACCTCGCTCTTAAATTTGAATAATTGGGGGTGGTAATAATTAACGATCCTCCTGGCTTCAATACTCTGTTGAATTCTTTCAGTGCTTTGAACTGATCTGAAAAATGCTCAATTCCTTCCTGACAAATTAAAAAATCGGCATGATCATTTTTCAAGGGGATTTCCTCAAAAACATTGGCTCTTTCACAAACTATTCCTTCCACATTGAAATACTCGGGAAATAAATCGTAGGCCAAAGGACGTCCGCCCAAATCCTTAATTATCTTACTAGTAACACCATTTCCTGCCGGAAGATCAACAAAAAATTTCCCCTCAATTCTTTTTTTATTGGCAGTGAGATACTTTTTAACGTGATACTTAATGCTTTTAGGATTGTCTTCGTATGCAATTTTGTTGTTTCCCATAAACTCTTTTCAGAAGGACACGAATATAAACAAAAAAGCCTCCGTCAACTGACGGAGGCTTTTTCATTTAATGATGACTGGGTTACGCCAATTTAACGTTTACAGCATTCGGGCCTTTTTTGCCGTCTTGAACTTCAAAAGTTACATTGTCGTTATCACGAATTTTATCTTTCAATCCAGATACGTGAACAAATACTTCTTGTCCGCTTCCGTCTACTTTGATAAATCCAAAACCTTTAGTTTCGTTAAAAAATTTTACTACTCCGTTTTCCATTGTTGATAATTATTAATTGTTATTATGGGGCTAAGTTAGTCATTTTCAGGTAAAAGAAAAATTTTTTTGAATTTATATATTTTGAATTGTTAATTACTTCGTTACTTTTCGCTTAGTTTCTATGCCTTTTGGCTATAATTATTATCTTAGCAAACTCAATAAAAACAATGGCTTCGTACTTAATTACCGGTTGTGCCGGCTTCATAGGTTCTCATCTCACAGAAAAGCTTCTGGAACAAGGAAATTATGTGGTAGGGATTGACAATTTCGACTCTTTTTACGGAAGATCCATAAAAGAAAGAAATCTCAGCACTGCGCTTAAAATGCAAAACTTCACATTTTATGAGCTCGACTTAAAAAATGCGGAAGCCCTGAATAAAATTGAAGACCGCGTTGATGTAATCATACATTTAGCTGCAAAAGCAGGTGTTCTACCCTCATTAAAAGATCCTATCGCATATATCAACGATAACATCATTGCTACTCAAAACCTATTGAACTTCTGTAAAGAAAGGGCCATAAAGAAATTCATCTTTGCTTCCTCGTCCTCTATATACGGGAACAACAAAAGCATTCCTTTCAGGGAAACTGATTCTGTTGAACAGCCCATCTCTACTTATGCAGCAACAAAAAAAGCTTGTGAGTTATTAACGCACACCGCTCATCATCTTTATAAAACAGATGTCATCAATTTACGGTTTTTCACTGTTTTCGGTCCGAGACAACGTCCGGATTTAGCCATTCATAAGTTTGTGAAATTGATTGACGAAGGGAAAGAAATTGCAATGTATGGCGATGGATCAACAGGAAGGGACTACACTTTTGTGAATGATACCGTGCAGGGCATTATCGGAGCCTGTCAATATATTCATGATAACTCCTCTGTTTATGAAATTGTAAATCTAGGAAACAATCAACCGGTGAAACTTTCCGAACTGATTGCAACCATTGAAAAAGTAATGAATAAAAAAGCAGCCATCAAACAAATGGCTATGCAACCCGGTGATGTTGATATTACTTTTGCCGGTATTGAAAAGGCAAAAAAACTCTTCGGCTACTCCCCTGCTACTTCTTTAGAAGAAGGGATCTCTCATTTTGTAAAATGGTACAATGAGCAAAAAGCCTAAAATACTTTATCTGTCTTACGACGGACTGACTGACCCTTTAGGGCAATCACAAATACTGGCTTACCTTTCCAGAATCAATAAAGAACATGGGATCGAAATCACCATTATCAGTTTTGATAAACCCGATGTTTTTATTAAAAATGAAAAAAGGGTTCGTGAAATCCTAAGCACCACCACCATACAGTGGCATTCATTGGTATACCACAAATCCCCTCCCATCCTATCCACTATTGGTGATCTTAGGTCCGGATGGAAAAAAATTAAAGCCCTTTATAAAAAAGAAACTTTTGATATCGTTCATTGCAGAGGATACATGTCGGCAATACTCGGACAAAAAGTAAAAAAGAAGTTCGGCACTAAATTCATCTTTGATATGCGCGGTTGGTGGCCGGATGAAAAAAAGGAAAGCGGACTTTGGGAAAACGCTTTATTTAAACCCGTTTACAAGTACTTCAAAAGGAAAGAAAAGCAATTCTTTGAAGAATCCGATATTAGCGTGTCTTTAACCTATGCCGGACAAAAAGAAATAACACAGAACTTCCATCAACCTGAATCGAAAGTAAGGGTCATTCCTACTTGTGTTGATTTTGACGTATTCAAAGCCTTTGATGAAAATACACGGAACAATATCCGTCAGGAATTGGGCATTCCTAAGGACGCTTACGTTGTGATATACAGTGGATCCATCGGCGCAAATTACCCTCCTAAAGATATTTTGAAAATCTACCAATCTGTTAAAAGCGACAAAGAAAGACACTTATTGATCCTCTCCAGAGAACCTCACTCTTTAATTACAGATGCCGCAAAAGAAATGAATATCAATGAACAAATTCATTTTGCTTCAGCCGAATACAGTAAGGTTTATCAATATCTTCAGGCTTCCGATCTTGGTATTATCTTATACAAAATGGCTTTTTCAACTATAGGTAGGAGTCCGACCAAACTAGGTGAATACTGGGCCTGCGGTATTCCCGCCATTTCCATCAAAGGGATAGGCGATCTCGATTATATACGTGATAAATTCAATGGAACAGGATTGATTTTAATAGATTCTGATTTTAAAACTGATGGAATTATTCCTTCAGACGACAAAGCGATTTTAAGAAAAAACGCTTTAACCTATTTTGATATAAATAGCGGAGTTGAATTTTACACAAAAAATTACATATCCCTTCTCTAAGTCACTAAAGTTTTTGGCGATATTACTACCTTCTCCTGTAAAGGAACTTTAGTGTAATTACTTAAAATATACACCATTGATAAGTAAAATGGCATTAATGGGATTTTATACCGTACCAATGCACCGAAATTCGCAGTAGTTAATCCTACCGAAAAGGCGAAAAACAAAGAAAAGATAAACGAAAAAAACAATAAAGGATTTTGAAGAAGAATACCTTGTAGCTTATGTAGTTTAATTCTGAAAAGTGCAATGACAGTAAACACAATTATAATTGTTGATTCCAAAGCCGACATCATAATAAATATATTATCTGCCTCCCATATAAAAGGCCTGTATAATGTTGTGGCAATGGCTATGGGAGCTTTCGATAACAACCCTCCTACAGTTGGCTCAAAAGAGCCTATATCAAAACGATGTCCGCCATAATAATCCTGTTTTAAATCATTTTGTACCAAAACAGCCTCATCCATTACTTTATCTAAGGAATATTGCCCTGTTTTATCCGAGAATGCGTCCAAACTAAGAAAAATAAGTCCTGCCGACATTGCTAATAAAAAAGGGAAAATCAATCCTTTAAAAATCACCGACTTAATTTTAACCAAATAATTGGATAGCATCCAACATCCCATAGCAATAATAAAAGCATTAAAAATATATGGCTTTACGGCAAGAATTAAATACCCTGACACAAAACACCATATGAAAGAAGACAACACCTTTCTTCTTTTCATGAGAGAATGGAAGTAATAAACCAAAAAACAAAGAGCTCCTAGCGTAATTGGATCTTTTAAAATCCCTGATCCCCAAAAAACCGCTGAAGGAACAAACAAAATAGTATAGGCAAGTTGCTTTTTAAATACTGAATAATATTCAATAAAAAGAAGATATACCTTCCATAAACCATTGTAGCAGAAAAAAGAAAAAATTAAACCTGTAGCAACGAAAGAACCTCCTGTTAAAATTAAAAAAACGCTAGCTAAACGAACCACAAACATGGCTCTTTCATCGCTTCTGAATACAAAGAAATCCAATCCAATTTGCCTGAATTTAAAATAACTCTTCCAAACCACTACAACTCCATTTTCTGTCATCCCATTGAATAAAAAATCAAAGTACAAAGCGGGATCTCTCCAAAAAGCTTTTTGCAAAAGCAATGCATCATGAAAATAAGTCATCGTATCTCCTCCTCCGTAATAAAATATGTAAATTAAAGGGAGCGCAATGGATGCTATTATTTTTAATTTCAGGCCATTATAATATGACTTGGAGCTTTCGATATCTTCGGTTTTAATATATTTTTTGCATATAAAATATATTAACGCAATAAAAATCAAAGTTGCCGGATATTCTACTTCTGCAAAAATTTCATTTTGTATACCTATCTCTCCTACTAACATTTTCTTCGCTTAATGATGATATTTTTCTCTCGCTAAAATTGTAAACACACGATACAACTGCTCTACAAACAACAACCTAACCATCTGATGGGTAAAAGTCATTTTTGAAATGGCTATTTTATTTTTAACAAATTCTTTAACGGAATCACTAAAACCGTAAGCCCCGCCAATCACAAAAAGTATTTCTTTTTTGCCGGTTAAAGTCTGTTTCTCTATAAATCCCGAAAACTCCACTGAAGTATACTCCTTACCCTTTTCGTCCAACAAAAAAATATTGCTTTGATTTGTCCCCGAAAAATACTCCATCAAAAGCTTCCCTTCATTTTCCCTTATGGAGTCCAAGTCGTGCCCCTTTGATTTCAAATTAAGAGTTACTATTTCCAAAGAACAATAATGATTGACTCTCTTCACATACTCGTCAATCATTTCCTGTAATTCTTTTTTTTGGGTTTTACCTATTTCAATAATTTTTATCTTCATTTCTTAAGTACAGCCAAATGTAATTAAAAATGACCTTTTATTATGACGGTGGTGTTTTTTTGTAAAAAATCACGTAGGTTTGAGTAATTTAATTTTTGGTTTAGTTTTTGTAAATTGAATATCGATCAGCTTACTTGAGAAATTAAATTTTAAGAAAACATGAAAGGAATTATCAGTATTATTTTGGCTAGCATGCTTCTAACTTCCCCGGGAGTGCAGGACAACATTAACAATGCCATTAAATCATCAAATACGCAAGCCTTAGCACAGTACTTCAATAACAGTATCGATTTATCTGTTCTTAGTAAGGAAAGTGTATACAGTAAAGCTCAGGCTGAGTTAATACTCAGAGAGTTTTTCGCAAAGCATAAACCTACCTCTTTTAAAATTGCGCACGAAGGAACTGCTACCGATAACAGCATGTACTTTATAATCAAATTGGGGACGGCCAATGGTAATTTCCGGATTTATTATCTGTTAAAGCAAAATGGAAATCAGACTCTGATTTATAAGTTTAGAATTGACACAGACAATGACGAATAAAGCGGATCATTTTGCGAATTTTATTAAAACTGCTATTGCAGAAGATATAGCAGAAGGCGATCACTCTTCTTTATCTACCATTCCCGAAACAAGCACAGTAAAAGCGCTCATCATATCCAAAGACACAGGAATAATCGCAGGTGTTAACCGTGTTGGCGATATTTTTCATTCTCTCGACAAATCCATTCAAATCACCACTCACGTTAAAGACGGCAACACAGTTCATCCAAAAGACAAACTGATTTCTCTGGAAGGAAATGCACGAAGCATACTGATGATGGAAAGAATAGCACTCAACTGCATGCAACGCATGTCGGGAATTGCTACCTACACCCACTCGCTCACAAAAAAAATAAGTCATACCTCCACCAAAATTTTAGACACCCGAAAAACCAGTCCGGGCTTGCGTTTTATAGAAAAGGAAGCCGTTGTCATTGGCGGCGGCGTTAACCATCGGATGGGATTGTATGACATGATTATGATCAAAGACAATCACATCGACTTTTCGGGAGGAATTGAAAACGCCATTTTGAATGCCAATCAATACCTTGCCGACAAAAAACTCAACCTTAAAATTGAAATTGAAGTCCGCAATTTTGAAGAATTGGACGAAGTATTAAAAACAGGTAAGGTCCATCGCATTATGTTGGATAACTTTAGTGTTTCCGATTTAAAAACAGCTCTTCAGAAAATCAGCAAAAAATTTGAAACCGAAGCCTCCGGCGGCATCAACGAAAACAATCTGGTTGCTTACGCCGAAACGGGAGTCGATTATATTTCCATAGGAGCATTAACGCATAGCGTAAAAAACTTCGACATCAGTTTAATTGCTCAAAAAAATGACTAAAAGAAGTTTAAAAGATATTGCGCTTTCTTTCCGATTAGTCAGAAATTTGATTGCCTTCGCACAACAACACAGTTTCCCCGGTTTTCAAAAAATACCGATGTATGAGGTGGGAAAGCACATGTACGAAGGAATTAAAAACGGAACTTTCTCCACCCGGGCTTCTTCATTGGCATTTAAGTTTTTCTTTGCCATTTTCCCCGGAATCATTTTTTTGTTCACCTTAATTCCTATCATTCCTATCGACGGTTTCCAGCAAACACTCATCGAATTCATTAAAGATGATTTACCTAAAGGATTAAATGAAATTGCCATCTCTACCATTGAAGATTTAATCAGTACTCCCCGCGGCGGCTTGCTTTCTTTCAACTTTTTACTGATGCTCTATCTTACCACCAACGGCGTACATTCCCTGATGACTGAATTCAACAACAGTTATCACGTGAAAGAAACCCGAAATCCTTTTAAACAAAGACTGGTTTCTTTTATTCTGGCTATTGTTCTAACCGCCTTATTAATGCTGAGTATTTCTTTAATTATTGCCACACATATCCTGGTGGATCTGGCCGAACAAAAAAGAGATCTTACTGATGGCTTCAGTAGTTTTTTAATTCACACGGGAAAATGGGTAGTGGTATTTGCGCTGTATTATTTTGCTATTGCTTTGTTGTACTATTACGGTCCGGCAAAAAGAAAATTCTTTAAGTTTTTCTCTCCCGGCTCCTTCTTAACTACCCTTTTGTTGTTGCTTACTTTATATGGGTTTTCAATGTATATACAGTATTTCAGCACTTACAACAAAATTTACGGTTCCATTGGAACCATCATGCTCATAATGCTGTGGTTTTACCTCAATTCCTATATATTATTGCTGGGATTTGATATTAACGCCAGTGTGGCTACAGCGAAACAGAACCGCACCTTAGACTAAAAAACGATGGATCGCTTCCACAATTCTTTCTGTTGATTTACCGTCCCAGTTTTCAGGAATAGTGCCTTTTTTGTAAGACCCCGAAAGTATACTGTTCACATATTTCAAAATAACAGTTTCCTCCAGTTCCAGCAAAGTGTTGGTTCCAACATCAATAGTTACCGGTCGCTCCGTATTCTGACGAACCGTTAAACATGGCACACCAAGGAAAGTGGTTTCTTCTTGTATTCCTCCCGAATCCGTTACCACTCCTTTGGAATAGGTGATCAGTTTCATAAAATCAAAATAACCCTGAGGTTCGCACAACACAATGTTTGGCGATGATAAAAGATCTTTAAATCCGCAGGTCTCCGCATTTTTAATCGTTCTCGGATGGATAGGAAAAATGATTTTTATGTCTTTGGAAATCTTATCAATCAACTGAAAAATGAGTTTTAAATTTTTCTCATTATCAACGTTGGCCGGACGGTGAAAAGTCATCACCAGGTACTTTCCTTTTTCAAGATCGTACTTTTGTAAAACCGAGCTCTCTTCTATTTTCGTTTTAAACTTAATCAGCGAATCAATCATGGTATTCCCTGTAAACACCACGCTTTTAGGATTCTTACCTTCTTTCAGGAGATTTTCATTACCCGATTTCTCAGTAGTAAAAAACAGAGCCGCCAGATCATCCACCATAATACGGTTGATTTCCTCAGGCATTGATTTATCGAAACTTCTCAATCCGCTTTCAATATGCGCCACTGGGATATTGTATCGGGAAGCCACAAAAGCACAAGCGAAAGTTGAATCCACATCTCCCGGCACTACTACTAAATCCGGACGGTCACTTTTAATTTCTTTCTCAAATTGCAGCATAATGTCGGCAATCGGAGTCATCGTTGTATCTCTTTTCAGCTCAAACAAAACATCGGGTGAAGGAATACCCAACTCTTCAAAAAACACCTTGCTCATTTTATAATCGAAATGCTGGCCGGTATGCAACAACTTAAATTGCAGATCGGGATATTTAGCAAAACATTCCTTGAGACGGGTGATTTTAATGAGATTCGGACGAGTACCAACACAAACCAATACTTTCTTCATTTTTCGCTGTTTGAGGTTAACGGGCCAAATCTAAATATTTATGACGGCTTTTTTAAAAATTCATTCTTGTCTTTTTTATTTAGATTGTATATTTGAGCGAATCATTTTTAAATATGCGATTTTCACACCTTATTATAGCCTTGCTGATATCAGAATTTGCCCTTGCTCAAATTTACGATCCGCTGCATTCCCCTAACTCTTACAGAAATTCGAACAATCCCGAATACTGGAAAAACCGAAAGCCTTTTGAGGGTTACTGGCAACAGGATGTACATTATACCATTCAGGCTTCGTTGGATGAAAGAACCAATATCATTACGGGCAAAGAATTTCTGACTTACTGGAACAACTCTCCCGATTCTCTTTCCTGCGTATATTTTCACCTTTATCAAAATGCTTTTCAACCAGGTTCATACTATGATAACCTATTAAAAGAAAACGACTACACTACCCGCTACGGCAGATATGAAGCTCAAAAAAAAGGAACCGAAATCATCTCCATTAAAATAAACGGCGAAGTAGTTAAAACCGAATTAGACAATACCATCCTTAAAGTATACTTACCCGAAAGCATTAAAGCCGGAGGAAAAGCTGCTTTTGAAATTGAATTCAAAACTTACTTCGACACAGGTTCTTCCCGACGCAGAATGAAAACATTCAGGGTTGGTCACAACTACAAACATTTTGATGGAGTACACTGGTACCCCAGGATTAGCGTGTACGACAGGAAATTCGGCTGGGACACCGATCAGCATCTCGATAAAGAATTTTATGGCGACTATGGTACTTATGACGTAGAGCTCACATTAACTTCCAATTATGTTGTGGAAGCCACAGGCTATCTACAAAACCGCTCGGAAGTATTGCCTGATGACCTGCGTAAAAAACTGGATCTCAAAAATTTCATCCATCGTCAACCTAGCGACACCATTACTATTATCACTCCTTACAATCCAAAAGAAACCAAAACATGGATCTATCATGCGGAGAACGTTCACGACTTTGCGTTCACTGCCGATCCAACCTATCGCATTGATGAAAAATACTGGGGCGAGATTCAGTGTGTAGCCATGGTGCGCGAACAAAATGCACCTAAATGGGCCAATGCCGCTGAATACACAGCAAAAGTGATTAAAACTTATTCGCAAAGTTTCGGACAATATATTTACCCTAAAATGGTGGTGGCCGATGCCGACGATGGTATGGAATATCCAATGTTAACGCTGGATGCCGGACAGGATCCTAATTACAGAAGTTTACTCGCACATGAAATTGGCCACAACTGGTTTTTCGGAATGGTTGGAAGCAACGAAACTTACCGTGCTGCACTCGATGAAGGGTTTACTCAATTCCTGGATTCATGGGCTTATAAAGCCATCGACGGGGATACTGTTTACCATCTTCCCTCCTCTTCTGCTTACCACAGAAAATTCAGAAAAGAAACATTGATCAGAAACTCAAGGGTTTATGATAGTTATATATATGCTGCTGCACAACGCGACGACAGAGCTTTGAATACCCACTCCAGTGATTTCGACGGCGGATCTATCCGTCACGATGGTGGTTACGGACAAGTATATTACAAAACTTCCACCATGTTGTACAACCTGCAATATGTTTTAGGAGATTCCCTTTTTCTTTCCGCAATGCAGCATTATTTCAATCAGTGGAAAACCTGTCACCCTTACTTTGAAGATTTCAGAGCTTCCATCATCAACTACACCCACGTTGATCTGAACTGGTTTTTTGATGAATGGCTGGAAACTAAAAAGGTAATCGACTACTCTTTTAAATCTATAAAAAAAGGGAAAGAAAAAGATCAGTACATCATTACCTTCAAACGTACAGGCGAAATGCAAATGCCTTTGGATTTTCAAATCATCAGTAATAGCGACAGTACCATCAACTACCATATTCCCAATACCTGGTTCGTTAAACAAACTTCTGCCAACGTATTGCCTAAATGGTACGGATGGGGAAATCTTGAGCCGGAATACCAAGCTGTTGTTACTGTTCCTAACGGAATTTACAATGTGATTATCGATCCTTCCAATCGTTTGGCGGATGTTAATATGCTGAACAACTCTAAAAGATTTGCTTATACTGCCGACTTTGATGCACGCCTCAACAATCCTATGGACCGCACCAAATATGAGCTCAACTGGAGACCCGACATTTGGTACAATAGATACGACGGTGTGAAAACAGGCTTCCATCTGAATGGAAATTACCTGAGAAATTTTCATGTGTTTGACGTGAATTTCTGGTTCAATTCCGGACTCGCTCAGGCCAAATTTCCCAGCTCGGTTTTCATCAATAAATTTGATGCTTTTTCCTACCGCTTAAACTACAACACGATGCTTCCTCGTTTGAGTAAAAACACCCGAATAGATATTCATTCAAGTTTTCTGGAAGGTTTACAACACTATGAACTGGGATTGAGTAAAACATCAAAAACCAAAAATGATAAAGTACGCATCTACATCAAAGCTCTTTACAGAAAAGATGCAAATGCCCTTGTTTATTTGCTTCACCCCGATGAATGGCTGGCCAACAAATGGAACAATACTTTAAATATTGATTACACCCACAATTACCATTATTCCTCAGGAACAGGAGAAATTAAAATCGGATTGCGATCTTCTGTTTTGGGAAGTAACTACGATTACTCCGTTTTAAAAATGTCGGTAGTCAACCATTCCCGCATCCACAAAATGATTTTCAGCACGCGCTTCTTTTTGCAGTATGGTGCCGGAAGCAATATCGCCCGTGAATCGTCTCTTTTTGTAGCAGGCGCCAATCCTGAAGAAATGATGGATAACAAATACACCCGATCCATTGGCGTTTTCTCTGCTGCCGATGCGGCATTCGGTAACACTACCAATATTTTTCAGGCCGGTGGCGGATTAAACCTCAGAGGTTATGCCGGTTATCTTTTGGCCGAATCGAATTCAAAGGATGCTTATTTTCCGGGATACAAAGGTATTTCAGGAACTTCCTTCAGCGCCGAACTGGAATTCGGCGATTACTTCCGTTGGTTCCCTACACGCCTTCGTCAGTATGTTGAATTTGATACTTACCTCTTCTCCGATGCAGGAATACTTTTGGTTCCAACAGGAAGCATACAAAACCAATGGGGAACTTTTACTGCCGATGCCGGTGTGGGAACTACTTTAAAAATCAAGAAATTCGGAAGATTGGAAACTGTAAAACCTTTGGTGTTGCGCATTGATTTCCCTCTGTTCCTGAATCGTACTCCATACGTGTCTCCTGATAATTTTCAGTTCAGATGGGTGGTGGGTATCAACAGAGCGTTTTAAAAATCAGAGTGGGAGTGAGATTTGAGAAGTAGCATCAAAACTCACTCCCACTCTCACTCTGATTTTATTATCTTTGCCCCTTAATTTAATGTAAGGATGATTTCGATAGATGCTCTTTCCGTTCAGTTTGGCGGAACTAATTTGTTCAGTGGTGTTTCTTTTGTAATTAATGAAACCGATAAAATAGCCCTCATGGGCAAAAACGGCGCAGGAAAATCTACTCTGCTTAAAATCATTGCCGGTCAGTACAAACCTTCATCCGGCTCGGTGTCAGCTCCTAAAGATTTTGTAATTGCTTATCTCCCGCAGCATCTTTTAACGCACGACAACTGTACTGTTTTTGAAGAAACTTCAAAAGCTTTTGCTTCAGTATTCGAAATGAAAAATGAAATTGAGGCTTTAAACAAACAGCTGGAAACCCGCACCGATTATGAATCTGAAGAATATTCAAAAATCATTGAACGCGTTTCTGATTTAGGAGAAAAGTTTTATTCTCAGGCGGAAGTAAACTATGAAGCAGAAGTTGAAAAAGTATTGAAAGGCTTGGGTTTTTTGCGCGAAGATTTCACGCGTCCTACTTCTGAATTCAGCGGTGGATGGAGAATGCGCATTGAGCTGGCTAAAATATTATTGCAAAAACCCGATTTGATTTTACTCGATGAGCCTACCAACCACATGGACATTGAATCCATCCAATGGCTGGAAGATTTCCTTATCAACAGCGCCAAAGCAGTAGTGGTTATTTCCCACGACAGGGCTTTTGTTGACAATATTACCAACCGCACCATTGAGGTAACAATGGGCCGTATTTACGATTACAAAGTAAATTACACCCGCTACCTTGAACTGCGCAAAGAACGCCGCGAACAACAACAAAAACAATATGAGGAACAGCAAAGAATGATTGCCGATATTCAGCAATTCATTGATCGCTTCAAAGGAACTTATTCCAAAACGTTACAGGTACAATCGCGTGTAAAAACACTGGAAAAAATTGAATTGATACAAGTAGACGAAGTGGATTCATCGGCCCTGCGATTGAAATTCCCTCCTTCCCTCCGCTCAGGAAATTATCCTTTAATCGTAAAAGAATTATCGAAAAAATACGGCGATCATGTTGTTTTTAACGACGCATCTTTAACCATTGAACGCGGACAAAAAGTGGCTTTCGTTGGCCGTAACGGTGAAGGAAAATCAACTTTGGTAAAAGCTGTTTTAGGTGAAATTGATTTTGACGGATCACTGGAAATAGGACACAATGCGCAAGTAGGTTACTTCGCACAAAATCAGGCTTCACTGCTTGATGAAAGTTTGTCGGTTTACGAAACCATCGACCGCATTGCGGTTGGCGATATCCGCAGCAAAATAAAAGATATGCTGGGTGCCTTTATGTTCAGTGGCGATGATATTCACAAAAAAGTAAAAGCATTATCGGGTGGAGAAAAAACCCGTTTGGCCATGATCAAACTCTTGCTGGAACCGGTGAACTTTTTAATTCTGGATGAGCCTACCAATCATCTCGACATGAAAACCAAAGACATTATTAAAGATGCTTTGAAAGATTTCGACGGCACTTTAATATTGGTTTCTCACGATAGAGATTTTCTGGACGGACTCATCACTAAAGTTTATGAATTCGGCAACAAACGCGTGAAAGAACATTTTGAAGACATCAACGGATTTTTAGCACGCAAGAAAATGGAAAACTTAAAAGAGATAGAGAAAAAATAAACATCTTTCATCCGCATGAAATTTTTAAAAATCGCCTTTAAAACCATCATCATCCTGCTTGCTTTAGTAGGATTATTTTTCATTGGAACTTACGTTGCCATGCAGTTTAAACTCACCAACGACAAAGGCAGTGTTGACCGTAACGACAGATACTTCAATGAAATAAAAGACAAATACAATCAGTCTTTTAAAAAAGACACCTCTACCTTTCAAAAACAAGAATTTGAAGCCCTCCACCGCATTTTAATATTGAATAAATATTGTCCGAAAAACGCGGAAATGATTTTGGACGTGTATTCAAAAAGCAACAACGAGGTTGAAGTACTGCGAATGCTGGATGCCGTTGACATGCAATTACAAAGCAATCCGCAATACCTCTCCGAAATAGCCAAACATCACGAAGGCAAAAAAAGCGTTCCACCCACTTATATCCATGGCAGCGTTTTTGATTGGATGAACATATCAGAATGGACCGATTTTAAAATAGCCGTGGCAAAAGACAAAACCCTCATAGATTCCGTAGCCAAATTAACAGGTGTTGAACCAAGGTTAATTGTTTCTGTTTTGGTGGGCGAACAAATCCGCTTGTTCAACTCCAAACGCGAAGCCTATAAAAAATGGATAGGCCCCTTAAAAATACTCTCTGTTGAAAGCAAGTTTTCCTTAGGCGTAACAGGTATTAAAGAATTCACCGCTCAAAGAATTGAAACTACCATTAAAGACAGCACTTCAAAATATTATCTCGGAAAACAATATGAGCATTTACTGGATTTCCAAACCGACTCTATCAATAGAGAGCGCTTCGACAGGCTCACCTCTTTCCGAAGTCATTATTACTCGTATATGTATGCCGCTTTGTTCATCAAACAAATGAAAGTACAATGGGAAAAAGCGGGGTTCCCTATTACCAACCGACCGGAAATACTTGCCACTTTATTTAATGTGGGCTACGAACAATCACAACCCAAAAGCAATCCGAGAGTGGGCGGTTCCAGCATCACTATTGATGATAAAGTACATTCCTTTGGTTCCATCGCTTATGAATTTTATTACTCGGGCGAGCTCTACGATCTTTTTCCTTTTAAACCGAAAAAATTCGATTGGGATGTGGAGTAAAAAAAACGCAATATTAACCTTTGTTTTTTTTTCTGCCTTGTTTGGCTGTGCTCAGGACAGCGCGAAAATTTCACTTACCTGGCGAAAATTATATGACGGAATGGAGTACTGTGAAGCAGATGCTCCCTTTAAATCTATCCTCAACAATTCCAAAATAAGCATCCTTAAAATCAATCCCGAAAAATTTGAGTTTCAGCTTTTAACATCCTCTGAACACGACAGCACTCAAACTGCAGTGGAATGGGCCGATAACTTCGGAATGAATGTTATCATCAATGCCGGCATGTATGATCTTACAAAAAAGCTCATCAACAAAGGCTACATGCAAAACTACAAACACCTGAATAATGCTGAACTCAATCCTTCCTATGGCGCTATGATCGCTTTTAATCCCAGCGAAAAAAAGATTCCAAATTTTAAAATCATCGATTTAAATTGTGAACGATGGGATTCTATAAAACCTTACTACAACTCTTACTCCCAAGGAATGAGAATGCTGGACTGCAATGGAAAACCATTGACCTGGAACAAAAAAAACCAATCGTGCAGTATGTTATTGGCTTCTTGTGATGAAGAAGGAAATATCTATTATGTTTTTTGCCGCTCACCTTACACACACAATGAAATGATTCAGTTTTTACTGGCCATGCCTTTTAAACTGGTAAATGCAGTATATCTGGAAGGCGGACCCGAAACGAGTTTGTATATTAACATCGGAAATACTCAGATTAAAAAAATCGGAAGTTATATTTCCAACTCCTATCCGAATGACGACAACGATCACTTTTGGAAACTCCCGAATGTAATTGGGTTAAAGCCGAAAAAGTAGAAAAACTACTCACTACCCATTACGTCATTGCGAAATTTCTGTACTCAAAAATGCAGCAATCCCCTCATCAATTTCTTTAATTACTAATCCAAAATGAGTTTGCTTCATTTTTGAGTACAAAAATTTCGCAATGACGTACAGAGGGATGACATACCGGATTACTCCACCCCTATCACCGGATGGATTTTATTCTCTTCCTCCTCCAATTTTTTACGAAGTTGTTTTTTCAAGCTTTTCGTTCTCAGTTCAACTATTCCGAAGAACAAAATCACCAATAAAACAATGGCAGTTATTTTGAACCATAAGGCCTGATACCAATGAGGTAAAATGATGATTTCAAGCTTTCCGGAAGACAAAATTTCCTGTCCCGCCATATTCGTTGCCTTCACCGAAAAAGTATAAGTTCCAGGAGATAAGTTGGTGTAAAACGCCTTGCTTTCATCACCCGATTTTTGCCAGTTTTCATCAAAACCCTCCAGTTTGTAGTAATAAACATACTGGCCTCTGTTAGAAGGATCCAGCGTAATAAAATCAATAGCAAAGTTATTCTGATCTTCTTCTAAGGTAACCGACGATACCAAATGCAATTGTTTTTCCAATCCGTTTTTACTTTCCAGAAAGGGGTCAATTGCATTGTTGTTGATAGTTAAGGAAGTAAATACAATTTTTAAACCTTTAACATCAGGCTTAACAAAATCGGGACTCACCCGCGTATATCCTTTAGAATGTCCGAAATACAAATCACCATTTTCATCTGCAAAAACTCCGTTTTCAGTATAGGTAGGCACCTCCAGATTCACACTTTGCAACAAAGTCATTACACTGTCTTTCTGAGAATCATATTGAACAACGTTGCTTCCCACAGAGATCCATAAAAATCCATCTTCATCTGCAGCAATTCCTTTTATTGAACCTTGTAATAAGGGTTGTGCATTGGCAACAAATGAACGACTGGAGTAATTGTATAAACATAAACCCTCCATTGTTCCTATCCACAAACCGTGGAATTCATCTTCATTCACACAAGCCGAATAATTTGAAATAATGGAATTCTTTTTGGTTGGATCATTAAAAAAGGAATGCAGCTTTTTCTTGTCATACATAAACAAACCTGTACTGGTAGCCAGCCAGATATAGCCTTTAGAATCTTTAAAAATAGAGTTGATCCATAAAGGTTCTTTTAAATTGAAAGGTGGTTTTTGTGCACTTGTAGCATTGATAAACTGTTTGTTTTTAAAATCGTAAATATTTACGCCGTCTCCATAGGTTGCAATCCAAAGATAGTTGCCGTCAAAAAACAAACCCTTCAAATTAAAATGAGTTACCGTTCCGGGAACGTTTGGAGAGTAATTGGTAAACTTTTGTGTTGCAGGATCAAATACATCAACACCACCGCCCCATGTAGCCATCCACAAGGTACCGTCGGGAAGCTCAACAATCCCTTCTACCGCATTGCTTTTCATTCCGTTTGCGGTACTGTAATTTTTCCAGGTTTTAGTTGCAGGATCATAACAATTAACACCGCAGCCATCTACTGTTGCCCATAATTTTCCGCTGCGGTCTCTGCAAAATCCCGACACTGGTTTATCGCACAACACCAAACCGCTGCTTGTGCTGTTTGAAACCGACATGATCCCGGCAGGATATTTTTTGATAATGAAAATTCCTTCGTTATGCGTTCCCAGCCAAACGTTGCCATTGAGATCTTTATAAAATCCTGAGATGGAAATTTTATTGTTTTCATTAGGATCGGGAACCAGATTGATCCTTTGAAAGGATTTTGTGTTGAAATTAAACTCATGTAATCCGCCATTGATTGTTCCAACCAGCATTGTACTATCGCTTCTTTTTTGCAAACTAAAAACAAAGTTGGTACTTATTGAATTAGGATCGCCATCCACTTGCGCGTAACGGTAAGCCTCATGAGTATTGATGTTGAGCAACACCAGGCCTTCTCCTTCATTGGCCAAAACCAAAATACTGTCATTCAGCTGATCAATGTCTTTGATGTTTAATTTTAAATCGGGAGCATTAGTGATATTTAAAGTGAATTGTTCAAAGGCCAGCGACTTATCATTGTACTTAAATAAACCCGCTCCTTTTTTGAGTCCCAGCCATTTATTGCCTTCTTTGTCGATATGTAAAGTACTGCAATAAGCGATTTCCCGGTTAACCGTTTTTGTAAAATTGATGTGCCAGGTTACTTTCTTTTCAGTGCTGTTGTATATTCCAACGGCATGAGGTGTAAGTACCCAGATATTTCCGTTTTTGTCTTCATTGATATTTAAAACCACTTTTCTTTCCACATCAATATCCGGATCGGTAAAAACGGGGAGTTGCTCAAAAACATCTTTTTCATAATTGTATTTCACCAAACCGAGTCCGTCGGTTCCTGCCCAGAAATTACCTTGTTGATCGAGACACAAAGCAAAAATCCCTTTGCTGTAAATAAACGATTTATCGAGGGCGACTATTCTCCCTTTTTGAAATTTCTTACCATCGAATTTATTGAGTCCGTTTTTGGCACCCACCCAGATATATCCGGTGGAATCCCTACCGATACACTCGATCAGATTGGCGCTTAGTCCGTCTTTTACCAGATATTGTTTAACAGTATAATCCTGTGCGCTCAAATTAAGCGACGCTGCGAGAAATAAAAAAGCGATTAACCTCATAGTATTATTTAATAAACCTAAAGTAATCTAAATAGAGAAAATAAGTGTAAAAAAACAAAGATTTCCTTGTAAAAAACCAATTAAACAGTCAAACAAACTCTGCTGATTGTTTCCATCACGCCATTGTTGTTATTGTCGAACTGAGTAACGAAAGCCGCCGTTTTTATGATCTCGGGATGTGCGTTTTTCATGGCATAACTGTGTTTGCCCGCCTGCATCATTTCGGTATCATTTAAAAAATCGCCGAATACCATCGTTTCATCAAAGGAAATCCCAAGCTCTTCCTGTATTTTTTTAATGGCCGTTCCTTTGTTGGCAGAAACATTGGTCATATCGAGCCATATTTTACCGGCCACCGCTACTTTATAGTCGTTTTCATAGGCTTTAAAATGATGATAGGCATTGTGCTCGGCTCCTTTAAAATCGCAAACGGTAACTTTTAGTACGTCATCCTCCACTTCAGTTAAATCATTAACAGATTTAATTCTTTTATAGAACTGTCGGGCTTCCGCTAAAAATTTCGAATCGCTGGATTCCACATAAGCCGAATTTTTTCCACACAAAATAAGATGCGTGTCTTGAATTTCCCTGGCTATTTTAATGAATTTATGGGCCGAGACTTTATCGAGAGGATTGACATGAATTTCTTTTCCTTTGTAAAAAACATAGGTTCCGTTCTCTGCTAAAAAAAGCATGCGGTCTTTTATTTTATCAAATTTCTCAATGAGATTGTAGAACTGGCGGCCACTGGCAACAGAAAAAATAATTCCTTTATCGGCGAGTTTCTCTTCTATTTCCCAAAAATTATGGCCCAGACTTTTGGAGTCGTCCAAAAGCGTTCCGTCCATATCGGCCATTATCAATTTAATCATAGGGGTATTTTGAGGTGAAAATACTAAACTTTATTCTTCTCCTCTATCCATTTCGACAGAAACTTTGTGCTTTGCATAGTGTGATGCAACAGCATGGCACCGATGAAATTGTTCTCGCGATGCTGAACTAAATTTTGCTGAATTTCCGAAATACGGCGGATAAGATTCAGCTCTTCTATGCGATCGGAATAACGCTCATTGATCAGCGTAAACCCATTTTGCTGAGCTTGTTCCCACAGTGTTTTTTCATTGTATAATTTCACTGCAGCAGAAGCAAAATCTACAGCTTTATCGGCAATAATTCCGTTCCATTCAAAATTTCCCTGCATTCCTTCTGCGCCTATTGAGGTGGTCACACTTGGCGTTCCGCACAACATCGCCTGTGATAATTTTCCTTTGATGCCCGCACCAAAACGAAGTGGCGCCAAACAAACACGTGCTTGCTTCACTACCAATTCAGCATCCTCTGCCCTGCCCATAATGAAAAATCCTTCTTTGGGATTGTGCAATTGAGTGACCTTCGGACTGCCATACGAACCATAAATATGCAACTCGGCATCGGGCATTTTAGCACGAATCAAAGGCCAGATAGTTTCTTTTAAATAGCGCACCGAATCCCAATTGGGTTCATGTTTGAAATTACCAATAGTGACAAAGTTTTTGCGGTTTTCAAAAGAAGGTAAATTATCGGGAGGCAAAGCAGAAAGTAAAAACGGTAAATAAAAAATCAAATCTTCGCTGATGTTAAATTCCTTTTTTAAAATCGCTACTTCCGCTTCTGAAATAATCAGCGACAAATCCGAACGCAAAATCGCCGCTATTTCACGCTTCGCAATTTCAGAAGTCATTAATGCCGAATGAAGATATTGGCCGCTTTTTAAAACATGCTGACGCGCAGTGCGCAAACAATGTAAATCAATGGTTTCTATGATGCGCAGCGCATCAGGACAACTTTGCGCTACCCTCCAGCCAAATTGTTCTTCCACCATAAAGCGATCGAAAATAAAAACAGCGGGATTCAATTCTTTTATGAAAACATCAAAGCTTTCATTGTTCAGTTCAATCACTTTTTTTTCAACACCCAACGATTTTAAGTCGGCAGAGAATTCACTTTCCGCAGCAACACTGGCAAAAGTAATTTTGAAATTTTGCGCTAAAAACAAATTAATCAGTTGCATCATTCGGATGCCTCCTGCTGAAGAATTTGGTTCGGGCCAAACCGACCCGATGAATAGAACAGATGGCTTACCCATGAATTCTTTCCTGATTTCCATAGCTGGCAATAATTGCAGCTTCCGCTTCCAGCCATTCTTTCCAGCGCTGATTTACATCCACATCAGTGGCATATTTTCTCGCATATCCTAAAAACAAAGTATAGTGTGTGGCTTCGCTCACCATTAATTCGTGATAGAATTTTGCCAGTTCGGGATCTTTGATGTTTTCCGACAAAACCCTGAAACGCTCACAGCTGCGGGCTTCTATCATGGCTGCAAACAACAAACGATTCACCAATTGCTCGTTTCTGCTTCCACCTTTTTTCATGAATTTGTAAAGCTCATTCACATAATCGTCTTTGCGCTCTCTGCCTAATTTTAATCCGCGGGCTTTGATGATATCGTGTACCATTTCAAAATGCGACAATTCTTCTTTTGCCAGCGCGAGTAAATCCGTTACCATATCCGTCAATTCCGGATTGTAAGTAATCAACGTAATGGCATTGGTAGCGGCCTTTTGCTCGCACCAAGCATGATCCGTTAAAATTTCTTCAATATTGCTTTCCACAATATTTACCCAGCGGGGATCGGTTGGCAGTTTGAGACCTAGCATAACAATGATTTATTGGGTGAAATTACGAAGTCTTTTAAAAACATCGGCGAAGATCGGACGATTCTCTGTTTTCTCCTGCATGCATTCTTCTTTCAATTGCAGCAAAGCAGGATGATTCTCCTTCATATGATTCAGCAAATCTTCCAGCAAACAGCCGAAAGCTCTTACTTCAATGCGTTCATTCGCGGGAGCCATGTGACTATTTAAATTATAAAAAGAAGCTGCTCCAAAATCGCCAAGCAAGGCGTGCGCAGCATCATTTACCAAAGTGTTGTGCGCATACAAATCGCCATGCATAATGCCGCGTTCATGCAAATGCACACAAAGGGACGCAACACCTGTTGCTATTTCTAAAACCTCGCTTAATGAAAAAATAGTTCCCTCAGGAAATACATCGCGGGAGCAGGTATCCAAACTAGGTGGTCCGCCCAAATTGCGGTAATTCGGCGGAATCAACTCCATCACCAAAGCTTGTTTTTGCTCAGGATGATTGGAAACTCTACCCAACACTTTTACTAAATTATCATGAGATCCCGCGGCCAGACAGGTATTCATTTCATCCTCCGGCAAACCGTCGCTGGTGACTGCTCCTTTAAAAACTTTTACTGCAACTGATTTTTGCTGAGTGATCCATTGCGCCTGAGAGATGAAGCCCGAAGCACCTTCGCCTAATTGTTGTTGAATTTTAAATTCCATCCAATCCATTTCATTCAATTCATTACTTAAGGCAACTTCATGACTGCAAGGATTTCCCGAATAGGCTATCCACGACAAACGCGGCAAAGAAAAAAGCCATTCGGGTAAAACCTTTATGTTGTTGGCTGAAATGCGCAACAACTCAAGGTTTGTACACGCCGCCATTTCTGCAGGAAGTTCTTCGAGCAGATTTCCGGCCAGCGCACATTTTTGAAGTTTAATGCACCCGCCGATACTTACAGGCAGTTTTTTTATTTGATTATCAGTGAGTATCAACCAGCGCAAATGCGGGGGAAATGCATTTTCGGGAACAAAACTGATTTTATTCGACTTGAATCCTATCATCGTCAATGAAGGAATATTGGAAAGCGTGCCTGGAAATTCCGTGAAATTATTATTCGCCAGAAACAATATTTTTAGTTGGGTGAAGCGTTGTAAATCGTTGGGCAATTGCGACAAAGAATTCCCTGATAAATCTAAAATCTCCAGAGAATCGGCCAATGAATAAATCTCTTCGGGAAAAGCCATTAATCCGCAAGAGAGCTGTAAACGCTTGATTCCTTTGAGTTCTCCGGTTTGAAGTTGTTGAAGTGTATGCATCATAAATTCTTGTGGGCGCAAGTTACTGAAATGCGCTCCAATATTTTTATCTTGTGAAAAATTCAGTTTATGATCTCTAAAGCCAATCTCAAATTTTTAAAAGACCTCTCTAAAAACAACAATAGAGAATGGTTTACCGAACATAAAAAAGAATATGAAGGGCATTTGGCCGAAGTAGTTTCAGTGGCAGATGAAGTGTTATCGTTAATGAACAAACACGATAAAATTGAAAATGAATCGGGCAAAAAATCAGTGATGAGAATTTACCGCGATGTTCGTTTTTCTAAAGATAAATCTCCTTACAAAAACCATTGGGGCGGCGGATTTCAAAGAGCCACCAAGCAATTACGCGGCGGCTATTATTTTCATATTCAACCCGGAGCTTCCTTTGTTGGAGGAGGATTTTGGGCACCCGAGCCTTCGGATTTAAAATTAATAAGAGATGCTATTGCCGCCGATGAAAAAGGATTCCGTAAAATTATTTCAAGCAAAAACTTTAAAGATGTTTTTGGTGAACTGCACGGCGACAAACTAAAAACAGTTCCAAAGGGTTTTGATAAAGAAGACAGTGCCCTGGATTTACTGCAATTCAAACAATTTCTGATCAGCCATGAATTTTCCGATGAAGAAGTGATGAGCAAAGATTTCCCTAAAAAAGTGAACGAGGCATTCAAAGCCATGCGTCCCTTCTTTGACTGGATGAGCTACGCCCTCACACACGACAAAAATGGCGCACCTTTGCGATAGAAAAGTCAGTGACTCATTCAGAAGCGCTATTCACCGCCTTTACTATTCCTTTCACCTTTTTTATGTTGCAATAACTTGCTTTGCATACTAGCTTTATAAAAAAAGCTTATGCTACGTTTATTGCCTGTTGTCATTATTTGGTTTCTTCTGGATCTCTATGCTTTCCAAGGAATCACCACTCTTACTTCCTCCGAATTAATTTACAGCGCTTACTGGCTCGTTGACGGAATACTGATCAGCACTATTTTGTTTTTATTGCTTTCGGGACAACTCAACAGAAACTCTACTATTGTTAATCCTTTGATGGGCCTCACCATTCTTTCCATCGTTCCTAAACTGGTAATGCTTCCCATTTTATTCCTGGAAGATATAATCAGAATTATCCGCTCTGCTTTCACAGGATCTATGCCTTTGCGAATTGAAGGCATTAGCGAATTGGCTTTGGTATTGGCCGCCATTACAGCGATTGGAATTGTTTATGGTTTAATAAAGGGAAAACATGCTTACCGCGTACACCGCGTAAAATTGCCCTTTAAAGATTTACCTAAAGCTTTTGAAGGCTTTACCATTACTCAGCTATCAGATATTCACTCAGGAAGTTTCAGTGATGCCGCTGCCGTATTAAAAGGTGTTGAACTGGCCAACAAACAAAAAAGCGACATCATTGTTTTCACCGGAGATTTGGTGAACAATACTGCCGATGAAATGAATCCGTGGATCTCTGTTTTCTCAAAACTGAAAGCGCCATTTGGTAAGTTTTCTATTCTTGGAAATCACGATTATGGCGATTATGTAGCCTGGGAAAGTACTCACGCCAAAGCTCAGAATTTACAAAATCTGAAAAATGTTCATCCCGAAATAGGCTTCCGTTTGCTGTTAAATGAAAATGTGAAAATTGAAAAAAACGGACAATCCATTTCTCTCATCGGCGTTGAAAACTGGGGCAAAAGAGGTTTTACAAAATACGGCGATTTAAACAAAGCTTTGATGGGCACCAACGATAGCGATTTTAAAATTCTGCTTTCTCACGATCCATCACATTGGGAAGCCGAAACTTTACAACACTCCACTCCTATTCATTTAACGCTGGCGGGGCATACCCATGGTATGCAATTCGGACTCGAAATTTTCGGATTCAAATGGAGTCCCATAAAATACATCTACCGCCAATGGGCCGGTGCTTATGAAAAAGCGGGGAAATACATTTATGTGAATAGAGGTTTTGGCTTTTTAGGATTTCCGGGAAGAGTTGGGATTTTACCCGAGATAACGGTGATTGAGTTGGTGAAGAGGTAGAAGGAATCGTCTGAACCTTGATTCACATGATGAAAGGATTGAAGGATGTGTAATCAAGGAAATCTTTTAATCAAGTGAATCATGGTTCAGACAATCTATTTAAACATCTTCTTCACTACACGACCAACAACAAAAATATGATTGTATAAGTTTTTAAGCAATCCGAAATGCTGATTGTACAACACGAATCTTTCGCTTACCGCCCTCCATCTGTTCTGACTGGAGATACCGCCCACTAAAAATTTGGAAAGGCAAAAAGAGAGTTTAATATTGGAAGTACTTTTCTTCAAACACTTGATCACCCAATCAATATCGGCACTGATTTTAAAACGCAATTCAAATGGCGGCGCAATACTTCTTCTCACAATAAAAGATTGATGACACACTGCCATCCCTCTGCTCATTGCATCAGGGGTAAGCGGATCGGGCGCAGTGTTGTGACTCGTTTCACTCAGCAGGGAAAGAAATTTCCCGCTTTCATCAATCAAAGCTGTATCGCTGTAATAGATGTCGGCAGAGGTATTGTTTTCAAAAATTTTCTCAACCGTTTTTTCATCGTTGATCTGATCACCGCAATTCATAAACCACACATAATCTCCTGTTGCGAGCTTCAACCCTTTGTCCATGGCATGATACAAACCATCGTCTTTTTCACTGATCACTGTCGCGATTTTGCTTTTGTATTTCTCTACAATTTCCAACGTATTGTCGGTAGATTTCCCATCAACAATAATGTATTCAATGTTGCTATAAGTTTGCGACAGCACACTTAAAATAGTTTTTTCCAACAGCGCTCCTCCGTTGTAAACTACAGTGATTATGCTGATTTTAGGCGTCATCTACTTAACAATGCTTTTAAAAAATTCCAAATGCTTGCCGGCAATTACCGAATTTTCATAACGCTGTAAAGCGCTTTTTCTTGCGCTCTCCGCATTCGGATTTTTCAGTACTTCTACAATTCCTTTTGCTAAATCCTTCGCATCTTTAGGCTGCGCCAGATAGCCATTCACTCCCGTTTCTATCATTTCTTTAATGCCGCCGATAGCAAAGCCAACGCTTGGTGTTCCGCAAGCCAGGGCCTCTAAAATAGTATTGGGTAAATTATCTTCCAGCGACGGAATCACAAACACAGAAGCCGCGTTGTACACTGTTGCCGCTGCTTCTTCCGATTTGATGAATCCTACGTAATTCAATTTCAAAGGAAGGTTTTCAAATTCCTTTTGTTCTTTTCCCATCACAATCAATTCAACACCTTCACACTGCTCTTTCACTATTTTAATGGCTTCCACGAAATAAGAAAAACCTTTTCTCACGTCGTTTGGATTGGCGGCCGAGAACAACAAATATTTTTTATCGGGATTCAATCCCAGTTTTTTGCAGGCTTCAACTTTTGAAACAGGTTGAAAAATCTCGGTATTCAAAGTATTGGGAATGCTTTGCACATTGGCCGATTGCGTTAAGCTTGCCGTTTTACACAATTCACCCAGCCATTTGCTCGGAGTGATAACATTCAGTTTTTTACCCGTGAAAATTTCTTTTTTCTTGAGCCATATTTCATGCGCAACGCCATCAAAATTCAACATCGGACAAACATCGCAATCCTTCTCATACTTCAAACAATCTCCCGAATAATGGCAGCCTCCTGTGAACATCCACATGTCGTGCAAAGTCCAAACGATGGGTTTATTCAGCGCATATAATTTTTGAATGTCATTCAAAGACAGAAATCCGAAATTGATCCAGTGAATATTAATCACATCTGCTTCCTTCACCAGATAATGGTTAGAAACATCTACTCCTACTTTATTGGTAGAGAACATGGCCACGCTTTTGTCTTTCAACAAAAAGCGTCGCTGAAAAACATACTCCACATAAGTTCGTCCCTTGAGGAAAAGTCCGCCCTCCACCTGCTCTATTGTATCCGAAGAAGTGACTTTATTCACCACCAGCATTTTCGACTCTACCCCGTTTTTATTCAAAGCATCATTTAGCCTTCGGGCCGCTATTGCAGCGCCTCCTCCACTATCTGTATTGCTTAAAATTACAATCTTCATTTGTAGGCAAAAATATTGATTTGCATATCCATCGGTCCGGGATTTCCTTTAGTAACAAAAGGCTGACTCAACACTACTTCTTCTTTCAAATAATAGCGAAAACCATTGTTGGCAAGAATAGTGAGTAACTCATGTAAATGCTGTGCTTTCTCTGCAAAAGAATGGTATTCAATAAATACATTTTCACATTTATGTAAATCAGCTTTCACTGATCTGATCACTTCCACTTCTGCTCCTTCAATATCCATTTTAAGCAAAGCGATGGAGGAATACTTATTCATTTCCTCTTTCAACGCCACACTTTCAACAGCCGTTCCTTCGGTACACACAGCACCTCCATCAGCGCCTTCCGACAAAAAAGTAATTCCTGCATTGCTGATCCACACTGCTTTTTGAACAGCCTCCACATTTTGCATTTGATTTGCTTTTATGTTTCCATTTAAGTATTTATAAATATTGGCATCGGCTTCATAAGCCACCACTTTTGCGGAAGGATAATATTCAGAAAAAAACAAAGCACTCAAACCCACGTTGGCACCGCAATCCAGAATAACAGGGTTTTTACTTTCGGTTTTAAACTGATAGCACTTGTCCACATAAATTTGCTTGTACTGCCAAAAGAAGGATTTGAAATCGGCTACGATAAAAATGCGACCTTTAAACTTCACTTCCTTTTTTTCATAGCGCTTACTTCCTCCGTATTTCAAGGCCAATAACAATAAAGTGCGGTATTCCTTTATCGTCAAGAATCGTTTTATTTCATTAAAAACTATATACAAAAAGCTCTTCATCTACATCGAAAGTTTATTTTTATTTTGAGTCACGAAATTAAAAGCGTCCAAATAGCCTTTAATAACGGTGTTTACATTGATTTCATTTTTTATAATCGACAAAGAATTTTTACCCAGCTCCACATTTCTCTCATCATTGGAAATTACGAAATCAATTTGATTGGCCAAATCCTTATGATCGTCGCTGATGAAATACTTGCCATTGAATCCGTCGCGCAATAATTTTTTTTCTGTACCGTCGCATTCTGCAACTACCACGGGCAATGAATAGCACATGGCTTCATTGATAGACAAACCGCCCATTCCGGCCAATACGTATACCGATGAACCCAAAAAATATTTACCCAGCTCGGCATCGTAAATTTTACCTAAAAAATTTACGTTTTTGCTGATACCCAATTCCTCTGCCAGTTTTTTTAATGCGGTCATTTCCGGTCCGTCACCAATAATTTGCAATTCAGCATCGGGATGTTTTCTCACCAATTCAACATGTGCCCGAATAAGTAAATCCACTTTTTTCCATTTTATCAATCGGCCAACATGCAGCACTGTTTTTTTAAGCGGCTTACGCTCTGCATTGGCTATTTCTTTTAGCAATGCATCGGTATCAATGGAATTGTAAGTAATGAATATTTTCTCTTTCGGAACACCATAACTCCCCAAAATTTCAAAGGCAGAATCCACGTAATTCACATGCGCATCGGCCAGATTGAAATAACCTTTGTACAAAATCCCCAGCAACTTCAACTGAGTTTTACTCTTAGGAACTTTTGAATAAGAGTTCTCTTCAAAGTAAGCAATCTCTTTCCCCGAGAGGATGTCATCGTACTTGGGAATATTGAAAGGAATTTCTTTGCAGATGAGTTTGATGTTGTTTCTGCGCAGAAAAGATCTTAAAAAAGGATTGCACCAGAAAAAAATAATATAGGGCCATCCCACCACCACAGCATCGGGATTAATTTCTTTTATTTTGCTTTGAATGCCCTTGAAAAATGGCTTTTTTAATATAGTTGAATATTCTTCGAGACGGTGAACTTTAAAAGAAATTCCCTTTTCCGATTGATGCACTCCGGCACCAACTGTGGAACTTTTTGCAGTAGGAACAATGACCTCAATTTCCAGATTCGGCACATTGTTCAGTCTGTTTAAAATCGCATTGTAATAATGCGGCAAACCTCCAAAAACAAAAAGTACTTTCATTCCGAAATTATATATTCAAACAATTGTTGCTCCTGTACAAAATGGATGTTGCAGTGCGGTGAACTGAGATGGGAGCCATTCCAACAAAATCTATTTTTTTGAAATGATGTACGCTGCAAAATTCATCGATCTTTGCAGCATATTGCTTTAATTCACTATTGTCGAAAACAAAAACGCCTCCTTCTTTGAGCGCTTTCAATGAATTAAGCAAGCAGTTAATTCTATCTCTTCCGTCTATGATAATAATATCGTATTTATCCTCTTTCGCCTCTCTGCAATATTCACCGTTGTATTCCAGTTCTTTATATACAATCTCTATGTTTCCCGATAATTCCTTTCTTACTTTTTCATACCAGGCCTTATCATGTTCCACACATTTTATTTTAGTTACTTTTTTAGAATACCAAAGTGTAGAATTCCCACTTCCAAATTCCAAAACAGAAAATTCTTTTCGTAATCTTGACTCAATAAATTCGATAAAGGGATAGGTACACCATGGAATCGGATTTCCGTTTTTATCTATAGAAGATTTTATTTGAAAGCTTTTAAACCAGCCGTAATCCGAAAGAATACTATTCATTTTTAATTGAATAAGACTTCCCCAACCGAGTTTATTCAACAATCCTCTGAATACATTTTTTATCGGTTTCATGCTGTTTTTCTTTTGTAAATAGCCACACCTATTGATGAAATAAGTATTGCCAATATTAAGAGTGAACTTATACCGCTGATTTTACTGCCAACAACAAAAGCCTCCGGTGCAAAAACAAATTTTATTTCATGCTTACCCGCCGGAATTTCCAATCCGCGCAATATGTAATTCACACGCACATGATCCACCTCTTTTCCATCCAGATAAGCTTGCCATCCGTCTTTATAATAAATCTCTGAAAACACTGCAAATCCAAGCATCGGATTGGTAGAAGTATAAATCAATTCATTTGGTTTATACGACGTCAGTTTAATTTCTCCGGTATCTGCAAACACTCCGTTTTTAGCCGACAATTGTGTGTAAAAACTATTGTCGATAACCGCTTGCGTTTTTGAATTGAATGGTGGATTCAACGCGTCAATTTCTTCGTTGGGCGTTTTCACCACTTTCAAAGTATCAATGAACCATGCATTTCCCAGCGCGTTATCATTTTTTATCACCGCTAATTGTCCCTGCTGATTTTGAATAATATATTTTGTATTCAACATGTTGAGCACCGATAAATTATGACGGGCAATATGTCGATCAATCATGTCCTGATATCTCTTCAGTTTAGCAGCATGATAACCACCTACCGATTTATGGAAATACGAAGTATAGGCATCATTGTAGGTATTTACCGCTTCATTCAACACGCGGTAATTGGGATCTTTGTCTTCTAAAATCTGATTGTCGGCAGACGTTGGCTCAATGTCAATGCTCTTTTTAACTCGTTGGAATTTATCTTCAGTGAAAAAGTTTTTATCGAATTTGTAAAGATCAATCAATGAAAGCAAACAAAGAGCAACTATCGCATATTCTGCTTTCAACACTTTTTTGTAAAAGAGGAAGAGCGCTCCAAAGGCGAGAGAAATAAACACAAAGGACTTCAAGGCATCCGATTTCAACATATCAGCTCTGTCCTCAATCAATGCATCTATCAGCCATTGTGGATATCCACCCTTCACTGAATCGGCATCATTTGGAGAAGAAAAATCAAACAATTCCGAACCGAACAATCCGAAAAACAAACACAATCCGCCCACAGCAGCATAAGAAATCATCAGGGCTTTTTTGTTTTTCTCATCAGGATTTGAAAAATACTCATGCAAGCCTAAAACCGCAGAGATCACGGCCAGCAAACTAGTAAGCGCGAGCCACATCGACACCGAACGAAACTTGTTGTAAAGAGGCAAATGATCGAATAAAAAATAATTGAGTCCGGGTAAATTTCTTCCCCACGCCAAAGCAATACTCAATACCGTTCCCGCTATCAACCACCATTTCAAAGGACCTTTAATCAATACAAATCCGAGAATAGAAAGAAACACAACAATACTTCCAAAATAAATTGCTCCCGATGTAAAAGGCTGATCGCCTCTATAAGTTGGAACCGCTTTTACAATTTCTTTAGCCTGTTCAACACCTTTCTCTTTCAGCACTTCGTAGGCGTTGGAATTCTCGCCAACGTTCTCATGACTGCTACCGCCCATGAAACGGGGAATCAAAACAGTAAAGGTTTCCGATTTTCCCTGACTCCAATCAAAAGCATATTTTTTTTCCAATCCGCTAGGCTTTTCTGTTTGTACTTTCACTGAATCAGCCACCAAGTCCGATCCGCCACGCATCGTTTCTTTTTGGTACTCATAGGTAGTCCACAGGTGAGAAGTATTTGGCAAAACAGCGAACACCGAAGCGATCACCACCACACCTGTTCCTTTGAACCACTGCATAATTTCTTTCTTTTGAATGGCATATACCAACCATGCCAGTAAAAGCAATCCTACGATAATTCCTGTGTAATAAGTAATTTGAAAGTGATTGGTGTACAACTGTATACCCAAACCCAGACAAGTTAAAATTCCTCCCAGCAAATATTTGTTTCTTAAGGCCAGAATAACACCTGATAAAATCAGCGGAGTATAACCGATGGCATATGCTTTAGTGATATGGCCGGCTTCAATAATAATAACATTGTAAGAACTCAGAGCAAACATAAGGGCGCCAAACAAAGCCTCCAGCGGCTTCATTTTTAAAACAATGAATAGCACATAAAGAAAAAGGAAATAGGTAAACATAATACCTACTGTTGTGAAGGGAAGTCCGAACTTCAATCCCGAATACAAATAACCAAAGATATTATTGTCCTGATTGCCCTTGATCATATAAGTTGGCATTCCACCAAACAAGGAATTTGTCCATAATGAAGTTTCTCCTGTTTTTTCTTCAAAATCAGTTACCTCTTTCGACATGGCGATAGAACTCGAGTTATCCGACTGCGATAAAGTTTTGCCACTAATAACAGGAGCAAAAAACAAAACCCAGCTCAGAATTAGTCCGATGGCTATCATCCCGAGGTGGATCAATATATTCTTTGTAAAAAAATCTTTCATTGAGGTATACTTTTAATAGCAACGAAAATAACACTATTTGTTGAAAGGGAATAATATACATCTGACAATGTATTTATTTACAGAAAGGTTTGAGGCAATCAAAATGCCCCCATTAAAGGCAAGTCTGTTTATTTTTTCTTAATCAACAAACAAGTCAGGTGATGCAAATCCGTTTTATCAACTTTTTTAGATGGCTTTATGAGCTTTCCAAAACTCCATAGCGGCCCTTCGAAAATTTGATAATATTCCTGATCAATCACTTCACAATCTGTTCCTAACAACCATTGTTCTATTTGTTTGCGGGAGTAGATCTGAGTAATGAATGTTGATTTTACATCCGACCTGAAATCAGGATGTTTATAGATATTTTCGTGATATATATTTTCGTTGTAAGGACAGGTTAAAAGCAAATGACCACCCGGCTTCAACATATTCATCATACTTTTCATCGCTCCATCGTGATCGGGAATATGCTCTAAAACACTGATACAGGTAATTAGTTCGAATTTTTCTTTGATTTTTTTTGGTGTGATGACATTGTCATTAATCACTTTGAAATGGCGATTAAAAAAAGTACCGCTCCAATACCCGTCAATCAAATCAATTGCTGTTACCTGGTATCCGCAATTTGCCATAATATGTGGCCATGAAGAAATACCGGTTCCAACATCTAAAATATTTGAAGGATATATTTTTTGCAACTGCCTGAAAGCGTAAGCATATTCAACTGTTCTTTCGTTAACATTAGGAAATCTTGGATATTTCTGTTCAAGAAGCAAGACAGGTGAGAGAACAATTTTACAAAAAAATTGATATACGCTTAAGATGGCTTTTTTTACTTTCTTCATTAAATCAATGATTAATACACATAGTGTAAACGTAAATATAAACCCTAAATCTCGCAAACATTTTAACTGAGGAGCACATAGTTTTTGAAGATATTTATTAGTGCACTGAGCTTACATTACATATCTTTGGTCAAATTCAAAACCCAATGAAAAAGTCATTTCTTCTAATTGCCACAACCCTTTTCTCAATTACAGTTTTTGCTCAAACACCAAACAAGGGATTGATAGGCGACTATTATTTTAACAACAATGCCAACAATTATATAGGAAACAATATCGACGGAACGGTTCATGGCTGTACTTTAACCGCCGATCGTTTTGGAAATCCCAATGCCGCTTATCTTTTAAGCAGCGCTGCCGATTACATCGAATTCCCTTACCCTAATTTTGTACTCAATGAATATAGTTATGTTTTATGGGTTTCCCCCAGCTCCTTGCCTTCCAATGGAAACTGGCAATGTGTTTTAGAGGTTGGTGGTTATGGCGGAGACCAGCAAATTGCTCTTGAAAACAATGTACACACTCCACTAGACACTATGATTTTGAATGGCTTCTCTGTTGGACCTTACAATCAGGGGATACCTAAACAAAACTTTATTTCCGCGCAGAGTACACCTTCTGTTGGAAAATGGTATTTTTTGACTTTCACCAGAGATTCATCCACTGTTAAATTTTATGTGAATGGAATTTTAATCAACAATGTACCTGTGAACTCCTTGGCTTACTACGGCCTTAATTCACAAAAAGCATATATCGGTCAGCGCTACAACGGTACCGTCCCTTTCCTTGGAAAAGTAGATGACGCAAAAATGTACAACCGGGCTATCACGCAGGAAGAGGTAACTGCTTTATTCTATGAAAACGTATGTACTCAAAACGTTACCGTTACCGATACTTTGGTGATTAACGTTAATGTGATTTTCAACGGAACAAATCCTCCAATTACCTTTAGCGGAACCATTAAAGCTTATCCTAATCCTGCCAAAGACCATCTCATCATTGATTGCGGTGATGATTTCAATTCTTTAAGTAGCTATACCATTAAAGTCATGAATTCCCAGGGCCAATCTTTATACGCTCAGCAAATTATGCAACAGCTTAGCAACATCGACTTATCCGGATGGGCAAGCGGCATTTATTTCATTCATGTCATCGACGCTAAAAACAACACTTTAGATGTTCGGAAAATAGTGCTGAAATAGAAGAGATTTACTGCTTTTATCTTCTGAAAACTTTTTTCATAGTTTGCTGATAAAAGGCATTTATATCTTCTGATACTTTAAAAGCAATAACTGTTGTTCCAAACAACACAGCAACCAAAATCCCTTTAAAAGCAATTGAAATATAGGGATTTGAAAAAGCCGGCACATTCATCACCACCAGCAGGGTTAAAGCTCCTATGATTACGCATTTAAGAGAATTCCATGTAAAGGGTTGCATTTTATATTTGTAATAAATAGTGAAAAAACGATACGCATTATAAGCGCTGTAGGCAATTAAATTTGAATAGGCAGATCCTATGATCCCGAATTGTTTCACAAAAAAATAATTAGTGGGTATCGACAATGCGATCAAAACGATATGAGAATAAAACGATACTCTCCAAACACTTGAAGTCACCAGTATTTCACCATTTGCTCCTGTTGACATATCAATGATAGTTGAAATACTCATGATTAAAACAACGTACTTTCCCTGAGCATAAACCGGCGGCAGAAAACCAAATAAGGCATCAATATTTACCCATACCAGTAAAAAAAGAAAAATGCTGGTCAGCATTAAATTGATAGATGATTTTTTATACATGCTATCAATCAAAGCTATGTTTTTATCCTTCCAGGCCTGAGCGATAATCGGCGTTAAAATATTTGTAATACTTCTTTTAGGTAATTGAATAACAGTGGCAACATAACTGGCTACAACAAAAATGGCAGTGCTTTCCAATCCCGCTATTCCGGCAATCATAAAAGCATCAACATTCTCTGCAAGGATACCGAACAAACTTCCGCCAAACATTAAAGCGCCGTAATTGATAATTCGTTTGTACAGGCGCTTGCTCACAAAACTCACGGAAGTCACATAACTCAAGTGTTGCATACGATAGATATACATCAACATGATCGCTACGGCGATAAAATAATAATTACAAAAAATCACAATAAAGGAATCAAAGCTTACCAGTTTCATCACAAACAAAGCGATAAAAAAAGTAGTGAAGGCGCGATAGCCTAAATCACGCAAAGCCGATGGAACAACTGTTTTCAGCAAACTACGGGAATATGTTTCAAAAATGGTAAAGAGCGTTAGTGAAAAGGCCAGCGGATAAATCAAATAAAAATAGTGAACGAAAAGCGAAGATCTTTTAGAATAATTTTCCAGAAAAACATCCTTCAGCAAATAAGAAACAACGCATAAAATAACGAAGCCCAGTATAGGAAGCAGCGTGGCCAGAAACAAAAAATCATTTTCTTTTTTGTGTAATCTGTCTTTGTAAAAAGGAAAAAACTTGATCATCATCTGATGCGTTCCCATGAGGGCCAATCCAGAAAAAGTACTGGCCACTGCAAAAAGCAAGCGGGTTAATCCGAATTCTTCTGTGGTAAAAAAGCGGGGAAATAATACCAGGATATTAAAGGCACCAATAGCAAATCCGGCGTATAAAATTATTGAGGATTGTATGCCTTGTTTTTGAACTACGCCCATCGTGTAAACTTACAGGATTCGGGCGGTATTGGCAAAAAATTCAGGAAATGGTATTTGTAGAGACGGAAGATTTTCCGTCTCCGGCAAACCACATCCCGAGACGCAAAATTTTGCGTCTCTACAAGAAAAAACTACTTCACCTCCTCATAATCCACATACTCCCCGTCTTTCGCCGGATCCTTGGAAATACTCACTTTCCCTTTTTGTTTTTTGAGTTGCTCCGCTTCCTGTTCAAAAACAGCATTTTGTTGTTTTTTGATTTCGCGCAATTTATTGTCCATGTAATTTTTCATCATCATGGGAAAAACATAACGAACCAAAAACTTCAATCCATAGTAGATGACCAGTATAATTAATATTGTCCGGAATAAACTGGAAATATTGAGGAATACCATTATCTGCTCAGATATATATTTCTTTCAGAGTAAATTTTACGGAAATACGAATCCGTCAAATCATCAATGAAGTAAATTGCTTCACCTGTAGATTTCATTTCCGGACCGAGTTCCTTATTCACATTAGGGAATTTATCGAAAGAGAAAACCGGAACTTTAATCGCATATCCTTTTTTATGCGGATTAAAATTGAAGTCTTTCACTTTTTTCTCTCCTAACATAACTTTAGTAGCATAGTTTACATAAGGCTCACGGTAAGCTTTAGCGATGAAAGGAACGGTACGTGATGCACGCGGATTCGCTTCAATCACATATACTTTATCGTCTTTGATGGCAAACTGAATATTCAGTAAACCAACAGTTCTCAAAGCCACTGCAATTTTCTTGGTGATGTCCTCAATCTGATGGATGATCAAATCTCCCAGGTTGTACGGAGGCAATACCGCGTACGAATCTCCCGAGTGGATACCTGCAGGCTCAATGTGCTGCATGATACCGATGATGTAAACATCTTCGCCATCGCAAATAGCATCGGCTTCCGCTTCAATGGCGCCATCTAAATAATGATCTAATAAGATTTTATTTCCAGGAATATCTTTAAACAAATTCACCACGTGGTGTTCCAGTTCTTCTTCGTTGATAACGATTTTCATGCCTTGTCCGCCTAATACATAAGAAGGACGCACCAACAACGGGAAGCCCAACTCTTTTGCCAAAGCATTTGCTTCTTCAGCTGTTTCAATTACTCCGAATTTAGGGTAAGGCACATTGTTCTCGGCCAGCAAAGTAGAGAAAGAACCACGATCTTCAGCCAAATCCAAAGCTTTGTAAGAAGTACCTATGATTTTAATTCCGTATTTATCCAGTTTTTCAGCCAGCTTCAAAGCCGTTTGTCCGCCTAACTGAACAATCACGCCTTCCGGTTTTTCATGAAGGATGATATCGTAAATATGCTCCCAGAAAACAGGTTCAAAATACAATTTATCGGCAGTGCTAAAATCGGTAGAAACCGTTTCAGGATTACAGTTGATCATGATGGTTTCGTAGCCTGCTTCTTTAGCGGCCAATACGCCATGAACACAAGAATAATCAAATTCAATCCCTTGTCCGATACGGTTAGGACCTGAACCCAACACTACTATTTTCTTTTTATCGGTTCTAATGGATTCATTCTCCAATTCAAAAGTGGAATAGTAGTAAGGAGTTTTCGCTTCAAACTCAGCAGCACAAGTATCAACCAGTTTGTAAACTCTCTGGATACCCATGTCGTGTCTTTTTGAAAACACTTCACTTTCCAAACATTTCAGCAAATGCCCAATTTGTCGGTCGCCATAGCCTTTTTGTTTGGCTTCAAAAAGCAAGTCTTTAGAGATATTGGCAATGGTATATTTTTCAATTTCTTTTTCCAGAGCGATCATTTCTTCAATCTGGTTGAGGAACCAGAAATCGATTTTGGTTTTATCGTAAATCGTTTTCATTGGAATACCCAACTTGAAGGCATCATAAACATGGAACAAGCGGTTCCACGACGGATGCTCCAAACTGTGGAGGATAGTATCCTGATTGCGCTCTTCTTTACCATCGGCACCCAATCCGTTACGATTGATTTCCAGCGACTGACAAGCCTTTTGCAAAGCCTCCTGGAAAGAACGACCGATACCCATTACCTCTCCTACCGATTTCATTTGTAAACCCAACTGACGATCGGCTCCGGGGAATTTATTGAAGTTCCAACGCGGAATCTTAACGATTACATAGTCTAAAGTCGGCTCAAACAAAGCAGAAGTAGATTTGGTGATTTGATTTTGCAACTCATCCAAAGAATAACCAATGGCCAGTTTTGAAGCAATTTTAGCAATCGGGTAACCCGTAGCTTTTGAAGCCAGTGCTGATGAACGGGAAACTCGGGGATTGATTTCGATAGCAATAATATCTTCAGCAGGATCCGGACTCACAGCAAACTGCACGTTACAACCTCCGGCAAAATTACCGATGGAACGCATCATGTGAATAGCGTGGTCACGCATGCGTTGGTAAGTTCTGTCGGAAAGAGTCATCGCAGGAGCCACAGTAATTGAGTCTCCGGTATGAACCCCCATCGGGTCAAAGTTCTCAATAGAACAAATGATCACTACGTTGTCGTTTTTATCACGCAGCAACTCCAGCTCATATTCCTTCCAACCCAACACCGCTTTGTCAATCAATACCTCATGAATAGGTGAAGCGTGCAAACCGCGGGTTAGCAAAGTATCAAAATCTTCTTTTTTATGAACGAAAGCTGCACCTGTGCCTCCTAAAGTATAGGAAGGTCGGATCACTAATGGAAAACCAATCTCTTGTGCAAACTCTTTTCCCTGAAGGAAAGATTTCACAATTCGGGAAGGTGCTTGTCCGATACCGATTTGATCCATCAGCTGACGGAACTTATCTCTGTTCTCTGTAATTTCAATGGCGTCAATGTCCACACCAATCAATCGAACACCGTATTTTTGCCAGATGCCTATTTTATCACACTCTATACAAAGGTTCAAAGCCGTTTGTCCGCCCATGGTAGGCAAAACAGCATCAATCTTTCTTTCTTTTAATATATGTTCAATGGATTCCGGGGTAAGCGGCATAAGATAAACATGCTCAGCCGTAACGGGATCCGTCATAATAGTAGCCGGATTCGAATTGATGAGAGAAACTTCAATTCCTTCTTCTTTTAATGAACGCGCGGCCTGCGACCCTGCATAGTCGAATTCACAAGCTTGTCCGATAACGATTGGTCCACTTCCTATAATGAGGACCGACTTGATGGATGTGTCTTTTGGCATTTCTGTTAGTTTCTACAAAATTATTTTTTTCGATTGTTTATTTGCGAAGGAGTTTTCCAAAGTTGTACACAAAAAAAAAGGAAGTTTTGAAACTTCCTTTTTTAAATATATTACTTGAAACGGCATCTTAGCGTTTGTGTCTTCTTTCGTCAGATACAGTTAATTTTTTTCTGCCTTTAGCTCTTCTTTTAGCTAAAACTCTGCGGCCATTAGCAGTTTCCATTCTTGAACGGAACCCGTGCTTATTTTTTCTTTTCCTTACGGAAGGTTGGAATGTTCTTAACATTGCTATAAATTTTATTACCGAACTTTATCGGGTTGCAAATATAGAACTATTTTGAATAGTTGTGCAAATAATTAGAAAAAATTTCTTTTCTCCACAAACTTTTCACGCAACGGGCAGGTAACTTCGTGCGGGGGCCCGAGCCAAGAGGTTTGATATTAAGAGGAGAAGCGTAGCTTCGGTCTTCTCTTCGTGTGAAAGGATTTTCGTGTGAAGGCAGCAATCTCTTCGCTCTTGAATTTTTTGGATACTTTTTGTTTCAAGACAAAAAGTATCGATTTGCTTCTTTTAAAAGAAGACATAAAAAAAACCTCTCCTTTTCAGAAGAGGTTTTCAATTCTATAAGAAGATTTCTTAATGTCCTCCTCCTAATTTTTTATCAAAGCTAATTCCCTGACTTTTCAATATTCCACTTACTCTCCATGCATAAAAAGCTAAGTAAGCAAAACAAGCAACACCAACGATATAACTCATTTGAATTGAAGTTTCGTCGGCAACAACACCTTGCAACCAGCTAACGATACCACCACCCATGATCATCATGATTAAGAAGTTACTTCCCTGTGCAGTTTTGTTTCCTAAGCCGCTAACAGCCAAGGTGAAAATACAAGGCCACAATGTGCTGCAAAACAAACCAACGCTGGTGAATGCATAAACACTTGTATCTCCTGAGGTAAACATTCCCGTGAAAAGAGCTGCAATCCCTACAATTGAAAAGATCAATAACATACGTGCAGGATTTCCTTTACTTGCGATATCCGCAGCGATAAGCGCTAAAATCACAAAAGCATACACATAAAATGGAGCCAGGTCGTGACCGGCAATAGCGTTAACTCCTAAGAATACAGCGAAAGCGATATAAGGAGCAAAGATTTTCATTACTTTTTCAACACCTGCAGAAAGGTTAAAAGCCTCAACAGCACCAGTCCAGCGACCAATCATCAAACTCGCCCAGTACAAAGAAACGTAAGGAGCGATGTCTTTTAATTTATATCCCAAATCTTTTTCCATGTAAGCCGGAAGGTTACTTGCAGTAGATACTTCAACACCCACGTAAACAAAGATCGCTATCATCCCCATTACCAATTGAGGGTATTGTAAAGCTGATGTTTTGGCAACATTCACCGCATCCAGAATTTGAGAATTTGATCCCACTTCGTCTTTTACAGCTTCTTCTTCAATAGCCGGTTTATCAGGCAAAGAAGAGAATTTTAAAATCACGGCAACAATTAAAAAGGCCAAGCCTAAAATTAAGTATGGAATTTTAACGCTTTCAATGCTCGCTTCAGTGTTTTCAGCAGAAGGAGAACCGAATATCGCAAAACTCACAATCAGTGGCCCGATGGTTGTTCCGAAATTGTTGATACCACCCGCGAGGGTTAAACGTTGTGAGGCGGTATGACGTGAACCCAAAGCAATCGCCAAAGGATTGGCAACCGTTTGTTGCAGTGAAAATCCTAATCCCACAATGAATAAACCCGAGAGCATCAAAGGGAAAGAACCGCTATTGGCAGCAGGATAAAACAATAGAGTACCCAAAGCAGAAATGCTGAGACCCAAAGCCAATCCGTTTTTATATCCTATTTTATTGGTGATATCTTCTTTAATTAATGCGGAAACTGCCATGTATATAAGAGCACCAACAGTATACGCTACATAAAAAGCAACCGACACCAGCTGACTTTCACCCTGAGATAAATCAAAAGCTTTTTTGAAAACCGGAATTAAAATATCGTTACTTGCAGCAACAAATCCCCAGAAGAAGAATACGGATACTAATGGAAGGAACTGTCCCCATTTGGTTTGTGAATTTTCAGAACTCATGTTTGTTTGGTTAAATGATTAAAACAAGTAAAATTTTTCGTGAATATACATTTAAAATAAAAATTACAAAAAAAGGAGTTTTACATAGTTATACACGAAAAACGTTTTTAATGAATCTTTGTACTCTCAAATGAATTAAAATCCAAATATCCCTTATTAATATTGATCTCTAAGTCATTACTAATAACCTTAGCAGAACAACTTATTAGTGTAAATACAACACTTAATTAATATTTGTTTCTCGAAAGGACTTTAAAAACAAATAAAACAGAATTTCGTATATTTGATTATAAATAATTGCTTTATGAATATTCAGGCAAGAAAATTAAACATCATTCAATACCTCTCCCAAACCACGAATGCGTCGGTAGTTGACTTAATTGAACGTATTATCAAAAAAGAAGATGCCGATTTCTGGAATGAGCTATCTGCTTCTGAAAAAAAGGAAATCCTTGCAGGAATTGATGAATTGGATAAAGGAGAAAAAGTTGATTACCTTAAATTCATGTCTAAGCATCGGTAATGATCAGGAAAATTTCACTTTCCAAAAGAGCTTCTATAAAGCTCGATAAAATTCTCCATTACCTCCAAAAAGAATGGTCAATCAAAGTAAAAAATGAATTCATTTCTAAGCTTGACCACTCCATTAACATTATCGCTGAAAATCCCGATGCTTTTCCTGAATCCAATATTCAAAAAGGAATTCACAAATGTGTTGTCACAAAACAAACAACCCTTTATTATCGCATAAAATCTTCCGAAATTCAAATCATCTTTATTTTTGAAACCCGTCAAAGTCCAAAGAAAATAAAGAAAGGATTAAAATAATTCGTAGAGACTCCGATAAAATCTCATCTATAATTCAGAATACCTACTTCACAGAATGGGTCACTAACTTCGTGCGAAGGCCCGAGCTAAGAGGCGGGCGTGTGTTAGGTTTTTCGTGTGGCGTCAGCATCCCTGCCTGCCGGCAGGCAGGTCTTAGCTCTTGAATTTTTTGGATACTTTTTGTTTCAAGACAAAAAGTATCGATTTGCTTCTTTTAAAAGAAGACCCAAACTCCCTTTTGCAAAAACCGCAAGTATTTCCCCCTCCTTTAGTTTAAATCAATTGAATTAAGCCTGCCTTTCGGTTTTCCTTTGTCGCATAAATTATTCACATGAAAAAACTATTTTATTTCGCGCTAAGCATTGTATTCCTGAGCTCTTGCAGCTCTAATTATCTCTCTAAAAATCATTATGATTTAAGATTGGTGAAACGGGAGTTAAAAGAAGAAGTAATAAAAACATCTCATTCCACCTCTTCTAAAGAAACAAACACCTTATCTGTCCGACAATTTATCAATGAAAATTTCAGTGATACTCTTCGTCAAAACGATAGCAATATTATAGATACAGTCGAAACAAAAATAGATACTCAAAACCTACTCCAACCTGAAGAAACTCCTTTAGGAAAGGAAAGCAAGACAACAATTCAAGCAGTAGATGAAAAGGAAATCAACAATGAAGATTTATCTTCTTTCTATCTCATACTTGGAAGCGTTCTGTTAACAATTGGAATCCTCCTAATACAATTTATACCTATACTTGCTTTTCTGGCAGCTCTATTGGCTTTGATTTGTGCGGTATTAGCACCCACGTTAACTAAAAGCAAAACAAAAAAGAATTTATCCCGATTATTAAAGATTTTGTGTGTTATTATTTTAGTAATTACTGCTTTCTGGATTGTGGTCAATTTCTTAGATGCTATTACTAAAGGAATAGATTTTGGAATTGGAATGGGAAACAGTTATTGGCTGTAAAACAAAAAAACCTCTCCTTTTCAGGAGAGGTTTTTTCTTTATATCAGTGTGAAATTATTTCACCATCAATTTTTCTGTGTGTGATCCAGAAGCACCTGCGATGTTTACAAAGTACATACCTTCAGAGAAGTTAGATACATTGAATTTCAGGTTTTGAGTGCCGGCTAGCAAATTAATCGAATTTTCGTATATTAGTACAATGGATTTACAAGCAAGAAAATTAAGTATAATTGACTGGGTACTACATCTTCACGATGAGGATTCATTAAAACAATTGGAAAAAATTTGCAGTAAGTATTCTTACATCCACCCACCATCTATTTCCAATGAAGAAATGTATTCAAGACATTTGAAGTCTGTGAAAAACATTGAAAAAGGAAAGTTGACCAGCCATAGTGCCGCAAAAAAACGCTTTGGTGTATAATGGGTAAATTCACAATAGATTGGACCAACTTTGCTCTTAATTCCTTAGAAAACATACATTTTTTTATTTCCAAAAAAGCACAATCAGTAGTACCCGCCAATAAATTGGTGAAGAAAATATTCAAGAGTGTTGATATATTAAAAACAAATCCTACTTCATTCCAAGAAGAACCATTTCTAAAAGGAAAAGGATTGTCGGCAAGGTACTTAGTGGTTGGTATGTATAAAGTTATTTATGTCATTAAAAACAAAAACATCATTATTACCGACGTATTTAACACTTCTCAACATCCTTCTGAAATGAATAAATAGGCCCTCCGATAAGTATAAAGAGACTCATCGTTACTGTTCTAAACACGAAATATCCTAAAAACAAAAAACCCTCTCCTTTTCAGGAGAGGGTTTTTCTTTATATCAGTGTGAATTATTTCACCATCAATTTTTCTGTGTGTGATCCAGAAGCACCTGCGATGTTTACAAAGTACATACCTTCAGAGAAGTTAGATACATTGAATTTCAGGTTTTGAGTACCAGCAGCAACGTTTTGAGAAAGAACAACTCTTCCAGTGATGTCAGTTAAAGAAACAGTTACGTTTTCTTTAGCAGCGAAATTAACGTTTACAACGTCGTTAGCCGGAGAAGGGAAAATGTTTAAAGCTCCAGAAATTACTTGAGAATCAAAAGTTGACAACCATCCACCTGTTTGGCTTCCAATTTTAATGTAGTCAATTTTAAAAGTACCTGAAATCAAAGCAACTCCTCCTTTGTCAACATCATCCCAATTAGTTCTAAATCCAACCACTACAAATCCAATCTTTGTAATATCTACCATTTTATTATCCCAAGTATGATAATCAGTAATTGTTTTTGTGAAAGTATTATCACCTACAGTTAATGCTTGTAGTATAGGATTCATGTCTGTATAACCAACTCCATCACCAACAGCCACTAACATTTGAGGAACGGCAACGGAAGAATTTACTTTAACTTCAACAGTGATACCTCCAGTAAGATTTATTGTGTCCAAATTACAATCCGGATCAACCAATGACATAGCAAAATTTTCAGCGTTTGCCGTTTGTTTTGAGCCATCTTTATCAATTACAATAGAACCAGCAGTAACATCAGTCAAAGTAAGAGAAGGCACACTATAAACTGGAATTCTAGTAGGGCAATTGTCGGCTGCTGCACCTGCAAATTCAAATTTATAACCAGTTTTAGTAACATTTGCCACATTGTGATTATCTTGGGCAAAAGTGGAAGTAGCAATAGCTGAAATAGCTAATGTTGAAAGTAAAATTCTTTTCATTTTAGTAGTTTTAAAAAATTAGTAATAATAGTTGCGCATGTAAATTACGTGATAATCTTTCGAAAAGTCAAAAAAATATATCAACGCACAACTATAGATCCGAACAAAATCAACATTTATTCGATCTTACTTATTACTAATTTTAAAACTCTGTTAATAAACCAAATTTATTTCCCTTTTACTGAGTTTTCACAATCTTAAAAATTTCATCACCATTAGTGTCAGTAATTTTTACAATTTAACAATTTTCTTATTTGATTCTCCACTATCACCAATTACTTTTAAAAGATAAACCCCACTTTCAAAAGCAGAAATATTGGCATTATATGTACCATCTGAAAAAACATTCTCAGAAATAATCATTTCACCTACAGCATTGTAAATCTCAACTTTTACATTTCCTCCATTTAACCCCGCAATAGTAAAATTGAATTCCCCTGATGTTGGGTTTGGTGAAACGTTGATTTCAATTGAAGAAGACAGCATGCGCACATTGGTTTTTTCTGAATAATCATAAATCTTCCCTAAAAAAGCAGACGGCTTAGTGTAATCAAATTGTTTTTTTTCATTTTCTTTTTTGTAGGAATTAGGAGTAGCCCCCAGCAAAACTGTTTTAATGTCAATCGGCTGTGTTTTAATATGTACTTCCGATCCATTTTTTGCACCAAAACCAGGAAGAAGATCAACTGTTTTTCCCGCGACAATATTCACATCAGAGCCAGGATTAAAAGTAAAAGAGTTCCCATTTCCTGTATTTCCAAAAGAAATAGTTTCTGTAACAGTATAGGCAACTTTACCTTTTATTTCCTGGTTAAGAGTTTGTCCACTTCTAACAATCGGACGAACAGTGTTTTTTATGTAATTATCAAATTGCTGAATCACATAATCTTTAGAATCAGGAGTGATTCTAACATGCTCTTCATTTGTTTCCATACCGTGAATTTCATCAAATGGAGTTTTGATTTTTCCACTAGCATTGTCATTAACATTCGTGTATTCCTGCCAAGTTGATTTAACTGATGTACGGGAAACAACACAACCTAAAGCAGATGGTGTTGGAATAAAACAAGCCATATTTATAGGAATACTATCTGTATTATTCTCATTATCATCACTTCGAGAGTTATTTGAATTAAAATTCAAACTATACAAAGCCGTATTCCAGCCACCAGCGCTATTATCTAATGCTATTTGAGTATTTGTTGTTATTTTTTGCTTGTCGTCAGAACTACTACCTTCAAAAACCGTTGACGATCCATCTGAATTCCAATTTCCCCATCCATCTAAAGTTAATTTTAATAATTTAAAATTCACTGTTTTTTGAGCATTGGAAGAATAAAGAATATTTCTACCTCCATTAGTGATCCCATAATTCTTTGAATATTTTGGATAGCCTAATGCATCTAATGTATCATATAAGGTATAATGATTAGTAGTTGGATTACTTGATCCATTTGACTGAGTATGATGAAACAATAACAATTGTTGGGCACAAGGTGAATTTACAGCTCCTAATTTACCTTTAAACACCCATCCTACCGGCGGTGTTAATCCAGCAGCATATGCTATTGCATGCTGCAGAGATAGAGGGATATTAGCTCCTTTATGAGGCGAATCAAATGGAATCCACATTTTCACATAATGTTCTTCATGCGCTCTTTCCATTTTTGTCAATGCCATCCTTGTTACCAAACCACCCATACTTGGCCCTACCAATATTATTTCTTCCGTTTTATTGTCTCTGTATTCCTTATTAATAATATCATTTAAAAAGCCCCGCATTGCATTAGCGTTAATAAAAACATCACCCGCTCCATCTAAAAAATTCACAAAGACTAAATCATAACCGTCATTTAAAAGAGCTGGTATTAATTCTCCACTTTCTTCCTTTTTTGCAATATTCCATGGTGACATGCTTCCATTCGCCATTTCATATAACCCTCTAATATCTTTTTCCATTGGTAAAGCAGTCAGACTACCAATCCAACTTGAATTCTTGTGATAATAGTTTCTTTGATCCTCATAATCAAATCCGTCACAAACAATGAAGGGCCTACGTAATTTCCCGCTCGTGTTTTTTGGATTAAACAGAAAAGTATATTCCAATTTCTCTACAGTAATTGGCTTATTATGAAAACAATGTGGAGAAGCAAGCAAATACGAATAACAAGTAAGTTTTAAAGAATCATTTCCAACAGGATAATACTTTGTAAATGTTGGCTCAGCTGCACTTCCTCCATTATGATTAATCGGGCCAATTATTGGTGAAGGCTTAGGGACAACCGATGTCCCCTTTCGCAGGATTGTACTATGCGAATACAAAGTCGATTGCCCGGAAGGCGCATTAGTTAAATTTACTTTAACTACAATTTCAATATTTTCAACAACAGATCTATATGAAACATTTATTATCTCATCTAAAGTCACAGACTTAAATCCTTCTCCATTCCCAAAATCCACCTGAATGGATTGGATTTTTTGGTTAGTATTAGTAATATAAAGCCAACTTGGAATAATAAAATTCACTTTATCTCCATATATATTATCATCTAAACAACTTGCTGCAAAAGCTTTTTGAGACAGGTAAGAATTAGGAGTGACATTGTTGCCTTGCAAATAATCAGGAGCTTGAATGAATGTCCCATTAGCTAATCCCGATGAAGGAATTTGTTTAAAATCAAAATGTAAAATCCCTATTGGAAAAGCATTTTTCCATCTGCCGAATGCCTGTACTTCTTTTGAAAACTCAGTCATATCAGGCAAAAAAGAATTGTCGTAATTGGCCAACTTAAGATCAAAATACATTCTTCGCCAATCAAAGGTTGAAATAGTGGTCACTAAATTTGTACCGTTAACTTTTAAAATAGCACCACCAAATAAGGTGCGATCAATAAGAACCTGTGATTTTATTTTTGAGGTATCAAGTTTTGAAAGATATTTAACAGGATCATCAAGATAGGCTTCATTAGTTATTGAACTTCCCGAGTAAGCCGATTGTGCATAAGTATTCGCACATAAAACAAACGTTAGTATTATTAGAGTAATTTTTCTCATGACATTTGGGGATTAATAATAAATAGTATCGGTATAAAATTGCAGTGAAGGAATGAAAACACTATCAATCTTGGTTTTCCATCCGTTAGCACTGGTGTATTGTAACTTATAGCGAAGAAACCTGTCCCCTATCACGTCAATTCCATCAAAAAATCTAACAGAACCTTTCCCGTTAAAACGCTCCGAACTTGTATATAAATTTCCCTCTATATTATCATACGGCAATATTGTAATAATTAAAGAATCTTCATCTTTTTGAATTTCCGAAATCTTTTTAAAGGGGGAATAAAAAAATGCTTTTGCCTTCATTTCCAGGATAATATTTTTATTCAGCTCATTCCCTTTAATTATTATGGACTCTGCCCAATCCGGCGCTCCTAGTATTTCTAAAATGCTATAATTTTCTTTTGTGACCCAAATCCAAAGACTACTTATTGGTGTATGAACAGGGAATTGATAATATCCATTCTTATCTGAATACACCGAATCTTCTATTTCTCCCACCGCAGAATCCTCTCCATCTATTTCATAATAAAAATGAACGACGGCAGAATCTATAGGTGATTTTGATCCCCAATTAATTACTCTTCCACTAACAATTTTCAGGTCTTTCTTATCTGATGTAATGGAATCTTTTTTACACGAAAAACAGACTGAAAGTATAATTGCGATGACTAAATATTTTTTCATAACTCAATTTTTAATTTATTTAATTAACAAATTATTTATTCTCTGCTTTTAATTCGTCCAATTCTTTTTTCAATTGAATGATATACAAAGTCAACTCTTCAATTTTTTCCATTTGTTTCACTTGCATTTCACCAAGACTTAATCCATTTTCTTTGACATCAGCAGCAGTATTGATATTTGGAAGATGTTTGTTTTGGGTAATGAAATTTTCTAATTCATTCAAAGGCATTAATTTGTAATCCTTTGCGAAAACGTAATCAGGAAAAGTACCAGCAGTGACTTTGATTTCGCGAGCGTAGGTAACGCCATCTTTGGAACTTACCCTAAAATAACTTTTGCCATTTTTAGAAGCATCCAAAATAGGAGAAGTAGTATCTGACACTTCAATTTGAACTCCCCCATTTGGATTAAAAGTTGCTCCGCCAATAAATGCTCTAGAATATGCAAGTTTAAAACCAACAGCATTCGGAACCGACTCATTCTGAATTTCAAAATGGTCACCCCGAGTTGGGCTCCAGGATTTTCCTATATAGTACTTATTGCCTCCCTCAAAATTTATTCTTGAATAATAAAAGGTCACAGGAACACTATTAGGACCATACGTACCTGATGTCCCACTACTTTTCAAAGTGATCTGAGCTTGTACAGCATTAACCTGCAATGAAGTTGTCGGCGCATCAGTCCCAATCCCAACATTCCCTCCTGAATAAGAAACATTATTCGTCGTCGTATTTTTAATCCAATTTGGAGCTTGCCACGTTGCATTTCCACTAGCATCTTTAGCAGTTAAAATATATCCGGCATCTGTTGTACCATTCCCATCAAACCTAAGGCTCCCGTTCACATGCAGTTTCGCTGACGGATTAGTAACAGCAACCCCAACATTTCCATTGTTCTTTAAAACCAACATTCCTCCATTGCCTCCTTTGGTCCTTAAAGCAATGTCTGCGTTGCCTTGTGCGTCAAACAAAACATCACCAAAGCCATCATTAAAATCAGTTATATTGAGCAATAATCTTGCGCTTAAATCCGGCGCGCCCAATCTTTCAAAACTCGCTACCAATTGACTGTTTGAGTAAGTTGATGTACCGTCATTTACTACAGTAAGCGGAATGTACAAATATGGAGATGCCGTGCCAATTCCAACCGCAGTTGATGTAGTGGTGGTTTTGGTTGCACTTGTCCAGTTGGTTTGCGCATTAACAGAAAAATTTAATGCAAAAGCAGATAAACAAAAAAGTAATTTTTTCATCATAAAGGTATTTAGTTATAAAATTAGGTTTGCGCCGAAGCGCGGAAACGAAAATAAATTTTAAGTATCAAAAAATAATCTGAGGCGAAACTAAATTTAAAAAACAGGATGCTCTTATTGATGTTTAATAATGTGAAAAAATAATTTGCGGATTTTGCAAAAACAAGACGGAATGTACTGTAAAACACAACATTTATGATCTTCTTTTAAAAGAAGCAAATCCTCTTACTTTTTCCTTGATGAAAAAGTAACAAAAAATCAAGCGCCAGGATATGCTTCAGCGCGCGTCGCGAAATTTTTTATCCGTCGGTGACGGAAAAATTTCACTCCCGCCATCGCTGGCCCGCATCCTGGCTCGGGCCTTCGCACGAAGTTAGTTACCCATTTCCTGATAATTATTGATAAAAACTAAGGGATTGCTTCAATTTTTGAGTACAAAAATTTTCGCAATGACGTAGGGTCGCAACAATGAACTTCAGGGAATGAGTTACTAACTTCGTGCGAAGGCCCGAGCTAAGAGGCGGGCGCGCGAAAGATTTTTCGTGTGGGAGCAGCATCTCTTAGCTCTTGATTTTTTGTTACTTTTTCATCAAGGAAAAAGTAAGAAGACCTGTCCCCCAATTTGTCCCCCGACACTCAATAATTACGGCATAGTAATTGAAAAGTATCCCCCGTCCGCTATTGGACTACTATTAACTAATTACACTATTATGAAAAAAACAATTTTACTCGCCTTTTCGGCGTTTGCTTTGTTGGGTACTGCCTTGGCCCAAAATTCAAACGTATCGGTTTCCAACCTTAGCAGCAACAGCTATTTTGGTGGTTACAACAACAACACAAAAATGATCACAGGAATTAATTTTGAAATTCTGGCCGATTTAAAAACCAGCTCCTTAGCTACTTTAGATGATTTTGAAGTGAGCCTTTATTTATGGGATGGAAACAATCCTATAAAAATTAAAACTTACACTATTTCAGGAATGCACCAAGCTTCAGCGATGGATTACACAAACGAAAGCGTTGACTTGAGTCAGGTTAGCAATCTGGCCGACGGACAATACCGCTTGGGAGTATGGGCCAACTCCGACATTGGTATTCCTCAACCTCCGGATGATGGTAGCGACAATGCCTTTTTAATTAAAGTTGACGATGATTTAAACAAAAGCTACATCAACTTTACAGCCGGCGGCGGATCGGGAAATGGAATTGAAGTTACCACAAAAACAGGGATCTCTATGCCAAATCCTTTATCGGCAGATCAACTTTCATTAATCATTCAAAGCAATTCTTTGACCTCGGTAGCAGTTTACAACGTGATTGGAAAACAACAGGATCTATCTAATTTGAGTGAGGGTATTTACTTTGTTAACTACATTAAAAACAACGAACAATATTCAGTTAAATTGAATATCCAATAATTTTTGATGTTGAATAATTGAGAAGGGCCGGAGTAATCCGGCCTTTTTTGTTTTGATCTTCCGTAGGGGGGCGCCTTGCGGGTGCCCAACCATATACAGGGTGTGGGTACCCGCAAGGGGTACCCCTACAAATGCATTCACGAATCAATACTGCGATAAAGCACTCTTATGCTTTTCCTTAATAATGCCTTTAAGTTTCTGTGGTTTTAGCACCTTCACATTATCTCCATAACTCAATATTTGCTCCACCAGTTCATGCGTGAGTGTAACATTTAATTTTACTGTTACAGGAGATGCTTTGGTAATTTCCTGACTGCTATGCAAAGGCTGACTCTTTATATATTCGGCCTGAGTGCCTTTAAATTCAAGCTCCACAGCGATTGGTTCTTCATCAATTTGAGTGATGCCGAAAGAATATTTAAAAAATAAAGAAGGATCAAAATTTTTCAAAACTTTATATACTTCGGGTTTGCTTTCCAGCTTCACCACCCTATCCAATCCGTAAGTAATTACTTTTTGTTTTGCTTCGTTGTAGCAGATTAAATACCAGCGGTGTTTGTATTCCTTCAAAAGATAAGGATGCACAATATTATCCGATGCTTTATCTTTTCCGAAGGCTTTGTACTGAATAAATAATTTTAATTTTTCCTTAATAGCCGACAAAATAGTTGGCAGATATTCGCTTCCCGATGCAGTATCCATCTGATCAAACTGAACATACTGAACAATGGCTTCATCCTTCACTTCGGAAGAAATATTCATGCGGTTAAAAATCTTGTCGATAGCGAAACGAAATTGTTTAAACATATCGTTGTCGCGAAATTGATACAAGGTTCTTGCAGCAAACTGAATGGCCGACAAATCATCGTCGTTCAGCGGAATATCGTCGATAGAATATTTGGGATCTTCATAAAAATATCCCTTCTCTCTTTTGCTGAATTTAATAGGTGCATGATACGCCAGCTCGTCGTCTTCACGCATGGCGCGCAAATCTTTTTCAATGGTGGATTTTGAAATAGCATCGCCCATATCCGAGCCGTACAGCGCCTCTTCGCAGGCAGCCATCAAATCATCAATCGTCGGATAAGGTTTGTATTTATTCCTCAGCCGCTTGTCGATGATGCGGTAACGCAGCAATGCATGTTTGTTAGATGCCATTTACCAAACCTGAATTTCCTGAATTAAATTTTGTTTTAATTCAGCATTAATTTTTTCTATGATTTTTGATTTCATCATCATGAGCTCATGCTTCAATGGCGCCGATTTTACTTTGATGTGCAACACTCCTTTTTCCAGTTTCAACTTCTCGGTTTCCTTAGCGATATAAGGTCCCATCATATCCTCCCAAATCTTTTTTATTTCCACCTGATTGAGGCCTGCACGCAAGCGGTAAGCATCCAGCAATTCCTGAATCGCCTCCTTGATGGTTGATTCATTTTTTCTCTTCATGCCACACTCTTTTTACACTGCCTTTTTCAATTTCAAACATTTTGTGTTCGCCTTTTACTGTGCGCAACAACTGCTCAATTCTTTCGGGATGGGTGTCGGTAATGAATATTTGTCCGAACTTGCGCGAGTTCACCAGATCCAATAAATGCATCACACGATTTTCATCCAGCTTATCAAAAATATCATCGAGCAATAAAATGGGATTTACTTTTTTGATCTGTTTTAAAAATTCCATTTGCGCTACTTTCAACGCAATGAGATATGATTTTTGCTGACCTTGTGATCCGAATTTTTTCAGCGGATGTCCGCCTATATTAAATTGCAATTCATCTTTATGAACACCAACGGTACTGAACTGTTTTCGCAAATCTTCATCTACTGAATTTTGCAGTGCTTCTATAAAATCAATAGCTGCCAGTTGCGACTGGTACTCCAGCTCCACCGTTTCTTTTTTGCCCGAAATAATTTGAAAATATTCCTGAAAAATAGGCTCGAAACTTTTGATAAATGCCGCTCTCTTTTCAAAAATATATTTGCCGTGATTAGAAAGTTGTTCATTCCATATCTCCAGTGATTCGGCATCAAAGCGACGTTCCTTAAAAAACAATTTCAGCAAAGCGTTGCGTTGCGCCAAAGCTTTATTGTATTGAATAAGATGATCGAGATATTCTTTGTCGTACTGCGAAATAATTCCATCGATAAACTTTCTTCTTTCTTCACTTCCTTCGTAAATCAAAATACTGTCGGAAGGAGAAATCATCACCAGCGGATAACCACCGATATGATCGGCCAAACGATCATACTCCGCTTTATTTTTTTTGAAAATCTTTTGCTGACCTTTCTTTACTCCGCAGTAAATTTTATCGGTCTCCCCTTCTTTTTCAAACTCGCCCTGAACGAGGAAAAAGGATTCATCGTGCAGCACATTCTGACTGTCGGAAGGATTGAAAAAACTTTTGCAAAATGAGAGGTAGTAAATAGCGTCCAATATATTCGTTTTCCCTTCGCCATTGTTACCCACAAAGCAATTCACCTTATCGTGAAACTCAAACTCAGCTTCGCGATAATTTTTAAAATTAACGAGGGATAAATTTTTTAAAAACATACTAATATTCTCCGGTACTCAGCATTACCAAAGTACAGCCTTCCACCACTTCAACACCTGCTTTTTCCAGCGTACTTTGAAACTCCGGATTTTCGGTGCCGGGGTTGAACAACACTCGTTTCGGATGTAAACCCAAAATGTATTGATAATAGGAAGGTTGATTTTGCGGACCAACATACATCGTCACCGTATCCACCCCCTTCACCTCGGGCATCCCAGTTAGTATTTGTAAACCATTGATTTCACCTTCTTTAATTCCTACCGGAACCACCTCGTGGCCGTAGGATTTCAACTTTTCCGTCGCTTTGTATGAATAGCGGTCAGTATTAGTTGATGCGCCTATAACAACTGTTTTTTTACTCATGCACTAAAGATAGTAAATAGGCAATAGTGACAGAAGAAAAACTTTAGAACAATAAAGAATTTAAATGATACCTCAGCGACAAAGAAAAATTAAGGTTTTTGTCGTTAGCGCTATTCATGAAATAAGCATTTTTGGTAATGTCGTTTAAGCCGACCACAGCCCTCGCTCCTAGAGAAAAAGAAGACGATATTCGGTAATCCACTCCTACAATAGCATTGAACCAAAATCGATTTAAACCATTGAAATCGTTTTTTTGCACCGTGTTTTTTTCATCTGAAATCCACCCGCTTACATTTGTGCTTTCATAAACCTCCACCTGATTATACAGCAAGTATTCCATGCTCATTCCCGCTATCCATTGGATGCGCTTGCATTGAAATCTTAATTCTACAGGAATCAAAACAGAACCCGATAAAACATTTTTCTCGGTTCTTGTATGTCGGCCTGTTACCGTGTTTTTAGCACTTGGCGCTCCAAAACTCAGAGTATCGGTATACAAAGAACTGGAATCGCTCACATAAGTTAAATTACCATTCACAAAGCCCGCAGAAACCAAATTTTGATTTTTAACCGTGTTGTAATACTGAACCACCGTATCGGCGTTGTTGGTGGTATAATCCTGATGCTGACCCTGATCATACAATCCTCTGTAATAGTTGTACTGCGCACCAATAGCAATAGAAATTCGTGGAGCTATTTTTCGGGAAACAGAAAATCCCGCATTTCCCGAAAGCAACCAAACTCTATCGGCATCTCCATATCCGTAATTGGGATGCACCATAGCTGAAGCATACACTTCAACATTGGGCAGCGCATTTTTGAAGCGTAAATTTTCGCCGGCAAAAATATTTTCGGCAACAAAATCACTTTCATTAAGAATAGATTTTCCGACAAGAAGAATTCCGCTTTCGAATTTTATTTTATTCAAATTAGTTTCCGAATTTTCCTCTTGAAAAAAATATTTCTCATCAGATTTTTCAAAACCAAAAACACTTTTATTTTCTTTACTTTCAGCATCAAACCTAAGCAGACTGCTTTTCTTCAAACTCTTTTCAGAGGCGAAATTTGTTTGCTTTTTATGCTCTGACTTAATTTCCACTTCGCTCTTTTTTTCAATTTCAATGTTTTGTGACACCTCAACTTTGTTTGCGATTTCAACAGTGTTTTTTGATTGCGCTACAGCATTTGTGTTTTCGTTTTTCGTTTCAGATGTGAAATAAATAGCGCTTCCCGCCAACAAAAGCAGTATGGCTCCAAGTCCCGATGTTCTGAACCAAAACACAGCTCTTCTTCGCTTCTCCTCTTTATAGATAAGCGCTTCAGCATCTTTCCAATATTCAGCTTTGTATTCAAACGCTGAAGTATTTCCCTCTTCCTTCTTCATTTAAAAAATAATATAAACGTAAATATCCCTGCAACATATTTTTTCAGTAACTCCCGGGCATTTGACACGTGCCATTTGGAAGTACCTGTACTAATTTTCAGCATTTCACTGATCTCCTGATGTGAAAATCCTTCGAGCGCAAATAAGCTGAACACTTTTCTCGACACCGGTGGAAGCTGATCCAAAACCTTTGTCACCTGCTCGCTCTCCAACTGCTCAATGCCCTTGTTTTCCGAATGAACGGCATACTGATATTCTCTAGATTCCAGCTCAATAGAAGAATCAATCACCTTTCTCAGTCTTTCTTTTTTGCGATATTCATCAATCAAAGTATTAATAGCAACGCTTTGTGACCATTTTTTAAAACATTTGTTTTCATCGTATTTATCCAGACTGAAAATAATTTTCACAAAAGCCTGATTGAATAATTCCCGGGCCATTTCCTGCTGACGAACATATTTATAACACAAAGGCATTAAAAGATGAAAACAGAGCTCATGCAATTTTGCCTGAGCTCTGCGATCTTTCGCGACACAACCTTGTATTATTTCTTTGCCTACAACCGTCATTAGAAATGATAAAAAAGAGAGGGGAATTATCCCTCTCTTTTGTTAAAATATGTGTTCAGCAAATACCAATCAAATTTATTTCACTTCGTCGTACAGATAAATAGTAGAATCAAGAGGCAAAATAGTATAGCAAGGGCCGTTAGTAAATGATTTCACTCCTGCAGCCATAGCGTCACAGCTGTTACTATAAGTAACGCCATTACATCCGCAAACCGGTTGATATATTGCCAAACAATCAACAGCGTAATTTATTTTTGCGGTATCAATGCATTCGTCGATATAAGTAGTGTCTTTATGGCAAGGACCGAAAGTATAATTTTTTACGCCATAAGTATAAGTTGCTTCTTCCGGACTGTAATAAGTCACATTGTCGCAGCCACAAACCGGATTGTAATCGGGAGCTCTGCAAAACATTACACTGCCAATTAAATCAGGATCAAAACAATCATCTTCTTTGTCTTTATGATGACATTTTTTATCACAGTTATGTTTGTGTTTTTTCTTTTTATCACATGGGCCCGGCGTGTAGCTAATCACCCCATTTTCATAGCGGGCAATATCTTTATTCATGTAAGTTTGTCCATCACAGCCGCAAACAGGGTCGTTGTACATCCACGCCCCTTTATTAGAAGAGACTCCTATTAAAGTACTGTCGTGGCAAAGATCCACAATAGGCTTATCGTTTGGCACATGTATTTTAGGATCGGTACAGGAAGTTAATCCGCTTATCAGCGCCAGCGCGAGAAGGGTAAAAATTTTAAAGTGTTTTTTCATATTACAATAGTTGGTTTATATAATGGGGTACGCCGCTGATTTTTGAATGGTTGGGTGATGAGGGAAATTATTTTGCTATCATCGATCAATGCACCGGTATTTGTAGAGACGAAAGATTTTCCGTCTCCGACAAAACAGATCAACAATTATTTGAGACGCAAAATTTTGCGTCTCTACAAGAAAAAAGATTAAATGATTATTTTTTCTGTCTTGGATCCAACGCATCCGTCAATCCTTCTCCAATGAGATTAAAGAAAGTCACCACAATAAATATGGCAATACCGGGAGTTAAAATCAACCAATGCGCATTTTGATTGCTTCGTCCGGCATTGAGTAAAGAGCCCCAGGTAACATCTTCGGGAGCAACGCCGATTCCAAGGAAAGACAAAGTAGATTCCGTTAATATCGCTCCTGCAATTCCAAAGGCAGCGGCAATGAATACAGGGGTCATACAATTGGGCAAAGCATGTTTTACAATACTGCGGAAATCCGAATAACCAAAAGCTTTTGCAGCTTCCATAAATTCCATTTTTTTCACGCGCAGCATCTCCGCACGCACAAAACGCGCAATACCCGTCCACCCCATCAACCCTATCAATATCATCACCACAAAAACCGAAGGCTTGGCAATCACTGCCACCACGGCCATAATTAAAATCAATCCCGGAACGCTCACCACCACTTCAATAATGCGATTGATAATTAAATCAATCGGGAAAGCGACCTTAGTACCTAAAAACGAAATTTTCTTCAAAGGCCAGATCAATACATTCAGAATGAACATCACCAATAAAAAAACAAGAAAACTTAAAAATATTTGAACAAATCCGGAATAGGCCGATTCTGCAAAAGCATCGGAAATACTGTAACTTCTCACCTGAAATCCATAAAAAAAGGCCATAGGCAGAAAAATAAAATTAATCCAAAAACGAACACGTGAAATCTGCAAATCATGATCACCGTAATAGCCCGCAACGGCTCCCAAAAAAATTCCAATTAATAAGGTAATTCCCACAGAAACGATACCCACTACAAACGCGGTTTGTGTTCCATGAATCACTCCCGACAAAACATCTCTCCCCTGCTCATCCGTTCCCAACCAGTGGTGCCAGCGCGTACTTTTTACATCCTGCTCATCCATCGGACTCTTATACCTGTCGTTCATATAATCAAACTCCGTGGAACCATAAGGAACCGGAGCCCACACAACAGATTCATACTCTTCAGTTTTCCAGCTGATGTTCAGTAATTCCTTTGGCCATTTTACAATTCCCATATCCACCGCATATTCCCTGAAAGCAGGAAAATAAGTATCTCCTTTATACTTGCAATACAAAGGTTTTTCATTCGCTAAAATACTTGCACAAAGGGCAATCACAGCCATCACACTGATGAAACGAAAAGCAAAAAGAGCAGGTTTGTTTTTCTTAAACTGCTGCCAGACGTGCTTGCGGTATGAAAATTTATTTTCGCTCATTATTTCTTCCCATAAGATATTCTCGGATCAACAATAGCATACAAAATATCAGCAACCAGATAACCAATTAAAGTCAGTGCCGCTGAAAAAAGCATGATGATATATATCACCGGATAATCTTTTGACACTTCTGATTCATAAGCCAATAAGCCCATTCCTGGCAGTGTAAACAAATACTCTATCACCACGGAGCCTGCAATTAATGACGGGAAAACAGAAGACATCAGAGTAATGAGAGGCAACAAAGAATTTCTGAGGGCATGCTTCCAGTATATTTTTCTTTCTGAAAGTCCTTTGGCCCATGCTGTGCGGATATAATCCTGATTCAATGTTTGAATCATGCTGCCGCGCATTTGCCGGGAAATAAAAGCGAAGGAGCTATAAGTATAACAAAAAAGAGGCAGTACCATATGATCTACATAATTCGACAAGCGCTCAAAAAATCCGGCCTGATCGTCGAAATCCTTTAAGCCCGTACTAGGAAACCAATCGAAAAAAATAGGATTGGTAAAATAATTAATCAGCAAAGTTCCTATCCAGAAAGAAGGAAGGGAATACAAAATAAAAAGTAAGATGGTAATCACTTTTTCTTTTTTGGTTCCCCTTGTCACAGCAGCACTTACCCCCAAAGGAATACTTACCAGAAAGGCTATGATAATAGATAAAAAACTGTAGACAATAGTGGGCATTATTCTTTCCGAAATCAAATCAAGTACCGAGCGCTTATGGTAATAAGAAGTACCGAAATCACCTTTAAATAAATTCGTGAGCCAGATGTGATATTGATTTTGATAGCCATTCCAATGAAAAGAAGGAAGGTAATTTTTCCATGTCGCAAGATGAAGCACCATATCATCATAGCTTACAAGCAAGCTATGGTCATAATCAAAAGATGGATTTATTTTATGAAGCGCTTCACTTATCTTTTTGTGTTTTTCTCTGAGCACCACCTCATCATATTTATAATACAACTCAGAAATCAATAAGCGGGCTTTGATCAGTTCATCCTTCAAGCTATCGGGCGCCGAAATTTGATCGACTTTTTTTTCTGTCCCTTCTATTTGATGATAATATGCAGAAACCAATGGCCAGTTGCCATACATGCTAACCAATCTATCCAGATTTTCGCGATGTAATTTTTTAGGAATTTTATACAGCGTATCAGGCTCTGCCAAAGAAGAAATATCGAAATAAAAAACAGGAAGATTAAGATGCAGCTTTTCACGCATGGCATCATATTCTTTTTGTTTGGCCTGCTTATCAGCATTTTGTCCGCTTTCCCCTGCAGTGTTAAGCATAATATCCACCGGATCGCCGGGAGAGTTAACACTTAAAGAAAAAGTAAGCAGAGAAATGATCCAGATGGTTGGAACAAAAAACAGAATACGCTTTAGCAGATATTTCAGCATTGAAGCCTATTGAGTTAATTTAAACATTGAAGGATCAAACCCCGGACGCAAGCCGGAAACAACAACATTCGTCCAATCTTTATTTATTCCGATTCTTTCTTTTTGTGAAAACAAAAAGATGTAAGGCACTTCTTCACTAATGATCATCTGCAACTCTTTATTATATTGCGTTCTTTGATTGTGATCCATTGTTACCCTCATTTTTTCAATTAGGGCATCCGACTTAGCCGAACCAAAACCAACATCATTGCTTCCTCCGTTATAAGAAGAAGAATGCCACACCTGGTAAGGATCACTTTCCAAAGGAGAAGAAATCCATCCTCCTACATACAACTCAAATTCATGTTTGTTTTTTTCATCCAGCATCTTGCTCCATTCTTTAGGCTGAACGTTTACTTTTACACCTGCAGCTTTTGCACCTTCCAAAAAATAAATGCAAACTTTTTTTCTTCTTTCATTACCATTATTGAACATGATATTCACTTCCATTTCCACCTTCTCTCCATCAATGGTTTTATCCACTACACCATCTCCATTACTGTCTTTCCACCCTGCTTCGGTCAATAGTTTTTTTGCTTTTTCAATATTAAAATCAGGCAAAACCAGTTTTTCATTGTACTGATCTTTTACTGAAGGATGCACAAAAGTCCCCACTCTTTCTCCCAAACCGTAACACACCGCTTCCACTATTTTATCCACATCCAATAAATGTGAAAAAGCTCTTCTTACGCGCACATCCTGGAATTTTTTATTTTTCATATTAATTCCCACAAAGTCATAAGAAAACATTGGAGGAGTGTATAAATTCAATCTTTTTTCCATTTCAGGATTCCCCTGTAAATCCTGCACAAAATCTCTGGCCGGAATACTATAAACCACATCTATCTTACCTCCTTTAAGCTTTACCAATGCATTGTTAAAATCATTGATGGTTTCATAAATCAGCTTATCGGGATTGGCAGAAAAAATTTTCTCTTCGCCTTTCATTTTAGAGCCCCACCAGTTTTGTTTCTTTTTCAAAGTAATGTTTTGCATGGTTTCCCATTTTTCAAATTCATATGGTCCGCTGCCTGCTCCCGAAGGAATAACAGTGTTAAATGATTCATTGAAAAATTTGGCGTATTCTTCCAGCACTTTAGTATCGGAAGGTTTAAGCGCTTTGTATTTCGACAACTGCTTAACCGTGTAAGAGGTTAAAACTCCTTTCGGATCAAATACTTTTGGATTCAGAAAGGTGAGTCCGTTGATGGACAGTTCTGCCATGTTATAAAACTTATTACAATGCACGGTGAACTTTCTAACATTAGATGAATCAACCGTAATGTCATCAAACATTTCATAACTGCTTCGCATCGACGGACAATCGATGGCCGGAATCCAATACATCTTCAAAGCAAATGCAGCATCATTAGCGGTGATGGGAGAACCGTCATCCCATACTGCTGCTTCTCTTATTTCATAGGTAAATGTCATGGTGCTATCCGCAGCGTTACTTGTTACCACCGGTGAACTTTTGGCGAGCACGGGAACAAATTTATAAGTCTCCCTGTCGAGAGTTAACAACGACTGGAAAATATTACCGTCGATGTATCCTGTTTCGGCACCCGATTCATTGATAGGATTTAAAGTTTTAGGATCCGACAGATCATGAATGCGCACTTCATTTTTTCTTTTCTCTTTACCGCTTTCTTCTCCACCACCGCAGGCAGCAAAAAAGCCTGCTGCTATAATCCCTAAAAACAATTGATTCACTTTCATACGCAATATCTATTTTAAGCTTCTCCCAAATGTAATGACTTTAAACAAAAAATCCTGTCCGAATTCGAACAGGATTTTCTTTATCAGAATATCATTATTTAATTGCTGCTAAAGAATCTTCCGATTTCTTCAGTCTTACTTCAACATCATTAAAAAATTTCTCTTTGTCTTTTAAAAACATAATAGATCCTTTGGCATAAGAAGCCCACTGACTTTGAGGATATGTTTTACGCAATTGTTTGTAAGCCTCAACTGCTTTATCGGCGTTCATGAGTATATTTTCGTAAACAATCCCGATTTGGTACATCGCTTCAGCAGCATCTCCGTTGGCAGGAAATAACTCCACTAATTTTGAATAATAACTTATTGCTTTTTCACCGTATTTCATTTTATATGCAGTTTCACCTGAATTAAAAAGTATCAAAGGGAGGTCTTTCGACTGTGGATATTCTTTCATAACTTCTTCTGCCAACAACAATATAGTATCGCTCTGAGATTTCAGATTTTCAACCTTTCCTGAGTTCCAGTCGCGGTCGAACTCATCCAATCTTGAATTGAAATCAGTTACTAAATCAACTTCTGATTTCTTTGATCCGCCGCATGCAGCAAAGGAAATTATAACAATAAGTGCGAATAAATGCTTCATGTATTTAATTATTTGATTCTTCTAAGTAACGGAAATTTCATTTTGTAACCAACTTTCACCTCACCTTTTGATATATCTTCCATTTTTTTCTTCACCATTCTCTTGCGCAAGGCACTGATCCTGTCGGTAAAAAGAATGCCTTCAATATGATCGTATTCATGCTGAATGATTCGGGCAACCATGCCGTCGTATTCTTCCTTGTGCTCTTTAAAATTCTCATCTAAATAAGTAATTTTCAACTGAGCATTTCTTTTTACATCCTCACGAACGCCGGGTATACTTAAACAACCTTCATTGAACACCCACTCTTCTCCGTATTCTTCAGTGATCTCAGGATTGATAAACACCTTTTTAAAATCAGCCAGTTTAGGATCCTCATCTGCAAAAGCACTGGCATCCACCACAAACAAACGAATGGCTCTGCCCACTTGCGGAGCCGCCAAACCAACGCCTTCGGCATTGTCCATTGTTTCCCACATGTTTTGAATAAAGTCAGCCAGACCTTCATAATTTCGGTCTATCTCCTCTGTTTCTTTCCTCAACACAGGGTCTCCATATGCTACGATAGGTAATATCATGCAACGAAAATAACAATAAGTGTTTAAAGTTCAAGAGGGAGGCCCCAAAGTTTTTAAAATTCAAAAAAAAGTGTTTTCCGTCAAAGGCCCGAAATCAGTGAATCTCACAAATGCTTCGACGAATCTTTATTTTTTTTTGACAAAATTAATTTGCTTAGTGTAATTTCATCACTTATATTAGTGTAAATAATACAATTACTAAAGGGGTATATAGTATTCATCTCAATAGATTTTTATGAACAACTTACGTCTTCTTTTATTGATTGCTCTTCTGATGACTAAAGTAGGTTTTAGTCAGACTGACAATGAGTTTTGGTTTGTTGCCCCCGAAGTTTCCGGCACTCATGCCGACCGGCCGATATGGCTACGGATGTCGACAACCGGTATAGGGGCCACCGTTACTATTGACCAACCCGCCAACTTGGGTTTTGCTCCTATTACAGTTAACATACCCGCAAATACAACTACTTCTGTAGATCTTACCAACCGCATTGATATGATAGAAAGCGGACAAACTGCCGCTAACGTTAAAGAAAACAAAGGACTACACATCACCTCTACTCAAAACATTACTGCTTATTATGAAGTGCTGGGAACCGTTAGTCCCAATGTATTGAATTCGGAAATTTTTGTTTTAAAAGGTAAAAATGCTTTAGGCACCCGCTTTTATACTCCTTTTCAAAACCTTTTGGGAAATGCCGACAATATTTATTGCTTGCCAACCTGTATGTCGGGAAATTCTTCTTTTGATATTGTGGCCACTACCGACAATACTTCTATCACCATTACGCCCACACAAAACATAGTCGGTCATACTGCGGGAGTTCCCTTTACTATTATATTGAATAGAGGACAAACTTACTGTGCGCAAGCTGTTGGTAGAAATCCCGGCGATCATCTGAGCGGCAGCTTGATCACTTCCGATCAACCTATCGCCGTTACAATAAAAGATGATTCGGTGCGACAAAATTATGCTCTTGATTTAATTGGTGATCAATTGGTTCCGGTAAATGTGGTGGGTACCGATTATATTGTAGTTAGAGGTTCACTGAGAGACACCAATGAATTGTCGCTGATCGGCAATGGCAATTACAACAAGGACTTGGGAGACAGAGCTATTATTTGCGCCACAGAAGACAACACTATTATTAACGTGAATGGTGTTCCGGTAGACACTATAGACGCAGGAGAGATACTCAATCATCAGATCCCGCGTTTTTCCACCGCTGAATATATTTTGACTTCCCGTCCTGCTTATGTTTTTCATGTTTCGGGTTTTGGTGATGAAGTGGGTGGAGCGCTACTCCCTCCTATTATTTGTACTGGCTCCCGACAGGTAAGCGTTTTCAGAGACACGCCCGAACCTTTTTATTTAAACATCCTCGTTCAAAATGGTGGTCAGAATAATTTCACTATTACAAACAGTAACACAGGCGCCACTATCCCTATCTCTTCACTTGAGTTTACCGCTGTACCCGGAACCCCTGTTATTGGGGATTGGTTTTCGGCACATATTTTATACAGCACAGGCGACTTTCCTTCTGCCAGCAGCGGATTCATAAGCAACAGCTCTACCGATTTCCATTTGGGAATCATCAACGGACAAAGAGTAGATGCCGGTTGCCGTTACGGTTATTTTTCAAATTATGCAGGTTTACAGGGAGGAAGCGCATCAGCATCCACTTCTACCATTTGCTATAACACGTCTACTTCCATTGTTTTAACAGCAAGCTCCGGCAGTATTCAATGGCAGCAATCTGCAAACGGAACCACAGGCTGGACCAATATTCCCGGCGCAAATTCTACCACTTACACCACTCCAAACTTAACAGCCACTACTTACTACAGAGCTGTATTGTCAAATGGCAGCTGTGCTAATCAATTTTCAACCAACGCAACGGTTTTTGTCGACCCTCTTACTGTGGGTGGCACTGTAAGCAGCAGCGCTACGGTTTGTTCGGGCGCCAATTCAGGAACGCTCACCTTATCGGGATATACAGGAAGTATTGTCAGATGGGAAGCCACTATCAACAATTGGGGAAGCATCACCAGCATTCCAAACACATCAACAACACTTACTTATCTTAACAACACCATTACCACAAAATACCGTGCGGTAATAAAATCAGGAACCTGCTCCTTTGCTAATTCAGCAGAAGCGACCATCACCGTTGATCCTGTGAGCGTAGGCGGAACCATCAGCAGTAATGCAACAGTTTGCTCAGGCAGCAACTCGGGAACCTTAACTTTATCGGGAAATACAGGAGCTGTTTTAAACTGGGAAAGCTCTATTGATCATTTCGCTACCGCCACAACTATCAATAACACTTCAAACTCTTATTCTTACAACAACATTACGGTAGCTACCGAATTCCGCGCAGTGGTTAAATCGGGAAGCTGTTCGTTCGCTAATTCAGCAATAGTGACCATAAAAGTTGATTCTGCAACAGTAGGCGGAATCATCAGCAGCGGCGCAACAGTTTGTTCGGGAAGCAACTCCGGCACTTTAACTTTATCGGGATATACAGGAAGCATTGTACAATGGGAAAGCTCCATCGATGATTTCACCACACCTCCTACCATCATTGCAAACACAGGCATTACACAAAACTATAACAACCTTACTACAAAAACGAAATACAGAGCGGTGATAAAATCAGGCGCTTGCTCTTTTGAAAATTCAGCAACAGTGACCATCAAAGTTGATTCAACAACAGTAGGCGGAACCATCAGCAGCGAAGCAACATTTTGCTCAGGCACCAATTCAGGCACCTTAACCTTATCGGGATATATAGGAAGTATTTTACGATGGGAAAGCTCTACTGATATTTTTGCAACAGCTCCTGTTGTTATTACAAACACAAGTAATAGCTACACTTATAATAATGTAGCTGTCACAACTTCTTTCAGAGCCATACTGCAATCAGGCGTTTGCTCTTCTGACAAATCGGCTTTGGCAACCATAACAATAGGTTCGGCAACAGTACCGGGAAATGTAACTAAGAATACTACCTTTTGTTCAGCAGTCAATTCGGGAACATTAAGTTTATCAGGAAACACAGGAACTATTATAGGATGGGAAAGTTCCATTGATAATTTCGCTACAGCTCCATTGATTATCAACAATACACTAAATACTCAATCCTACAGCAACATCAGCAAAACAACGCAATACAGAGCCCGGGTGCAATCACCGGGTTGTAGTATTGAATATTCCTCCATCGCAACAATTTCAATTTTAGAGCCCGCCACAGGAGGAATTATCACCAGTGACGCCACTGTTTGTGAAGGCGCTAACTTTGGAACCTTAACTTTATCGGGACATACAGGAACTATTATAGGATGGGAAAGTTCAACAGATATTTTCACCACAAAAACTTCTATTGTCAATACCGGAACTACTCAGGATTACAACAACATTACCCAAACAACAGAATATAGAGCCCTTTTACAGTCGGCGCCAGGCTGCCCTTTCGTTTATTCAGCCCTTGCTAAAATAACCGTTATCCCTGCATCTGTGGGCGGAACGATAAGTAGCGATGCAATGGTTTGTTCGGGAGCAAACTCAGGAACACTAACCTTAGCAGTATACACAGGAATTATTTTACGCTGGGAAAGTTCCATTGATAATTTTGCAACTCATGATACTATTTTAAACACAACAAAAACGCAAACTTACTCCAACCTCACGCAAACAAGATCATACAGAGCAGTGGTTCAATCGGGAACTTGTTCTATAGCATTTTCGGCACTTGCTACAATAACCATAGATAACTCCGCCGGCGGAGGAATTATCAGCAGTGATGCAACAGTTTGCTCAGGGAGCAACTCGGGAATTTTAACGCTTTCAGGACATGCCGGAAATATATTGAGATGGGAAAGCTCTATCGATATTTTTGCAACACACGACACCATTCTAAATAACACAAGCACTCAAAGCTATACCGATTTAACCAAAACCAGAAGCTACAGAGCAGTATTAGGCTCAAGCTCTTGTGCGGCATCTTATTCAGCTATGGCTACCATAACAGTTGTTCCTAAATCTGTGGGAGGAACAATTAGCGACAACCATGATTTTTGTTCAGACATAAACTCGGGAACTCTCAGTTTGTCGGGAAACACCGGAAATGTATTGAAATGGGAAAGTTCCACCGATGACTTTGCAAATAGCACTATTCTCAATAACAGCACAAATACTCAAACCTTTACAAACATTAATAAAACAACAAAGTTCAGAGCTGTAGTTCAATCAGGAAGCTGCGCCATCGATAAGTCTTCGATTGCCACCATAACCATTCACCCGCCTTTTAGCATTAGCTTAGGCAAAGACACCCTTATGTGTTTTGCTAAAAATCAGGAATGGAAAGGCGCTGTTGCTGATACTTTCGCAACAGTATTATGGTCGACCGGTTCACAAAAAAGCACCGCCGTTATTACTAATCCGGGGAATGTATGGATAACAGTAAGCAATCAATATTCATGCACAGCCGGTGATACCATAAACATTGGAGAATACTGCAAAAAACCACAGTTGTGTTTTCCCAATGTGATCACACCAAATACCGATAATTTCAATGATAATTTTGTTCCTTGTTCCGACGGGAAATTAATTACCGACTCTATTTATCCCGAAGTAGTAGGAAGTATTTCCTTTATTGATTTTGAAGTTTTCGACAGATGGGGCGTTAAACTTTTTCAATCACAATCGATACTTCCCCATTGGGACGCCACTTTTCAAGGAAGTTTGGTTCCGGCGGGAACTTATTACTGGATAGTAAAATACACTGATTTTTCAAAAGAAATATTTGAGCAAAGCGGATATGTAACGGTGATCGGCAATCAGTAAGCAAACGATATTAAACAAAAAAAACCTCCGACAACATCGGAGGTTTTTTTGTTTAAAAAATCATGTTATTATAGTTTATAAAAGAGCCCTATCTCACCTGTCGGAAGAAACATATATGACCTGTCGCTACTGCTTCCCGGAGTATTATAAAGCGCATATCCGCTATTTAAATTCAAAGAAAAATAATTCCCCAATTTAAAATCAAAACCGAATCCTGCACCTGTTATATTGATAAAATTAGATGTGCCATCAATTCCGGCCGTGATAAAATTACTGCCGCAATAAAGATTGAAATCGGTATACTTCCTTTCTTTTAAGCGATAAAAAAGAGAATAAGAAACATCCACAAGAGTAGTACCTGAAACAATTATAGGTAACAAAGTAAACTGATGCATGAACTTGGTGGAAGGCGGTGTATAACGAAAACCCAATCCGAATCCTGTTACGAAACCTGCATTTAAACCAAATTGATATTTTGATTTTTTCGGAGGAAGAGAATCGCCCGCAAAAGCAATGTTCGTAAACAATACAAAGCAGATAGAAAGTAAAAAATATTTCATGGCTGATGAATTAAAGAACGTAAAACAATGAACTTTCAATACAAGGGAGCACCTGCCATTTGTTATCTGTACTGTAGCCGGCGAAACCGCCCATGATGCTGAATTTAAAATTGCGTTTGGTATCAAATTCAAATCCTATCCCTGTACCAATGTTTAACTGATTGATATTTTTAACACCATAATCATAAGTGTAATCGAAATATGAATATCCCGACTGTCTGGTGTAGATGTAATTCAAACTCAAGTAAGAAATAAAATCAACATATTCCCTGTCGCGGATTTTATACAAACCCGTCAAAGCAAAATTCAAGGTTTGATCATCCACTGACCGAACATAAGGCGCAGCAGTAAATTGAATTCCGTATTTGTTTTTGATATACATCTGATAGGATAAGCCCACCCCTGTAGTGGTTCCCGCATTAAATCCGAAGGAATGTGTTAACTGACATTTTTTTGTAGTATCGGTTTTTTGAGCAAATGCAGATGTGCTCATCAACACGATAGCAAGAAAAGAAAAGAATTTAGTTTTCATTAGCGAGTAATTTTTAAGTGCAAAGTGATTAACTGTTTTTTATATATTTTATTATTCCGGGACAAAACTATGTGTAAGACGAAGTACTAAATTATTGATTTTTACTAATCGACTGTTTTAATGAAATGCTTTTTGCCAATTAACGCTGTACCGATTGTAAATAGGACTGTAAAATAATCGTGGCACTCACTTCATCCAAGAGTTCTTTTTTCTGACGGTCTTTCTTCTTCACTCCGCTCATCACTAAGGTTTGCATAGCCATCTTCGAAGTAAAGCGCTCATCCATGCGCACTATTTTTTTGCCGGGAAACTTTCGGGCCAGACTCACCACAAACTCATTTACTATTTTGGTTAAGTGCGTGGCTTCGTTGTTTAACTTACGCGGATCTCCCACCACAAAAGTTTCTACATTTTCCTTAGCGCAATACTTTTGTAAAAAATCTATCAGCTCAGTAGAATGCACGGTTGTTAAGCCCGAAGCAATGATCTGATCGGGATCAGTCACCGCTATCCCCACCCTTTTGGTTCCGTAATCAATTGCTAAAACTCTTGCCATAGGGTAAATATAATGAAGTATTGCATTAGTGAATTATCAATTAATAATTTCAGGTTCTCGGCAGATTAAATTAATTTAGTCCGACAACAAATATTTCAAGCTTACATGATTAAAGAAATTCCAAAATCACTTGAGATCATTCTATCGGGAGGAATCATTCTTTATCCAACCGATACGGTGTATGGCATTGGCTGCGATGCTCGCAATGAAGCCGCCATTGAAAGAATTGCACTTTTAAAGAAAAGACCTTCGCAAAAAAGCTACATTATATTGGTAAGCTCTGCCGAAGAAATTAAACCTTTGCTGAAAAATTTCAATAAAGAATGGCTCACTCAAATTCCAAGCGATAAGCCCACTACCATTATTTACCCTGATGCAAAAAACCTTCCTTCATCGGTGATTGCCGAAGACGGATCCATTGCCATACGCATTGTCAATCACCCTTTTTGCACTGCCTTAATACAAAAATTAAAAGCGCCTTTACTTTCAACATCGGCCAACATCAGCGGAGAACCCTCCCCCTCTACTTTTACAGATATAAAAGCAGCTATTTTGAACGGGGTTGATTATGTAGTAAATTTGCCCGCCGCACAAGATAGAGTTGGGCAACCTTCGCGTTTAATAAAAATAATGGCGGATGGTAAATTCGAAATAATTAGAGATTGAAAAAGCATTTGAATCATAAAATTTTTACTGCTGTAAGTGCCGCTGCTGTTGAATTAAACGTGAATGCTTTTGTGATTGGCGGCTATGTTCGCGACTTATTATTAGAGCGCCCTTCAAAGGATATCGACATTGTTGTGGAAGGAAGCGGTATTGAAATCGCAAAAAAATCGGCTGAAATTTTAGGAATAAAAAACGTTAGTGTTTTCAAAGCTTTTGGAACTGCCATGTTCAAATACGACGATATAGAAGTTGAATTTGTAGGTGCCCGTAAAGAAAGCTACCGCTCTGATTCCCGCAAACCAATTGTTGAAGACGGAACTATCAAAGAAGATCAGGACCGCAGAGATTTCACCATCAATGCTCTGGCGCTGAGTTTAAACGATAAAAATTTCGGAGAACTGATTGATCCTTTCCATGGCGTGGATGATTTAAAAAATGGTATCCTCCGCACTCCGCTTGATCCTGAAATAACTTTTAGTGATGATCCTCTGCGCATGATGCGCGCCGTGCGTTTTGCCAGTCAGCTCAGCTTTACCATCACCGATGAAGCCCTAGCTGCAATCACTAAAAACAAAGAACGAATTGAAATAGTATCTAAAGAAAGAGTGTCCGACGAACTCAATAAAATTATTCTTTCGCCGCTGCCTTCCATCGGTTTTAAATTGCTTTATGATACGGGAATGCTGCACATCATCTTCCCTGAAATGGCCAATTTACATGGCGTTCAGGTGGTAGACGGAAAATCGCACAAAGATAATTTTTACCATACTTTAAAAGTGCTCGATAACATTTGTGAAAACACCAAGGACCTTTGGTTGCGCTGGGCCGCTATTTTACACGACATTGCCAAACCCGCCACTCAAAAATATTACCCGGGTGTAGGTTGGACTTTCCACGGCCACGAGCACAAAGGGGCGCTGATGGTTCCTAAAATTTTTCAGAATTTAAAATTGCCTCTCAACGAAAAAATGAAGTACGTTCAAAAACTGGTGTTACTTCATTTACGTCCGATTTCACTGGTGAAAGACACCGTTACCGATTCAGCTGTTCGTCGCTTATTATATGAAGCAGGAGATGATATTGATGATCTCATGATTTTATGCGACGCCGATATTACTTCAAAAAACAAAGATAAAGTTACCCGCTACATGCAAAACTTTCAACTCGTTAGAACGAAACTGAAAGAAGTGGAAGAAAAAGATCACTTAAGAAACTGGAAACCTCCTGTAACAGGTGATGACATTATGAATGCATTTAACCTGCTTCCCGGGAAACATATCGGAATTATTAAAGAGGCAATCAAAGAAGCCATCATTGAAGGCAACATAAAAAATGATAGAAAAGAAGCCTTAAATTTTATGTTTTTAAAAGGAAAAGAATTAGGTTTGACCCCGAAAAACAGTATTACCCATTGATATGAAAGCTTACACTTACCGAGTTACCCCTGAAAAAGAAGACGAAATTTACAGAGACATCGTCATCAAAGAAGATCAATCGTTTGAAGATTTGCATTATGCAATTTTAGATGCCTACGAAATCACGCCCGGAGAAATGGCCAGCTTTTACTTAAGCGATGAAACCTGGAACAAAGGAGTAGAAATTACTTTGTTTGATATGGCTGTGAAAGAACATGAAGTGGTTCACCTGATCATGAATGAAATTCCGATTTCAAAAACTGCAACAGAAAAAGTAGATCACCTCTTATATGTTTACGATTTCCTTACCTACAAAACTTTTCACGTTACAAAAACCGGAGAAACCAAGGCAAAAAAAGACGAGATGTATCCTTTATGCATCGCTGTAGCCGGTGCTTTTGCCAGTGATGAAGACGATGATTTCGCCAGTGAATTTGAAGATACTTACGACACTGATGGCGGCGATGAAGACGATGAGTTTTCAAAAAACAGCTTCGACAGCGATGAATTCAATCCTGAAGGTGACGACGATTTTTCTTTTGAAGCAGATCAGTTCGACAATATAGACGATCACGATTTGTAAAATGAACAGCAACGACAAATACTTGATTGTCGTTGCCGGTCCGACAGCCATAGGCAAATCCGATTTAAGCATTGCTCTCGCGAAAGAATTCGACTGCGAGATTATTTCTGCCGATTCCCGACAGTTTTACAAAGAAATGTCAATCGGTACTGCAAAACCTTCTGTGGAAGAAATGCAAAATATTCCACATCATTTCGTTGGAAATATTTCTATTGAAGATCCCTACAACGTTGGTAAATTTGAACAGGAGGCCATTGCCACTCTGAATCATCTTTTCAAAAAAAAGGATGTCGCAATTATGGTCGGCGGCTCCGGACTCTACATCAATGCCGTATTATATGGCCTGGATGATCTTCCGCAAAACGATCCCGAAACCAGAGCTTATCTCGAAAAAAACTATCAGGAATCGGGATTGATCTGGCTGCAGGAAAAACTAAAAGAAGTGGATCCTCAATATTTTGCTACTGCCGAACTCAACAATACCAACCGTATCATGCGAGCTATTGAAGTTTCAATGATTACGGGACTTCCCTACTCTCAGCAACTAAATAAAAAAACAACCAAACGAACTTTCAAAACCATCTTCATTGTACTCAATACCGACAGAGAAAATCTGTACAACAAAATAAATCTCCGAGTAGATAAAATGATGGACGCCTGCTTACTCAATGAAGTAAAAAATCTGCTGCCGCATAAAAACAACAATGCTTTAAACACTGTGGGCTATAAAGAATTATTTGAACATCTCAGTGGTTCATGCTCTCTGGAAAATGCCGTTGACAGCATCAAACAAAATTCCCGCCGCTACGCCAAACGCCAAGTCACCTGGTTCAAAAAAAACAAAGAAGCAAAATGGTTTGAACCTACTGATAAGGAGGGTATTGTAAAATTCATCAAAGATTCTTTACATTAGCGACCGTAAAAAAAACTTAAATTAATTAACTGATGAAAAAAGCACTTAAAATTATTGGGATTATCGTAGGAGTTCTGCTCCTCGGCTTTATCGTTTTGGGACTGGTTGGTCCGAAAACAGTATGGATCGAGCGTTCTATCGCGATCAAAGCACCTAAAGAAATGGTTCAGGCAGAAGTTTCTTCATGGAACTCTTTCGCAACATGGAACCCTTTTGATGATGAAGATTCTGCTTCTACTCACTCTGTAGAAGGAACTGATGGTCAGGTTGGTTCTAAATTTATCTGGGATGGTCCCGTTACCGGTTCTGGAACACAAACCATCACAGGAATCAATGATTCTATGGTTTCTATCAAACTCGTATTTACTGCACCAATGGAAAACGAAGCTGATGTTTACTATAAATATGCAGCAAAAGGCGACAGCACTATATTAAAATGGATATATGCTGATACTTTAGGTTTCATGGAATCTGCCATGATGAATTTCTTCGACTTAGCAGGAATGCTTAATCCAACATACGACAAAGGATTGGCAAGTGTTAAAACAATCATCGAAGCAAAAGCTGCTCTTCCTAAATTATACGGAGGATTTGAAATTCACGAAACCACTTTCCCCGCACAAAGATATTTAGCTATCACTGATTCCATTCACATGGATTCTATCATGTCGCACCACAACAAAACTTTTGCTGTTTTAGGTGCTGAACTTGGAAAAGCTAAAATTCAACCAACAGGAAATCCGATAGCAGTATATTTTACTTGGGATATGGTCAACAAAACCACAAAAGTGGCTGATGCAATGCCTATCGATTCTGCTGCGAACATCAGCAAAATCAAAAAAGGAAAAGAGTGGAAATCTGAAGCTTCAAAAGCTTTGAAAATGGTTTACACCGGCGACTATGCTAAAATGGGAGATGCACACAAAGGTTTTTATCAGTACATGGCTGAAAACAAACTCACTATGGGCGGCCTCGTGATTGAAGAATACGTTGTTAATCCTATGATGGAGAAAGATTCTTCTAAATGGGTAACCAACATCTTCTACTTGGTGAAATAATATTTTACTTATTTATTGAAAAGCCGGAGAGTTTTCTCCGGCTTTTTTGTTTTAAATTTTTTCCCACAGATTTCACAGATTAACACAGATTTCCCCTCTGTGCAAATCTGTGAAATCTGTGGGAAAGAATCACTCCAAATATCCTATATTTGTTTCTTTTCAAATTAGACACACATGAAGATCGCATTACTAGGTTACGGCAAAATGGGCCAGGAGATAGAGAAAATCGCCATTGAAAGAGGACATGAAATTGTTTTGAAAATAAACATTGATAACGCCAATGACCTCACCAACGACAATCTCAAAAAAGCCGATGTTGCCATTGAATTCAGCACACCTGAAACTGCATATAGCAATATTCAAAAATGTTTTGAAGTCAACGTTCCCATAGTAGTTGGAACAACAGGCTGGCTGGATAAAATAGAAGAAGTGAAAAATGCCGCGCAAAACAAAGGAAAAGGATTCTTTTATTCCTCCAACTACAGCATCGGCGTGAATGTTTTTTTCGAAATCAATAAACACCTCGCCAAACTGATGAAGCCCTACCCTTCTTATAAAATAGAAATGGAGGAAATTCACCATACTCAAAAATTAGATTCCCCAAGCGGAACAGCAATTACCCTGGCTGAAGGAATAATTGAAAACATTGATGGAAAATCCAAATGGGTAAATGAAAAAACAAATCAGAATTCTGATTTGGAGATTATTTCAAAACGAATAGAAAATATACCGGGTACCCATACCGTTGTATACAACTCCGAAATAGATGAAATTTATATCCGTCACACCGCAAAAAACAGAAAAGGTTTTGCACTGGGCGCTGTTGTTGCTGCTGAATTTATGAAAGGGAAAAGTGGTTATTTCGGAATGAAAGATTTGATGAAATTCTAATAAAAAAACATAATGTATAAAACCTACGCTTTAATCCTCTTTACCATTTTATTTTTGCTTGGTTTAGCCAAGCTTTTCAGTAAAGCAGGTGAAAAATCATGGAAAGCTTTTATTCCTCTTTACAACGTTTATGTATGGCTCAAAATAGTACAGCGCCCAACATGGTGGCTGCTATTGTCGCTGATTCCCGTTGTAAACATTGTACTCATCATTGGTTTAACAGTTGAATTACTCAACTGCTTCGGAAAAAGAAAAGTGTATGAACATGTACTGGGAGCTGTAGTTGGATTTATCTATTTGCCTTACATCGCCTTTTATGAAAACGTTGAATTTACAGGCGTTGTCAATTACGAAAAATCAAAAAAATCAAAACCAAGAGAATGGTCGGAAGCTATTTTCTTCGCTGTAATTGCCGCTACCATCATCAGAACCTTCGGACTGGAAGCTTTTAAAATCCCTACTCCTTCCATGGAAAGAACCTTAATGACGGGCGACTTTCTCTTCGTAAGCAAATTCCATTACGGCGCAAAAACACCCATCACTCCACTGGCCATTCCTTTTACCCACCAAAGTATTCCGGTGCTTGAAATTCAATCTTATCTCGATTGGATTCAATTGCCGTCATTTAAACTGCCGGGCTTAAAGGATGTGGAACGTCGCGACATCATTGTATTTAATTATCCTTATGAACCTTACCGCCCCATCGATAAAAAAACCAATTATGTAAAACGTTGCGTGGGTATTCCTGGCGACAGCTTGCAGGTTAAACTGGGCTACGTTTATGTAAACGGTGTAAAAGAAGATTTTCCGGGAAGCGGAAATCCTCAGCCACCATTGGATTATGTTGATCCGGATCCTACCAAATCTCAACTCATCCATCCTTTTGAATTTTCAAGAGACAGAAAAAGATGGGTTGATTTTTTGCATACTCAGGCGCAACTTCATTCGGGGAAAGATTTTTTCTCTTATGCGCATGAAGATTGGACAATGCTCAACAACGGTCCGTTGTGGGTTCCTCAAAAAGATGGCATTGTTAAATTAAATGACAATTCTTATTATGAATACCGCCGGATTTTCAGATACTATGAAGACGGAAAAGTATTGTATTTAAAGGATCTGGTGAATAGTTACATTGAACTTTCTTATCTTAAAACACAAGAGGATTTTTCTAATCCAACCCGACTGATGGCTGCTTTAGGAATCCTGCAGGAACGCCTGCAATTCAATACACTTCCTTTCAATTTAGCTGAAGCGGGTGATCAGTTTTTTACGCAAAACCCTGCCAACATTAATAAATTTGAAAGCAACTTTTCAGATTATCAAAATGATTTGCGCGAGTTTTGTGATAAGGTGATTCCTCAGGAAAATGAAAAAATTCTGGAGAGTATCAAAAAAATTAATCCTGCCGTATTTGATGCGAACGGTAAAATAAACATTGAAAAAGTTCAGCAGCAACTCAAAGAAGGCGAAAATTTATTTTTGGTAAATGGCGCTTTAGCGAAGCAATACACTTTCAAAAAAAGCTATTATTTTGCCATGGGTGACAACCGCGAATTTTCAGCGGATTCACGTGCCTGGGGCTTTGTACCCGAAGATCATATCGTTGGAACTCCTGTGTTTATATGGATGTCGTACAACAACGGATTGCAAGTCGACAGGTTATTTTGCTTCGTAAATTCAAAAGGTGTTTCCAAATCTTACCTTTTCCACTTTTTAATTGGCGGATTGGTATTGTGGCTGGCGACAAAACTTTGGAAGAACCGAAAATCAAAAGAGAAAAAACAGTGACGGCAATTTTTCCTACAGCCTTTTTGGGGCCTATTGAATATTACGCCCAATTAAAAAAACATCCTAACGCGCTGTTGGAAATACACGAGCATTTCCCGAAACAAACTTTTAGGACTCGCACCGAAATATACGGTGCCAACGGAAAACTAAATATTTCATTACCGCTGCAACGCAAAAAATTTGAGCACACCTCTATTTCTAAAATGCGTATTTCTTACGACGAACCTTGGCAAACTCTTTTGTGGAGATCCATCACTGCAGCCTATCGTTCTTCTCCATTTTTTGAATATTATGAAAACGAATTAGAAAAACTCATTTACGCAAAACCCGAGTTTTTATTAGAATACAACACTCCGTTACACCAATGGATTTGCAATAAATTGAAATTGGAATCTACCTTCACTCCTACTGCAGAATACCACAAAACTTACGAGAATGTGATAGATTTTCGCTCGGCCCTTCATTTAAAAAAAGGACCGGCATTTTCTCATCCCGAATACATGCAGGTGTTTTCCAATAAGCTTGGATTTATTCCCAACCTCAGCATCATCGATCTTTTGTTCAATGAAGGTCCACACGGAAGCTCAATTTTATGATTTCATTTCTTGGCAAGGTAGCCCGACATATTCACGAAAATCACCCCAACAACACCGAAAACATTTGTGTTGTTTTGCCCAGTAAACGTGCGGGATTATTCCTTAAAAAAGAAATCGCAAAAGTTTTTGAAAAAACCATCTGGTCGCCTATTCTTTTATCCCAAGATGATTTCATTCAGGAAATATGTTCGGCTAAAATCATCAGCTCTTTTGAGCTTACTCTGCACTTCTACAGCGTTTATAAAAACCTGCCTGCCGAAGAAGAGAAAGATGATTTCAATGAATTTTTAAACTGGGCGCCTTCACTGCTTAGCGACTTTGATTCCATCGACCGGCATTTGATTGATCCCGCAAAATTCTTTGGATACATCAATGAATCCCGTGCTTTGGAAGTATGGAATGTGGATGGCCAGCCCCTCTCCGATTTTCAAAAAGAATATCTCCGCTTCTGGAAAAACTTATATCAATATTACACTGCGCTCAACGCTTCTTTGAAGGAACACAAACTTATTACAGGCGGACAGGCTTACCGACTGGCTTCGGAAATCATTGCCAAACCCGATTTTCAACCTAAGTGGAACAAAGTGATTTTTGCGGGCTTGAATGCACTCACTCCTGCTGAAGAAAAAATCATCAGTTCTTCTCTCAAAGGCGGATGGAGTGAAATTCTCTTTGATTCCGATGAATATTATTTGTTTAATAAAAGTCAGGAAGCAGGAAGTTTTTTACGCAAATATTTAAACAGCTGGGCAGCAGGAAATTTCTCATGGAAAGAAGACCTTCTGCAAAAAGAACAAAAAAATATTCACATCATCGGTTGTCCGCAAAATATCATTCAGGCCAAGGTTGCAGGAGAAATAGTAAAAACAAAATTTCCCTTGAACTCGCCAAAATCGGCAGTGATTTTATGCGATGAAAATTTATTACTTCCCTTTTTAAATCATCTTCCCGAAGAAACAACAGCGGCCAATATCACCATGGGATTTCCGCTGAAGCAAACTGATTTATATCCATTGATCATTCAGCTTTTTTCCTTACACGACAATGCTTTGCTCAAAGGAAAAGATTATTTGTTTTACCATAAAGATTTATTGCTTTTACTGGCGCATGAAAAAATGCAAATGCTCATCGGCAATGACAAGTTCAATGAACTGAGTAAGTGGATCACCAACAACAATAAGGTTTACATCACAGTGGAAAGATGTATTTCCTTTTTGGGAGAAGACATCCGTTTTGTGCTTTCTTCGGAAAATAAATACGGAAAAGGATTTTTAAAAAACACTTTACAACTGTCGCTACTGCTGAAAAAACACTACGGCGACCAACGTCCGATTGAAACGGAATACCTTTTTACTTTCTATACTTTTTTACAAAAGCTATCCAACCTTGTCCTCAAATACCAACTGGAAGAACTCAACGATTTAAAATCACTGAAACGCGTTTGTATTAAATTAATCAAACAGGAAAAACTGGCTTTTTACGGAGAACCGCTGCAAGGCTTGCAAATCATGGGAATGCTGGAAAGCAGAACCTTGGATTTCGAAAACATTGTTTTGCTTTCTGTGAATGAAGGCGTAATTCCTAAAGACAAACACCAGCAATCTTTCATTCCTTTCGACATCAAAAAAGAATTCGGATTGCATACGCATCAGGAGAACGACGCCATTTTTGCGTATCACTTTTACCGCTTGCTGCAAAGGGCAAAAAACATTTATCTGTTGTACACCTCAGCCGGCGATGGAATGGGCGCGCAAGGTGAAAAAAGCAGATTTTTAAAACAAATTGAAATGGAATATTTCGGAAAAAACAATCCGAATGTTCGGCTCACTTCAACACAAGCTGCATTGCCAACTTCATCGGAAAGTAAAACCGACATTGATATTTCCAGCTCAGTAAACATTCTTGAAAAGCTGAATGCCATGGCTGAAAAAGGATTTTCACCTTCAGCCATCAACAAACTGATTGCTTGTCCGCTCGACTTTTACTACCGCTATATTTTAGGATTGGGTGAACTCGACGAAGTGGAAGAAGACATTGAAGCCAGCAGCATGGGAACCGCCATTCACAATACTTTGGAGAGAATGTACAACCCTTTCGTTGGAAAAATATTATCTCCATCCGACGTTCAAAAAATGTTGCTCCTTGTAGAAAACTACCTTAAAGATTCTTTTGAAGAAGTAAAAATCAGCGAAATTTCTCAGGGTAAAAATCACCTTACTTTCAACATCGCTATAGATGTGGTTACGCAATTTTTACGCAATGAAATTGCCTTTCTCGAAGAACGGAAAAGTGAAAATAAAGTGCTCACTGTTTTGAGTCTGGAAAACAAAATTGAAGGTGAACTGGAAATTGAAATTCAAAACAAAACACATAAAATAAAACTAAAAGGAATTGCCGACAGGATTGATAAAGTAGGTGACAGCATCCGTTTGGTGGATTATAAAACCGGAAGTGTAAAAGAAAGCGAACTCTCTTTTACGATGGACAACATCACTTCTAAAGACAAAGGAAAAGCCTTGCAATTGTTGTGGTACAGCCTCTTGTATCTCGAGAAAAATCCGGAAGTAAAATTCATCACTCCCGGAATTATTTCTTTCCGTTCACTAAGCAAAGGGATGATTGGCATTAAATACAACAACGCCAATTCGGTTGATCTGGCCGGCGCGCTGGCATTTAAAGAGCAATTGAAAGTGGTTTTTGAAATGTTGTTCTCAGGGAATATCCGTTTTACGCATAATAGCGAAGCGAAGTATTGTCAGTATTGTTAGAGACCTAATAAATCCCTCTGCCATCACACAAAATTCCTTCGCACTCTCCCTTTTTCAAAGGGAGAAGCCCATACTCATACACACTCAAAAAGCTGCACTCTCCAGGAAATGCCAGCTAACTAACTTCCTCCTTTGAAAAAGGAGGAGTGCGAAGGAATTTTGTGTGAGGGGAAGGAGGATTTCCTGAATATATTCTTCTAAGACATTCTTCCTTTGTAATCCTCATAAGAGAATTTACGCACCGATTTAAACTTTCCGTTGCCTTTTAAAATTCCCAATGCAGGATGATTCACTCCGTTGAACATGGTTGTTTTCACGAAAGTGTAATGCATCATATCTTCGAAAATAAGCGTGTCGCCAATTTTCAAAGCTTTATCGAAACCAAAGCCTTTGATAAAATCTCCCGAGAGACAAGTTGGTCCGCCGAAAGTGTAAATATGTTTTGGTTTTTTTTCTTGTGATTCTCCGCGAACAACTGGTTTGTATGGCATTTCTAAACAGTCGGGCATGTGGCAGGTGAACGAAACATTCATCACTACCGTTTTTTGATTGTTGGCTTCAACGATGTCGTCCACTCTTGATAATAAGAATCCTGTTTTCCAACCCACTGCTTCTCCCGGTTCCAGAAAAACTTCAACGTTGTAATTGTTTTTGAAATTTTTGATGAGTTCAATCAACAATTCAGTATCGTAATCATCACGAGTGATATGGTGTCCACCACCAAAATTCACCCATTCCGCTTCATGCAATAAATGTCCGAATTTAGCTTCCACCGCTTCCAACACTCTTTCCAAAGAATCGGAATTGCTTTCACATAATGCGTGAAAATGCAAACCCGTAATTCCTTTTGGTAAATGTTTCGGCATGTGTTCCGCCGTAATTCCCAGGCGGGATCCCGGTGAACAAGGATTGTAAATCGCTGTTCCCACATCCGAATATTCAGGATTGATGCGCAAAGCACATTTTACTTTCTTTTTATTTTTTAAAATTTTTCCTTTCAAACTTTCCCATTGTGTAACGGAATTGAAAGTGAGATGAGAATTGTATTTAATAAAATCGTTGATTTCATTTTCGGGATAAATCACCGCACAAGCGTGAGAATCAACGCCCATTTCCTCATAGCACAATCTGCTTTCAAAAAGAGAACTGGCAGTGCAACCCGACAAATACTTTTTCATGATGGGAAAAGTGCTCCACATCGCGAAGCCTTTCAATGCACAAAGAATTTTAGCGCCACTGGCGTCCTGCACATATTTTAATTTTTCCATGTTGGCGATGAATTTTACTTCATCTAAAACATAGCAGGGATTGGGCAATTCTTTGTAATTCATCAGATGTTATTTTTCAAATTCTAAAGGCTTATTCACTTCTTCATGCCAATGCAAACCGTATTCGCCCAACACTTCTAAGAACGGATCAGGATTAAAATCTTCCACATTCCAAACTCCCGGTTTCATCCATTTCCCAGTTGCCATTAACAAAGCACCAATCATTGCAGGAACACCTGTGGTGTAAGCAACTCCCTGACCTTGCACATCATTGTATGCATCCTGATGTTTGCAATTGTTCCAGATGAAATAAGTAGCTTCTTTGCCATCTTTCACACCACGGATCTGACAACCGATAGAGGTTTGTCCGGTGTAATTTTCTCCTAATGATCCCGGTTCTGGCAACAAAGCTTTCAGGAACTCAATAGGAACGATATCGTGACCCTGGAATTTAATTGGTTTGATACCGGTGATTCCAATGTTTTCCATTACTCTTAAGTGAGTTAAATACTCTTGTCCGAAAGTCATCCAGAAACGAGCTCTTTTTAAAGTAGGGAAGTTTTTCACCAATGATTCCAGCTCTTCGTGGAAAAGCAAATAACTTTCTTTCGGACCAACATCAGGATAATTTACTGCTTTGTGAACGGTTAACGGATCGGTTTCTTTCCACTCCCCATTCTCCCAGTATCTTCCTCTTTGTGTGATTTCACGAATGTTGATTTCAGGGTTAAAGTTGGTAGCAAAGGCTTTACCGTGATCTCCGGCGTTACAATCGATAATATCTAAATAATGAATTTCATCGAAGTAATGTTTAGCTGCATAGGCAGTGAAAACACCAGTTACGCCCGGATCGAATCCGCAACCCAAAAGGGCCATGATGCCTGCATCTTCAAAGCGTTTTTTGTAAGCCCATTGCCAGCTGTATTCAAACTTAGCAACATCTTTAGGCTCGTAGTTGGCTGTATCTAAATAATGCGTTTTTGTAGCCAGGCAAGCGTCCATAATCGCTAAATCCTGATAAGGAAGAGCGATATTCAAAACGATGTCCGGTGTATATTTTTTGATGAGCGCAATTACGTTTTCAGCGTAATCAGCATCTACTTGTTCAGTTTTAATGCGGTTTCCGCCAATCTCAGCAGCAATTGCATCACATTTCGATTTTGTTCTGCTAGCGAGAACTATCTCTGTAAAAACGTTGGTCAAACGGGCACATTTTTTAGTAACTACGTTACTCACGCCACCCGCTCCGATAATTAATATTTTAGCCATCTTTTTTTATTTATGGCGCTAAAATATAAATTAAAATTCCTCTTAGAGAATGTTGTTAAAAACTTGGAAGAAAATTTAATGTTAGATCTGTCCTCTCTGGATTCTTAAGATGATTTCCTCAATATCGCGATCTTCACCGCGGGCGTCATATTTGGATTTAAGATTCTGTTCAAACAAAGTCGCCAATCCCTGCCATATAGCCGCAGGAAAGGATCCACGCATTTCGCTCAGTAGCTCGTAAGAGGAGTGCCCGGTTTCTCTATCGATTAACTTTAATAAAATTTTTCCCTGATTTATGGTGAGGTTTTTCATCTCATCGCCATATTTATCCACCAAAGCCTTCTCCACTTTTTTCATGATCTTGCGGCGTTCATAATCGGATTTCGCCGCTGCCAGATCTTTTTCATATTCTTTTAGTTTTTGAGAAGCCAGAACAGCATAAGGATATACTTTCTTTACATATTTCTGAAGTCTTTGGTATTCGCGGTATTCCTTACTGATCTTTACCCCACTTTTTTTACTTAAATGAATCTTAACTTCTTTGGAGTAAGTCACCAGAATGGTATCCCCGTTTCTCACTTCCATCTGACTGTATTCGATCTGCTCAGTTTGTGAAAAAAGGAATCCGCAAGCAAATAAGCCTGAAAAAAGAAAGAAAATATGTAAGCCTTTCTGTCGCATAAACCTTAATTAAGATACGAAATCTCAAAAAACATTCCAAGTCGCTTTATTCATTAATACGTTGTTTCCATGCCTTTTGATATGGCAGTGCACTATATTTCTTCAAATCAGCTTGCTTTTTTCCCTGCAACCAGGCAGAAAACAAAGCTACTGCTTCCGCATTTTCTTCATCCAGAAGATCCTCTTTTTTGAAGTTATTGGCGATAAAAGACGTGCCATAACTTCCATCAACAAATTCTTTGTGATTGAGCACAAACAAGGCAAAGCGCAAGGTTGTTTTTACGCCGGTGATGGTATATTCGGAAATAGCCGACTTTAACTTTTCAATCGCTTCTTCACGGGTTTTACCATGAACAATAAGCTTAGCTATCATCGAATCGTAAAAAGGAGATACTTCTCCGCCTTGCTCAATACCGTCATCCACACGAATACCTAAACCTTTAGGAATGCTGTAGTGTTTAATAACACCACTGTCGGGTGCAAAATCATTGGCTACATCTTCCGCACAAACCCTTACTTCTATTGCGTGTCCGTTAATTTTCAAATCTTCTTGTTTGAAGGATAGTTTTTCACCCCTTGCCACTTTTATCTGCTCTTTTACCAAATCCAAACCGGTAATCATTTCCGTTACGGGATGCTCCACCTGCAAACGCGTGTTCATTTCGAGGAAGTAAAAGTTTTTTTGTTCATCTACAATGAATTCAACTGTTCCGGCGCCAAGGTAATCGCAGGCTTTGGCGACGTTCACAGCACATTCACCCATTTTTTTTCGGAGGGCTTCATCCAAAATAACAGAAGGAGCTTCTTCTACAACCTTTTGGTGACGGCGCTGAACCGAACAATCGCGTTCAAACAAATAAACCACAGAACCATGACTATCAGCCATGATCTGAAACTCGATGTGCTTTGGATTGATTACATATTTTTCGACAAATACGGCGCCATTGCCAAAAGAAGCTTCGGCTTCGCCTGTTGCACGTTCAAAAGCCGACTGCAATTCATCATCGCTATTCACCACACGCATCCCTTTACCACCACCGCCTGCCGATGCTTTTATCAATACGGGGTAACCTATTTTTTTTGCTATTTCTTTAACTTCTTTATGATCGGTAATAGCTCCAGGAGAACCGGGAATAACGGGAACGTTGAACTTTTTAACTGCCTCTTTTGACGAAAGTTTATCGCCCATAATCTTCATGGAATACGACGACGGACCGATCAAACGAATGCCTTCTTTCTCCAAACGAGCTGCAAATACGGGGTTTTCCGACAAAAATCCGTAACCGGGATGAACGGCATCTATTTTATGCTCCACACAAACTTTTATGATTTTGTCAATATCGAGGTAGGATTCTCTGGAAGTCTGTCCGCCAATAGCCACCGCCCTATCCGCCAGCTTCACAAAAGGCATATTTTTATCAACATCCGAATAAACGGCAATTGTTTCAATTCCCATCTCTTTTGCAGAGCGAATCACACGCACTGCTATCTCTCCGCGATTGGCTATCAATACTCTATGAATGGCTTTTGTTAACATAGTGTCACGTTTATGGTTTTAATGGTATGAAATTCGAACATTTTTAACGAATTTCAGTATTTATTTACTATATTTTATTAAGTTTTAATACACTAGGGAAAAGTATGGAGGTGACGCTAACAACAGATCGCACTAATTTGTGGTGGCTGATAGCGCTCGCTCTTGCAATATCCATTGGTTATTTTTTACTGACCTCCATCAGTTTTAAGGTATACAAAAAAGTAAAACGCCACTTCGCCATTCAGTACTCCATTACAAAAAATAAAAAAACACAACTCGACATTGAAGAGGAAAGAATTGAGATTGAAAAAGGATTTAAAACCCGTTTGTACCTACAAATCATTTTGGGTTTTGTTTTACATGTAAACCTCTATTTTGTAATCAGCTTAATTTTTGATCTTTTTGAATGGTGGTATATTTATGTTTGCATAGCTTTGGGCGTTACAACCATTGTTTTAACCAATCGGGCCTTCAGATACATTGATCACAGAAAATCGAGAAAAGAATTTGCGGAAACGGCTCCGCCCGAATAAAATTTATAGTCATGAGCATTGAAAAATTCAAAGAACAAATCAGCACTTCCTACAACTTTTCAGGTAAAAGTATTCTCTTAGGCGGTGCCACTTTCGATAAAAACATCATCAAAGGATCAGCTGTCAAAATTCCTTTGGCCACCATCAATCGTCACGGATTAATTGCAGGAGCAACAGGAACCGGAAAAACAAAATCCATTCAGCGCATCGCCGAAGCTTTGTCGGAACAGGGCGTAAATGTTTTGCTCATGGACATCAAAGGCGACATCAGTGGCATTTCTAAAGCCGGCAGTGAAAATCCTAAAATAAAAGAAAGGATGGACAGCATCGGTGCCGACTGGTCGCCACGAAAATACCCAACCGAACTCATGACCATCTCCAACGAAAAGGGATTGAGAATGCGGGCTACTGTTTCTGAATTCGGTCCCGTTCTTTTTTCAAAAGTGCTGGAGCTCAATGAGAGTCAGGAAGGTGCCGTAGCCATCATTTTTAAATATTGCGACGATAAAAAATTACCACTTTTAGATATCAAAGATTTCCGCGCAGCCTTGCAGCATTTATCGGAAGGCGACGGCAAAAAAGAAATTACCCAGAATTACGGAGCCATCTCATCGGCCTCAGCAGGCGTGATTATGCGAAAATTACTGGAACTGGAAATGCAGGGCGGCGATAAATTTTTTGGCGAAAAATCTTTTGAAGTCGAAGATCTTTTGCAGAAAGACGACAAGGGAAGCGCTTACATCAATATCTTACGCCTGACGGATATTCAGGACCGACCGAAATTATTTTCCACCTTCATGTTGTGCCTGCTGGCAGAGATTTACAACAAGTTCCCCGAGATAGGCGACAAGGGAGAACCTAAGCTGGTGATCTTCATCGACGAGGCCCATTTGATTTTTAAAGAAGCATCAAAAACCTTGATGCAACAACTGGAAACCATCATCAAACTGATACGAAGCAAGGGCGTTGGAATTTTCTTTTGCACCCAATCTCCGGCAGATATTCCGGATGTTATTTTGAGTCAGCTGGGCGCAAAGGTACAACATGCACTGCGCGCCTTCACAGCCAAAGACAGGAAAGATATTAAGTTAGTAGCCGAGAATTTCCCTTCTTCCGATTTTTATAAAACCGACGAACTCATTACCGAGCTTGGAATTGGCGAAGCTTTGGTCACTGTGCTCAGCGAAAAAGGAACACCCACTCCACTCGTTCACACGATTATGTGCGCACCGCAATCGCGCATGGATGTGCTCACTCCAGCCGAACAGGATGAAATCATTGCAGCATCTGAAATCGCAGCCGAATACAATGAAGTCATTGATCGCAAAAGCGCTTATGAAATACTAAAAGGCAAACTGGAACCGGCCAATGAAGAAATGCCGGAACAGGAAGAAAAAGTGGTGGAAGAAAAGCCCGAAAAAGAAAGTTCATCAGGCATTGCCGACACAATTAAAGCCGTTGCCGGCAGCAGCATTACAAAAACTATTGTAAGAGAATTAACCAGAGGTTTGTTTGGCGTTTTGTTCGGGAGTCCGAAAAAAACAACAACGAGAAGAAAAAAGAATAGCTTTTTTTAGCGCACACAAGCTTCACGCTTAGTTCGTCAGGAAATGAGCCACTAACTTCGTGCGAAGGCCCGAGCTAAGAGGCGAGCGTGTGAAAGATTTTCGTGCGGTGGCAGCATCTCTTAGCTCTTGATTTTTTGTTACTTTTTCATCAAGGAAAAAGTAAAAGAAAAGAGGCTGAAAGCCTCAATAAAAGGAAATGAGGTTGCTTCATTTTTGAGTACAAAAATTTCGCAATGACGAACTAGGTGTATTTCCCCCTACAATTTTCTACTAATTTCCCGTAAGGTGAACCCCGTATTTTTGTCTTTTTTTCCAAAAAAAACCGCTGTAATGCTCTGATTTTTAAATCTTTTTAGCTATCTTAAGTACAATGAAAGGATTTGAATCGATATTCAAATTCGTACGGGCACACAAGGGTATCTTATTAAAATTTATTTTATCAGGCGTAATTCAATTTGCATTGCCATTGAATTCCGTTTGCCAGAACGCTGCCCTAACGAACCAAGTGCATGATCATTCTCACGAGAATGATGTAGTTGAGGTATTGGAGCAATTCTACCATGATAATTTCCGCGATTCTCTTTTCTGGAACAACATCAAAAACCAATGGACAGGCGATGAAAAGCACTATGAGCTGGCGCGTCAGAAAGCACTCGGTTTTCTTTTCGAGAAAGAACATCAGTTCATGGAAAAGTGCATTGCACAAGGAAAAATAAATGATGATGAGCTCCTCAGCTTTAAAATAGAAATTCACCACATCCTTCCTGAAAAACTAAACTCCTTACAATTTGAAATCAATAATCATCCACTCAACGCACCCGTACCTGTGCCCGCAGCCCTGGAATGCGACAATCTGGATTTTGAAAAATGTGATTTCACCAATTGGCAGTTGTTTGAAGGTACTGTAGACGGAAATCCTTTCGGATACATCAACATTGTTCCGAGCGGCGGCTATGGAACAAATTTTCCGGGAACCGGAATGCAACACAGTATTATCTCGGGCGCTGCAATGGATCCCAATGTTCCTATTCAGCAGGTTCGTCCGGGCGGAACATGCTCTGCCATGGTGGGCGACGGAAATGGAACTGGAGCAAAAGCTGCAAGTATCCGAAGAACTTTTACGGTTAACGCCGATGATTACAATTTTTATTACAGCTACGCAGTGGTGATGCAAAATCCTGCACACAACATCAATGAACAACCTTATTTCAGAATCCGATTGTATGACCAGGCTAACAACTCCATTGCCTGTGCCGAGTATGATGTGTATGGCGGAAATGGAGATGCCGACTGGATGGTCCTGGGCACAGGAGCAAACACGATAAATTATGTCGACTGGAAATCAGCCTTCATTCCTTTGCAGGCTTACATCGGACAAAATCTTACCATTGAATTTACAACAGGAGATTGCAGCAGAGGCGGACATTATTGCTATGCTTACATTGAAGGCGAATGCAATATTCCTGTAAAACTAAGCGACACGGCAGCATGCGTTGGTCGCCCAGTAACCATTACCGCTCCTGCCGGTGCCAGAAGTTATTTATGGTCGAATGGTGCAACCACTGAAGAAATGACCACAGAAATTCCGGGTGAATACTGGGTAAGAATGGAAGGAACAGCCGGCGGATGTTTTGCTTATGATACTGTTCACGTTGGAACTTATGCCGTTAGCACAGCTAGCTTCACAGTAGATTCAGTTTGTTTCGGAAAAGCAAATTCATTTGCCGATCACAGTTTTCCCGCCAATACCATTGCTTCCTGGAAATGGGATTATCTCAACAACGGAACTGTTGGAAGTACTTCTCAAAATCCGACCAACAGCTATACTTCAGCCGGATCATTTACTGCAAAATTAACGGTAACCAACATCTGGGGTTGTATCGACGATACCACCCGTTTAGTATTTGTAGCACCTAAACCTGTTGCCGAATTTTCTTCTACCCTCACCTGCAAAAATGATTCAACTGCGTTCAGCGATTTAGCAACGGGAACTATTACTACCAGAAAATGGGATTTTTACAACAACAATCTCAACACATCTACTCTGCAAAATCCTAATTTTTTATACCCGAATCAGATTGCTGCAACAGCAAAATATAAAGTTTCTACGCAATACGGATGTACCGATTCTATTACTCATCCCATTGCTTATCACCCCATGCCAACGGCTAGTTTCACGCAAAGCGATGTTTGTTTTCCTCAGGCGATGAATTTCATCAGCACTTCCACCGTAAGTAGCGGAAGCATCGCGCAACACCTGTGGAATTATGGCGATACACTCGGAACAGGATCAGGAATAAATGCTTCTTATTCTTATATCAGATACGGAAAACACAATGTGAAATTAAAAGTGATCAGCGATAAAAACTGCGTCGACAGTATTTCCAAACAGGTAACTGTTTTTGAAAAACCTAAAATAGATTTCCTCACCACAAATGTTTGCGACAAAGTAAATGTTGCCTTCGATAATAAATCCACATTAACTTCCACGGCCACTTTTACTTCATGGCAATGGGATATATTGAACAATGGATCGGTAGAATACAGCACAAAAAACACCACTCATCTTTTTCCGGCTGCAGGAACCTTCCGCGTTTTGTTGAAAGGCACCACTTCAGAAAGTTGCTGGGATACCCTCTCAAAAAGCATTACTGTTTATCCTTTGCCTCTAGCTAAATTCTCTGCCGATCGCATCTGTAAAGGGAAATCAACTTCGTTCAGCGATCATTCCACAGGAAATATCGCAACATGGAAATGGGATTTTGATAACAATGGAAGCGTGGAAAGCGCTCTTCAAAATCCGGGATATACTTACGCCACACATGGAAATTTCACAGCCAAATTAAAAGTCACTACCGATAAATTGTGCTCCGATTCCACAACAGGATCGGTTGTTGTAAATCCGCTCCCAAGCGCTGCTTTCAACAGCACCAATATTTGTCAGCCTTTGCCAATGCAGTTCAACAACGCCTCCACCGTAAATCCGGGAAGCATTACTTATGTCAATTGGACCTTCGAACCGGGGGTAGATCACAACACTGATTTAAATCCTGTTCACGCCTTTTCAGCCAGCGGAAATTACAACGTAAAACTTTTCGTGCGCACCGATAGTGCTTGTGTCGACAGTATTATTAAACCCGTTTCTTATTATGAAAAACCTGTTGCCGCTTTTACCGTGAACGATCAGTGCGCTGCAAGTGTCGCCACTTTCAACAATGCGTCAACCGTATTGAGTTCAACTATTACTGAATGGAAATGGGACATCGATATCAACGGAAGCACTGATTACACTGCCAAAAACAGCACACACACTTACAATACACCGGGCAATAAAACAGCAGAATTAATTGTAAAAACAGCTCAGGGTTGTTTGGATACCGTTCAAAAACCTTTGGTAATTCATCCTTTGCCTCTTGCTAATTTCAGCATCAATGATGCCTGTGTTTCTGATTCGGCGGGATTTATCGACAATTCCATTGTTTCAAGCGGAAGCATCAGCAACTGGAAATGGAATTTCGGAGACGGTAAAAATTCCGTTTTGAAAAATTCAAAAAACAAATTCGCATCCGAAGGAATTTACAATGTAACATTGATCGTTGGCTCCGATAAAAATTGCAAAGACACGATCAACCATCCTGTCAACATCTGGCCTCTCCCCTCTCCGGATTTCAGCAGTGAAAATGTATGTTTGAAACAGGAAAATATTTTCATCGGCTTGAGTTCAATTTCTTCTGCTAATACCTCCAACAATATTGTTCAATCTTCCTGGAAATTTGGCGACAATCAAAACTCTTATGCTCTGGCACCTGCACATACATACGAACAAGCGGGAACTTATGCTGCGCGTTTGGTTTTAACTTCCAATCACAATTGCGTGGATTCAACTACTAAAAACATTATCGTTCATCCTCTTCCGCAAGCTAATTTTGGCAGCAGTGATCCAGAAGGTTGCGCCAGATGGTGTGTTGATTTTAACGACAGCAGCAGCGTTGCATCAGGCCTTGTAAATAAATACCTGTGGGATTTTGGCGATGGATCTACTTCCCAAAGTAAAAATCCGAAACACTGTTTTGAAAATACAGGAAGTTCTCCTTTGTATTTTAATATTTCACTTTCCGTTACTTCAAACTACGGGTGCAGTGCCGACACTTCCATTAAAAATATGATCACCGCCAATCCTATCGCCCACGCTGATTTCTCTTTTGATCCGGGTGAACTCGATGAAAACAATAACATTGTTCAGTTTACCAATGAATCATCAAGATCAAATTCATGGCTGTGGCGCTATGGCGACGGCGACTCCTGCACAAATGAAAATCCTTTGCATCAATACAAAAATGTTGGTGATTACAACATCACTCTCATATCCAATAATCAATACAATTGCATGGATTCCACCAGCAAAGACATTCGTTTAAAACCGGTTTATTCTTATTATTTCCCTAATACATTTACACCAAATGAAGATGGGACAAACGATATTTTTTACGCTTACACCTATAACATAACCGATTTTAAAATGCACATTTTCAACCGTTGGGGGGAACTGCTGTTTACCTCGTACAGCCTTGATCAAGGCTGGAATGGTTTATACCAAGGAAACTTAGTTCAGGTAGATACTTATGTTTATAAAGCTTATCTCACCGATATTTTCGGGAAGAAACATGAAGTGGTTGGGAAGGTGAATTGTGTGAGGTAAATAATAGTTTTAAGAAGTCCTCTTTTGTAGAGACGGAAGATTTTCCGTCTCCGATCAAGCCACATTCTGAGACGCAAAATTTTGCGTCTCTACAAGAAAAAACGAAACCGAAAAACATCATTCTCAATCTTACAACGGAATTTCTGTCGCCATACTTTCCGCATTTGCTATATCCTTTTTTGATCCCTCATGCTCAGGAAGCGACGTCACTTTACTTCCTTTAAATCCATAATAAGCAATGAAAAGATAACAAGCCACAGGAACTAAAAAAGCTTTTTGAATTCCCTGTAATCCTGAAACATAGCCCATCAGCGGAGGAACGAAAGCGCCACCAACAATCGCCATTACCAAATAAGAAGAACCTTGTTTTGCAAAAGAACCCAGATCTTTAATTGCCAAAGTGAAAATAGTTGGGAACATAATAGAATTGCACAAACCAATTAAAACAATGGAATACAAGGCAACACTTCCGCTGGTAAACACACCAACAAACAAAAGCGCTACAGCTACCAAAGCATTAAAACCAACTACTTTGCTCGGACTGATTTTACTCAGGAAATAAGAACCTGCAAATCGTCCCACCATGGCGAAAAACATGTAGTAACTCACGAAGTTTTTTCCTTCCAGTTCTGTTAATCCGCCAATAGCAGGATCACCGGCTAAACGGATAATGAAACTACCAATGGCCACTTCTGCGCCCACATACAGAAAAATTGAAAGTACTCCCAACAACAAATGTTTGTGGGTAAAAATGGTGGTTTTATCATTTGAGGAATCCGCTACTACCTCTTCTTCCTCAGCACCAATTTCGGGCAACTTAGAAAAATAAATGATAGCAGAAATCAACAAAATCACCGCCGCCAATCCAACATAAGTCAATATCACCATACTCGATTGTTCTTCTTGTACCGCCAATTTTTCAACCGCAGAAAGAAGATTGAATTCTTCATCAGTTAATGCCGACAAGATTAAAGTTCCGCCTATCCACGGTCCGACTGTGGCTCCCAATGAATTAAAAGCCTGCGTTAAATTCAAACGCGCCGATGCTGTTTCGGGTTTTCCTAAAATGGTCACATAAGGGTTTGCCGCAACCTGCAACAAAGTAACACCTGATGCGAGAATAAACAGGGCCGCCAAAAACACAAAATAAATTCCGGTGATTGCCGCAGGAATAAAAAGCAAAGCGCCGGCCAGCATACACAACAAACCAATCAACATCGCTCTTTTGTAACCTACTCTTTTAATGATGGATGCTGATGGAATCGACATAATAAAATACGCAATGAAAAAAGAAAACTGCACCAGCGACGATTGGAAATCACTGAGATTACAAGCCTTTTTCAAATATGGAATCAACACATCATTCAGGTTCGTTACAAAGGCCCAAATGAAAAATAAATTGGTCACCACGATTAAAGGCATCTTATAACTTTGCCCTTCTACGTAGGTACTTTTCAGGTTTGATGATGGAAGTCCGGCTGCCATAATTTTAAGTTTTAATTAATTTTTCTTTTACATTTTTTTTTGCAAAGCAGTAGCCAATGTTGAAATTTTTTCAACTTGAATAACTACTTAAATTTTACTGTGAACTTTTCTCCTACTTCGATTTTCTGGCAATCGCTTTTAAAGCCGATTCCACTATATTTTCGGCACTCAAGCCGTATTTTATCATGAGTTGTTCAGGCGTTCCGCTTTCTCCGAAGGAATCATTTACCGCTACCATTTCCAGCGGAGCCGGATTTATTCTTGCGAGTAATTGTGCAACACTGTCGCCCAATCCGCCATTCATCTGATGTTCTTCAGCCGATACTACACAACCTGTTTTATTGACAGATGCCAAAACTGCTTTTTCATCAAAAGGTTTTATCGAATGAATATTGATGATCTCCGCATCAATTCCTTTTTGTTCTAAAATTTCTCCGGCTTTGATCGCTTCCCAAACCAAGTGACCTGTTGCAACTATCGTAACATCTTTTCCTTCGTTGAGCATCACTGCTTTTCCAACTTCAAAAATTTGATCTTTCGGTGTATAATTAGGAACCACCGGTCGACCGAATCTTAAGTAAACCGGACCGTCATATTTTGCAATAGCAATCGTTGCAGCTTTGGTTTGATTGTAATCGCAAGTATTGATTACCGCCATTCCCGGCAACATTTTCATCAATCCCAAATCCTCCAGGATTTGATGCGTTGCGCCATCTTCACCTAAAGTTAATCCGGCGTGAGACGCACATATTTTTACATTTTTTCCTGAGTAAGCAATCGACTGACGAATCTGATCATACACTCTTCCCGTAGAAAAATTAGCGAAAGTTCCGGTGAAAGGAATTTTTCCGCCGATGGTTAATCCGGCAGCAACACCCATCATATTGGCTTCTGAAATTCCCATCTGGAAAAATCTTTCCGGAAATTCTTTTTGGAAATCGCCCATTTTTAATGAGCCAATTAAATCGGCACACAAGCCAACAACGTTTGGATTTGTTCTTCCCAACTCCAGCAATCCCGCACCAAATCCTGATCTGGTATCGAATTTTTCAGTGAATGTATATTTTTTCATTTTTAGTATTTTTCAGATTAATAATCTCCTAAAGTTTGTTCCAGTTGAGAAAGCGCATTGGCGAGTTGCTCATCGTTAGGCGCTTGTCCGTGCCATTTGTGTGTGCCCACCATAAAGTCAACACCGTAGCCCATATCCGTTTTCAACAATATCATTACCGGTTGTTTTTTACCTGTGAGAGATTTTGCTTTTTTCAAAATGTTCAACACTGCTTCCATGTCGTTTCCTTTCGGTTCTTCCAACACCACCCATCCGAAAGATCTGTATTTTGCAGCAAGGTCCATCAAGTCCAAAACCTTTGCTATCGGACCGTCGATTTGCTGACCGTTGTAATCAATTGTTGCAATAACATTATCCAGTTTATTGTGAGCAGCATACATCGCAGCTTCCCAAACCTGCCCTTCCTGTTGCTCGCCGTCTCCCATCAGCACATAAACCAAATTGTCTTCCTTGTTTAATTTTTTCGCTTGTGCGGCACCTAGCGCAACAGACAAACCTTGTCCGAGAGAACCCGACGCAATACGAATACCTTCCAAATGTTCAGCAGTTGCAGGATGACCTTGCAAACGGGAATCGAGCTTGCGGAAAGTTTTCAATTCACTCACAGGAAAATATCCTGATCGAGCTAGCACGCTGTACCACACCGGAGAAATATGTCCATTAGACAAAAAGAACAAATCCTCATTTTTTCCTTCCATGGTGAAGTTGGTGTTGTGCTTCAAAATTTTTGAATACAGCGCTACAAAAAATTCTGTACAACCCAGGGAAGCACCCGGATGACCGGAGCTACAAGCATGCACCATTCTTAAAATATCCCTTCTTACCTGAGAAGCCGTTTTTTCCATTTCGGCTATCTCTCCTGTTTTTATAGCGTTTTCAACTTCCATATCAATTTGTTTTATTTTTTATTTTTTCTTGTAGAGACGCAATATTTTGCGTCTCTAACTCTATTTAATTTTCATTTCCGGAGACGCAAAATATTGCGTCTCTACAAGAGAACCATGACCTATGCGTTTACTTTTTTATGATCGTTTAAGAAGGTTGCCAAACCACTGTCGGTTAAAGGATGTTTCAACAATGAAGTAATTACTCCCAAAGGACAAGTCACGACATCAGCGCCCAATTCAGCGCATTTCAACAAATGCATAGAATGACGAACTGAAGCAGCCAGCACTTGTGTTTTGAATCCGTAATTGGAATAAATTTTCACGATATCCTGAATCAGCAACAAGCCATCTTGAGAAATATCATCCAATCTTCCAACGAAAGGAGAAACATAAGTAGCGCCTGCTTTGGCGGCCAACAAAGCCTGACCCGAAGAAAACACCAAAGTGCAATTTGTTCTTATTCCACGATCAGAAAAATATTTCAAAGCTTTTACCCCATCTTTTATCATTGGAATTTTCACCACAATTTTCGGATCAATTTTCACCAGCTCCTCACCTTCTTTGATCATTCCTACGTAATCGGTAGCGATCACTTCTGCGCTTACATCACCATCCACTATTTCGCAGATTGCTTTGTAATGCGCGAGCACATTCGCCTGACCTTTAATTCCTTCTTTGGCCATTAAAGACGGATTGGTGGTAACACCATCCAGCACGCCCAGCTCGTGAGCTTCTTTAATATCCTTCAGGTTTGCGGTGTCGATAAAAAATTTCATATTCAGGGGTATTTAGGTTAGTATTCTTTGTTACAATTCAAACATGAATCCTTTTGATTTCAATTCTTTGTATTTCTGAGTGTCGAATTTAAACAAGCGGGCCGCACGATTTGGCGCACCTCTTTGAAACTCATCCAATGCAATCAACAAATCCATACTCAATATTTTTTTGCGGAAATTTCTTTTGTCCAAAGTAGTTTCCAAAACAGTTTCATATAAAGTTTGCAGTTGCGTTAACGTGAATTTTTTAGGCAGCAACTCAAAGCCTATCGGATGATATTGAACTTTTGTTTGCAAAGTTTCCAAAGCCATTTTCAACATTTGTCCGTGATCAAAAACCAGTTCAGGCACTTTTGAAACCGGGTGCCATACTGCTTCCTGCGCATTATCGGCAGCACGCAATTCATAATCACCAATTTTTATCAAAGAAGAATAAGCAATAGAAATAACTCTTCTGAGCGGGTAGCGATTTACATCCCCGAAGGTGTGCAACTGCTCCATGTATATTTTTTTCAAACCTGTTAACTCTTCCAGAATTACTTTTGCGGCAACATCTAAATCCTCTTCCTGACCAACAAATCCGCCCGGTAGCGCCCATCCTCCCTTGGAAGGTTCCTTTGCTCTTTTAATCAACAAAACTTTTAATTCCCCCTCATCAAAACCGAAAATAATACAGTCGATTGATATTGAACTTACATATTCCGCGTGTGACATATCTCTATGATTTACATTAATAATTGGATTAATTGCACGCGAAAGATAGTTCGTTTTCATAAGGGATTAAAATATTTTTATTGTTAATTCTACACCAAAAGCAAGATTTAATATTTCCTTAGGTTTTAAAACAATTAATCCGTTTTTATTATTAAAGGCATCGGGCATGCAAGTCATAGGCTCAACAGCAATACAATCGCGGGAAGCAGGAGTATATATCTGCACATAATTGTATTTATTTTTCCCGGTTTCCTGCCACACGGCCAATTGCACTTTTTCTTTTTCATTTACCAGTTCCACTTGTTGTTTTCCTTCTTTTTCTTCTAACTTATAGCAAGTGTCAAACTGATTTTCTCCGATTTTTGTCGATTGGGTAAACTGATCCGATTCGGAAGTCAATCCGTTTGGAATCATTTTATCGTTCACCAAAACAATTTGTGTGGAAGGAATTTTAACAAACAAATCGTTCACTTTTCCGTCCAGTTTAAAATAGGGATGCCAGCCATCACCCATCGGCAACTCTTTATTATCGGTATTTTCAACAGTTGTTTTACAAGCAAATCCTTTTTCGGAAAGCGAATACAAAATATTCAGTTTGTATTTGAAAGGATAAGCATTGTTGCTTCCGTCATAATTATATTGCAGTTCAACAGAAGCCTCATTTTCATTGGCTATTTCATTCACAATATCAAAAGAACTTTCGCAAACCAATCCGTGAATAGCATTTCCTTCCGACGGGAAATTAATATCCAATTGATATTTTTTTCCTTCAAAACCATATTGTCCTTTGTTGATTCTGTTAGGAAAGGGAAATAATTTCGTTCCTTTAAAAACACGTTTTCCTTCCGTGATCAACTCTTCATAAGTACTGCAACCATTGATCAGCTCATATTTTTTATCACCTGCTTTTAACATCAAACCATTGATCGTTGCTGCCAATCCCGGAATAATGGAAACCCATTCTCCGGTGCTGGCATTGATCAGCCTAAGTTCTTTAAGCTTTCCAAAAGGTTTATGTTCGATTTTATACATAAGCAGATTTAAAATTAACCGGAGCCCTAAGGGATTAAAGGGTTGAAGAGGGATTTAGAGCTCCGGTAATATTTAATTAAATGTATTGGTTGATGATATTTTCAAACAACTCCTGACGGCCGCTGGTTAATTTAGGCTCTCCGTTTTTAGCAGCGATGTTTCTCAAATCCTCGAAAGACAATTGTCCTTTTTCAAATTTAGCACCGTCTCCGCTATCGAAAGAAGCATATCTTGCTGCACGCATTTTTTTGTAATCAGAGTCTACCAAGATATTATTGGCAACCAACAAAGCTCTTGCAAAAACATCCATACCACCGATGTGTGCGATGAAGATATCTTCCAGGTCAGTTGAGTTTCTTCTGGTTTTAGCATCGAAGTTTACACCTCCGCCTTTGATTCCGCCATTCTCTAAAATCACTAACATGGCTTCGGTAATTTCTCCAATGTTGTTCGGGAACTGGTCGGTATCCCAACCGTTTTGATAGTCGCCTCTGTTGGCGTCGATGCTTCCCAATAAGCCATGATCCGCAGCAATTTGCAATTCATGAGAGAAAGTATGCAAAGCCAAAGTAGCGTGATTTACTTCTATGTTCAATTTGAAATCATTCAACAAATCGTATTCTCTTAAGAAACCAATTACTGTAGCGCAATCGAAATCATATTGATGTTTCGACGGCTCCATTGGTTTCGGCTCAATTAAGAAAGAACCTTTGAATCCGATTTTTCTTCCGTAATCTCTCGCCATTTGCAGGAAGCGCCCCATGTGTTCCAACTCGCGTTTGGTATTGGTATTCAACAGCGACATATAGCCTTCTCTTCCACCCCAAAAAACATAGTTCTCACCACCCAATGCAACCGTTGCATCCAAAGCCGCTTTAATTTGAGAAGCTGCATAGGAAACCACAGAGAAATCAGGGTTGGTAGAAGCACCGTTCATGTATCGCGGATTAGAAAAACAGTTGGCAGTTCCCCACAACAATTTCACTCCTGAAGCCGCTTGTTTTTGTTTGGCATACTCCGTCATGATCTGCAGATTTTTTTCAGATTCCAATATGGTTTTTCCTTCCGGAGCCATATCGAAATCATGCCAGCAGTAGTAAGGAGCTCCTATTTTGGTAATGAATTCAAAAGCAGCATCCATTTTTTCTTTCGACATCTGGATGGGATCCGCTTTTTGCAACCAAGGAAAATCTTTTGTTCCCGGACCGAAGGGATCTCCACCAGTTCCGCACAGTGTGTGCCAGTAAGCAATCGCAAAGCGGAAATGTTCTTTCATGGTTTTTCCGGCCACCACTTTATTTTCATCATAGTATTTAAAGGCCATAGGATTTTTTGATTCCTTTCCTTCGTACTTGATTTTACCAATCCCCGGGAAATACTCTTTATCACCCGTAGTCACGTGCACAGCACCGTTTTTTTGTTCTTTAGTTACAGTAGTCATAACGATTGATTTAAGTTGTTAGTAATAAATTAAATATGTTTTGATAATGTTTGTAGCCAGTTGTTGTATGCGTCGAGATATTGTTGTTTGAGATTTTCTTTTGGTTCAATTTTTCGCACTGAATTCAAACCGACAAAAGCATCGTTTAAAGTTTTGTAAACTCCTGCTCCATATCCTGCAGCTCTTGCTGCACCTTGAGAACCGTCGGTTTTGTAGAGTTCAACTACAGCACCTGTTAATGTTGAAAAAGCTTCGCTGAATATCGGACTCAGAAACATATTTCCTTCTCCCGCTTTTATTGTAGAAGCATTCACGCCAACACCTTTCATGATCTCCAATCCGTAATTCAAGGAGAAAACAATTCCTTCCTGTGCAGCTCTCAAAACATGAGATAAATTGTGAGAGTTGAAGCGCAATCCTGATAATTGCGCACCGATTTCTTTATTCCCTAAAATTCTTTCCGCACCATTTCCAAAAGGCAGCATATTCAAGCCATTGGAACCTATGGGCGCTTTTGCCGCCAGGTCGTTCATCTCAGGATAAGTCAGTTCTTTGTTGTATCCTAAAAGATTGTTTTTAGTCCAGCTGTTTAAAATCCCTGTTCCGTTTACACACAACAGCACACCGTATTTAGGAGCTTCTGTGGTATGATTTACATGTACAAAAGTATTTACTCTTGATTGCTCATCGTATTTCGCTTTGTCGCTCACACCATAAATAACTCCTGATGTACCGGCCGTTGCAGCAACTTCACCTGTTTTTAAAACATTTAAAGAAAAGGCATTATTAGGTTGATCACCACCGCGGTAAGCAATTACAGTTCCGGGATTCAAACCCAATTCCTTAGCAGCGTAAGCAGTTAAAGTGCCTTGATTTGAAAAGACAGGTACGATATTCGGAATTAAATCCGCTGAAATTCCGTACTGATCCAATAATATCGACGCTACTTTTTCTTCTTTAAAATCCCACAGAATTCCTTCTGATAAACCTGTAGATGTTGTAGTAATTTCGCCCGTCATTTTCATTGCGATAAAATCACCCGGCAACATCGCTTTATGGATTTTAGCGTAAGTCTCAGGCTCATTGTCTTTCACCCATTTCAACTTAGAAGCAGTGAAATTTCCTGGAGAATTCAACAGATGATCTAAACAATTTTTCTTTCCGATTTTCTCAAAAGCAGCATTTCCAATATTCACCGCTCTGCTATCGCACCATATAATAGAAGGGCGCAATACTTTTTGGTGTTTATTCACGATCACCAAACCGTGCATCTGATATGAAATGCCAATCGCTTTTATCTGTTTTACATCCACTTGTGCTTTAGAAAGCACCTCAGCAGTTGCAGCTTTTAAATTTTCCCACCAGGTATCAGGGTGTTGTTCCGCCCATCCCGGTTGCACTGCTAACATCTCCATTTCCTTTTTCGGACAAAATGCAGATGCCAAAGCCTCTCCCGTTTCAGCATTCAAGAGAGATGCTTTGATTGATGAACTTCCTATATCGTATCCTAGTAGAAACATATCTTTTGTTATTTGCAATTCTATAAGTGTAAATATAACACTAAGTTTCTTTGAAGTCAAGTATATTTGAATATTTCCAAAAAACAAATACCTAAATCGCTTGAAATGAAAGAATTAAAAAATCAAAGAAACTAAGCGAATACCCGTACGCTCAGTTAATATACGTGTATTTTTTACAATATTAAATAGTTTTTGTACAAAAAACACTATTAGACTAGAAAATGGAACAAAATATTTTTACAAATCGATTAATTCATCCAAATCGTTACCTCTCCCGGTTTCAGGTTTTGTTCTCCCAAAACAATTGTGCTTCCTTCAGGGATTTTCAATTCAAAATCATTGGAAGAATAATTTACGGCAATTGTCAGATTTCCTCTTTTTTCCTGATAAATATATTTTGGTAATTCCGTGATTTTCAAATTAGAGTTGATAAAAATATCTTTCAATATTTCTTTTTCAATGTCTCCTGAAACACTTGATAAACCAATGTAAATCACCTTTCCTTTTCCAATGAAATTAGAAATACAAGCCGCTTTTCCTTTGTAAAACTGATCGGCATAAGTAGCGAGAATCTTCACTGAAGCACTGTCTTTTTCCAGATCAATTATTTCACACCAGCTATTCCATTCATATATATTGTTCTGCATTTTTACCTGTGCTTTTTTAGCAGCCGGCAAATGATCATTGAATAAAACAGAAGCACCAATGAGTTCTTTTATTTTTTCCTGATTTTTCATTTTCCACAAATGCCCGTCGCGGTTTTTTTGTCCGCTCCGGGGAGTAATAATCAATGTGCCACCGGCATTCACATAATTTTTCCATTGGGTTATCATAGCATCATTTACTAGTTGAATCGAGGGAATCAATAGCACCGGATACAATTTTGGATCCGGTGGAGTGTTGATAAAATCCACAGGTAGCGCAAAAGATTTTATGCTTTCATAATAACGGTACAATTCATTAACAGCCGACCAGTTTTTGTTGTGCGGGAAATTGCACATATCCAATAGGCTTCGCTGATCCCACCAAATGGCTACTTTTTTTTGTGGGGCAGTATCGGCTTTGTATAATTTTTTGATGGCGTTCATTTCTTTTATTGTCTGAACGTATTCATTTCCGCCACGAGAAATTGTAACGCCATCCGTTTGCATAATGCCCTGATGGTATTGTTCGTTGCCGCTTAAAGGCTGGCGGTAGCGATAAGTGCAAATAAATTTTGCGCCCAGCGCGAAAGTATGCCAGGCCCACATTCGTACTGCACCGGGAAGTGGTTGTGCGTTGTAATGTCCCCAGTTCACTTGTCCGGGCTGGAGTTCCATAATTCCTGTAAGCCCATTGACCGATTGATAAAAATCATGCGTGAGTGCCAGATCGCGTCCACTGCCGAGTCGGAAACCCAACTCACCGTTTTCCACTTCCGAATAAGAATTCACAGGATAATTGGTGTACGAAGCAAAATCCAAATCCTCTTTATTCACCCACGGATCGGTATGTGGCATTTGCATCATATAATTGGTGGTGATGAATTGTGTAGATGAAATGGTTTGTCGCAAAGTATTCGCCTGCTCTCTTAAAAAAGCGCCACGTTGCTGATTGGTGAATTCCTGAAAATCGAGCAAAGCATGAGGGTTTGCAGGTTGTACCAGTTCTTTGGCATTGGGAATTCGGATTTGAGAAAAATCGTTGTAGCGCTGACTCCAGAAATTATTTCTCCAGCGCATATTTAAACTGTCGATGTTTTGATATTTAGTATTGAGCCAATACACAAAAGCCTCCTGAGCTGCAGCATTATAATCGTAAGGGAAGCCATAGTGAGAAGGCTCATTGTCGAGTTGCCATCCCCAAATGCGTTGGTCGTTGCCATATCTTTTGGCCAATTCATTCACTATTTTCTGAATGTATTTCCTGTAAATTTTACTCGACCAGGATCCTTGCTGGCGCGAGCCGTGCTGCATTGTTTTTCCGTCTTCATTCTGCATTAAAATTTCAGGGTATTTTTGCGCCAGCCACACCGGTGGTGCAGCAGAAGGTGTACACAGAATAACTTTCAAATGATTTTTTGCCGCAAGATCAATGGCTTTGTCGAGCCATTCAAAATTGAATTTTCCTTCTTCGGGTTCTAATAAAGCCCAGGCAAATTCTCCGAAATGAGTGAATTCAAATCCGAGGGAAGAAAGATTTTTTAAATCCCTGTCCCATTCTTCTTCCGGCCATTGCTCAGGGTAGTAGTAGCAACCGAGGGTGATGGGATTGGCTTCGGTAAAAAAAATAGTATTCGTTTTTTTCTTCGTAACAGCAGTTTCCGTTGAACAGGAAAAAACAACAAGAAGCAGGAGAAAAGACAATAAATTTTTCATGCGCTGATTTTAGGATTTAACGGTCATATCAAAACTTAGTTCACGAACACCATCGCCAATTTTACTTTCGTAAAAAGCAGGAATGATGGATGTTTTGTTATAGTAAACAGCCGAAACTTTTTCCTTGAATTCTTCTACTGATGAGCTTTCCACCAGCGCTATGGCGCAACCGCCAAATCCGGCACCGGTCATGCGCGCACCGATACAACTTTCAATCTTCAATGATTCGGAAACAATGGTATCCAGTTCAAATCCGCTGACTTCATAATCGTTTTGAAGAGAGAGATGAGACGCCGTTAATAAGGTTCCGAATTTTTTAAGATCGTTGTTTTTCAAAGCCTCCATACTTTGCTTCACTCTTGCGTTTTCGGAGATCACGTGGCGCGCTCTTTTCTTTAGCGTTTCATCAATAATGTGCAATTCTACCTGATACAATTCCGCTTCACACAAAGTAGAAATCGGATAATGATTTTGTAATTCGTTTAAAGCTGCATCACATTCATTTTTTCTTTCGTTGTATTTGGAAGAAGCCAGCTCTCTTTTTTTATTGGTGTTCATGATAACCAGAGTGTATTCATTGAGCTGAAGAGGAATATATTGACAATCCAGCGACTGGCAATTTAAAAGCAGGGCGCAATTTTCCTTTCCCATGGCTACAGAAAACTGATCCATGATGCCGCAACTCACATTGATGAATTCATTTTCCACCCGCTGACACAACAAAGCAATTTCAACAGGATGAATTTTTTCGCCGGCAATTTTCAGCATCAGAAAAGCAGTCAATACTTCCAGTGCTGCAGATGACGATAAGCCTGATCCGGCGGGAAGAGTAGTATAGAAAAGAATGGAGCATCCTTTTAATTTCCGGTTTTCTTTGAGCAAATAAGCAATAACACCTTTGGGATAATTCCCCCAATCGTTTTCAAGTGCTTCTATTTTATTGTTTAAATCAATGCTTACAATTCCTTTGGTGTACAAAGATTTCATTTCTACAATGGAAGAAGAGTTGGGACGCACGAGGGCGGTGATGCCTATCTCAAGAGCCGCTGGCAATACGCAGCCACCGTTGTAATCAATGTGTTCGCCAATAAGGTTGACTCTGCCGGGGGCAAAAAATATTTGCGGTTCGTTGCCGTGACCAAAAAGATCATCAAATTTTCTCAGGAGTTCTTCTGTTGTCATTTTGCTAAAAATTTATGGATGGCTGTTCTTAATTCTTCTGCGGTGTCTTCTACTTCTCGTGTATTGGTGGCGACCCATGCGCCCATTTCCGAACCGGCATAAAACTTAATGGTATTTTCGTTGCGCAGGGGCGGATAAAATTCAATGTGAAAGTTGAAGTATTCGTGACTGTTGCTGTATTCTTTTGCATTGAAAGGCGTTTGGTGAACGCACATCATGTAGGGAAAAGATTTGTTGAATAAATTATCGAGTCCGCCGGTGCATATTTTTAAGATAGAGGCCAGATCCATTTTTTCTTCTTCACTGAAATCCAGAAAAGAGCCTCTTTTGTTTTTTGCCGAAATGAATAAACCGTAGGGATAGTCGGTAAAATAAGGAAGATAGCTGATGAAGCTCTTGTTTTCACACAACACTCTTTTCCCAAAAGATTGCTCTTCCTTATTCATATCCAACATTAAACTCGAGTTATTTTTTTCAAAATATTCCTTGCAGGCATCCAGTTCGGTTTGTAGTTTGAGTGGTACGAAAGGATAGCCGTAAATTTGTCCGTGGGGATGCGACATGGTACAACCTACTTCTTCACCACGGTTTTCAAACACGAAGACGTATTTTATTTTTGGGTCACGGGAAATTTTTTCCGTTCGCTCTGTCCATAGCTGAACCAGTTTTAAAATATGTTCTTCGCTGAGTTGAGGCAGCGTTTTAGTGTGTTCGGGAGAATATAAGATGACTTCGCATACACCATAATTTTCGCGGGAACTGTAAAGAGGAGTTGTGTTTTCGTGAGTTGGAGCAGAAGTAGATAAAGCAGGGAAATCGTTTGGGTATAAATGGACATCGTAATGATTGGGAACTTTGCCGGAGCCGGGACAAAACGGACAAATACTTTTATCCAAATTCGGTCGGGATTGACGATTTGCAGCTACAATGGTGTAGGTTTTTAAAAGAGGATTCCATCTTAATTCAGCCATACAAAAATTTTAGTTGTGTCATAGTGACACAACTAAAATAAGTGAAAAACATTCGCTTGTCAAATTATTTTTTTAGAGATGATTCAAAAAATTACTGAATTATATAGCGGAGAGTAGCTACAAGCTAAAATCAAAACCTTCTTCTTCCAGTTCCTTGTACCTTTTTTTATTGAACTTAAAAAGAGCTGCTCCTGCATGGGCTCCCGGACGAATTTCATCCAGTTCAATGAGGATATCCATGATTTTAAGCCTTCTTCGGAAATTTCGGCGATCCATGGTTTTTCCGAGAATACTTTCAAATAGATTCTGAAGATCACTCAGAGTAAATTTTGAGGGAAGCAACTCAAAAATAAGAGGCGTAATATTTAATTCTTTCTGTAATGCTTTTAATGCATCCCCGAAAATCTCATTGTGATCGAAAGCCAGTTTTGGCAAATTCAAAACATCAAACCAAGTTGTTTCACTAGCATGCCATGATGGTTTTAATTTATGATGACCGGTATCAATCAACGCATAATATCCTACAGTAACAACTCGCGCCAGTGGATGTCGTTTAGGTTTCCCATAAGTACGAAACTGCTTCATAAATACTCCTGTAACACCGGTAAGCAATTCCAAAACTCTTTCTGCAGCTTCGTCGATATCTTCGTTTTTTTCCATGAAACCACCCGGAAGCGCCCATTTACCTATTTCAGGATCAGAACCTCTCTTGATTAACAATACACTCAACTCCCCTTCTTTGAAGCCAAATAAAATGCAATCAACAGTGATAGAAGCTACAGGTGAGTTGTATTGTACTTTCATGAAAGAAAATTACGAAAAATAATTTGGACCATTGCTGTGGAATTTGAAAGTCGAAAAGTATTACGAAACATAATCTTTCAAATACAGAAACTTTTCAGTAAGCTCCCCTCCCCTACAAATCATTGCTCTTTCAATAATCTGATCAGGATCATTACCAGTTAAACACGGAAGTACTTTCTCTATTAAAGCATACCCAAAATCAGTAGAAGCATCCCGCGGTAATTCACAAGGTAAATTGTCTACCGCCATTATCGTAATAGAAGAATCTTCAAAAGGAAGGGTTTCTTTTCCCGAAGCAATATCATAACCATACAATGGCTCTTCAATGGTAGAAGAGCGAATGGTGGAAGGTACCGATCCATCAATATCACAAGTAATATCAGCAATGACCTTTAAAGTAAAATCAGGAGCTTGGATATCTTCTTTAGCAAAAAGCTTTTCCGCTTTAGGATCCCAGAAATGACAGGAAATAAACACATCGGCTACTTTAGTATAGGGAACGAATACAGCGCGATAACGCTCGGGATGCTGCATCAGTTCATGCATATCAAAGCGACCGTCGTCTTTGCGATGGTAATGGTGATCGGCGTGCAACTGAGTGTAAACAGGCTCATCGAAATGAAGGGTTAAAAACTCTTCCGGACTCACGCTTTTAATCCCCAGTGTATTTAGTATTTCCAGCGTACCGGAAGCCACCCGTCCGCCACCGGTGAACACAATTTTAATCGGCGGAAGTTTTACTTTTTTGAGTTCTTTTTCCAGCTCAGCCCTGTCCACACATTTGTTGGCAGGTTTAAGTTCATATAAACCAAATCTTTGTCCGTAAGCAAGCATTGCATTGTAAGTCCCCACTACTCCGGCATATCTCCCAAAACCTAAAATGCGCTCTCCTGCTTTATTGGTGAGACATTCGTAATCCACCATCGTAATGTTTTTCTCCAACAAAGCCTTCATCAGTTTTTTGTTGTGCGCCTGCTTCTTTATAGTGTGCGAAAAGAAAAAGTACGTCTTTCCGGGAATCAACAATTCAACAGGAACTTCCTTTACACCGAACAAAACATCACAATCACTCACACCATCAACGATTTGAATCCCCTGCTGCACATACAGTTCATCGGGGAAGCTGCGTACTTTACTCGATTGAACCACGAGCTCAACACCAAACTGCTCTTTAATGCTTTTGCATTGCTCAGGCGTAAACGCCACTCGCTTATCCGCAGGGATTTTCTCTTCTCTGATAATTCCTATTTGCATATTACTCTATTAATGCGTTAAACTTAGTCCAATCGAAATTCCAAGGATCACTTTTTCTTCCTGGCGCAATTTCATTATGACCTTTTATATACTTTATTACCCGTCGCTTTTTTATGTCTTTCACCAAAGCAGCTGCACTATTGTATTGCTTTTCGGTTGGCGACGTATATAAGGTAGTAATAATTTCTATGCCGATTGAAGTAGTATTTACATTGACCCGACCATCCGGCAAAGAACTGTTTCCGGCATGAAAAGCAATGTTTTTTTCATCTACTAAACGATATATTTTACCATCACGATCAATTAAATAATGAGACGCCACACCATAAGATTTGAACTGATCCAACACTCCCGCAACACTAAAACTATCGGTTCCCGAAGCATTATAAGTGGAGTGAATTATGATGGCATCCACACTTCTATTAGATGCTTTTTTATAGCCCCAGCTGATTTTTTTATCAACAATATTGACCTTTTGCTGCACCGACTGATAGGCCAAAAACATTGGAATAACCAATAAAATCAATCCCATCGGAAACGTTTTATTCTTCATTCGGAAATATTTTTTAAATGTGAAACTGATTTTCAGGTTGTTACAAAAATTATTTTATATTTGTAAGAATTGAGATAAATCAGTTTACGGTTTAACACAATTATAAAATTAATTAATCTAAAAATTAGCACAATGACAATTTACGTTGGAAATCTCAGCTACCAAGCGAGCGAACAAGATTTAACGAATCTCTTTTCAGAATACGGAGAAGTAAAATCAGTGAAACTTATCACAGACAAATTCACAGGAAGATCAAAAGGTTTTGCTTTTGTTGAAATGGCAGACGAAGCTGCTGCTAGCCAGGCAATTGACGCTCTTGACAAAACTGAATTTCAAACAAGAACTTTAACAGTAAACAAAGCTCAGCCAAAAACTGAAGGTGACAGACCTCGTGGCGGCGGCGGCGGTGGATTTAATCGCGGCGGCGGCGGCGGTGGTGACAGAAGAGGCGGTGGAGACAGAGGTGGATACGGCGGCGGCGGCGGCGGAAGAGACCGTGGAGACAGAGGTGGATATTAATCTTTAGGATTATACATATAAAGAAAGCCGTTTCGAAAGAGACGGCTTTCTTCTTGTTTTATCCCCAGTACGTCATTACCCCCCTAAGTCATTGCGAAATTTTTGTACTCAAAAATGAAGCAACCTCATCATCATTTTTAGTTACTTACCCATTATAAGTTTGCTTCATTTTTGAGTACAAAAATTTCGCAATGACTTAGGGGGGGAATGACGCACTGAATGATGGTAGTAGAAATAAACAAAAAAAGGTCGCACAATGTGCGACCTTTTTTAATTCTATCATTCAGCTATTTACGCTGCCTGTCCTGTCTGCTTCAAATAAATCATATGCGATTTAAAAGCGCCCCACATGGTTGGAAAAGTTCTGTATGCTACACCATATTCATCGCAAGTCTTCTGAACTATCTTACGGATTTCAGGATAATGCACGTGACTGATCTTAGGAAATAAATGGTGAATCACCTGAAAATTTAAGCCTCCTAAAAGCCAGGTTAAAAACCTGCTGTTTGGCGCAAAGTCAACCGTAGTATTCAATTGATATACCGCCCACTCCGCTTCAACTACTGTTAAACCTTTAGTATCGGGAGCGAAGAAATGAGCATCTTCAACAATATGAGCCAACTGGAACACTACCGAAATAACAACTCCTCCGGTGAAAAGCAAAATTGAATATCCAATAATGAATTTTGTGAAACCAAGGAAGGCAATAGGAATAATAACAGACAAGGTGAAATTAACAACTTTAGAAACCCAAAAAATAATGTGCTCATGAGTTTTCATTTTGCGCAATGGAACATTTTCCGACACCTGGCCGGTGAAATATTTATAGTAGTCGGTATAAAAAACCCAATATCCGTACAAAAAGCCATATAAAAACAAACCGTAAATATGCTGAAAGCGATGCATTGGAAGCTTTGGTTGATCCTTATGCATTCTAAGCATTGAACCCGCATCAATATCATCGTCATGTCCTTCAATATTGGTATAAGTATGATGTGCAATGTTGTGTTTTTGCTTCCACATAAAAACACTGCCTCCTAATATATTTAAGGAGTGCCCCATAACTTCATTGATCCATTTATATTTTGAATAACTTCCATGAGCACCGTCGTGCATCACATTAAAGCCAATGGCAGCTACATTCACCCCCATCAACATACATAAAAACACATTCACCCATACATTAGAAAACATTTCTGTTACTAATGCTACATACAAAAAGACAATACTGGCAACTAAAATTGCTGTTTTTGAAAACAGTTTAAAATTCCCGGTAGGTGCTATTTTGTTTTGTTTGAAGTATGCGTCAACACGCTCACGCAAAGCATTGAAAAAAACCGCGTCTTTATTATTGAACTTAACTTTTGCCATTTTTCAAATTTGAATGCAAATATAATCAATTACATCCTCCATACAAGATACGCTTTCTTTTAGTTATAAACGCGTAGTGGATAACTCTTCATCATTTTTAACACGACCAGGATGACGGCTTTCTGTCCCAGCGGTGCTTTCTTAGAGCAGCAAGTATTTCAGGATTTAACCCCTTATCTATTTGCATGTTGTTTTCAACATTCCTGATCTTCCTCATACCGGGTATCATGGTGGATACCGCCGGGTGGTGTTTAATGAACTTTAACGCCATTTCGGGCAAAGTCATGCCGGGAGGGACTATTTTCTTCAAGTCCTCCACTCTGTCTATAGTTGGATCGAGATTCTCTTTACAGAAGTAGATGTTTCTCCAATCACCTTTGTCCCATTTGGAATCCTTTGTTAAAGTTCCGGTTAATGATCCCTCATCAAAAGGAACACGAGCGATGATGGCGATGCCGTTTTTCTCACAATAAGGGAAAAGCTCATCTTCGGGCGACTGGTCGAAAATGTTATAAATCACCTGAATGGAATCAATCAGGCCGGTTTCCATAGCTTTCACACAGTTGGTAGGTTCCCAGCGGTTTACGCTGATACCAAAAGCCTGCACCTTACCTTCGCGTTTGAGTTTTTCGATGGCCGATTTCCAATTGTCGGCTTTTGCCCAATCGTCCTCCCACACATGAAACTGCTGTAAATCAATGGTTTCAACACCTAAATTCTTTAAGCTCTTTTCAGTGTATTCAACGATATGTTCAATAGGAAAAACATCTATCATATTGGATCCTTTGATGGGAGGCCACTTTAAATTTTTGGGCGGAATTTTAGTGGCGGTGTATAGTTTTTTCTCGGGATGTCTTTTCAATAAATCCCTCAAGATTGTTTCACTTTTTCCGGCTCCGTAAGCAAAAGCCGTATCAAAAAAATTACAGCCGAGTTCCACAGATTTATCTAAAGCTATCGCAGTTTCTTTATCGTCACTTTCTGTCCAGCCCGCCATTCCCCACATGCCGTAGCCCACTTCACTTACTTTCCAGTTCAGTTTTCCAAAATTTCGGTATTGCATAAAAGATGATTTAGGAGGTATAATATAAATGTAGCACAAAAAATCTTTGTCTTATCACACCAATAAAGTAATTTCACAGCTCAATAATTTTTATCATGAAGAAGATTCACAATTTCAGTGCAGGACCCTGTATTCTTCCAAAAGAAGTAATGCAAAAAGCAGCAGAATCAGTAGTAGAATATAACAACAGCGGCTTGTCTATTATAGAAATGTCGCACCGCAGCAAGGACTTTGAGTCTATTATGGATAGAAGTCACGCCATAGTTAGAGAACTTTTAAATGTTCCTGAAAATTACGACGTATGCTTTTTACAAGGGGGAGCCAGCTTGCAATTCATGATGGTTCCCGAAAATCTTTTCCCTGTTGGCGGAAAAGTGGGTTATGTCAATACGGGGGTTTGGGGAACCAAAGCCTTGAAAGAAGCTCAATTATTCGGCGAAACCATTGAAGTAGCTTCTTCTAAAGACAAAAACTTCAGCTACATTCCGAAAGGATATAACATCCCGAAAGACATAGCTTATCTACATCTTACATCCAACAATACTATTTATGGAACGCAATTCAAATCTTTTCCGGAGACGACGGTTCCTTTGGTTTGTGATATGTCTTCCGACATTATGAGCAAACCTGTTGATGTAAGTAAATTCGATTTGATCTATGCCGGTGCGCAAAAAAACATCGGTCCGGCGGGAGTGGTCGTGGTCATCTCTAAAAAAGGAATTTTTGGGAAAAGCGGACGAACCATTCCAACCATGCTAGATTACAGAACGCATATCGATAACGGATCCATGTTCAACACGCCTCCGTGTTTTTCTATTTACACTTCTTTATTAACTATGGAGTGGATTAAAAATTTAGGCGGACTCAGCGAAATGGAAAAAATAAATGAAGCCAAAGCGAAAATATTGTACGACGAAATCGACAGTAATCCTTTATTCACCGGTCCGGCTGCCAAAGAAGACCGCTCATTAATGAACGTTACTTTTGTGATGAAAGATCCTTCTTTAGAACCTGAATTCGCAAAATTGGCGAAAGAAAGAAACCTCAGCGGTATCGGCGGACACCGAAGCGTTGGAGGTTTTCGTGCATCTATATACAATGCAATGCCTATTGAAAGCGTTCAGGCTTTAGTTGATGCTATGCGCGATTTCTCTAAAAAATACGCTTAATGAAAAATATTCTTGTCAACGACTCCTTCCATCCCTGCGGAATTTCTTTGCTGAAAGCGAAAGGGTTCAACGTGTTTGAAGGATCTTATAACGGACAGGAACTCATTGCTTTCATCAACAGCAAAAACATTAATATTTTATTGGTAAGAAGCGCCACACAAGTGAACAAACAAGTGATGGACGCCTGTACTTCATTAAAATTTGTCGGTCGCGGAGGAGTTGGAATGGACAACATTGATGAAAAAGCGGCAAAAAAAAATGGCATCATCACTTTTAATACTCCAGGCGCATCTACTACAGCTGTAGCTGAATTGGTGTTTGCACACTTACTTTCTATTTACCGTTTTGTAAGTATCAGCAATGAACTTATTTCCGAAAATCCGGATAATGTAAAACGTCTCAAAAAAGAATTAGCCCACGGACGGGAACTAAAAGGAAAAACCATTGGCGTTTGGGGAACTGGCCGCATCGGTTGCGAAGTAATGAAAATCGCCATTTCCTTTGGAATGGACGTCATCGCTTACCATCCCACCCATGAAGAAGTTGAGTTTACTTTAGAGATTTTTGATACTGCTTTGGATTTAAAAATTCCTGTTTCTCCTCTCGATGAATTTTTAGCGCAGGCTGATATTATCACCTTACACATTCCTTTAAATGACAAGCCTGTCATTACCAAAGACGTCATTGCTAAAATGAAAAAAGGCGTAACCTTCATCAACACTTCACGCAGTGGAAATATGGATGAAGTCGCTTTACTGGAAGCTTTAAATTCAGGTAAAATTGCGCACGCCGCTTTGGATGTGTTTAATGGAAGTCCGGAATTATTGCAACACCCAAACATTTCTCTCACTCCCCATTTAGGCGCATCAACTGTTGAAGCGCAAGAAAAAATATCAAATGAATTGGCGAAAAAAATAATTGAATTAATGACGAAATAATTTCCCGCAGATTTCACAGATCAACACAGATTTGAAATACTTTCTGTGTTGATCTGTGAAATCTGTGGGACACAAAAACAGAAATGGATTTCCAACTCACATCTGAATATAAACCCACCGGGGATCAACCGGAAGCCATCCGTCAACTTGTTGAGGGAATCCGCAATGATGTGGAGTTTCAAACCCTGCAAGGCGTTACCGGTTCAGGGAAAACTTTTACGATGGCCAATGTGATTCAACAATTGCAGCGCCCCACTTTAATTCTCAGTCACAACAAAACTTTAGCAGCACAATTGTACGGCGAATTCAAACAGTTTTTCCCCAACAATGCCGTAGAATATTTTGTATCCTATTATGATTATTATCAACCGGAAGCTTACTTACCGGTAACCAATACTTACATCGAAAAAGATTTATCGATCAACAAGGAAATTGAAAAATTACGCTTGGCCACTTCTTCCATTTTACTATCGGGAAGACGCGATGTAATTGTGGTTTGCTCGGTGTCGTGCATTTATGGTATGGGAAATCCTGCCGACTTCACCGAAAATACTTTCACCATAAAAAAGGGAGAAGTTATTGCGCGAAATAAATTGTTAAGAAAGTTTGTCGACAGTTTATATTCCCGCACCGAAATTGATTTAGAAAGAGGAAAATTTAAAGTGCGCGGTGAGATCATTGATATTTTCCCGGCTTACCTGGATCACGCTTATCGAATCAGTTTCTGGGGTGATGAAATTGAAGAAATACATGAGATTGATCCAATTTCGGGACATAAAATAAATGCTGTTTCTGAACTCACCCTCTACCCTGCCACCATCTTCGTCACCAACAAAGAGCGCATGAACGGCGCGTTCAATGAAATTCAGGACGATATGATGAAGCAGGTGGAATATTTTAAAGAACAAGGGAAAAACATTGAAGCCGAACGCATCAAAGAGCGCGTAGAATACGATTTGGAAATGATGCGTGAATTGGGCTACTGCTCGGGAATTGAAAATTATTCGCGCTACATGGATGGACGTGTGGCGAACACTCGTCCCTTCTGCTTGATGGATTATTTCCCGAAAGATTTTCTGATGATCATTGATGAAAGTCACGTTACCATTCCGCAAATCCGCGCAATGTACGGCGGCGACAGATCACGAAAAACAAATTTGGTAGAGTACGGATTTCGCTTGCCTGCAGCGCTGGATAACCGTCCGCTAAAGTTTGAAGAATTTGAAACTTTACTCAACAACACTATATATGTTAGTGCAACCCCTGCCGACTTTGAACTTGAAAAATCGGAAGGTGTTATTGTAGAACAAATTATCCGTCCGACAGGCTTACTCGATCCATTGATTGAAGTTCGTCCAAGCTTGAATCAGGTAGATGATCTTTTAGAAGAAATCGACGAAACCGTAAAAAAAGGAGAACGTGTTTTGGTGACCACACTCACCAAAAGAATGGCGGAAGAACTAACAAAATATATCGTCAATCTCAATGTTACTTGTCGGTATATTCACTCTGATGTGGATACCATGGAACGTGTTGAAATCCTGCGCCAGCTGCGCATGGGCGACATCAACGTTCTCGTTGGAGTAAACTTATTGAGAGAAGGTTTAGACTTGCCCGAAGTTTCTTTAGTGGCTATTTTAGATGCCGACAAAGAAGGCTTCCTCCGCTCGGAAAGATCGCTCACGCAAACCGTTGGTAGAGCCGCCCGTAACGTGAATGGAAATGTGATTATGTATGCCGATAAAATCACCGACTCGATGAAAAAAACCATCGATGAAACCAATCGTCGCCGTGCCATACAACTCGCCTATAACGAGAAACACGGCATCACGCCAAAAGGCATGAGCAAAACGCGCGAAGAAATTATGGGCCATACTTCCGTTCTCGATTTCCAAAACAAAAAAGCTTACGCCGAACCAATGCAACCGGCCATAGCTGCTGACCCTATCATTGCTTACATGACTGCTCCTCAACTGGAAAAAGCCATTGCCCAAACTCAAAAAGCAATGGAAAAATCTGCGAAAGAACTGGATTTCATGGCCGCTGCGAAATACAGAGATGAGCTTTTTGCGATGAAGGATAAATTGAAAGAGAAGAAATGAAATACAGCTCTTATATTTTTGTAGCGCTCTTGCTTGCCCTTTACTTCATTCTCGATTTTCACAACATTTTATTTTTTCGCCCTCAGGGCATTCACTTCATCCGTCAAAGCGACAGTCTCTCTTTTGTAGCCAATTATTACAAAAACGGATTTCATTTTTTTGAACCGCAGGTTTTTAATTTACAAAGTACTGATGGCAAAGCGGCCTGTGAATTCCCCATACTTTACTACATCACTGCTTTACTTTACCTCATTTTCAACGAACATGAATTTATCCTGCGCTTGCTAACGCTCAGTATTGCATCAGCGGGATTCTTATATCTGTTCAAGCTTATACTTCTGTTGCTGAAGGATGTGGTATACGCCTTTGCTTTTACTTTTCTGTTTATCTCCTCAACAGTATTGTTGTATTACAGCAATAATTTTTTGCCCGATCCAAGCGCGCTTGGCTTTACCTTAATTGGCTGGTATTGCTTTTTCAACTTTTTTAAAAATGGAAAAAACAAAAAATCCTTACTCCTATGTTTCATTTTTTTCTCTTTAGCAGCTTTGCTTAAAGTCACTTATTTTATAAATCCCGTTGCAGCAATTTTATCAGTTTTTACTTATGAATTTTTCAGAAAAAAGGGCTTCAAAAAAGGAGTCATCAAAAACATTTTTCCATTGATTCTTTTTGCTTCATCGCTTACCCTTATATTTTTATGGAACGCCTATGTTTTATATTACAACCAAATCAATCACGATAATTATTTTTTAGTTCACGCCTTACCCCTATGGGATCTCAGCAAGAATGAATCCGCTGTGGTTTGGGATCATATTCTGAACTTCTGGTACTCAAAATATTATTACCAAAGTACTTTTCATGTATTTGCAATGATAATTATTGCGGGAATTTTCTTCATCCGAAAATCGGAAAAACTGATTCTTATTCCTGCTTTATTTTTAGCTGCGGGAAGCACCTGTTATTTTGTTTTGTTTTTTGCAGCATTTAAATACCACGACTACTACTTTATCACTTTGATGCCGTCCATCATATTTATTATCATTAGCACCTTTGTAGCGATAAAAAATAAATTCCCAAAATGGAGCAATCATTACGCAGCTAAATCTCTTGTGATTTTACTCTGTGTACTCAGCTTAAATTACGCCAAAGAAAAATTGGTACAACGCTACATCAACAATGAAGACCTCCATTCCTCTATTGGAACAAAACTTGCCGACAGCAGGAAATTCATTGATTCTTTGGTGCCCGAAAACGCGAAAGTCATCATCGTTACCGACCAAACACCAAACGGCGCTTTATACTTCATAAACCGATCAGGATGGAATATTCGGGATACTTCAGAAAAAAGCAAAGCAGATATTGCCACCTACATTTCTCAGGGAGCTCAATACATTTTGTACACCGACAAAAAATATATCGACGATAGTTTTGAAGGGAAAAAAATTGGCGAAGAAAAAGGAATAGTGCTTTACAAATTGTAAACGGAATTATTTATTTACAATTACCAAACGTACAGATTCTTCATTTTCAGGAATTACCCCGATGACAACCTTAGTTTCTGTTTCAAGGAAATTGCCGTAAAACGTGAAATTTGTTTTAGGATTATAAGCGAACTTCTCTTCAATAAAACGAAGTTTCTCTCTATCAAAATATTTAATTTTTACCGGAAAACTTTTGAAGCCCGCCAGTCTTCCAATGGTTAATTCCCAGCTACTGGTTTCAAACTGCGCCGGATTTTCCTTAGCAATCACATTAATTGTTTTAGCGCCCGAATAAACAAAATAAGGAAGAGTTGTAGCCTCGCGAGCCGTTACAGTACAGTGATTAAACATTTGTACTTCACCCGAAAAATTAAATCTTAAAAAATAAAGATCCCTTTGTCGGTATTGTAAAATATATTGTTTCCCTACGGCTTTCATATTCACCATTTGATTGGAAAAAGCCAGAGTAACATCGTTGTTGGTGACCTCAACAAAATTAAAAAAGTCGAATAATTTAAAATGAGAAGACACATCCTTTGGGAAATACTTCAGCAAATTTTCTTTTGTAAACAAAAAAGACTTGGTGATCAGTTTCTTTACTTTGATGTCATATTTATAAAAATTGATGGCCGCAGTTTTTTCTTTGCTGAAATTTTCAAAGGTACCGATGATGATAAAATTTCCGTCGCGATCTATTAAAGTTTTGTACTGCTTGTATTCAATACGCATTCTATACTTTTCTTTGGTAAATTCTTTATTGCCTTCAACAGCACTTTTAAATTCACTACTTGATTCACCAACAAAAGGCATATACACCACTCCTATTTTTTTTTCGTCAACTTTTGTCCATGCATAAAACACATCTCCTTTGTTGGATATTTTTACCTCATCTCTCCCATACAGATTACTGTATTTCGTACAGAAGTTGGCTTTTTTTTCTTTAATTAGTTTAAGTGACGGATCAAAAATCTTATAGCTTATTCCTGTGTTATCGCATTCTTTCTTGCTATCGTCGCTTTGAATAGAATAAAAAACAACTTTTGTTTCATCCTCACTTTTACTAAAACTGTCGAAGCTCTTTCCTAAAGCAATATTTTGTATTTCTTTCCCGGTATTATGATCAAACTCCTGTACAAAACATTGTGAATTGGCACCTCTGCAAAAAACAAAAAAATGATCCTGAAGCTTAATGATGCTTAATCCCGTCACATTTTCCCCCAGTTTTTTCTTCCACTTGAATTCCCCCTTATTCTTTATGTTGATTTTACTCAACTGATATTCGCTGGTTTCTTTGATTTTATGCAGCTCCAGAATATTAACGGAGTCAACTTCCAGCATTTCCAATCGCCAGGCAGCTTCATTCACATTGTGAATATTGACGTCAACAGGAACTTCATTTTGTGACATCAGAGCGCCACCGCTAAAAAAAAGAATAAGGGATAGAAGGTTTGTTTTCATTTGTTTTTAATTAGGTTTTGCAATTTTAAGGATTTTTATTTTAGTAACGAAAAGTAAAATCGGTCACTAAGTCAGAAGTCGCTTTCACTCATTTTCAATTTTGAATTTTACACTTTGTGCTTAACTTGCAACTATGAAAATCTCCGTGACCTCTGTGGTTAAAAGGAAAAATACTTTGGTGTAAACTTTCCGATAGTCATTATCTAATGACTTCCAACTTAGAGAAAAAAGCGGAATTCCCTGTATTAACACGAACGAAATAAAGTCCGGCGGCCTGATCATTTAAATTGATATTCGATTCAATACTGCCATAGTGATAAACAACTTCTCCTAAAACATTCACCACTTCAACTGAATTCACGTCTTTTTTATCACCCGAATAAAGCAAAGAAAAATTACCTGTGGATGGATTCGGAAAAACAGAAAGAACAGCACTTCCTTCTGTACAAGGAGCAACAGCAATGATTTTTGAATAATCAAACTGACTGTCGAAATCGGTTTGTTTCAATCTGTAATAAGACGTGCCCGGATATGGATTTGTTTCCGGCTCTTCATAAGATAAAATATGATTGGAGTTTCCTGCACCTTTAACAGTCATCGCCTTTTCCCACTTCAGCATATCCTTAGATCTTTCAATAGTGAAGTAATCGTTGTTGATTTCACTTGCCGTTGACCACGCCAGCAACAACTCATTATTGTTGTTACACGAAGCAGAAAAATTAATCAACTCTACCGGCAAACTTCCTACTTCAAAAGCACCGATCTCAGGAGGATTATTGCGCGAACCCCCGGTGATATCAACTGTAACCAAACCTGTAATTCCCGCATTGGAAGCAGGCGACCCAGATCCAATGGTTAAATTTCCAGTTGAAACACTGGTATAACTAGGGTCTCCAGTTACCGAATTCGCATCCTCTCCAGGCGCAGCACCCTGCCAGGCACCTAAAGTGGCATAATCCAAATTGTTCCACCGAACATAATAAGAACCTGCCTTATGAAACAAATTATAATTACTCACATTGCTAGTACCGGTATATTGCATGAACAACGGATAATCGGATGCTGTAGAGCCATAACAATACATTATGTTGTTTTTCACTACTGATGTATTGGCCGTATTCCCCATATTGACACAGTAATTTTTACAATAAAATGAATTGTTGTAAACATTAAATGCCCCGCGATCCTGATCCCTATAAATACCATACAAAAAATTAGCTATGTAATTATTTTGAATAGTTAAACCCGAAATGGCCTGATCATCAAAAATTCCGTAGGTTGCTTCTGAACCCGAAACACAAGTCATATTATTTCTTTCAAAAGTACAGTTACTGGCTACCGAACCTTGGGCAACATAAATTCCATAAGTTGTTCCCGAAGGAGATAAAACATTTATTCCGTTGGCAGTAATAGAAATATTGGTAACAGCATTAAACAATTCTATTCCCGAAGCACTGGCGCCTGTTGCATTGATAATGTTATTTGAAATAGTAATATAATCGGGTTGAGCCAAATAAAAAACATTGTGTCCCGAAGATCCATTCAATTTCATTCCGTCAAAAGTGATGTAATCATAGGTATCCGAATTATCAGGGAAATAAAACAAATCATTTGAGGAAGAGGTGATGCTGGTAGTATAAGCTGTTGTTGATCCAGTTCCCGCGCCCTGAATGGTCAGCACATTCACTCCTGTGCCAGTGCCATAATCATTAGAAGCACTAGCATTCCAATCAATGGTTGCCCATGAATACGTTCCATGATCAATGAATACAATATCACCAGCACCCAAATCATAAGTAGTTAACACTGATAACAAAGTGAGTTTTGGCGTACCAACAGCCGTTCCATTATTCGCATCATTCCCAACAGCTGAACACCATCTGTCGCCAGCAGTGCTGTTATCATTTACATAATAATTGGCAGCAAATAAAGGAGCCACGAACACTGAAAGAAAAAATAAAAGCAATAAAGAAATACAACTCTTGTTCATTTTTAGTTCAACTTGTTTTTTATGCGATTTTCAAATCTACCGAATGAATATAATCAATTCAATCCACTTTAGTTAGCTGGCAGACAATCGCAAAGCACGTCAAAATCAAGCACATCACAAAATATTCATGCAAAATATTTGGGGGAAAATTGAACAAAATATATTTCCATTTAAATATTTTTTATTTCAACGTTCTATTTTGTTGTTACGTAGATGTATAATATTTCAAAAAAAACAAATCAAATACCATACAACACCTTTACCCACAGTAAAAAAATACGATTTCAAATATTGCTTCTTAAGCGAAAACAACACTTGAAACACAAAAAAACACTCTGGGAAATGAGTCTTTTTTTGTGTTACTTCACTAGGATAGCTTTCTTAGCTAAAACGATAAAAAACTGTTTTATTTAACACGAATGAAAAAGCGCTTAGTGAACTTTAAAAAATTCGTTTTTCAAAAAAACTCCGTTCACTATCCGATCATCCTTATTTGTTTTTTAACATCCCTCACCTTTTATGCTTCAGCACAAGAAGTTTTTCAAGGTGGCTTAGGCAGCTACAATCTAACTCTTCCTCCTGATGATTATATTCCGGGCAATACTTTTGATCAGATTGGCGGCGGCGCAGCAGGCTATAGTTTTGTCACCAAAGGTCCGAATTATGTTGGTCCCTTTCAATCGCATCAATGGTGGACTTCCGCTTTGTGGGATGTTAATCGTGGAGATGGTACCGATGGTGAAATTACTTTTCGCGGCGATTATCATTCCGAAAGAATGACGGCTGATCCCTTAATAGTTACCGCAAAAAGCTATGGCTATGATTTACTCTACCGAAGCAATGCCAATCAAACCAGTGGTGCCAACGATATTTTGAACGGTCCGTGGAATCCCGGAATGCGAATTGGTTTTACGGGACAGAATGCAACAGCTACCAGCGTAGATGGCTATGGCGACTGGCACGCTGTTTTCCGTCAGGAATGGGGTGGTGATGTTTTAAGCGCTACTGCTTCCAAAGGCTGTCCTTACTTATTTTTGCAGCGACAAGGCAACACTGATTTCACTGTCACTTATCCTGGAGCACCAGCTACTATCAATGCAAAATATTCGGATGCGAATGTAGATGCATTGATGTATACATCTAGTCCGCAAGGTGATCCTTTAACCGATCAAACGATGGCACTATTTTTACCAAAAGGTTGTTTGATCAACGGTGTTTCTTTTGCAGCTTTGAACGGAAGTATCTCCAACAGTTTTAGCATTGATGTTCCCAACGGGAGTTCTTATATTTCAGTGGCGGTGATGCCTGATAAATCATTGGCATCCCTCACTTTGTATGCGCAACATGCTTTCAATTTTATTGCCGCCACCAATCACAGTTATGTGTACAATGAAACAACTTCAAAATTAACCACCACTTTTGCCACCACTACCAACAATGTTTATGGTTTTGCTAACAACGGTACTTTGCAGGCTTTATACCGCCATCAATGGTTGTACAGCGCAGAAGCCAATGGAGCAGCCAATACCAACATTGTATATTTCTCTCCGCGGGGAAGAATGAAAGTTTTGGCCACCAACACCTTCACCACCTTAATGGACAATCAGGGGATTTTACCCAATTTGGGTTGGGCCAACACCGGAAGTACAGCACAGCTAAAAACCTTTATCGATAATTTTGCAGCAGGCATCAATCCCATGCCCAATGCTGCCGATGGTTACGCCAAAGATCAGTTTGGCGATTTGATCACCCACATTCAGCTCGCCGAACAAATTGATGATTTTGCAGCAAAAAACAAATTGCTTGCTGAGCTAAAAAGCAGATTAATCGACTGGCTCACTGCGCCCACCGGCGAAGCCAACTTCAACAGATATTTCGCTTACAGTCCGCAATTCAACCATATGTCTCATTACCCCAACGGTTTTGGTTCGGGAGGAACTTTGGTAGATGCTCATTTTCATGTGGGCTATTTTGTAATGGCTGCTGCTATCCTCGCACGCTATGATCAAACCTTCGTTACGCAGTATAAAGGCATGGTGGAAACTGTGATTCGCTCCATCGACAATTATTCAAAAGACATGACTGATCCGGGCGCCAACGGCACTGTTCGTCCGTGGTTTCCTTATTTAAAATACTTTGATCCTTATGCCGGATTTTCGCATGCAGGAGCGAATGGTGGCGGACAGGAATCCATCTCCGAGTCCATGCAATTTGCATCGGGAGTTTTCTTATGGGGAGAAACCATTCATGATGACAATCTTCGTGATTTAGGTGCTTTGCTTTACATCACCGAAGGAGAAGCCGGCCGGCAATATTGGTACGATGTGGACGGTGAAGTCAACGGCGCAACTTCCAGCAACGGAAATTACTGCACAGCTTACCAATGGCGACATATGTGCCGTCCCAACGATGGCGGAGGAACTCACGACACTTATTTTGGAGGAAATCCTGTAGCGGGCGTGTGGATTGATTATTTGCCTTGGTCGGCTTCTACGATATGGAGCGGAACCAACTTTGCAGGATCGGCCGCCAACTACGCCGACCTCGGATTGAATTATCCGAACTATCCAGTTGCAGCAGGAACCGGAAGCACTCAACCGATGGGCGGAGAAATTGTTCCGCTCCAAGCCATCACCGATCCACGCGGAGCCATTAACGCTTTTAATTCTTACCGAACTTCCAGTAACTGGTCACCCAACGGCTATGCTTTTGCTTATCAATGGATGCACACTTTTGATAGCTGTGGTGTTTATGTGGGTGCGAAAATTCACGCCGACATTACCAGCTATGGCATTTTTCAAAAAGATTCCTGCGACACCTGGTACCGTCATTACATGATGTACAATCCGCCCGGAGATCCTGTAAAAACAGTGAAATTTACCGATGGAACCTGCTGGGAGTTACCGAAAGATACTGTTGTTACTTACACGCTTCTGGGCCCCGATTCCGTTGGTCCGGTAACTGCCGATAAACATTCACTTTGCATAGGAGAATCTTTTAAATTGAATTTTCACGATTTCAAAGTGTGCGACAAAGACACTACCATTGAATATCAGGTTTCCACCGATGGCATCAACTGGAATAAATTGTATCGGGTAGCTTCTGCCGGAGATTCATTAACCATTACTATCACTCCGCCAACCACAGGGAATTTTTATTACCGTGCCATCATGCTCAACGAATATTTGTACAAACAACCTTATTTGCTGTGTCATCCGGGAAATGACACTGCTACTGTTAGTGAACAGGATATGGTCACCGTTACAGGCTGCGGTTGCGACTCGGTGGGAAAAATAAATTTAAGCACGCACAAAGCTTGTGTTGGCGAAGTATTAACGATGAACACTTCAAATTTTAAAATGATGACGAGTGACACCATCGTTGATTTTCAAAAGTCAATGGATAAAATTTCATGGTCGACCATTAAACGTGTTGGACCATTAAATTTCACAAAAGAAAATGCTGTGAGCGATACTTTAAAACAAAAAGGAAAAGTGTTTTACCGCACCATCATGATCAACGAACCCAATCCTAGTTGTATTGACGATACCGCAAAAATTTCTGTTATAGGGCAAGTGGACAGCATCACTGTAGATGAAATTCCAATTGCTTTGGCAGGGAACGACAGCACCATTTGCAGCGCTGAATTTACCTTGGAAGGAAATATTCCAAACGCGGGAGTTGGTGTGTGGACGGTATCTTCGGGATCAGGCAACATCAACAACGTTCTTTCTCCAACAAGTCAAGTAAGCAATTTAAGTATTGGAACAAATGTTTTTGTGTGGACGGTGATCAATGGCACTTGTCCAACTGTCAATGATCAGGTCACCATCACCACTCTCGCACCTATTTCTGTTGCCGATGCGGGAGAAGACCAAATTATTTGTGCATCGCAAACTGCTTTGAATGCTGAGCCTTCTATCATCGGCAAAGGAGTTTGGTCGTTGCAAAAAGGTAGCGGTACTATTTCCGATACGCTGGATCCACTTTCACAAATCACCAATTTATTGCCCGACACGAATACTTTTGTGTGGACCATTTCGCAGGCTCCTTGTCCGCTATCCGTTTCAACAGTAAATATTATTGTGGATGAAAATCCAACCAAAGCCAACGCCGGAAATGATCAACTCATTTGCACTACTTCCACTCAACTCAATGCAAATACACCGCTCATCGGAAGAGGAAAATGGTCGATCATTTCAGGAAGCGGAGAAATTATTAATCCCGATGACGCACAATCTTTAATAGAAAAACTCACTACAGGCTCCACTACAAATTTACGATGGACTACCACCAACGGCGTTTGTAAAGAAGATACGCAGGACGTACAAATACAGGTTTTAAATTTCCCTGAAACAGATCTCGGTGCCGATGCTTCTTTTTGCGATGAGGAAATTATTTTGTCGGCAGCCATTGGGAATTACTCTTATCTGTGGCAGGACAACAGTAGCGATTCCATTTATATTGTAAAAGCTCCCGGAACTTATTTTGTGGAAGTTTCTTTGTTGGATTGTAAAAATTCCGACACTATTATTTTTAACGACAACTGTCCCTACTCTCTTTATATCCCAAATGCTTTCACACCCAATAAAAATGGATTGAATGAAATATTCAAAGCCAAGGGAACAAACATCGAAAATTTTGAAATGCTGATTTTCAATCGCTGGGGCGAGCAAATTTTTTCCTCCTCCGATATCAATACCGGATGGGATGGAAAAACAAAAAATGGTTTTGACGCGCAAATTGATGTGTATGTTTACATGATTAATTACAGCGTTTACAACATTAAAAACAAGCTGGAGAAAAAACACCGCATTGGGCATGTTTCGGTGATTAGATGATATCACTTAGGTTAATTAACTTCGTTGCATCATCGTTTAAAAACTTTCAATGCACACCAAAAACATATCCAAAAGCACCAACATCTCCGAAAGACAAGTAGCCAACGTCATTCAATTATTAGAAGCAGGTGGTACCATTCCTTTCATTGCCCGTTACCGAAAAGAAGTGACCGGTAGTTTAGACGAAGTGAAAATCGGAGAAATAAAAAAGCAGTACGATGAGTGTATTGAACTCGACAAAAGACGATCCAGCATCTTAAAAATTATTGAACAACAAGGTCAGCTCCATCCTGAATTGCAAAATCAGTTAAACAACGCACATACTCTACAAGCCTTAGAAGACTTGTACTTACCCTACAAACAAAAAAGAAAAACACGCGCCACTACCGCCATTGAAAAAGGACTGGAACCTCTGGCCAAAATTATTTTTTCGCAAAACGAAAGAAATATAGAAGCCCTTGCTACCACATATATTAAAAATGGCGTGAAAGATATGGACGATGCTTTAGCCGGCGCACGAGATATTATTGCCGAATGGATCAACGAAAATATTAGCGTTAGAAATACAGTCAGGAATTTATACGAACGGCAAGCTATACTTTATTCCAAAGTGAAAAAAGGAAAGGAAATTGAAGCGATGAAATACCGCGATTACTTTTTCTTCAATGAAGAATTGAAAAAAATTCCGTCGCATCGTTTGCTGGCTATTCGTCGCGGACAAGAAGAAGAACTACTGAAAGTGTACATCACCATTCCCGAAGAACCTGCCGTTGAAGCCTTAAACCGTCAGCTTATCAAAGGAAGCGGCTACGCCCAAAACCAGGTGAAATTATCCATTGAAGATGCCTACAAAAGATTATTGTCGCCAAGCATGGAAAATGAATTTGAAAATCTTTCCAAGGAAAAAGCCGACAAAGAAGCGATACAAATTTTCAGTACCAATCTGCAACAATTATTACTGAGTGCACCTCTCGGACAAAAAAGAATTTTAGCCATAGACCCAGGAATGCGCACCGGTTGCAAAACAGTTATCTTAAATGAGCTGGGCGATTTACTGGAAGAAACGGTTATTTATCCGCTACAAAAAAAACAGGAAAGTGAACAGGTTTTAAAACAATTGTTGAAGAAATTTGAAATTGAAGCGGTAGCAATTGGCAACGGCACAGGCGGCCGCGAAACAGAAACTTTTGTGCGCGATGTTTTAAAAAATAACAGCGAATTTAAATCGGTGCAGGTGCACATGGTGTCCGAACAAGGCGCTTCCATTTACTCCGCTTCCGACATTGCCCGCGAAGAATTTCCGGATAAAGACATTACAGTACGTGGCGCAGTTTCTATCGGTCGCCGATTAAAAGATCCTTTGGCCGAGCTGGTGAAAATTGATCCGAAATCCATTGGCGTTGGACAATACCAACACGATGTAAATGCCAAGCTACTCAAGGAAAGTCTGGACCAGGTAGTCATCAGCTGCGTGAACAATGTTGGCGTTGAACTCAACACAGCAAGTAAACATTTACTGAGTTATGTTTCGGGATTGGGACCCGCACTGGCGCAAAACATTATTGATTACCGCAGTGAAAACGGAAAATTTACTTCAAGAGCTCAACTCAAAAAAGTACCGCGGTTAGGTGAAAAAGCTTTTGAACAAGCTGCCGGATTCTTGCGCATAAACGGCGCAAAAAATCCTTTGGACAATTCGGGAGTGCATCCCGAAACTTATGCTATCGTTGAACAAATGGCAAAAGATTTAAAAGTGGGCGTGAACGATTTAATCACAAACACCGACTTGCGAAAAGGCGTCGATTTACAAAAGTACAGTACCGAACAAATCGGTTTACCTACTTTAACCGATATCGTTAATGAACTCGCCAAACCCGGCAGAGATCCACGTGAACCCTTAGAAGCTTTCTCTTTTGGCAATGTAAACAGCATTGACGATTTGCACGAAGGAATGACCTTGCCGGGAATTGTTACCAACATTACTGCTTTCGGTTGCTTTGTAGATATCGGCGTGCATCAGGATGGTTTGGTACACATCTCACAGATGACGGATAAATTTATTAAAAGTCCGAACGACGTTGTAAAGCTCAACCAACACATCAACGTTAAAGTAACAGAAGTGGATAAAGCCAGAAAACGAATTGGCTTAAGTATGAAAGGGATCGCTCAGTAGTGTTCAATGCAACTTTTTCCCACTCATCGCTGTATTAAGATATGTATCAGTTGTACACGCCACAATTATTGTCAGTACAACACTTTAATTTCTACTAGTATTTTACCCGTAGAATTTTAAAAATAAAAGAAGAAGTAAAAAACATTATCGTTCTTATTCACTTATTCCACAAGGGGTTTTGTGCAATCAGGGAAGTAAGACATTGATTATCATTGTTCAAATTATTTAAATTGCAGTACTAACTATAGGGGGTGATTACAATTGGGGAGTTTCTATGACCAGGGTATTATATAGTATATTATTTTTTTGTGTTTTTCTATCTGCGGGGAGCTATGCCCAAACAGACAGGGAATTTTGGTTTGTTGCCCCTGAGGTAACAAGCTCTCACGTTGACCGTCCGATTTACCTAAGAATTTCAGCCGGCGCCGCTGCCGCTACTGTCACCATTCAGCAACCTGCTAATGCTCCATCATTTAACAGTGGTGTTCCTATGGTCATTGCTGTTGCTGCAAACTCTACGTTCTCTCAGGATTTAACGCCATGGATCACGCAAATTGAAAACGGAGAACCTACTGCAAACATCATTGAAAACAAAGGTTTATACATCACTTCCGATCAGGACATTACTGTTTACTACGAAGTACTGGGAACCAATGGCGGTGGCGTAGTTCAAAACTCAGAAATTTTTTCATTGAAAGGCGACAATGCTTTAGGAACCACCTTTTATACTCCTTTTCAAAATTTACTCGACAATGCCAATAACTTATATTGTGCGCCATGTATCACCGGTCGGTCTTCTTTTGATATCGTTGCCACCGTCGACAATACTACCATCACCATCACTCCTACTCAGGGCATCGTTGGTCACGCCGCAGGAGTTCCTTTTACCATTGTATTGAATAGAGGTCAGACTTACTCCGGATTGGCCAACGGAACTTTAGCCGCCGAACATTTGAGCGGAACCCTCATTACTTCCGATAAGCCCATTGCCGTTACCATTAAAGACGACTCGGTGCGTCAAAACTGGGCTTTGGATTTAATTGGTGATCAGCTGGTTCCTGTAAGTGTTTTAGGAACCGATTATATTGTGGTGAAGGGAGCATTGAACAGAAATAACGATGCCGGACTTTTTGGAAACAGCGATCCCAATCCGAATTTTGGCGACAGAGCCATTATTTGTGCCACTCAGGCCGGAACAACTGTCACCATCGGAGGCGTACTGAAAACTACTCTCGCCGCCGGACAAACCTACAACTATCAGGTAACTTTAGCATCTGAATACATTACCTTATCTCATCCTGCATATGTTTATCACCTCTCGGGTTTTGGAGATGAATTAGGTGGAGCTCTCTTACCTCCTATCGTTTGTACCGGTTCGCGTCAGGTTAGTATTTTCAGAGATACTGACGAACCTTTCTACATAAATATATTAGTGAAAAATGGCGGACAAGGAAATTTCAGTCTGAAAAACAATGTCACAGGCATCACCTCTTCCATTCCTTCAGGATCTTTTACCGTGGTTCCCAATACTCCTGTTGCAGGCGATTGGTATGCAGCAAGTATTTTATACAACACTACTGATTTTCCTGCAGGAAGTAGCGGATTGGTAACCAATAGCACCAACGATTTCCATGCCGGCATTATCAATGGTGAAGCAACCGGTGCAGGAGCGCGCTACGGTTATTTTTCTGATTATGCTGCAGTAACCGGCGGATCTGCCAGTGCGAATTCAACTCCTATTTGTTATAACTCCACTGCTACTTTGGTAGTAAGCGGAAGTGCCGGAAATATTCAATGGCAAAAATCGGCCGATGGTGTTGCAGGCTGGGCCAATGTTGTTGGTGGAAGCGGCGCAACCACTACTACTTACACTACTCCTGCACAAACAGTAACCGCTTATTATCGTGCTGTTTTAACTAAAGGGACTTGCGTTTCTGCTTATTCTACAGTGGCTACGGTGACTGTTAATCCTCTGACTGTTGTAGGTTCCGTTAGCAGCGATGCCACTGTTTGTTCAGGAAGCAATTCAGGAACATTAACACTATCGGGACATACCGGAAGCGTGGTGCGATGGGAATCATCGACCAATAATTTCGTGACCACCACTTCTATTGCCAACGTTACTACTTCGCAAACTTATACCAACATCGTTGCAACCACTAAATACAGAGCAGTGGTGCAATCAGGAGTGTGCAGTGCAGGAAACTCAACGAGCGCAACCATTACAGTTGATCCTGTTTCAGTAGGCGGAACCGTAAGTTCAAGCGCAACGGTTTGTTCGGGATCAAATACAGCAACTTTAACTTTAGCGGGGCATACCGGATCTGTTATCCGCTGGGAAAGTTCTACCGATAATTTTGTGACTACAACTTCTATTGCGAATGTTACTACATCACAAGCTTATACCAACATTACTTCAACTACCAAATACAGAGCAGTGGTACAATCGGGTACTTGCGCAGCAGCAAATTCCTCCAGCGTAACCATCACTGTTGATCCGGTTTCGGTAGGCGGAACGGTGAGTTCAAGCGCTACTGTTTGTTCAGGATCAAATACAGGAACTTTGACTTTGGCCGGACATACAGGAAGTATTTTGCGCTGGGAAAGTTCTACCGATAATTTTGTGACTACCACTGTTATTGCAAATGTCACTACTTCACAAAGCTATACGAATATTGCTACCACTACTAAATACCGTGCTGTGGTTCAATCGGGATCTTGTAGCGCTGCAAATTCTGCAAGCGCCACCATCACTGTTGATGCGCCTACTGTTGCAGGAACAGTTTCTTCCAGCGCAACGGTTTGTTCGGGAAGTAATTCAGGAACACTAACGCTGGCAGGACATACAGGAAGTGTGGTGCGCTGGGAAAGTTCAACCGATAATTTTGTGACTACAACATCTATTGTGAATGCAACTGCTTCACAAACTTATACCAACATTGCTGCCACTACTAAATACCGCGCAGTGGTTCAATCGGGAACCTGCGCTGCAGCCAATTCAACCAATGTGACTATTACAATAGATGCACCTACTGTAGCAGGAACAGTTTCTTCTGACGCAACAGTTTGTTCGGGAAGCAATTCTGCTACTTTAACTTTGGCCGGATACACCGGAAGCATTGTGCGCTGGGAAAGTTCTACAGATAATTTTACAACTACCACCTCTATTGCGAATGTTACTGCATCACAAACTTATACCAACATTGTCGCTATTACTAAATACAGAGCCGTAGTAAAATCGGGAACCTGTTCTTCTGCTAATTCAACTGCCGCTACTATCACTGTTGATCCGGTAACAGTAGCAGGAACAGTTTCTTCGGATGCTACCGTTTGTTCCGGAAGCAATTCGGGAACGTTAACATTGGCAGGTAACACAGGAAGTATTGTGCGCTGGGAAAGCTCTACAGATAATTTTGTAACCACTACTTCTATTGTGAATATAACTGCTTCACAAACGTATACCAACATTGCCGCTACTACTAAATACAGAGCAGTAGTAAAATCAGGAACCTGTTCATCAGCGAATTCTACGAATGCCACCATCACTGTTGATGCACCAACTGTTGCAGGAACTGTTTCTGCGAATGCTACAGTTTGTTCGGGAAGCAATTCAGGAACTTTAACGTTGGCGGGTAACACAGGAAGCATCGTTCGCTGGGAAAGTTCAACAGATAATTTTGTTACTACCACTTCTATTGCAAACGTTACCGCTTCTCAAACTTATACCAACATCGCCGCTGCAACTAAATACAGAGCAGTAGTAAAATCGGGAACATGTTCTTCAGCCAATTCTACCAGCGCTACTATTTCTATAGATGCGCCCACTGTTGCAGGAACAGTTTCTTCAGATGCCACCGTTTGTTCGGGAAGCAATTCGGGAACTTTGACGCTCGCAGGATATACAGGAAGCATAGTTCGCTGGGAAAGTTCCACCAACAATTTTGTGGCTACTACCACTATCGCCAATGTTACTGCTTCGCAAACCTATACCAATATTGTTGCCATTACGAAATACAGAGCAGTAGTAAAATCAGGAACTTGTTCTTCGGCCAATTCAAGCAATGCAACCATTACTGTTGATCCTGTAACAGTAGCCGGAACAGTTTCTGCAAGCGCAACAGTTTGTTCAGGATCAAATTCGGGAACTTTAACACTGGCAGGACATACAGGAAATGTTGTACGCTGGGAAAGTTCAACCGATAATTTTGCTACCGCTACTTCTATTGTCAACACAACATCTTCACAAACTTATACCAATCTTGTTACTGCAACCAAATATCGTGCAGTGGTGCAATCAGGAACTTGTGCTGCAGCAAATTCTGTTAGCGCTTCTATCTCATTAGATGTTCCAACAGTTGCAGGATCTGTTACTTCCGATGCTACCGTTTGCGCAGGAGGAAATTCGGGCACGCTGACTTTAGCAGGATATACCGGAAGCATTGTGCGCTGGGAAAGTTCGACGGATAACTTTGTCACGACTTCCAGCATCGTTAATACTACCACTACTCAAAACTATCTCAATCTTTTAGCTACTACTAAATACAGAGCTGTGGTGCAATCGGGAACTTGTTCTGCTGCGAATTCTGCCAGCGCAACCATCACCATCGGGAATATTACGGTAGGTGGAACAGTGAGCAGCGATGCCACAGTTTGTTCAGGCTCCAACTCGGGAACATTAACGCTGGCCGGACATACAGGCGATGTATTACAATGGGAAAGTTCAATAGATAATTTTGTTACGCCTGTTGTTATTGCGAATATCACCACTTCACAGAACTACTTAAACTTAGTAACGACTACAAAATATCGTGCGTTAGTACAATCGGGAACTTGTACTTCTGCTTACTCCGGTGAAGTTGAAATTACAGTAGGTGCTGTTTCTGATGGTGGAGCGGTGAACAGCGATACTTCTGTTTGTATGGGTGCCAATGCAGGAACATTGACTTTGGTGAGTTACAGCGGAAATATTTTAAACTGGGAAAGTTCAACCGACAATTTTGTCACCACTACCAACATTGCCAATATCACTGCAACACAAGCTTACAACAATCTTGCGCTAGCTACTAAATACAGAGCCGTGGTACAATCGGGAATGTGTGCACCTGCAAATTCTGTTGCAGCTACTATTTCCATTGATGCTCCTACCGTTGCAGGAACTGTTTCTTCTGATGCTACTGTTTGTTCGGGAAGCAATTCGGGAACGTTAACACTCGCCGGAAATACGGGAAGTATTTTACGTTGGGAAAGTTCAACGGATAATTTTGTGACGATCAATAGCATTGCAAACATCACTGCTTCACAAAACTATAACAACCTTATTGCGGCAACAAAATACAGAGCCATCGTTCAATCGGGAACCTGTTCTTCTGCCACGACAAATGAAGTCACGATTTCTACCGACGCCCCTACCCTTGCCGGAACAGTCAATTCAGATGCTACGGTTTGTGCCGGAGGAAATTCTGGAACTTTAACTTTATCGGGATACACAGGAAGTATTTTACGCTGGGAAAGTTCAACCGATAATTTTGTAAGCACTACCAACATCGTCAATGTCAGCAACACGCAAAATTATTTGAACCTGATGAGCTCCACAAAATACAGAGCGGTAGTACAATCGGGAACCTGTGCTTTAGCGAATTCTGTTAGCGCAACAATTTCTACTGATGTTCCTACTGTGGGTGGCACCATTAATTCCGATACCACCGTGTGTTCGGGAGCACATTCTGCAACACTGAATTTAATTGGTTATACAGGAACAATTGATCATTGGGAAAGTTCAACCGATAATTTTACTACCAGCACCAGCATTGCAAATATCACAGCTTCACAAATTTACACCAACCTCACCGGCACTACAAAATACAGAGCCGTATTAACATCGGGAGTTTGTCCTTCGGCGAATTCAGCAGAAGCAACTATTTCAATTGATGCTCCTACAGTTGCCGGAACAGTTAGTTCCGATACAACAGTTTGTTCAGGTTCAAATTCAGGAACTTTAAATTTATCAGGATACACCGGAAGCATTGTTCGCTGGGAAAGCTCCACCGATAATTTTGTAAGCACTACCACTATCGCCAATGTTATTGCATCGCAATTGTACAACAACATCAACAGCACAACAAAATACAGAGCAGTTGTAAAATCAGGAACCTGTCCGGCTGTGAATTCAACTGCTGCTTTAATTTCAACTGACATTCCTACTGTTGCCGGAATATTGAGTTCTGATACGACAGTTTGTTCGGGAGCAAATTCAGGAACCTTAAATTTATTGGGATCTACCGGAAGCATCGTTCGCTGGGAAAGTTCAACGGATAATTTTGTCACTACAACGAATATTGCCAACATCACTTCCTCCTATTCTTATACCAATAATACCGCTACCACTAAATACAGAGTGGTGATTCAATCGGGTACTTGTACATCCATCAATTCAAATAGCGCAACAGTGACTATTGATCCATCGACCTTAGGAGGATCGGTTGGAACCAGCGCAACGGTTTGTTACTTTTCAAATTCGGGGACTTTAAATTTATCGGGACAAAGAGGAACGATATTGGGCTGGGAAAGTTCAACAGATAATTTTGTAACTACAAACAATATCGTAAATACAAATCCTACGCATATTTTTTCAGCGCTGCTGGCCACTACAAAATTCCGCGCAGTTGTAAAATCAGGCGTTTGTCCGATTGCCAATTCAGTAACTGCAATGATCACTGTAGATGTACCGAGCGTTGGTGGAAGTATTAGTTCCGACACTATTATTTGTGCCGGAGTAAATTCAGGAACTTTACATCTCACAGGCAATACCGGAACTATTCTCAGATGGGAAAGTTCCAACGACGATTTTACGACTGTCGATTTGATTTCAAATACAAGCACTACTCAATCCTATTCCAATTTAACAGCCACTAAAAAATACAGAGCAGTTGTAAAATCAGGAGCATGTACTTTCGCCAAATCAAGCGCTGCTAAAATCAAAGTTGATTCTGTATCGGATGGAGGAACGGTATCATCGGATATTACTGTTTGTTTAGGATCAAATTCCGGAACATTGAATTTAAGCGGAAAGACAGGAAGTGTGCTCTATTGGGAACAGTCTACCGATAACTTTGCAACAGCATCACCTATTCCGAATACAACAACTACTTTAGTGTACAACGATATTTCTGTGCCAACAAAATACAGAGCCGTTGTAAAATCGGGAACCTGTAACGCAGCCAATTCCGATAGCGCTGTCATCAGCATTTATCCTTTATCGGTTGGCGGACAAATCAGTTCAAGTGTTCATGAATGTTTTGGAAATAACAGCGGAACACTAACGCTTCAAAATTTCACAGGAACTGTTCAAAGCTGGGAAATTTCCGAAGATAATTTTGTTACTTCAAGCGTGCTTGCGAATGCAACAAGTTCTCAACCCTATTCTAATTTAGTGAACACTACCTACTACAGAGCCATTGTAAAATCAGGAACCTGTCCGCAAAAAAATTCAACATCAGCCACCATTACTATTGATCCAACCACAGTACCGGGAACAGTGATCAGCAGCGCAACGGTTTGTCCGGGAAACAACACCGGAACTTTAGCTTTAATTCAACATAGCGGTAGTATTTTGTATTGGGAAAGTTCTCCCGATAATTTTGCTACAAGCACAGTGATTCCAAATATTAAGATCATTCAAAAATATACTAATCTGGAAGACACAACGTGGTACAGGGCAATCATAAAATCAGGAGTATGCGCCCAGGCTTATTCTATCCCGGCTAAAATTACCGTTACTCCTCATGCCCTTGGTGGCGACATTTTATCGGACACTGTAGTTTGCTACGGACAAAACTTTGGTACCTTATCTTTGAAAAATCAAAGAGGAGATCTTTTGTATTGGGAAAGTACTACCGACAGTTTTGTGAAAACCACAAAATTATTGGTGTACACCACTACCAAAGATTATGTCAACTTAACCGAAACCACACAATACAGAGCCGTGTTGAGATTCGGAAACTGTCCGGAAGAACAATCACAACCGGTGACCGTTGCAGTTGATCCTTTGTTCTCTATCGATCTTGGTGCCGATACCACCATTTGCTTTAAAAAAGGAGAATGGCTGGGCAACGTTTCAAATTCTTTCACTTCGGTATTGTGGTCGGATCAATCCACCGATTATTCTATCTCTGTAAAACAAGCCGGAACGGTTTGGGTTAAAGTAACCAATGCTGCATCCTGCTCAGCGCAAGACACTGTTAACATAGAAGCTTATTGCGAAAAAATAGACATTTGCTTCCCTGACGTAATCACGCCGAACAACGATGGCTTGAACGACTATTTTAAACCTTGCGTGGAAATCGACGGCGAAAGATCAGAAGGAAGCGACGAGCTGATCAATGAAAATGTAAGCTTCAAAAAATTTGAAGTTCACGACAGATGGGGCATCAAAGTTTTTGAATCGGACAACAAAATCCCTAAATGGAACGGCGATAATTTTGTGAATTCCGTTTCAGCAGGAACCTATTACTACTATGTAACATTCACCGATTTGAACGGTGTACCCTACGAACAAACAGGGTATGTTACCGTGATCAAATAATTTCACTAAGTGAATTCATTGAAAGTGAGAGAATCAGCATACAGACCTGATACCGTCAGAAGAAAAAAATTTACTGAAGGCGAAGTGGAAATAAAACATTAAAAAAAACTCCGCTAAGCAGAATACTTAGCGGAGCAATATTTACAACTTAATAATTTTAATTACCTGCGTTTTATTTTCATGCACCAACTGAACAAAATAAATTCCCGCTGCTAAATCAGAACCGAAAGAAATATTTTCATTGGTAAAGTGCGCCGATGAATTATACACTTCCACTCCCCTGCTGTCGATAGCTTTTATACTGAGCGGCGAAGAAAATTCGGAAGATACTTTTAAAGAAGTTTCGTTTGTAAACGGACTAGGATAAGCGGAATATGAATCGATTTTTTCCACGTCTATGCCTGTCGACAATACATCCACAAAATCCAGCGAGCTGATATTGTATCCCGCCGTAGCAACAAGTAATTTCAAAGCATGCTTGCCTGCTGTAAGATTAATGTTTCCCAAACTAAAATCTTTCCAGGTATCCCAACCCGCGGTAGATCCTACAGTAGCGTTATTGATGATAGTCGTTTCATCTAATAACACAGAAACTTTTCCTCCATTTCCGGCTGCGCGAATTTTCACCGAATAAGTACTTGTAAAAGCAACATCAGCGGTATACTGCATCCATTCGGCAGTCTCCATCCAACCCACTATAGCTTTATTTTCAGCGTTGGAATACTGAACATCTACTCCATCATTTCTGAAATACCAGCCGGTGTTCCATGCGGTATAACTTCCACCGCCGGCGCCAAACTGAGAAGTTTGATAAACAAGATCGCTATACGCAATTCCATTTTTTCCCATGTCATATTCCACAGCGGAAATCACACCGGGAAGATGGTGAGGAGCAAACCCTCTTGCTGCAGAATTGGGCGCAGGAAATAAGGAAAACAAATAATCACGATTAATTTTGCAGTTGCTCAGTTTTACATTTTGCAACAGTTCATTTAAAATTGTTTGTCCGGTATTGGCCGATGGTTTTGCTCCGCCATTGATATAACCCGCTAAAGCCGACCAATTATTAGGTTCATTAAAAGCCACCATTCCCGAAACACTACCCATTTTTTTGTAAGGCCAAACTGCCCATCCAATGTTGTGTTTGGCCATCAAATCAACAGTTTCTGCATTCCAGTGATTGGAATTTTCACTGAACTCACCCAACCAAATTGGCACGTTCTGACCGTCGCGAATGTTAAAAATAAAATTGAGGGAAGCATCAGTAACATCATTCCAGTACTTATGAAAACTGTAAGCCATGTTATTGTCCCACTTTGGCGTTAAACCATTGTAATCATTGGCATAGCTGTTTCCTTCAATGAATATAATATGATTGTTATCTACAGTACGAATAGCTGTTGTGATGTCCTGCATCAATTGCATCAGCATAGTATTTCCCGGAAGAGTCCAATTGGTTTCATTGATCAAATCATATCCGCCAACATATTGTTCATTAACATAGCGCTCGGCAAATTTTTTCCAGAGCTTCACTGTTTGATCGCGATTGGCGGCACTTTCCCAAAGTGAAGGTTGCCCTGCAACATAATCACTGATGTCGCCACTGCTTTCTCCACCGGGTGCTGCATGCAAATCTAAAATCACATAAATCTTATTGGCCTTGCACCAGGAGATAACAGAATCCACCATTACAAATCCGCTTTCTAAAAAAACAGTTGGCTGACCTAGCGGTGTAAACAGATTGTAATGCATCGGCAAACGAATAGAGTTGAATCCCCATATAGCCAAACTATCAATATCAGTTTTGGTTAAATAGTTTTTATAGTAGTCCTTATAAAACTGATCGGCATTGGATTGCCCTACTACATCAGCAATTTTTTGTTTGATGATGTGTTGGAAACCACCACCTAAATTCATCATATACCCTTCTTGTACCATGTAATTACCAATATTGACGGCCTTCATCACAAAATTCCCATTGTTGTTGACGATGTTTTTTCCGCTGGCGTGTAAAAATCCCGGACCGCCGGAAACAACTGTTGCGCTTACATTCACGTAATTGAAATTGAATCCGCCTGTAGCAGCAATTACTTTTAAAACATGAGATCCTGCACTTAAATTAATTTTTTGGAAAGTAGTTGTCATCCAGGTTTGCCATCCGCCGGTGATAGGCAAAGCCATTGAAAGCCCAACATCTTTACCATCTATTTCCATGCGAATTACGCCGCCATACAAACTCGCACTTCTGAAAGAAAAATCGAAATTCCCTCCAGTCGCCACAGAAATATCATAGGTCAGCCAATCGTTATCATCGGTCCAACCAATGTTGGAACCACCTCCCGCATCTGTAGTTGCTTCCGTTTGAATGCCCAACATAGCAGAATAATTTTCTGCTTCAATTTTACCCGGAAGGGGTACAACAGCAGCAAAAAGTGAGGTGACAGACAATACCGGAAAAATGAAAATAAATTTTAATGAAGTTCCCATAATTTAGTTTACTTGATTAGTGAAGAGGTTTGTTTGTTGTAATCTTTATCTATCGCCACAACAGTGTAAAAACCATTTTGAAAATTTTCCACATTCACTGTGAAATTATTTCCGGGACTCAATTCATTAAACACCAATCTTCCCGTGGCATCGTAAATTGAAATTTCGCGCAAAGCGTTAGGAGAATTAATCGTTAGTAAATCAGATACCGGATTGGGATAGATATGTAATGGCTGAGTTTTTATTTCTGAAGTTCCAACAGTACTTGAAAAATCCATCCAGTTTAAATTAAATCCTCCGGTAGTAGATGCTACGGCTACATTCACTACGCCTGCAGGCAATTGAACATTGTGCGTAATGGTTTGCCAATTTTGCCAACCTGCGGTGTTGGGTACAGCAATAGTTCCATACACTGTTCCTCCACCCAAAGCCTCCAATCTCAGCGATGCACCAGTTGAATTGGAAGCTACCCTGTACTGCACAGCATATTCTCCGGCTTTAGCCACGTTGATTTTATAAGCCATCCAATCGCCCACATCAAAATATCCTACATCTTTTCCTGTACCAATATCACTTGAATTTTCTACCTGCACGCCACTCATCTGACAAAAATTTTCGCTTTGTAAAGTACCCGGAATGTTCACTGCAACACAAGCCATTATCGCTTCATAAATAGCAGTCAACAAAGATTTAGCACCTGTTGCATCATTGTCCAAAGACCAAATCATGATGCCACCCAAGCCTTCATTGATGGCATAACTGGTTTTTGCTTTGACGGTAGGAATTCCATTGTACCAGATGGTATTTCCTGCCTGATCAGTATTTTCGGCCCCGGCATTGTTTGCAACAATTTGATTGTAGGCATATGGCTCATTTGAAAAAGCGGCACCAAATCCATAACCATAAAAAGGAACGCCCAATACTATTTTGGATTTTGGGGCACCGCGACTAAAAAAATAATTGACATTGTCCTGCGCCAGCGTCATCGACGAATGTTGGCCTGGTGCGTTAGGATCCCACGGACCGGCACCGTCGTAAGCCATGATGTTGATCCAGTCGAAGTACTGATAAGTAGCAGTAGTTACTTTTGAACCACCATACCCTTGCGACAAGGCTGCGGTGAGTAATTTTTTATTGGGCGCCAACGCATCGGAAAGCGCTTTAATAAAACCTTCGTAATCACCATTTATGGCCGGACCTTCAAAGTCAACATCCAGTCCATCTAAATTATGTGCCGATATATAGGTGGCGATTTTGGCGACAAAGGCAGCTCTATTCGCCGCAGAGATTAAAGAAAAATACCTGTTACGCGTAGTGGCATCTTCCGATGCTGCACCACCGCCCAGCGACATTAATATTTTCACACCATTGTTATGTGCTCGAGTGATTAAAATATCATTTTGAGAATTATAAGAAAGATCACCATTGGCATTCACCGCATTTTCAAAAGCGATATTGATGTGCGTCAGTTTAGAATAGTCGATGCCATTTGAAAACGTATTCAAATTGATCCAATTGGGGACATAAGCCACAACTTTAGTTGCACCATTCAGCTGAGCATTTATAACTGTAGAGCTCAACAAAAAAAAAGCAGTAATAGTTTCAAGTAGTAGTTTCTTCATTAAAATAGGTTTAAATAGTAAAGAACCTAAGAACTATTTTTTTCGCCACTAAATCTAAGCGCTCAAAAAAAATCAAGAAAGAGCACAAAAACACAATACTGATTATCAAACACATACAATTCACAAAGAGGTTAAAATATATAGACCGTACTTGTCCGGTTACTTTATCAACGATAAGGTTTTATGGAAATCATCACCGCTGGTAACTACGGTATAATACCCATTTGGAAAATCCTGAACATTGATAGAAAAATTATTTCCCGGATTTTTCTGCTCATACACCAATCTTCCGGCAGCATCATAAATTGAAATGCCACTCAATTGTTGTAGCGAATTAACAGTGAGCATATCCAACAAGGGATTAGGATATATTTTTATCATTGCAACTTCTGTTTCGGAAATACCAACAGTGGAAGAAAAGTCCATCCAGTTGATATTAAATCCGCCTGTACTTGTTGCTATTGCTATATCCTGAGTTCCTGCCGTTAACTGAACATTATGTGTTAGCGTTTGCCAGTTTTGCCAGCCTCCTGTATTGGGCACGTTCATCGAACCATAAACTTTAGCACCTCCAAGGGTTTCCAATCGTAGGCTAGCACCTGCCGAATTGGAAGACACTCTGTATTGCACTGCGTACTCTCCTGTTTTAGGCACCGTAATTTTATAAGCCATCCAATCGCCTGCATCCACATAACCCACATTTTGTCCGGCAGCAATATCGCTGGAAGCCTCCAGTTGAATGCCGTTCATATCGCAGTAATTTTCTGCCTGCACAACATTGGGAATACTCACTGTTGTACAGGGTGCTACCTGATACACCCTCACATAATCAACATACATTTTAGCAGGAAAAGCATTGTTATCAATATTGTATCCCGGCCACGCCCCACCTACTGCAAGATTTAAAAGAATAAAAAACTTATTGTGAAAAGCAGCGGTGTTATTCGCCCCGTTTAAAATACTTGCAGTGCTGTATAAATTCCCATTCAAATACCATTTAATGGAAGAGACATCCCACTCTATAGTATATACATTATAATCTGTTACATTAAAGGCACCCGAGTTATTGCCATAGCTGGTATGCCCTGCTCCGCCATTCCAATGGATAGTACCGAAAATATGATTTTCGGTATTCACCTGTTCCATGATATCTATCTCTCCGCAATTGGGCCATCCATCGGTCCAAATATTGTCGCCCAGCATCCAGAAAGCAGGCCATGATCCCGAAAAAGCAGGCAATTTGATACGCGCTTCAATCTTTCCATATTTAAAGGATTTCTTACCGTTAGTATTCATTCTGGCCGAAGTATAATTTTTTCCTCCAAAATCTTCATGCTTTGCGGTAATTACCAATGCCCCGTTTTCCACCGAAGCATTCTCCTTGCGGTAATATTCCAGCTCCTTATTAGACACACCTATGTCCCCTACTTCAAAGTTCCAGTCGGAACTTATGCCATTCGTAAATTCATCGGCCCATACCAATTGATAGCCCTGAGCATTTACTGAACTTGAAATAAATAAAAAAAGAGCAAGCGCATTTAAGTAGAAAATTGCTTTCATAATTAAAGTAGTTTTAGGTTTAGTGTTTAAGTGTGTTACCTAAGATAAGCGCACTTGCATTTTGCAACTTACCCTCCCATCCAAATTATTTATTCCAGCGTTCAAAACAATAAAATCAAGACCGGACATACGCCGGACATCCTTGTCGGCAAAGGGCTTAAGAAGCACAATTAAAAAATGCTTTAAAAAAAAATACAGAGCCCACTTCTTAAAAATTCATCCTCATGGTAAAAGGCATTTCTATATTCACTAAATTAGAAGTCAAGGAAAACACGTATGAAGTCTGTCACCCGATTTTTTATCCCGAACAAATACAAAGAAGGATCCGAAGAATACATTAAATCGGTATTGCTGATCAATGTATTTCTGCTTACTTCGGTAGTTGCTTTAGCGCTCACCGCATTGGGATATTACATCAGTTACAACAGATCATTGATAGTAATGCCTATCGGAGCCCTCGCTTTTTTAGCCAATGCTTTTTTAATAAAATGGGGCATTCCTCTTAAAGTTTCGGGAAATTTATTTGTTATCAAAGGCTCTGTCGTTATCATCTTAATGATTGTTTACTCCGGAGGAATTTATTCACCCGTAACACCATGGATAGCAGCCGGACCAACTTTTGCCTTGCTGTTGATCAATAGGAAAGCTGCTTGGTTCTGGACAGCCGTAATGTTTATCGTCATCGCCGTTTTTGCGGTGATGGAACAAGAAGGACTCACCCCTCGCATTGAATACAATCCCGAAATAAAACCAACTTATTACATGATTGTTTTTTCTTCATTGGTTTTAATCATGCTGATGGTGAACCTCATTTTTGAAAAAAATAAAAACGATGCTTTATTGAAAGTGGAAGCTGCTAAAAAAAGCATTACCGACAGCATCAATTACGCCCGCAGAATTCAAACCGCAATATTGCCCACTGCTGCCGAAATGGAAAAAATGTTTTCCGACTCTTTTGTTCTCTTTAAACCCAAGGACATCATCAGCGGTGATTTTTACTGGATAGCAGAAAGTGACGGCAAAAAATTTATTGCCGCTGCCGATTGCACAGGTCATGGCGTTCCCGGTGCACTCATGAGCATGGTGGGCAATGAAATTCTCAATAAAATTTTATTTGAAAAGAAAATTTCTTCGGTAGATGAAATATTAAATATGTTGCATTCCGATTTGTGCAGTGCCCTCCGACAATCTTCTACCGACGTGAAAGACGGAATGGACATTGTACTTTGCGCCATCAACGAAAACAAAAAAGAAGTGGAATTTGCCGGCGCTAAAAACGCACTTTATTTTGTGAATGATGAACTGCAAAGCATCATGGGAAATCGTGAAGCTATTGGCGGTGATAATAACTCCCGTCAGTTTACAAAACACATTATCCCCTACACTTCCAACTCGTCATTTTATTTATGCACCGACGGGATTCAGGATCAGTTTGGTGGCGACAAAGGAAAAAAATTCATGATCGGTCAGCTCAAAAGAACTTTACAAAAAATAAGTTCTTTAACAATGGAAGAACAAAAAACACAACTGGTTTCTACGCTTCAATCCTGGCAAAATGAATACGAACAAACAGATGATATTTTGATGATTGGAATAAAACTGAAAGTCTGACATGCAACGAATCATCATCACAGGCGGACCCGGATTTGGAAAAACAACCATTCTCAATCACTTGCAAAACGCAGGTTTCAACACCTTTGAGGAAGTAGCTCGCATTGTCATCAAAGAGGAATTGGAAATCGGTAGCGATGTTCTGCCCTGGAAAAACCTGGATGCTTTCAGCAGAAAAGTTTTGCCGTTGCAAATTATCAATCATGAAAAAGCCATAGCGGGATTAAATTTTTATGATCGCGGAATTCCTGATATAGCGGCTTACCAGATCCACGGCAATCAATCGGTTTTCAAGGAACTGGAAGAAGCCATCACCAATCACCGTTATCACGATAAAGTGTTTATTACTCCGCCCTGGGAAGAAATTTACGGCACCGATAATGAGCGCAAAGAATCTTTTGAAAAAGCGTGTGCTATACATTTTCAATTAACGCAGACTTACTCTAAATTTGGTTATCTCATAGTTGAAGTGCCTAAACTAAAACTGGAAGAAAGAGTACAATTTATTTTGGACAATCTGAATGCATAAATCTCCTGTCGAAATATTAAATGATGTTTTTCATCACAATGAATTCCGTCCCTATCAGGAGGAAATCATTTATTCGGTACTGAGCGGAAAACACACGTTGGGTATTTTACCTACGGGCGCTGGGAAATCCATTTGCTATCAGCTGCCGGGATTAATGCTGCCGGGAATTACTATTGTGGTGAGTCCGCTCATTGCATTAATGAATGATCAGATCAAACGCCTGCAAAAACTGGACATCAAAACGGCCGGAATTTACGGCAACATGAATCAGGAACAAATTGATATCGCTCTCGACAATTGTAAATATGGCGAAGTGAATTTTTTGTTTTTATCGCCGGAGAGACTCACTTCTCTTTTGGTGAAAACACGCATCAAACAAATGGAGGTTTCACTTTATGTGATTGATGAGGCGCATTGTGTTTCGCAATGGGGACATGATTTCCGACCGTCGTATCTCAACATAAAAATATTGCGCGAGTGGCATCCGGCTGCGCCTTGTATTGCGCTCACTGCCACATGCACACCAAAAGTAAAAGAGGATATTTTAAATATTCTCGATATTACAAAAGCTTCAGTTTTTCAGGGTTCATACTTGCGTCCGCAACTCTCCTACTACATCAAAAAAAGTGAGAATAAAATTGCCGATCTTATCAACATCATCAAACGAAGATCAGCGCCGGGAATCATCTATGTCAACAAAAGAAAACTCACGGAAGTTCTAAGCAAAGAATTAGAAAAACATGATCTCCCTCATGAAATTTATCACGCCGGAATTCCCGCAAAGGAAAAAGAAAAAGCTGCGAAAAACTGGTTGCAAAGCGATAACAAATGGATGATAGCAACCTCAGCTTTCGGGATGGGAATCGACAAACCAAATGTTCGCTCCATCGTTCATTTTCACGTCCCGGGCTCCATGGAAGAATACTACCAGGAAAGTGGTCGCGCCGGAAGAGACGGTGAAAAAGCCAGCTCAATTATTTTATATTCTCAGGAAGACACTTCCTTCCTTAAACTCAATATTGAATGGGCTTTTCCCGAAAGAGACTTAATAAAAAAAGTATACGACAGTTTATTCAACTACAAAAAAATTGCAGTGGGTGGCGGCGCAGAAATAGGATTTTCTTTTGACTTGGCCGACTTCTGCAGCAAGTTCAACGTACCCGCTAAAAATTCTTTTTACGCCATCGAAATTTTAGAAAAATGCGGCTACCTTTTTCAAACCGAAGATGTTCAGAAAAGCTCTAAAATTCAGGTGCTCGGCAGCAAACAAGCCTTGAATGAATTAAGCGCTCACGACACTCTGGAAGGAAAAGTTTTAGGAACACTGCTTCGTTCTTATACAGGATTACACACCGAAATGGTGGATTTCAGCGAAGCTATAATCGCCGAAAGATGCAGCATTACGCGTCACGAAGTCATCAATACTTTACAGCGACTGGAACAAAAAGAAATTGTTCATTATGAACTGATGTCGTTTTTACCTAAAATTATTTTTACTCAAAACCGCATCGACTCTCAGTATTTACTCATCCCGAAAGAAATTTTAGAAGAGCGACGAAAAGTAAAAACCCAGCAAGCCAATTACATGATCGGCTTTGTTGAAAATAAAATTCAATGCCGCTCCCAACTCATTTGCAAATATTTTAGTGAAGATGCGCCACGCTGTCATCAATGCGATAATTGCGCAAATCCGAATAACAATAAGGATGTAAAGGAATTTATTTTAGGGGAACTCAACTCTAAAAAATCAGCAGAGGAATTAATTCAGGCTTCTACTTTTTTAAAAGATGAAGTACTCGCTGCCTTGAGAGAATTGATGGAGTTGAATAAAGTGAAGGTGGATAAAGAGGGATTTTATTTTAACTCCTGATCGTCATCACCCTCTACGTCATTGCGAAATTTTTGTGCTCAAAAATGAAGCAAACTCATTTTGAATTGGTAATTAAAGAAATTGAAGATGAGGTTGCTTCATTTTTGAGTACAAAAATTTCGCAATGAACTGTGTTAATTTGCAAATATTGGTTGATAATTTTTTTGATATTCTCTTTCATATTTCCCCATAGCAAAAGCTTGTCTAA
>JAHEZL010000007.1 GCA_023251095.1 Flavobacteriales bacterium
AAATAAAAACAAATAAATGCCGCAATCGAACTCAACATTTTTTTATGCAAACTGCCAATTAACTTTACGTGCTCAATGCAATTAGGAATGGATTGCTCAATTTATGAGGAATATCCAATCAATTTCAACAGAATAGGAAATTGCTTCATCGGCAAATGTTATTTTCTTGCCGTCGGCAATTATTCGGTCGGGGTAATTCTTGTTAAGATAAGCGCGAATACCCATTGGCAGCTCATTTTCGGTGATTTTAGCTGTTAAATACAACATTGTTCCGGCCGATGAATACAAAGCAGAATAGCGCAGATCTTTATCCTCAAAATTTGCCGCATAATTCTCGCCTTTCTTTTCCCAGCGTATTTCTTTTTCAGAAGGATGTTCTTTATCAAATTCATTCACCACTGCCGCAGGAACTTCCTCCCTTGGCAAGGTTTGTTGAGCTTGTATTGGAATGATACCAACTAAACAACTTAGCAATATGTATATCTTTTTCATAGGAAGGAGTTTATAAGGATTTGAATATAAAAATGTGCCGGTTTTACTTTATTGAATGATGGGTTTATCGCTTCTTGTTTTCCGGTTTACAAAATTTCCATTGTCGTCAAAAATCAAATAAGTATCATCTACCGACAATTCATAGGAAATAACATTGGCGGGAGATTTCATTTTCAGAGCTTCTTTAATCTGAAATTCAGGATAATTTATGGCAGCATAGGCAGTTATTGAATGGGGTAAGGCAGCAATGGAGATGGTCACTGCAGTGTATAATAATTTTCCTTTTGACGAATAAATAATACGATGTTGTATCGCTTTTTCCTCATATTGAGCTTCGTAATCGGCATCTTTTTTTACCCATTTTACTTTGGTAACAAGGGGGTAAGAATTTTTAAAGGCAGCTTCCACCAATAGGGGCAAACCTTTAGCGTTTTCAGTGCTTTTGCTTTTTACTTTGGCTGAAGGTTTTTTTTGAGCTTCTGCCTGAAAAGAAATGCAAATCAATAAGAGGGAAAGAAATAATGTTTTCATATAAAATAAGTTATAGCTTATTGAATACAAAAATGGGCCTGAATGGCTGCTAAAGTGTTACACAGTATAGAAAGAAATTTACATCATTCACACCTTATAGAGAATGGAAAACCCTTGCGCCTCGCAAAGTTTAGCGAAGCGTAACTTTGCGAAATAACGCATGGACTTAGAAGCTTTCAGCTTCTTTTTTCTGTAAGAAAAAGTTTTTGTTTGAAGGTAGAACTGTTAAAGTGGAATTAGTTGTTTTTCTTTCAGAAAAAAGAAGCTGAAAGCTTCTACGTACAGAAAGAAAATCACCAAGTTACGCTTCGCTAAACTTGGTGAAGCATAAATTTGCTATCCTCTTTTCAATCGGGTGAGCAAATCTTTTTGCACATCCATCCAGTCGTCATAAAGGTGTGATCCTTCATACATCTCTTTCAGCTCCGAACCGCGGGTGATTTTATTTAATCCGTCGATGGCTTTTTTCACCATCGCTTCATCGTTTTTTAATTTATTTTCTTTGATCCAGTCTTCCAGATCTTCAGGAATATCATCGGCCGGATCATCTTTCACCGCTGCTATAATTTCAGCTGCTGCGAGGAAGCAACAACAAGTCATCATGTCGGTTTCCGACGGTTTGAAGTTTTTAAGAAAGGTGTCGATTTCTTTAGCAACCGCAGCCGCTTTTCCTTTTTCAACCAATTCCTCCACCCATTCCTGAGCCGAATCGTTTTCAAAATTACTTATTCCCCATGCCATGCATTCTAATGTTTAAAGTTTATATACAGAGTTGTTTTGTGGTTCACATTATTTTCTTCAAAATTTCCATTGCAGCCTCCGGAATTTTTGTCCCCGGCCCGAATATACCAAGCACACCGCTTTTAAACAAAAAATTATAATCCTGTTTTGGTATCACTCCGCCAATAATTACATATATATCTTCGCGTCCTTTTTTCTTTAATTCGGCCAGTACTTCAGGCACTAGAGTTTTGTGTCCGGCTGCCAGTGAAGAAATTCCAATGAGATGTACATCGTTCTCAATGGCTTGTTTAACGCATTCTTCAGGGGTTTGAAACAATTGTCCGAGGTCAACATCAAAGCCCAAATCGGCAAAGGCCGCGGCAATTACTTTTGCTCCGCGATCGTGACCATCCTGTCCGAGTTTTGAAATTAAAATTCGTGGTTGTCTGCCGTGTTTCACGGCAAATTTTTTCACCGTTTGCATCACTGCATTGAATTCGGTTTTGTTATGGTATCCTGCGCCGTACACTCCTGAAGTTAAATTTGTTTTGGGTTGATAACGTTTGTAAATTTTCTCTAAAGCCAGTGAAATTTCGCCCAATGTGGCTCTTTTACGGGCGGCGACTACACACAGTTCCAAAAGATTTGCATTTTCTTTTTCGGCTGCTTCGCTGATCTTGTTTAAAATGGAATTTACGGCTTCTGTGTTGCGCTGAGCCTTTAGTTTTTGCAAGCGGTTGATTTGATTTTCGCGCACTTTGTCATTGTCGATTTGCAAAATATCAAACTCGTAATATTCATTGGTAGTGTAGTTGTTTAAGCCCACAATGGTTTCGGCATTGCTATCGATATTGGCCTGTCGTTTGGAGGCTGCTTCCTCTATCATTTTTTGCGGAATTCCGGCGTCAATTGCTTTTGTCATTCCGCCGATGGCCTCAATTTCATGATTGATTTTCAGCGCATCGGCAATCATTTTTTGCGTTGTTTCCTCCAGATAAATACTTCCGCCGAAAGGATCAATGGCTTTGCAAATATCTGTTTCCTCTTGTAAGATGAGTTGTGTGTTGCGGGCAATGCGTGCCGAAAAATCGGTAGGCAAAGCGATCGCTTCATCAAAAGAATTGGTGTGTAAAGATTGCGTTCCGCCCAGTACAGCGGCCAATGCTTCAATAGTGGTGCGGGCAATATTGTTGTAAGGATCCTGTTCGGTGAGGCTCCATCCTGAAGTTTGACAATGGGTGCGCAGCGGCAATGATTTTTCATTTTTAGCGCCCATCTCTTTCATCAGTTGCGACCAGATCACCCTTCCTGCGCGGAGCTTGGCTACTTCATTGAACAGATTCATTCCTATGCCCCAGAAGAAGGACAAGCGTGGCGCAAAATCATCAATGTTCAATCCCGATTTAATTCCCGTTTTCACATATTCCACACCGTCGGCTAAAGTGAGTGCCAGCTCCAAAACCGTGTCGGCACCGGCTTCCTGCATATGGTAGCCCGAAATACTGATGGAATTGAATTTTGGCATTTTAGCGGCAGTGAACTGAAAAATATCTTTTACAATGCGCATCGAAGGCGCAGGCGGATATATGAAAGTGTTGCGCACCATGAACTCTTTCAGAATATCGTTTTGAATGGTTCCCGTGAGTTGTTCGGGAGCAGTGCCTTGTTCTTCGGCAGCCACAATATAAAAAGCCATAACGGGCAAAACAGCGCCGTTCATCGTCATGGAAACCGAAACATCTGCAAGTGGAATATCCTTGAAAAGAATTTTCATGTCTTCCACCGAATCAATGGCAACGCCCGCCATTCCAACATCTCCTTTCACACGCGCATGATCGGAATCATAACCGCGGTGGGTGGGTAAATCAAAGGCCACCGACAAACCTTTTTGTCCGGCGGCCAAATTTTTTCTGTAAAATTCATTGGAGGCTTCGGCGGTAGAAAATCCTGCATACTGGCGAATGGTCCATGGTCGCTGTGTGTACATGCTTGCGTACGGTCCGCGCAGATAGTCGGGTTCACCCGGTTTACCTAAAGTAATATCAGCTGTTTTTTTCGGAGAAAAATCGCTGTGTTCCTGTATGATTTTTTCTGTTAAGGCTTCAATAAAAAAAGAACCGTTGATAGCATCGGAGATTTTTGTGAGTCGGGATTCTTCTTTCAGCAGTAATAAAATGTTTTTTGAAATCCTTTGCGGATTGGCGTTTTTACTGCCATCAAAAGGAAGCAGCGCAATTTTATCGGCTCCGCCCAACACAAAAGAAAGGGCCTGTATGCTCTGGCGGATTAAATTTGTTTCGGGTTCTTTAGTGGTGAAATGTTGAGGATCGCTAACGCAAAATATTTTAGGATAAGATTTTTTATAGTCGGGAAACCTTGCGTGAATAGCACTTGTCACCAGATAACGCAAAGCTTTCAGTTTGGCAATTTCAAACAACAACTGAGTTCCGCCTGATATTTTTATTTCAACTTCCGCAATTTTTGCTTCAGAGATTTTATGGAGTTCAATTAGAACGGAAGCAATTTGTTCTTTGGCAGATTTTCCTTCCGCAACAATAATTACATTGGCATCCGACTTTTCATCTGCACAAATTTCCCAGTCGCTGTTTTGTTTGGAAGGGTGGGTGTAATCGTATTTAGTGGAACACAAGGCCGGAATTGCAAACCCTTCAGCAGTATAGTTTATTTGGGTTTTTTCTGCCATGAGAGATTTTGTTTATTGTTTTTCAATCACCACAAACAAATCTTCATCGTCCTTTTTCATCCTGAATTTTTCGCGGGCGAATTGATCAAGATAGATGGAATCATTGAGGTTTTTAAGAAGTGTTTTGTTTTTTTCTATTTCGAGTTTGTAGTGTTCACTTTTTTCACGCAACTCTTGTTTCTGACCTTCCAGCTCGTGGTGGAAAAGCAAATTATTCTGATCGAAAAAAGAAACCCAAACCACAAACACAAAAGAAATAACGAAGTATTTGTTTTTGAATAAGGTGATTATTTTTTCGCGTGGAATCTTCATGTACTAAAGATAAAGCAGAGTGTGAATTTTTACAACGAAAAAAGGGGGAGTTTATAAACAAAGAAATGTTGGCGGTTAAAACACCAGCGACATCCCTACATTCACGCCAAATGCGCTAATATTTGTTTTGTTCAGCTGCGTTAATCGCCACACGGCATCAATCCTTAATACTTTAAAAATATTTTCAATGCCTACCCCTGCTTCGGCGTAAGGTGTGTTTAAACCCGACATGCCCGAAGGCAGCACCAATATTTTGCTGTGCTCAGCCGATAATGCGCCAATAGCACCTCGGGCGAAAGCAACTTCGCGCCAATCGAGTTTTCTCAGGAAAGGAATTTTGTTCAGCAGTAAGCCTTCAAAATGTTGGGTGAGCATTATTTTAACATACTGCTCATTTACAAATTCAAAAGGATTCATAAGGCTGAAAGCCTCGGCATCAAAGTACCAGGAATTGTTTCCTGCTTGTGTGAAAAGCAAAGGGTAGGGAAGATTTCCCCATATTTTTCCGACTTCCCCGTTGAAGTGCATGTAGCCGATGTTGCCAAAAAACCATTTGTCGGTGACTTTGATTTTCGCTTTGTAAAAGTTGTAATCGGAGTTCAGTAAACCTTTAAAAGCTGTTTCAAATGAATAGGTGATAATGGGTGCTTTTGTACTCAGGCTGATCCGCGTGAAATGATCTTCAAAAAATTTTTCGCGCCAGGCTATTCTTCCCGAAATTTCAACACTTGCGGTTTTTATGTCGCTAAGAAAAGTATTGTCGGGCTTTTCAAACACTAGGTTTCCCAGCGGATGAATGTTTTGATACGCGAAGGTGATTCTGTTGCCTGTTCCTTTTAGCCATTCGTTTTCAAAGTAGGCAGCATAACGTTCTACAAAAAGATATTTTGGCGTATTCCTGCGGGAAAGCGATGCGAGTATATTGTCGATGGGAATGGCCGTTCCATAAAGGTTCATCACTTTTAAATCGTTGGAAAAATCAATGCCTGCAAATCGTCGTGCGCCCTGCAGCTTGAAATAATATTCGGCTTTGAGACCGTACTTTATTTTTCGGTCCAATGTGCCGTAAGCGACATAACTATTGATTCTGAATTTTTTACTGAAAGCGGCGTTGGTTTCTCCGCCGATTCTAAAGCGATTTCCTTCGATGGGATTGAAACTGTACGTGTTTAGCAAAGGACCGTAATGCCATTTGTTAAAAGGAAGATAACCGGTGTACAGGAGGATGGAAATTTTTTTTAATTTTTTGAGATAGGGCGTATTCATTGCGCTATCCACCGTAGTGTAAATTTCTTTTTCATTTTTAGTGATAGTACTTTGCCGTTGTGATTGCCAGTATTCCTCTTTGTCGCCTTGCAGAGAATCACTTAAGCGAATGATTTTTTCCGTTGAGAAAAACGCATCGGGTTTGGGTTGGCGGAGTAGGTAGTTGGAGCTGAAAGTTTGTTTGAGTCCGTATATCCCCAAGCCATCATCATTCACAGAAAATTCCATGAAAAGAATTTCCTTTTCGGGAAGCCATGCGCTATCCATCCATTGAAAATGTTTTTCAATTTCCATTTCATGAATGAGGTTCACATTGGCGTCGTGCGACATCACGAGTTTTGCTTTTGCGATGGCCCACGTAGCACTGTCGATCCACAAATGACCGCGAAAAGTGAGTTCCTGTTTTCGTTTGGGTCGGAAAAAAATCTCATAAGTTTTTCTTCCGTTTATTTCTTCTGTGGAATCAATTAAAACGTATTTGTAAGAGAGCTTTCCGTGGGTGGCCAGCGGACTCACAAAGTTTTTGTTGAACGTGAAAATATAGTCGTTGTAGAGATTGTAATCCAGATAAAAATTTCCGGTGAATTCGGAAATCCCCGATTTTTTTATTCCTGAAATTTTATTGGCCTGAATGATTTCATTTTCGTGTTTGGGATTGGCTTTGTAAAAATAATGGGAGGAAGATTCCGAGAGCATTACGGGTACACTTGGTTTTCCAAAAGTGGTGGAATCAATCTTTTTAAAAAGGAAACCGATGGGTTCAAAAAATAAATTTTTTGCAAGGCTACTGTCGAGATTATTCAGATTGAACTGAATTTTGGTGTAGTTCGTACATTCGTAGGCTGACAGGGATTTGTAATTGTTTTTCTTTTTGTGTTCCAGCACTTGTTCCATGATGGCATCGGCAGGATTTTTTTTCTTTCCTTTTTTCCGGCTGATCACAATTTCCTTTGTTTTAAGATTGTTTCTTTCCAGCGTGATTTTTAGATTGCTTTGTGATTGGGAGAAATAAATCTTTTTGCTGTCATAGCCGCTCATCATCACTATGAGCGTGTCGGGCATATTGGTTTGTAAAGAAAATTTGCCTTCTTCAGTACAGGTCGAACCATATTGTTTTTTAAGAAGATAGAGATTGGCGAAGGGAATAATTTCACCCGATGCGGCATCTCTTACAGTTCCCGACAAAATGATCTGACCTGTTGAAAAAGTGTAGCAAAAACTAAAAAATATAATAAGTATGAAATGTTTGTACGCATTCATCATCGTACTAAAATAACAAAAACATTACGTTATCATTTCACTCATTTTTTAAAGTGATGAGTTCTTTTACCAATCCGTTGGCAACATCATAAACCCAGCCGTGTAAAGTAGGTGTTTTTTTATTTTGCCATGCACTGTGAATGGTTGCTGTTTTTGCTAAATCCTGTACTCCTTCTATTACATTGATTTCCACAAAACGGCGGAAGCGCGCATTATGATCTTTGATCCCGTCCAGCTCTGTTTTATTGAAACGGTAAACGTCTTTGATGTGGTGCACCCAGTTGTCTACCAATCCGTAATGTTTTTCATCCATGGCCGCATGAACACCGCCACAACCGTAGTGTCCGCATACAATCACATGTTGTACATCCAAAATGGATACAGCGTAATCCAGCACGCTCAGCATATTCATATCGGTATGAATCACCATGTTGGCAATATTGCGGTGCACAAATACTTCGCCGGGGAGGGCGCCTATGATTTCATTGGCGGGTACTCTGCTGTCGGCACAACCTATCCAGAGCAAGGGTGGTTTTTGTCCGTTTGCCAGTTTGGCAAAAAATTCGGGATCCTGATCGAGTTTTTCTGCGACCCATTTTTTATTGTTTTCTAATAAGCTGTTATAGTATGGACTCATGAAATAATAATTTTAGCACATCATTTTTCTGTGCGGAAGAATAAGTAGTTGATTTGAAATGAGCGGTCTTTTTCAGGCCGACTTAAGCAAGCGAGCTGTTTTCGGGAGGAGGAGTAAAGGTTTTAAAAAAACCTGAAGGAAGATGACAATGCTTTAAATGCTTTTGGAGTGTGTTGAGATGTAATTCGGTAAACACTGCTAACAACAGCAATTGGTTGAGTTCTTTTTTTTCGTCTTCGTCGTCTATTTCTGTTTCTTTCTCTTTTTCCTGATCATCATTTGAAGAATCGTCACCTTCACTTTTTTCTTTTTGCACGAGCTCTTGTTTTTTATTTTCCTCACGTATTTTCACAACAATATCTGTTGCAATCTGAAGGAGAAAAATGCTGCAAAGTGTAAAGGCAATTAAACGAAGTAGCTTATGTGGAAGGAGAAGATTCACAGCGTAAAATTATTTAGGTTCCTGCGGTAAAGGCATCCAGTGTGAAACTTCTTGAAAGAAATGATTGCTGAGTCCTTCACCACTCCAAAAATGATCGGAAGAACTGTTTTTATGTCGGGTTTTGTGCGCTCCGTAAAAGTTTTTGTTGAAGCGCAGCATTTTAATTGGTTGAAGCGTTTTGTCGGTGGGATCTCCCGGGGTTGATACCCAATTGTCGGGAAGATAAGCCAACACCATTTGGTTGTCTTCGGGGAGCTGACTATCAATTTTGATCCACAGCATCCGTATTATTTTGTTTTACCGATTTGCGTTTTCCGTTATACATAGGCAGGAAAATGAAAGAGAGTCCGCCGGCAACTATATTGGTAACCGTCATCATAAAGAAAGCGGCAAAGGCATAAATAAAAGCCTGCGGTTCACTTACATCGAAAATCACTAGAGTGAAAATAATCATAGCGTGCCAGGTTCCGATTCCTCCAACACTTGGCGCTACCATGGCAAAACTACCGGTGATGAGAGCGACAAAGGCGACGGATAAACCTAATTTTTCGGTAGGGCCATAAGACAGGAAAGAGACATACAATACTCCTAAGTACAAGGCCCAGATAAAGAAACTATGAAAGAAGAAAGTCCATTTTCTTTCAATTTTTTTGGTGCTTTTCATACCTTCCCATAAGTCGGATAAAAGTTTGCCAATTTTCGCACCCAGTTTAGTGCTTAAAATTCTTTTTCGGAAAACATACAATAGCACCAGTACCAGTATTCCAGAAACACACACTGCTGTTAGAAGAGGGAGTACATCGGCTTTTTCGGATAATGTTTTTTGAACGTCGGGTTTGCTGAGATAAGTAGTGATAAAGTCGAATTGGCTGATGATCATGTAGCCTGTGAGAAGAAATAAAAATATGACGTCGATGACTCTTTCTATCAAAACGGTACCGATTAATTTGGCTACCGGTATTTTTTCATACTGGTACAAAATGGAGCACCTTGTTATTTCACCTGAGCGCGGCACAATTAAATTGGAGAAATACATGATGTTTACCGATAGGAAAGTATTCATCAGTTTGGGTTTGTAGCCCAAAGGTTCAATGATGGTTTGCCAACGTATAGCACGGGATAAATTACTGATGATGGAGAAAATAAAACCAAGAACATACCATTTCATGTCCATGTTTTTAAATTCCTTGATCAGGTCAATCTGGCTCCATCCTTGTACTTTATAAGTCAGTTTTTCTCCCGGAACGTCAGAAGGTATTTCATCAAAATAAGTGTAAATGGAATCAGCGCCGATTCTTACGGTATCAGTAGTGCTGAAAATTGCGCTGTCGCTGGCGCGCTCAATCGTAAAGAATTTAAATTGTGCAGCGCTTGAATCCACCCATGACAATACGCCCTGATGGTTTAAATTTACTTCTTTCTGGAACTGCACTTCCTCAAAGATCATCTGATCCTTGTTCTTGTCGTACAGCCACCACATCAACCCCAGTCCAACCGCGAGGAAGGACAAGTATTTGAGTATATTTAAAATCTTACTTTTCAAAAATTTACTTTGTGCAAAGGTGCTAAAAAAGAGTGAAGATTAATAGCCAAATATCTGTTCCAGCGTTAAAACCTTTACTTCGCCCTGTGTTTTCAACCATTTCATATCGAATTGCTTGGTGTTTCCCAGGATGATCATAGTGAACTTTTTTGGTTGTAAATATTGCGACTGAAAAGCCAGGATATCTTTAAATTGAAGAGTGTTCAGGGCTTTGTATAAATCTATACGACGATCGTAATCACAACCCATGCGCATATTGTTTCTGTAATTGGTAAATACGTCGGCTTTTATAATGCGGCCTGTTTCAATATTCTGGCGCATGGCGTTGATGGAAGCCTGCCATGCTGTTTCCGAGTATGGCAATGTTTTGATGAGTGAATCCATTGCGGGCAAAGCCTCTTTCATTTTGTCGGCTTGAGTTCCGATGTGGGCCCAAAAGGTGTAAGGTTCTTCTTTAAAATAAGGTTCGTTGTATGATCCGCCTACAGAATAGGCCAGTGCTTTGGCTTCTCTGATTTGCTGAAAAGTGATAGACGACATATCGCCGCCGAAATATTCGTTGAAGAGCTGAATGGTTGGTGCATATTGCGGATCAAAACTTTTGCCTTTGGTATAAATACCGATTCCTGCCTGTTGCATATCGAAGTCCACCAGGTAAATTACATTTTTGTCGATGTCGTTTTTGATGAAAATTTTCTTTGGCAAAGGATTGTTCAGTTTTGCAGGCATCAGGGAAGTGAGCTGATTTTGGAAATCGGTGATGGGGAGCGGACCGTAGTAGTTGATCTGACTTTTAGAGTTCCACAGTTTATTGATTTCGGAAAGCAATTGTGCGGAAGTGAGTTTTTTGATTTGCTTGTTTTTCGGTTTGCTCAGTATCGGTGATGTTTTTCCGTACATGGCGTAGCTCGTCATGGCTTTCCATAAAATAATGTCTTTGTTTAATTTATCGTCGGCTCTTTGTTTTAAAATTTTCATTTTCAATCCTTTCAAAGCAAGCTCATCGGCTTTGGCTTCGCTGAAAATGGCTTTGATGAGGGCAATGGCCTGCGGCGCGCTTTCCGAGAGTCCGGTGAAATTGATGCTCGTTTCATGCTGACCTACATTAAAGCTGTATTCACAAGCTAGTTTGTAAAATTCTTGGTGGATACCTGCATTGGAAAACTTTGTGGTTCCTAATAGTTCCAGATAATCGAGTGCATTTTCCAGCAAAGGATTTTCGTAGGAACCGAAATCGTAAATGATAGAAGCGGAGAAGAGTCCGTCGCCGGTATTTTGTTTGTACCACAATTTACTTCCGTTGGAATTTTCAGCGATTTGAAATTCTTTTTTATAATCCACAAACACCGGTTGGATGGGAGCGGGAACGGCTTTTAAAAATTCGGTTCCGAAAGCTGAAGAGCTTTCTCTGTTGATTTGAATGGCAGTGATGGCAGGTTTTTTAACCATGGCACTTCCTTTTTCTTTGGAGATTTTTTTGTAAATGATCACGCAATTTTTTTCAGAATAATATTTATTGCAAAAGGCCATTACATCGGCTTTCGTGATTTTTTCTATCTCGGCAATTTCATTTACTATTTTGTCGTAAGGCACTTTGCTGTTGAAGGCTGATAGCATGGTTTGGGCTCTTCCTTCGGGCGTTTCTTTTTCTTTGATGGCCTGATATTTAAGGTTTTTAATGATGGCATCAATGAGCCAGTCTTCAAATTCTCCTTTTTGCAATTTTGTGATTTGTTCAAATATTAAATCGCGCACTTGTTCCAGAGATTGTTTTTGTGTTGGAAAGCCTAAAAATACGTGGGCCGCGTAATCATTGTATTTCACCAGATAAGTTCCTGCGTCAGCTACTTTTTGTTGCTGGTTGAGATTGATGTCGATTAATCCTGCGTAGGCATTGTTGAGGATTTGATCCACCATCGTTAATAAGTAAGATTCTTTGGTGTAAGGCTTTGCATCAAAACGGTAACCCATCAGCAATACTTCTGCGGCGGCACCATAAATGGTTTCTGTTTTTGGTTCGGTGATGGGAACTTCGGGTTGGTAGCTGAAACCCGGGATTGGTTTCGCTTTCAGTTGTCCCATGGTATTGTTAACAGCTACGATGGCAGAATCCATGTTGAAATCACCGGCGAGGATTACCGACATGTTGTTGGGCACATAATACTGATTGTAAAACTCTTTTATTTTTTTGATCGACGGATTTTTCAAATGCTCTATGGTGCCCAATCCTGTTTGAGTTCCGTAGGGATGATTGGAAAATAAATTTTTCAAAGTAGCCTGATAAGCCGAGCGAACATCATTGTCGAGAGCGATATTTTTTTCTTCATACACTGCTTCCAGCTCAGTGTGGAAGAGGCGGAAAACAGGAAATAAAAATCTTTCGCTTTCAATTTTCAACCAGTTGTTGAGTTGGTTGGAGGGGATGTTATTTACATAAGTGGTGTTGTCGGCCATAGTAAAAGCGTTGGTTCCCTGCGCGCCGATTTGCGAAGTCAATCGGTCGTATTCATTGGCCACAGCAAAGCCCGATGCTACGTAACTCAAACTGTCGATGATGTGATAAATGGATTTTCTTTTTAAGGAATCTGTAGTTTGGCGGTACACTTCAAATTGTTGTTCCACCTGATCGAGCAAAGGTTTTTCTTTTTCATAGTTGATGGTGCCGAGGTGTTCAGATCCTTTGAACAGCATGTGTTCCAGGTAATGCGCAAGTCCGGTGGCATCGGCAGGATCGTTTTTGTATCCCGCATTCACACTGATATAAGTTTGAATTCTCGGTTTGTCTTTCACTACGCTCATGTAAACTTTTAATCCGTTGGGGAGGGTGTAAATCCTTGTTTGCAAAGGATCGCCCGCTACTGTTTCGTAAGGGAAGGTTTGAGCAGATGTTGCAAAAGGGGAGAAGAGAATTACAATGAGTAAGAGTATGCGAAGAAGCGATTTCATATTGAAAAATTTGAAGTAAATATATAGAATGGATCGGAGATCTTTTTCAGGTATGTGGTAAAATCCTCCTTGCCCTTAAACAATTCCTGCGCACTCCTCCTTTTCCATAGGAAGAAGTTGATTAGCGACCATATTCTGAAAAGCATAATTGAGTATGGATGAGCACTGCACTTCTCCCTTTGAAAAAAGGGAGAGTGTGAGAGGATTCTGTGTGATGGCAAGAGGGATTTCAATGAATTGAATTTTTCTCCCGTTCTTTTTTTTCTTTCTCCATTCTTTTCTTCTCTTCCATGATTTTCTTTTTGCAAACAGAGCTCTCTTGTTTAACAATAGATTTTGCCCTTTTTATTTTTTTAGAGAAGACTCCGGATTTATACAAATGGTATTTGCAAAATTTATTGTAGTACCAGTTGTAGTAGTAATAGCGGTGTTCTTCCCGCTTCATTTCTTTGCGATTGGCTTTGTTTTCTTTTTTTAATTTTTTCTTTATTTTTTTGTTTTTAGATTTTTCTGATTGGCATAAAGAAATGTTCGCTTCTATTTGCGCCAAGCGGTATTCATCGTATTCCTTCCATGCATCTTTAGTGGTGTAAAACAATTGGGGCTTCCCGCTTTTCTTGGCTAAACTGAGCAGAGATTTGTATTTTTTTCGGATTTCTCGGGCGTCAGTTCCGTTGCCTTTAATCAATAAAAATAGTTGGGTGTAGGCACTGTCGGATGCTAACCATAGAGAGTCTTTTGGTTGAGATAATTCCGTTTGATATTTTTGCAGGGTATCTATTGTTGGGCGAAGTATCCACATGAAATGACTTCTCCAGTATTTTTTTGCTTTGAAGATCAATTTGCTTTGTTTTGATGCTTCGGAAATATGAAATCTGTTGTAATTAAGGGTGTTGATTTTTAGTGTAAGCGAGTCGGTGAAATTTTTATATTTTATAATTTTTAAGGAGTCGATGGACATTTTGATAGTGTCCATTTCGGCGAGCAAGGTTGAATCCGCCGGATTGGATCCAACGCTGTCTTTCATGTTTTTGGAATAGAGGGCGTAAATTTCTTTGTTTAAGGTCCTTCTTTCCTTTTTTAGTTTTTTTCTTTCTCCTTTTAATTTTTCTTTACGGGAAAGAATGTTGTTTATTTTTTGATTGTTTAGTGAAAGTTGTTTTTCGGAAAAATGAACAGCTTCCAAATGAAAATCACTGTTCTTTTTCACCCTGATTTTATTTTCCTTGTTGGTGTATTCGTTGTAAAATTTTAAATCCCCAATAGCTTCTTTCAAAAGCACAGCACAGGAATCGTAAACTTTAATTTTTTGTGTACAATGTATGCGTTGCTTCCTTGTTTCATTGAACCAAAACAAAGCGCTCATGGTTTTTCCCTGAGCGAGCACTTCAAAATTTTGCTCATTGTAATTGTGGGCCTTTTTTGCCTTAAACAGATATTTGTAAGGTTGTTTGAAATTTTCAAACACCTGAATATTGGCGTCAAAGGAATTCACTTCTCCTTTTTTGGAATGAATGAATTTATTGATTTCGGAAGAATCTTTTTCAAATACAGCTTCGGGCAAAACTTTAGCAGTGAGCTGCCACCAGGGATGTGCAGGCAAATGATCTAAAATAAAAGTATTGGGATCGGTAATGATGTAATCCATATTCCGGTCCTTCATAAATTTAAATTTCCTTCGGAAGGGAATATGAAAGCGATTGAAAAGAAATTTTCTGATGATTTGTTTTCTGGATCTGATGGAGCCGGAGCCCCAGGTTAAATCCATTAAATGCCATTGTCCATTATAAAACACAGCGTTCCAAACATGTTCTTCTCTTACTAAAATATCCGAAGGCTCGTAGGATCCGCCTTTTACGTAACCGTCTACAGCGTATGATTTAATTCCCACTTCAGTGCACATGGCTTCAAATAAATCGGTGTAGCCCTGACAAATTGCTTTTCGTTTTCTTAAAATTTTGTTGGGACGGTGTTTTTTGAGTTTGCCTGTGGAATACATGTGCACGTCGTACTTTATGTTTTCGGTGATCCACATATACATTGCCCGTATTTTCTCTTCATCGGATTTCAGGCTGTCGCAAAGGTAATGGGCTAATTTTTTGTGGGATCTTGTTTTTGAAAACGGAACATGCCGGGCGCGTTGATCGGCTTGACTAAAATCAGTTTGCTGACTGAAAACAGCAGAGAAAAAAAATAAAAAAAAGAGGGTGATAAAAGTTCTCACGATTATTTTTTTCTGGCGATCATCAATCCGTCTCTAACGGGCAGCAATACGTTTTCCACTTGCGGATTATTTTGCACGAAGTCGTTGAACTCCATTAGTTTTTTAGTGTCGCTATCATTGGCTTTTACTTCCTGCACTACTTTTCCGCTCCACAGCACATTGTCGGCAATGATGTAGCCGCCTTGTTTTACTTTGTCAAAAACGAGATGGAAATATTCCAAATAATTTTCTTTATCGGCATCAATGAATACTATGTCAAATGGCCCTTCCAGCGTTGGGATAATTTTCAATGCATTGCCGATATGGTAATGAATTTGGTTTTTATGTTCCGACTGATCGAAAAAGCCTTGCGCAAAATCTTTCCCTTCTTCGTTGATATCAATGGTAATTAATTCTCCTTTTTCTTTCAATCCTTCTGCGAGACATAAGGCTGAATAACCTGTGTAAGTGCCTATTTCCAGAATTTTTTCGGGTTGAATCATTTTGCTGATCATGGACAAAACGCGTCCTTGCATGTGCCCGGAGAGCATGCGCGGTTTTAATATTTTTTGATGTGTTTCGCGGTTGAGTCTATACAATAACTCGCTTTCGGAAGTAGTATGTTGTAAGGCGTAGTTTTCTATATCGTGAGGGAGGAAGTCCATGCCGTAAAGTTATAAATTGCTTTTGTTTAGATTTAAAAAAAGGAACATCTTTTGTTGACTTCTAAAAAATAAAGACATATATTTATGTAAATAATACACTAAGTAGTTTTGTGTTATCACATAAATAAGCATATTTGTAAAAATTAAACTCTATTCTATGCAAAGGTTGATAGTTTACTTCGGATTGATATTATTGGGTTTGGTTACTTCGTTATTCGGACAAACTTCTGCAAAGTTTTCTGTTCCAAAAGATAAAATGCTATTGGTGGTGGGTCAGGATTTAAGCGCCATAGGAGGCTTTGAAGCACCCAACAACAATGGCTATGTAGATAATTTTAACGTGCTTCCGGGAGGAGTTACTTTTTATACCAATCTGCCGTCGTTAATGGGTTTGGAAGATCCTGTGAATTATGGTGCCGGTGATGTTTGTGCGCCATGTGTGGTGGATAATCCAACTTTAAAAAACACTGCTTTGTCTATTGGTTTGTATCTGGTAGATGCTTTGGAATCTATTGCCAAAGGGACTTACGATGATGAAGTGAATGAGCTGGGAAGATGGATTAAAAAAACCAACCGACCGGTGTTTTTGCGAATAGGATATGAATTCGACGGGAACTGGAATCACTATGAACCAAAGGCTTATCAGGCCGCTTTCCGACGGATAGTGGATATTTTCAGAAAAATGGGAGTGGACAATTGTGCTTTCGTTTGGCATTCGGGAACTTCTCCTGTGGATGATAAAATTGAAGGTTTTCATGAAAATATCGGCGACTGGTGGCCGGGTGATGAATATGTGGATTATTGCGGCTACTCCTGGTTTGTGGCTTCTGAGGAGCAAGCTAAATTAACAGATGAGCTGGTGAATTTCGCCCGTGCGCACAACAAACCTGCGATGGTTTGCGAGTCGAGTCCGCAAGGTTATGATGTAGTGCGCTTGACCCGCAGGAATTTTGGAGCGGTGTATGACGGTCCGGCAGGAGAGAATTTACAGGTGAAAACATCAGAACAAATATGGAGCGAATGGTTTGTGCCTTTCTTCGAGTACATTGAAAAAAACAAAGATGTGATCAGGGTAGTGGCATATATTGATTGCAATTGGGATGTTCAGCCGATGTGGGGTCCGCCTTATAAAGACGGGTATTGGGGCGATTGCCGCGTGGAAGCCAATAAATACATTAAAGCTAAATGGTTGGAGAAAGTAACTGCAGCAGATTGGTTGAATGGTGGTGCGGAGTTGTTTACAACGATGGGGTATACCAAGCATTAATTGAAAAATCCTCCTTGCCCTCGCGCATAAACCCTTCGCACTCCTCCTTTTCTAAAGGAGGAAGTTAGTTAGCTGGCATTTCCTGAAGTGTATTGTGAAAATGGATGAGTACTGAACTTCTCCCTTTGTAAAAGGGAGAGAGCGGAGGATTGATGTGTGATGGCAAGAGGGATTTCTCTACTTCTCCCTAAAAAACAACGTAATCGGTACTCCGCTAAAATCAAAATTCTCACGAATCTGTTTTTCCAAAAAGCGTTTATAGTTTTCCTGAATGTATTTAGGATGATTACAAAAGAAAGCGAAAGCCGGAGTTTTGGTGGGTAACATGGTGATGTATTTAATTTTCACCATTTTCCCTTTCAGTGTTGGAGGAGGAAAGCGATCAATAACAGCGCCCAGCACTTCATTGAGTTTAGAAGTTTTAATGGTGCTTGTTCTTTTGTTGTTTACCTCAATGGCTGTTTCCAGCGCTTTTAATATACGTTGCTTGTCGGGTACCGAAGTGAAGATAATAGGCACATCGGAAAAAGGACGGATGGCTTCCTGAATTTTTTCAGTGAAAGCATTGATGGTATTGGAATCCTTCGCTACCAAATCCCATTTGTTTACCACAATAACAACGCCTTTTTTAGCTTTTTCAATGATATGAAAAATGGTGATGTCCTGCGCTTCAATTCCTTTTTCGGCATCTATCATCAACAAACAAACGTCGGAATTCTCAATGGCATTAAGGGTTCTCAGTGTTGAGTAAAACTCAATGTCTTCCTCTACTTTACTTTTCTTTCTCAGTCCGGCCGTATCAATTAAAATAAAATCGTGACCGAACGCTTTGTATCGTGTGTGAATAGAATCACGCGTAGTACCTGCAGTTGGTGCAACAATATTGCGTTCCTGATTCATGAAGGCATTTACGATGGATGATTTTCCTACGTTAGGTCTTCCCACCACTGCAATTTTTGGGAGGTCGCTTAAATCTTCGGGTTTTTCTTCAGAGATATCGGCAGCAATCAAATCCAGTAATTCACCTGTTCCGCTTCCGCTGATGGCTGATATTTGTAATACTTCACCGAGTCCGAAATTGTAAAACTCAGAAGCATCAAACTGACGTTCGTAGTTGTCGACTTTATTCGCGACTAAAAATATTTTCTTGTTGCTTTTTCTTAATAAATCGGCTACACCCTGATCCAGATCGGTAATACCGTCGATCACATCCACTAAAAATATAATGATGCTACATTCCTCAATGGCAATTTTAACCTGACGTTTAATGGCCACATCAAAAATATCATTGGAGCTTGGAACATATCCGCCCGTATCAATCACTATAAATTCTTTTGCGTTCCATTCCACGCGTCCGTAGTGACGATCACGTGTTACTCCTGCCTGCTCATCAACGATTGCTGTCCTCGATTCCGTTAAGCGGTTGAAGAGGGTTGATTTCCCCACATTGGGTCTTCCTACTATTGCTACAATATTTGCCATAGCGCGAAAATAGCGAATTTTTACAAAAGCGCCGCGCTTATTCGGTGATGGAGATGAGGATGGCTTTTATGGGTTTAGAAGGTGCGCTGATAAGGGGTGGTTAAGGTAACTTTGGTACCTGAGGCCTGATTGTTATGATCGTACAAATCGGAGATTTGTATTTTTACACGGTCGTTTTTGTGCAAACTTTTAATGTGGTTTTCAGTAATCTCCATTCCCAGTGATTTTCTGTCTTTAAGTTCACTTGCAGCCTTTCGGCCAATGCCATTGTCTTCAATTTCAATATGCAGGTGATCGTTCGGCCGCGGATGGATGCGTATCCATAATTTGGGCTGTTCTTTTTTCTGGAAGGCATGGATCAGTGCATTTTCCAGGTAGGGTTGAATGATAAAGGCCGGAATCTGAATGTCTTCAATATCCAAATCAGGATGGATGTCCAGTTCAAATGAAAAATTGTGCATCATAGAGTGGTGCAATTCCAGGTAATGTTCCAAAAATTCTTTTTCTTCTTCAAGGCTATGGTAGAGTTCATCCGACTTTTCGAGGTTTAAGCGCAGCAGGTTGGAAAACTGAATGATTTGTGTGTGTGCCTCTTCATTCTTTTTGTCGTGAGTAAGATTGGTGATGGAGGTTAGCGCATTAAAAATAAAATGCGGGTTAATCTTGAGTCGCAGATTTTTTTGCAGCAATTCACTGTTTTGCTGCTCGATCTTCAGGGTTTTGAGATAGTTTTTGTAACGGACTCTTATAATAACGTAATGGGCATAAATACAAATGATAAGCATGGTCACCTGATGGATAATCACAAAAGGAGCATTGCTGGTATTGGCAGTTGCAGGAGAGAAATAGATAACAATGGAAAGGTAAATGCTGTTCACCAGTAAAAGTGTGGTGATGCCATAGCGACGGGTGGAGGGAAGGAATAAAGTAAAAGCAACTTCCGTATGAATAAGGTTGATGATATAATTGTTGTTTTCCCAACCGTTGCCCATGAGTCCGGCATTGAGGGCATTTGGGATCGTATTGAGTATCACTGCCACGAGATAAATCATCTGGAACCATTGCTTGATGAATTTCGGAAAAACATAGGAGCTTGCCAGAGCAAGGGCACAAAAAGAAATGGAAACGTATTTCAGGAAGGTGACAGCCGGCGGAACATTACTTCTGAAAAAATCGGGCAATATACTGGAGATAAAAATCAGGATAACACCAACCAATGCCGTGATTCGGAATGAAGGCATTATTTCGGCGGAAAGGTGTGTCCAGTATTTATTTTTTTGTTTGGCGGATATAAACATTAGTATAAATGGGGGCAGCTATAAAATTGTTCTTACTCTTTCCTTTTTTTGATTTCTCTTCTCTTCTCGCGGGAGACACAAATATATGTATTCGTAGGAGAGTAGAAAAAATGTTTTTGCTTCTTGCCGTTAAAATAGTCGAATCTGCCGTTAAATAAATGGATGTTTGTTTTGTTTTTTTATACCCTAGATTTGCTGCCGAGGAAACTAAATTTATTAAACTAAAAAAATCTCTTATGAGAAAGATATTGTTATGCTTGTCGGCAATTGCCTTGAATGTTTCTGTTAATGCACAATGGACCGGAACTAATCCAATAACAACCACCAGTGCCGTTGGTATTGGAACTACAACTCCTGTTGCCGGTAATATATTGCAATTAGAAGGAGGGCATTTGGCTATGTACGGCGGTTATATTCTTCCTTATGCAGGAAATTCAACAGTTCTGTTCCGCTCTGTGAATAATAATTTTCCTAATTATTGGCTCCCTGAAAATTTAAATACTTACCGTCAATTTGAAATCGCACATGTTAGTCCAAATGGAGTAGATGTTGCCAACAGAAGAGGGTTCTTAAATCTAGCGGCAAATCAATATATTCAAATGAATGTCAATGGTTTTGATAAAATGAAAGTGGAGGAAACGGGGGTGTCGTTTAATGTAGCTCCAATCAATTCCTGGGCATCCAATGATGCTTTGATATTCCGTTCAATAAATAACAATTTCAATGGTGTTGTAACACCTCAATTTGAAATTAAACATGTTGATCCTAATGGAGTAGAGCTTGCCAACAGAAGGGGTTTTTTGAATATAAAGGCAGATGCCGGAGTATTAAATTTAATGAGTAATCAAACGATTGTCATGTTTACCAATGGTGCGCAAAGAATGGCTGTTGATGTAAATGGTAATGTGGGAATTGGACAATCAACGCCGGCTGCTAAGTTAGATGTTAATGGAACAGTAAGACTTGCTATACCGGGAGCGCAAGCGAGTTATGTATTGACATCATCCAATACAAGTGGAGATGCTACATGGCAGCCAATTTCTTCTTCTCAGTGGACAACAAGTGGTTCAAATATTACTTATTCAACAGGAGGGAATGTAGGAATAGGAACCAATAATTTTAGCACTCAGGCTACTACTCCTACTAATTCAAGTCAAAACAATTATTATAAGTTGGCTGTTAATGGTTCTGTTCGTGCCAAAGAAGTTATGGTAGAATTAAATTGGGCTGATTATGTGTTTTCTAAGGAATATCAACTGAAATCATTAAAAGAGGTTGAGCAATATATTAATCAGAATGGACATTTGCCGGGTGTTCCATCTGCTAAAGTTGTGGAAAATCAACAAGTGGGTTTGGGGGAATTGGCAAAAATTCAACAAGAAAAAATAGAAGAATTGACCCTTTATATTATAGCGTTGAGCAAACAATTAGAAACTCAACAAAAACAGATTGAAATTTTATCTACAAAATAAGTATTGTAATAAAATATAAATCGTGATTTTATGAAAAAAAGTACAATAATTTTGTTTGTCTTTTTCCTTATTGGAATAAGCAAAAGCGCATCGGCGACTTGGACGATAGATTTTAGTATGACAGATGGTCCTTCGTCAATCCAATTAAGCTGGGTCATTGATTATGCCTGGTATAATTTTGCAACTTTAGAAAACGGAAAACTTGAAAAAAGAGATGTTACAATAAATTCAGAGTGGGAAATGTATTCCATGTTAGTACTTGATAAACATCATTATCCGGCAGCAAGTCAAAATTTCACCGATAATAATGTAATTGCGGGCCATGAGTATGAATACAAAGTTATTTATATATGGCAGGGCGATGTGCACGAGGATGTGGAGCATTTTGGGCGAATACGACATAGTGTTCCTTCTGTTCCAATTTATGATCCAAATTCATGGCAATTAATTTATCAGGAAGATTTTTCAGGAACATCTCTAGATCCTTCAAAATGGTATGTAACCAATAATTATGATTTTTGGGGGAATCCAGATAAAGAAGATCATCATAGACCATATGTAAATACTAACAGACCTCAAAATTTTGAAGTTAGTAACGGTACTATGAAAATAACCGCTCGTCAGGAAGACTACACTTGTCCTAGCAATGATGCTTATTATTGTGGATATAAAGGTTCATCTGAACCTTATCATTACACAACTGCACTTATTGAAACAGACTGTGAGAAATATAAATATGTTTATGCTGAGGCATTGATTAAAGTTCCTTTTAATACTGCAGGCGGTAGAGGTTTATGGCCGTCATTCTGGACTTTTAGAGCGGAAAACCGTGTGCCTGGTCCTAATGATGCGGGTGAAATTGATATTTTTGAAATGGACCAAGTTCCAAATAATCCAGGTGATCAGTGGCTACCTACCAATGTGCATTTGGCATATGGAGATAATGCTCCTGAATGGCAGCAAACAGTGAATATAGGTCCGCATACAGGAAATATATGGGTAAAATATGGAATAATGTGGGATGAAAATGTTATTAGATGGTATGTAAATGATGTTTTATATAGAGAAATTTCTAATCCAGGGGTTAATGATGCTGAAAGATTTATTTTTAATATAGCTATCAGGGAAAATCCCGATAATTACATTTTTCCGGCTACCATGGAAGTGGATTATTTTAAGGTGTATGGAAAAAAAGTAAGCATGAATAATTACACTGTTCAGGTAGGAGAAATAAAAAATCAGTACTCCAGTTACAGCATTGATGTTGCCGGAAATGCAAATAATTATATTGTTGATGCCAATACTTCGGCTCATGGCACTTTAGATCTCTATGCAGAAAATAAAATAAAATTAAATCCAGGTTTTCATGCAAAATTGGGTAGTTCTTTTCATGCGGAAATTAATGATGGATCAGAAAGTTATTGTAATCATGCCAATGGTAGTAATTCATATAAAAAAGATGATGATAATTCAGTTGCTAAAGAAAATAAATCTGATAAAAAGATTTCAGAAACTGTTTATGGCATTTTCCCCAATCCCAGTAATGGATCTTTTCAAATTAATACTTCACCCGATCAGATTGGATCAAGTATCAAAATTAATGATGTAACCGGACGGTTGATTTATAGCGGATTACTTAATGACATCTCTCAGAAATTAGAGTTGGATTTTCTTCCTTCAGGAATATATATTATCAATCTGCAAAAAGCGGATCAAGTCTATACTCAAAAACTGATGATTAAGTAAAAAGTTTGTTTTTTTTAATATTAAATCTCCGGTTTTTAACCGGGGATTTTTTTTATTCTCCAATTGCAAACTGACTCAAAAAATCATCCTTCCTTCTTCTGGCCACGGCGATTTTTGCGCCGTTTTTCATCACCGCAAAACCACTGTGTTTTTCATACGATTTTACATGATCGAAATTAATCAGATGTGTTTTGTGAACCCTGAAAAATCTGCTGTCCTTTAGTAGCGTTTCGTATTCCTTTATGGTTTTGCAAACCAATACAGAAGATTCATCCATGAAAATGAATTTAGTGTAGTTGCCATCTGCTTCGCAGCGGGTAATTTCGTTGATGTTTACAAATTTATATCCGCTCGAATCAGGCAATGCAATCTGATGTAAAGTATCGGTTTTAATATTTTGAATAAGACTGTTTATTTTTTTGTTTTCCAGTGAAGTATTGTTTTGCAAAACAATTTTTTCAAGTGCTTTTTCAACCGCAGTTTTTAATTCAGAAGGATCTATCGGTTTTAAAATATAATCAATCGCAGAAAATTTAAAGGCCTTTACTGCAAATTCATCAAAGGCTGTAGTGAAGATGAGTTTGAACTGAATGTTTTCCAGTTTTTCAAAAACAGAAAAACTATTTTCATCTTCCAGCTTTACATCAGAAAAAACAATTTGAGGGTTATGCGTTTGAATGGCTTTAATCGCCTGCTCTACATTGGTTGCGTGCGCCACAATTTTTATTTCGGGAAATAACGCATTTAATAAAGATTTTAAATAATCATGAGCCGGCATTTGATCTTCAATGATGATTGCATTCATATTTAAAAGGTTTTTTCGTAAGAAGTAATTAAAGATACTTTGGTCCCCGCCGGCTGTCCGTTTTTGGCAAATAAATCCATAATTCTGATACTGATATTATCATTTTTATGGAGGGTTTTAATTCTGTTTTCAGTGATGTCCATACCCATCGATTTTCTTTTGCTTTCTTTTTTTAATGCTGCCGCTGCCTTTCTGCCAATGCCATTGTCTTCAATTTCAATGGCTAAATATTCCTCGGATTGAGGACGTATGCGGATGCAAAGTTTATGTTCGTCATTGTTTTGAAAGGCATGTATCAGCACATTTTCCACATAAGGCTGAATGATAAAAGCGGGAATTTGTATGTTTTCGGTTTCCAGTTCCGAATCAATTTCCATAACAAAAGAAAAGTTTTTCGACATGCTGTGTTGCAGGTCGAGATAGGAGGTCAGGAATGTTTTTTCTTCTTCTACACTATGGTACAGCTCGTCGGATTTTTCAAGGTTGAAGCGCAATAGATTTGAAAACTTTACGATGTGCTCATGAGCCTCCTCGTTTTTTTTGGCGTAGGTTAAATTGGCAATGGATGAAAGTGCATTAAAAATAAAATGAGGATTGATTTTTAAGCGCAGGTTTTTTTGTAACAATTCATTTTTCTTTTTTTCAATTTGTAAGGTTTTCGAAAAGTTTTTATAACGAGCTCTTAAAATAGCATGGTGGCCGTAAATACAGATGGTGAGCATGGTCACCTGATGAATTAAAAGGAAGGGCATATTTTTAGTGGGACTTCCAACCGGACTGAAATAAATGTTATTAAAAAGATAAATGATGTTGATGATGATAAGCGTTGCCAATCCGTAAGGTCGCGATGAAGGCATAAATACGGTAAAAGCAATTTCAACGTGAATTAAATAGATGACATGGTCATTCGCGCCCCATCCTCCGTCTAAACCCGAATGAATGGAGTTGGGCAGCATGATTAATACAACAGCCAGCAGATAAATCAGCTGGAACCATTTTTTGATTATTTCGGGAAAGAGGTAGGAAGTCACAATAGCTACCACACAAAAGGCTATGGAAACGTATTTCAAATTGGTGATGGCGGCAGGCACTCCTCCGGTGCGGTAATCGCGCAGCGGCCCTGCTAAAAAAACCAGTACAACAGCCGACAATAAAGTGATTCTGAAAGAAGGCAATATTTCTTCTCCGATATATCTCCAGTAGTCTTCCCGTTGTTTAGCAGATATAATCATTTGCATAAAAGATAACTAGGAGATAACTTCTCTTTAGTTGTTTTGATTTTGAATGTTTCTCGACCTGATAAGCAAATATATAAATTTTCGTTGCACGCGATAAATTTGTTTTTTGAGTAAAATATTGGAAGAGTGCCTATTAAGGAAGGGTGGCCGTAAAATTAAAAACCCTCCCGTGATACGGGAGGGTTTTTTAAGATAGCTAGGCTACAGGCTTCTTATTCAACATCTGATTTTTAAAATCACAATGTTTTCGATAGTCAAATTTATATTGAAAATCCGGAAACACACAGGAAACGGGCATGCACTTATTTAACGGTAGGGATTACTGTTTTAACGGTAAGTGATTAAAATTATGCCGTTAATTCAGTCGCCGCTGCCGTTTAATAAATCTCACTTTTATTTTGATTTTTATCACCTAGATTTGCTGCCGAGTAACCTAAAAATATTAAACTAAAAAAACACTCATATGAAAAAAATGTTATTATGCCTTTCGGCAATCGCCCTTACCTCTGCTGCGAATGCACAGTGGACAGGAACCAATCCATTAACAACTCCAAGTGCTGTTGGAATTGGTACATCACCTACCCTTAATTATATTCCTTTGCAGGTTCGTGCCGATGAGAGTTTATTTGGCGGAAGTGGAATTGTTGCTTCTTTTGAAAGATTCTCTCCAAATCCACTAAGTACAGGAAAACTCAATATTACAGTGAGTGATTTCGGTGATAGTTATAATGCGGGTGATATATTGATGGATGCTCAGGGGAATGCGGATATCGCATTAAGAACCCAAGGAGGATCAGGCGGGATTTTGGTATTAAAAAGAAACGGAACAGTTGGTATCGGAACAGGTACTCCAACTACTGATGCGGCTGTGAAATTACATATTAAATCTTATGGAGCGGATCCACAAAACGCTCAAATATTAATTGAATCTTCAGAAACACAAGCTGTGAGATTTGCTCGCTCAGGCATCAATACCTGGATCATGGGAAGAAGAGCAAGCGACAATGCTTTTTCAATTACAGATTCCTATTTTTTCGACGGTAACACAGAGAAATTTGTTTTAAATGGTTCAGGATTTTTAGGATTGGGTGCGCAAACTCCATCTGAGAAATTAGATATATTAAATGGTAACCTTAAATTAACGAACGGTACTTTTTTACCTTACGGAAATGATACAAGAGTTCTTTTCCAATCGCACAATACTTCTGCATCAGGTAGTCCGGTTCAATTTGAAATGTTGCATCAGTCTAGCGGTGTTGAGCTAGCCAACAGAAGAGGATATCTTACTATGAGAGCCGATGATGGTAATTTGAATTTACTGAGTTCTCAAAAAGTTTTAATGTACACAGGAGGAGTTCAGAGAATGGTGGTTGATCCAACCGGAAGAGTGGGAATTGGTCAAACAGCGCCTGCATCAACATTGGATGTGAACGGAACCTTAAGATTGAGTGTTGCGGGAGCACAAGCAGGCTTTGTATTAACAGCCACCAATGCAAATGGAGATGCTACATGGCAGGCACTTCCTACACCTGCTACACAGTGGTCAGTAAACGGAGCAGATGTATATCGTTCTACCGGAAATGTTGGTATTGGAACAAATACACCTTCTGCCAGATTCCAGATAGTAGATGGTTCTACTCAAATGAGTTTAATGAGTACAGGTGTTAGCTCAGGAATGTACGGCACACAGTATTATGCAGGAATTAATTTTGAAGGAGGAGATAAGATTACAGTTGGAAAAACTTTTAATCCAAATACATACGGAAGTCATTTCGCAATTAAAAATGAAACGAGAGCAAATTCGGCTTTAATTGCCTTGGCCTATGATAAAGTATACATTGGTGGAAGTTCAGCAGGAGTTAATGCGGTAAGTTTCAGCAATGACGGAGTTGTAAATATCGGAAGCGGAACTATCCCAGCCGGAAAAGGATATATGCTGGGTGTGAGAGGTAAAATTATTTGCGAAGAAGTAAAAGTTGCTTTGCATGCAGACTGGCCTTGGGCGGATTATGTTTTTGCTGACGATTACAAACTTACGTCTCTTGATTCATTAGAATCATACATCAAAGAAAACAAGCATTTACCAAACATCAGCTCAGCTAAAGAAATCAAAGAAGAAGGAATTAACCTGGGCCAAATGCAAAACAAGCACATGGAAAAAATCGAGGAGCTGACTTTGTATATTATTGAGTTGAACAAAAAATTATCTGAGCAACAACAGTTGAATACTACAGCTAGTAATTTACAGGCTCAACAAGCTAAGCAAATTGAGCAACTTACTTCAGTGTTAATGGAAGTTAGCAAGAAAGTGGCAGAGCAAGCGCAGTCGAAATAAATGTTTTTGAAATTAATTTAAAAATGAAATTATGAAAATACATTTTTTAAAAGCAGGGCTCCTTTTACTTTGGTTCTTTTCTTTCATTAGCTCGGCTAAAGCAGAGATAGCCGGTGAAGTTAAGTTTGAAGTTATGTCGACTTACATCAAAATAAGTTGGGATGTATTTCAAGAAAACCGATATGAGGGAATAGAACTCAAAAGGAGACGAGTAGGGGAATCGGCCTGGCAGTCTATTACTCCAAATGGCTTTGGAGAAACAAATGGTACAGTGAATGAATACCAGGAGTTTTGGGATTATAATATTCAATATGGAACTAAGTATCAATATTTAGTTGTTTATGATGAAAAAGCTTGGTACGATGGTTTTCCAACAGGTAATAATTACAGAGAAGAAATTTTACCGGGAAAACCTACAGCCTGGGGTATTCCCTCTGATGTTGCTGCAGATTTAGAAACCTGGCCTGTGATCACAGTTAATGGTTATGCTGCTACGGTTCAAGTGTTGTATTCTAACAGATCTGATAAAAGGTTAAAAAAGCCCTTAATCATTGTGGATGGTTTCGATCCTTTAAATAACAGGGATTTATTTAGTACAAAAGAAAAAAATGCCATAGATTCAAGAGGACTTTTTGCTTTAATGAATGGTGATCTTCCTTCGGGTCCAAGAGGAATTAATGCAGTGGGACAAATTCGTCAACAGTGTTATGATTTGGTTTTTGTAAACTGGCATGAAGGAGCCGGAGACGTTAGGAAAAATGCTGATTTATTTATTCAAGTTGTCAATTTGGTCAATCAAGCAAAAGTAACCGCCGAACAACTGGTAGTGTTTGGTCCCAGTATGGGAGGTCTGATTACACGTTTAGCTTTAGCTAAAATGGAGATAAGTGGCCAGAATCACCAAACGAGATTATATATTTCTATGGACTCACCACATTTAGGAGGACAGGCTCCGATGGGTGTTCAGAAGTTAGGTCAAATAGTAGATAATATTAGAGGGACTCATACATTTGCGGATAGATTGGGATCAACGGCTGCAAAGCAAATGTTGAGATATCATCTTTTTGCTTCACCAGATGGTCATGTTGCTGATCAAGATGCTGAAAGGTATTCTTTTATTAATGATTTAAACAGTATGAGCAATAAAGGGTGGCCAATGAATTTGCGTAAAATAGCAATTTCTAATGGAAGTGTTTTGTCGGGCACAAACAGTTTAAATGGCGGTACACATATAGCTGATATCATGTGCGGTGCATTGGAATATGATATTTATGCTTTTGGAAGAAGTGATAATGTATATATGATCAATCGTTTAACAACCGTTGAGTATAATACATCGCTGCCTCCGATTTTAACGGATAATTCTAGTGGTGGAACTATAAACTTTACTGAAATGTTAAGGACGATAGTTACCAATAATGGGGATGATTGTATGCATGATGAAGATCCTGGTCTTCAAACGAGCTCTTGTTTTATACCAATTAATAGTGCGTTTGCCTATAATGAAGCAGCAGCCAGTGATTATTCTAAGTACAATAATGGATTAAGTGCAGATAATATTCATAAAGTATGGGGATCACAAACACCATCTACTGTGAATACTCCTTTCGATGCATTGTTTGGTCAAACTTACAATCAAACCCATTGTCAGGTTGACCAAGTAACAATTGACTGGCTCCTTCAGCAAATGGCCATTCAGGATCAATACGCTTTTGGAGACACCTATTTTCCTGTTCAAGGAAGTAGCGATATAAGTATCTACACCGGAGGAGGAAGTAATTGGGCTAAAAATATGTACTTCGCTTCTAATCCAAATGATGGGGCGCACATATATGGTACCGACCGAAAATTCATCGCGTCTAAAAGCATTACCTTATCACCGGGTACGAAGGTTTTTTCTCTCGGCGGAACAGATCATCCATACACTGCTTTTCAAATTGGAGCCAGACCGGATTGCTATGGTCCTATCACCCAGTATTCTAATCCGGCGGGTCCGCCGCCAATGGCAGAGAAAACTGATGAAACAGCCGATGCGGTTTCAGAGCTAAACATTCAAAATGTAAATGTTTATCCTAACCCGAATAATGGAAATTTCACTCTTCAGTTAAATCCCGATTGGATCAGTGGAACTATCGTTGTGACGGATCTTACCGGTCGCACTATGTATACTGACCAAGTCCGCAGTAGCATGGAAAACATTACAGCTGATATAGCAGCGGGAGTTTACTCTGTTACGATAAGCAAAGGAGACAATAAAATAACTCGAAAATTTGTGGTTGTAAAATAACAGATTTCTTTTTCTTTGAAAATCCCCGGTAGAAATACCGGGGATTTTTCTTTTTTCTACCGTTAAATAAATCAATATAACCGTTCATCCTTTTTATTTTTTAAAGAGACTTATCTGCTATAATTTGGTGCTATTGATTATGGGAGTAATCAACTTGAGCATAACTAAAACATAAATTGTGAAAAGAGTGTTGATCTGCCTTTCGTTATGGCCTTGAATTACCATAACGACTTTTAAAATAACTAAACCTGAACTTATGAAATTAAAAAACTATTCTAGATATCTGTTGATAGCATTGTGTGTCATGGCCGGCAATTTATTTGCTACTCCGGTTACCTTCAATTATTTTACTCCAACTACATCCATTGGTGCTCTTTCTGTTACAAAAAAGATTGCGTCCGAACACAATGGCTCCATTTGTAGCGGTGAGTATATGACCATATTCGCATCCGGACATACTTCAATTGTGAAGCCATATATTATTGTAGAAGGAATAGATTTTTTAAACGATCAGGATTTTCAGGCGCATGTGGATTTATACAACAATAATGTGTCTTCAGCTTCAAATTCTTTGTTGTTTAACCTTTACAATAATGGCTATGATGTTATCATACTGGATTTTGATTATTCCGGAGATTATATTCAAAACAATGCTTTCCTGTTAGTGGAATTAATAAAACACATCAATGCCATTAAAGCCAATACAGGTAATAATATGATCGTACAAGGTTATAGCATGGGTGGTTTAGTTGCGAGATATGCATTGACATGGATGGAAGCTAATCTGATTGAGCATCAAACCAGGTTGTTTATTACTCATGACACGCCACACAAAGGAGCAAATTTCCCTATAGGCCTGCAGGAATTAGTGAACGATATGACAGAACACATGCCTATTGCTTGGGTTGGGTTTCAAACTATTTTGGCTTCATTTGAAAAATCATATCCAGGCGCTACTCAAATGTTAGTATACCATTGGTCACATACACATGGTGGAACTGTTAGCGGTGCAGGAAGTAAAGCACTGCCCGCAAATAAAAAAATAAATTTTTTCCAGGAATTGTATAATCTTAATCCCAGTGATAATGGTTACCCTTCTAAACCGCTGAGAATTGCTGTTTCAAATGGAAATTATTCAGGTCAACTTCAGGCGGGAATTACCCCGGGAGATGCAATGTTAAGTTTCAATTATACCCGCACTGTAGGAACAAAGCATTACAAATGGCCTTCTCCACTTTGCGGCAGTCTTTTTGACTTTAATGGATGTGACATTAACTGGGGTGATGATTATTACAGAGGTACCGCTCGTTATGGATTTACAGGTTATACTGCTACTGAAAATTTTGAGTTTTATACTTCCGGAATTGCAGATTTCGGGAATTTGGGTACAAGGACTTATTATCCGCTTTCGGGTAGTGGTTCGCAAAATTTTTCTACAGAAAATTACGATTATGATCGTGCACCGGGGTCCTACCTGCCAAGTTTCTTTTTAACGATAGTCGAAGATGCCATTAAAACGGGACTTACTTCAGATGTATATATTAATCCTAATCCGCCTTGCTTCATTGCCACTACAAGCGCATTAGATTTAAATATGCCTATCAATTCAACTTTCGATCCTAATAACTCTCGTTGTTTTACCAATTTTGATTACATCTTTGCTAACAGTTCGGCCAATTTACACCATTTTGAATTGGCTCCTTTGGCAAAAAACTTTATAATGACACATGTTTTGGTTAATGAGGTGCCTAATAGGCCAATTGCTTATCAGGGGTATGATTTAGTTATTCCCAATAATACTATTGTTTATTCCGGACAATCCTATAACAAAACAGTTCAGCATAACATTACTAATGCTGGGAATTTCACGCTCAAAAGCAATAGCTCTTCTGGATTGATTGCTGGAAATTCAATTACCTTTTCCCCTGGTTTTAAAGCAGAAACAGGAAGTAATTTCTCTGCGAAAATAAAATCTGCAAGCTCAATGTGTAGTGGTGGAATAGCGTATTTACCAAATTATGTCCTTGATTATGTAGTGGGAGGTCCCCCGGTTGAAAATGGTCCGTTGCCAGAAGAAAATACAACGGAAGACTTTAGTAACTATGTAGCTTATAATTGCTCAAATATGGAAGAAATGCCTAATTATTCTTCTGAACGAACTTACTTTATTTGTGATGTTGATACAACCATTAATATTGATTCAACGCTTGCGCAAAACATTAGTATATATCCTAATCCTACCAGCGGGCCTCTGACCATTCAACTAAGCGATCAAATTCCTTTAAATGATTTGTCAATTAAAGTTTTTGATCCCTATAACAATTTAGTTGCTGAGTTTTTGACAGTAACATCAAGAACGGTGAATTTAGATTTTTCCAATGGCTATACAGGCTTGTATAATGTTCAGTTTAATTTCTTTTCCGGCGCGTACATTTATAGCCGGAAAGTCATGAAAATGTGATTTAGATTAAAGAGGGTAATGAAAACAATAAAAACCCCCGGGAAATACCGGGGGTTTTTCTTTCCTTAATAAATCCTATTTTTAGGGTATGCAAGGATTGGTCATTAAATCAACAGGGAGCTGGTACGAAGTGCAATTGGAGAATAAAACTCTTATCTCTGCCCGTATCCGCGGGAAGTTCAGGATGGAAGGTTTTAAAGTAACCAATCCTGTTACCGTTGGAGATATTGTTGATTTGGAAGAAGACAAAGAGAATTACGTCATTCATAAAATTCATCCGCGAAAAAATTATATCATTCGTAAGTCGGTGAATTTATCCAAACAGTATCATATTCTGGCAGCCAATCTGGATCAGGCGGTACTGATGGTTTCGGCAACGCATCCTAAAACGTATTCGGAATTTATCGATCGTTTTTTGGTGACTGCCACTGCTTATCATATTCCGGGTGTGATCATCATCAACAAAACCGATTTGTACGGAGCAGAGGAAATGGAACAGTTGAAACAATGGATGGAAATTTATACTGCAGCCGGATACAAATGCATTGCCGCAAGTGTGGTCAGCGGAGAAGGAATTAAAGAAGTAGAAGAATTATTGAAACATAAAATATCAGTGGTGTCGGGACATTCAGGCGTTGGTAAATCTTCGTTGATCAACAAAATTGATCCGCGTTTGAATTTAAAAACAGCCATCGTTTCCGAGATGCACGAGCAGGGAAAACATACTACCACTTTTGCAGAAATGCATCCATTGGCTTTTGGCGGATATATTATTGATACGCCGGGAATCAAAGGTTTGGGTTTAGCAGATATGAAAAAAGAGGAAGTGTGTAAATACTTTCCTGAGTTTTTGCCCTTCGCCGAGCACTGTCGTTTCAACAATTGTGTGCATATCAAAGAGCCCGGTTGCGCGGTGAAAGAAGCGGTGATCACTAAAAAAATCCGCGAAGAACGTTACAACAGCTACCTCAATATTTACCACGAAGACGAGCAAGAAAATTACAGATAATGAAAGCCGTAGTTCAAAGAGTTTCCCGAGCAAGTGTCACAGTGGATAATTCCATCGTTGGTAAAATTGATCGGGGCTTATTGATTTTACTGGGTGTTCAGGAGGGTGATACGCAAGAGGATTTAGAATGGCTCTCCACAAAAATTTCAAAAATGCGCATCTTTTCCGATGCAGGGGGTAAAATGAATTTAGCGGTGCAGGAGGTGAAAGGAAGAGTTTTGGTAGTGAGTCAATTTACTTTGCTGGCGAGTACTAAAAAAGGAAACCGACCATCGTACGATAATTCAGCAAAGCCCGATATTGCCAAAAAAATTTATGAGGATTTCTGCATAAAAATGGAAGAGCTGTTGAACGATAAAATAGAAAGAGGAATCTTCGCTGCCGACATGAAAGTGGAGTTGCTCAACGACGGTCCGGTTACCATCATCATAGATTCAAAAAACAGAGAATAATGGAAATTTCAGCTTATCAGAAAGAAGTGGATCAGTGGATCAAAGATCACGGCGTTCGCTATTTTAATGAACTCACCAATACTGCTTTGTTGATGGAAGAAGTGGGGGAGTTGGCACGCATCATGGCGCGGAAATATGGCGAGCAATCTTTTAAAAATGCCGAAGAAGAAAAAAACTTAGGCGATGAAATGGCCGATGTACTTTTTGTGCTCACTTGTTTGGCCAATCAAACAGGAGTGAATCTGGAAGAAGCGATTAAACGAAACATGGAAAAGAAAACTTCGCGCGATAAAAACCGACATAAAGAGAATGATAAATTGAAATAAAAAAAACCTCCTGTTTAAGGAGGTTTTTTTTGTTTAGCTAGGTTACAGGCACTCTTACCAACATGTATATTTTCACATGTTTTTTTATAGTTGTAAGGATCAACTGGGTTAAAAGTATAGTGAAAACAGCAGAAGCCCACCATAAAAGATAGAGCACTTATTTTGCGGTAAGAAATGCAGTTTTATCGGTTGGATTTATAGATTAACGGCAGGGTAAACTCATAATCCATCTTGCGAATGCAAAAAAAAATCCCTCCCGATTGCCCGGGAGGGATTTATCATTTATAGTCGGCTATTATTCATGCTTGCAGCATCCTTTTTTACCTTCTTTGCTGTCGCATTTTTTATCAGCAGCACAGCATTTGTTTTTCTCACACAATGCTTTGCATTCTTCAGCAAGTTTTTTACCTGCTTCGCTGTTTTTTTCTGCATCGGTCATGGCTTTGTACTGAGCACATTTTTCCTTGCATACTTTGTCTTTGCAGTTTTTACAGCAGTCGGCTTTTTTACAACAATCACCATCTCCGGCGTTAGCGGTAAATGCGAAGGCAAATAAAGCGATGAATAACATTCCTATATACTTTTTCATAATTGTAGAATTAAAATGGTTTGAATAATTAAATTAATTTTTCGATTGGATTATTCAAACTTTAGGAGGGTTCCACGCTTCTCCGTTGAAAACAGAAAGTATGTTTTCTGAACGTAAATTCATTTTTTCTTTGGTGACAACAGCTTTTTTAAAAGAAAGGGTTTGCGATTGTGGAATAAAGCCCATCATGGAGCAGCAGCTTACAAAGGGATTACAGCCTTTTCCGTAGCAATTTTTTTTGTGGTTTTTTTCAGGAGTTTGTTCGTTTTTTACTTTGCAACAGGAGTGTTCTTTTTTCACTTCATGATTGGCCATCAAAGTATCTGCTGATACCAGTATTAAAATATGAAGGGCCAATATGCTTGCTAAAAATTTCATGTATTGAAGATACTACATTTGTATAGCGGATAGCAAATAAGAAAAGGGAATTACAAAAAATTAACTACTTACAGTTGCAGTCTTTTTTCTCATCAAGTAAACCGAAATCAGTCACTACTGTTGAGGAGGTTCGCACATCCACAACAACGAAATACTCCTTGTTGTTTAAAGGGATTTCAATGTAATAGGTTTTAGGCGCTTTGTGAACGTTGGTGCGATCGTGGTTAAATTCAACGTCGCCATCGTGAATGCCTTTTGTGATTTGAATTTTTGAAGTGTTATGGCACGTTGCTATGCATTGAACACTGTCGCTCAAACTGATTTTACTTTCCATGATGGCCGATTTCACTCTGTTGCCCGGCAACCAGCTTACAGCATTATTATTCAAAGGATCGTCTTCGCGTTTCATTAATGAATAAACAATAACTAAAGAGGTAAGACCTGCGCTGGTAAAGAAAATGATGAATCGTCGTTTGCGTGTCATGGAAATTAAAATGCGGCCATTAATAAATCGATGTCTTTGTAAGGCAAGCTGAAAGCTTCTCCTAAAATTTTATTGGTGATGGTTCCGCGGTACATGTATACACCGTGACGCAAACCTGTGTTTTTCTTAACCATTTTTTCAATGCCGCCGTTCTGACCGATATCCAGAATTAACGGAGTAAATACGTTGCTTAAGGCATAAGAGGCAGTACGTGATACACGGGCTGCAATGTTTGGAACGCAATAATGAATAACGCCGTGTTTTTTGTAAACCGGACTCTCATGAGAAGTCACTTCTGAAGTTTCGAAACATCCACCGCAATCAATACTCACATCTACTATCACCGAACCTTGTCTCATATCGGCAACCATTTCTTCAGAAACAACGCAAGGCGTTTTCCCATCTACGGGACGTAGTGCGCCAATTACTACATCGGCATTTTTCAATGCTTTTCGCAAAACTTTAGGCTGAAGAACCGACGTGTTTAAACGTTGTCCCACGTGGTTTTGCAATCTTCTTAATTTATAAATGTTGTCATCAAAAACTCTTACGGAAGCTCCTAATCCTAAGGCTGCACGTGTTGCGAATTCGCCGACTGTGCCTGCTCCAATGATGACTACTTCTGTTGGTTTAACGCCTGAAATTCCGCCTAACATTTGTCCGTAACCACCTCGCATATTACTTAAATGCTCAGCGGCAATAAGTATTGACGAGGTTCCTGCAATCTCGCTCATTGCGCGAACGATAGGGTAAATTCCTTCGGCATCTTTAATATAATCGAAGGCGATGGCTGTCACTTTTTTCGACATCAGCTGCTGCATGAAGTTACGTGGCTGAACCGGTAATTGCAGGGCTGAGAATAGGATTTGTTTGGAAGTAGGATTGAGGAATTTTATTTCTTCGAGAGAAGGAGGAGAAACTTTAAGGAGAATATCTGCTTTGTAAACTTCTTCTTTGTTGTGGGCTATTTCGGCACCGGCTTCGCTGTAATCGCGGTCCTGGAAATTTGCGCCTTCGCCTGCTTTCGATTCAACAATCACGCGGTGACCGTTGCTTACCAGCACTGCTACTGAATCGGGAACCAGCGGAACCCTGTTTTCCTGAATGGCACTTTCTTTCGGCATACCAATAAAAAGGGAGCTTTCGCGGCGACTCAATTCAAGGGTTTCCTCCTGCGGTAAGAACGCCGACTTAGCGAGGGTTCTTAGTAAATCTTCTGATGACCTCATCTTGCTTCAGTAACAGTAATTTTTCGAATTAATTTTTCCTCTTCTATCTGAATCACAATGTGATTAGAAGGGATTAAGTTAAATATTTTTTCCGGCCATTCAATAAAGCAGTAAAAATTTGAGTCGAGATAATCCTCAATTCCAATGTCTAAAGCTTCGTTTTCATCCTTTAATCTATAGCAGTCAAAGTGATAAACTTTTTTGTTTGATGGGGAAAAATATTCGTTGACGATCGAAAAAGTCGGACTGCTTGCTGCGCCTTCACAATTTAAAATTTCACAAAAGCTTTTTGTCAGGGTTGTTTTTCCTGCGCCCATTTCTCCTTCCAGTAAAAATATGCGATGTTGCGGAAAAGCCTGCAGGATTTGTGCTGCAATGCTTTTTAGTTCATCGGTGGAGGAGCAGGTAAACTTCATGCTTTCAAATATACAAATGCGATTGAAAATCGCTTTAAATTTTATTTCAGATTAAAAATCTGAAATTACACACTTGCTATTTCGTTTGCAAAGTTATACAAGGAACTATCATTTCTTCTAATGAGAGTCCGCCATGCTGAAAAGTGTTTTTGTAATGTTTCGCGTAATGGTTGAAATTATTTGGATATGCGAAGAAACCTGCGTTTTTCGCGAAAATATAACGCGCGCTGATGTGCGATTTCGGCAGTCGGATTTCTTCTGGTTTTATGACTTCAAAAACTTCTTTCGGATTGTATTGCATTCCTTGTCCTTGCTTGTAACGCAGGTTGGTAGTGAGTTCCTTACTGCCTACAACTTTTACCGCATCTTTCACGCGAATGGTTCCATGATCGGTGCTGATTACTAAAGTTGCTTTTTTCTCACTTATTTTTTTGATGAAATCCAAAAGCGGAGAATGGTTAATCCACGAGCGAATTAACGAACGATAAGCGCCTTCATTTTCGGCCAGCTCGCGGAGGACTTTGGTGTCGGTTCTTGCATGAGATAAGGAATCCACGAAGTTGTATACTACTACATTCAAATCATTGGTGTTCATATTGTTCACTGAATCTACTAGTTTTTTGCTTTGATCTAAGTTGGTGATTTTGGTATAACCCCATTTGATGTTGTGTCCATTTTTCTTTAGCATGGCATCTATAAACTGTTCTTCAGAATTGTTTTTTCCGCCTTCTTCATCTACCCACAGTTGCGGAAAGGTTTTTTGTATTTCTGCAGGCATCATTCCTGCAAAAATAGCGTTGCGTGCAAACTGAGTAGCGGTAGGCAATATAGAATAATAACAATCTTCTTCTTTCACCATGAAATATTCGCTGAAAGTTTCCTGTAAAACTTTCCATTGATCGTAACGCAAGCAATCAATCAGTAAAAAATAAACCGGATTTCCTTTGCCAATGTGGGGTGCTACTTTTTGTTTGAAAAGGTTGTTCGACATTAACGGCGCATCTTGTGGCTTGTTCACCCACGACACGTAATTTCTTTCCACGTATTTGCAAAACTGCAGATTGGCTTCGGCTTTTTGCGTATCCAGAGTTTCCGTCATGCTGGGCTCCTTGGCTAAATCCATCTGCATGTCCCAGTATACCATTTCCTTGTAAAAGCTGATCCATTCGCGCCAGTCCATGTTTTCATTGAGGCGCATGGAGATTTTACGGAATTCTTGTAAATATTCGGAAACCGATTTTTGGCTCACCAGTTTTTTCTCGTCGAGATTCTTTTTAATCGACAGTAAAATTTGGTTGGGATTCACAGGTTTGATAAGGTAATCGGAGATTTCCGAACCAATGGCATTTTCCATGATCATCTCTTCCTCACTTTTGGTGATCATGATGACAGGGATAGATTTCTTGATTTTCTTGATTTCCTGAAGGGTGTCGATACCTGTGAGTCCGGGCATGTTTTCATCTAAAAAAACAATGTCAAAATATTCTGATCTTATTTTTTCCAGGGCTTCGTTGCCGCTTAAAACTGTGCAAACGTCGTAGCCTTTGGCAGTTAAAAAGAGCACATGCGGTTTCAATAAATCAATTTCGTCGTCGGCCCAGAGTATTTTAATTTTATCCATTCGTTCAATTTGAGTTTAAAAGTTTTAATTTGGTCACTCGCTGATAAAAATAGAAATAAGTGAGCAGCAAGCCATACAATAAGAGAAAGATCATCAACGACCCGGTGTACGGTTTTATTACCCTGCCCCATGAAATCATTTACGATTTAATTGAACATCCCTTCTTTCAAAGGCTGCGGAGGATACGCCAGTTGGGCTTAACCACTATGGTTTACCCGGGGGCTTATCATACCCGTTTTCATCATGCCTTGGGGGCGATGCATTTAGCAACGGAGGCCATTGCGACTTTAAAAACCAAAGGAATTCAAATTACGGATGATGAGGCAAGAGGCGTTACTATCGCTATTTTACTGCACGATATCGGTCACGGTCCATTTTCACATGCGTTGGAAAATTCAATCGTGAAAGGAACGGGCCACGAAACTTTGTCGCTCATGATCATGGAGCAATTGAATGAGCAATTCAATGGTCAATTGACTTTGGGCATCTCTATTTTTAAAGATGAATATCCTAAACGCTTTTTACATCAGTTGATCTCAAGTCAATTAGATGTGGACCGATTGGATTATCTCACCCGCGACAGCTTCTACACAGGCGTAAGCGAAGGAGTAGTAGGGGTGGAGCGCATCATCAAAATGCTTAATGTAAAAGACGATAATATAGTAGTAGAAGCCAAGGGAATTTATTCCATAGAAAAGTTTTTAATCGCCCGTCACATCATGTACTGGCAAGTGTATTTGCATAAGACGGTAATCTCTGCTGAGTTTCTATTGATTAAGGCTTTGAAAAGAGCAAAAGAACTGGCGGGAAAAGGAGTACAATTATTTTGTACCCCAACCTTGCAAAAGTTTTTATACAACGATTTTTCTACTGCTGATTTTATAAAAGAGCCGTCTTTATTGAAAGATTTCTCAAGCTTAGATGATTACGATATCCTAACATCCATCAAGGTTTGGCAGCAACACGATGATTTTATTTTATCCAAGTTGTGCAGTGCTTTAATCAATCGTAAATTGTATAAAGTAGAATTGCAGGTGGAAGAGTTTGATGCGTCTTATTTGGAAAAAGTGAAGCAAGAAGTGAAAGAAAAATTCTCTATCGACAATAAGGATTTAGATTATTTCGTTTTTTCCGACACTGTTGAAAATAGAATCTATAACAAGGATAAAGCTCCGATATTGCTGCAATATAAAGATGGGTCAACAAAAGAAATTAGTGAAACCTTTGATCTTTTTAATGTAGCAAACTTGACTAAACCAGTGAAGAAGAATTTTTTGTGTTTTCTTAATTCGTAATTCATGAAGTATTCACTTTTATTGCTCTTAATTATTACTTTGAGTGGATGTTATTTGTTTCCACCAAAGGAGCATCAAGATTTTCAATCCGCTTGCGAATGTATTGTTTATAAAAACGAGGTTGAAGTAGACTATATAGATGATTATAGAGTTGAATATATTGATCCAGAAGAATTTTCACCTGGATCGTGCCATCAAATAAAATGTTCAGGAGTAGAATTACTATATGATGATACATCATTTGTTGTGGTTGGAGGAAATGCCGAGGAAGAATTGCAGTTAATTGAAATGACTAAAAAAAAGTATAATAATGATTCTTCAAGAGTGTATAGTTTTAGACATTTTCCTGATGGAGGAATAAGTTTAACACTTTCTAGGTATTTTCGGGGTGCTGCGGGAAGCACGAGTAATGGCAACTATTGTGAGTGGAAATTTATTTATTTAGGTCAAAAGAATAATGGATGGCAAGAAGATAGTTCTTGTATTACAAAGATGTGGCCGTGGAATGGCAAAGAATAATTTTAAGCTGCATTTTTCTTTTTCCCTTTTAAGTTATAATCCCTATTAAAAGCTTCTTGTCGAAGTTTAAATCGTTCTGCCAGAATTCGAATACTCTCTTTAGAAAATCCTTTTTTATAATTGAGCATATCCGAAACCAAACCTTCACTTACCTTAAGTAATTCAGCAATATGTAAGGCTTTCATTTTATGATCTTTCATTAATGATTTTAGAAGTTGAACAGGATCTGGTTGTTTTAAAGTTGAATTTTCTCGGTCATGGCTTTCAATTAGAAGAGTCAATAAGTCAATTTCATCATTAATGGCTTTTGACTTTGGATTATCCAGTAGTTTTTCTAAAATATCGCAATATTGAAAATATTGCTTATCACTAGTAATGACTTTGTATTTTAAAGTTTCCATGTTATGGTATATTGTTCGTTTTTATTACAAATTTTATCGTATTCATTATGACTACCAATCCAACAGATGTATAGGTGAATTTCCTTTTCGCCAAATTGATATTTACATATCATGCGATAATTATTTCCGCCGATATTAAATATTACTCTTTTGCTACCCCGACCTAATAAATCAGCGCTTCCGAAAGTGGTTAAAATATCCTGAGGGCTTTCCCAGACGGCAGTTTTAATTTTTAATAACCAATCTTCAAAAGCGGCTTTGCTCAGGGCATGATCATGCGCAAAATTTTCTACGGTTTTTTCTTTAATCAAATGAACTCTCATGTAAATATACGTTAGAAATAATAAAAGTTCACGAAAAGTGAAGATTTATTTTGTTTAGTTTTTGTTCGGCAACACAATAATATAAAAATTTGTTCTTTTACCTATATTTGCCCAAACCCCATTCGGATGGAATTTACAGCACAGCAAATCGCCGCGATGTTGAACGGCACAATAGAAGGAGATGCGCAGGCAAAGGTGAACACTGTTGCTAAGATTGAAGAAGGTCACGCCGGCGCTTTGTCGTTTTTGGCGAATCCTCTGTATACACCTCATATATATGACTGCGGATCATCCGTGGTTTTAGTGAACAACGATTTTGTTGCGGAAAGAAAAGTAAAACCAACTTTGGTTAGAGTGGCCAATGCTTATGAAGCTTTTGCAGGCTTGCTCGCTCAGTACGATAAAATAAAACGTCAAAGATCAGGAATAGATGGCGTACACCACATCGGTAAAAACTCCACTCACGGAGAAAATATTTATTTAGGCGCTTTTGCTGTGATCGGCAACAATGTGAAGATTGGGAAAAATGTGCAGTTGCACGCTCAGTCTAGTATTGGCGACAATTGTACGATTGGCGACAACACCGTTATTTTTTCGGGAGTGAAAATTTATGAAGGCTGTGTCATTGGTAACGATTGTATTTTACACGCAGGAGTGGTGATTGGCAGCGATGGTTTTGGATTTTCCCCAAATGCCGAAAACAATTACAAAAAAGTACCGCAGATAGGGAATGTGATTTTGGAAGATCACGTAGAGATTGGTGCAAACACTACGATTGACAGGGCTACCATGGGATCAACCATCATTCGCAAAGGAGTAAAACTGGACAACCTCGTTCAAATTGCGCACAACGTTGAAATTGGTGAGAACACAGTAATAGCCGGACAAACGGGCGTTGCCGGATCAACCAAAATCGGTAAAAATTGCATGATAGGCGGACAGGTTGGAATAGTCGGCCATCTCATCATTGCCGATGGCGTTAAAATTGCCGCGCAATCCGGTGTCGGACAAAGCATCACCAAAGAAGCATCCATCGTTCAGGGATCTCCAGCTTTTGAAATCGGAGATTACCGCAGATCATATGTTGTTTTTCGCTCATTACCTGAGTTGAATAAAAGGGTGTCGAATCTTGAAAAAGGTTCATCAGAGTAACAATAATTAATTAATTTTGCCCGACTATGGCTTTAGTTGTCAAAACTTCCATCTTACCGTCTGCCGGAAAAGGCCTCTTTACTAATAAACTAATATTAAAGGGCCAAAAAATTGTAGAATACCGAGGGGAAATCATTAACTGGAAAGAGTACGAAAGAAGAGTAAATCAGGATAGGGCCGGATACCTTTTGTATATCAACAAAAAACGCTGTATCGATGCTTTCGATGCACACCAGTATAAAGCCCGATATGCTAATGATGCCAAAGGGTTGAGTCGCATAAAAGGTTTAAAAAACAACGCTGTGTATGAAATTCACGGCGACAAAGGATTTATCGTTGCTACTCGTGATATTCAGGTCGGTGAAGAGATTTTTGTAAGCTACAGCAAAGAGTATTGGGACTGCATTCGCTACAACATCAAAAACAACTTGTATAATTAATTGTTTGCTGTTTTCTGACAATTGAATGTTCGCTTCCTCTTGCTATTTCTCGCTTATTTCTAAATCTACCGAATCATAGGTATTTTTAAGTCATTTACTTACCTTTGCCACTTTGTGTTTACAAGATATTATGGACAAACAAAATACTCTCGATAAAGAAATTTCCCTTGAAGGCGTGGGATTGCACACCGGACAGATTGTTAAATTAACTTTCAAACCTGCCGCTGAAGATCACGGAATAGTATTTCAAAGAATTGATATTGAAGGTCAGCCAAAAGTTCAGGCTGTTGCCGAAAATGTAACGGAAGTTCAAAGGGGAACAACCATTGAAAAAAAGGCTGCAAAAGTAAATACGATTGAACATGTGATGGCTTCTTTAGTGGCTTTGCAAATCGACAATTGTTTGATTGAGCTCAACGGACAAGAGGTTCCCATCATGGATGGCAGCGCAAAACCTTTTATTGATCTACTTAAAAAAGCAGGTATTAAACAACAGGAAAAAGCCCGTAAATACTACGTTGTACAAGAAACTATCGTTTATAAAGATGAGGCCAGAGGCGTTGAGTTGATGATAGTGCCCGATGATAAATACAGTCTTACGGCAATGATTGATTTCAATTCTCCGGTTTTAGGAACGCAACATGCGTCATTGGATAAACTTGAAGATTTTGAAGAAAATATCGCTTCCTCCCGTACTTTTTGTTTTTTACACGAGTTAGAACAATTGCTCAACAACAACCTCATTAAAGGTGGTGATTTAAGCAATGCTATTGTGGTGGTGGATAAAGTGGTGCAACAAAGCGAACTGGATACACTGGCGAAGTTGTTCAACAGAACACACATTGAAGTAAAACAGGAAGGTATTTTAAATAATGTTGAGCTGCGTCATCAAAATGAACCGGCCCGCCATAAATTGCTAGATGTTGTTGGTGATTTAGGATTGGTAGGCGCTCCGATAAAAGGAAAAGTTTTTGCCAAAAAACCGGGTCATGCTGCCAACGTTGAATTTGCTAAACTTATCAGAAAAAAAATGGAAGCAGAAAAAGATGCTGCCCCTCGTTTCGATTTGACCAAAACGGTTTATGACATCAACAAAATCATGGAGCTGTTGCCTCACCGTCCGCCTTTCCTCTTTGTTGATCGCATCATTGCCATGGGCAAAGAAACCATCGTTGGTTGTAAAAATGTAACGATGAATGAAACGTTTTTTCAAGGGCATTTTCCAGGACAACCAATATTTCCGGGTGTTTTACAATTGGAAGCCATGGCGCAGGCAGGTGGTATTTTGGCCTTGAGTCAGGTTCCTGATCCGGAAAATTATCTGACTTACTTCATGAAAATCGATAAAGTTAAATTCCGTCATCCGGTTGTTCCGGGTGATACAATAATATTTTCTTTACACTTTGTTTCTCCTTTCCGCAGAGGAATTGTGCACATGGGCGGCTATGCTTATGTAGGAGATAAAATAGTGATGGAAGCAGAAATGATGGCTCAATTAGCAAAAGTGAAATAATATGCATCAACCTTTAGCCTACGTACACCCCCAATCGAAAATCGCTAGAAATGTAGTGATTGAACCCTTTGTTACCATCAGTAAAAATGTGGAAATAGGGGAAGGAACCTGGATAGGTTCCAATGTTACTATTATGGAAGGTGCTAAAATCGGCAAGAACTGCAGGATTTTCCCCGGTGCCGTGATAGCTGCCGTTCCTCAGGATTTGAAATATGAAGGAGAAGATTCTACAGTTGAAATAGGCGATAACGTTACTATTCGCGAATGCGTTACTATACACAGAGGAACCAAGGACCGTCACAAAACGGTAGTGGAAGACAATGTGTTGCTGATGGCTTATGCGCACGTAGCGCACGATTGCATCATTCGCCGCAATGCTATTTTAGCCAACTCGGTGAATCTGGCAGGACACGTTACTGTTGATGAATTTGCCATTTTAGGAGGAGGTACTTTGGTACATCAGTTTGTGCATGTTGGAAAACACGCCATGGTTTCTGGCGGATCATTGATCAGAAAAGATGTTCCTCCGTTTACAAAAGCAGCAAGAGAGCCACTTTCCTATGTTGGAGTGAATTCAGTGGGATTGCGTCGCAGAGGATACACTTCTGAGATGATCAATAAAATTCAGGAAACTTACCGTTACATATTTTTGAAAGGATACAATACGAGTCAGGCCATTTCAATCATTGAAGCATCACTAGACGCTACTGCCGAAAGGGATGAAATCATTTCCTTCATACAGGAATCAAAACGAGGTATTATGAAAGGATACTTCCAAAGCAAATCCAATGGATCTGAAGGTTAATAACCTCGGCAAAAAGTACGAAGGAAACTGGATATTCAGAAATATCAATCTGTCGGTAATTTCAGGCAGCAAAGTATTGATTAAGGGCCGCAACGGCTCAGGAAAATCCACCTTCGCAAAAGCAGTTTCAGGATTAATTTTACCATCGGAAGGAACAGTTTCTTACTCCGTTAACGGAAAGGAAATTGCTGCCGAGCAAGCCTATCAGCAGATACAATTGGTGGGTCCTTATGTGGATCTGATAGAGGATTTCACCTTACAGGAATTTTTAAGTTTTCATGCCAAGTTCAAACCTTTTATACAAGGAATGAGCATTGCAGATGTTGTAGCAGCAGGTAATTTCACCGGTCAGCAAGAAAAGTATCTGCGTCATTTTTCATCGGGGATGAAACAACGTGTTAAAATATTACTGGCTTTGTTTACCTCTTGTCCGCTGGTAATTTTGGATGAACCCACTTCCAATCTGGATGAATGGGGAGTGGAGTGGTATCTCAGCTTAGTCAATGATAACGCCAAAGACAAAACAATTTTGGTGTGTTCGAACAATGCTCAGCAGGAGGCCGCTTTTTGCACCGAGAGTATTTCTATGGAAGTTTAAAACTAAAGGTGCAACGTTTCTTGTTTCAGGGAGAGGCTTTTTGTACTTTTGCCTAAATTCAAATTTTTTATGGCAACTACTGCAGATTTTAAAAACGGTATGTGCATTAAGCACAATGGAAAACTTTTCCAGATAGTAGAGTTTCAACATGTTAAACCGGGAAAAGGTCCGGCTTTCGTAAGAACAAAAATCAGAAATTTAGAAAATGGAAGATTGGTTGATAATACTTTCACAGCAGGTGTAAAGATTGAGTTTGTAAGAATTGAAAGACGTCCGTACCAGTTTTTATACAAAGATGAAAGTGGCTACAACATCATGCATCAGCAAACTTTTGAGCAGGTATCCATTCCCGGTGAATTGATTGACCATCCTCAGTTTTTGAGAGAAGGAATGACGATGGAAGCAATGGTACATGCTGAAACCGAAGAGTTCTTATCGGCTGAAGTTCCAACTTACATTGAAGCGGAAATCACATACACTGAACCGGGAATGAAAGGTAATACAGCAACCAATACTTTGAAGCTGGCTACCATTGATACAGGAGCAGAGGTGAGAGTTCCTTTGTTCATCAACAACGGAGATAGAATCAAAATAAATACCGGTACGGGTGAATACAGTGAAAGAGTATAAGTAATGAAGTTTCCAAAGTCCCTAACGTTAAGTGAAGTTGCCGCATTTTTGTCGTGCAGATACGTGGGAGAGGCAAATTTACCGGCTTTGGGAATGAATGAAATACATAAAGTTGAGAAAGGAGATGTTTCTTTTGTTGATCATCCGAAGTATTATGACAAATGTTTGAATTCAAATGCTTCGGTAGTAATTATCAATAAAGAAGTAGCTTGTCCGGAAGGAAAAGGCCTGATTATAAGTGAAGATCCTTTTGCGGATTTCAATCGTTTGGGTAAAAAGTATTCTCCTTTTGTACGTTCTTTAAAAGCAGTGAGCGACTCCGCAGTGATTGGGGAAGGAAGTATTATTCAACCCAATGTTTTTATCGGGAACAATGTGCGCATCGGAAAAAATTGTTTGATTCATTCCAATGTAAGCATTTACGATAATGTACTGATAGGTGATAATGTAGTAATTCATGCGAATACGGTACTGGGCAGTGATGCCTTTTATTTTAAAAACAGAGGCACGCACCGCGAGAAATTATGGTCGACGGGCTCCGTTGAAATTGCAGATGATGTTGAAATAGGCGCCGGATGTACCATTGACAAAGGAGTTTCGGGAGTGACGTATATCGGTCGCGGAACCAAAATCGACAATCTGGTGCAAGTCGGACACGACACAGAAGTTGGTGAACTTTGTTTATTTGCGTCACAAGTAGCGATTGCAGGTTGTGTTAAAATTGGAAAAAATGTAATTTTGTGGGGACAGGTTGGGGTGACAAGCGGAATTGAAATAGGTGAAAACGTAGTGGTGTTGGGTCAATCAGGAGTTGGTAAAAGTTTAGAAGCAAATAAAACTTATGCCGGTACTTTGGCTCAGGAGGCACGAACACATTGGAAAGAAAAGGTATTGTTAAAACAATTGCCTGAACTAATAAAGAAATTAAAGTAAATGGCAGTTAAATCAATAAAACGGGCAGAAGGGAAGATTCGGGTGAAAGACCAGAAGCTTAATGCTTTGCTTGAAATTACCAATGCCATCAATAGTAATCTGAGCAAAGAAAAACTCTTCGCCATTTATGAATTTGTGCTGAGAGAGCAATTGAACATTGGTAAATTGTGTTTGTATCTGAATGAAGGAGATTGGAATTGTGCATTGAAATTCGGCTTAGACAGAGAAGAACTGGATGTGGATGTGGAGCGGGATTTACTCACCATTACAGAAATTACGGAAGTGAACTCTCATACTTACGGACCTTTCCGTGAGTTTGATGTTGTTGTTCCGGTTTACCACAAAACAAAACCCTTAGCTTATTTACTGATAGGTGATTTGATTGAGGAAGCTTTGCAAATCAGTCCGATCATCAAACATTTACCGTTTATTCAAACGCTTACCAATGTGATAGCGGTGGCGGTGGAAAATAAAAATCTGGTGGAGGAATCTCTCCGACAAGAGGGGATGAAGAAGGAGTTGGAGCTGGCCTCTGAAATGCAATCCATGTTGTTGCCAACAGAACTGCCCGATAACAATCAAATGGATATTGCGGTGTTTTACCAATCGCATCAGCAGGTGGGAGGAGATTATTACGATTTTATTGAACTCGACGAAAATGAATTTTGTTTTTGCATTGCCGATGTTTCCGGAAAAGGAGTTTCGGCTGCCATACTGATGTCGAATTTCCAGGCCAATTTACGTGTATTGGTGCACCACACCGAATCTTTATCGGAGCTGATACAAGTGCTGGATAAAAAAGTAATGGACAATGCCAAGGGCGAAAAATTCATTACCATTTTTGTGGCCAAATACAACATCAAAACAAGAATGCTGAATTATGTAAATGCAGGTCACAATCCGCCGGTACTCATCACGGGTGAAAACATGTCGCTGCTTAAATCCGGTTGTCCGGGCTTAGGAATGGTAGATGATTTATTGTTCATCAAGGAAGGCAGAATTTCAATTCCCGAAGGCTCGTCTTTGTTTTGTTATACCGATGGATTGGTGGAAACTGAAAACGAGCAAAACGTAGAATTTGGCACCGAAGGATTGGAGGAATCATTGCGCAATAACATCAATGAGAAACCTTCAGTAATGAATAAAAATGTGCTGAATGATTTGAAGAGATACAAAGGAAAAGCAAATTACGCCGATGATATTGCTTTGTTAAGCCTTAAGTTTTTCTAGCTGTTCCTGAAATTCCTTTTCAGGATATTTTTTCTGATTGTACAAATCCATCACTACCAATATCGCCGTCATTCCATAAAAGGGCGCTGTGATTTTATCGGTATCTAAAAAGTTATTTAAAAATCCGTGAATGATGTAGGTGATGATTCCTATCAGGCAGCTCATGGAATAGGTTTTAAAAAATTGGTTCGTACTTCTTTTGTAAACGCGAACACCCGTGGCGATGATGGTTAGGAAGAGACCGAGCACAATGATCAATCCCGGAAAACCCGATTCGGAAAGCGGACCCACATATTCGCTATGTGCATTTCCCATATCACCTGCGTTCGTGCTGATGATGGTTTTATCACTTTCTTTTTGAAAACCTGCATAGTTAAATGAATAGGTTCCCGGGCCCCAACCGAATAGCGGTCTTTCCTTAAACATGGCGAATCCGGAGTTCCAGCGGTTGATGCGTTCGCGGTTGGAGGCATCGGAAGAAACGTTGGAAATCGACTTCACATGCTGATTGATATCAGTGGAGGAATTGACTTTGTTTTTTGAAAAATAATCTCGGATATCGTCCTGCATTACTAAAGCAGTAACGGATAGGCTCAAAACAATTGCGGCCAGTATCTGCCATTTTATTTTAAACTTCAGAATAAGATAAACACCCCAGCCGCCTATCAATCCCACCCATGCAGCACGTGTGTAGGAGAGTATTGTTGCTAAGGTGAAATAGGCGAGCAACATAAAAATAAGCGGTTTTAAAATGGCTATCCGGTTGTTTTTCTCAAAGCTTTTTGCAATCAGGAAGGGGATAAATAACGCAAGAGCAGCGCCATAAGAAGTGTGGTCATTGTAAAAAGGCTTCATCACCCAGTTGCCTGATTTCTGATCAAAGCCATGAAAAGAATGATTGACTAAAGTATAGGCGATGATTAAACAAAAAGGAAGGATGTACAACCAAAAGAAATGCTGCATGTTTTTTATTTTCCGGAAAACCTGCGTGGCCAAAAAATAAAAAGTGGTGATGAACCACAACTGAGCGGTAAAGTATTTAAAAGAAACCAAAGGAATTGAGCTGGTAACTGCAGTGATGAATACCCACGAGAGCTGTATGATCAGAAAAAGACTAACGGGATGAAAAATAACCTGCCTGTCGAAACCGCCTTCATAAATGGTTTTAATAATGACAAAAAGCAATAAGCCAAAAAGAACAGGATCGGTTGGTATCGTCATACCAACGCCGATACCAATACTATCCAAATTGACAGATAAAGGCACCAATGCAATCAATAAAAGATAGAGGGTGTCCAGTTTAAAAAGCGCCAGATACGCAACGAGCGCTACAAATGGAAGTAGTAATATTTCAAAGTGCTCAAAGTAAATAGAAATGGCTGTACACAAGATGAAAATTCCGGTGATACTATATAGCCATACTGATTTTGATGAGCTTTGCATTCTATTTGGAAGCAAGGTTTTGTTCGTGTACCGACACTACCACCAGAGCCAATACCATACTTGAAATAACCGATATCAATACTATCAGCCAGCGGATAGGGTAAGCTTTTTTATCGGATTTTTCCGGACTCACCACCATGAGGGTGTAATCCAGTTTTCGGTTGAGTTCTTTCACTACATTTTCATGTTCGTATTTAATGCCGTTGTATAAAGAACGGGCTTGATCCAATTCATTTTGTAAGGAAATATATTTACCTCCGTATTGTTTTAAATTTTGTGCAACAGAAGAACTCTGATCGTCAATTTTTCCATTTTTCGACAAGTATTTTACCTGACTGCCATAATCCAGAATTCCGTATTGAATTCTCATGTTTTTTACCACACTATCCAGTTTGTCTACTTCTTGTTTTTTAGAAAGCATTTGAGCGTTAAGGGTTCTTTCCACTTCTACCATTGACCCTTTTTGAATGTTGTGCATTTTAAGATTGTATAAAGCGATAATATCTTTTGCCATTAACAACGCCGTATCGGGTGAATAATCCAATACTTCAATTTCCACCGATTCATATTTTGTTTTATTAAAGGTGATGTTTTCAGCGTATTCCAGATTTACGTTAGTAAGGAAATAAGGATCTTCCAAAGAGTCGATTCCGTAATGTGAAAGCAAATGGTATTTGCTGATGATGGCAGTGCGGATATCGTTGGCTTCCAGCATTTGCAGCATTTGTTCAACGGGTGTTTCTGTTCCGTAAGGCTTGGCGTTGGTAGGATAAATCACCTCTGTTGATTTGAATTTAGGTTTGATAAACAAAGAGGAAGAGGCGACAGCGGAAATTAAAACCGAAGCAAGAAAAACAATTGAAAAATGAATTTTCCACTTTAGGATAAGCGCAATAAACTTAGATAAATCAAAAACTTTTTCCATAGTTAGTTTTTAGAGGAACTTTTAATGAGTTTTATTTTTTCATTGATCAGTAAAGCTAACAGGGAAAAAACAAAAGTACAGAGGACAGTTACGGATACAATTAACCAGCGAACGGGATATGATTTTTTTTCGGCCGCTTTCGCTTCGTTTACCATAAAGAAATTCGGAATTCTTTCGTTGGCGTCGATTTTAGCCTCGTCGTATTTTTCTTTGAGCAGGCTAAGCTGTATTGCTGTATTCTGTAGTTTTTCCTTGATGTTGTATTGTTGAGCTCCGTATTTGTTGAGGAGGGCCATTTTTTCATTGATGGATTCCACTGCGGCCTTGTTGCCTTTTCCTATCGCATCGGCGTAAGCGGAAGTAAGAACCTCCGACTGAGCCTCTACATCATGTACACCTTTGCCCATGATGAAACTCAGGGTATCCTGCAAACTTTGCTGATAAGCCAGAGAACTGAGGTAGGATTTTTCCACGATTTTGAATCCCGGTAGTGATCTTTCTTTCTGGATATCGTTCATCACATCATCCAAGATTTTGGCAATGCCATTGGCAATGGCTGCGGCTAAGGCAGGGTCTTTGTCTAAAACATTGATTTCAATTGCCATGTATTCATTGCGCTTGAAAGTGATATTGCTTTCAAACTGCTGAATAAGCAAGGTGTATTTAGAGGGAGAAGCAGTGTCAATTTCATAGTGCTTCATCAGATCAAATTGTTTGATGACAGCATCTTTCACTTTGTCGGAATGAACCACCTGCAGCAATTGCTCTACTTTTTCTTCTTCACCGAATTCCAGAATGTCACCCTTTCCATTGCCGCTGTTGATTAATACTTTAGAGATAGAGCTGGTGTTGGAGGGATATAAAATAACGGTTGATTTGTACTTGTCGTCAATCAAAAAAGATACTATACTTGCTACTACAGCAGCTGAAAGCGACAATATGAAAAGTGGCTTTAAATGATTGTAAATAAAGGCAATCAATCCAAATTCGCTGTTTTGTTTTTCCTGATCTTCCATTAACGATTTATAAAGGCTACAAACCTAAGCCATTTTTTATAAAAATCACAATTGAATTTTTGCGGAATTATCCTTTAAACTACAGCTTAAGAGTGGATGTCATCCTGACGAAGGAAGGACCTACTGTAGTGGGCGATAGGTCCTTCCTTCGTCAGGATGACATCCATACTCAAAAAATCAGTTCGTCCGGCTTTTTATCAGTTTTGATATTCCCGGTAAAGGGAGGGCTTTGGTAGCAATTGCTGCAATAAAACCAAGCGCAATAGAAATAGTGATTTGCAGCGGCCAGCTGATAGCGCTTTGTTTTAAGAGATAAAGTGTTCCGCAAAAAACACCCATCGTGATGAGGTATTTAAAAAACAGGTTCAATGTAAAGTGCAGATTAAATTTCTTTTTAGCATATCCAATTTGAAGTATACAAATGACTATTTGAGTACTTAAGCTAATGACGGCTGATCCCAGCGGACCATAAACAGGAATTAAAAAAAAGTTAGCTCCAAGATTAATCACGACACCGATGGCAGCAGTGATGTTCAGCCATTTCATTTCTCCGGCAGCTGTGAGTAAAGTGCCATAAACATACAAGGCGCTGATGGGAATAAAGTTTAAAATAATGAAGAAGAAAATATCGGCTGATAAAGCAATTTCGGCGGGATTTTGCAGTCCCTGCAGTTCGCCGTGGAACGACAATAATATTCTTTGCATCATTCCCATTCCTTCTACTTTTCCATACAAAGCCGAAATGATTTCATGAGAAAAGGCAGCGCAGGAAAACGCAACAAACACAGAACCCAAAATCAACAATGAACCCGAGAGCTGAATGAGTTCTGTTAGATTTTCTTTTTTGGCTATCATTTTTGAAAACATTGGTAATAGTAGCAAAGAGAAGAGGTACGAGAAGTTAATCAGCGCTAAAAGAATTCGAAATGATTGCGCGTAAATCCCCGACGCTTCATCACCATTCGGCAACATTCTTTCCAGCATTACGGCATCAGAGAAATAGTACAACAACATCAAAATACCTATGAGGGCATAAGGAATGCATTTTTTCAAAAACACAAGGGAGAAGGCGAGATTAAATTTGAATTTGAATTTTATTTTGGAGTGAGTAAACAGAAAAACTGCGGCCAGCAATGCGGCAAAAAGATAGCCCGCACTTTGAATGTAAATGAACCATTCTATTTTGAATTCAGAAACCTGAACGGCATACAACAAATAAAGCACAAGGATGGCCATAATCACTCTGTCGGCAATAGATATCAAACTATCGCTTTTGAAAAAATGGAGTCCTTGCAAATTGGACCTGAAATACAAAAGAAAGGCCAGCAGAATTTGATTAACACCTAAACTCGCGAGCATAATGATGGCAAAGGAATCATAGTTAAAAAGCCATCCTATTACCATAATCATCAAAAGATAAATCACGCCCAATAGTGCTCTTAAAGGAATCAATCGATTGGTGTATTTTTCAATCAAAGCGGGATTCCCGGCGATTTCCTTGTTGTTGAAATTTACAATTCCCGCATCCAGTATAATGTTGAGAATTTGGGTGAGATTGAACAGAGCGAAGTAGAGTCCGTAATGTTGTGTTCCTACTTTGTTCTGCACTTCAATTTCAATAAATACCCAAAGCGGTTTTATCAATAAATTGAGAAAAACCAGAAGGAGGATATTTATGAGGAAGTTTTTTTTCATTAATTGAAGTAAAGGTAAAGTATCTTTTGTGCTGTTAGAAAATTTATGGAAATTAGTTCAATATTAAAACAATTATGATTGCCGTCATTATTCCAGCCTACAATGAAGAAGCTAATATTGCGGCAGTGATTGGTGCGGTTCATGAATTGAAAGCTCAATCAGGATTGCCTTTTGTTCCGGTAGTGATAAATGATGGTTCGTCGGATAAAACGGGACAAATCATACAAAATTTGAATTGTGTTGATTTACATCTTCCGATAAATCAAGGAATAGGAGCAGCGGTGCAAACCGGATTGCTTTATGCACAAAGAAATAATTTTGATTATGCTGTTCAGGTAGATGGTGACGGGCAACATCCTTTAAACAATGTTTTATTGATGATTAAAGCAATTCAGGAGCAGGAGGTGGATGTGGTGATTGGTTCTAGATATATTGAAAACGTAGGATACCGTTCTACTTTTTTCAGAAGATTGGGTATTAAATATTTTGAGTATTTAAATTATTTGCTGGTGGGAGTGAGGATTACAGATAATACTTCTGGCTTGCGCTTATTCAATCAAAAAGCGATTTCAAAAATTGTGGATATCTACCCTGATGATTATCCTGAACCTGAAGCTATTATTTTATTTAAAAAGAAGGGTTTGAAATTTATTGAAATACCTGTAGTGATGCAGGAAAGAACCGGAGGAACATCATCTATCACGATGTCGCGTTCAATTTATTATATGGTAAAAGTTTCATTAGCCCTTATATTTGCATCAATCAGTAAAAAAAGTAAATGACACGTATTCAGTTCATCACCCTGGTAGTTTGTATTGCTTTGTTGGCTTATGTTACCCGTTTAGTGATAAAAGGTAAGCTGCGTGTTGAATATTCTATCTTTTGGATATTGGTTTCCTTGCTTCTGGTATTGTTTACTTTTTGGAAAACAGGATTTGAGTTGATTGCCAGAAAACTAGAAGTTTACGAAGCTCCGAATTTAATTTTTACTGTTGCCATTTTTACTGTTTTTGTATACTTACTTCATTTATCAGTAGTGAATACAAAACTTCAGAAATCAAATAAAAAATTAGCTCAGGAAATCGCAATATTGAATCAAAAAATTAAATCTGAAAAGAAGAATGAAAAAGTTATTTAAAAGTCCGTCCGCAATTTTTTTAATGTTTGCTTTTTTATTTTCTTCTACTACTTATAATGTTTGGAAAAACTGGCAGAATGGAAATCCTTTTTATTCTGACGTTGATCAATACTATAGTTATTTGGTTGCCGCTTTTGTAAAGAATGATCTTACTTTTCATTTTCCTAATCAATATTGGTTGTCTTCACCTAAAGGTATACCTGTTCCAAAAGTGTCAATGGGTATGGCATACATGTACACGCCCTTTTTTGCGATAAGTCATTTTGTTGCCATTAACAGTTCGGAATATCCTCCGGATGGCTATTCTAAGCCATATGCTTATGGAATGCAGTGGGGAAGTATAATTTATGGTTTGCTGGGCTTGCTTTTTTTACGGAAGCTATTGCTCAATTTTTTTGATGAGTGGCCAACTACGCTTACGCTGATTTCAGTATTTATGGCTACTAATTTATTTCATTATTTTCTTGGCTGGCCATTGATGCCACATAGTTATTTATTCTTTTTGTTTGCTTTGCTATTGCATTTGGTTGTTCGTTGGCATCAAAATCCGCAAATGAAAACAATGATGCTGATTGGTTTTTTAATTGGTTTGATAGCTGTTATAAGACCTCTTGATGTTTTAGTAGCTCTTATACCTCTTTTGTACGGTGTGTATTCCAAAGAATCTTTTCACCAGAAAATCCAATTACTAAAAACTAATTTTTTACAGTTAAGGATAGGGTTTGTCTTTTTTTGGATTCCGATAATCCCACAGTTAATTTATTGGAAATGGGCTACGGGAGAATTCTTGTACTTTTCTTACGGTGATTCTGAGCGTTTCTTTTTTAATGATCCTCAGATTGTGAATTTTCTTTTTAGTTACAGAAAAGGATGGTTTGTTTATACGCCTATAATGGTTTTAGCCATCATTGGATTTTTTCAAATGAAAAGATTTAAAGATTTTTCAATCGCCATTCTTGTCTATACAATTCTTGTTATTTACTTACTTTCTACCTGGTGGTGTTGGTGGTATGGAGGTGGTCAAGGTATGCGTGCTATGGTGCAGAGTTATGCTATATTGGCCATTCCGCTGGCGGCATTTTACAGCTATGTTTTTACCAATAAATTTTTGAAATTTATTTTTGTTCGTTTACTAGTGGTGTTTGTGTACTTTAATTTCCTTTTAACCTGGCAGTATAAAACAAATATTCTTCATTGGGATGGGGTAAATAAAGAAGTGTTTTGGGGCGTTTTTGGTGAATGGGACAGATCAAATGTACCTGAAAGTGTATTTGAAAAAGTTATTTCCCCTGATTATGATAAAGCCAAAAAGGGGGAAAGGGATTAATTGAAAAAGTAGTTTTATTATTGAAAACATGGAACAAAAAAACAGATATTCCTTATTCGCGGCCTGGTTGATTGTTTTTGCAATTTTAATTGCGCATGTTTTCAATCCCAGAACTACAGGTGATGCTTATAAAAAGGAGCTTTCATTCGATTGTTTTTCTTACTATCTGTATTTGCCATCCACGTTTATTTATGATATTGAAATGCAGAATCAGGATACTTTGCATCAGCTGTTCGACAAATATCAGCCATCGCCTACTTTTTATCAGATTTACAAAATTGAAAATGGTAATTGGACTCCCAATTATACCTGTGGATTAGCAATGGTTTGGATGCCTGCGTTTGCTGTTGCACATACCTGGGCGAATTTATCGGATGCTTATCCTTCCGACGGCTTATCCTTCCCTTATCAGTTTTGTATTGCCATGTGGATGATATTGTTAATCCTCCCCGGCATTTTTGTTTTGCGAAAAGTGCTGCTCAAATTTTTCAGTGATGCTGTTTCGGCGCTTACTATGCTGTTTATGGTGTTCGGTACCATTTATTTTCACGAAGCTTTTGATGATTATTTACAGCCGCACGCACTTTTGTTTACGGGTTATGCTTTGTTGTTATACAACACTATTGTATGGCATGAAACACAGCAAAGAAAAAATGCTATATATCTCGGCTTGCTGATGGGTATCATGATTTTAATCCGTCCGAGTGAAATTTTATGCGTGTTTATTCCTTTGCTCTGGAATGTTTACGACAAAGCATCTTTTCTCGCGAAAGTTCAATTGGTAAAAAACCATTTGTCTCATTTTCTCCTCCTGGCTTTATCTGCTTTTGTGGTGGCGATTCCGCAAATGATTTATTGGAAAATTGTTACGGACTCATTTATTTTCTTCAGTTATCAGCACACCGAAGGGTTTGATTTTTCTCATCCGCACATCATCGAAAATTTATTCAGCTTCAAAAAAAGTTTATTGGTTTATACACCACTGATAGTCTTTCCGATAGCAGGGTTTTTCTTTTTAAGAAAACATAAAAAGGAGATCTATTATTCAATAGTGATTTTTGCTCTTTTAAACTTCTTCTTATTGGCTTCATGGGCAGCGTGGTGGAATGGCGGAAGTTATGGGATGAGGTACTATACGGAGTCGTTGGCTGTTATGGCTCTTCCTTTTGGATTTTTAATTAATGCCCTATCGCAAAGTAAACTCTGGCTGAAAGTTTTAACTTTTGGCACAATGCTGCTCCTGACGGTTTTAAATCTTTTTCAAACCTGGCAATATGTCAATTGGATTATTCCCTCCGATCGTATGAACTGGGAGTATTACAAAAGGATTTGGCTGAAAACGGAAATTACGGATGAGGATCGTTCGTATATGGAGATTGAACGATCTATTGGAGAAACAGAAGGATTTACCAACCCTCAGGATTATAACGGAAGAATGGTTGGATTTTACAATTTCGAAACCATTAATTCCGAAACCATTGATCAGGAGCGTTGCGATACCTTTTCACTCAGCAAACCTTATTCTTTCCGCTATGGCCCTGATCAGGAATGGGGACCTACTTATTACATTCCTTATGAATATTTAGTGAAAGAAGGTGATGATCATGTATGGCTGCGGGTTTCTTTGGATTATTTTGCAGGAACCGACGTCAAAGAAAATCCCGGAAGCATAGTCATCAATATGCCGCATGGAAAGGATTATAAGTTAAAGTACCGCTGTTTTGATTTTGAAAAATATCCATTCATACCAAATGCTTGGAATCACATTTCTTTTGATTACATGACGCCGCATCCTTATTTGGAAAGTGATAATATGCAAATATTTGTGTGGCATCGTGGTAAACAAAATTTTTACATAGATAACTTACACATAGAAGCTTTTCATAAAAAACGATAATGAATATGAAGAATAAAGTACTTCAATTTTTTCCATATGCATTGGTTGGAATCATCATCATTTATTTAGCGGTAAAATACGATGCAATTAACAGGGGAGTGGTTGAGTCGGATGTTGAGGTAAAAGCTCTTGAAATTGAAACACTCGTTACACATTTTTCCTCTTTTGATACACTTGAAAAAATTAATTTTGTTGCCGATGAAAAAGTGAAGTTTGCCGGAAAAAGTTCGGCCTTAATTGCTAAGGATAATTTATACGGTCCAACATTTTCTTATGATTCCATAAGTGTTATAAAGAAGACGAAAAAAGTTGTGGTGAGTTTTATGGTTTTTTCCACTATGCCTGTTAAAGATGCAACGGTGGTAATATCCTTCAGTAATGAAAAGGAAAATGTGATTTATAAAAATGCACGCATATCTGAAAATTTTAAGATCAACGACTGGAACAAGGTTTTGATTGAGTTCGAAATCGACAATTCTATTCTTGCTAATGAAAGTAAAATTGAATTTAAAGCGTATGTATATAATCCGAAAAATGAGGAAGTATACATCGACGATTTTAAGGTGCAATTGTTGAGTTTAAAATAGTGCTAAAGCTACTAAACATTATAAGTGTATGACGGTTCATGAATTTTATGATTTACTATTAAAAGAGTTGGAAGAAAATCCTAATTTGAGAGGATATTACCGCTTTTTAAACGATATGACTCCCGCGAAATATGCTTTCCGGAAAAAGTATTTTATTCAGCGTTTGGAATATATTAATGATGCTGTTTCAAAAGGGAATTCTGTTATTTGGGATTGTGGCTGCGGTTATGGAACTACTGCCATTTTTCTCACTTTAAACGGCCACAAAGTTTATGGGAATACGCTGGAATATTATTTTGAACAAATTCCTGCACGACTCCAATACTGGGAGAAATTCGGGGATCTCAAAAATTTAAAACTCGATTATCTCAATCACTTTGATATGAAGGATCAGGGCATTTATGATTACGTAATTGCTCAGGATACTTTGCATCATTTGGAACCGAATCATGAGGCGTTGGACATTATCAGTACGGCTTTGAAATCCGGAGGAAGTTTAATTTCTATTGAAGAAAACGGAAAAAATATTTTCAATCGTGTGAAAAATTATTTGCGCCGCGGGAACAAGCGCATCAAAGAAATTTACGATGAGCGCCTGCAAAGAAAAATTTTAATCGGTGATGAAAACACTCGTTCGGTAGAAGAGTGGGACAAGCTTTTGGCTGCGGTGAATTTAAAGCTGGATCACGATTCATTGAAGTACGTTCGTTTGTTCTTGCCGGCTTTTTATAAAGTATATTCAGAAGAAAAAATTGATAAAAAGGAAAATGAAATCTGGAAAAAAAACAGCTTTCTGCGAAGGTATTTTTATTTCGGAACAAGCTTCCTTGCAAATAAAAAATAATGCTCAAAGCTTATTTTGAAAAAGGAAAAATTGAAGCCGGTTGCGATGAAGCCGGTCGGGGTTGCCTTGCCGGACCAGTGTTTTCCGCTGCTGTAATATTGCCTCCCAACTACAAAAATAAAATGCTCAACGATTCCAAAAAACTCAATGAAAAGAAAAGATTGATTTTAAGGGAAGAGATTTTAAAAGATGCTTTGGCCTGGCAAATTGCTTCGGTGAACAACACTGAAATTGACGAGATCAATATTTTAAATGCTTCTTTTCTGGCGATGCACCGTGCTTTGGACGGATTGAAAATGACGCCCGAATTGTTGCTCATCGACGGTAATCGTTTCAAAAAATACAAAAATATTGCTCATCAATGCGTCATAAAAGGAGACGGAAAATACATGAGTATTGCCGCGGCTTCTATTCTTGCTAAAACCGAACGGGATGCTTTTATGGAAAACATTGCTTTGCAATTTCCTCAGTATGGATGGAGCATCAACAAAGGCTATCCTACCTTAAAACATCGTGAAGCCATAAGGCAATATGGCACAACGCTTCATCATCGCCTTACTTTCCGCTTACTTCCGGTGGGAGAACAATTGTCGCTTTTTTGAAAAAACACTTGTTTATAAGTATTGATAACACTCGGTAAATTTCAGTTTTATCCTAATATTTTTGTTCTTCGAAATTTACATTACATGTCTCAACGAACAGGTATTATTTTAATTGTTGTTCTCCTTGCTGTAGCTGGAGTTTTTGCGTATTTTTTTTATTCAGAAAGTGAAGATGTTAAAGTTCAGCTGACTTTAAATGCCATTCCTGAAAATGCAGGATTGATCCTTCGTGCTTCGGATCCTTTTGCGAAATGGGAAGAAATAAAAAACAAGGGAGAGTACTGGAAAGATTTGTCGTTGTTGCCGGGAATTGCTGCTTTAGATAGTCAGATCACTTATTTCGCAAAAGCATTTAAGCTGAATGCGAAATTGCAAAATATGCTAACGGGAGGAGAGCCCGCCTTTCTTTCCTTGCACATGACGGGCGTGCGCGAATGCAGTGTGCTTTTTTCTTTTCAATGTAAAGATGCCTCTACGGTTGAGGTTTTTCAAAAAGTAATCAATCAGGGAGATACTGGTGTTAAAGTTTTTTCCAGAACATATGAAGGTGTTGAGATTATTCAAAGTCAGAGCAACAAAACAGGTAAGGGGCATTCCATTGCTTATTCCGACGGAATTTTAGTGCTCAGTCCGAGCACCATTTTAGTGGAAGATGCCATTCGTTACCTCAAACATGGTTCGCCTTTAGTAGCCAACGCTGCGTTTATCAAGGTTTTTAAAGCGGCCGATCCCAATGCGTCTGCCAATATTTTTGTGAATTACCGTAAGTTGCCCGACATTATATCGGCTTTGATCAATTCTGAATTTGCTCTCGAGTTGCAGGATCTGTCGAGCTTTGGCAGCTGGTCGGAAATCGATATCAATCTTAAACCAGATGGATTGATGCTGAATGGTTTCACTTACGAGCCCGACAGCGTGAATACTTATTTGAAATTATTTTCTGGACAAAAAACGCAAAAAATTACCATCACCAATATTCTTCCCGAAAACACTGCTTTCTTTTTGTATTATGGAATAGAAGATTTCGATGCCTTTAAAAAAGGCTATAAAAATTATTTGTCGGGAACCAAGAGTTTGTATGAGTTTGAAAAAAGCATGGCCGATATTGTTACCAAACATGATATCAATGTTGAAGACGATATTTACCCATGGGTAGGCAATGAAGTATGTATGCTGATGGCCCAGTCGCAATCGGAAGATTACAAACAATCGGCTTACTTTGTAATACACGTCAATGATGTTGAACTGGCCGATAGTAAATTGAAAGAGATGCAGGCGAAAACCAATCCTGCTGCTGATTTGATTGAATTCCAGACGTATAAAATTGAAAATCTCGGACTCACCAATTTCCTTCCTAAAGCATTTGGGAACATTGCCGGAATTATTCAGAATTCTTTTTATATCATGATAGATGAGTATGTTGTTTTTGCCAATGATCCAGGGGCATTGAAACATTTTATCAATTCATATATCGGTGGGAAAACGCTGGCTAAAGATGCTCGCTTCATTCAGTTTATGGAGCAATTTTCCGACAATACCAATCTCATGACTTACTTCAATTTCAAGATGGCGGGTAATTTATGGAAGCCTTTTACATCCAATGATTTTTATAAAAACATTGAGCAGAGCCTGGATACCATCAGCAAATTTGAAGCTTTCGCTTATCAGCTGAATTCAAACGGAAATCTTTTTTATTCCAATGCTTATCTGAAGTACAATCCTAAAGTGGAAAAGAAATCTATTTCACTGCTGGAAATAAAACTGGATACCACTTTTTCCATGCGTCCGCAAGCGATGCTCAATCATCTAACGAAAGAGAAAGAGATTATTTTACAGGACGACGCCAATGCTTTATGCCTGATTAGTAAAGGCGGAAAAATATTGTGGGAGAAAAAACTCAATGAAAAAATACTGGGAGAAATTCACCAGGTGGATCGCTATAAAAATGGCAAGTTGCAGTATTTGTTTAACACTGCAGATAAAATGTACCTCGTCGACAGAAACGGAAATGATGTTCCGGGGTTCCCTGTGGTGTTTAAAGTAAAAGCAACGGCACCATTAGCTTTACTGGATTATGACAAGAGTAGAAATTATCGCATTCTGGTTTCTTTCAGTAATGGTAAAATCATCAATTATGAAATCAACGGAGCTCCGGTGAAAGGCTGGGAATTTGAAGGAATGTCTAAAGAAATTAAAACGGCTCCTTATTATCTTTCTTTCAATAAAAAGGATTTTATAGTGGTGGTGGATGTTGCGGGCAATGTAAAAGTAATAGGCCGAAAAGGCGAGGAAAAAGCGAAGGTGAAAGGCAAGATCCCGAAATCAAAAAATAATGATTACGGCATTTTGCCGGGCGCTTCTTTCGAAAGATCGGCAGTGGTGAACACAGATGAAGACGGAACTTTACATCTGTTGTACCTCGACGGAAGAAAGGAAGAGATTTCTTTCCGTTCGGCAAGCGCCAATCATCAATGGTATTTACAAGATGTAAATGGAGACGGAGCAAAAGATATTGTTTACGCTGACGACGAAAATATCAGTGCATACAAAATAAGTAAAACCGAAATTTTCTCTGTTGATATAGGGGAATCCGACAATAAAGGCAAAGTGTATTTTGATGCATTAGCCTCCGGAACGTTTCGTATCGGATATGTGGATTATTTAAAAAATAAAGTATATTTGATGGATAACACGGGTAGTACAACAGACGGATTTCCTATTGAAGCATCATCATCGTATCTAATTGAAGACTTAGACAATGATGGTTCTCTTGAGTTTATTGTAGGAGACAACAAAGGGAGTTTATATTTTTATCCTCTGGCCAAATAGCCGGAAATATTGAGATAACCTTCTGAGTAATTTGTCGTAGGAATGATCGTCTGAAGAAATTTTGTTTATATTATGAAAAGAGTTTTACTGGTTGCCTTTCCGTTAATTTTGTTATCATCTTGCTTCAAAGACAAGTACGATTTTCAAAATTTAGACACCAAGGATTTCAATCCTTCCGTAGCCGCTCCGCTGGTAAATACGGATCTCGTTTTAGGTGATTTAATAAGCTCTGTAGATACTTCCTTAATTGCTCCCGATCAGGATAATTTATTGCATCTGACTTACTCTTCAAATCTTTTTTCATATAAAGTTGCCGATTTAATTACCATTCCGTCTCAATCTATTTCTCAGTCTTTCGGTTTGGCCGGATTTACAATTCCTGCCATCAATACAGGTGCTTCCGTTACACTGGGAACTGTTGTTGCAGGAATGAGCAATCCTCAAAAAACAACTTTGCAAAATGCGAATGGTTCAAGTGCTCCCTTTCCTGCAATCCCCGCACAAGCAGGAGGATCGGTTGCAGTTCCATCTTTAAGTGGATTCAGCTCCGTTACTTTTAGTGCCGGTACTTTAACAATGGGCATCACCAACAACTGGCCTACTCAATTGAATAATGTGCAAATTGAAATACGAAATGTAAGCGGTAACGGATTGGTGGCAACGTTTAATTACCCTGTTATCGCAGCAGGTGCAAGTTCATCGGCCGGCGCAAGTTTAATTGGTGTGACCATGAAAAGTGATATTAAAGTAACTATTGTGTCATTCAGTTCACCGGGTACTTTCCCCACTTTTGTGCCTATTGATTTAAGTGATGATTTGTCGATGACTATTTCTACTGCCAATTTAGCTATTGCAAGTGCAAGTGCAGTTTTCCCGTCAGGAGAGGTGTTGAATCAAACTATTGAAACCGATATCACTATGCCAAACGGCGCAGAACTAAAGACCTTAAATCTTAAATCCGGTACAATGTCTTATGACATTGATTATGGAGTAAGAGAAAATGCACAAATCGTTATTACACTTCCTTACGTGAAAAAAAACGGAGTGGCTTTCAGTGAAATTATTCCTTTAAACTCTGATCATATTAATGCTACCAATGCTACAGGATCATTTGATTTATCAGGTTACTCCTTTGATTTAACAGGCGGAGGTGCTAAAGTAAATTATTTACCGGCTACCATTGTTGCCAGCGTTATTTCTTCAGGAAATCCGGTACCTATTACCACTACTGATTCGGTAAAGGCGGTGATCACCATTGATCAGCTGGCCTTCTCTTATATAGAAGGATATCTGGGAACACAATCTTTAAACATTCCTACGGATTCCTTAGATTTCTCTTTCTTTAAAAATCCTTTGGGCGCTAATATTTCTTTGGCCGATCCTAAACTTACTTTAAAATTAAAGAGTTCGGTAGGTATTCCTATCAATGGAGATTTATCTGCTTTGTCGGTGATCAAAGAAGATGGAAATACTCTTGCATTCACCGGAATTGCTAATCCTTTGGTGATTAACAGTCCGACTGTTGTTGGCAATACAGCTACCACCAATATTAATATTGATAAAACAACTACCAATGTTATTGATGTGTTGAGCAGCAATCCTACCAGTATCATTTATGGAATGACAGGAACTTTAAATCCTGGCGGGCCAACCACCAATTTCATTACCGATTCCAGTTCAATTTCTGTTTCAATGGATCTGGATGTGCCTCTTTACGGAAAGATTTCAGGTTTTGTGATCAAAGACACTATTTCTTTCCCGGTTGAAGCTTTTGAAAATGTATTGTCGGCTAACCTGCGTACCAATATTACCAGCGAATATCCTATTGAGGCAGATGTGCAAATGTATTTCTTAGATGCCAATTACCTTGTTCTGGATTCTATATTCGATGATGGATACCGTGTAGTTGTTCCTTCTTCAACAATAGATTCAGACGGAGAGTTGGTTTCCGCTTCCACAAAACAAACCGATATGCCTGTGGACGAAGCTAAAGTTGAAATGTTGAAAAGCGCAAAATATATAGTGCTGGCTTCTAAACTGGCCACAGCAAATAATGGAGCTACATCAGCGAAGTTCTATTCCACCTATAAAATGAATATAAAACTGGGTGTTATAGCCACAGTTAAAATTGATATTAAGCAGAAAAAATGATCAGGAAAGTAGTCACTTTATTATTGTTTTCGGTTCTTGTTAACTCTGCGTTTGCACAAGGATTGACAATGTACAACATGGATATGATTCCGCAATCTACCAGAACCAATCCCGGAATAATGCCAAAAGCAAAATTCCATTTGGGCTTGCCTGTCCTGTCGTATATAGATCTTGGCTTGGTGAACAATGGTTTTGTGCTTTCCGACTATATCAGCAACAACACCATTACTTCCGATAAAATGTTGTCGAAATTAGAAACCGACAATTATATTTCTCTCAATCTAAATCTCGATTTAATCTCCTTCGGATTTAAAGTAGGCAAGAAAAATTATTTCTCTTTTAATGCCACTGAAAAAATTGCCTTCAACTTCGATTACTCCAAAAACTTTATGACCCTTTTGAATAAGGGTACCGCTCCGTTTATTGGTCAAACAGTATCGATGGTTGGTACAGGTTTGAAGTTTACGCATTACAGAGAATTCGGAATAGGTTATACCCGTGAATGGAATGATAAATTAACGGTGGGACTTAAACTCAAGTTATTGCAAGGCTTAAGCAACTTTACCAGTGAAGAATTGGATATTTCTTTAACTACCAATGAAGAGGATTATGCACTTACAGCTACATCTACTATCGGATTAAGAACAGCCGGACTTGCTTTTTTAACCGACTCTAACAGCACTTTTAGTCCTTCGGGATACATGGCCAATTTTGAAAACCTGGGTGCTGCCATCGACTTAGGTGCGAACTATACAATTAACGACAAAATTTCAGCTTCCTTTTCTGCAACTGACCTTGGTGTCATTCAATGGAAAACCGATGCACGTCGTTATTACAATAATAAAGCGGAGTTTACATGGAATGGTTTGGATATCATGAAATACATGAGCGATACCAATAAAACGGCCTACACTAAAAACCTGAGCGATAGTTTGACCAATATTTTCGGATTGAAGAAACAAAATTATGCTTACTCTACTAATCTTGTAGGTAATATTTATGTGGGTGGGCAATATAAATTCAACAAATGGTTCAATCTCGGATTGTTGTTTCACGGTCAGCTTTTTGCCGGAAATTTATATCCGTCGTACACCGCTTTGGGTGGAATGAATTTGAGTCGTTGGGTACAGGCTTCCGTTAGTTATTCAGTGGTAAACAGAAGCTACAATAACGTGGGAGCTGCATTGGCTTTGAATCTCGGACCGGTTCAGATTTATATGGCAGGGGATAATGTGTTGGGATTTTCTCAACTGGATTATGCCAAAACACTTAACCTGCGTTTAGGAGTCAACATCATGACGGGGTATTCTGTTAAGTTATCCAAAGAACAAAAACAACAGGAAAAAATCAAAAGAACTTTATCTAAGAAAGATACCGATAAGGATGGCGTAAATGATTATGAAGACAAATGCATTGATGTTGCCGGTTTGAAAGAATTTAAAGGATGTACGGATAAAGATGGTGATGGTGTTGCCGATAACGAAGATATCTGTCCGACAGAGCCGGGTACTATTGAAACCGGAGGCTGTCCTGATACGGACAATGATGGTTTTGCCGACAGAGTGGATGAGTGTCCTGCACAATACGGATTGCTGAAAGGCTGTCCGGATGCGGATAAGGATAGCATCAAAGACTCTGAAGACCTTTGTCCTAACCTAGTCGGAACAAAAGCAATGAAAGGTTGTCCTGATACTGATAAAGACGGCGTGTCGGATGTTAATGATTTGTGTCCGCAATTGAAAGGAAGTCCTGAACATGCCGGTTGTCCTGATACCGACGGTGACGGCATCTACGATAATGAAGATAAATGTCCGAACGAAAAAGGAACAGCTGAATTACAAGGTTGTACTGATAAAGACAGCGACCATGACTCCATACCGGATGTTCTGGATAAATGTCCTCTTCGTGTAGGTCCGGCTGAAAACGGCGGTTGTCCGATAGAGTAAAAGATTTTAAAGTAAAAAAATAAGGCCTGAAGTTCTTTTTGAAACTTTAGGCCTTTTACTTTCCACTTTCGCCATTCTATTTCTTATTTTTACCCTCCCAATCTTTTCAAATGAAGGAAATTAAATCTCAGGATTATTCTGTTTTTATCGGCGATGATGTTTTGTCTTCTCTGCAAAGCTTTCTGGATAAAGGTCCTGTGCAATATACCAAGTGTTTTATTTTAGTAGATGAACATACATTAAAACACTGCTTACCGAAAGTTGTAACGGAGGTTCCTTTTTTGAAAGATGCTGAAATCATTGAAATTGAAAGCGGAGAACAGAATAAATGTATTGAAGTGGTTACTCAGGTTTGGATTGCTTTAAGTGAGGCCGAGGCCGATAGAAAAGCCTTATTTGTGAATTTGGGCGGAGGAGTGATTGGTGATATGGGAGGTTTCATTGCCGCTACTTATAAAAGAGGAATTGATTTTATTAATATTCCAACCACCTTGCTTGCTCAGGTAGATGCTTCTGTTGGTGGTAAATTGGGAATTGATCTCAATGGTTTAAAAAATCAAATCGGCGTTTTTTCGTATCCTAAAGGAGTGTTCATGTTGCCTTCTTTTTTGGAGACTTTGCCCGACGGGCAAATTCGTTCGGGATTTGCTGAAGTATTGAAACATGCGCTCATTCGCGATAAAAAACATTGGGATACGGTAAAGAAAATCAATCTTAAAAAATCTGTCGACTGGGAGAAAATCGTTGCGTGGTCGGTGAACATAAAAAATGATATCGTGCTGCAGGATCCGCGTGAAAAGGGTTTGCGTAAGTTGTTGAACTTCGGTCATACTGTTGGACATGCTGTAGAAACTTTGTCTCTCGAACACATCGCCCTCACCGATTTAATGCACGGCGAAGCCATAGCTGTTGGAATGATAGTGGAATTGCATTTAAGTAAAGTACTGGCAGGAATGCCTGCCGATGAAGTGGAAGAAGTGGTGGAGGTCTTGGTAAATTTATATCAGCCGGAAATTCTTCGTGAAGATTTTTTTGATGCCTATCTGCAATTGATGATGCAGGATAAAAAGAATGATAAGGGAGCAATTAATTTCACTTTGCTGAAATCCATCGGCAATGGAGAAGTGAATTATACGGCCTCTAAAGATCAGATCATCGCAGCTCTTAATTACTATAATTCAGTTATTGCCCGTGCGTAGTATTCCCAAACACAATAGAATTTTAAAAGGAGAAATTGTTTTAACTGCTTCAAAAAGCGAAAGCAACAGAGTATTGTTGATTCGCGCTTTGTGCGACACTTCTTTTCCCATTCATAATCTGGCTGCGGCTAAGGATACACAAACAATGATTCAGCTTTTAGAAAGTAAAAGCAATACCTGGGATGTTGGTCCGGCCGGAACTACCATGCGTTTTTTAACTGCATACGCAGCTTTGCAACCCGGCAATAAAATCATGACAGGCAGTGAGCGAATGCGCAACCGCCCTATTAAAATTCTGGTAGATGCGTTACGTGCTTTAGGTGCTGATATTAAATACACGGAGAAGGATGGTTGTCCGCCACTGGATATCAAAGGGGGAAAACTGAAAGGCGGAAAAATTTCTATCGACGGTAGTGTGAGCAGTCAGTATTTATCGGCATTGTTGATGATAGCGCCAAAGTTGAAAGGCGGATTGGAAATGCACTTAACAGGAAAAGTAGCTTCTGTTCCTTACTTGACAATGACTTTGCGTTTGATGGAATATTTTGGTGCAAAATCGAGTTGGGATGGAGCAGTGATTAAAGTGGAAGAGGGATCCTATGAGCCTAAAGAATTTACGGTAGAAGCCGATTGGAGCGGAGCAAGTTATTGGTATCAAATGGCGGCGTTTGCAACGGAATTGGATCTTCGTATTTATGGCTTAAAGGCTACTTTATTTAGTTTGCAAGGAGATTCAGCTATTGTGGAAATGTATGATAGATTAGGAGTGAAATCTACATTTTTCCCGGGCGGAGTACATTTGACCAAAAACAATAAATCTCTTTCACCTGAATTCAACGACGATTTTACTCATTGCCCGGATGTAGCACAAACATTAGCAGTGACAATGGCGGGATTAGGCATAGGAGGTAAGCTCACCGGCTTAGAAAGCTTGCGCATCAAAGAAACCGATCGCATTGCTGCAGTTCAAAATGAGTTGGCAAAATTCGGTATTGAGGTAGGTGCTGTTGGAGATCATACTATGGTCGTTCATCCCGGCAAATTAAAAGAATCACCAGTTGCTGTTGAAACTTACGAAGATCACCGCATGGCAATGGCTTTTGCGCCTTTGGCAATGTTAGTCAATGGAATTCAAATTGAAGAACCGGAAGTGGTTGAAAAATCCTATCCGGCGTTTTGGACCGATCTTGAAAAAGTTGGATTTTAAATCTCTACCAGCTTATTTTTCACAGCGTACATCACCAGTTCAGCAACATTTTTCACTTTTACTTTTTGCATGATGTTGGTTCTGTGTGTATCCACCGTTCTGTGGCTGATAGAAAGCAATCCTGCTATTTTCTGATTGTTTAATCCTTCCAAGATCAGTTTTACGATTTGTAATTCACGTTTGGTGAGGATTTCACCTTTGCTGAATTTAGAATCGAGTCCGTCCTGAGTCGCCATGTAGTTCAACGCCATAATGCGTGAAACTTCCTGTGCGAAATATTTTCCGCCGTTGGCAACTTCCTTAACGGCTATGATTAATTCTTCGTGAGGTGAATTTTTAAGAATGTATCCGTCGGCACCGGCCTGAACACTTCTTTTGATGTAATCTTCTTTCAAATGCATAGAAAGCATGATCACTCTTGTTCTCGGATTGCTTTGAATGATTTCTTTGGTCAATAATATACCATCGGTTTCTTCCAGAGAGATGTCCATTAATACAACATCCGGTTTTGTAGCTTCTACCATTTCGAAGCATTGGATTTCATCAGCAGCTTCCCCTACAACTTCGATGTCATCATTGTTTAGTAACGATGAAATAGCACGACGAATCAATCTGTGATCGTCGACAATTAAAACTTTAATTTTACGCATAGAGCCCCTTTTCTAAAAAACCTTTTATTATACCCATCAACAATTTAATTATAAATACCGTTCAACGCAAGTTATATGGTATCTATTTATTCCCTGTATACTTAAATATATGTTTTTTGTCGACATAAAAATGGATGTATTCGACGAACGGTTAAAAATTATCGACTAAAATTTGACATCTCTTCATTCTTATTGTATCTTTGATTTACTAAAAATACTCCCACAGTATAAACTGTAAGTAGTTTAGTTAAGTTTAGTTAGGTTAGGTTAGAAAATGCTGGATGCCCGTCCGGCATTTTCTTTTTTGTTTTAACTCATTTTAATTCCCAGTTTCCTCTTAAATCAATACTCTTGTGGCGAGGAACACTAAAAACAAAAAACAATGATCATCCCTTTTGCCCTGGCGCTTTTAATTTTTGCTGCCTATCAGTTTTTACAACACCCTAAGTTTGGAAAAATAGCTGTTGGTGACCGACTCGAAATCATTAAAAAATCTCCCCATTTTAAAAACGGAAAATTTGAAAACATCAACCACACTCCCGATATCGTTGAAGGAGTGAGTTATTTTAAAGTGTTTAAAGAATTCTTCTTTAATAAGAGTAAAAGAAACAGACCTTTGGGAATTCTGCCTTCCCAAAAAACCGATTTGCTGAAATTAAATCCCAATAAAAATGTTTTGGTGTGGTTTGGCCATTCTTCCTATTTCATGCAAATCGACGGCAAGAAAATTCTGGTGGATCCTGTGTTGAGCGGCAATGCTTCTCCCGTGAAGTTTACCACCAAAAGCTTTAAAGGAAGTGATGTTTATACTGCTGCCGATATCCCTGAAATAGATTACCTTTTTATTTCTCATGATCATTGGGATCATCTCGATTATCAAACGATTACCGAACTTCAGCCAAAAATTAAAAAAGTAATTACCGGTCTCGGAGTTGCTGCTCACCTGGAACACTGGGGCTACAATAGAAATATCATCATTGAAAAAGACTGGAATGAAGAAATTATTTTAGATCCCGGTTTTGTAGTCAACACCACTTCAGCCCGCCATTTTTCCGGACGCTTATATAAAAGAGGACAATCCATTTGGTCGGCTTTTGTTTTGAAAACACCTTCCATGAAAATTTATCTCGGAGGCGATTCCGGCTACGACACTCATTTTGCTGAAATCGGGAGAAAACACGGACCTTTTGATCTCGCTATTTTAGAATGCGGACAATATCATCCTTATTGGGGCTATATTCATATGCTGCCCCAACAGGTGATTCAGGCTGCGGAAGATTTGCAGGCCAAAAAGTTATTGCCGGTGCATTGGGCCAAATTTTCATTGTCGCTGCACGCCTGGGATGAACCTATCACCGAAGTGATAAAAGCCAATCATAAAAATATTCCTTTAATGCATCCTATGATAGGAGAGGAAGTAGATTTAAAAAATCATACTTCCTCCGTTGCCTGGTGGGAAAATTTGTAAGCACTTGTAAAACGATTGGCTTCCATCATCAATTTAAAGTTGAGGACATCTTCACGGATAATGCGCTCAAATAAATTGTTGAATAGTCGGGCAGCTACTGTTCCTATTTTTCCTGCAGGAGGCATGTAAACTATTTTCACATGAATTTCAGTTCCCCGCCCTATAGGTGCATCAAAGAAACTTACTCTTCCTGCATTGTGGATGGAGGCATCTTTATCGGATTGCCATGTGAGGAGTTTGCCTTCTATTTCGTCAACTATTGTCGCTTTCCATTCAAGATTTGGAAGTCCTTTGAAATTCGCTTTCCAGATAGAATGCCTGCTGTCCAGTTCTTTTACTTCTTCCAAGTGTTTCATAAAAAGAGGAAGGTTTTCTAACTTGCGCCATACCTGGTATACTTCATCCCGCGGACTATCAATATAAATTGATTCCTGGATTTGAACGGGCTTGTATTTCAAATGCAGGGCTTCTGTGGCGTGACAATGACCACTGATTCCACGATACAATAAATAGGAGCCCGCCAAAGTGCTCAAAACAGAGCCTGTGGAGAGTTTGTTGAGGTTGTTCACGCCTGAGGCAAGCAAAGCTGTGCCAAAAATTCCGGACACCAAACGTTGTAATTCGCCAATGTTTACATTGGAGCTTTCGTTTTTTTCTTGAGTATTTTCCATGATAGTTTTTTCATTACTCAGCTAAAAAATCATGCTAGGGGGAAAAGAGGAAAAAATAACACAGCTTGAGGTTGATTATGAAAACTTGAGGTCGTAAATTGTGATACCCAAAAGGATTGCTTCATCCGTTGGCTGACGGATATCGCAATGACGGCCCCTGCTGTATATTTGATAAGGTTTTTACCCTAATCATACCAATTAAGATTAACCCCCTCCAAACCGAATCTTATAACATTTTCACCTTAAACTATAACAACATGCCTTTTCAAAGCCCGTTAATTTGACATAACATTAAACCTACATATATGAACATAAAGAAAAATATAGCCCTCAGCGATTCAGGATTCGTTTTTGATCCGTCCAGCGGAGATTCATTTTCCACCAATCCCATTGGTTTGGAAATTATTAAACTGTTGAAAAACGGGAAGTCGGCAGATGAAATTAAAAAGCACGTTACTTCGGCGTATATGATAGATGAAAATTCTTTTGAAAAAGATTTTTATGATTTCGTAAACATGCTTCAGAAGTTGAAAATTGCTGAAGGAGAAGATAAGAAGTAGTCTGTTGCTAAATCCACTTAAATGAAAAAGAAAAAATTAACCATTGCTGTCACAGGTTTGAACGCCATTGACAGTCCGGGACCGGGAGTTCCGGTAATTCGCGCCCTGCGTGAGAGCAAGTACTTTGATGTGCGCATCATCGGACTTTCCTATGAAGCGCTGGAGCCGGGTATATATATGCACGACTTGGTAGATAAAACTTATCAGATTCCTTTTCCATCTACAGGAATTGATAGTTTGCTCACGCGTTTGCAATACATCAATGATCAGGAAAACATTGATTTGATCATTCCGAATTTTGATGCTGAGTTGTTCAGCTTTATTAAACTGGTGGATCATCTGGAAAAGAAAATGAACATTAAAGTTTTCGTTCCTACGGTTGAACAGTTTGAAGAGCGTCACAAAGTCAACTTAGATGAGTTTGGAAAAAAACACAAAATAAAAGTTCCTTACAGCAAAATGATTTTCAGTACGGTTGAAATTCCTGCGCTGAAAGATCAGTTCACTTATCCGCTGGTGGTGAAAGGAAAATTCTATGATGCTTCGGTGGCTTATACACCTGAACAAGCGGCCAGTTATTTCAATAAAATCAGTGCGAAATGGGGCTTGCCGATTATCATTCAGCAATTTGTTCACGGACAGGAAGTAAATGTTACCGCCCTCGGTGATGGTAAAGGCAATACGATAGGTGCAGTGCCAATGCGTAAAACTTACATCACAGATAAAGGAAAGGCCTGGGCCGGAATTTCTATCTCTGATGAGAAGCTGATGAGCATGACTAAAAAAATGATCAAGTCGAGTAAATGGCGTGGAGGTTTAGAATTGGAAATTATTAAAACCGCCAACGACGACTATTATCTTTTAGAAATCAATCCGCGTTTTCCTGCCTGGGTTTATTTCGCGGTTGGTTGCGGACAAAATCATCCGGAAGCCCTGGTGCGGATAGCTATGGGAGAAGACGTTAAGCCTTTCAAGAAATACGATGTCGGAAAAATGTTCGTCCGTTATTCTTTCGACATGATAGTGGATTTAAAAGAATTTGAAAAAATATCAACCCTTGGGGAACTCTAGCCCGAGTCGGGCAGGCAATTAAGAACTTTTAAAAAAATAAAAAATGAAAAAGCTACAATATGAACGTCCGGTCATCACCCGCTTAAATACGGGAGTTACCAATAAATTCGGAACAAAAACAGCATTTACTCCGGTTACGCATGTAGATGGAAATGCAGTAAAAACTTTGATTGCAAATTATGGATCACCACTGTTTGTGATATCGGAACAAACCATTCGCAAAACTTTTAAAGATGCGAACAGAGCCTTCACCACGCGTTATCCTAAGGTGCAATTTGCGTGGTCGTATAAAACAAATTACATCAACGCAGTGTGTAATGTATTTCATCAGGAAGGCTCATGGGCCGAGGTGGTATCGGGTTTTGAATATCACAAAGCATTGAACAACGATGTGCCTGGAAGTAAAATTATTTTCAACGGTCCGGATAAAACCGAAGCCGATTTACGCCTGGCGATTGAAAACAATTCATTGATTCACATCGATCATTTGGATGAGTTGTATCTCATTAAAGAACTGGCGGTGGAGATGAATAAAAAACCAAGAGTGGCCATTCGTGTGAATATGGATACGGGCGTTTATCCTATCTGGGATCGTTTTGGATTCAACTATGAAAACGGACAAGCCTGGGATGCGATCAACAAAATTATGCTGAACGATAAAATGGAACTGGTGGGCTTACATGCACACATCGGAACTTTCATGTTGTCGCCAAATGCTTATGGAATCGCAGCTTCAAAGCTTTCTGAATTGGCTTTGAGTATCAAGAAAAAATATAAAAAGAACATTCAGTATTTAGATTTAGGCGGAGGTTTCGCATCAAAAAATACCTTGAAAGGCTCGTATTTACAGGGTGTTGATACATCACCAACTTTTGATCAATATGCTGAAGCCATTTCAACTGCGATATTGAATGCCGGATTTATAGAAGATGAATTGCCTTTGTTGATTTTGGAATCGGGCAGATCACTGATAGATGAAGCAGGAACATTATTAGGAACTGTGATTTCCAACAAACGCTTATCCGACGGGCGACGCGCAACGATCATGGATTTTGGTGTAAACATTTTATTCACTTCTTTCTGGTACGATCACAAGATCAGTCCGGCGCAGGATTTCAGTCAGTACACTGAAGATGCGGTATTGTACGGTCCCTTGTGTATGAACATCGACGTCATCAGAGAAAATTGCACGCTGCCTCCGTTAAAGCGCGATGACCACGTGGTGGTGCACACTGTAGGGGCTTACAACATGACGCAATGGATGCAATTTATTGCGATGCGTCCGGCGGTGATCATGATTGATATGGATGAAAAACCACACATCATCAGAAGAAGAGAAACATTGAGCACTATAGAAAGTGTGGAGATGATGCCTGAATATTTGAAAAAATTTAAATTGTAATTTTAACTCTCGTCATTGCGAGGTACTCCGAAGCAATCTCATAAAGGTTGATAAGATTGCTTCGTTCCTCGCAATGACGAGCTTGATTAATCTATGAATTCAGAACTATGAAATTCTACCGGGACAGTATCGTCAATAGCTATGCGCAAATATTTTTCTCTAACCATAAATGGTTTGCGTATTTATTGCTGATCGCCAGTTTTATTGATCCTTATTTAGGTTTGAGCGGATTGATCGCTGCCACTGCTTCCGTGTTTTTTGCGAAGTGGATGGGCTTCAATAAAGAAACTATTCGCACAGGAATGTATTCTTATAATTCCATTCTGGTAGGATTTACGATCGCTGTTTTTTATAAAATGTCCTTGCCTTTTTTCGGATTGTTATTGCTGGCTTCTTTATTAACGATGTTGCTTACCGTGTGCTTGTCGGCTTTTGTTTCATCCTATAAAATTCCTTTTTTGAGTTTGCCTTTCATGTTTTCGGTGTGGGCGATATTGAAAAGTGTAGGAGGTCATGGGTTTAAAGCGGTAGAGTGGAGTGAACGGGGAATATATAGTATCAACGAATACTATAGTTTCTGGGGGCCTGAAATGGGCGAATTCATGAAGAATTTAGCCGAAGTGAAATTCCCATTATTGATTGATGTTTATCTGAAATCACTGGGCGCTATTTTCTTTCAATACAATTTGCTCACGGGAATTTTAATTGCGGTGGGCTTGTTGATTTATTCGCGGATTGCTTTCTCTTTGTCGGTGCTTGGATTTTTAACCGGATACTTTTTTGTTCAGTATTTCCATGGAAATATGGATGAGTTGGAATACAGTTATATCGGTTTCAATTACATTTTAACTTCCATTGCTTTGGGCGGATTTTTCATGGTGCCGTCTTGGAGATCCTACGTGTTGGTGATGGTGTGCGCGGCTTTAATTGCCTTAAGCATAAGTTCATTGGGTAAATTCTTTTCGGTTTTTGGCTTACCGATTTATTCGCTTCCTTTTTCTTTGATAGTGATGCTGGTGATTTATGCACTCAACAATCGTTATTCATTAAACGGTTTGAATATGGTGCAGTACCAGCTTTATTCTCCCGAGAAAAATTTATACACTTTCCGTAACCGCTTGGAACGATTTAAAAACGATACTTACTTCCATATTCATTTGCCTTATTTCGGAGAATGGTTTGTATCGCAGGCCCACGAAGGAAAAATAACACATAAAGAAGACTGGCGTTTTGCTTTCGATTTTGTGATTGCCGATGAAACACAAAAAACTTTTAAATCGCCGGGCGAACAACTCACCGATTTTTATTGTTACAATTTACCTGTGTTGTCGCCTGCTGCAGGCTATGTAGTCACATTGGTAGATGGTATTGAAGACAATAATATCGGCGATGTGAATTTGGGAGAAAACTGGGGAAATACGATTGTGATTAAGCACGCCGATTTTTTATACAGCAAAATCTCGCACATCAAACAAGGATCATTTAAAGTGAAGTTGGGCGATTATGTAAAAAAAGGAGAAGTGCTGGCAAGCTGTGGTAATTCAGGAAGATCTCCCGAACCGCACATCCATTTTCAAATGCAGTCGACACCTTTTGTGGGGGCCAAAACCTTAAAATATCCTATTGCTTATTACGTATCAAAACTGAACGGTCAGTATAAATTTCATTCGTTTGATTATCCGCTGGAAGGTCAAACAGTTTTCAGAATAAACACTACTGCCTTACTCAAAAACAATTTTGATTTTGTACCCGGTATGACCATGGATTTTGCAGTGGATACCAACGGTGAAAAAACCAATGTGAAGTGGGAAGTATTTGTGGATGCGGCCAATCAGGCGTACATCTATTGTCACGAAACTGAATCGGTGGCCTATTTTGTGAACAATGAAACGCTGCATTATTTCACCGATTTTAAAGGCGATAAAACATCATTGCTCTACTATTTTTATTTAGGAGCACATAAAATTTTACTGGGTTACTATGATCAGTTAGAGGTGAAGGATATTTTACCTATTGATGGCTTCTTCACCGGATTTGCTAAAGTAATACAAGATTTTGTGGCGCCTTTCGGTATTTATTTGAAAACGCAATACACCGCAAAATTTATGGAGATCGACGATTTGCTGAGTCCCACCAAAATAAAAATATCTTCTTCCGCACAAGTTAAAATCGGTAGCAGCGTGCGAAGAAAAATTGATTTTGATTTTGTAATAAATCACAGTAAGAATTTCACAATGACTATTAACGAAGGAAAAGTATGCAAGCACGTTATTCGTATAGCTTAATATTTTCTTTTTTGCTTTTGTGCGCTGTGAATAGCTATTCGCAGCAAACATTAAACACGCAGGTGGTAGCAAAAAGATCATATGGAATGTATCTCAAGCAGCAATGGCCCGAGCTGATTGCCTATGGTGATTCGGTTTTGAAATTGGGATATGATTATTATTACATCCGCATGCGCATGGGCATTGCCTATTTTGAATTAAAAAAATATCGTTTGGCTGAGCCTCATTTTAAAAAGGCGATTGAGTTCAATGCTCAGGAAGATTTGGCGTATGAATATTTGTATTACATCTACGTTTATACCGACAGGTTTGAGGAAAGCAGAAAACTTACTAAAAAATTCAGTGCAACTTTAAAACAAAAATTACAAAGCGACAGTTTGCCCAAAGTAGAGTATAGATTTGCTGAAGCAGGGGAAAAAATAAGTAATAATACGGAAACGCCCAATGCTACTTATGTTCAGCTCGGATTGGGTCATAATATTGCAAATAACTTTTCGCTTTTACACGCTTACACTTATTACGGACAAGGAAATAATGAGTGGAAAATAAATCAAAATCAGTATTACATCAGAGCGAATTTTCCCATGAAAAATAATTTTATGTTGTCGGGAGCTTTTCATTTTGTAGAAAGAAGTACGGCTCTGTTTTCTAATACAGGCAATTTTACGGGCTCGACAAAACCAAGCTCTGTGCTCTTTACTTACAATTATGTAGAATCAATTTTACTCAGAAAAAGTTTTGAGAGATTTGATGCTTCACTGGGATCAACGGTTTTATGGCTGGATAGTGTTTTTCAATTTCAACACAATGCAATGATTAATTACTTTCCGCTTGGAAATAATAAATTAGGGATAGGTGCAAATGTTTATTTGTATACAAGGGATGCGTATTCCAGTGTGAATTTTGTTTTCGTGCCCTTTGTTTCGTTTAAACCTCTTCAGAAACTTTCGTTGTTTGGAAGTTATTTACTGAATTCAGGTTACAACAACATAGCAGAATGGAATGGATATGTAGTCAATAATTCCCCTGATTTAACAACAGGAAAGTTAACCCTTAATGCCGATTGGACCATCAATAAAAAATGGGATTTATACGCCACTTATCAATACGAAAACAAACAATTATTTGCCACAACAACAGAATATCAATTCAATTCAATTTTTGTAGGAATAAAATTTAAACCTTAACACACCTAAATACCAGTTATATGAAAATCGTATATAAATTATTATTGAGTGCAATGTTTATCGGAGGGATGAATACTGTGCGTGCGCAAGATAACTCTTTACAAGATGTTTTTACGCAAAGTTATTATTCGGAAAAGCAGGCAAATTACACCTTGGCGATTTCGGCAATGAAAAAAGTTTATGATGCTCAATCCTATGAAATTAATTTGCGTTTGGGATGGTTGAGTTATGAGGCGGGAATGTACAAGGAGTCGCTCAATTATTATCAGATTGCAGTTGCGTTGATGCCTTATTCCATTGAAGCAAAATTAGGATTGGTGTATCCTGCAGCGGCATTGGGAAATATGACGCAGGTGACCGATGCCTATAAAAAAATATTGGAAATTGATCCACAAAACACCACTGCCAATTACCGCATGGGATATATTTTTTACGACAAAAAAGATTACCAGTCGGCTTTCCCTTATTTTGAAAAAGTAGTGAATTTATATCCTTTTAGTTATGACGGATTGTTGATGTTTGCGTGGACCAATTATCAATTGGGAAAAACGCGTGAAGCACATGTGTTGTTCAATAAAATTTTGTTGTTGTCGCCCGGTGATAAATCGGCGTTGGAAGGATTGGCGATGATAAAATAGAGTCATTAATTTCTTAATAAAAAAGCCGCGATTTTTTCGCGGCTTTTTTTTATGTCTGAACCATGATTCACTTGATGAAAGGATTATCTTGATTGGATTCTCGTCCTTTAATATTTTCATCAAGTGAATCATGGTTCAGACATAAAAATAAAGGCAGGTTGGGGTTCCTGCCTTTATCGCACTGGGGCACATACAAACTACGGGAAGAGAAGTGTATATATCTCAAATATAAAATGTTGTTCGCGTAAAAATGTTATAAGATTTTCAGAGATTGTTATAAGATTTCACATGCGCTGAATTTTATACAAATTCACGTTAAAAGTATAACGATTCCCGCAATAAAATTCTCGTACTTTATTGAAGTGCCTAGTCTGCTTTTCTTTTCTAATCAGTTCTTTTTGGGATTCAATCGGCTATGATATTCTGATCATTTTGTTTAACAGTTAATGATTTTATTTATGAAGCAATTGAATTTATTTTTGGTAGTATTTCTTTCGGCAATGAGTGCTCAGGCATCTTTCATATCGGGGAAATATATTGGTAACGGCGCTTCTTCCAAAACAGTTTCGGGTTTGGGATTTAAACCTGAAGTAGTGTTGGTGAAAAGCGGCAGCAGCCATGATGCATGGATAGCCACATCTACTATGAGCAGTGGTTACGCTAAGCTACTCACGGGAAATGACGCGCCTGCTACAGGTTATATCAGCGCATTAAATTCCGACGGATTTACAGTGGGATCTTCCACGTCTTCCAACAGCAATGGAGTAACATATTATTTCACGGCCTGGGATGATGCCGATGGTTCTATTACGGTTGGAAGTTTTACGCCTGTGAATTGCGGCGCTTCAACAGTGTGGGCCACTGCTACGTGGTACAGTCCGGGAACCCTGGTTACCTATGGTTCCAATACTTATCATGCCAATACCGGACACACTTCGTCTTCTTCCAACCGTCCGGATATGAACGACGGATCATGGAATAATTTAGGTGCTTGCAGTTCTTTTAACGTAAATGTGAGCGTAGGCTATCGTCCGGAAATGCTGTGGGTTTTAGGTGAAGGAATTAGCAATCAATGGGATGAAGTTTCTCCCGGACAATTTACTTTCGATAATTCGAATTCAAGTTCGATGGCACATTTTACTCAAGGAAGTATGGTGCCGAATGAACAAAAAATCATCAGCGATTTAAATGCAACAGGATTTACAACGAGAGCAGTGAGTAATCGTGGAACGCACGATGGGCCGGCCAATGGAGTGAAATACAATTACGTTACTTTTAAAGCATCGTCAACCGTTACCACCAATATTTATACAGGTGTCGGTTCCAACAATACTTCTGTTACAACTACCATTACTCCGTATTTTTTAATGGTGAAAGATTTTAACGGCGGACAAAATACCTGGTTTAAAAATACGGCAATGGGCACCGATACTTCTTATAAGTTCACGGGACCGGCGAGTACTTCCGATATTAAAAAATTCACTGCAACAGGGTTTACTTTAGGAACAGGTGGGGAGACCAATGGTTCAGGAAATACTTTTGATTATTTTTTAATGGGAGGCGGAAGCACTCTTCCTGTTCAACTCACTTTTTTTAAAGGAGCTCAGGAAAATAGAATGGTAAAATTGAAATGGCAAACAGCTAGTGAAATCTCTGCGGAGTTTTTTTTAGTGGAGCGTTCAAGTAACGGTGAAGAATTTGAATATGTCGGTTTGCTCAATGCAGCAGGGAATAGCAATGACTTGAAGGATTATGAATTTGTAGATTCCTTGCCGCACAATGGTGCGAATTATTATCGCTTAAAACAATTTGATAACAATGGCGACTATGAATTATTTCACACCATCTGTATAAATTTTTCAATGGATTTGCTGTTGAGTTTCAAAGCATTTCCAAATGTGATTTATGATCGTTTAGAATTGTTTTTTGATGCGGAAGATAGTGGTCAGTATCATTTACAAGTGATTAACGGTTTAGGACAAGTGGTGGGTTCCTGTTCCTATTTATCCACTTCGGGATGGAATAAAATGACGCTTCCCTTTTCTGATTATTCAAACGGAACGTATATTATCCGCTTGGTTTCCGCCAAAGGAAAAGTGGGGCAGGTTACGGTGTTTAAGGGGATGTAGTTTTTGTAGAGACGGAAGATTTTCCGTCTCCGGTATAATACGTCAGTCATTATTTGAGACGCAAAATTTTGCGTCTCTACAAGAAAAAAGGCAGGATGAATTTCCTGCCTTTTTTGTATTAGAGTTATACTAAATTATTCCAGCACAAATTTTTGAATGGCGCCTGAAGTTTGCAGGAGATACAAGCCTTCGGGAAGAAAAGATACATCGATCAGGGTTTTCTGATCCACTATTTTTTGTTGCAATACTTGTATGCCGGCAATATTATAAATAGTGATCACATCACCTTTTGCAACAGAAGAATTCAAAGTAATTTGTCCGTGCGCAGGATTCGGAGAAATAGTAACAGAAATATTATTTTCAATTTTTTCTGTTTCTGTAGTTAAACAGGAAGTAAAAATGGAAGCATAATTTATGGCGTAAGAATAGCTAGCATCTAAATCGGTGTTTACCGACCACGTTGCCATTCCTGCCAATCCCGGATATCCTCCGGTTGTTTTTAAAGTGTATGAACCCGGTTTTGATCCCGTGCCTCTTAAATAAGCTAACGCTGATTTTACATTGGCAGTGCTGGTGAATCCGCTGGAAGCTGCAGCAGAACTGGCGGGAAGGCACACTGCAACTTTTGAAGCATCAATGCCGCTGTAAGTTCCTTTGCTGTTTACGCAGGTGAATCCTTTGATCATGGCTTCGGTCTGACTCACAATAAAATCGGCCGTTGCTTCAGTGTATACTTTTCCATCCAAACCATAACTTCCTCCCGAGCAATTGTACAGCTGAACCATCACCAGATCAATATCACTTTTCAATGTTTCAATAATGGGAAGATAGGCCACGCCATAGGTTGACGACATATAGGAAGATAATCCGCCAACGGTATAAGCCACTTCAGGCACCAGCGTTAAAATCATTTTTTTGTCGTAAGTACTTTTATACCACGTGAGCAATTGTTGAAGAGCCGAAATAACATTGGTGATGTGACTTTCGGGATTGGAGATGGTTCCTGTAGTTTGTGTGAGGTAAGTTGGCCGCTCCAAGTCAATGTCGATACCATCCAGTCCGTAAGTCTGAATCATTGTTTCTACTTTACTCACGAAAGTAGTGACGTCGCTGGCCGACGAGAGTTTAAATGATCCGCTGGCACCCCCAATGCTCATCAATACTTTTTTTCCTTGCGCCTGCAACACCGGAATATCGGCCAGCAGATTGGTTTTGCTGGTAGGAGTGAAGTCGAGGGCACTCACTACATTATTGTCGGAAGAACCATCCGTATCGGCTTCCAGAAACGCGAGGTTGATGACATTGTAATTGCTGTTGATGTCTTTTAATCTGACGGTAGTTCCCCACGAACTTTGCCAGTAGCCCACCAAAACATTACAAGGTAATTGAGAAAAAATGTTGCATGAAATTAAGCATAGTGCAATCAATACAATTGCGAGTAAAGGTTTTGTTTTCATAGTTGTTGTTTTTAAGAGGTTAGTTAATAGTAGTAGATTGAACCTCCAAGTATCATTGAAGATACAAAGTAGGGTAGCGAAAAATGTTATAGTATTTTTTCAGATTGTTATAAGATTATACCCTGCTCCGAATTTTATAACAAATATTTTTTAAACTATAACAATTTTGGACTTGCTGCGATCGTATTTTTAAGGAACACTCAAATACTACTGTTATGAAAACTATCCTCATCAGCGTACTTTTAAGTTTATTGCTTACCACTCTTGCTTATGCAAATTCTGTTTCGCGTGAATGGCATCTTGTTACGCAAAACAGAATAGTGGAAGGTGCATTCCATAAATATTATCACGGACAGGTGTATGTGAAAAAAAGTAATAACAGAATAGTGAAGATTCCTCTGTATGCACTTTCAAAAGAAGACATGAATTTTGCTTTAACGCGACAGGAATACGAATCCTTGCTACAGGAAAAAGAAAATGAATTTCATACAAGTGTTGTTTCGGGCGATAAAATAAGTTATTCGGGATATGTTTTTGTTCCCTTGTCTTTGGCATTGGTAATGGGCTATATTATTTTCCGTTCGCAACGACAAAGGATGGTTTATTTTCCACCAAAAATTCAAAGGTTGATGTGATCAACCGGTAATTAAAAAAAGGAGAAGAGCTAACAGAGACAGTATGATGTATCGCATAATTTTTTATGCAACCAAAATACTTAGGAAGTGTTAAGTGCTTATTGCTTTTGAATTAATTTACTGTGAAGATCACTTAATTTTTAATCGTCCCCAACGTACTTCATCCTTAAAAGTAAATTCCAGTTCATCGTGAAATTTACCCAAGCCTTTCACCACTTCTTCGGCCCAGTTGAGGTATTCAATTTTTGTTTTGTAATCCCAGTCGGGAATGTTTTCTCCGCAGATATCGCGCACATTTGCAATTTTATCGCAAATGCGAATGAGCTTTGCATTGAGGGAAAGGTGAGGCGCGTTATCAATTTGTTTTTTCTTGCTTTCGGCTTTCGGTAGCGATTTATCATCGGTCACTTCCTGAACAATGGAAGCAATTACGTCTCCGAATAAAGATTTAATATCGTCGATAGTTGCATCGGTATCTTCTACTACATCATGCAAAACAGAAGCGGCAATAAGTTCAACGCAGGGTTTTTTAACAAATTGAGTAAGTATAGTGGTTACTTTAATTGGGTGGTTGATATAAGGAACAGAGTCGTTACCTTTTCTTCTTTGAGATTTGTGTTGTTCGGCAGCGTAGTTCAGCGCTTTGAATAATAATGGAAGATCCGACATTTGTTTTTTTTATTGAAATAACGAAAAAATAAGCGAAAAGAAAAGCCACTCATCTAAATTCCTGTTAATAGTCTTAGCCATTTCGGAAGTTCAGCGCTTTTGGGAATAAATTTTTCTCTTGCATAGCAAAGCATGAAAATAACAACGGTTAACGAAAGCCATGTCAGCAGCATATTGCTTACAGTGTTTTCTATTTCTATTTTTCCAATCACGAAGGCAATGAAAACACAATGAAGAATATAAGCGAACAAGGAATTCCTTCCGATTACGCACAATAGATTATTTTTTGAAATAAGGTCTTTTTCAGTGCTGATTACAAAAAGTAAAAGAGTGATCAATCCCCAGCTAAAAAATAAAAATTTAAAAGTAACAGGATAAAAAATTTCAAGATAGCCTTCTCTGGCGGGATTCAGCGGCTGATAGTATATAAGTCCGGCGCCCCCAATAAAAAGGGCTAGTCCGCTCCATTTTATCCATGTTTTTTCAATGAGCTTGAATTTTGCAAAGTAGGCACCAACCCAACCGGTGAGTATCCATGGTAAAATAGGGAACCAGCCGTCGAATAGCCACCTTTTAAGAGAGTCGGCGATATTAAAATGATGCGGATCAGAAAGTTCAAAACGATAAGGATAATAGAGTAGGGACAAGATCCACAGCGTTAATAAAACAAGGAAAGATAAATGCTGAAAATAAGCCGGTATTTTTTTGAAAAGGGGTACCGATGCAACAACCAGTGCTGTGGTGTATAAAACATCAAAAGAATTGAAAGGAAAATAGTGCCATACGCAAATATCTAGTAAAACAGCGGCAAACAAAACTCTCCAGAAAGCAAAATTGCCGTTTGAGCTTGAAAAAGTAAATGCGGAATAACCAGCCAGAAAAACAAAAATTGGTGCGGCCATGGAATATATCATGCGTAGTAATATAGGTGTTTCGGGATTGAAAAATACGGGAGAAATATTCGCCATCAGCATGATGAGAATAGCGAGAGCGCGTAGGAAATCAATGTATGCTGTGCGTGCTGTGTTCATTAGAATAAAAAAATAGCAAAATGAGAATTCGGCTAATTTAATTCATTTTGAAATGCGGAAAATAAAAAACTCCGCTAAATAAAAATTCAGCGGAGTTTTGAGTTTAGTTAAATTAGGTAGCAACTATTTTTCCACGATTATTCTTTTTGTGATATCGAAATTTTCATTTCTTACACGCACAAAGTACAATCCGTTTTCTAAGGAGTTTACATCAATTGATGTGTCAGCAGAAATGTTTTTTTGTTGTAAAACAATCCTGTTGAATAAATCCGAAATTTCTACATTGATGTTATTGTTGTTATTTATTACCTGCAAATTTAATTTGTCCTTAACAGGATTAGGATAAAGGCTTAATTCAAAAGAATTATTTAATTCAAATACTCCATCGCTTTGTGAAGCCTGTATGTTTGCTCCGCAATTTCCAACAATAAAGGAGTGGGGTGTTGCGCTTGAATTTCTTTCGGCACCGCTTGTTCCAACTCTGTAAGTGAAATAAAAAGTAACGGTAGCTCCTGTTGGAGCAGAGAAAGATTTTGTGAAGTTACTTCCTGCAGCGTCCATATAATATCCTGCTATTCCACCATTGTTGATTTTGTAATAAATCAATGCCATGTTGCATCCTGTAATTGGCGTACCCGGAATAAATTTAATGCTGGTAGTTCCATTACTTGAAGAAGCTTCAAAAGTATAATCTCCATTGGCCACCCCACCTGTACATGCGGAAGGATTGTTGATTACACCGTTGCAATTTCCTTCGGTAAATGAATGAGGGTTGGCGCTTGAATTTCTTTCGTTACTTGTGTTTCCTATTCTGTAAGTAAAGTAAAAAGTGATTACAGATCCCGCAGGAGCAGAATAAGTTTTAATGAAGTTGCTTCCCGATGCTTCCATGTATGAACCCATGATAGGACCATTGTCGATTTTGTAATAAATCAATGCGGCGTTGCATCCTGCGATAGGTGTTCCGGGAATAAATTTAATAGTGCTTACTCCGTTTAATTTTCCGGCTTCATAAGTATAGTCGCCATTAGCTGCACCACCAGTACAAACACCTGAATTGTTTTGATCAACAGTAATATTTACCGGAGCAGAAACAGTAAACAACACCGGTGATCCATTGTCGTAAGCAATAGCGCTTAAGCGATGAGCACCTGTAGTAGCAGGAGTAAAAGCAAAAGAGAAAGTTGAAGTGTAAACAGTTGAAATCAATGTGCTGTTGTCGTACACTTCTATTTTGCTAATGCTTCCATCAGCGTCATTTGCATTTCCGCTAATGTTGAATGGAGTGTTGAATGCAAAATGCTGACCGTTGATTGGATTTGTAATCACAACAGTCGGAGCTTGATTGGTAGGAGAGTATGGAGGAACTGAACCAAATAAGAGGTAAGTTCCTATGGATGCATAATCAGAATACCCGTTGGTATTAACACTTGGTTTTCCAACGCCATCAACATAAACGTAATAGGTTCCCGCCGGTAAATTGATTGAGCTTAAAGAAGCGGAAATACTTCCGTCCGGACTGTAATTTTGAATAATATTTCCTGTGGAATTTGTAAGTGTTAGTGCAATATCCAAATTGGGTTGCAAGGAAGGTGAGTAAGCATTTAAGTTAAGAATACCTCCGCTGGTTTGAAAAGAAAACACATCCTGATCGGATTGTTTTTCAATGATACCGGTGATGTTTGCCGTGCCATCATGATCAGGATCAAGGCTTGTTGCCGTACCCGGGAAATTACTGTAATCATCATTTCTGAAAGTAAATCCATTGCCGTTAGTAATGATACTGATGTCGTCTTCGGAATTGCTTGCGAAAGGATATTCTCCCTTACTGAATTGAACCATACCTACATAATAACCAACGCCCATGATGGGGGCCCAGTTGCCGTTTCCTGCATAATATTCTTCGTGCGGAGTAGTGTTTCTCCCGTCGTGTAATAAACCAACTGTATGTCCGATTTCATGAGAACCTGCTTCACCTGCACCTTTCACGCCACCATTGAAAACCCAGCAAGGAGTTTCATTTCCCCATGAAAAACTTCCGATATAAGCAACACCTCCTGAGCCCGGAGCAGCCGTATTGGTTGGTGTGAAAATGCAACGCATGCGTCGGTTAGCCGGAGCAGCCTGATATACGGCTTCACTGGTGGTGATGTTTAAAGCAAAGGGAAGATAATCCTCACTCATTAAATCCCATATTTCCAGAATGGTATTGTTGTCAAATCCCGATGGAGCAGCATTGATGGTATTTCCACCGTTCCAGTAGGAACCCGTTACCACTTGTCCGTCGAAATCCAATAATACTACAGCCTCTGCGCCCGGTAAACTTTGTAAATCATAAACTCCTGCAATTGAACCTAATTGCGCTTTGTTTTTATTTGCCGCAACAGCCGGCGCTTTTTGGTATTCAGTACAGATTAATTTATCGATATCGATAGGGCTAATTACAGCATCTCCATTGGTATTGGTGGTAAAGGTGTAAGCTTCTTTTTTGTCTTTTAAAATAAAAGAACCTTGCAGGTTAGAAGCATTTCCGTGTAAATAAAAGGAGGCGTTTTTTTCATTGCTGACCTGCCCGATGATGGTTGCATTTCCTAGAACGGATTTAGAAACATTTACATCTAATACCAAAGATTTGTTGGAAGAAATCTGAATGGTAGTTTCTCCACCTGTTTTGTTATCGGCATTCAAGTTTCCTAAAATAGTTGAACTTTTTTCTGCGCTAAAGTTTTGTGCTTGTGTGGATGTACTAATCGCCATTGCAATACAAAAACTACCCAAACGGATAGCTTGCCGAAGATTCAATTTCATAGTTTAAAATTTAAGTTTAGATGTTGCCCGTTAATTTTCGTGCAATGATAAAGTCGGTTTTTGGCTAAACCAAGAGAAAACGAAAATATATTTCATGATTTAAGTCATGTAAAATATTGATAAACAAGTAGTTGTGTCTTTGTTGTTTGCGCTTAGAGCACAAATATTCGGCTACTTAAATACTTGATAAATAAGACTTTTTGCTTTTGATTTTAGAAAGGGTTTTGCGTTTAGGAAACACAGATTATTCGTTATTCCCCAAACCTCTTCAATTCACTTTTTTCAAAAGTCCATTCGGGAGAATACAATTTATCGCTGTTGCTTAAGTCGTACCATGGCGAATTATCTTTATAATACTGATTGATTAAAACGTGAATATTTTGCGCGGGCATATAACTTTGTGCGATCATAAATATTTTCTTTCCTGTTGCATCTTGCGCAACATCCATAACTATTACCGCGTGTCCCGGACTCCCTCCGTGAATAAAAACATCACCCGCTTCAATGTCAGAAAGCGGAATGCTTTTCAATTCCTTTGATAAGGACAAAGTTCCTGCGTAAGAAAAAACCATTTCCAGATATTTTTTGAAGGTGGCAATGGAATTATCGGCTTCCACTGTTTTATACCAGGAAGTGCTGTTGCCTTTTATGGCTATTCTGTAGCCTTGTCGCCACTTGCTGTATTCTGCGTTAAATCCGTTGGTGAAGTTGAAATGAATTTTGTCGTAGAGTTTGTTCTTGTAAAGATATTCGGCGCGGAGTCGCATTACCCCATCGGCACATTGCTGCAAATCTTTTGTGCCAATATCGATGTCTAAAACTGCTGCTACTACTCCTTGATTGTTTTTTTCTTCACCGTTGTACAAATACACTTTCGCGCCGTTTTCTTTCACAGGGAAAGCGCGCAGAAAAATAGCAAAGGAATCTCCTTTGGTGCGGGTGAATCCTTCGGGCAAAGAAAATCTTTCGGAAATAGTTTTTCCTTCAGGGTGAAGAATGTCTTTTTTTGCGACTGTTGCACAAGCAAAAAACAGGATGATAAGAGATAGGAGTAATTTCATTTGGCGAAGATTTATAGTGTTACCAGCCCGTGACCAATAAATTACGAGCACCTTTAATTCCGCATTTCTGATAGAGATTGTAAGCCTGTGCAGCTTTCTCTCGGGTGACTTCCGCTTTTTCTTTGAGTATCCATGAATCAATTGCTGCATCTAAAGTATAGGCTTCCGGACTCATTAAATGCGTGCTCCACAACAAAGGTTGTGCGCCGGTTATTTTAAGATGCTGTGCAAAAAAGTTTTTGCTGTAACAGGCGAGTGCAATGGTTTGTCGCACTTTTTTATCCACGGGAGGAAAAACTGCACCCAAAGTAAAATCCATTAAACCATCGTGACCAACGTAACAAATCAAATCGGCATTGCCGCCGGCTTTCACGGTGGTGAGAGAATCTATCTTAATATCAAATTTATTTTTTCCGGCAGAGTAGGCGAAAAAATCGAGAGTGCTTTGTTTGATTTCTTTACCGTCATAAGCATCGGCAATCATATAGATGGTGGAATCACGGTGTTTGAAAATCAAACGTTCTAAAATCTGAGTAGTTGGATTTTTAATCAGTTTGATAAATTTCCATTCGGCTTGTTTTTTAAAAAAGGTTTTCACTCCGTAGCCGCAACCCCAGTAGAGATTATTGGCAGGATCCTGTCCGTTACCAATTTTAGCAGGAACAGGAACGATGCCCTGATTTACATTGTCGCATAGCGCTACAACAACATGAATGTACTTTGTAGCACTCAAACTTTGTGCAGCAATGATCAGAAAGAATAAGAGAGATTTTTTCATTTGCACAAGATCCTTTTTTTGTTTGAAAATAAAAACATCAACTAAGTGAAAGCGTATTTCTATTGAGTGAAAGTATTCAGAGACTGAGTTTGTTTTTTCTGTATTGCAACAATTCATAAATCAGCAGGCCCGGCAACCACGATAGCCATGCTGCTAAAGTGTACATTTCCACTCCTTCGTACTGAAAAAAGCGAATGAAAATAAAAGTGAGGATTCTTAGGTTGATAGCCGATAGCATCAGCAGAAAACTACGCGTCATGTGTTTTTTATGATCTTTGAAGTTTTTATTTCTTGCCGATTGATATGCTTTGTAAGTAAAGTAAATCCACAACATCGCCAACAACAAAAAACAGAGTTCGGAAAGCTGTCCGCCAATGGCCGAAAATGCCATGATGAATCCGCCGGGCGCGGCTAAAAACAAAACAGTGGCCACATAAATTTTGCCTGCATTGCGGTGCAGTTTCGGGTACTTTTTTTCAAATCGGAAAAATATTTGAAGCGTTCCAATGGTGATTACTATTGGCGTTGAAATGATGTGGGCGTAGAATCCGTATTTGTAAATGCCTTCAAATAATTCTTTTTTCCCGAGGAGAAATCCATGGGAAAAATCGGGAGTGAAATAGGAGAGTGAGCTGTGAAAAATTAAAGCAGCGATGGACAGGATGATAAGAGATAAAAATATTTTACCAACCATACCAGTAAGTTACAACCTTGGGTTGTGTGATTAATAATTCGCTGTTTTTTAAATTCTCCTGATAGCTCAAAATTAATTTCATATTAGCTTTATCAATCTCTGTGAGATAAGCTTCCACATTGTCGTATTTCGGAGTATACCAAGCTTGTTTAGAAAAGTAAGTATTCCATTTTTCGGTTTTAAATTTTAAACCATAATCCGCATAAATTTCATTTCTCATTAAATCTAAATCTTCTAAATCCAACGATTTGGACAGCATTCCCTTATTGTCATCTGTTTTCATGTCTTTGATAAAGGAGCCTTTGAAATGTTCTTCGCCCATTACAACAAATTTTGTCATGTCGAAGATTCTGTTGCTTTCCAGTTTTTCAACTTTTGCGGTCCGGTTGATTTTATAGTAAGAGAACTGCGTTAAATGATCGTATTTAGAAAAATTCAAAACAGTATCAGTGGTGTAATGCAATTGAACAATGGAATCGTTGATAAAAATTGGTGTGAAAATGCCGTCATTGGATTCATTGCCATCGTCAATGAAATAGAGGTATGCATTATTGTCCTCAGTTATTTCACCATAATCCCTAACGGATCCGTGTTTGTCCTTTAATAAAATATAATTGCGATCTATCACTTCTCCTCTTCCTTCTATTGCTAAATATTTAAAGGAAGTGATGAGGGAATATAAATCAATATTTTTATTGTGATGACTGTCCTTTATTTCAGATTTTATATCGGTTATTCCTTCCTGAAAATTCCCTTTTATATCTACTCCATTAAATACAGCTGGTAAATATTTTAAGGAAAGGAGGTAGGAAGGAGTAATGTAAACTCCTGTTGCCTGATACCAAAAATAATTATCGTCATCGTCCTCGCGCTTTTTTTTGGGATAGGAATCATATAATAATGTAGGGGAAGTTTCTCTGGAAATATTAATGTTCCAGGAGCCAATCATAAAATATTTATCAGTGATTAACTCTCTTTTTCCTGTTGCATAGAGGTAATAAAAATCATGGTAAATTTTTCCAATGGCTATGGAAGTCCAGTCATCACTGGGGTAAATAACATCGTAATCGCAAGGAATTATTTTTTTGGTGTGGTAATTTACCAAGCCTCTTTTTCCGTTTTTTTCTATTTCAATATAACCTCTTGTGGTGGCGTCGGGTGTGTATAGTTTGGTGTATTCCACCGGTAAAATGAGCTCTTGTTTTTCATTTACAATTCCCATCAATGCCTTGCTTTTTCCTTTGGATTTTGTGGTGTCTACCCAGGTCCCTTTGCACACATAAAATAAATACTGATCATCCATCTTGGTGAAAAGCGGCGTTTTTGAATATTTTAAATCCAGTACGGTGAGCATCACTTTTACTGTGGAATCGGGGAAACCGTAGGGCAATCTTCCGTCTTCGCCGCCGTAGGAAAGTGATTTAAAAGAAATAAACGACAGCAATACAGCTCCTGCTATAATACATAAAACCGATTTATTCATCCTGTTTAGTTTGAAATAAAGATAGGATATTTTTGAATTGAAATAAAAGTAGAGGGCTATAGATCCCTGCAACTATTTCTCTACAACTATTCTTTTTGTGATATCAAAATTTTCATTTCTTACACGCACAAAGTACAAGCCGTTTTCTAAAGAATTTACATCAATGGATGCATCTGCAGTAGAAATATTTTTTTGTTGTAAAACAACGCGGTTGAAAATATCTGAAATTTCCACAGATGCCGGTCCGCTGTTTCCTTTCATTTTTAAAGAGATTTTTCCGTTGGATGGATTAGGGTAAATGACAGTTTGTTCCTCATAGTTTTCTATGATATTAGTAGTGCTTGCTTCCACTAATTCCACTGTTCCAAAAAGACTGGCATTAATATAACTGTTGTTTTTATCGGCAGGGGCCAAGACTTTTGATCCGATAAAATTTTCACGGGTAGTACCTCCGTCATTGTCGCAATAGGCCAAAGAAAAACCAATCAGTTTACTCTTTGCAAGCGTTGCTGTCGGATTGTTTAAGGCTCCGTACACAAAAGCGTCAGTGTACAAAGTGATGGCCATTTCCCAAGTGTAAATGTTGCCGTTTTTGGTTCGTTTGGTGGTGAAATGATCGTTGTATAAATGTGGATTTTGATCAGTACCAAGATCTACGGCATCATATAAAGTAGAAACGTGGTAAGCAAAAGCATTGTAGTTATACTGGTGGTTTCCGCCGGAATGATTTTCATCTAAAAATACTTCCACACAATCATCGTCCCACCAGTTTTGTAGGGGGTTAGCGTAATAATCCGACAATACATCATCCGTTACTTCCACCAATAAATACAATTTGTCGGCTGTCCAGGCTACTTTGTATTTTCCGCTGAAATCATTGGCAGTGACTGCGTTTCCAATCCACACCTGATCCATGGCTGCCCAGCCGGCTTCTTGCCAGCATGCCTCATTGCCAATGCCATCAATCGTTGGAATGTTGGTAGCTTTTGGAGCTAAATAATTTTGACAGAAAGAGCTGCTGCCTATAAAAGTGAAAAGAATAAAAAGTGAAAAGGGGTATTTTTTCATATAGTTTGGTTTGGATTTAAAAATAAGGCAATTGTTTCAACGCCAAGCTATAAAGCAAGAGGAAATACTGTTCTGTAAGTTTTTATTGTTGGCTTGAGCGTTCAGTATTTAAGATTTCTTCGAGTAGATAAACCTTTCCTTTCATGGTTACTTTTCCATTGTTGACGAGCAGTTTTATTGCATCGTCGTTGGAAAGAGTTTCAAAAGGAATTTTAAAATTACAACCAGCTTTCCAATCACTGCAGCCATAAGCGGTTTTCCCTTTAATGATTTTTCCTTTTTTGCATTTCGGACAAACCAAAGGTTTTTGTTCCACAACAGGTGCTTTATTGAAAAGCACTTCGTTCACCATGCTGCCCACCAGTTCTTCCATCTCTTTGATGAATTGCGGTGCAGAGAATTCGCCGCTTTCAATTTGCCGCAGTTTTTTCTCCCACAAACCTGTGAGCTCCGGCGATTTTAAAGTTGGATTTTGAATGCAGCCGATCAAATTAATTCCTATTTCGGTGGGCAATAATTTTTTGCCTTTTTTCTCGATGTAAGTTCTTTTGAAAAGTGTTTCGATGATGTTGGCGCGGGTGGATGGACGGCCGATGCCATTGTCTTTCATCAAGGCTTTCAACTCGTCGTCTTCCACCGCTTTTCCTGCTGTTTCCATGGCGCGCAGTAAAGTTGCTTCGGTGTATTCTTTGGGTGCAGAAGTTTTCTTTTTGTCGACTAAAGGTTTGTGCGGACCACTTTCACCTTCGTCGAAAAGAGGTAATATTCTGTCTTCTTCTTTTTCGGATTCTTTTTCTTCTTTTACTTTTTCCGCTTTTTCAAAAACCACTCTCCAGCCCGGTTCCAAAATTTGTTTTCCGGTGGCTTTAAATCCATGTTTGTTGATAGTGGCGTCAATGGTGGTGTTGGAGACTTTACATTCGGGATAAAATGCGGCGATAAATCTTCGTGTGATTAAATCGTAAACGTCTTTTTCCAGTCCAACTATGTTGTTGGCAATCACGCCTGTTGGCACGATGGCGTGGTGATCGGTGACTTTATTGTCGTTGAATACTTTTTTCGATTTCGCTATTTTTTTCTCCAGCAATGGTGTCACCAAAGTTTTGTAATCTACCAATCCTTCCAGCATTCCTTTGATTTTAGGATACATGTCGTTGGGTAAAAACACAGTGTCAACACGCGGATAGGTCACTACTTTTTTCTCGTACAAACTTTGCACGATGCCCAAAGTATTTTCGGCCGAAAGCGATAATTTGTTGTTCGCTTCAATTTGCAGCGACGTTAAATCAAAAAGATTCGGTGGAAATTCCTTGCCTTCCTTGATGCTCACTTTGGTGATTTGTAAAGGATGGGGTTTTATATCTTCCAGCAATTTTTTTGCTTTTTCTTCTTCTTCAATTTTTCCTTTGGCGTAGGAAAATATAGCGTCGCGATAAGATGTTTTGAGCTCGAAGTAAGTTTGCGGAACAAAGTTCAAAATTTCATGATAGCGTTGTACTATCATCGCCAGCGTTGGCGTTTGTACGCGTCCCACACTTAAAACCTGTTTGTTTTTTCCGTACTTCATGGTGAATAAACGGGTGGCGTTGATTCCATAGAGCCAATCACTGATGGCGCGGCATTCACCGGCTTTAAAAAGCGAATCAAATTCTTTGGCGTCGAGTAATTTTTTGAATCCGGTTTTAATGGCTTCTTCCGTCAATGAAGAAATCCACAAACGTTTCACCGGTACTTTGCATTCGGCGAGTTGCATCACCCAGCGCTGGATGAGTTCTCCCTCTTGGCCGGCGTCACCGCAGTTGATGATTTCTTCGCATTCGCCTATTAATTTTTTGATGGTGTTGAACTGTTTTTCAACACCTTTATTGGGAATGAGCTTTATGCCGAATTCTTTGGGAACGATAGGTAAGCTGTACATATCCCAGCTTTTATCGCCGGGTTTATAATCATGAGGTTCTTTTAAGGAACACAAATGCCCGAAAGTCCACGATACCCAATAACCATTGCCTTCATAATAGCCGTCCTTACGATTTCCGGCGCCTATGATTTTAGCAATTTCTCCCGCCACACTTGGCTTTTCTGCAATACAGAGCTTCACAATTTTTTCCTTTGCTCAAATTTAAAATTTTGGAACGGCAATTATTATTAATTTTATTCACAACAAGTTTATAAGCTGTGAAATATTCATTATTCCTTAAAAAGAAAAGAACAGAAATAATGAATATACCATGAGACCATAAAAAGAGAAATATTACTCATGAAATACTTTAAAAAAATAATTTTTCTTTTTGCTTTTGTTCTTTCCCTTGGAAATTCACAGGCACAAGTGATAAAGGAGTGGGGTGTGGGCTTTGCGGGGATCTGGAATTATACTGCAATGACTTACGGCGCCGATTTACGCGCCCATTTGATCTTAAGCAACAGAATTACGATAGCTCCGCAATTACAATATTATCCGGCTTTTAACACGTATCATGATTTTTACGCGGGGGCGTCGCTGCATTTTAATTTCACTCCTTCCTATCAATGGGGATTGTATGCGTTGGCGCACGCTTCTTATCACGATTGGATCAATTATGCCGAATCCACCAATTCCAAAGCACAACAAAACAACTGGAATGCCGAGCCAGGTTTGGGCATCATTCGCAATTACGGCTGTGTACGCCCTTTTGCGGAGGCCCGCTACAATATTAAGTGGAGTGAAGGCAACCTTCGGGTAGGTCTTACGTTTTTCATCGGAGACTGTGGTGGGGGGCACCACGAAGTTTGTCCGGCGTATCAATAAAAGAAAAAAACATGAAAAACACATTGATTATTAAAGGTTTTGCAGCATTGCTGCTCTTGTCTTCATCACTGTTTACATCTTGCGAGAGTGAGCGTGAAGATGAAGATGATGAATTTACCTCTATGGATGAGTTTTACACCAAACACCGTCAGGAAGAACAGGAATTTGTTATTGATTCAGCAGGGAAGGGACCAATCATCGGCAAACAAAAAACAGAATTGTATTTAGATACTTCAATTTTCATGCTTCCGGGCGGAGGCGATCTAACTTTTCCATTTACTGTAAAACTGATTGAATTGTATCCGCAATCGGATTTCATGGAATATCCGATGAGTACGGTTGCAGGCGGACAAGTCACAGAATCTGCCGGAGCGATAAGAGTAAGAGTTTTTAAAAATGGAATCGAAGCTATTTTGCGACCGGGTAAATTTTATGCAACTGTAATGCCTGATACCAACAATTTGTTGAGCAATATGAAAGTGTTTTACGGAGAGAATAAAGACAGTGATGTGAATTGGACTCAAGCGGTGGATGCTTCAACAGTATTGACACAGAGCAGTTCTTATGGTTTGGCCTTGTATCAAATGGGTTGGGTAAACTGCGCTAAATTACACAGTTCTTCTGCTGCAACAAGTGAAATTACTTTAACAACAAAGGGCAGCGGAACCATTGATGTGTATGTGGTTGCGAAAGATTATTTCTCGGTAGTGAAAGTGACTAACTTAAAATCTATCGCTGTGCCTGTTGGCGAAAACGTGACCATCATTGCAATGGCCATGGATCAAAACAAAAAATACCGTTTACACAATACATCAACCACTGTAACGTCAGGAATGACGGTGGCTTTGGATTTAAAAATTGTGACCGAGCAGGATGTGCTGGATGCACTGGCGGCATTGTAGTCTTTGATTGAGCGTAATACGGCCATTTTAAAATAAAAGAAAACTTTTGTTTTGAAATGGCCGTATTACGTTACAAATCAGTCACATTCTCAAAGCCGGTTGCATGATAAAAAAAATACTCCCTCTATTATTAGTATTGGCCTTTGTCTCCAAGGGATTTTCACAAGCCTTAACGGGAATAAAAACGATAGGACCAAGTGTTTCTTATAACTATACTACCATTTCAGCGGCAGTGGCCGATTTAAATTCAAAAGGGATTTCGGGGAATGTGATTTTTTCCATTGATCCGAGTACTGCTTATACAGAAAATTTTGTGATCAATAGTTTTCCCGCAGGCGCCAATGACACGGTTTTTTTTAGATCATCTAATACCGATAGCGTTAAAGTAAACTTCACCTCAACTACCAACGCCACTAACTACATTGTTGGATTTCAAGATGCAAAAAATATAGTGTTTGATAATTTTAGTTTTACTGCCAATGGCACTACCTACGCTACTATTGTTAACTTTTTCGGTTCTTGTAAAAATATTATTTTCAAAAACAATAGATTCAATGCTGCTGTCATTCATACTTTTGATATGAATCATGATCTGTGTCTATCGTATAGCGCCGGCACCCACAAATCAATTTGTTTTGAAAACAATATATTCAATGGAGGTAATGCAGCGATACAAATGAACGGATCCAGTCAGTATAATGTGGGACTTACTATTCGCAATAATGTTTTTCAGAATCATTTTGCCCAATCATTGAAAATTTTCAGAGTAAAAAACTTAAACATCGCCGACAATAAAATTTTTGATAATGAATATACCAGCGTACAAAATGTGGAAATTTCTAATGCTGATAGCGCTGTTGTTATAAAGGGAAATTATTTTGATCAAACAGTTGCCGCTTACCCCGTTATTATCGTGAATTGCAATCCAACTAATTCGGCCGATTACATGCTGTTTTTAAACAATCGCTTTCGTTCAAGCGTTTCAGCATTTGGCTCTGTTGGATTTACAAATACCAGTAATGTGAAGATGTTTCACAACACTTTTTTTTGCAGTACAAGCTCAACTTCAATCACTTTTGGAACCACATTTAAAAATTACATCATTAAAAATAATTTGTTTGTCAATACCAATCCGGGTGGTAAAATATTCTCGGCATATGCTGTAAATGATACAACATCCGATATTAATAACAATGGCTTTTATTACATCAATAATTTTGGATACAATTCACAACAAAGCATAATTTATAATGATCTATCCGACTGGCAGGCTCAGTATAATACAGATGCTAAATCTGTGGAGTTCAAAACTGGATATAATGCATCCTGGTTTACTTCCGATTTGCACATTACCTGTAATCTTCCAAAACAATTCAGATCTGCTGTTGATCTTGGTAATTCCTCTCCATTGGATACGGATGGAGATCCCAGAAAAATATTTCCTTCATGGGTAGGTGCCGATGAATTGGTACACAATATTATTAATACGGCTAATCTTACAGGAACAGTAATTTCAGGAACAGATACCATTAAAGCAGGAAAGGTGATTTTGTATTCTGATGCCACTCAAAAAACAATGTTGGATGCATTGAACAGTACTACTATCAGCAACACGGGTACTTTTTCATTTAGCAATATTCCATCAAGAGATTATGTTTTGCTGGCCATACCGGATAGTGTGATGTATCCCACAAAAATCCGCACTTATTACGGAGGTAAATTTAACTGGAATACTTTTGTGCCTGCTTCTGCCGACACCTGTGATAATGCTTTGAATCTTGTTTTTGAAGTGGATTCTCTTACTTCTTTAGCTACCGGCAGCGGATCAATTTCGGGATCGGTTTTTTATGATGGCAGTTTAAAAAACAATGATCCTATTCCGGGTTTAGACATTGTTTTAGATAAAGTGCCGCCTACTAAGTCGGTGCAAAAAACTAAAACCGATGCTTACGGACATTATGTTTTTAATAATATTCCCAATGGAGACTACAGAATAAAAATTGATTTCCCTGGCTTAAACAACGACAGTCTTTATCTGGTGACGGTGAATAACAATGCAGTAAAAGCGGGTTTGGATTATTGTGTGGACACCAATAAAACCACGGCTATTTGCGGTGCTGCAAGTGTGGTGTCGGAAATAAAATCTGCTACAACAAAAATAGTACTTGCTCCAAACCCTGTTCACGATGAATTGAATGTTGTTGTTAACGGATCAAATCCTTCCAATTACAGCATTGCCATTACTGATATCAGCGGAAGAACAATTGTGCTTTATGAAAATGTTGCCGGCGGAAATACGATCATCCAAACTTCCACTTTTGAATCGGGATTGTACTTTGTGAAAGTGTATGGTGAAGGAATCAATGAAACGCGTAAGATGATGAAGCAATAATTACTTTTTTCTTTTTCTGAAAAAAAACAAGCCCACTGCCATAAAAATAATGGACACCAACAATAATATTGGAATCAGGCGAGGATTTACTTTTTCGTATTTGCGAGGTTCAATGCCTTCATTGTGTTTTTCTCCGGGTTCAAAAAATTCATTCAGCAGTTTTAATTCTTCCTTGTAAGTATGAACGGAATTGAAAAGGTAATTGTCGGTTTGCCCTTCTGCAGGCTGTTTTCGTGAACGGGAACAAAAATGAGTCACTACTTCCTGAGCATTGTTTTTTTCGCCATAGATGATCCATTTGTCGCCTTTTTGGAAATCCATTTCGCAGGAAGTACCACATTCAAAATACACGGGAACTATGGTTAAAAAATCTCCTTTGAATTGGGTTTCAATGGAGAAATGTGCCAGTGCTTTTTCATTGTCGCATTTTGTAATTGAGTTAATGGTGCCTTCAAATATTACTTCGTAGCGTCCGCAATCGGCGAGGGTGAGCGGGTGTAATTCCGGACAGCCGCATGCTACTGCGTTAGCTGTGCTCAATAAAAAAACAAAAAACAGAATTTTAAAAATCTTCATTTTTCAAAGGTAGCAAAATAAAAAAGGCTCCCCTTTTCAGAGAAGCCTTTTTCATGAAAATCATATTTACTTATTCAACCAACATTTTTTGAGTAGCACTACCTTGAGCAGTGTTTATTTTCACCAGATAAATTCCGCTGGAAAGAGATTCTGTTTTCATTAACGCTCCCGTTAAAGAATAAACCTGAACAGATTGAATAGCCGGGTTTTGGCTTAATCCCGCAAGGTAATCACTGCTTACAGGGTTTGGTAAGGTGATGCCGAAATTGCTTTTCAACATTTCAACACCTGTCGACATGAAATTAATTGGGTTTTCAGTATTGGTGTTATTGTTTTCATCAGATTCATCCAGTTGACTTCCTGAATCAACAGTGATGATCATTTTGTAAGATACGTTAGGGTCATTTGGGTCAAAGCCCCACAGTTGAGTTAAATCAACATTGTTTAAAGTAATCTCCTGAGTGCTTCCGGCAGCAATGATTCCAATGCTTTGTTCACTCGACATTGTTGCGTTATTTCCACCGATTTCAACGATAGTCACTTTGATTTTTGAAGCAGATGCACTTGCATTACCTTGGTTTTTAACGCTTACTTTAAGGTTGTTGATCTCCTGAGCCATGTCATCATAATTGTACGTTTTGCTCAGGATGGTTAAGTCGGGTTTGTTTACCTGAACGACACCTTTTGTATAATCAAATGCACCATTGTCGGAAAACAAAATAGCGTTGTTGTTTTCATTTGATTCGGTGATTTCCTCATCGGCATCTACATAAACTCCCAGTTTGTATGATCCGTCGGTAATTGCTGAGATAGTGCTTAAGTCGATGTCGATTCTCGCTTGTCCGTTATCGTAATCACCAAAAGTACGTGCCGACATTTCATGGAAATTCGTCACGTTGAAAGTCTGAATGAAATAATACTCATTGGCATTTTTGTATACATACAATTTTACGGTGAAAGAAGGAACGCTGTTTAAAGTGCTGGTTCCGTTGTTTTCCAGAATCATGAAATGAATTCCTTCCAGTGTTTTTGTTTGTGCGTTGTAATTGTCGAAATAAATGTTTGATCCTAAATTGGATGGAGCTAAATCGAGGGTGTTGCCTGCAAAGGCACTCATAAAGCCTAATCCGAGAGACAGAGTAGTAAATAACTTTTTCATAATAGTATAATTTTTAGTTTGTGTGTGGAGACATTTTCAATTATGATGCCAAACGGATTTTTGTTTGGTTTCATTGGAGAGCAAAGTACGCTCAAAAGCCTTGATTGGCCTTGGTTTTGGAGGGGACAAATAGAGGGACAAAATAGTGCGCTCACGGCTCCGCGCTCACGGCTTCGCCGGCGCGGAATCTTTTTTAATAGAAGCTTTGCTTCGTTACTTAAAAATTAAAAAACGAGGCGAAGCCTCTACAAAAAGAAATTCCGCGCCGGCGAAGCCGTGAGCGCGGAGCGTCTTGTTAAAAATTATGTTTGTGAATCAGATTATGCAATGCCTTCGGTCGGCATAGCTCTATCCACTTTTTTTACTAAGCCCTGTAAAGTTTTCCCGGGTCCGATTTCAGTGAATTTTGTAGCGCCACCGGCTATCATATTGATAACGGTTTGTGTCCAGCGTACCGGAGCCGTCAATTGTGTTACGAGATTTTGTTTGATGGTATTCGGATCGGTAATCGCTTGTGCGTTTACATTTTGGTAAACCGGACAAATAGGAGTATTGAAAGTTGTGTTTTCAATAGCTGCAGCCAGTTCCAAACGTGCAGGTTCCATTAACGGCGAGTGAAAAGCACCGCCAACAGGAAGTAATAAGGCTCTTTTAGCGCCGGCTTCGGTTAATTTAGCACAGGCAGTTTCTACCGCTTTGTTTTCACCGGAGATAACGAGTTGTCCGGGACAGTTATAATTAGCTGCAACCACAATGCCGTCAATGCTTTTGCAAATGTCTTCTACGATATTGTCTTCCAAACCTAAAATAGCCGCCATTGTAGAAGGATTGATTTCACAGGCTTTTTGCATCGCCTGAGCACGGATGGAAACCAAACGCAATCCGTCTTCAAAAGAAATGGTTTTGTTGGCTACGAGTGCAGAAAATTCACCGAGTGAATGTCCGGCAACCATATCCGGTTTGAAATCGGCTTGAGTGAGTGTGAGTATCACTGAGTGTAAAAACACTGCAGGCTGGGTTACTTTGGTTTGTTTTAAATCTTCTTCAGTCCCGTTGAACATTATTTCGGTGATGTTGAATCCCAATATTTCATTGGCTCTGTCGAATAATTTTTTTGCTTCAGGGTTGGTGTTGTACAACTCTTTTCCCATTCCCGGAAATTGTGAGCCCTGGCCCGGATAAACATATGCGTTCATAATCTTAATGTAATTTTGAAGATATTAATTTGATGAATTCATTTCTGGTTTCTTGTTTTTCAAAAGCGCCTTTGAAAGAGGAAGTGGTGGTGACGCTGTTTTGTTTTTGAACACCGCGCATTTGCATACACATGTGTTGTGCTTCAATCACCACGGCCACTCCGATGGGGTTTAAAGTGCGTTGAACACACTCTAGAATATCGGTGGTCAATCGCTCCTGAACCTGTAATCTTCGGGAATAGGCATCAACCACTCTTGGTATTTTGCTTAAGCCTACAATTTTTCCGGAAGGAATATAGGCGATGTGAGCCTTGCCGAAAAAAGGTAAAATGTGGTGCTCGCAGAGAGAATACAATTCAATGTCTTTTACAATGATCATTTCATTGTGGTCTTCATTGAAAATAGCCGACAACATTATTTCATCCGGATTCTGGCAATAGCCTTTGGTAAGGTATTGCATGGATTTGGCCACTCTTTCGGGAGTTTTTAAAAGTCCTTCACGATTAGGGTCTTCACCGATTATTTTTAGAATTTCTCTATTGAATTCCGCCATTTTACGGGTGGATTCTTCGTTGAATTCTTCTGTACTTTTATAGTTGCTCATTATCCGTAATATTCTACTGAATTATTTTCTGTTTCCTGTACTTTAACGCAATGCAATTGGCAGCCGAGGGCTTCTACTTCTTTTTGAATTTCTTTCCAGATTTCAATGGCTAAAATTTCGGTAGAAGCCATTTTTCCTTTCATGAAAGGCACATCTAAATTGATGTTGCGGTGATCCAAAGGATCTACCACTTTGTTTTTAAGAACGATGCTCAGTTCTTTTAAATCTACTACAAATCCGGTTGCTTCATTGATTTCTCCTTTTACGGTAACAAAGACTTCGTAATTGTGTCCGTGCCAGTTGGCATTGGCACATTTACCAAAAACGGCTTCGTTTTTTTCAACGCTCCAGTCATCTCTGTAGAGTTTGTGTGCGGCATTGAATCGCTCGCGTCGGGTAAGGTAAATCATCTTTTAATTTTTTAGGTGTACAAATATAAGTGAATGTTCTTTGCAAAAGAACATTTGCTATTTTTACCAAAAAATAATCTCATGATAATAGTAACAGGAGCAGCAGGATTTATTAGCAGTGTGGTGGTGGGCCAGCTTAATGCATTAGGCTATAAGGATATAGTGCTGGTGGATGATTTTAATTCTTATCCTGCGAAAGCTGTTAATTATGAGGGTTTAACTTTCACGGAAAAAGTAGATCGCAAGGATTTCTTTTCGTGGCTGGAAAAAAATCAGCGCTTCGCTCAGTTTGTTATTCATCTGGGAGCCCGCACCGATACTACAGAATTCAATAAAAATATTTTTGATGAACTCAATCTGGAGTACAGTAAAAAAGTGTGGGAACTCTGCGTTAAATATGCCTTGCCTTTGATTTATGCTTCTTCTGCCGCAACATACGGAGGCGGGGAATTGGGCTACGATGACAATCATGAAGTGATCCCGGAATTAAAACCTTTGAATCCTTACGGCGACTCTAAAAATGATTTTGATATCTGGGCTTTGAAACAAGAGAAAAAACCTTTCTTCTGGGCTGGTTTGAAATTTTTTAATGTTTACGGTCCCAATGAATACCATAAGGGCCGCATGGCGTCGGTAGTTTTTCATTCTTTTAACCAGATCAAAACTTCAGGGAAAGTAAAGCTCTTCCGTTCACACCGTGCCGATTATAAAGATGGCGGACAGTTGCGCGATTTCATCTATGTAAAAGATGTTGCGGATGTGATTGTGTTTTTGATGGAATCCCGCAAACATTCGGGAATTTATAATTTGGGAACAGGCAAAGCCCGCTCCTTTATCGATTTAGCCACTGCTACTTTTAAAGCGATGAATCTTCCGGCTAACATTGAATTCATTGATACGCCAATGGATATTCGCGACAAATACCAATATTATACTCAGGCCAACATGGCTAAATTAAAGGCTGCGGGATATACTAAAGAATTTACTTCATTGGAAGATGGGGTGAATGACTACGTGAAAAACTATCTCGCTAAGCGTTAGTGTAATTAGCAACCACGGTTTTTATTTGTTCAGGAAGAATCGGTTTAACCAAATATTCGTTGGCTCTGTTTTCCATAGATTGAATCTGGTCGTTCAAATCAAAAGTAGCTGTGCAGATAATTACGGGTGTTTTGAAATTAATCTGATTTTCGCTTGAGCGAATAATCTCCAATAGTTTTAATCCATTGATATTTGGAATGTTGATGTCGAGAAAAACAAGATCGAATTTATCTAAATCGAGAATGGATTTGGCATAAATTCCTTCTTCACATAAAAACACTTCATAGCCGGCTTTCACCAAAACGTTAGCTATAAATTTAGCTTGCATTTCTTCGTCTTCTACTACCAATACCTTCTTCTTCATGCTACAACTCTTTCTTTAGTGCCAGTAAAAATTTTTTCACTTTATCCAGCGACTTAATCATTTCCACTTCTTTTTTTGTCTCGAGCTTGTGTTTTTTCAGTTTCTCTTTAGCGCCGTTGAGCGTAAATCCGCGGTCTTTTACCAGGTGATGAATTAGCTTTAAAGTTTCCACGTCATCATTGGTAAACAAGCGATTTCCTTTTTTGCTTTTTTTAGGTTTCAGAATCTCGAACTCCTTTTCCCAAAAGCGAATGAGAGAAGTATTTACTTCAAACATTTCAGCCACTTCGCCGATGGTGTAGTAGAGTTTCGATGTTTCTTTTTCTTTATAAGGCACCTTGAGGAAATTTGAATGGTAAAAATATAAAATTAATCTAATGACCTGTTGATCCTTCCTGAAATCTCCATCATCTGGCGGTATTCCGAATAATTCAGATCGTCAAAGAAAAAATTTGCAGGATCAATTTTCTGACCTTTTTTCATTACTTCATAATGCACATGAGAACCGGAGGAAGAGCCTGTGGAACCAACATCACCGATGTAATCCCGTCTGCTTACTTTCTGACCTCTCTTAACATTGATTTTATTCATGTGTGCGTAAAGTGTTTTGTAGCCAAAGCCATGATTGATGATTACGTTTTTACCGTAACCGTCGTGGCGTACTCCGGCAAATTCAACAACACCGTCGCCGGTAGCGTAAATTTTTGTTCCTTTTGGCGCGGCAAAGTCTATTCCCCAGTGCATTCTAACGGTATCATGAATAGGATGCATGCGCATTCCATAACCTGAGGAAACCATGGTAAGATGTTTGTTTTTTACAGGTTGTATCGCCGGAATACAAGAGATTTTACTGGTAACCATTTTCACTTTTTTATCTATTCTTTTATAAGATTCCTGTTGGATCTGAATTTTTGCTTCCAACGCTTTTAATTTAACATTGGTGCTTTTTAATAGGTAGGAATATTCGTAACCGTTCAGATCTGCATTCATCTCATGGCCGCCCGTTCCTGCCATGCGCACTTCTTTGGATAAAGGATCCAATCCGAAAACACCCGAATATAAACTGTCGTCTTTTTGATTTAAATCTTCAATGCTTTTATTCATGCGCTCCATACGAATGCTCATTAAAGCGTATTCGTATTTTAATTTTTCAATTTCGCGGGTTTTGTTTTTTGAAACGTATTTTTCAATATAAGGAAGCAGCAATAAATTAACGAGAAAGGACAATAGTATCAGTATGGATACAAAGAGAAGAGCCTTACGCGGTTTTCTTTTCGCGTATTTAATCGATTGACCTACTCCAAATTTCTCTTTAGACATAAGATTGATTAGCTTTGCAACTTACGCAAGGCGTCGTGAAGATAGGGAAATTTTATTGTTGTTGCAAGCCTTGATAAATAAGGGGTTTTAGCCAATATCGGCGAATCTTAAACTAAAAATTAATGTTATGACGTCTGCTGAAATTCGTGAGCAGTTTTTAAAGTTTTTTGAAAGCAAGGGACACCAGATTGTGGCTTCCGCTCCAATGGTTGTTAAAAATGATCCAACCCTTATGTTTACCAACGCGGGGATGAATCAGTTCAAAGATATTTTCCTTGGCAATGCGCCGGTGAAACATCCGCGAATTGCCAATACCCAAAAATGTTTGAGAGTATCAGGAAAGCATAATGACCTGGAAGAAGTAGGTGTTGATACTTACCATCATACCATGTTTGAAATGCTGGGTAACTGGTCCTTTGGTGATTATTTTAAAAAGGATGCTATTCAGTGGGCCTGGGAATTACTCACAGATGTTTACAAAATCGACAAAGATCGTTTGTATGTTACCGTGTTTGAAGGTGACAAAGACAGTAATCTTGGATTCGATCAGGAGGCTTACGACGAGTGGAAAAAATACATTGCCGAAGACAGAATTCTCAACGGAAATAAAAAAGATAATTTTTGGGAAATGGGCGATCAGGGTCCATGCGGACCGTGCTCTGAAATTCATTACGATGGTCGGCCCGATGCTGAAAGAAAGAAAACTTCGGGTGCTGGTTTAGTAAACAACGACGATCCGCAGGTGATTGAAATATGGAACAACGTGTTCATGGAATTCAATCGCAAGGCTGATGGAAGTTTAGAAAAATTACCGGCACAACATGTAGATACAGGAATGGGCTTTGAGCGTTTGGTGCGTGTGATGCAAGGAAAATCATCTAACTACGACACCGATGTTTTTACACCTACCATCAAAAGAATTGAAGAATTAACCGACAATAAATACGGAGAAACTGAAACCACGGATATCGCTATCCGCGTGATTTCAGATCATATCCGTGCGGTGTCTTTTGCTATTGCTGACGGACAAATGCCTTCTAACACAGGTGCAGGTTATGTGATTCGTAGAATCTTGCGTCGTGCCGTTCGTTATGGTTACAGCAAGCTGGGAATGAATGATGCTTTCATTTATCATTTGGTACAAGTGCTTTCTGATGAAATGGGAAAATTCTTTCCGGAGTTGGTGAAACAAAAAGACTTTATTGAAAAGGTAATTAAAGAAGAGGAATTGAACTTCCTCAAAACCTTAGAAAAAGGAATCGTAAAATTTGAAGCGAAAGCGAAAAGCGCATCCTCAAAAGTGATTGACGGAGCTTTTGCTTTTGAACTCTTTGATACTTTCGGCTTCCCTGTGGATTTAACGGATTTGCTGGCCCGTGAAAAAGGATTGTCGGTTGATATGAAAGGTTTTCAGGCCGAACTGGACAAACAAAAAGACCGTTCACGTGCTGCATCAGTAGTTGAAACCGATGATTGGGTTTCTGTAAACAGCGGCGAAGGCAAATTTGTGGGTTATGATCAACTGGAAGTTGCTTCTAAAATTTTGCGCTATCGTAAAGTAAAAGCAAAAGGAAAAGAATTGGTGCAGGTGGAATTGGAAACTACTCCGTTTTATGCGGAGGGTGGCGGACAAGTGGGCGACCGCGGATATTTAGAAGTAGCCGGAGAAAAATATTCAGTATTGGATTGCAAAAAAGAAAATGGAGTTTTTCTTCATTTCTTAGATAAATTACCCAATGATGTAAAAGCAGAAGTGAAAGCAGTGGTGAACAAAAACAAACGTTCTTCTACCGAAGCAAATCACTCGGCTACACACTTGCTGCATTACGCATTGCGCAAGGTGTTGGGAACACATGTAGAGCAAAAAGGATCTTTGGTAAATGAAAATAATTTACGTTTCGACTTCTCTCATTTTCAAAAAGTGAGTGAATCGGAAATGATGGAGATTCAGGAAATTGTAAACAATAATATCCGCTCCAATATTCCTTTGCAGGAAGAAAGAGCCATCGCTATTGATGAAGCGAAAAAACGCGGAGCCATGGCTTTGTTTGGTGAAAAATACGGTGATAAAGTACGTATGGTTCAATTTGGCGAATCGGTGGAATTGTGTGGAGGATGTCATGTGCATTCAACCGGTGCAATCGGGAAAGTAATTATTCTTTCCGAAGGTGCTGTTGCTGCCGGGATTCGTAGGATAGAAGCCATTACCGGAGAAAAAGCAGATGCTTATATCAACGAGCAATTACAACTTTTACAGGAAGTAAAAGAGGTGATGAAAAATCCGAAAGACATTAAAAAATCTTTGCAACTTTTATTAGATGACAATACGCGTTTGACCAAAGAAATTTCTTCTTTGTTAAATGAAAAAGCAAAAGGAATAAAATCAGGATTGCTCACTAAAGTAGAGCAGGTGAATGGCGTTAGCTTCCTTGCTGAAAAAATTGATTTAGATTCTGCTGATGCTTTGAAAGATTTGTGTTTCCAGCTGAAAGCCGAGGTGCCTAATTTATTTATGGTGCTCGCTGCTGAAGTGGGAGGGAAGCCGAATTTAAGTGTGGTGATCAATGAAGAACTGGTGAAAAATAAATCATTGAATGCATCCAATATTGTTCGTGAACTGGCCAAAGAAATTCAAGGCGGCGGTGGCGGACAAGCTTTTTATGCCAATGCAGGAGGAACTAATTTGAATGGGATTTCAAGCGCGTTGAGTAAGGCGAAACAATTTATTGCATAAGGTGTTCGTAGAGACGCAAGATTTTGCGTCTCCAAAAACATTCAGACTATTCAAAGACGCAAAATCTTGCGTCTCTACAACCCCTTATTTTTCAGGACTTGTTAATATGTTCATAAAAAAAATGAAAATAGTATCCCTGCAATTTCCATTTGTCGCGAAATAATTAAAACTTAGTTCCTGTTAATCAAAAAAAACATAATTTCAAATGATCCATCCCGACACTGAAGTCAGGCATGTAAGCGACCAAATCGGTTACGGCGTTTTCGCAAAAAAACTAATCCCAAAAGGAACAATCGTATATGCTAAAGACAGCCTTGAAATAGAGGTGACTGATACACAATACGCGAAACACAACAAAACAATGCAGGATGTAATTGAAAAATACTCTTACATTGATGAGCGTGGCATCAGAATCCTGAGCTGGGATTTTGCAAAATATGTAAATCACAATTGCAACAGAAATACTATCAGCACAGGCTACGGCTTTGAAGTCGCTATTCGTGATATTCAAGCAGGAGACGAAATCACTGATGAGTATGGAATATTTAATCTCGATGGTTCTTTCCCTTGCGGATGCGGAGCAAAAAATTGCAGAGGAATTATTCAGCCGGAAGATCTGGACAATTTAGCTCCTATCTGGGATGTTGAAATTAAAGATGCTTTAATGAACTTGTTTAAAGTGGACCAACCTTTGTTTCATTTGGTAGATGAGAAAACTAAAAAAGCTTTGGATGCTTTATTTTTAGATCAATCTAAGTTTAAATCTATCCGCAACTTGCGCTGCCAAAAAAAAAGTGATGCCAAAGTAATGGCAAGAAAATAAGATCTGAATTCTTGAAAAGAGAAAGTCCCGCAATAAAATGCGGGACTTTTTTTGTTGTGGCTTACTTCGATTTCCCCTCTACGTTCATTGCGAAATTTTTGTACTCAAAAATGAAGCAAACTGCTTGTACGCGTTCTTATTTTTTAATTACTTAACCAATATGAGTTTGCTTCATTTTTGAGTACAAAAATTTCGCAATGACGTAGGGCGCAAATGACGTAAAGGGCAATAATGGAGTGGCGGAGTTATTAAATAATTTACACCCTCACCGCAAACACACACACATCATCCACCTGATCCAAACTTCCTTTCCATTGGATGAAATAATCTTCCACCATTTTTTTCTGCGTTTGCATGTCTTTTTCGCAAATAGAAATCAGTAATTCCCTAAAAGCTTTGCTTTTCAGTTTTTTACCATTTGGTCCGCCAAACTGATCTGCATATCCATCGGTAGTGGAATAAATAATATCGCCTTTTTGCAATTGAAGGGTGTGGTTGGTAAACGCTTGTCGGTGGTCAAATAAACCAATCGGTTGGAAGTCGGCTTTCAGCATAATCGGTTCACCTTTTCTAAGGATAAGCAAAGGATTATTGGCGCCGGCATATTCCAGAATCAGTGTTTCGGTATCGATGGAACAAAGCGCAAGGTCCATTCCGTCTTTTACGTTTTCTCCAAAATCCTGAAAGCGTTGGAGGAGCAAAACAGTAACGATGTCGAGGATTTCGGCCGGACTGGCAATATCCATATCCTTTATTGCTTTCGTAAGTAGGTTGCTGCACAACACGCTCATCAATGCGCCGGGAACACCATGGCCGGTACAATCGGCAGCAGAGAAATAAATTTTATTTCCTTTTTTTTCTGAGTAATAAAAATCTCCCGATACAATATCCTTTGGAAGGTATACTATAAAGTAATTGCTTAAATACTCATCGATTTGTGCTTGCTTAGGCAACATGGCCTGTTGAATTCTTTTGGCGTAGGTGATACTGCCCAGTATTTCTTTGTTCTTTTGAATGGAGATGTTTTTTTGTTCTTCGATGATGTTTTTTTGTCCGCGTACAACCGACAATACTTTTCTGATTCGGGTATAAGAGTATATCCATGAACCCACAATGACCAAACACAAAATAAGGAACCACGTAGTTTTATAAAATGGTTTTTTAATGGTAAAAGAAAATTTGATGGAGCTTTGTCTTTCAAATTTAGGATTGTCGCTGATTTTTACTTCAAAGGTATAGTCGCCGGGAGGCAATTGAGAATAGATGGTTGAATTAACATTTTGATCCAGCGACCATGATTTGTCGTTGCCATGCAAAATAAAACTGTAATGTAAGTTTTTTTGTTCTTTTAAACTGATGGCGCGGAATTCAAAAGTAAGATGATTTAAACTAGGCGGTAAGGCAAGATTGATGGGCAAACCCTGGTCATCAAATCCGTCAGAATATTCGGCTAATAAATCTTCATTGCCCAATACCTTAACAGATAAATGGAGTTTTGGTTTTAATTTATAATTGAAATAAAATTCGGGACGGTAAATTGTTAATCCGTGACTAGTACCAAACCAAATGTGATTTGTTTTGTCAACGTAAATGGAATTCACATTACATTCTTTCCCTAAAAATCCATCGTCTTTTGAGAAAAATTTTGAATTTATTTTATTGTCATGCATGGTGATTTTAAGTACCCCGTTGGGGAGTCCGGCCCATAAATTATTTTGCTTATCAAAAACGATAGAATAAATGGCATCCAGTTCTAAATGGTCTTTAATAATAATTTTTCTGAAGGCATTGTATTTAAATTCAAAGATCCCTTCGTTGGTGGCAAACCAAAGGTTTTTATCCTTGTTTCGGGTGATACATCTTACACGTGTGTCAGTGAATCCTTCTTTTTTTCCGAAAGTTGTTATTTCTTCTTTGTCTTTGATTAACAAACCTTCTTCCAATCCGAAATACAGTTTATTGCCTTCATCCTGAAAAATGGCGAACACATTTTGTTCTTTGTTTTTGGGATTTTTCCATTTAACGATGTTGTTGTTTTCCAGATTACAAATACCGGCGGCGGTGCCTATCCATAATTTATTGGTGTTGTCGAGAAATACCGACAAGCATTTGGCCATTACTCTTTCATTTTTTTCGGCGTAGTAGGTGGCAACGTATTTATTGTTTTCAAATTTAATGACACCATATTCGGTAGCGAGCCACAAAATATGGTTGACTTTATCGTAAGCGCCCGAATGAATTTCGTTGCCTATGAGGTCTTTTCTGACTTTGCTTAAATCAACTTTTACAAAAGAGTTTTCTTTAGGATTGTATAAACTGAATCCATTGATGGTTCCGATGCAAAATACATTTTCATCAATGGGAGTAATAGAAGTAATGTTGTTGTTATTGAAATGTTCTTCAACATCGTAATTGATAAATTCTTCGCTGGAAAGATTGGATATGCCATTTACGTTTGAAATAAACCACAAGGATTTTTCATTGTCTTCTTTTATCTGCCATACATAATTATCTACCAAGCCATTTTCTATGGTGAAGTGATCAAATTTATTATTCCGGTGCACATATACACCGTTGTTGCTGCCCAGCCAGATGTTTCCACGGGAATCTTTGCTGATGTGATAAAACTGGATATTGTCAAAATTGAGTGCTTCAATTTTTTCTATCACATTGTTTTTTAGTTCATGTAATCCTTTTCTTCCTGCCAGCCAGTAGGTATTATCGCCTACTTCTAAAATGGAAAACAGACCGTTGTTTACATTCACACTGTCTAATGAAAAGGAGATGTAATTTTTTCCGTCGAATTTTATTAACCCGTCATATAGGGTACAAAACCAAATGTTGCCTTTACTGTCTTCGTAAATATTGTAAACCGGTTTTTTACCTACGATGGTGTCTTTAATGGGAGAGAGTGAATTTTTTACTAAAAGCTGAGCTCCTTCATGCGTGGCAATCCATATATTGTTTTTGGAATCTTTAAATGTTTTGTAAACCCTGCTGTGATTGAGTCCTTGCTCTTTCCCAAAAACTTTAACGCTATCTCCTGTTAATACAGCCAATCCGTTATTGGTAGAAATAAAATAGCTCTTGTTGTACTTTTCAATGTTGTAAATAGTTTGATCGGGAAGGCCTTCTTTTTTACCTATTATTTTAAAATCAATTCCATTGAATTTATTGATCCCGCCGTTGTTGGTCCCTAACCAAAGCGTATTGTCGTCGTCTTGAAACACACATAAAACCTGTGATGCAGAGAGTCCGTTTTCAGTAGTGTAATTATTGAAAGGTAGTTTTTGAGCGCTGACAGAAACAACGAAGCCTAGAGTGAAAACAATAGAGATACACTTGCTTTTTAAAGCAGGGATTTTGAAAATATTCAGTAGAGTGTTGTTCATCTGATTAATTAACAATGGAAACTTACACAATAGGCTTTAGCTATGCAAATTTATGCTTTAATTTTGCGCTATGAATTGTGTTTTTCTGCTGCTGAAAAATAAGTAAAACCTATTCTTTATTTTTACCGTTATACGAATGCCGAAAAGCAATTTACCTACTGTCAATTTTTTAAAAAACATATGAAAAAACTCATACTCCTCCTTATTATATTCGCTGTAAGCTCAGGGATTCATGCTCAGGTATGGAATCAGATTATTAAAGAAGCAGCTAACGACAGGGCAGCGGATGACAAATATGGGTGGTCGGTGGCAATTTCTAATAATTATGCTGTGGTGGGTGCTCCTTACGAAGACGAGGATGATGCAGGCATAAATACCAAAACAGATGCAGGTTCGGCGTATATTTTAGAGAATGTAGGCGGAGTGTGGACTCAGATTCAAAAAATTGTAGCTTCCGACAGGCAGCCAGGTGATATGTTTGGTTCGGCGGTGTCCATCTCAGGCAATTACATATTTGTAGCAGCTTTAAATGAAGATGATGATGCGGGCGGTGCAAACCCTATGCCTGCAGCAGGTTCGGTATATGTTTTTCATTTTGGCGGAAGCAAATGGACGCAAACGCAAAAGATGGTAGCTCCCGATCGTGATGCAGATGATGCTTTCGGTTGGTCTGTATCGGTATCCTCTAATTTTGCTATCATCAGTGCCCGAAATGAAGATTATGATATTACTGGTGCAAATCCTCTGGCAAATGCTGGTGCGGCTTATATTTTTTCAAATGTGGGAGGTACGTGGAGTTTCTTGCAAAAAGTAGTAGCTCCCGACAGAACAGCAATAGATTATTTTGGATACTCAGTAGCGATGGATGGTAACTATGCTGTTGTTGGTGCCGGGAACAGCGGTTTGGATTTAGCAGGTGCTAATCCGTTGACAGATGCCGGTGCGGCATATGTCTATAGAAATAATGCAGGAACATGGGTTTATTTGCAAAAAATAGTTGCTTCCGACAGGGCAGGAGGAGCTAATTTTGGCCTTTCGGTAGCTATTTCAAGTGATTTTTTAATTGTTGGTGCGCTTAGTGAAAACAGGGATGCCGGGGGTGGTAACCTATTGGTGTCGGCAGGTGCCGCTTATATCTTTAACAATGTGGCAGGTACATGGACGCAAACTCAAAAGCTGGTTGCTTCCGATAGGGCGACAACGGATAATTTCGGGAGCGCTGTTGCCATTTCTGGTAATTACGCCATTGTAGGAGCTATGGATGAAGATGAAGATATGGTAGGCTTAAGTACTTTGACAGATGCGGGATCTGCTTATGTTTTTAAAAATGTTTCGGGACTTTGGGGACAACAAAAAAAGCTGGATGCACTTGACAGAGCTGCCGGTGATTTCTTTTCTTATTCGGTAGGAATAAGTAATGATTTTGCTATAGTGGGTGCAATTGCCGGAGACCTGGATGCGGGAAGTACCAATCCATTGAATGATGCAGGTTGCGCTTATATATTCAACTCCAATGAAAAAATAAAAGGAGGGGTGTATACTATCGGTGGTATAAATCCGAAATTTCCTACCATCACTGCTGCTGTTACATCGTTAAATGCAAATGGAATTGATGGCGTTGTAAATTTCAAAATCCGTCCGGGTGTTTACAATGAGCAATTCACCATTGGCAATTTTGCGAAATATACGCCTGCCGATTCTGTGATTTTTGAATCGGAAACAGGAAATAATGATGTTATTATCCGTCACACAGCAACTACCGTGGCCGATAATCATATTCTTACTTTAAATAGTTCGTTCGGAGTTACTTTTAAAAATGTCACTTTTTCTTCCACCGGAAGTAACCTGTACTTTACCTGTGTTAAAGCATTGACGGGGTCTTCAAGTATTAATTTTGTGAATGTTCGTTTTCTGGGCGACCAATCGGCTGCCAGTGGAGGGCTTTTCGAAGTAAATAATGCCATTTATAAATTAAGTGTTGTCAATTGTTCTTTTGATGGCGGAGGGAATGCTTTGATGGTGACAGGAGGAACTCCGTCGAGTATGATTAATATTATTGGAAATGTATTTCGTAATCAATCGGCCAATGTGATTAATCTGGATAAATGCAAAGATCTGAACATCTTCAAAAATGATATTGAATGTTCTTTCGGATACGGATTAATGCTCAATCAGGGAGGAGCAGCTTACATTATCAATAATAAAATAAATTCATTGGCAAGTGGGATGCAGCTCACCAATGTTTACAATACTTTCAATAAGCCGATTAAAATAATTAACAACAGAATTTCTGTAGCTAAAACCGGTTTGAATATTACCACCAGCGGAGATATGCTGATTTATCACAATTCAATTATTTCAACATCTACCAGTACAGCTGAGGCTGCTGTCAACCTAAGTTATATTGATAGTACGGAGTTTAAAAATAACCTGGTGCTAAACACTTTCGGTAATGTGATGTTCTTCAATACGCCGTCTTACTTGTATATAAAAATTAATAACAATCGATATGTAGCCAATGTTACTACCTTCAGCTCTATGCCAAATGCTGCTAGTCTTTCTATTTGGAATTCCACTACGGGGTTTGATGCACAATCTACCACCACCGGTACTTTACCTATGTTTGTGAACAACGATGCTTCGATGTTGAAATTGATTCCGGGGAATACCTTCAGTCAATTGAAAAGTACTCTGGATTTAACCAACACGGTTCCTAAGGATTTTGAAGGTCAGCAAAGATCTTCTTCTCCTTTTTACGGGGCAGATGAATTTGTTTATGCAGGCGTACCTCAATCGTATTTGAGAGGTGTAATTACTTTTGGTTCTGATACCTTGAGAGCAGGCAGAATTATTTTGTATGCCGATTCCTCCAATAACCACAGGTTTGATATGATTGCTTCTGCAGTGATTAATCATAACGGATTTTATGAAATTAATAACTTCACCCGAAGAAATTATATTCTTAAAGTTTTGCCTGATTCACTGCAATATCCAGCATTGATACCTACTTATTTCGGTAAAAAATTCGAATGGGATTCAGCAGCGGTTTTTATGCCCGATTCAAATATATTCACCATCAAAAATGTGGATGTGATTCAAATGGGAATCCTGACTGCCGCCACAGCAAAAATCAGCGGTTATGTATATGAAGACGGAAGCTTAAAAACCAACGATCCTATTCCCGGATTAGATATTATTTTAGATAAAATTCCGCCGTCCACTTCGGTGAAAATGACTAAAACAGATGCCAATGGATATTATGAATTCAGTGGTTTGTCCAGTGGGGATTATGTGGTGAAAATGGATATTCCCGGACTGGAAACTGATTCTCTTTATTCCTTAACTCTTGCTGCCGATGATACAGTGATGGCGGAAATGAACTATTGCGTGGATTCTTTAATTTATACTTGTAAGAGTGGTACAGGAGTACAAAGCATTCAAAAGAAAAACGAAAGTTTACATATTTTTCCAAATCCATTTGATGAATTTGTGAAAGTACTTTTGCCTGATGGAAATGCGATGTATGCATTGCAGGTATATGATCTTTTAGGAAACCAGGTGCTTGCGAAATCTAACTTAAGTGCAGGTGTTTTCGAACTCAATACTGCTGATGTACAATCGGGAATTTATTTTGTTAAAGTAGTGTCCGATAAAGGACTCATCAGCGAAAGTAAACTGATGAAGAAATAGTAAAGTTTTATTTTCAGTTTTACTGCCTTATATTTAGTGCTCATTATAAGGTTGTTAAGTCATGAATAAAATTTTACTTCTCCTTTTCATTTTTTCGGGTACTCTTTTAATTGCTTCTCCGATTCCTGCCGGAACCTATACCATTGGTGGCAATAATTCCGATTATTCAACTATTACAGAAGCGGTGGATTCGTTGAATTCCAAAGGGATTTCGGGTACTGTTACTTTTGCGATTCGTGCAGGTTATTATGATGAATACTTTACGATTTCAAATTTTACAAAAGCGGCGCCTTCTGATTCGGTAATTTTTAAATCTGAATCGGGTTATAGCTGGGATGTTGTCATTGAGCATGCTGCTGCCGATTCATCAGATAATTACATTGTGCAGCTGGATCATGTTTCCAATGTTGTGTTTCAGGATTTAACTTTTTATTCCTACGGAGATATGGTGTATTACCGTCAGATTCTTTTCACCAATAACAACAACAATATTCGTTTTGAGAACAGTAATTTTATTGTGCCTTTTACCTATGCTCCCGGTACTTTTATTATGAATGGAGTAAATACTGTAGACAGTAACATCACTATATATTACAATTATTTTTCGGGCGGAAATGTAGCGGTTGATTTTAACAGCAGTATAGCCGGTTCGCAATCCAAAGCAATAAAAATCACTGAAAATTATTTTGAATATCAAAATGAAACTGCGGTAAGCGTTCAGTTTTGCTCAGAACTTTTTATAGGCTACAACGAAATTGTATTTGATTATTATTCAGGAACAGGAATATTTGTTTCCGATTGTAATACCAATAGTTACATTGATGTAAGTGCCAATAAAATTAAAAAGGGTTCTATTAATATTCAATACTGTAAAGACCTTACGGCCACGGAGCAGATTTGGGTTTACAACAATCGTGTAGCCTGTGATTATGAAGGCATCATAATGAACAACGTTAATGGCGCGCGCGTGTATCACAATTCTGTTGTTTCTAAAACAATGGATAACAATGAAGCTGCTTTGTATTTAGAAAGTGATACTTCCATTTATGTAAGAAACAATATGCTCATGAATTCTTACGGGCAGGTGATATACGCCAATAATATCGATGGTTTGATCGATAACAATTATTACTACACTTATTACGCAGCGCCTTTTAGTCAGCAGGCATCCAATTTAAGCGATTGGATTACTCAAACAGGCTGGGATGCTAATTCTGTTGCCTCTCCTGAAATGCCTTATTTTGTGGATAGTGATTCTACCTTGTTGCTTTTGGTAAGCGGTAACGCTTCTTTATTACAGAGTCCTTTGGATTTAAGCACTGAGCTTCCCGTTGATTTTGAAGGAGAAACCCGAACAGCATATCCTTGCTACGGTGCCGATGAATATGTTTACGAAGGTTATCCGCAGGCATACATCAACGGAAGCATTACTTATGGAAGTGATACCGTTCGTGCGGGAAGAATTATTTTGTGGGCCGACTCTTCGAATAATTATATGTTTGATGTTATAGCGGATGTGCCTATTGATTATCATGGTGGATATGAAGTGATAGATTTTATCAGAAGAAATTATGTGTTGCAGGTTATTCCCGATTCGATAAAATATCCCAATTTAATTCCAACTTATTACGGAGGAGTTTTTGAATGGGAAAATTCATGGGTGTTCACACCCGACTCCAATATTTTCACTCAGGTGGATGTGGATGTTTTACAATTGCAACCTATAGAAACAGGATCTGTGACTATCAGTGGTTACGTATATGATGACGGACCGAATAAAACCAATGACCCTATTCCCGGATTGGATATTATTTTAGATAAAATCCCGCCTTCCAAATCTGTTCAGAAAGTGAAAACCGATGCCAATGGTTATTATGAATTTAAGGATGTGCCTTACGGAACTTTTGATGTGAAGATGGATGTTACCGGTTTGAATAAAGACTCTACTTATTTTGTTAACACCAATGGATTGTCGGAGATAAAAGATTTAACCTATTGCGTGAATTCCAATGTGAATACCTGTGCCACCGGAAGTGGAGTAAAAACAGTTAAAAAGAAAGCCAATAATCCGTCTGTTTATCCTAATCCTTTCAGTGAAGAAATTACGGTGAGCTTGCCTTATTTTAACGGTGCATGCGCTGTATCAATGTATGATGTATTAGGAAAGCGAGTGCTCAGTGAATCTACCTACAACAGTGGCGGATATTTGAATTTAAACACTTCTGATCTTCCTGCAGGAATTTATATAGTGAAAGTGCTGGCCGGAAATAATGCTTCTGAGTTTAAAATCGTGAAGCAATAATCTATCCGGGGTAGAAAATATAGGCGGCTACTATTGCTACAATAGTTCCTATTAAATCGGCAAACAAGCCGCAGCCCAATGCATATCTCGTGTTTTTAATACCTACTGCACCATAGTAAACTGCCAGTGTATAAAAGGTGGTTTCTGTGCCTCCCTGAATGGTGGAAACTACAAAGGAAGAAAAGGATTCTCTAAGATGTCCGTTTTCGGCAATGACAAAGGTGTTGTTTTTCATGGTTTCCACCATTAATCCTCTTGCACCGCCACCACTTAATGGTTTCATTAATGCCGTTGGCATGGCTTCAACAAAGCCGGTATCTCCATTGAAAAAGAGTACAACTTTTTCAATTCCTTCTGTAATAAAATCAAGAGCGCCACAGGTTCTGAAAACACCAATTGCAACCAGTAATCCTATTAAATAGGGGATGATACCAACAGCTGTTTGAAATCCGCCTTTTGCTCCGTCAATGAAGGATTCGTACACATTACTTTTGTTTTTCAACCCCAGAGTGATGAAGAAAACAATAATCGCGAAAATGAAAGTGTTGGCAAATACTTTCGATTGGAATTCCATTTGGTCTTTGTCCAGTTGGGTCATGTAATAGGTGAAACTCCCTACCAACAATAGGCCTCCGAGCAGATAAGCCAAAATAACTTTATCAAAAAGTTTGATCTTTTGCATTAACGCTACAATGATGATAGAAGAAATGCAGGAAAAAAAAGTGGCGATGAGAATAGGAATGAATACACTGGTGGAGGAAGCATCAACTACTGCTCCCGGATATGCTTTGCTTTGTTCTGAAAAAATAGAGGCTCTTGCTGCTAAGATAGAAACAGGAATTAAAGTCATGCCGCCTGCATTGATTACGGTGAACATTAGCATGGACCGACTTGCGGTTTCTTTGTCGGTATTTAGCTCCTGCAATTCCTTCATGGCTTTTATTCCCATAGGTGTTGCCGCATTATCCAGTCCAAGCATATTGGCCGAGAAATTCATCATGATGGAGCCGCTTGCAGGATGATCTTTAGGAATTTCGGGAAATAATTTTGTGAAAAAAGGACTGAAAATTCGTGTGATGATTTTAATGGCTCCGCCATTTTCACCTATTTTCATAATGCCCATCCATAGGGTTAAAGCACCTGCCAAACCAAAAGAGATTTTAAAGCCAAGTTCAGTATTGTTAAAGATAGATTCAACGATGAGGTTGAAAATATCGTGTTCATTCTGAAAGAAGAAAAAACGCAGCAGGGCGACCACAAATGCCACAAGGAAAAAACCAATAAAAACTACGTTTAATGCCATAAAGGAAAAGTAAAAAGTAAAACGGCAAAAGACAAAAGCGAAGAAGGAAAGTTGTTAACGCATTATTGTTGAGTCGCACTTAAGAAAATCTCTTTTTCTTTTTTGTAATATTTCACTTCGTCGTTGTTCTTTTGAGTCATGAAAAAATCCAGCATTTTCTGATTTCTTTCCTCGATGTTAAAGTCCAGATTCCAGTATAATTTTTTAGTGCATTCACTGCATACATGGTTGGGACGTCGCAGGGATTCATGCAATCCGTTGCTTCCGTTCATAACGCAGTTGGCGTGAATGCAGTGTTTCAATGAAAACATGTGGGCTACTTCATGTGCGGTGGTTTTAATCATTTTATCGAGACAAGGACTGTAATTAATGCTATCTAAAGGTTCGTCAATATAGCGGAACATGGAGGAAACACTAATTCTTTTGGAAGGATAGGCGAGTCCGAAAACATAGTTCCAGCTTTCCTGAGGATAGATGTCGCAGTTGGTAAGCGCTATTGTTACAGTGGCATCGGGAGCGATGTTTTTATAAAGAATACTGTCGAGGAGATATGCTGCATGCAATTGTTCATGAGAGGAGTCGTATCTTCTGCTTTGTGCCGGCACCACAGAATCATGAATACCTTTCATAATGACTGTTTTCAATCCGAAGAAATCTTGAAGATAAGCGGATGTGAGTTCTACTATTTTATATTCTGCAGCAGAAAAATTACCGATGGGTTGAATGTAAATTTTATTTTTTTCAGGTGTCGGGCGGATAATTTTTGTTTTTTGATAGTCCTCAAAACTTTGTCCTTTTTCAGGATGGGATTCCAACCAATCACCCGGACGGATCTTTCCCATGTCTGTGTTTAAAGTACTTAGCAAACTCAGCTTTGCTATGTCGTCATCTTTTTTGGAAACAACATTTTCATTGCAGGAAATTAAAAGAAGAGCAAAGAAAAAAAATAAAATACAGTTCAGTTTCTTCATAAGAATTCAATTTACTTTTTTGCTGTTTAAGCTGTGTTTCTGAATAAAATAAAAAATAAAACTTCCCACAGCGTAAATCAGTAAATCGTTTTTGTCGGCTGTGAATTTTGAAGAATAGGAGGGGAGTATAAACTCAAAAATGATACTCACATAAATGAAAGTGAAAAGTATCATTTCACGGCTGAGGTAAAAATGAGGTAAGCCTTTTATTTTTCTGATGCTGAGTAAGGTGAATAGTAGCAGCAGCGGGATACATAAAAGATCTGCAAAATAGGCGCTGAACCATTGGGGCGTTGAAAAATGATTGAACTTGCACGTTAACTGAAAAAGGTAAAGTGCGCTTAATAAAGCTATATATCCGTATATTTTTTTGTTCATGATTTTATCCGGGTCCGGCGGCAATGATAGCAACGCCTATTGAAACAATAACAGTGTAAATAAACCAGATGGAGTAGAAAAGATAATAAACTCCTCTCACGAGAAGGAAGCGCGAATTTTTTACTTTATGAATGAAAATATCAACGGCATCCAATTCGCGATTGGCTTCCTTTTCTTCTTGTATTTCTACTTCAATTTTGCGGGCAATTTCATGATTCAGAAGGTGATTGCATTTCTCACAATAATCCCTGTCGTTGTTCCAGGTATGGCATTTCGGACATAGTTTCAATGAAGCCATGGATCTTATTGCTTATTAATGTAGTCTTTGTATTTTTTTAAATTCACTTCTGTTTGTTTGAAAAGATAAGGATCAAAGTGTTCGTTTTTATAAATGTGATTTTCTTCCAGATCAATGTATCCTTTAATAAAATTTTTAGCCAGATTGAGTTGTGCTTCTCCATCAATAAAGTGTAATATTTTATTGGTGTTCAGCAATTGAAAGGTATTTATTTTCCCGTCGAATTCATGTTTACAAATGTTGGCGCAATATTCAAAAAGTAATTTTGAAATGCTGATCACAATGATCTGATCGCCGTAGAATTTCCTTTGCTGCCACCAGAATTCCATCCAGTCGTGATTTTCTATTACCATATCGGCTGTTTTGTACAAAGGATTGGCGAAATTAAAACCGCGCTTGAAAATACCTACTGCCGAAAATTTATCGGTGACATGAATAAAATTGTAATTTTTATCCAGGTCAGAAAATATAAAATCTTTTATTTTGGACGTTAACATAGTGCCTTATTTGCTAAGTGGTTGTGCGAAATTCACCACATCAGTTGCTGTTATTGTAGGGCCGCAAAGTATGATCAATCTTTCCATCACGTTTCTAAATTCACGGATATTCCCGGTCCAGTTGATTTTTTGCAATTCTTTCATTGCGTCTTTTGCAATGCTTTTGGTAGCGGTTCCGTATTCTTCGCAAATGGCTTTCACGAAGTATTCCGCAAGCAAAGGAATGTCTTCTTTTCTGTCGTTGAGAGAAGGATTTTGAATGAGGATCACACTTAAGCGGTGGTATAAATCTTCACGAAAATTTCCTGCTTCAATTTCTTTTTTCAGGTCTTTGTTTGTTGCGGCAATGATACGTACATCCACACTTATTTCTTTTTCACCGCCAACTCTTGTGATTTTATTTTCCTGCAAGGCACGCAATACTTTGGCCTGAGCGGATAAACTCATGTCGCCGATTTCATCCAGAAAAAGTGTGCCGCCTATAGCTTGCTCAAATTTTCCGATGCGTTGTTTGATGGCAGAAGTAAAGGCTCCTTTTTCGTGACCGAACAATTCGCTTTCAATTAATTCGGAAGGAATGGCGGCGCAGTTTACTTCTATTAAAGGGGCATCGGCGCGATTGCTTTTTTCGTGAATCTGGCGGGCAATTAATTCTTTTCCTGATCCGTTGCCTCCTGTCACCAATACGCGAGCATCGGTAGGTGCAACTTTGGCTATCATTTCCAGCACTTTATGAATGGCTTCTGAATCACCAATGATTTCGCTGGTTTTGGATTTGCTTAATTTTTTCTTCAGGACTTTTGTTTCTTTCACCAGCTCGGTTCTGTCGAGAGCATTACGAATGGTGATGAGCAAGCGGTTTAAATCCAATGGTTTTGCGATGTAATCGAAAGCTCCTTTTTTCAAAGCATCCACAGCAACATCGATAGTGCCGTGACCGGAGATCATGATCACTGCGGGTTCATCCGATAATTTCATGATATTGTCCAGTACTTCCATACCGTCCATCTTCGGCATTTTTATGTCGCACAGCACAACATCGTATTTTCCATTCTTCACCATTTCCAATCCGGCAGCGCCATCTGCGGCTTCGTCGATTTGGAATTTTTCGTATTCTAAAATTTCTTTGAGGGTATTTCTAATTGGTTTTTCGTCGTCGATGATTAAAATTTTCGGCATGGCTCTGAGTTTAAATTTTTCCTGATGCTATTTCATTCAGCACTCCTTCTTTCAATGCGTATTTCGATAAATACAAATTGTGAATGTGTACTTTTTCTAAAACTAGATTTACAAGAATTGTTCCAATCACTATCATGTCAGCACGCATGAAAACCAATCCTTCCATTTCTAATCTTTCTTCGTACGAAGAAGGGAGCAGGATGTTGTGAATTTTTTTAAACCCTTCCATCGGAATTTTTTCCCAGGTGCTTTTTTCGTTCAAGGGAGTATTGTTTTGTGCGGAAACCATTTCGTGAAAAGAGCTGAAACAACCGGCACAGCCTATTAAATCATGTATCGGAAATTTTTCTATGGCATCCCACAAAGGTTGTAATTCTTTGCTGAGATAGGATTCAATTTGCTGTATTTCTTCCGCCTTCATCGGATTGGAAGGATTGAATTTATAAAGCAATCGTGCCACACCGAGATTGAAACTCTGGCTCCAGAAAACCTTGTCTTTATTGCCAATGATAAATTCATTGCTTCCGCCGCCAACATCCAAAACCAATTTTAATTTTTCGTCGCAGGGAAAAGCGAGCTGCACACCAGTGTAAATTAATTCGGCTTCCCGATGTCCGTCAATGATGTGAATGGTAATGCCTGTTTCTTCTTTTACTATTGCTGCAAATTCTTTTCCGTTGGAAGCACCTCTTAAAGCGGATGTTCCGAAAGCAAATATTTCGTCAACGTTGTATTCACCGATAATTCCTTTCATGTCTTTCAAACACTGAACGCCACGTTCAAAGGCAGCAGGAATAATTTTATTTTCATTGATGGCTTTCTCGCCGATTTTTGCGGGAACCTGTGTGTTGTAAATGATGTGGTGTTTGCCTTTTTCGGGCAGCTCAGCAATCAGGAGGTTAAAGGTATTGGTGCCTAAATCTATGACTGCTACTTTTTTCATTTCATCAGTTTTTATAACGCAGCCATTTTATAATGGAGCGGTAACTGGCCTTTTGGCCGTACATCAGTATTCCTGTACGGTAAATTTTAGCCGCAAGTTTCGTGGTGAATATAAATGTTGCGTACAATAAAACAATAGCTAAAAGTACTTCCCACCATTGTGTACTTAAATCCATGAAAGGCAGTCGCGCCAGCATTACTATGGGAGAAGTTAAGGGAATCAAACTCGTCCAGAAGGCGAGATCACCATTAGGATTTTCAAAAAGGTTGGTCGCAATTAATATCCCCGCAATAATAGGTATCGTTACAGGAAGAACGAATTGCTGGGTTTCTGTTTCGGAGTCGACTGCCGCGCCAATTGCCGCGTAGAAAGAGGAGTAGAGGAGGTAGCCGCCAATAAAAAATAAAGGAAAACACAAAAGCATTCTCGGAGCTAATGCTCCTAAGTCGGCCATGTATTGAGTCAACTCTTCTTCCGAAACACTTTGTTTTTGTTCTGTTTCATCGTTGGTCATCGTTACCTGTCCCTGTGTTTGCAAAGCGGTAATTTGCTGGTGTGCTTTCTCCACAGAATTTTGTACAAAGAGGCTTTTGGCTGAGGTAATTAAAATCAGCAATAAGGAAATTAAAATAATGAATTGTGTTAAGCCGGTTAAAGCAATGCCTATGATTTTTCCGTAAAGCAATTGCAAAGGTTTAACAGATGAAATGATGACTTCCACAATGCGATTGGTTTTTTCTTCCATCACACCGCGCATCACCTGCACGCCATACAACATAATCAATATGTACATGAGTATGCCTGCCGCCACGCCCAAAAATATTTTTACTTCCAGTGCGGTTCCTTCATTGTAAAACTTCACATCTACTTTTTGCAGCATCTTATCAAGTTCCACCAGATTGATATTGCTTCCTTGTTTCACTGCGTATTTAACTCGGATGTCCTGTAAATCTTTTTTCAGTTTGGTGATGGTGTTGATGCCCGGATGATCTTTATGAAAGATGGTGACATCGTTTGGTATCGACATAAAATGTGCGGGAATAAATACCACTGCGGTATCATCGGAATGCTGAAATTTATCGGCTATTTTATTGAATTCCCCGTCGGCATAATCTGTTAGATAAACCACGTGATCCGAATTGTAGTAGCGCATGTTTTGGTGAATCACATGAGAATAATCCACTACCTGCACATACATTGTTTTGAAGTTGCTCGCCTTGATTAACAAGGGAATAATGAAAGTAGAAGCAATCAGCAAAGGCCCCAGAACAGACATGATGATGAACGATGGTTTGCGCACCCTTGTCCAGTATTCACGTCCTATGATCAGCTTAATTTTGCTCATTGATCTCTCTTACTTTTTGTATAAAAATATCGTTCATGCTTGGCAATACTTCAATCACACTTTTGATTTTTACCGCAGGTAATAAGGCTGCCAGTAAATCATTAATGGATTGATTGCTGTCACATTTTATAGTTGCTTTGAAAGATGTTTTTTCTCCTTCATGCTTCACTAAAGTATATCCTGCCCACAGTGCTGTGGTGAAAGAAATCATATTGCCTTCAAAAGCAATTTCGTACAAATCGGCTCTGTACTTGTTTTTGATGGTTTCAACTTTTCCTTCCAGTATTTTTTTTGAGCGGTGAATGAGTGCAATTTTATCGCACATTTCTTCTACCGATTTCATGTTGTGGGTAGAAAAAATAATGGTTGCGCCTTCTTTGCGCAATTGTAAAATTTCGTTTTTAATGAGTTCGGCATTGATAGGATCAAAGCCGCTGAAGGGTTCATCCAGTATCAATAATTTCGGTTCATGAATTACTGTAACAATGAACTGGATTTTTTGCTGCATTCCTTTGGAAAGGTCTTCCACCTTACGATTCCACCACGAAGTGATTTCAAATTTATCGAACCAGCGCAGCAATCTTTTTTTTGCTTCAGCTTTGTCGAGTCCTTTCAATTGTGCCAGATACATGGCCTGTTCACCCACTTTCATTTTGCGGTACAAACCACGTTCTTCCGGCAGGTAACCTATGATGTCGCAATGTTTGCGTTCCAGCGGCTGACCGTGTAAAGTAATGGTTCCGCTATCGGGAGCCGTAATCTGATTGATGATTCTCAGTAAAGATGTTTTTCCTGCACCGTTGGGGCCCAGTAATCCGTAAATGCATTTTTCGGGAATGAAAATACTAACGTTGCTTAAAGCCTGATAATCACCGTAAAATTTATCAATATTATCAACCTTAAGCATGTAGTCGGATCGGTCTATTTAATTAAAGTGAGATAACCGGTAAGTGTTTTGTTTTCTACTTCCTTACTCAATGTTTTAATTCCATAATTCAATACCCAGTAGTAAGTCCCTGATGCGCATTCTTCACCTGTTCCATTTAATTTCCCATTCCATTCGGGTTGTTTCGTAGAGGTGCTTTCTTTTTGTTCATATACTTTTATGCCCCAACGATCTACTATTATGAAGGAATAGGAATCAATCTCTTCATAAACTTTTGGATAGAAAGAATCATTTTTTCCATCAGCATTTGGCGTAAATACATTTGGCATGGATAAACCTACTTCTACCAATGAAATGTCGTCTATAGCCAGGTCATTTCCATTTTGAAAGGTATTTTGATTTACGATGCAAATATCGGCTGAAGTTGCATTGCCTGAATTCCAGATTTCATAAAATTGACTCCAGTCGCAAGCGTCATTCGTAACATTAAAAGGTTGTCCCAATAAAACACCATTAATTTTAAACTGCAGGATAGGCAATGATGCTACTCCAAATTCTTTGATAAGGATAACGGATTCGGCCCAGGTTGAAAATTTGTATGAAGTATTTGGTTTTATATTAGATACGGTTTGACACCAAATGGTTTGGTTGGCTATGGCAGCAGCATCCATTACCAGCATATTTTTTCCACTGCCTGTAGTATGCGTATGGTCAGTACAACTTTGCCATGGATGTATGTTTGGTTGATACCATCTTGCGGTATCTGCGATTTGATATTTACCGGGACCGGGAGTGCCCTTTACAGGGCCAAGTACATAAGTAGTGGTAAATCCGGTGTTGCCCAATTCAAAATCACCGTTGAAAACAAGGTTTTGAGCAAATAGGGTAGCGCTTAAAAGCGACAAGAATAATAAAGAAAAGAATTTCATGTTTTTTAATTTAAATGATGTCTTTATTAATTCACCCCAAATGAATTAATGATTTATTACTGGTTAACTGACTAAAGATAGAAATTCGGTTTTAATTAGAAAATCTAATTTTTTACTCAAACATCTCCTTCATTCGTGCAAAAAATCCTTTGTCTTTTTTTCCCGGACTCGGGATAAAGTTTTCGGATTCTCGTAACTTTTCCATTAATTTTTTCTCTTCGGAACTTAGTTTTTGAGGTGTCCAAACATTGATGTTTACCAGTAAATCGCCGGTTTCGTGGTAACTTACATTTGGTAAACCTTTGTGTTTGAGTCGCAATATTTTTCCGGCATGAGTGCCCGGTTCTATTTTGATTTTTACTTTTCCGCCCAGTGCGGGAACTATGGCTTCTGCACCCAATGCGGCATCTGCAAAATTTACAAATAAATCGTAATGTAAATCATTGCCGTCGCGCGAAAGTACTTCGTGTTCTTTTTCTTCAATTACTATTAATAAATCACCATTCACTCCGCCACGTGCACCGGCATTTCCCATGCCGCTTACTTGCAATTGCATTCCTTCCTGAACTCCTGCGGGGATATTAATTGGTATCACAGATTCGCCGCGTACCACTCCTTCGCCACTGCATTTTTTACATTTATTTTTTATGATTTTTCCTTCGCCGCTGCAAGTCGGACAAAGAGCTGTGGATTGCATCTGGCCCAAAATGGTATTTTGAACTCTTGTAACGTGTCCGCTTCCTCTGCAAGTGTTGCAGGTGTCGTGTGCGCTGCCGGCTTCGGCGCCTGTTCCTGTACAGGTTTCGCAGGCTATGAGCTTGTTTACCTTTATTTTCTTTTCTACTCCTGTTGCAATTTCCTCTAGTGTGAGTGTTACTTTAATACGAATGTTAGCGCCTCTGTTGACGCGTCTTCCGCCACGGTTTCCGCCTCCAAATCCACCGAAAATATCTCCGAATTGAGAGAAGATGTCATCCATGTTCATGCCGCCGAATCCACCTGCACCACCACCCGCGGCACCACCCATGCCTGCATGTCCGAATTGATCGTAACGTTGTTTTTTCTCTTTGTTGCTCAACACATCGTAGGCAGCAGCAGCTTCTTTGAATTTGTCTTCTGCTTCTTTATTTCCCGGATTTTTATCGGGATGAAACTGCAGAGCCATTTTGCGGTAAGCTTTTTTGATTTCGTCTTCTGAAGCTCCTTTACTTACGCCTAATACTTCGTAAAAATCTCTCTTTGCCATAACTCCTTATTTACCTACAACTACTTTTGCGTAACGGATAATTTTTCCGTCGAGAGTATATCCTTTTTCAACTACATCAACTATTTTTCCTTTCAGTTTATCGCTAGGAGCGGGGATTTCGGTGATAGCTTCGTGTAAATCGCCATTGAATTCCTTGCCTTTCGCATCCATTTCTTCCAAACCTTTTTGTTTTAAAGTATGGATGAGTTTATGGCGGATGAGTTCAACGCCTTCTTTTAAACTTTTAATGTCCTGTGCTTCTTTTACCGATTTTGCAGCTCTGTCAAAATCGTCCAATACTGGCAGAAATAACTTAAATACGTCAGAAGTGGCACTATTATACAGTTCACTTTTTTCCTTAATTGTTCTTTTTCTGAAGTTATCGAACTCTGAATACAGTCTTAAGTATTTATCGTTGAGTTCTTTTATTTTATCCTCTGGCGTCTCAGGAGCTTTATCTGTTGTAGCTTCTGTGTTTTCGGGAGTGTTTTCGTTATTGATTTCCTGAGTTTCTTTTTCTTCGGTATTCATTGCATATTGATTTAGTCACACGCGCTTTTGCAGATATAGTGCCATTGGGGAAAAATAGACAAATTGACAGTGGGTTTTACTTTGCAAGTATTTTATCCAGAGCTTCTTTCAGCGCAGGTCCTCGCAGGTTAGTTGCGATGATGTTTCCTTGAGGGTCAATTAAAAAATTGGCCGGAATTGAATTTACGCCATAGGCACGGGCTGCAGGGGAATTCCATCCCATAGGATCCATCACGTGATTGGTCCAGTTGAGTCCGTCCTTGGCAATTGCAGCCTTCCATTGATCGGCATTCTGATCGATGGAAACCTGATAAATTTCAAAGCCTTTGATTGTTTTTTTTGCATCCTCACCTACAGTGAATTTTTGATTTTTATAAGTGTTGTAGGTGTTTACCAGATTGGGACTTTCTCTTCGGCACGGTCCGCACCACGAAGCCCAGAAATCCAACAAAACATATTTTCCGCGCAAAGAGGAAAGTTTGATGGGTTTTCCCGCCTGATTTTTCAATTCAATATCGGGAGCAACTCTTCCTGCGGTAGTTGGTTTTTCTGTAAAAGAAAAAAGCAAGGCAGAAAATAACAGAAGTATAAGTGTGTATTTCATTATCCTACTCTTTCAATTTTAGCGCCAATTGCATTCAAACGGGTATCAATGTTTTGATAGCCGCGGTCAATCTGGTCGATGTTGTGAATGGTACTTTTTCCTTCTGCCGACATGGCAGCGATCAACAATGAAACTCCTGCACGGATGTCGGGAGAAGTCATTTCAATTCCGCGTAAACGTGTTTGTCGATTTAAGCCGATTACCGTTGCGCGGTGCGGATCACATAAAATAATTTGTGCGCCCATGTCGATTAATTTATCTGTAAAGAACAATCTGCTTTCAAACATTTTCTGATGAATTAAAACAGTTCCTTTTGCTTGTGTGGCCACTACTAAAATGATGCTTAATAAATCGGGAGTAAAGCCCGGCCATGGCGCATCAGATATAGTTAATATGGATCCGTCGATAAAAGTATCAACGGTGTAATTTTCCTGTGAAGGGATGATTAAATCATCGCCCTGTAATTCCATTTGAATCCCCAGTCGCTGAAAAGTTCTCGGGATAATTCCTAAATCGGGATAAGACACATTTTTGATGCGGATTTCAGATTTGGTCATTGCTGCCAAACCAATGAAACTGCCTATTTCAATCATGTCGGGAAGCATGGTATGTTCAGTTCCGCCCAATGATTCAACACCATCAATGATTAACATATTGGAACCTATTCCTGATATTTTTGCGCCCATGCGGTTGAGCATTTTGCATAACTGTTGCAAATATGGTTCGCATGCTGCGTAATATATTGTTGTTTTTCCTTTGGCTAAAACAGCCGCCATTACTATGTTGGCGGTTCCTGTTACCGATGCTTCATCCAATAAGATGTAAGCGCCTTTAAGGTTTTTACCTTCTACTTTATAAAATTTGCTTGCTGCCTGGTATTCGAATTTCGCGCCTAATCTCTGGAAACCGTCGAAGTGAGTGTCTACTCTTCTTCTTCCGATTTTATCTCCGCCGGGAGCAGGAATATATCCTTTTCCAAAACGGCCTAACATCGGACCAACAATCATGATAGATCCGCGCAAAGCTGCACCTTTTGTCATGAATTCAGGAGATTTCAGGTAATCCAGATTCACTTCATCGGCCTGAAAATCATAAGTGCTTGCGTTGATTTTCTCAACTTTTACTCCTAAGCTTTTCAGCAGGTCGATGAGTTTATTTACATCAACAATATCAGGAACATTATTGAATCGTACTTTTTCGGAAGTGAGCAATACTGCGTTGAGTACTTGTAATGCTTCGTTTTTGGCGCCTTGCGGAGTGATTTCACCTTTTAATTTTGTGCCGCCTTGGATAATGAATTTTCCCATTATGACCTTTTATTTAAATCTCTTTTTAAAGTTGTTGTTGCTTTTTCCGAAATGGCCACCACCACCGCCTTTTTTGAAATTATTTTTCTTGTGGTTGTTGCTTTTTTGATTTTGAGGAGCAACAGGTTCGCTGATGACTTCCAGGCGGGTATTGATATCCAGAGACAATTTTCCTCCGGAGAAATGTCCTAATTGCTCGATGATGATTTTATCGCTTACTGATTCTTTGTTCCAGTTCATGTAAGCCTTTTTCATCATGTTGGCGATGGTGTAGGTGAGGGCGTGTTTTTCTTTTGGATCTTCCATCACACTTGCTTTTTTGATCAGGTCTTCAATCACATAACCGTAATGTTTGTTTTTGATGACTTTGTTTGGATAGGCCAGTCTTTTTGGTTTTTCAAACAAAACAGCTTTATCGGGATATGGATAAGGAGAATCAACTTCGAGTTTAAAATCCGACATGATGATGAGCTGATCCCAGAGTTTGTGATTGAAATCGGTTACATCTCTTAAATGCGGACTCAATTGCCCCATTACTTTTATGATAGATCGTGTTACTGTATTGCGGAGATCCCTGTCGTTAACAGTCATTGCGAAGTTGATCATCTTCTGTACATTTCTGCCATACTCGGGTATAGTCAGATTTCCTCTTTGTGTATTGTATTCCATGAATTTTTAATTGAATGGGCTAATTTATTACTTTTAGTTGAGCAAACTTCAGCAGAAGTTGTTTTTTTCCATGTTTTTCAAAATCAATTGTTGCTTTGCGGTTGGAATCGTTGCCTTCTATTGATACTACTTTGCCTTTTCCGAAGCGTAAATGTTCTACTTCAACGCCTTCCTGAACGTCGGCTGTGTTAGCATTAGCAGTGCTTTTCACCTTTACTGCCGAATCCAGTTTCACAAAAGAACTTTTCACCACCGGACGCGGTTGAACAAATTCATGATTTGTTGATATGTTTCTTTGAACAGGTCGGCTTCCGATTTTTTCAATTACTTCTTCGCTGAGTTCATCAATGAATCTGCTGGCTTCTGAATAAATTAAATTTCCGTATCTGAAACGGTTTTGAGAATAGGAGAGATGAACGGTTTTTTTTGCGCGGGTTAAGGCTACATAAAAGAGTCGTCTTTCTTCTTCCAGTTCGGTTCGTGAATGAACGGAAAGCTGTGATGGAAAAAGATTTTCTTCCATGCCCACGATGTAAACATGGTTGAATTCCAGTCCTTTTGCAGCGTGTATTGTCATTAAGGTTACTTTGTCCTTGTCTTCATCTTTTTCATTGTCGGCATCGGTTAAAAGGGCAATATCCGACATGAATTTATCTAAAGTATGGGTAGGTTCCTCGAGGCGTTCATCTTCCTGCAAAGCGCTAAATTGCTTGAGCCCGTTGAGTAATTCCTGAATATTTTCATAACGACTGATGCCTTCGGGTGTTTTGTCGGAAAAATATTCCTTTGAAATTCCTGAAGCAGAAGCGATTTGTTGTCCGAGATCATAAGCAGTGAATTTGCGAATCACTTTATGAAATCCATTGATCATATCAACAAAGCCTGATAATTTGGTTTGTGTAGCACCGCCCATTCCCGGAAATTTATCGGGTGAACTGATGATGTCCCACATGCTCACTCCGTTGTTATTGGCGGTAATGATGACTTTATCGATAGTTGTTTTTCCAATTCCTCTTCCCGGAAAATTAATGACCCTTTTTAAAGCTTCTTCATCGTGGGGATTGAGTACTAATCTGAAATAGGCGATTATTTCCTTGATTTCTTTTCTTTGATAAAAGGACAAACCGCCATAAATCTTGTAAGAAAGGTTTTGTTTGCGCAAGGCTTCTTCTATTGATCTTGATTGGGCGTTTGTTCTATATAATATGGCAAACTCAATGTTGTGGGCTTGAGAATTCATTTTTTCAAGAGAGATACTTCTCGCCACAAAACTTCCTTCCTCAATATCGGTAGCGGTTTTCACTACTTTTATTTTTTCACCTTCTGTATTGTCGGTCCAAACTGTTTTGTGAATTTGGTCCTTGTTGTTCGCAATGATACTGTTTGCGGCATTTACAATGTTTTTTGAGCTTCGGTAATTTTGCTCAAGTTTATACATTTGTGCTTCCGGATAATCTTTCTGAAAAGACAATATATTGCCAATGTCAGCACCCCGGAAGGAATAAATACTTTGCGCATCGTCGCCTACCACACATATATTACGGTTTGCTGCCGCCAGTCTTTTTATAATCACATATTGCGAGAAGTTGGTATCCTGGTACTCATCTACCAATATGTATTTAAATAGGTGCTGATATTTAAGTAAAACATCAGGTTGGTCTTTTAAAAGAACATTGGTTTTAAAAAGTAAATCATCAAAATCCATGGCTGATGATTTCAGCATTCTGTTTTGATATAGCGTGTATATTTCCGACATCCTTGGTTTGGCTGTCATTTTATCTTCATGTCGGATTTGCTCATCATTGGCATATTTCTCCGCAGAAATCAAATTGTTTTTTGCCGATGAGATTCTATGGAGAATAACCCCGCTCTTATATATCTTGTCATCCAGCTCCAGTTCTTTTACAATAGCCTTGATCAGATTTTTTGAATCTACCGTATCATATATGGTGAAGTTGGCCGGAAAATTTATTTTCTGATGTTCTATCCTTAATATTTTCGCAAATACCGAGTGAAAAGTTCCCATCCAGGTATTTCTGGCATCGGGTCCGAGGATTTTTTCAATCCTCTCCCGCATTTCTTTTGCCGCTTTGTTGGTAAAAGTGAGAGCGAGAATGTTATATGGACTCACTCCATTATTTATAAGATGCGCTATTCTGTAAGTGAGTACGCGTGTTTTGCCTGAGCCGGCACCTGCCAGCACCATCGACGGGCCTTCAGTTCCCAGAACAGCTTCTTCCTGACTGGGGTTTAATTGTTTGAGATAATCCTGCAATGTATATAGTTGAAATGTAAAAGTAGTAATTGCAGTTATATTGCGAAATTCCAAATTATTTCAGAACGCATTCTCCTGCAAATCAAAGCAAAAGAATAAAAATGCACCAAAAGTGAAAAAAAACTAAAAATAATTTCACTCACCCATTGATATTTCGAATTAATCTAGTAGCTTTGCCCTCCCAAATTTTATTGGGAAGATATTTTTTGATAGTAAAAGAAATAAAGTAATATGCCAACAATTCAGCAGTTAATACGCACTGGAAGAACCAGTCAAGCCAAGAGAAATAAGTCAGCAGCACTTATCTCTTGCCCTCAAAGAAGAGGCGTTTGCGTTAGGGTTTACACCACAACACCAAAAAAACCAAACTCAGCGATGAGAAAGGTGGCAAGGGTTAGATTAACCAACGGAAATGAGGTGAATGCCTACATTCCTGGCGAAGGCCACAATTTGCAAGAGCACTCGATTGTTCTTGTAAGAGGAGGAAGAGTAAAGGATTTACCGGGTGTTAAATACCACATTGTAAGAGGGGCTCTGGATACTGCGGGTGTAGATGGAAGAAATCAAAGAAGATCAAAATACGGAACTAAAAAACCTAAGAAATAATAGGCAATGAGAAAGGCTAAAGCGAAAAAAAGACTCATATTACCAGATCCTAAATTTAGTGATTCATTGGTAAGCAAGTTTGTAAACAACCTGATGTACGATGGTAAAAAATCTACAGCTTTGGATGTTTTTTACGGAGCTATGGATATAGTTGGTAAAAAAACCGAAACTGACGGATTGGAAACTTTCAAAAAAGCATTAGATAATGTTACTCCTAATGTTGAAGTTAAATCTAGAAGAGTAGGTGGAGCAACTTTCCAAATCCCTCAACCGGTTAGAGATTCAAGAAAAGCTTCGTTGGCTATGAAATGGTTGATTGGTTATTCAAGAAAAAGAAATGAGAAATCTATGGCTGAGAAATTAGCAGGAGAAATTCTTGCTGCTTCAAAAGAAGAGGGTGCTGCTTTCAAAAAGAAAGAAGATGTACACAGAATGGCTGAGGCGAACAAAGCTTTCTCTCACTTTAGATTTTAATAGTTAAGATAAATGGCTGATTTAAGATATACACGAAACATTGGGATTGCTGCCCACATTGACGCTGGTAAAACTACGACTACCGAGCGTATTTTGTATTATACCGGTGTTAACCACAAGATTGGTGAAGTTCATGACGGTGCTGCTACTATGGACTGGATGGTTCAGGAGCAGGAGCGCGGAATCACAATCACGTCTGCAGCTACTACATGTTTTTGGAAATACAGAGACAACAATTACAAAATCAATATCATTGATACTCCTGGTCACGTTGACTTTACCGTTGAGGTAAACCGTTCCCTTCGTGTATTGGATGGTTTGGTATTCTTGTTTTCTGCAGTTGACGGTGTTGAGCCTCAATCAGAAACCAACTGGCGTTTGGCCGACAATTACAATGTAACTCGTATCGGTTTCGTAAATAAAATGGACCGTCAGGGTGCCGACTTCCTTAAAGTAGTTGCGCAAACAAGAGAAATGTTGAAAGGTAATGCAGTTCCTTTGCAATTACCAATCGGTGCTGAAGAGACTTTCAAAGGTGTAGTTGACTTGATCAACTTCCGTGGAATGATCTGGAATGAGCACGATAAAGGAATGACTTACGAAGTAGTACCTATTCCTGACGATATGTTAGAAGAAGCTACTTTGTGGAGAGAAAAAATGTTGGAAGCGGTTGCTGAGTTCGATGATAAAATCATGGAGAAATTCTTTGAAGCTCCTGAAACGATCACTGAAGCTGAAGTATTGGCTGCCCTTCGTAAAGCTTGCGTAGCAAATAAAATTGTTCCTATGGTTTGCGGTTCATCTTTCAAAAACAAAGGTGTGCAAACAATGTTGGACTTAGTAATGGAGTTGATGCCAAGTCCGTTAGACAAACCGGAATTGAAAGGTATCAATCCTGATACAGGTTTAGAGGTGACTCGTAAACCTGATGTTAAAGAACCATTTACTGCTTTGGCGTTTAAAATCGCAACTGACCCTTTCGTCGGTCGTTTGTGTTTCTTCCGTGCTTATGCCGGACGCTTAGATGCAGGATCATATATTTACAATACTCGTACAGGTAATAAAGAACGTATTTCCCGTTTGTTCCAAATGCATGCGAACAAACAAAATGCTGTTGACTGTATCGAAGCCGGAGACATAGGTGCAGGAGTTGGATTTAAAGATATCCGTACAGGAGATACTTTATGTGATGAAAAGTTCCCTATCGTTCTCGAAGCAATGAAATTCCCAGAACCGGTTATTGGTATCGCTATTGAGCCTAAAACTCAGGCCGATGTTGATAAACTAGGTATGGCTTTGAACAAATTGGCTGAAGAGGATCCTACTTTCAAAGTGAAAACTGATCAGGAGTCTGGTCAAACTATCATAAGCGGTATGGGTGAGCTTCACTTAGAGATTTTAGTAGATCGTTTGAAACGTGAATTTAAAGTTGAGGTGAACCAAGGTGCTCCTCAGGTTACTTTCCGTGAGGCAATCACAAACGCAATTGAGCACAGAGAAGTATACAAAAAACAATCGGGTGGTAGAGGTAAATTTGCTGATATCGTTGTTAAAATCGAACCTGCTGAAGCTGGAAAAGTTGGATTGGAATTCGTTAATTCTGTTAAAGGTGGTAACATTCCAAGAGAATTTGTTCCTTCCATTCAAAAAGGATTTGAGGCTTCCATGGTAAACGGTGTATTGGCGGGATATCCAATCGATGCATTGAAAGTTACTTTGTTAGACGGTTCTTTCCACGCAGTTGACTCCGATGCATTGTCATTTGAGATTTGCGCGAAAGTAGCTTACAGAGAGGCTTTGCCAAAAGCAAAACCAATCTTGTTGGAGCCTATCATGAAATTGGAAGTTTTAACTCCTGAGATCAATATGGGTGATGTTATTGGTGACTTAAACAAAAGAAGAGGTCAGATATTAGGAATGGACGAAAGAGCAGGTGCTAAAGTAATCAGCGCTACTGTACCTCTTTCTTCAATGTTCGGATATGTAACTGATCTTCGTACGATCACTTCAGGTAGAGCAACTTCAACAATGGAGTTTTCACACTACGAACAAACACCTTCAAGTGTAACTGAAGAAATTGTAGCAAAAGCAAAAGGTAAAAAAGAAGCATCTGTATAGTAATTAGATATAGTTAAACAAATGAGCCAAAGAATCAGAATAAAATTAAAGTCTTACGATCACAACTTGGTAGACAAGTCTGCTGAGAAAATCGTAAAAACGGTAAAAGCTACTGGAGCTGTTGTTAGTGGTCCAATTCCTCTTCCAACTCACAAAAGAATTTTTACAGTGTTGAGATCTCCACACGTTAACAAAAAAGCGAGAGAGCAGTTCGAATTGTCTTCTTATAAAAGATTATTGGATATCTACAGCTCTACTTCTAAAACTGTTGATGCTTTGATGAAACTGGAACTTCCAAGTGGTGTGGAAGTGGAGATCAAGGTTTAGTGGATAGCACTTTTTAAAGTAAAGAATAAAAGAATTTTAAATAAATAGGCCATGTCAGGATTGATAGGAAAAAAAATAGGAATGACCAGCATTTTCGATGCAAATGGAAAAAATATTCCATGTACCATCGTTGAAGTAGGTCCTTGTGTTGTCACTCAGGTGAAAACAGTTGAAAAAGACGGCTATGCTGCTGTTCAATTGGGTTACGGTGAGAAAAAAGAAAGACTAACAAACAAAGCTTTGTTGGGTCACTTTAAAAATGCCAACACTACTCCTAAGAAAAAATTGGTTGAGTTTAAAAACGTCAACGCTACTGTAGGTGATGCTATTACTATTGATTTGTTTGCAGAAGGAGATTCTATCTCTATCTCCGGTACTTCAAAAGGAAAAGGTTTCCAGGGGGTTGTTAAACGTCACAACTTTGCCGGTGTGGGTGGTCAAACTCACGGTCAGCACAACAGAGGCAGAGCGCCGGGTTCATTAGGTGCTTGTTCTACTCCTTCAAGAGTATTCAAAGGCATGAGAATGGCCGGAAGAATGGGTGGTGATAAAGTGAAAGTGGACAACTTAGTTGTACTTAAAGTATTGAAAGAAAGAAATATTTTGGTTCTGTCAGGATCAGTTCCTGGTGCAAAAGGATCTTACGTAATAATTGAGAAATAACATGGAATTATCAGTTTTAAATATCGAAGGTAAAGCTACCGGCAAAAAAGTAAAATTGCCTGAGTCAGTTTTCGCGATTGAACCTAACGAGCATGCGGTTTACTTGGATGTTAAGCAACATTTGGCTAACAAAAGACAAGGAACCCACAAAGCTAAGGAAAGAGGCGAAGTAAGAGGTAGTACTCGTAAAATCAGAAAACAAAAAGGTAGTGGCGGTGCGCGTTTTGGTTCTATCAGAAACCCTTTGTTCAAAGGCGGAGGTACTGTATTTGGCCCTAGACCACACGCTTACGCATTTAAGCTGAACAAAAAAGTTAAGGAATTGGCAAGAAAATCAGTTTTGACTGACCACGCTAAAAATTCAAATGTAGCTATCCTTGAAGATTTCAATTTCGCTACTGCAAAAACAAAATCATTTACTTCTTTATTGAAGAATTTGGACCTTACCAACAAAAAAGTGTTGTTGGTGTTAGCCGAGCCGAATAAAAACATATATTTGTCCTCCCGAAATTTAGAGGGTGTGAAAGTTCTTTCTGTAGGTGAGTTAAATACCTACGATATTTTAAACACTAGTAAAGTGGTGTTTGTAGAAAGTTCAGTTAAAGAATTAGAAAATACTTTAAGCTAAGAGTCATGAGTGTAATTAAGAAACCAATTGTTACTGAGAAAATGTCTTCTATACAGGAGAAATTGAATAAGTACGGTTTTATCGTTGACGATAAAGCTAATAAAGTGGAGATCAGAAAAGACATTGAAAAAATGTACAATGTGAAAGTTGAAGCGATTAATACGCTTAGAACTCCAAGAAAAGTAAAACAAAAGTACACTAAGAAAGGAATGATGACAGGTTCAACACCTATCAACAAAAAAGCGATAGTGACTTTGAAAGAAGGAGAAGTTATTGATTTATACAACAATATTTAATAAGTTATGGGCTTAATAAAACTTAGACCGATTACTCCAACTCAGCGCCATCAGGTGCTTCCTACTTATGCGGAAGTTACTGTTTCTAAATCAGCGCCGGAGAAAAGCTTGATCGCAAAAAAATCTCGCAGCGGAGGAAGAAATAACTCTGGTAGAATGACCATGAGATATACAGGTGGTGGTCACAAACAAAAATACAGAATCGTTGATTTCAAAAGAGAGAAATTTGGCATTCCTGCTAAAGTAATGACCATCGAGTACGATCCAAACAGAACTGCACGTATCGCTTTATTGAACTACGTTGACGGTGAAAAAAGATATATTATTGCTCCGGACGGATTAGCAGTTGGACAAACTGTACAATCAGGAAAAGGTTCTCCGGTTGAAGTAGGAAATACTTTATTGTTGTCTGAAGTTCCTCTGGGAACTGTAGTACACAATGTTGAATTGAATCCTGGTCAGGGAGGTAAATTTGCAAGAGGTGCAGGAGCTTCTGCTCAATTGTTAGCAAGAGACGGAAGATTTGCAGTTTTGAAAATGCCTTCGGGTGAAACTCGTCAGATATTGGTTACTTGTTTAGCTACTGTCGGATCTGTTTCAAATTCTGATCATCAATTAGTGGTATCAGGAAAAGCTGGTAGATCAAGATGGTTGGGTAACAGACCAAGAGTAAGAGGTGTTGTGATGAATCCGGTGGATCACCCTATGGGTGGTGGTGAAGGTAGATCTTCAGGTGGACATCCAAGATCAAGAAAAGGTATTCCGGCTAAAGGATACAAAACAAGATCAAAAAAGAAAGCGTCAAATAAATATATACTCGAAAGAAGAAAAAAATAAGCTAGTATGGCGAGATCATTAAAAAAACCTCCTTTTGTTGCATACAAATTAAACAGAAGAGTAGCAGCAGCGGAGAAAGGGAATAACAAAAATGTTATCAAAACCTGGTCAAGAGCATCAATGATTACTCCTGATTTTGTTGGAGTAACGATTGCGGTTCACAATGGAAATAAGTTCATTCCGGTATATGTTACTGAAAACATGGTAGGGCACAAACTCGGTGAGTTTTCTCCAACCAGAAACTTCAGAGGACACGGTGGAAACAAAAAGAAGTAAGAAACTGATTATAAGTTAAGTCATGGGACAAAGAAAAAAAATAGCGGCAGACGCAGCGAAAGAAGCAAAGAAAACAACTTACTTTGCTAAGTTGAACAACTGCCCGACTTCGCCAAGAAAAATGAGATTGGTTGCTGATCTTGTTAGAGGTATGGAAGTGAATAAAGCTTTAGGCGTATTACAATTTACTCCGAAAGAAGCAGCTACTAAATTGGAGATATTGCTTATATCAGCAATGAACAATTATGAAGCTAAAACAGGAGTTAAACCTGATGCAGGTGAACTGAAAGTATCTTCTATTCATGTTGATTCAGGCAGAATGCTTAAAAGAGTTCAACCGGCTCCTCAAGGAAGAGCTCACCGTGTAAGAAAAAGATCGAATCACGTGACATTGTTTATTGATAAAATTGAAATTGCAAAATAATTATTGAACATGGGAAATAAGGCAAACCCTATAGGGAACAGATTAGGAATTATCAGAGGATGGGATTCTAATTGGTATGGTGGAAATGATTATTCAGACAAATTAGCTGAAGATCACAAAATCAGAAATTATGTTAGAGCTCGTTTGGTAAAAGCGTCTGTTTCTAAGATAGTAATTGAAAGAACTTTGAAGCTGATCAGCATCACTATTCACACTGCACGTCCGGGAATCATTATCGGTAAAGGTGGACAAGAGGTGGATAAACTGAAAGAGGAGTTGAAAAAAATCACTAGCAAAGAAGTTCAGATCAATATCTTTGAAATTAAAAGACCTGAATTGGATGCTAAGTTAGTAGGAGACAGCATTTGCCGTCAAATTGAAGGAAGAATTTCTTTCAGAAGAGCAATGAAAATGGCTATAGCTTCAACTATGAGAATGGGTGCTGAGGGAATCAAAATTTTAGCTTCTGGTCGTTTGAACGGAGCTGAAATGGCAAGAAATGAACATAAAAAGGAAGGAAGAATTCCATTACATACTTTTCGTGCAGATATTGATTACGCAATCAGTGAAGCCCATACAACTTATGGTTTGATTGGTATAAAAGTTTGGATTTGCAAAGGAGAAATCTATGGAAAACCTGATCTTTCACCAACAGTAGGCGGTGTGAAGAGCAAAGGAAAGTTCAAAAGCAGAAGTAAAAGAAACGAGAAATAAGAAGAGTCAATATCTTAAAAAAAGATAGCAATGTTACAGCCAAAAAGAACAAAATACAGAAAGATGCACAAAGGCAAAATGAAAGGTCTCGCACAAAGAGGCAATCAATTGGCTTTCGGATCATTCGGAATTAAAGCATTAGAAGAGACATGGATCACCAGCCGTCAGTTAGAAGCTGCGCGTGTTGCCGTGACTCGTCACATGAAAAGAGAAGGTCAACTTTGGATCAGAATTTTCCCTGACAAACCGGTAACCAAAAAACCTGCAGAGGTAAGGATGGGTAAAGGTAAGGGAGCTCCTGAACTTTGGGTAGCTGTTGTAAAACCTGGTAAAATTATCTTCGAAGCGGAAGGTGTGCCATTGGCAACTGCAAAAGAAGCTTTAAGATTGGCTGCTCAAAAATTACCAATCACTACAAAGTTTATTGTTAAAAGAGATTATACTGAATAATATGAAAGCATCTGTAATAAAACAAATGACCACTGAAGAAGTGAAAGAGCGTATTTCCGGAGAAAAATCAAATCTCGAAAAATACAGAATCAATCACTCTATTTCTCCTTTGGAAGCTCCTCTTGTAATTAAATCTACAAGAAGAACAATAGCAAGATTAAATACTGAATTGAGAGCAAGACAAAAATAGTAGTGGCAATCAAAGAATTGAAAAATGGAAGAAACTAGAAACTTAAGAAAAGAAAGAGTAGGAGTTGTAACAAGCACTAAAATGGATAAATCCATTGTAGTTACTATTGAAAGCAAACTCAAACATCCTAAATACGGTAAGTTCGTTAAGCAATCAAAGAAATTTGTTGCTCATGATGAAAAAAACGAATGCAACGAAGGAGATACAGTGAAAATTATGGAAACCCGTCCCTTGAGCAAAAGCAAAAGATGGAGATTGGTTGAAATTGTAGAGAAAGCTAAGTAATCGATATAAAATATTTGAACAATGGTACAACAGGAGTCAAGATTAAGAGTAGCTGATAACAGCGGTGCAAAAGAAGTTCTTTGCATACGTGTTTTAGGCGGAACAGGTAAAAGATATGCATCTATCGGAGATCAGATCGTTGTTTCTGTGAAACAAGCGATGCCTTCAGGAAATGCTAAAAAAGGATCTGTTTCTAAAGCAGTTGTTGTTAGAACAAGAAAAGAAGTGAGAAGAGCAGACGGTTCATATATTCGTTTCGATGACAACGCTGTTGTTCTTTTAAATGAAGCAGGAGAGATGAGAGGAACAAGGATTTTTGGTCCTGTTGCAAGAGAGTTGCGTGAGAAAGATTTTATGAAAATTGTATCATTAGCGCCTGAGGTGCTTTAATAATAGAGTTATGACAAAATTGAAGATTAAAAAAGGAGATACTGTTAAGGTTATCGCCGGAGATCACAGAACGGATGAAGTTAACACAGGTGTGGTTAAAGAAGTTTTAGTGAAAGAAAACAAGATTATTGTTGAAGGCATTAATCTGGTTAAAAAACACACTAAACCATCTGCAAAAAATCCACAGGGAGGAATTATTTCCATGGAAGCTCCAATCAATATTTCTAATGTAATGTTGCTAGATGGTAAAACTGCTACCAGAGTTGGAAGAAAAGTAGTAGAGGGTAAAGTAGTAAGATTTGCAAAAAAAACCGATAAGATTTTAGACTAATGGAATACGTACCAGGATTAAAAAAGAGATATAAGGAACAAATTGTTCCTGCTCTTCAGAAGGAGTTCAAGTATAAGTCAGTTATGCAGGTTCCTAAATTGGAAAAAATTTGTTTGAACCAAGGAATTGGTGACGCAGTTGCAGACAAGCGATTGATCGATAATGGTGTTACTCAAATGACAACCATCACCGGACAAAAAGCAGTTCCTGCATATTCTAAAAAGGATATCTCTAACTTTAAATTGAGAAAAGGTTTACCAATTGGAGTAAAAGTTACTTTGAGAGGTGATAAAATGTATGAGTTCCTGGAAAGATTAGTAGCTGTGGCATTGCCAAGGGTACGTGACTTCAGAGGAATCAATTCAAATCTTGATGGTAGAGGAAATTATACTCTGGGAATTAAAGAACAAATCATCTTCCCTGAGATCAACATCGATAAGATTGATAAAGTATTGGGCATGGACATCACTTTTGTTACCACTGCGGAAACAAATGAAGAAGGATATGCTTTATTGAAAGAGTTTGGTTTACCATTTAAAAATTTAAAAAAGTAAGATATGGCTAAGGAGTCAATGAAGGCCAGAGACGTTAAACGAATTGCGTTGTCTGAAAAATACGCTAAAAAAAGAGCGGCGTTGAAAGCGGCAGGAGACCATGAAGGTTTGCAAAAACTGCCTAGAAATTCAAATCCGATCAGAGTTCGTAACCGTTGTAAATTAACAGGAAGACCAAGAGGGTACATGAGGCAGTTTGGAATTTCAAGGATTTGCTTCAGAGAGATGGCCAACAATGGTTTGATCCCGGGAGTTAAAAAAGCGAGCTGGTAATAATAAAGTAGAATTAAGAAATAGATTGATATGAATACTGATCCAATTGCAGATTATTTAACGAGAGTAAGAAACGCTATTCAGGCTAAACACCGAGTAGTAGATGTTCCTGCTTCAAACCTGAAGAAAGAAATCACCAAGATTTTGTTCGAAAAAGGATATATCCTCAACTATAAATTTGTTGATGAAAATGCCCAAGGAATAATTAAAATAGCTTTGAAATATGATCCTTCTACCAAGATGTCTGCTATCCAGTCAATGGACAGAATCAGCCGTCCGGGTTTAAGAAAATATACCGGTTCCGCAAAAGTACCTCGCGTATTGAACGGATTAGGGATAGCTATTCTTTCTACTTCTAAAGGTGTAATGACCGATAAAGAAGCGAAAAAAGAAAAAGTAGGTGGTGAAGTTTTGTGTTACGTATATTAATATTTAAGGAAATGTCAAGAATAGGAAACGCACCGGTGATCATCCCTGATGGGGTAACCGTTACAGTAAACAAAAATGTTGTTACCGTTAAAGGTAAACTAGGAGAGCTTTCAGAAACAATTGATGAGCGTATCACTCCTGTACTGGAAGGTAAACAACTGACTGTTACAAGAAAAGACGATCAGAAACAATCTCGTGCAATGCACGGATTATACAGAGCTTTGATTAACAACATGGTGGAAGGTGTATCCAAAGGATATACAACAGAACAAGAGTTGGTTGGGGTAGGTTACAGAGCTGCTAACAAAGGACAAATCCTTGAGTTGAGCTTAGGTTACTCTCACAACGTTGTTTTTCAATTGCCGAAAGAAGTGGAATTGAAAACTGAAACTTTGAAAGGACAAAATCCAAAAATAACTTTGACTTCTTGCGACAAACAATTGTTAGGGCAGGTAGCTTCAAAAATCAGATCATTGAGAAAACCTGAGCCTTATAAAGGTAAAGGTATCAAGTTCGTAGGTGAGCAATTAAGAAGAAAAGCAGGTAAATCTGCAGGTAAATAAAAAAGTGAGTTATGTCTAATAAGAAAGAACTAAGAAGAAAGAGCATTAAGTACAAAATCAGAAAAATTGTTTCTGGTACTGCTGACAGACCAAGATTAACAGTGTACAGAAGCAATAAAGAGATTTATGCACAGCTCATTGATGACCTTAAAGGTGTAACTGTAGCTTTCGCTTCTTCTTTGGAAGATGGTGTTGGAGCAGTAAGTGGAGTTGAACAAGCAAAAAAAGTAGGGTCGAAAATTGCAGAAAAAGCTAAAGCAGCAGGAATTACGGCTGTTAAATTTGATAGAAACGGATACCTCTATCATGGAAGAGTAAAATCTTTGGCTGAGGCGGCAAGAGAAGGTGGTTTAAATTTTTAATTAAATAGAGTTATGCAAAAATCAAGCGCAAAACAAGTAAGATCATCTGAAATTGAATTGAAAGATC
>JAHEZL010000008.1 GCA_023251095.1 Flavobacteriales bacterium
AAAACTCCCGTAAATCAACTATTTCAGCACTATCAAGCAAATGAAAAAGGGAAAGAAAATCACAATCAACTGATTCTCTTTTAATTATGTTAGGACGCTAGTGCGCTTCGCTAAACTTGGCGAGGCGGGGGCATTATTCATCGCGATTGAAAATCGCTGAAATAAGGATTTCAAATTACGCTTCGCTAAATTTGAAATTACCATACTTGAAATTACTGGATAGAAGGAAAAGTTGGGCGCTGAAATTCGTTAGTTTTTATGAGAATGAATGAGTGCGCTCCGTTAAGTTTAGCGAAGCGTAACTTGACGGAATAACGCATCTACGTGGAAGTTTTCAACTTCCTTTTTCCGCAGGAAAAACAATAAGAATTTATGAGATGTTCCTCTTCGAGGAAAGAAGTTGAAAACTTCTAAGCGCTAACGTAAAATCACCAAGTTACGCTTCGCTAAACTTGGTGAGGCGGGGAAGAAGGAAGGACCTATCGCCACTACTCATAAAAAAGCCGCTAATCAGAATTAAGCTTATTTATCCCACTTTATCAAACTATCATTTGGTAGATCATATTCATAGAACTCTTTATTCAGCGTATCCAAATAAACCCATGCATCTGTCGTAAAACGCAAATTAGTAGAATCGGCATCCATTACATCGTGTCCAATATGATATACAAGATATTTTGTGTTGTTGAGTTCTTCTTCACGGTCAAATAACCATTCAATATTTACCTTTTCTTGAAGCGCATCCTTTACCAATTGATTTTGGGTTTTATGGATATAGTTTTTAATTGTTGTGTCAGTCCAGTTTTCTTTCGAAGAATTTCCTACAACATTCGTCGTTTTCACTTTTTCTTTTTGGCTATTGTCATCACAACTTTGAAAGAGAAATAAGAATAAAAAAGGAAATAATTTTTTCATCATATAGTAATAAAAAAGCCCGCATTGCGCGGGCTTTGCTTTTTAGAATTTATTTTACAACCCCAACAAAATCTCTTCCGCACTTTTACTTCCCAACAACATTTTACCTGGATTCTCTAACATCTCTTTTACTTTAACTAAGAATCCAACAGATTCTTTTCCATCAATGATTCTATGGTCGTAGCTTAAAGCAACGTACATGATCGGACGAATTACTACCTGACCGTCAACAGCTACCGGACGCTCAACGATGTTGTGCATGCCTAAGATCGCTGATTGTGGAGGATTGATGATTGGTGTAGATAACATGGAACCGAATACACCACCGTTAGTGATGGTGAAAGTACCACCCGTCATATCATCGATGGTTAATTTTCCATCGCGTGCTTTCAAGGCCAATCTTTTGATTTCGGCTTCAATTTGCGCTAAGCTCATTTGTTCTGCATTTCTCAATACAGGAACCATTAAACCTTTTGGAGAACTTACTGCGATAGCTACGTCAGCATAATTGTGTGTAATGATATCTGTTCCATCGATCATGGCGTTAACACCAGGATACAAGCGCAAAGCCTCAGTAACCGCTTTAGTGAAGAAACTCATGAATCCTAAATTCACATCGTGTTTTTTCGCGAAAGCGTCTTTGTATTTTTTACGGATGTCCATGATAGGTTTCATGTCTACCTCGTTGAAAGTAGTGAGCATTGCAGTTTCCTGTTTAACGCTCACCAATCTTTCAGATAATTTTTTACGGAGAGCAGTCATTTTGGTGCGTTCTGCATCACGTGTTCCACCCCATCCACCGCCAACAGCAGCAGAGTCAACGCCTGATGTGATATAATCAACTACATCTGATTTTGTAACTCTTCCACCTTTACCGGAACCATTTACTTTTCCGGCACCCACACCGTTTTCATCCATTATTTTTTTTGCAGATACAGAAGGATGACCGGCAGCATAAGAGGCTTCTACTTTCGCAGCAGCTTTAGGAGCTTCTTCTTTTTTAGCAGCAGGAGCAGCGGCAACCGCAGCTTCTTTCTTAGGAGCAGCAGGAGCACCAGCTGGTTTTGCAGCAGCGGTATCAATCTGACAAACTACAGCGCCAACTTTTACAGTTGTTCCTGCAGGAACCAATATTTTAACGGCTCCGGCTTCTTCAGCCACCAATTCCAATGTCGCTTTATCAGAATCAATTTCACCAATTACTTCATCTTTTTCTACCCAGTCGCCATCGGCTTTTACCCAGTTTGCGATTTCTACTTCAGTGATGGATTCACCTGGACTAGGAACTTTAACATCTTTAATTGCCATGTGTGTGCTTTTTTACGTGTTTTAATTTTGTACTATTTCGCTAAAATTTTAGCGTATGAAAATATTTTGTCGAACAATGCTTTTGTACGTGCTTCGTGACGTTTGTAAGATCCCGTTGCAGGAGAAGCCGATTCCGGAATAGAAATCAAATCCAGCTTAACATCTCGGAATTTGCGTAACATGAATGACCATGCGCCCATGTTTTCAGGTTCTTCCTGGATCCAGAAATATTTGTCGGCTTTTTTGTATTTCGCTACAATAGCTTTCAATTGTTTATCAGGGAAAGGATACATCTGCTCAATTCTCACCAATGCAATGTTGTTGAACTCTCCATAAGTTTTTCTTTTCTCCTGATATTCATAGAAGATTTTTCCTGAGCAGAACATTACTGCATCCACGTCGTTTGCTTTTACATCAGCATCGTCGATCACTTCTTGGAATCTTCCTTTGATTAAATCTTCCACAGGAGAAACGCAAGCTGGATATCTGAGTAATTTTTTAGGAGTAAATACGATCAATGGTTTGCGGAATTCGCGTGCCAATTGTCGGCGTAAAGCGTGGTAGAAGTTAGCAGGAGTTGAACAGTTTACAATCTGCATGTTGTTACGCGCAGAGAGCTGTAAAAATCTTTCCAGTCTTGCGGAAGAGTGCTCGGCACCCTGACCTTCATAACCGTGAGGCATCAGCATTACCAAGCCATTTTGGCATTTCCATTTGTCTTCGCTGGCGCTGATAAACTGGTCGATAATGATTTGCGCACCGTTGTTAAAGTCGCCGAATTGCGCTTCCCAAATCGTTAACCAATTCGGAGTGGTTAACGCAAAACCGTATTCAAAACCTAATACAGCGTATTCAGAAAGTAATGAATTTTTTATCATCAATTGCGCCGGTTGATCAGGCGCAATGTTGTTTAACGGACAATATTCTTCTTCCGATTCTTCCACTTTTAAAATGGCGTGACGGTGAGAGAAAGTTCCTCTTTCAACATCTTGCCCTGTGAAACGAACAGGATGTCCTTCCATCATCAAAGTACCGTAAGCCAAGAGTTCGCACATCCCCCAATCCAACTGATTGGATTCTTCGATCATCGCCTTTCTTTTCTCTAATTCTTTGTCGATTTTCTTGATGAACTTCAATCCTTTCGGATTTTCGTAAAGTGCTTTCGCCACTTTTAAAAGCGTTTTTTTATCTACACCTGTTTCAGGAGATTGGTCGAAATCGGCATCGGTTGATTTGCGGAAACCTTCCCAGTAGTCCTTAAGGAAAGAAGTGATTTTTGATTTTTCAATTTCTTTGGCCTCCGTCAAACGCTCGTTCAATTCATTTTGGAATGCCTGCTCCATTTCCTTTGCCATAGCGGCTTCCACAACACCTTGCTGCATTAGTTTTTCAACGTAAATGGCGCGAGGGTCAGGATGGGTAGCGATGAGTTTGTACAACAATGGTTGCGTGTAGCGAGGTTCATCACCTTCGTTGTGACCGTGTTTACGGTAGCACAGCATATCAATAAAAACGTCTCTTTTGTATTTCTGACGGTATTCCATCGCAAGGTTAATGGTGTGCGTCATTGCTTCGGCATCGTCACCATTCACGTGGAAAACCGGACACAGCGTTACTTTCGCGATGTCGGTGCAATAGGTAGAGGAACGTGCATCCAGGTAGTTGGTAGTAAATCCAACCTGATTGTTGATCACGATATGAATGGTTCCACCTAATTTATAAGCTTTCAATTGCGCCATTTGCAATACCTCGTAAACGATGCCTTGTCCGGCAACAGCAGCGTCTCCGTGAATCAATATCGGACAAACTTTATTCAAATCATTGTTGAATAAAGTATCCAGTTTTGCTTTGGCAATACCACCTACCACAGGATCTACCGCCTCTAAGTGAGAAGGGTTTGGAGATAAAGTCAGTCGTACATTTTTACCGATATCGGTTTTGATGTCACAGGTGTAGCCCATATGGTACTTCACATCGCCATCAAACAAGCTGTCGTCATCGTAATCCTTGTGTTCAAATTCTGAGAAAATTTCTTTGTATGTTTTGTAGAAGATGTTCGCCAAAACGTTCAATCGTCCGCGATGCGCCATACCTACCACAAATTCCTCAATGCCTAATTCAGCACCTTTTTCAATTACTGAATCCATAGCAGGAATCAATACCTCTGCTCCTTGAAGAGAGAAGCGTTTTTGCCCTACATATTTTTTATCCAAGAAAGATTCAAAAACCACAGCCTGATTCAATTTTTTAAGAATCTGACGTTTTTGATCAACCGTAAATTTTGTTTTGTTTTTACTGCTTTCAACTTTTTCTTTCAGCCAGTTGAACATCTCCAAGTTACGGATGTAAGTATACTCAATACCAATAGATTCACAGTAAGTTTCCTCGAGGTGAGCAACGATGTCTTTTAATTTTGCATTACCTAAGCCCAGCTGATTACCGGCTTGAAATACGGTTTCCAGATCCTTTTCAGTGAAACCGAAATTTTCAACGGCAAGGGTAGGGGAGTATTGGCGACGGGCCCGAACAGGATTGGTTTTGGTGAAAAGATGACCACTTTTGCGGTAGGCACCAATGAGCTCAATCACTTTAAATTCCTTGGCTACATTTTCAGGAACCGCTCCACCTGAGCTGAAATTACTGGTATAGAAATCAAATCCTGCGAAAAATTGCTTCCAGCTGGCGTCTACAGAATCGGGATTTTTAAGATATTGTTGGTATAAATTCTCAATCGCGTTTACATCCGCGTTCCCTACGTATGAAAAATCACTCATAAAGTTTGTTTGTGGTTAACAGCCAAATTTAACTTTATTTTTAATAAAACCCTACCCGGAAGCCTTTTGCTTGGTAAAATACTTCATCTTTTTACAATGCACTTAAAAATTGTGATATGAAAAATTGTCTGTTTAAGGGTTGTGAATTACTTTTAAGCGCTCTTCATTAAAAAAACAGAAAGCGTATGAAAAAATATTTTCTTGCCGGAATAGTCTTAGTTGTACTTCTTACCAGTGCGGTGACTACAAGCACTATTATCTTTGAGGATCATTTTGTTGAAAATGAAAATGGATGGTCGCTGGGAACCGATGATTGGTGTACCTCTAAAATTACCAACGGCAAGCTCTATTATGAAGGCACTGCTTACATAAAGAATGAAGGAGGATCAACGTGGCTCACGGTGCCCGATTTAAAATTGCCAATGACAGGATTTACTGTTAAATGCAATACTAAATGGGTGAAGCATACAGAAAAGGACGACACTTATTATGGCTATGGCTTTGCGATAGGAGAATATTATTTTCTATTGTATGGATACGGTGATCGTCGTTTACTTTTTTACAATACTACCGAGGAGAAATACGAAACTATAGTGGATTGGGGTGAAACAACTTTTGTAAAAAAATACACTGAGGCAAATGACATTAAAATTGTTTACAAAGACGGTAAAGCAGCGTTTTATTGCAATGGAGAAATGTTGTACAAGAAAGAGATTAAAATTACCGAAGCAGACAAACTGAAAATTTATGTAGAAGAGTCGGAAGCAGTAGAGTTTGATGATCTTATAGTGACAAAAGACTAGGGTTTATTTGTAATATTCTCTGATCACTACTTTTTTCAGTTCTCTTTGTAAAATCATATCTGTCAGTAGTTCTATGGGATTGTCATTTTGCAGTGCCTTTCGGGTTTGATTTTCATCAAGATCAATGCGGTAAAGTATATTCCAGAAATTATCTTGTTGTTTTTCCCAAAGTGAAGACATGTGCATTAAAACCTGCTCATACAATTCCTCATAAGCAGTTTCTGTATTGCCTGAAAAAGAAATTTCATGATTGAAGGTCCCGAAATCCTTTTGCACCTGTGCAGCAGTTTTTTCAATAATATCGAGGCGTTTTTGGTAGGGGCTAAGGTCTTTTAAACTGAGCTCTTCCATCACTGAATTCGTTTGGAAAGCAGGTCGGCGAAATCCTTGAGCTGACTTTTTTTATGTTCCGGTACATGAATTTCTTCCAGAAGTGCGTAAGCCTTGTTGTAATAGTCATTCATTTTTTTCAATGACAACTGATCAATTCCGCTGCGGGTATAAATTTCGGTGATGGCTTTTACTTTGGCTTTGTTATCAGGATTTTTAGCAGAAATCCATTGATCCAGTTCAGCCTTATCAGCAGTATTCGCCTTATCCAGAGCGGAAAGCAATAAATAAGTTTTTTTGTTGCTGATGATATCACCGCCGATTTGTTTGCCAAATTTTTCAGGATCGCCGTATACATCTAGGTAATCGTCCATGAGCTGGAAGCCCATTCCTAAATTTTCTCCGAAGAGGTATATTTTTTTGCAGTTTTCGTCGGAAGCATCACCGAGGATAGCGCCTATTTTCAGGCTTCCGGCTAGTAAAACTGCAGTTTTCAAACGAATCATTTCCAGATAATCATCAATGCTTACGGCATCCTGATTTTCATAATTCATATCAAACTGCTGACCTTCGCAAACCTCTATGGCAGTAGTGTTGAATACATCATAAATTTCGCGGATGCGGGCCGATTTTATCTTGTTTATTTGAGCGAAAGCCACCACCAGCATAGCATCTCCGGAGAGAATGCCTGTATTGATGTTCCATTTTTCATGTACAGTTGGATTGCCGCGACGCAAGGGAGCATTGTCCATAATATCGTCGTGAATCAAAGTGAAATTATGGAAGAGCTCTACGGCCAGTGCGGCATAGGCGCAGTCTTCGATGTTTTCTTCGAATAAAGCGTTGGCAATAAAAATCAGCTGCGGACGCAATCTTTTTCCGCCGATTGATAAAATATAGCGCAAAGGCTCATATAGTTGTCCGGGAGCTTTGTCAATAGCCAGTTCGGCAATTTTTTGCTCTATTATTTTTTCATATGTCAAGGAGGAAACTTCCATTTAGTGGGTTACTGCGAAATGATTGCTTTCCAATAATTTAAGAATACCTTCTTTTAGTGGCAGCATTTCACGACCGAGCAATTCTTTCATTTTTGAATTGTCCGGACATCTGCGTGTCATATCGCCTTCCTTCAATTTAGGAACATGAATGATTTTAGAAGAAGAACCGGTTAATTCTATCACTAATTTGGCCAGTTCCAGCATGGTGATTTCGCTTTCTCCTCCGATGTTGATTACGTCATTCACCACTTTGTTTTCATAAAAGGCTTTTAAGCAGGCCCCTACATTGTCGTCAACGTAGCAGAAAGTACGCGTCTGACTGCCGTCGCCGTATATATTGATGTCTTTGTTATTTAAAGCGGCATACAAAAATTTCGACATTACGAAATCCTTGCTTTGCTTAGCGCCATATGTGTTGAAGAAACGGAAGATGGTGTATTCCAATCCGAATTCAAACTGGTAAGATCTTAAGAAAGCCTCGCCCACATTTTTCACAACAGCGTAAGGAACACGGGAGTTCAAAGGAGTAGTTAATTCATGTTGCGGCAATTCTACCGGTTCGCCGTACACTTCTGATGAGGATGAGAAAAACACACGTTTAACACCTGTGCTTTTTGCGATATTTAAAATGTTTTTAATGCCTTCAATGTCGCGCAATACTTTAACAGGATGCGCCTGAGTTCTGATAACGCCCACCAGTGCAGCGTAGTGGAACACGTAATCAAACTTATGTCCGAACATAATTTCAGAGATGTCTCTGTATTCGTTCACATCGGCTTTAATGAAAACCCAGTTGTCCTTGGATTTTTTAGGAAGATTTTCCTTTTTTCCTGTAGAGAGGTTGTCTACAATCACAACAAAATTGTCTTTGTCTTCAATCAATTTTTCAGCAAGATGACTGCCTACAAATCCTGCTCCGCCGGTGATTAAAATTTTTCTCATGGTCATTTCTATTTTTCTGATAAAAGGTTCTTCAAGTATAGTCCGTAGCCGCTTTTAAGCAAAGGAGTAGCAATTTCAAGCAATTGCTCGGCGTTGATGAAGCCCTGCTGATAAGCAATTTCTTCAATGCAACCGATTTTTAATCCCTGACGTTCTTCAATCACCTGAACATATTGTCCCGCTTGCATTAGCGAAGCAAAAGTTCCTGTGTCGAGCCATGCAGTTCCTCTGTCTAAAATTTCAACTTTAAGTTTTCTACGTTCTAAATAATTTTTGTTTACATCGGTGATCTCATATTCCCCTCTGGCGCTTGGTTTAAGGGATTTAGCGATTTCTACCACATCATTGTCGTAAAAATACAAGCCAGGAACAGCGTAATTCGATTTTGGAATTTTTGGTTTTTCTTCCAGAGAGATGGCAATTTTGTTTTTATCAAACTCCACCACACCTGAGCGTTCCGGATCAGAAACATGATAAGCAAATACAATGGCGCCATCGGGATCAGAGCAGTTAGGAAGTACTTTTTCTACTGTAGAGCCATAAAATATATTGTCGCCCAATATCAAAGAAACTTTGTCTTTTCCGATAAATTTTTCTCCTAAAACAAAGGCCTGAGCGAGTCCGTTGGGAACTTCCTGAACAACATAAGAAAATGAGCAGCCTACGCGTGAACCGTCGCCCAATAGTTTTTTAAAAGCAGCCTGATCTTCGGGAGTAGTAATGATTAATATTTCTCTGATTCCGGCTTTCATTAAAGTGGCCAGAGGGTAGTAAATCATTGGTTTGTCATAGATGGGCATGAGTTGCTTGCTCACCACCTGAGTCAATGGATAAAGTCGTGTTCCTGATCCGCCGGCTAGTATAATTCCTTTCATTTGGCCTTGTTTATTTTTTTATTGTCAAATGTTATACAAATCATCATTTAATTTTTCTTGAAAAAGATTTAGTATTTCATTTTCCTTGTAAATTTTCAGCTTTCCATTTTTCTTTTTCTGCTTTTGAAATGATGCTTTTTTCCAAAGTTAATAATGTTGCAGGTAAAATTATGATGTTGCACAACATTCCTGTGAGTAAGGTAAGGGATATGAGGAAGCCCAGCGCTACCGTTCCTCCGAAGTTGGAAGATGTGAAAATAAAAAACCCGAAGAATAAAACCAGTGAGGTGTAGAAAATGCTGATTCCTGTAGCATTCAGCGTTTTAGTAACTGCGATATTAATGTTGTAATGGTTGAGTTCCAGTTCATGTTTGTAGCGATCCAGGAAGTGAATGGTGTTGTCTACCGTAATTCCAAAGGCAATGCTGAAGGTAAGCAGGGTAGAAATTTTAAGTGGAATCCCGAAATAACCCATTACGCCTGCGGTGATCAGCAAAGGAATGATATTAGGAATAAGCGCGATGATCACCATTTTAAACGACTTGAAAGTATAGGCGATAAAAGCAGCAATTACGGCAATGGCAAAGAGGATGGAAGAGAAAAGATTTTCAATCAGCAATTCCGTCGCCCGGGCATACATGATACTTGGTCCCGTAACATTTACGGTGTAGTTTTTCTTTTCAAATATTTTATTGATTTTAGGCAGGATGTCCGCTTTAATTTCATTTACACGAAGGGAAGCTACGTCGTGCATCGGTACGCTTACTCTTAAAATTTGCCTGTCCTTATCCACAAAGCGGTTCAGCATATTTTGTTTTTTGCCTGTGGAAGCAGCCGCCATGGTGAGTATGAATCCTTTGTCGTAATCGTCGGGCAATCCGTATTCATCAGGATTTCCGTTGTAGTAAGCCTGACGTGCATACTTAATCGCATCTACGATAGAAACAGGTTTTGAAAATTCGGGATACTGCTTAAAAACCAAATAGAGTTCTTCAATTTTTTTGAGGGTTTTTTCGTTAACAGCCCTTCCTTTCTTTTTGGTGTCGATGACCACTTCAAAAGGCACAATGCCCGAGAAGTTTTGTTCAAAGAAGTGGAGGTCCACTTTAATAGGATTGTCCTCCGGGATTTCGTCCACAATTCTTCCTTTGGTTTCAATTAAGGAAATACCGTACAGCGATATTCCGGTAATGATAAGTGTGATGGTATAAATCAGCCATCTTCTTTTGGCAGCAACAATAAAGTTGACTTTGTTGATGAGAGTTTTCAGCCATTTTTTTTCATGGCGACGAAAATCTTTTTCGGTAGGTTCGGCCATGTAGCTGTAGGCAATTGGCACAATAAGAATACACAACAGATACAGAACCATAATGTTGAGGGCGGCAATAATTCCAAATTCAACAAGGATAGCACATTTTGTAAGGGCAAAGGTGGCAAAGCCGATGGCTGTAGTAAAATTGATCATGAAAATGGCGGTACCGATTTTTGAAATAACATTGTGAATGCCTTTCATTTTGTCGCCATGGTTTTTGTATTCCTCAAAATATTTTTCCAGCATGAAAATGCAGTTGGGAATTCCCAGTACCACTATTAAAGCCGGAATCAAACTGGAGAGGAGCGTTAATTTATAACCGAAAAGAGCAATAGTTCCAAAGGAAACAACCACGGCAACGGCCACAATGAGCATGGAAAGAATAACGGCTTTTAAGGATCTTACAAAAAAGAAGAGGATACCTGCCGTAATTAAAGCCGATAAAAGAAGAAAAATATTGATTTCTTTTTCTACCTGAGCGCCTATCATTCCTCGTACATAGGGCAATCCCGAATATCTGTATTTAATGTTGTTGGCCTTTGCAAAAACCTCTATCTGGTGTACCACATGCAAAATGAAATCATTTCTTCGGGGAGTATCCAGTGAATCAGGATTAAGCGAAACTGCCGTAACAGAAATGGAGGAGCCTGATTTCCATAACAATCCGTCGTAAAATTTTTCATTGTACAGCAGAGTTTTGATGCTGTCCACTTCCGCTAGCGATTGCGGAAGTTGAGGAACTGCTTTCTTAAAAATGAATTTAGTGCCGCTCGTATCCCTTCTCAACATATAAAAGTTGCTGGCCGAAAACACACTGTCGACAGCAATTTCTGCGTTTAAGCTATGATTGAATTTATAAAGAGCTTGAAATTTTTGTAGCGTGAATAAATCCTTATCGTCGGTAGCAACAATGATTACATTGTCGTTGGCGCCGTAGGTTTTTTTGAAGTTTTGAAAAACAATGGCTGTGGAGTCGTCTTCGGGTAAAAGGTTATTAAAGTTGTAGGAGATTTCGCACTTCCTTCCTTCGTAAGCCATGAAGATGGTGAACAGGACAATGACAATCAGGATGACCAGTCTGTTTTTTAAAATGCTCCGTGCTATGAAATTCCACATGCGGCCAAAAATAAGAACTATATATGGAGTTCCAAAGGTAGAAGTTCAGCTAATTCTTAATTTGTTTGTACTTTAGCCCACAATTCAGCGAAATGCCTAAAATATATTGGAACGATAGCATCAATTTATTTAAGAAGTTAACTCTTCGGAGGGTTTGGAATTACAACAAGCTGATGATGAGTTATTACTTGTCGAAATGGACGGGTAAGCTTACCATTTGGGGAAAACCTTTCAGTATTTCTGTTGAACCTACCACTTCCTGTAATTTAAGATGTCCCGAATGTCCCAGTGGCTTGCGGGCTTTCACCCGGGATACCGGAATGCTGGAAAAAGAATTTTTCAAAACCACCATTGATGAGTTGTCGAAAGACTTATTGTACCTCATTTTTTATTTTCAGGGAGAACCTTACCTCAATCCGAAGTTTTTGGATATGGTGAGTTATGCTTCTCAAAAAGGAATTTATACCGCAACGTCTACCAATGCGCATTATCTTACGGATGAGGTATGTGAAAAAACCATTCGTTCGGGTTTAGACAGGATGATCATTTCCATTGACGGTACTACGCAGGAGACTTATCAATCCTACCGCATAGGAGGTAAGCTGGATAAAGTAATTGAAGGTGCAAAGCGCATGGCTGAATGGAAGAAAAAAATGAAAAGCACCACACCACATTTGATTTTTCAGTTTCTGGTGGTGCGTCACAATGAGCATCAGATTGACGAAGTATACAAACTGGCTGAAGATATTGGTATTGATGAAGTGCGCTTGAAAACTGCTCAAGTATATGAATATGAAAATGGTAACGATTTAATTCCGCATCAGGAGAAATATTCGCGTTATAAAAAGAATTCCGACGGAACTTTTTCCATCAAAAATAAAATGGTGAACAGCTGCTGGCGCATGTGGCATGGCTGTGTGATCACCTGGGACGGGATAGTGGTTCCTTGTTGTTTTGATAAAGATGCCACACATAAATTAGGCAGTTTAAAAGAACAAACTTTCCATCAGTTATGGAAGGGACCTGTTTATACCAAGTTCAGAAAAAGTTTATTGAAATCCCGCTCGGAGATTGATATCTGTAAGAATTGTACAGAGGGCACAAAAGTTTGGGCGTAAAAAAGGGCTGAGGTTCAACTCAGCCCTTTTACATAAAATCAAGTGATTATTATTTTGCCGTTAAAAGAGTTTTGTATTTCTCTTTATGCAACCATGCTTGGTATCCAAGTAAAGCAATAATTACAATACTCATTACATTTCCGTCCGGCGCAAGAGCAAGATGGAACAGTAAAATGTTCAATGCAATAGGGGTTAATACCACTAAAGCCAATGCAGTATAGCGGTTTGCCAAAAGAGCTATTCCTATCAGCACCTCAGTTCCTTTAAGGAAGGGGAAGAAGTAACCAGTTTGAAAGAGTCCGCCCATAAAGGCTGCTATTTTAGGATCCGTAGGAGCTTCATGAGGTATAAAGTTTAAGAATCCATTCAATCCGAATACGAAAAAGATTAATCCTAACAGGATTCTCGTTACAATGCCTGCTATTTTCTTTGTTTTATTTTCTGTTTCCATTTTTAATAAGTTTATACAATTAATGTATGTACAATTAATTTAGTAAATTTTTTTTAACCTCTTATCTTATCTAAAAGATCATTGATTTGTTGTGCTTCTTTTACAGAAATAGCGTTTTTCATTATTTCCATATCACTACTTTTGTCATCGATACTTTCCAAAAGATCCAGCCCTTTTTTGGTGATAGAAATATCGACATGTCGTCTGTCGTTTTTGTTTTCCTTTCTTTCCACCAAACCTTTCTGTTTCAGTTTCTCTACAATTCGGGAAGAGTTGGACGATTTATCTATCATTCTATCACTGATCAACTGGTTATTGGCGCAGTTGGGATGCTGACCTCTGAGGATGCGCAATACATTGAATTGTTCGGGCGAAATTCCAAAAGATTTTAAAAACTGAGCATGTATTCTATACAGCCAGCTGCTTGTAAAACCAATGTTAACAGCTAGTTTATGGTACTCGCTTTTAAACTTTTTGTTTTGTTTTATTTCGTCTTCAATCTTCATATAGTGTATTGACACAAAAATAGAATTATTAAGCAGCTTTCACAAGTTGAATGTTCAGAGCCAATTTGATGTCGGCACTCACCATAGCGCCTCCGGCTTCTGTCAATGCATTCCATTTCAAATCATAGTCGAAACGATTTACAGATCCTGTAAGTTCAAATCCTACTTTGGCATTTCCCCATGGATCAACGGCAGTACCTCCGTATTCCACCTTCAGTTCAATACTTTTGGTAATGTTGCGGATGGTTAAATCACCAATTAGTTTGTAGTTAGCTCCCGATACTTTTTTCAATTCCTTAGAGATGAAAGTAAGAGTAGGATATTTTTCTGCGTTGAAAAAATCATCCGATTTCAAATGTCCGTCTCTTTGTTCGTTGTTGGTGTCGATGCTGTTCACATCTGCCGTGAAGTTGATTTCTGCATCAGAAAAATCTCCTTTTTCCGAAAGCATGCTGCCTTCAAATTTTTTGAAGTGGCCGGTCACCGTTGTGATTACAAGGTGTTTTACTTTGAATTGCACTTCTGAGTGCGCTGTGTCGATGTTAAAAGTTGCCATAAATTTTAGTTTTAAATATTAAGTGTTGATACAAATGTATAAACATTAATTGTATATACAATTAATTTAACCAAAATTAATTTTTAGGCTTGCTGATAATGGCTGGAGTGTATTTTTTTGATGAACTTTAAATTATTAACTTCGTCCCTCTTTTTTAAAATTTAAAATACAGCACAATGAATATCACACAGCAAAAGATTGACGACCTCAATGCGGTTCTAAATGTTGAAGTGCAACTGGCCGATTATCAGGAAAAAGTAGAAGGCGCTTTGAGAAAGCACCAAAAGAATGCTAAAATGCAAGGTTTCCGTCCCGGAAAAGTGCCGATGGGCCTCGTTAAAAAAATGTATGAGCCTGCAGTGAAAGTGGAGGAAATCAACCGTTTGGTAAGCAAATCACTGGAACAATATATTGTCGACAATAAAATTGAAATCATCGGTCAGCCTTTACCTAAGGAAAACGCCGGAAATAGCTACGACTGGAACAATCAAAATGATTTCAAATTCACTTATGAACTGGGAATCTCTCCGAAATTTGAAATTCCTTTGAGTACAAAAATCGCTTTCACTCAATATAAAGTGGCCGTTGACGATGTAATGGCTGATAAATTCATCAAGGACATTACCAGAAGATACGGTAAAATGACTACGCCTGAAACGGCTTCTGCTGATGATATGTTGTATGTTGATATTTCTGAGTTAGACGCTGCCGGCGTTGAAAAAGAAGGTGGTGTGCACAAAATGACTGTTCTTCCTTTGGAGGAAATCAACAAAAAAGCAGCTGATCTTTTCGTAGGAAAGAAAAAAGATGAAGAATTGACTTTGGATCCTTCCACTTTATATGATGACAAAGCAAAAGTGGCTGTACTGTTGGGAATTGATAAAGCTGCGGTTGACTCTTTGGGTAAATCATTCAAAGTGAAAATTATAAACGTGAGCAAACTCGAATCTGCTGAAATGAATCAGGAGTTGTTTGATAAAATATATGGAGTAGGTGTTGTGACTTCTGTAGAGCTCTTCCGTGAAAAAGTAAAAGAAGAAACTTCAGGAATGTTGAGCGAACAGGTTTTGGCAAAATTGAAAAACGATGTGATCAACTATTTGTTGGAAAACGTGACTTTGACTTTGCCGGATGATTTTCTGAAAAGATGGTTGGTAGCGGCTTCTCAAAAACCAACTACTCTGGAGCAAATTGAAAAAGAATACGATCACTATAAAAAAGGAGTGAAATGGCAGTTGATTGAAAACAAGCTCATCAAAGAAAATGACTTGAAAGTGGAGTTTGCCGAATTACAGGAAAAAACCAAAGAATTGGTGAGAGCCAATTTCAAACAATACGGTCAGGAAGTGGATGACGAGCAATTGGCTTCTATCGTTGTGAACGTACTGCAAAAAGAGGAAGAACGCAGAAATATTTATGATGCTTTGTACTCTGAAAAAATAGTAAATGTTGTTAAGTCAAAATGCAAAGTGGAAGAAAAATCCATTTCTTATGATGATTTTCTTAAATTAGTTTCGGAACAAAAAAATTAATCCAATATAAATTATGCAAATGGACGGTAAAGAATTCAGAAAATATGCTACCAAACACGTTGGTATCAGCAGCATGCACTTAGATAAATACATCGAGTCTTCCATGACTCCTTACATCATAGAAGAGCGTCAGTTAAACGTTGCTCAAATGGACGTTTTTTCCCGTTTGATGATGGACAGAATTATTTTCCTGGGAACAGGAATCGATGATCATATCGCAAACATTATTCAGGCTCAGTTACTTTTCCTTGAATCAGCAGATTCAGTGAAAGACATTCAAATTTATCTGAACTCTCCTGGAGGATCTGTTTATGCAGGTTTAGGAATTTATGACACTATGCAATACATCAATCCTGATGTAGCTACTATCTGTACAGGTATGGCCGCTTCTATGGGCGCTGTATTGTTGTGTGCCGGTGCAAAAGGAAAACGTACTGCTTTGAAACACTCCCGTGTGATGATTCACCAGCCAATGGGTGGTGCGCAAGGACAAGCTACTGACATCGAAATCACTGCGAAAGAAATTCAAAAATTGAAAAAGGAATTGTACGATATTATCGCTATACATTCCGGTCAGACTTACGAAAAAGTATGGGCGGATAGCGACCGTGACTACTGGATGACTTCTCAGGAAGCTAAGGAGTATGGTATGATTGACGAGGTGTTGTTTAAAAACGCAAACACCACCAAAAAATAATTTGAAATAAAAGAATATGGCCAAGTCGATAAAAGAAGAAATACGTTGTTCATTTTGCGGTAGAAGCAAAGTGGATACTAATGTTCTGATTGCAGGGATCAGTGGCCATATTTGCGATAAATGTATTGAACAGGCTCACCAGATTTCCAAAGATGAACTGGCTTCTAAAAGCGGCCAATCCATTAATACCAGCATTAATTTGCTGAAACCGCAGGAAATCAAAAAGTATCTGGATCAATATGTTATCGGACAAGATGAGGCTAAAAAAGTTTTGTCGGTAGCGGTTTACAATCACTTTAAAAGATTAGGACAAAACAATATCGCTGATGATAATGTGGAGATTGAAAAATCAAACATCATCTTAGTGGGTGAAACCGGTACCGGTAAAACTTTAATGGCCAAAACCATTGCGCAATTATTAAATGTTCCTTTCTGTATTGCCGATGCTACTGTTTTAACAGAGGCCGGTTATGTGGGGGAGGATGTTGAAAGTATCTTGTCGCGATTGTTACAAGCTGCCGATTTTGATGTTACGGCTGCTGAACGTGGAATTGTATTCATTGATGAGATTGATAAAATTGCACGCAAAGGCGACAATGCTTCTATCACGCGTGATGTGTCGGGTGAAGGTGTTCAACAGGCTTTGTTGAAATTACTGGAGGGCTCAGTAGTAGGTGTTCCGCCGCAGGGAGGAAGAAAACATCCTGAGCAAAAACTGGTGCAGGTAAATACTAAAAACATACTATTCATTTGCGGTGGTGCCTTTGATGGTTTGGATCGCCTCATTGAAAAAAGAATGAAGTCGCAAACTTTAGGATTCAGCGCCAGCAAGCAAATGCGACAATTGGATAGAAAAAATCTGTTGCAGCATGTTACTCCGCAAGACATTAAATCTTTTGGATTGATTCCTGAGCTCATCGGTCGTTTGCCAATACTTTCTTACTTGCTTCCATTAGACAGAGATGCTTTGCGAAGAATTCTCACCGAACCTAAAAATGCCATTATCAAACAATATGTTAAGTTGTTTGAGATTGATAAAATCAAACTTTCCTTAGATAAAGAGGTGTTGGATTACATCGTTGACAAAGCGATGATTCATAAATTGGGTGCACGTGGCTTGCGTTCTATTTGCGAGGCCATCATGCTGGATGCCATGTTTGATATGCCTTCTGCAAAAGATGCTAAAGAATTCAGGGTTACTCTGGAGTATGCTCAGGAGAAAATCGACAATTCAAAAAGCGAAGGCTTAAAGGTGGCTTAACTTTCCGGAATGAATAAAATCATTATTGTTTTATTACTGTTAGTTGGAAAAATGTCTTTTTCCCAGAAGATAGTTTATTATGACTATTTTGGGGACAAACTAAAAGACAAAGGGGGTGCCTATTATTACAGTGTAGATAGCATGTTTCCAGAAATCATTTATACTGTGTAAGAGAGTATTACATTACGGGAGCTTCTAAAAGTGTGATTCATTACAAGGATTCCAGGAAGAAAAACAAACAAGGGCTGTGTCAATATTTTGATGAAAAAGGTTTGCTGGCAAGGGATTTTTATTACGAAAACAATAAAAAGGAAGGCATTGCTCATTCTTATTATTTTAGCGGTAAAACATCGGCTCAAACTCCGTATAAAAATGATTTGAAGGATGGTGAGCAAATTAGCTATGATGACAGTTCAAGGGTTAAATACAAGCAAATTTTTGTAGAGAATAAAGTCAAGTCTTTTACTTCTTTTTACAATGATGGAGTCATTAGGAGAGTAGAGGCATATACCAATGGAAAGATGACCCATGGTGTGTGTTATGCTCACAACGGAGATACTGTTCCTTATCACCAATATTACATTAAGCCGGAGCCAATAGTAGGGATGGATAGTTTAATTAAAGGCGTAAGAGATGCTTTTGATCCATATAATAAATGATATTGATGAAGCAGGAGGTGCAATAATTGTTTCTCTTATGGTGTTTCCTGATGGGTCAATAGATAAAGTAAAAATTATTATTTCTACTTTGCCGAACTTAGATAAAAAAGCTGTCAGCATTGTGAAAAAATATAATCATTGGAAGCCTGCGGTATTTGAAGGAAAGGCAATAGAGCAAGAGGTTTACGTCCCTTTGTGTTTTCCACGGATGTAGATACAATTTTAATCACTTCATTTCCATCAACACCAACGCCGCAATCACCGCAATCAAAATAATGTACATTACTATCTTGTAATTTCTTGCTGAGTGTCTTTGAAAACGATGCCAGCGGGTTCTATAAGCCCAGTGGGTATAAGTGTCAAGGGCTTTATCGAAATTCATGTGCTTTTCAATGTCCTTTTCCGAAATGGGGCGGGGATTCGTTTTTATATCGTAATTACTTTTTTTCACCTGTCAACGATTGCATTTTTTTTAGTAAAACTACTTTTAATTTTCTCAAAATACGGTGGACCTTTACTTTGGCGTTACTTTCGGAGATACCCAAAATTTCGCTCAGTTCCTTGAAAGATCGTTTTTCAAAATACCGCATCTCTATCAACTGCACTACCTCTTCATCCTGTTCACTTAAAGTTAATTTCAGTGCCTGTAATTTAATGTCACTATAATCATCATCTATCTCCTCAATGAACGATTTTACCACCTGCTCATCAATGCTTACGGTTCTTGTTTTAGAAGTGTTTCGATAATGGAGGTTGATTTCATTAAGTGCAATTCTGTACAACCATGCTATGAAAGGAACGCCTCTGTATTCATAACGGTGGATGTTGAGCATTGCCTTCACAAACGCTTGTTGCGTGAGGTCGGCGCTTAAATCTTCATCATTCCCGGCGCGTGTGTACACAAAACGGAACACGGTTTTAAAGTGCCGTTTGTACAGCTCCCTGAAGAATGTGATATCCTTCTGGGCGGCTTGAATGATTGTTAATTCATCCGCGTTATTACTTAATTTTTGTTCGCTCACTCTTCCCGGAGTTTAAGTATAAAATACAAAGGATATAAAAAGTTACAGATTGTCCCGAAGTATTTTTTCAACGCGTTAAATATTTGAAATATTGTTCAACTTTTAAATTTTGCCTTTTATCACCTACCTTAGGTGCATGAAATACTTTGTAAGTATAATCCTAATTTCCTTGTTTTTTTCTTGTGCTACCGATGTGTGCAATCAAAGAACAGCCTGGCCTGCACAAGCGGGGTTTTATAAAATTTCTTCTTTAGGAAAGGACAGCGTCGTGACTGCCGATAGTTTGAGTTTGTGGGGTTTGAATAACGATAGTCTTATATACACCAATCTCAATAAAAAAACCATTGAATTCCCTTTAGCCATAGCTAATTCATCCAGTACTTTTGTATTTAAAATAAAATCGAAATACGATACCATTACTGTATATCACACCAACACTCCTTATCTTATTTCCAAACAATGCGGGTATGGCTATCAACAGGAAATTGATTCGGTTGTGTATACTCAGCATCTATTCACTAAAATAACCTGGAAAGTTCCTCAGGCAGATAAAAATGACAAAGAAAACATTCAGATATATTATTAGTGCTTTGATAGTAATGATGGCGTTTACCAATGTAAATGCCCAGGATACTATTCCCCGCAAACATTTTTTGCGGATCAACTTGGATTTAGCATCGCCAACCTATTCTTATTTTTTCGATAAAGCGCATCAACGAATGGGCTATGAAGCAATGGCTGAATATTCCTACAATGACACTTTGTTTTTTGTGGCAGAAGGTGGATTTCATCAATTGACTGATACCTTGGGTACATTATATCAAACTACATCAAACGGTGAGTTTTTACGTTTAGGCGTCAATATTAACCTGATGAAGTATTACAATAAAAAGGACAGGGATATATTTTACGTTGGTGCCCGTTTGTCGGGAGCTGCATACAATATGAATTATGCCCACATCAATATTAATCAGAGTTATTGGGGAAATACATCACTTGTTGTTCCACCGGCTAAAAACTATATGGGTTTTTGGGGTGAACTGGTAGTGGGAATGCGTATTGAAACAGTGAGAAATTTGTTTGTCGGCTGGGATATCCGCGGAGCTTTTAAGTTTTATGATACCAATCAATCCACTTATAAAACCTTGTTCATTCCGGGCTATGGCAATCCGCAAAACAATGTAAGTTTGTGGATGAATTATTCTATTGGATATGCTTTTTAGAAATTTCCCACAGATTTCACAGATCACCACAGATTTGTAAGATAAAAATCTGTGGTGATCTGTGAAATCTGTGGGAAAATATTATTTCGCCAACCCAATCTCCCTCAACCTCTGCATTAAAAATTCTTCCACCGTAGCGTCTTCAAATTTCTTTGGATGAGCTTCATCAACACAAGAATCCAGCACTTTCAAACTCATATCCGGATTGCCATGCATGAAGAAAGGGATCGAGTAACGCGGCATTCCCGCTTTTGCACTTGGAGGATTTACCACGCGATGATGAGTAGATCGTAATTTTCCGTTGGTTAGTCGCTCCAGCATATCTCCAACATTTACTACCAATTGTTCAGGAACTGCAGTAATAGGAATCCATTTTCCATCCTGACGTTTTACTTCTAACCCTTCGGCACTGGCTCCCATTAAAATAGTAATCAAATTGATGTCGCCGTGTTCCGCTGCGCGCACTGCGCCTGAAACCGCTTCATCCTGAGTTAAGGGATAGTAATGAATAGGGCGGAGGATGCTGATGCCTTTATCGACTTTGTTTTCAAAATAATTTTCGTCTTGTTCCAAGTAAATGGCCATTGCTTTTAAAAGTGTTCTTCCTACTTTTTCCAGCTGTTGATAGGCTTCCAGCGTGTATTTGCAAAAATCCGGACTTTCAGCAGGGATAATATTTTCCTGATAATGAGAGCTTTCGTTGTTGGGAAGATGTCGACCTATATGATAAAATTCTTTTAAATCACCGATTTTTCTTCCCGCTGCATGCTCTCTCATTTTGCCTGTGTAACCACGTTGTCCGTGAGTTTTAACGCCATCGTATTTTTCTTTAACAGCTTGCGGCAGCGCAAAAAATTCTTTGATGCTTTTGTATAAATTGTCCTGAAGGTCATCACTGAAACCATGATTTTTCACTGCTATGAATCCTATGTTGTGATAAGCTTCGCCAATGGCTTGCGCAAAGGCTTTTTTGCTTGCGGCATCTCCTTTGGTAAAATCATTTAAGTCGAAGGAAGGTATGGTGTCGTATAATATTTCTGGCATTTTGATTTATATTTATTCCGAAGTTAGAAATTTTTATGAAGTACAATTTAAGCGAGCTCCGCGAAATCATCAGAAACAGGCGAACCATCAAGCCTGAAGATTATTCCACAAGGAAAGTCCACAAGGAAATAGTGGTGGAAATATTAAACAATGCTTTATGGGCTCCTACCCATGGAATGACGCAGCCCTGGTTTTTTAAGGTGTTTACGAATGAGGGAATTCCCCGTTTGGCTGATTTTTTAGCCGATACTTATAAAACGCAGACGGCTCCCGAACATTTTTTACAAAAAAAATTCGAGATGTTGAGTTCCCGTCCCAGATTAGCAACCGTGGCCATTGCAATTTGCATGAAGCGTCAGGAAATTGAAAAAATTGCCGAAATAGAAGAGGTAGAAGCGGTAGCCTGTGCTGTTCAAAACATGCATCTTACCGCCACTGCATATGGTTTGGGAGGATACTGGAGCAGTCCGGAAGTCATTTATTCCAATCACATGAAATCCTTTTTAAACATAGGCGACAAAGACCGTTGTTTGGGTATATTTTATCTTGGATATCCAAAGGGTGATTGGCCCGCCAGTCATCGCCGTCCATTAGAGTATCAGAGTGAATGGATAGAAAAATAGACTTGAAAAAGGATTTTTTTTACTAAATTCGTACTCCCTTAAAAAAGCGGGCAGCGGAACCTTAAGGGAACTATTACAGTTAAAGGTTCTATCACAAACGAGAAGTTATGAAGAGTAACAGAACAGGAAAAGGTTTTAAAGCAGGTACATTCAGATTTATTTCCATAAGTCTGTGGGGTATTTTACCCGGAGTTGCACAAAGAAAAATTTCCAGAACTTATGCCAATATTTACAATAAGAAATGGACCAAACATTTGATCAAACCATATTGTAAGGCACATTACGACGATCCGAATTATTTAGATAACTATCTTCCTGCAAGCAGATCTACCGATTACAGAAGCTTTCAGGATTTTTTCACCCGTATTTTAAAATCTCCGCCACAAATTGTCAGTGAAGCTATCTGGGCTTGTGAAGGCTTGCTTTGTGAATATGGGATGGTGAAAGAATTGAGTTTGGTAAAAGTAAAAGGAGAGAAACGTCATCTTCGCGCCGTATTTGGTAAAGAAGGACATGCTATTCCTGATGATTACTATTTCTCAAATGTATTTTTACACAACAACAACTATCATAGAATTCATGCTCCTATTACAGGAACAGTAAAAAGAATTGAACATATTCCGGGCGACCTGGTTTTATTACGACCATGGGCTTATAAAGAACCTTCTTTGCCTGCGTTAAGAAATGAGCGCATCAATGTTGACATTGAAGACAGTAAAGGCAGAAAGTGGTATATGAGTATTGTAGGTGGTCCGGGTGTAGGCAGTATTGTACTGGCCAGTTCCACTTTTGTTGGTGCTTCTGTTATGATAGGAACTGAAGTGGCTACTTTTCTTTTAGGTTCAACTTGTTGTATTGCGTCGCCGGATCCATGTGTTACAGCCAAAGTAGGCGATCAGGTAGAAATGGGCGAACCTTTATAAAATGCTGACATTAATCGGGCTAATTATAATTTTATTTGTTTTTGGAATTGGCTCCGGTTTTATTTCTTCTACGCCTCTGGGCCCCATTAATCTTTTAATTGCCGATCATTATTTAGCCCGTCCGCGATTGGCCGTTATCCCTTTTATTATTGGAATTATTTTGGCCGACATAGTCATTGCCTTTTTGGCTTTTTGGGGTTATCATACCTTTGTAGAAGATGCCAGTGTAAGTTCTTATGTTGCGGTGATAGGTGGAATTATTGTAGTTGCTTTGGGAGTAATTGGATTGACAGGAGCTCTTAAGTCAAAACAAAATGCCATTGAAGTACATGAAGACCTCCCAAAAACAGCAGGTAAAAAATCATTCGATTTTATAAAGGGGATAATACTTTGCGTTTTAAATCCGGGTTTATGGGCCTGGTGGTTTTTAATGGCGGGCTTTTTACAAAGTATCATCGATAAATTTTTTGGCATCGACTATGATTTTCACAGCTATTTTTACTTATTGGTATTGTTGGGCGTTTTGCTGGGAGAGATATTATGGTTTATTTTTTTCATTCGTTTGCTCAAAATAGGCGCCCAAAAGTTCAGCAACAAAATTCTTTTTTACATTCGTTTCAGTATCTCTGTTATCATTGTGCTGATTGGTCTCTACCTCATTTTAATAGAAGGAAAACTCCTTTAATTACATTTTTATTTTAAAAATTTCGGAACTTCTTTAAGTACTTGTGCGTACTTATGCTTGTATTTAATTTTTAGATTATGAAGATGAAAATGAAAATTGAAAATAGCTTCCAGTACAATGAAGTTTTAAAAAAGATAGATGATTTATTAGATAAAGATATGTTGAATGATCGCCAGTCGGATATGTTGAAAACACTTTTATCGGCTGTTGATCTTTACCAAATGAAATTGTATAAAAATCGCTTACCGGCGGTAATAAAACTGGTAAATGATTTTATGAAATCACAACAGATATTGAAGAACTAGGGGAGTGTATTAAGCTAACAGGCTTAAAGCCATCAGTTAAGAGAACTGATGGCTTTTTTATTGTTCTTTATTTGTCTTTATTTGATCAGGGTTACTCTCCCCACTTCTTCTCTGATCTTTCCTTTGTTTTTCCAGTCGGACCAGTATTTGTAGTTGATTTTCCATACATACACATCCACCTGAGCATCGTGCATATCATTGTATTTTTTTCCATTCCAGCCTTCGTTCATATCTTTTGAATGGAAAATCACTTCTCCCCAGCGATTGAAAATGAACAATTCGAAATCGTATATATTTTCTCCTTTTACATAGAACTTATCATTGGTGCCGTCATTGTTTGGAGTAAAGGCAGTAGGCGCATAGATAGAAGAAGGACAATCCTCGGAAATAGTAACGGCATCCGTTGATTTGCAACCGTAAGTACTGATCAGATCTACGGTATATCTTCCGTCTTTTGTAATGGTGATGCTTTGGCCGCTCTGTCCGTCGCTCCAGTTATATTGTGTTGCGCTTGGCCCGGCATCAATTGTCAACTCATGTACGCTGAGGAAGCAAACAGTGGTATCCTTGATTCCGGTCACTTTTGGTGCGTCATGAATAAATACTTCCAAAGAATCTTTTGCCGAACATATTCCACCGTTGTTGGCGTTTGCGTAAACCATTCCGCCTGTTGAAGCGGTATAGGATAAGGTATTGGTGCTACTATTTCCCCATGTTACTATTGAAGAAGAAGGATTAACAACGGCCGTTATCACTTTACTTTCTCCTGCACAAAGGTTTACATCCGCACCGATTTCCAGTGTAGGCACAGGAATAAAGGTGGCCTGTACGGTATCATATCCTTTACAGTTGTTGGCACTACTTATAATGACAGAATAAACTCCGTCAGTAGTCACCGAAATAGTCTGACCTGTAGAGGCATCGCTCCATAAATAGGTAGATCCTGTATTTGCCGCATCAAAGGTAGCGCTTGTTCCTCCGCAACCTGTGTAATCCAAACCTAAATTAACGGTAGGATTGACATTGATAGTCAAGGTGGCGCTCGTCGTATTGGAGCAATTGTTGGCATCTTTAACACTTACATTATAAGTGCCGCCTGTATTTACACTAATAGGGTTTGATGTGCTGGTAAATCCATTCGGACCGGTCCAGCTGTAAGAAGTATAGTTTCCTGCGTTGAAGGAATAAGATTGTCCCTGACAAACCTGACCGTTAGTAACGCTTGGAGTAGGTAAAGCATTAACGGTTAAAACCACATCATCATCTCCCTGACAGCCCATAGGATCCACAACATGTACATGGTAAGATCCTGCATCGCTAACATTAACAGGATTAATGGAATTAGTATATCCATTCGGACCGGTCCATGCGTAAGTAACGCCTGTTCCTGAATAATTAGCGGTGAAAGTCATGGATTGTCCCTGACAAATTGCAGTATCGTTACCAAGATTTATAGTAAGATTAGCATTCACATTTACATTGATTATATCGGAGGCAGTACAAGAAAATGAGTTGGTCACTACAACTGTATAGCTTCCGCCATTACTTACTGTTATTGGGTTTGAGCTGCTGGTGTAATTGCTCGGGCCTGTCCATGCGAAAGTCGCGCCCGCATTGCCTGCATCTAAAGAAGTAGTTCCTCCCGGACAAATGGTTTTGTCTAATCCAAGATTAACAGTTGGTTTAGGATTCACTTTTTGATTGGCAGCAGCTGAATTGATACATCCATTTCCATCGGTGTAAGTGTAAGTTACGGCAGTTGTTCCTGCGGTAGTCGGATTAAAAGTAGCACCTGTGATTCCTGTTCCTGAGTAAGTACCATTTGCTGGATTTCCATTGAAAGTGATAGCAGCATCTCCTGCACAGGCATCAGTGGTAGAGAAAGTAACCGTTGGTTTAGGATTCACTTTTTGATTGGCAGCAGCAGAATTAATACATCCATTTCCATCTGTATAAGTATAGGTCACAGCAGTGGTTCCTGCAGTAGAAGGATTAAAAGTAGCACCTGTGATTCCTGTTCCTGAATAAACTCCATTGGTCGGGCTACCATTAAATGTAATAGTTGAAGTGCCTTCGCAAACATCAGTAGTAGTGAAAGTCACTGTTGGTTTAGGATTCACTTTTTGATTGGCAGTAGCTGAATTGACACATCCGTTGCCATCGGTATAAGTGTAAGTCACGGCAGTTGTTCCAGCAGCAGATGGAGTGAAAGTAGCGCCTGTAATTCCTGTTCCTGAATAAACCCCACTGGCCGGACTACCATTAAAAGTAATGTTGGCAGCGCCTTCACAGACATCAGTAGTAGTGAAAGTTACTGTTGGTTTAGGATTCACTTTTTGATTGGCAGCAGCAGAATTAATACATCCATTTCCATCTGTATAAGTATAGGTCACAGCAGTGGTTCCTGCAGTAGAAGGATTAAAAGTAGCACCTGTGATTCCTGTTCCTGAATAAACTCCATTGGTCGGGCTACCATTAAATGTAATAGTTGAAGTGCCTTCGCAAACATCAGTAGTAGTGAAAGTCACTGTTGGTTTAGGATTCACTTTTTGATTGGCTGTAGCTGAATTGACACATCCGTTGCCATCGGTATAAGTGTAAGTCACGGCAGTTGTTCCTGCAGCAGACGGAGTGAAAGTAGCGCCTGTAATTCCTGTTCCTGAATAAACCCCACTGGCCGGACTACCATTAAAAGTAATGTTGGCAGCACCTTCACAGACATCAGTAGTAGTGAAAGTCACTGTTGGTTTAGGATTCACTTTTTGATTAGCAGCAGCTGAATTGATACATCCATTGCCATCGGTGTAGGTATAAGTTACGGCAGTTGTTCCTGCGGTAGTCGGATTAAAAGTTGCGCCTGTTATGCCTGTTCCAGAGTAAGTTCCATTGGCCGGACTACCATTAAATGTAATAGTTGCAGCGCCTTCACAAACATCAGTGGTTGTAAAAGTAAGAGTAGGTTTAGCATTAACAATAATTGTTCTTTCGGAATATTTAGGACAGCTTGGATCAGCAGGTGCCGGACTCAAAGTATGGCGCACTACATACGAACCTGCAATAGTATTGGTGTTAGCAGCACTGAAAGTAGTTCCTGTAATTGTTGCAGGAGTAGCACCTGCCGGAGCAGTTGTGATGGACCAGGTTCCCGGAGATGAGGTTCCGGTGAGCATCGTTGTTAAATCCAAAGTTGCGCCAACGCAAATCGGTCCGCCATTTTTTAAAGTAGTATCTAAACAGGTAACAGCACATGAAGTAACATCTATAAATATAGTATCATCTACGCTGCATTTGGTGAAAATAACCTGATGATGACCTACGCCTGCAGTAGTGGGATTGAATAAACCACTGGTGGCATTAATACAAGCGCCGCATGAAGAGGTGTAAACACTAGCTGGTGCTACGGTACTTTCAGCATCTAATCCGCTGCACAACCATTTTGTACTTAAGTCGACAGCTGCATCGCAGGTTTTCATTGCAGGTACTTCCTGAATATCCGGTTCTTCTTGAGGAGGAAGGAACATATTAGGAAGGCCAAGAGAAGATTGTGTCCCTGCAATAGTTGAAAAAGTGAAAGGTCCACCAGCGTTTAAATTTCCAGTTACTTTTCCTAATAGGCCCGTTCCTGCAACACCTGCAGCAATGTACATGTTTCCGTCTGGACCAATTTCTATAGATGGATACACTCCCTGACTAACTCCTGCAATAAATTGTCGGGTAGTTTTAATAGTTGTTGTATTCCAGGAAGAAAGATCATAGAAGCCTATTTGCCCTGTGGCCGTACTGTAATATATTTTTGATCCATCAGGAGAAAAGTTAACATCGCAAGCTGCTTCGTTAGCTGCTACATCTGAAATGTTTCTTGCATTGCTAATGACACCCGTAGTGTTGTTGAAGTCGTATACAGAAACTTCCTTGTCACTATTTCCTCCTGTAGCGTTAGAGTGAGCTTGCGCAAAGTGAGTTCCGTCATAAGAAAAAGCCAATCCCCCTCTTAATTCATTGCCTGAAAATGGTGTTGCAACAGATGACACTACCGGGGTTGTCACCAGTCCGGTACATTTGAGAAGATAAGAATTATAATTAGCTGTTCCTGCTTCGTAGCAAGTGATCCAGATATCTACCCCATTGGAATGAAAAGTTGCTGCTACTCCTTCGCTGGTGTTATAAGTTCCAAGTCTTGTAGGGCCGGCAATTAAAGTGCCTGTAGTAGAAATTTTAAAATAGTTGAATCCAAGATTAGCACCCATCCCAATAACGTCATCTGTTGTAAAAACATGATAAGTGGTGGGGTCAAGTGGGTGTCTTACTACAATAATTCCTTGTACAGCACTACCTGTAGCACCTGCTCCGCCCTCATTACCTTCAAGTAATCCGGAGTATTTTAGAGTAGTTCCGGCACCACTGCCAGTCCATATTCTACGTCCATTAGTATAAAATAAAAGATTGCCTTTGTCGTCGCTAACAGTAGAAGATCCTTCATAGGTGGTAACCGCAACACCAGTACCTGCATTTCCTACAACTGTGATTGCACCAGTCGACATATTTCTGATTTGTCCAGTCCAGTCATTAGAGGGAGCCATCAACCAATTACGATGCGATGGCCATTGGTATGGTAGTTTGCTCGTGGTTGCACACGATTGGGAATAAGAGATTGAGTACAATAATCCCAATAAGGTTATAAGTAGTAATCTTTTCATAAATTGCCGTTAGTAGTATTCTATTGACCCCTCGTCTAAATATACAACAAATTCGTCAGATAAAACGTTACATTAAAAACATTTTTTTTTGAAAATTACGACTAATCCCGTAGGGCTATACGTCGAATTCCGAGGTGAAATGGAAGAGGATATCCGGGTATTTTTCTTTGGAAATATCAATGGAATAGGCAGAATCCGCCAGAAAAACATCTTTACCGTCTTTATCCCTCGCCATATAAGGCGCTTTTCTCATTTTGAAATCAATGAGTTGTTCTTTATTGGTGCTGGAGATCCAGCAGGCTTTATGTAATTGCAGAGGTTCGTATGCACAGAGAGCACCATATTCATGTTCCAAACGGTATTGAATCACCTCAAATTGCAGCTGACCAACGGTACCAATGATTTTACGGTTGTTTTGTACGCGGATAAATAATTGAGCAACGCCTTCGTCCATCAATTGATCAATACCTTTGGCTAATTGCTTGGCTTTCATCGGATCGGCATTTTCAATGTACTGGAACAATTCGGGAGAGAAGCTCGGAATACCTTTGAAATCCAGTTTTTCTCCTTCTGTAAGGGCATCACCTATTTTAAAATTACCACTGTCGTATAAACCAACGATATCTCCGGGGAAAGCATCATCAATCACTTCCTTCTTTTGTGCCATGAACGAAGTAGGGTTAGAGAATTTCAATTGTTTGTTCAATCGAACATGGTAGTAATTGGTATTTCTTTGAAATTGTCCCGAGCAAATTTTAACAAAGGCAATCCTGTCGCGGTGCTTAGGATCCATGTTGGCGTGGATCTTAAAGATGAAGCCTGTAAATTTTTCTTCAAAAGGATTGATTACCCTTTGTTCTGTAGCTTTTGGTTTAGGTGTTGGTGCTATTCTTATAAAGCAATCGAGCAACTCTTTAATTCCGAAATTATTCAAAGCACTACCAAACATTACAGGAGAAATTTCTCCGGATAAATAAGTCTCAACATTGAATTCAGGGTAAACGCCATTGATCAGGTCGAGGTCGTCCCGTAAGAGCATTGCCGGTTCTTCGCCTATATTTTTATCCAGTTCTTCTGAATCGAGATCATTAATCTCAACACTTTCTTTGGCGATTTTTTGTTTGTCGGCTTCAAAAATATTGAGTTTTTTCTCGAAGATATTGTACACGCCTTTTAACTGTTGTCCCATACCGATCGGCCAGCTCAGCGGGTGAACCTTAACGTTTAATTTTTTTTCAATTTCATCTAAAAGATCGAAGGCATCTTTCCCGGGACGGTCGATTTTATTAATAAAAATCAACATCGGAGTAGCGCGCATTTTGCAAACTTCTACCAGTTTTTCGGTTTGAGGCTCAACCCCTTTGGCAACGTCAACTACTACAATCACGCTATCCACGGCCGTGAGCGTGCGGTAAGTATCTTCTGCGAAGTCTTTATGACCGGGAGTATCTAGGATATTTATTTTTACGCCTGAATATTCAAAACCCATTACCGATGTAGCAACAGAGATACCTCTTTGCTTTTCAATTTCCATCCAGTCGGAAGTAGCCGTTTTTTTAATTTTATTTGATTTAACAGCTCCTGCTGTTTGAATGGCCCCACCAAATAACAATAATTTCTCGGTCAATGTGGTTTTCCCCGCATCGGGGTGACTGATAATGGCGAATGTTCTGCGCTTTTCAATTTCTTCTTTAATGCTCATGGGTGCAAATATAGGTTACACAGATGAGTTCATCATTCATAGTTTAGCACGAAATTTGATTTTTACCATAATTGAGTAAATATTTTTTGTAAACCCAAGCTTAGGGGTTATATTTGAGGTTCCCCTATTGCTAAAATGTAAAACTATGATGCGATTATTTTTTTCTTTATTAATGCTTGTTGGATTTAACTCTGTGGTCTTTTCAGCAAGTGTCACTTCCTGCAAACGAACATTTTCTTCTTATCAGTTAACTGAAGGAGGAGAAATTGTAGTGACAGTTGAAATTAATAAGGGATCGGCAACAGGGATTGCTAAATTGGTGGAAGACATCCCTTTCGGTTTAAAGGCTTTTGAAGGAGAGAGTGTTGGTGGTGTTTTTTCTTTTGAGCAACAAAAATTAAAAATTGTTTGGCTGGATATTCCGGCAAAACAAATTTTTACTGTAAGCTATAAGTTGAAGCCAACCGGTGAATTGGGTAAAGATTATCATATCGTTGGAAGATTTTTATATGTTGTTGCCGACAAAAGAGAAGAGTTTGTTTTACCCGATGCATTATTGTTTGGTAAAGCTTCTACTGCTGTGGCCGTTGAAAATGTAAATGGAGTTTCTGATAAAAAAGATACAGCAGCACCGGATGAAAGCACACAAAACTATACTTACAAAGTTCAGCTGGGCGCTTACAGTGTTAAAAAAGACGATGCTCTTTTTAACGGCTTACAGGACATTACAGTTGAACAAGGAAATGGTGTGTACAGATATTTTACAGGATCTTTTAATTCAAAAGAAGAAGCGTTAAAAAGAGCGCAGGAGGCTAAAGACAAAGGATTTCCCGGTGCCCATATAAAACCATTTAAAGATGGTAAGATGGTATTGAATTAAAAAACAAAAAGTATTCGGAGAGCTACATTGTTGAATAAACGGTGTAGCTTTCTTCTTTTAGGAAGAAGGGCTTATGCAAGGAATTGAAACGGAAATAAAATTTAAAACTTCGCGCAGTGGTGGCAAGGGCGGACAAAATGTGAACAAGGTGGAAACCAAAGTTCAACTGCTGTTTGATGTCAATAACAGTTCTTTTTTAAATGAGGAACAGAAACAGTTGATTCATCATAAAGCTAAAAACCGCATCAATGAAGAAGGTATTTTAATTGTGAGTGAAGAGAGTGCCCGGTCGCAATTGACCAATAAAGAATTAGTAGTAAAGAAATTTTTGGCATTGATTGCGCAGTGTTTGATTAAACCGAAAGCAAGAAGAAAAACGAAACCGTCGAGATCTGTCAAAGAAAAGAGATTAAGCAACAAGAAAAATCGAAGTGAGATTAAGAAATTGAGAAATAAGTTTGATTGACTTCCTATCGCCCTATTCGTTTTATCTATGAATAATAATTTTTCCTGTTTCATTGTTGTTGCTTTTGTAAAAGTAAATTCCATTGGGAAGTTCGTCTGCAGTAATTTCTTTTCCGATTTCCTGTCCGTTACAATCAAAATAAATTTTTTCTCTGCTTGAAATTTTGGACGGTATAAAAACCTCAATGGCGGTGTAGTCAAGGAAAGAATTGTAATCAGCACTTTTTATTCTGAAGTATGTTATTGCTTCAGGTAACGATAGATCATATCGGTATCGATTAACATAATCACAATTTCCACAGGCATCTATTGAGGCAATGTCTTTAAAATTTATCCCGTCTTCGGATGCTTGAATGATAAATGAATTTGTGTTTTTTTCTGAAGCGGTTTCCCAAAACAAAGAGAGGGTGTTTTCATTTTTTTTAATGTTAAAACGCAGCCATTTCACAGGAAGAGGATTTTCATGGGCAATGAAGCTCCAGGTAGAAAAAGAAGAAATATTGCTTGCGGAAATACAGTTGGCAAGGGTGTCCAGAGTGCCGCTAACTTTTTGCCAGTTGGAACTTCCATCTTCTGATTTCCATAATTCTAATTTTGATTTTTCGCCACCATGTATTTCGTTGGCCAGGAATTGAAAAACAACATTTACATTCAGATTACTTTTGATACTTGGCGTAATTTCATATACTCTGTTGATGGATGAAAATCCGTTGATCGTTACGCTTTGATAGGATCGTGAGATATTTGTTGCACCAAGATTGGTAAAGGGTTCAAAGATCAATCCTAAATTCCCCGTTGAATCACGTATTCCTGCGCTTATGGTTTTAGTGATTTGTATTTTTCCGCTGTTTCCGAAAATGTAATTCTTATTATTCTCTCCGTTGATTTTTGCGGCGGAGGCCAATTGAATATTGTTTTCTCCGATGTTTATTTTTCCTGAATAAACGTTCAGGGAGTGATTGACAGAAACTACTGCATTGAAAAAACAAGTTGTATTTTTTTTCTGCATACTCAAATCGTAAAAAATAGTGGTGCCGTTAAGATTTTGATTTTTCAGAGAATCGGAAAAAACGACTTCACTTTTTCCTGCGCTGAAAGTTCCCGCATTGCTCCAATTTCCGCTGATGTTAATGCTTGCTGCAGATTTCATAAAGACTTTCCCCGAAGGATTAATGATGAAATTTTTAAATGTTTTGCTTTGTTTGGTGGAAGTGAAATTAAGTACATCTTCAACTACAATACTGTCATTGATCAGTACTGTTTCATTGCCCATTTCAAGAGTTCCTTTTTGGAGGCGTAAATTTTTAGCAACTTCTAAAATATGGTCGTTGCCTTTCAACACGGCTTTGCCTGAATTTTTGTTGATGTTAAGATAATAGTAAGTTCCTACCTTGATGGTTTGATCAATGTTTCCGTTGTAAATGACAGTGCTTTTGCCGGGATAAAAAATACCATTGTTGTTGCCGTTTCCCTTGAAATAAAAAAGGCCTTCATTCATTTTTAAATTGCCAACGCCCTCCCAATCTCCATCTATCTTAAGCAAGCAATGGTTGCATTGTAAAGTCAGGGAACTTTCTTCGAGCGTAAGATTTCCTTTTACATTTAATTGATCGTTATTGATTGATTTTATGCTTTGCGCCACACTTCCGTCGTCAATATTTAAATTGCCATAAACTACAGCAGATTCAATAATTTCATCGCCCATGGCCATGTATCTCACAGTAGAGGATTTGTGTAAATTAACAGAGGTGAATTCTTTTGGGAAGCCTGGTGAAAATTTATTTTCATTGTTCCCGATCCACAGTGTTGCCAGAGAATCCATTTGCAATAACGCACTTCCTGTTGCAGCAATTTTAAAGGTGTCGCTTTTTAAAACACAGGTACTTTTTATTTTCATGGATTGATGAACCAGCAAAGGATTGAGTAGTCTTTTGTTTCCCTTTTCCAGTTCAATGTTTTCATAAAATCCGTTGGTCGGCTTAAAAATAATTTGCTCAGAAGTATCATTGTAAATCACCGTATTTCCGACTGATGAAGCATTGAATTCATTGACATGAAAGGTTAAAGGAGAAAGTGAAAGTTGTAGTTTTCCTTCGTTAATAATATTGGGATTTCCATTGATGGAGTGGGTGATTTCAACAACGCCTTTATTTGTCAATACACCACTGCTTTCTATATGCGAAATAGAAATTAAGGAATCGCCGCTCAAAATATTATTTCCCGAAAAATGATAGGTGCATCCCGAACCTGCGCATGCTTTGAAGCTGCCGTTATTGCATATGTTACCAACAATTACAGGATCATCGTTGGTGTTGTTGTGCCATTTTCCGGAAGAAAGAATATTGATGTTTTTAAATTTTTTTGTTCCGCTTTCCGAGATGAAAAGCAGTTCTCCTTTTATAGTACAAGTGTTTTTGCTGTTGAGGTTTAAATTAGCAATGGTACACGTTCCGTCATTGATAGTTAAAACAGAATCAATATTTATGCTGCCCATAAAAAAACTACTGAAGAGTATGGAGTTGTTGTGCAACAAGAGATGTTTACTTTGCAGGGATTTTGTGTTGGTCCATTTCAAAGAACCAAAAACTTCCATGAAAAACACTTGTGCTGAATCTTTATTCATGATGATTTCATGGCCTGAATTCACTACAACAGAATCTGAATTTAGCGGAATACTTCCCGAATTCCAGGTTGTGTTAGAGTTCCAGTTTCCTGATTGAACAGAATAAATGATGTTGCCGAAAATGAGTCCATGGCAAAGCATGGCGACTGCAATGAATAAATTTTTCACGATGTATTATTATTTAATTAGGCCCGGCTAAACTAAATAATGAGGAAGAAAATTCAGGGAAGAGTTGTTCACTTTTTGTTCACTAAAAACACAAAGTAATTTTTGTTTTAGTCTTTTTTTACAAATTTTAAAGTAGAAAAAGTGTTGTCGGGAGCGGTCAATCGGATAATATAATTTCCTGCTGTAAAATCGGTTAGAGAAAGATTAAATCTGTTTTCTCCTATCATCGACGGAACGTGTGCAAAATACAAGGCGTTTCCGTTCATATCGAGAATTTGTAGTTTATACAATCCGCCTTTGTCCGAATTAAAATACAGGGTAGTAAGGTCATTTGAAGGATTGGGATAGAGTTCTGAAATTAGATTAAAATCGCTGGTGAAATTTATGGCTACTATTTTTGATTCCTGTTTCGCTCCGTCTTTGTCGAATTCTTGTAATTTATAGTAGTTGATTCCTTTTTTAGGAGCAGCATCGTTTAAATCATATTCCACAATACTATTACTTGTTCCGGCAGCATTCACCTTTCCTATACTGGTAAATATATTTCCATCATTTGATTTCAGAATATCGAAATAATCACTGTTTATTTCAGATGCCGTTGACCATTTTACCAATACTTTTTCATTTTCCTTATTGGCTGAGAAATCAAGTAATTCAACCGGTAAACCATTGTCAACAGAGGCAGTGGTGGCCAGAGTAAATTTATCCACACCACTCCAGGAGGTCCATGTGTCGGTATCAATACTTCCTGCGGCAGGTACGCCCAGCAAGTTGTTTTGTCCCGATCTGGTCCATGTTGGAACAGTGTTGTAATAAGCAGTATTTAAAGAAACCAAAACAGTAACACCGCTTGCTGCATCCCAGGTGAGGGTAACAACTCCGTTGGCAGTTCCGCTGGTTCTGGCTAGGGTCCAGTATTCAGCGGTAGAAACATGGACTATTGTTCCGTCATTAATATGTGCAAAAGGGTGTTTGGAGAAAAAATATTGGCCTTGCCAAACTGTGGCTGCATTGGTAGTAGGAGTGATAGAAGCCGGACGGTATTTTGTGCCATTGCCAATCGGAAAAGTGAATTTTGTTGTAGCAGCTGTTGTTTTGTTCATGGGGCCGTTCACGTGATTTCCATTGGCTGCACCGGTTGCTGTGGCGGGAGCAGTTAAATTTAAAATGTTTACAGCATCGGTTACCAAATCACCACTGCTGAAATTTAAATTGTTAGTTACTGTTGCTGCTCTTGTAAGAGTAACATCGCCACTGGTATTGCTTATTTTCAGGTTGTATAAATTATCGCCGCCAAAATCGGCATTTTGGGCTACTGATCCCACAAAGGCAATGGTTCCTACTCCCGCAGTAAGCACCCCTGTGGCGCTATTGGTAAAGTCTCCCCCAACTTCTAACAGGCTGGATGAAACACCGTCGAATTGCAATGTGGCTCCGGCTTCATTGCTAATGCTTTTATTGCAATGAACAGTGAAATTGGGGCCAATGTAAAGAGTATAAGTTGTACCAAGATTGGTCATTGAAGATTGCGCATTCAGGGAAATCATGAATAAATGAAGTCCCGCTATGAGGAAATAATATTTCAAATATATTTTTGCCATTCTTATTTGCTTCCAAGAATAATGTTAGGCTTCAATTCTTCTTGGTTCTTTTTCAATGCTTGAATTTGAAGAAGCAATTCAGCGTATTCTTGTTTTTGCGCTTTTTCCAGATCCAGTATTTTTTGTTCGAGCTTGCTGATTTTGTCCGGATTGGTGTAATAACCCAGTCCGTATTGAACAGGAAGTAAATAATTTTCTCCTGCTTTAAAATTGTAATTCTCCTGAGCATAACCAATGATTACACAAGATGAATCGGCTCTCATGCCAATTCCATCAACTGAAGACGAAGTTATTGCATCACCGATTTTGATGTTTCCGCCCTGATTGTTTACAAGCAGATGTCCATCGCCAAGTACATACACCTGATGCAGGTTTTTTTGATTTGTTCTTTTATTGGAATAAGCGCCAAGAATATTGGAGGCGTATTTTTCTTTACACGGACAAACATCGTATTCTAAACTTCTTGCTAAAGAATCGTTGGCCAGTTTTATTTTTTCAATACAAAGTAAAGTGCCGTAAGCATATCCTTTAGTATTGTCGTGTTCGGGAAGTGAAGCATTGTGTCCGGCAGTGAAGGCATTGTAGGAAACCGTTCCTGCTGTAAATGTAATATCCCCCTGAGCTGTTCCGTCCCCATCTGCAAAAGATATTGCGATGTTGGTTCCAACCGGATTGTCTTCGCCGCATTGTACTGCAATACCTTGTCGGTTTGTATTATTTCCGTCATTGAAAACGGTTAAGGTGCTGTTGGCGGCATTTCCATCCAGTTCCACAGTAGTGTTGGTAGCATCAACAGTCACAATAGTTCCTGTTTCAGGAGCTGTAGTACCTATTTTAAATTTATCTCCATCGCTATTGTCTACTCCGATAGTATAAACAGCTGTTCCTGAAAGTTGAAAATGAATGATTGCATCTCCTGCACCGGTACAGTTAATATCGATTGCGGTTTGGATGGCGCTGCTGGATTCCAGATCTAAGATTTCGGTAGGAGAGGTTGTTCCGATACCAACCTGTGCGAATGTTTTGTGGTGTAGCCCTAAGGTAATAAAGCTGATTATCAATAGTTTGGTAATATGTTTCATAGTCGATGCATTGTAAGCTTATTGTTATTTTCGATACGTAAAAACACGTAGAGCGGAAATAAATACGCGTAATTAATTAAATTGTTTCTAAAATCTTAAGTCTTTTCTGTGAAAAAGGGAAAATTCTCTGTGAATTATTTCTTCTCTGCAACAGCGAGATTCCCTTTTGCCAATTGAAAATCTGGCTGTATTTTCAAAGCTTGTTCGAACAGGGATTTTGCACGATCTCTGTCTCCGTTTTCCAATAAAATATATCCGGCCATATTGTATGCGGCAGCTAAGGTGGATACATTTTGATTGAGATATTGTTTACTGCTGTTTTGATAGGTCATGGTCATATTTTCTTTTTTTGATAGAGAATCGGCAATAATGGTTCCCAGATAATTTAATGATTCCTGAAATTTTTTCTTTTGATACAAAATAGTAGCGATTTGATATTTATTGCCGGCGCTTGGCGCAATTGAATCTAATTGTTGATATACCAAAATGGCTCCTTCGGCATTGTGGTCTTCCAGATAAGCTGCAGCCAATAAATTGAGTCCTTTTAGGTGTTTGCTGTTTTGCAGAAGAATAAGATTGCAAACATTGATGCATTGGTTGTATTCTTTTTTTCCGAAATAGAGATTGGCCAGCAAATATAATTTGTCGGTATTGTTCGGAGTTTTCACATTCATTTGATAAAGGGCAGAGATCGCTGCGTTAGTGTCGCCAACAGACAACGCCATTGTATATGCCAGAGAATCGTGATTGATAACCGTTACGGTTTTATTTTTTTTCTGTCCGAAAACAGAAGCTGTTAATAGTACAAAGGCAAAAGTTAAAAGTAAGTTCTTCATAAGAGTTGTTTTTGATATTCGGCGATGGTTTGACTGTGGATTTTTCCTTCCAGCCAGGCAAACACATCAAAGTATTTATATAGTTTTAAATGTTCCAGTTCAAATTGCCGACTCATCAGGTAATCCCTAAAATCATAGTATTGTCGGCGTACTCTTGCCTTTTCCACTCCAATTAATTTTATCACCAGATAAATTATTTCGGCATCAATTTCATGATAAACATTTTCTTTATTCAATGATTTTAACCATGATTTCGCTACCGATTTTACCAACGAATGTTCTTCAGTTTCATAAAGGCAGAGCAAATATAATATATTGGAGAGATTAAAAATATCGGATTTGACTCCGGTTGATTTATTTTCAATAATTTGTTTTAAAATCAGTTTCGATTGAGCGAATTCTCCTAAAGCGAAATAAGAGTAGCCGATGTAATACATCAGCTCCTGTTGCAGTCCGGGGTTGATTTGCTCGTGATATTCTTCAATGCCTTCCTTGATTTCTTTTTCGTGTTTCAGTATTTCTTTATAGTTGCCTTTGCTTTTGTAATACTCGGCGGTAGCAAGGAAATGATAAATGAACAGACTGGTTTGCTGTTCGGGAGAAAGAGCATCTTTTAAGGAATACAAATGCTTTAATTTCAGCAACCACTCCTCCGCTTGCAAGGGTTGATTGGTTTCGCCTGCCAGTTCCGTTGCCAGTTGTAGTGTAGATAAATAATCCGAAAAAAGCTCTTCTTTAAAAACCGATATTTCTTCAAATAAATGCAAGCGTTTTTGAAAATAGGGGAGTGCTTTTTCTTTTTGATGAATCAGTTTGTAATACAAGCCCCAGATGTAATGAAAATTTAGTCGGGCCCTTTGCGACAGGGCTTTTTCTTCACTTTGCATCAACTCATTTTTCATTAACTCCTCCAGATAGTACAAATCTTTTTTCTGCTGAAACTGCGCGCCTTCAAAATGCAAGCGGGTAATGGGTAGCAACAGCGAATCGTATTCTTTTATGTTTTCAATGATGATGAGCACTTTTTTTGTTTCGTCCATCAAAGCACGAATACGCTCCTTATAAGATTTCAAACTTTTGAACGACATTGCAGAAACCAGTAATTTCTGTTCCATGTTGATGAGCTGCAACAGCGTTTCAAACTGTTCATTCTGCTCGGCTTTTTTCTTGGTTTGTTCAATTTGTTTGTGTCCTTGTTTGTATAAACCCTTGCGGAATAAAACTTCAATTTCGTTGAGTTTGCTTCGCGTGAACATTCTCGGACTCTTCTCGGAATACAAAGCCGACAAGCTTTTCAGGATGTTGTTGTACAGCACATTTTTAATCACAAAAAATTCTTTCACATCGGGCAGCTGCGCAATCACTTTTTCTTCATCGTAGTTTTTGGACTTTTCCAAAATATCAAAGAGTCGGAAAAACTGTTTGTCCTCCGAATTTTTCATGGCGAAAGAGGAATGAAGCTTAAAATGCCGTTTCTCCGCTTTGGTAAGCGAATGAATGAGTTCATGTAATTTTGAGGATGACTTACGCGGCATAGTCAAAAATAGCAAAAGAATTTCCGATATTAGCGGCACTAAAATCAAAAATCATGTCAGAAGGCAGACAAGTTATATTTTCCATGTCGAAGGTTTCCAAGGTGCTACCTTCAGGAAAAACCATCATTAAAGACATTTACCTATCGTTCTTCTATGGAGCGAAAATCGGTATCCTCGGTTTAAACGGTTCGGGTAAATCAACCTTACTTAAAATCATTGCGGGGATTGATAAAAATTATCAGGGCGATGTAGTTTTTTCACCGGGCTATTCTATCGGATATCTGGAGCAGGAGCCTCAGCTCGACGAAACAAAAACCGTAATGGAAATTGTGCGTGAAGGCGTGCAGGACGTGATGGATGTGTTGAAAGAGTACGAAGACATCAACAATAAATTCATGGATTCTGAGGTTTTGGAGAATCCTGATAAAATGGAAAAACTCATTGCGCGTCAGGCCGTGGTGCAGGAAAAAATTGACGCGATGGATGCCTGGGAAATTGATAATAAATTGGAGCGTGCAATGGACGCATTACAATGTCCTGAAGGCGATACACCGGTAAATGTGTTATCAGGAGGGGAAAGAAGACGAGTTGCTTTGTGTCGTTTATTATTGAAAAAACCTGATATTCTTTTGTTAGATGAGCCTACCAATCACTTGGATGCCGAGTCGGTACAATGGTTAGAGATCTTCTTACAACAATACCAGGGAACTGTAATTGCAGTAACGCATGATAGATATTTCTTAGACAACGTTGCCGGTTGGATTTTAGAGTTGGATCGTGGTGAAGGTATTCCATGGAAAGGAAATTATTCTGAGTGGTTGGATCAGAAATCGAAGAGAATGGCGCAAGAGGAGAAAACAGAGAGCAAGCGCAAAAAAATATTGGAGCGTGAGTTGGAGTGGGTGCGTATGGGCGTGAAAGGCCGCGGAACCAAATCAAAATCGCGTTTGGCGAACTACGATAAAATGTTGGCCGACGAAGGAAAAGAGAAAATGGAGAACTTGGAAATTTATATTCCGAATGGTCCGCGTTTAGGGAACGATGTGATTGATGCAGTCAATGTGTCGAAAGCATACGGTGATCGTTTGTTGTATGAAAACCTGAACTTCAAATTACCACCTGCAGGTATCGTTGGAATCATCGGACCGAATGGTGCCGGTAAAACCACCTTGTTCCGAATGATTTTAGGATTGGAAGAACCAACCAGCGGTGAATTTAAAGTAGGTCCGACAGTGAAAATTTCATATGTAGATCAATCACACAAAGACATTGATCCAAGCAAAACAGTTTATGATGTATTGTCGGGAGGCGCTGAAAATATCAGTCTGGGCGGAAAAATGATGAATGCCCGCGCTTACTGTTCCCGCTTCAATTTTGGCGGAACCGATCAAGGCAAAAAATGTGAAGTGTTATCAGGTGGAGAAAGAAATCGTTTGCACTTGGCTATCGCCTTGAAAGAAGGTGGTAACGTACTTTTATTAGATGAGCCTACGAATGACATCGACGTTAATACTTTGCGAGCACTCGAGGAAGCTTTAGAAAACTTTGCAGGTTGTGCAGTAATCATTTCCCACGACCGTTGGTTCCTCGACCGTGTATGCACGCACATCTTAGCATTTGAAGGTGATTCAACTATTTATCCTTTTGAAGGTTCTTTCTCTGAATACGAAGAGAACAAGAAAAAACGATTGGGTAATGTGGAGCCGAGAAGAATGAGGTTTAAGAAGTTGATGAAGTAGTAGGTTTTATGGGCAACACAGTTGAGTTTACACTTTATGAAAAAGATGCACCGTTAAATATTCAATTAGAGCCTGAGTGCTTTAATTTTAAAGTTCTATCTGGTCAAACTATTCGCTTTGTTCAAAAAACTAACGACAAAAAATTTAGATGGGCGATAAGGGTATGTGATGAGGCTTCAAGGTGGATACAGTTATTTCCTGAAGGGGAAAGTTCCTATCGAAATTTAGAAGTCTATGTTAACGGAGAGCTTCTCGCTGACTGGGATTTTACAAAATAGAAATTGAAGTAAAAGGGGTAAATGCAGCTTTACTCCGGCTGGCTTAGGCTTCTTTTGCCTAAGCGATTATACCACTCCCAAAGCCTTCGGCTTTTTCTTTTTAAAATATAAAAACGAGGCGAAGCCTCTAAAGTCGCAAGACCGCTTAAGCAAAAGAAAATGCAGCCTAAGCGGAGCGAGGTAATATTTCTCATTTGCATTTTTTACTAATCGATTTTCGCGCTTTGTGAAATTCAATTCAAATGCTCTTCTTATTGAGTTCATCTTTGCCTCACAATTTTGAAATCAGGCAAAAATGAAAAAATCTTTCTTTTTAAAATCGCTACTACTGGCTTGCTGTTTTTTTACAATCTCTTGTAATTCTTCATTAACAGTAGAAAAGAGACAATACAGACAAGGATATTATGTTTCCTTTTCTACCAAGTACGATCAAAGTAAAATGAAGTCTTCCACACCCAATCATTTTTCTCAAAATCTTAAAGTTCATACAAAGGCTGTTTCGCCAAACAATATTGAAGCTGTTGAGAGCGTTGATACAACAGCATTTTTTGAAAATCCTGTTGAGACAAAGAATACTATTTTAAAACAGCATGAATCTATAAAGCAAAGTAAACAAGAAGTAAATAATCAAAAAGTAACGATATCTCCTTCAGTAAAAAATTCCATTACAAAAACGAAAGAGAATAAAAACAATTTCAAATGGGCTATTGCTTTTTCGGCCATTGCAGGATTGTTTTCGCTGACCTTAGCTTTAAGAAAGGGGAGAAGTAAAAAGATTTCTCGTTGGGCAAATAAAAATAAAACCAAAGCGCGCATTGCTTTGGTTTTTTCACATGGATTACTAAGTTCTTGCGCTTATTTCATGGGGAAATTAATGGCCGACAATCATATATTTACTTCAGATTTAATGATGAAAGCATCTCTGGGATTGGGCATCGCATCTATTGCCGCTTATCCTTTTAAAAAATCTCAAAATAAATTTTTCAAGCATTCTTACTTCAAGCAAAAAATGGCTGACAGTTTAATTATACTGTCTACGTTTTTATCGGTGCTTTCTTTTTCAAGTGATCACCATAAAAAAAACATGGAACAGATTTCAAATCCAATGTCACAGCAGATATCCGGCGTCACAATAAATAATGTAGATGAAACTACATCTGATGAAAAGAAGGAAGGTCATCTTGGAGCTCAGATAGGACTTTTTTTATTGTTGACTATAGCGGTGTGCTTTGCTGCAGCGGGAATTTCTGTGTTAAGTTGTAGTTTGGCATGTTCCGGAAACGAATTAGGGGCGCTCGTGTTATTTATGGGTGGAGGGTATGCGCTCTTATTAACTTACGTTTTGCTGGCTCGATATATATTCTATTATTACGGCAAAAGCAAAGTGGAAAAAGATGAAATGCTAAACAAGAAAGAAGATTTTTTACCTCTGGTATTTCTATTGCCAGCAGTAGCTTGTGCACTCGTCGCATTTACATTCATACCAGGTATACTTCTATCTTCAATGATGATTCCTGTCTTTCTTCTTTTCGCATTAGGGCTTTTAATTCTTGCGATGACGCTATAAAATCAAGAAAATAGGCTTAGTCAGTAAATGCTTCTTGTTGAGCGAGAAAAAAACGTATTTTTGTGTGTATACACATTTTAAAATACGAGTGCATGTCCAAACCGTCTATCCCCAAAGGAACCCGCGATTTTTTGCCGCAGCAAATGGTAAAGCGGAATTATCTTTTTGATACACTCAAAAGCATTTTTAAAAAATATGCCTTTTTGCCTATTGAAACTCCGGCGGTGGAGAATCTTTCTACGTTGATGGGGAAATATGGAGAAGAAGGGGATAGATTGATTTTTAAAATTTTGAACTCAGGAGATTATTTGTCGGGAGTGCAGAATTTAGGGGAACAGAATTCAACGACTTTAACCAAAGAAATTTCCGAAAAAGCATTGCGCTACGATCTCACAGTTCCCTTCGCGCGCTTTGTAGTACAAAACCAAAACGAATTGCATTTCCCTTTCAAGCGTTTTCAAATACAACCTGTTTGGCGCGCTGATCGTCCGCAGAAAGGAAGATACCGTGAATTTTTCCAGTGTGATGTTGATGTGGTAGGAAGTGATTCATTGCTGTATGAAGTTGAATTGGTGCAAATTTTTAATGAAGCGTTAACCCAATTAAAAGTTCCGGGATTTCAAATTAAAATCAACAACAGAAAAATATTATCAGGTATTGCCGAAGTAGTTGGTGCTGCTGATAAAATAGTGGATATTACAGTGGCTATCGATAAGCTGGATAAAATTGGTTTGGAGAAAGTGAACGAAGAAATGCTGGAAAAGGGAGTGAGCAAAGAAGCAGTTGAAAAACTCCAACCCATCATTCAAATGGCTGGAAGCACAGCAGAAAAATTCGTCACTTTAAGAAGTGTTTTAGCTACTTCTGCAATAGGAATAAAAGGAGTAGAAGAACTAGAGTTTATTTTTGCATCTTCTGCGCAATTGAGTGTTGACCAAAATTTAAAACTCGATATTACTTTAGCCCGCGGATTAAATTATTACACCGGAGCAATTTTTGAAGTGAGCGCCGATAATTTCAAAGGAAGTATTTGCGGTGGTGGACGTTACGATGACCTCACCGGAATATTCGGATTGAAAGGTGTTTCAGGAGTTGGAATTTCTTTTGGTGCCGATAGAATTTACGATGTGCTGGAAGAAAACAATTTATTTCCTGAAAATTTATTGCAAACCACCGATGTGTTGTTTGTGAATTTCGGAGATGCGGAAGCTTTGTATTCCATGAAGGTGATGCAGCAATTGCGCTCGCACGGTATTAGCTGCGAGTTGTATCCTTCCAACGCTAAAATGCAAAAGCAAATGACTTATGCCAATAATAAGTCGGTGCGTTTTGTGGCCATGATAGGCACCAATGAAATGAACGAAAATAAAGTGTCCTTAAAAAACATGAAAACCGGTGAACAGAAAATGGTGAATGTGGATCATTTCTACAACGATTCTGCTTTCACTTTGGAGTTTTTCAATACCAACGCTGAAGGATAATAGATGAAAGTTTCCGGCTTCACCATCATTCGCAACGCCATTAAATTCGACTTCCCCGTTGTGGAAGCTATTTCTTCTGTATTGCCTTTGTGTGATGAGTTTATTGTGGCTGTTGGTGATTGTGAAGATGGAACATTGGAATTGATTCAAAGCATCAATTCTCCCAAAATAAAAATCATTCGCACCGTTTGGGAAGAAGAAAAATACCGCTCTAAAAATTTGCAGATTTTAGCTGTTGAAACAGATAAAGCTTTCAAAGCGATTTCTCCCGACAGCGACTGGGCTTTTTATATTCAAAGTGATGAAGCGCTGCATGAAAAATATTTGGACGTTACTTACAAAGCCATGCAACAATGGAAAGATGATGAGAAAGTGGAAGGTTTGCTTTTCAACTACAAACATTTTTACGGAAGTTATGATTACCTGGGTGCAGCACCAAGCTGGTACCGACGTGAAGTGCGCATCATACGCAATCGCAAGGATATTTTTTCCTACAAAGATGCTCAGGGTTTTCGTAAACTTCCGAACGAGAAATTAAAAGTGAAATTAATTGACGCTGAAATTTTTCATTACGGTTATGTGCGCGATCCTAAAAAACTCGCCGAAAAATTGAATTTCAATCAGGCCATGCACAGTGATGATCCAACTAAAACCATTGCCTTTTTTAATTATGACGCCGTGGATGCTTTGAGCAAATTTGAAGGAACGCATCCGGCAGTGATGAAAGAGCGCATCAATAAAATGAATTGGATATTCGATTTTGATCCTTCGTTTAACAAGATGCGATGGAAAGATAAATTCAAATTATTTACCGAGAAATTAACAGGGAAAAGAATAGGGGAGTATAAGAATTATAGGTTGTTTTAAATCCCTCTTGCCTTCGCACATTAATGCCATCGCTCTCTCCCTTTTTCAAAGGGAGAAGCGCAGTACTCATCCATTCTTAAAATATGTGTTTCAGGAAATGCCAGCTAACTAACTTCCTCCTTTGAAAAAGGAGGAGTGTGAGGGAATTGTGTGTTGGCAAGGAGGATTTAATCACAAACTCTGATTCATCAGTCTTCCCGACTCTACCAGCTTGTATAGGTATTCCGAACGCAAAGCGCGTTCCATCACTTCCAGATGACTTTCTTTATGAATATCACTTCCAATAAAATCAACAATATTTTCGTCGATCATCCAGTGAGCAATATGAGTGGATTCCGGACCGTAGTGATCGGCTAGTGAATTGAGGTTGATTTGAAAATACACTCCGCTCTCACGCAGTTGTTTCAGTAAATCATGTCGCCCGAAATAAAAAGGATATCTCTCGGGATGTGCGAGTAAAGGTTTATAGCCTAAGTCCTTTATTTTTTGAATAATTGGAAAAGGATTTTCGGGTTGGTTGATGTAAGAAAATTCAAACAAAAGAAATTCTCCTTTGATGGCCAGAAGATCATTTTTTTCAATAAGTTCAAAAAAATTATGATCGAAATAATATTCAGCCGCCGGATGAACAATAGTGTTTCTGTTTTCTTTTTCTAAAAGAGCATTTAATTTTTTTGTGCCTTCAACAATGGTGTTGGTGGAGTTTCTGTAAAAATCCGACATTACATGAGGAGTGGTCCAGAAGGATTGAAATCCAAATTGCTGCATTCCTTTTACCAAAGCCAGCGATTCTTCATGTGTTTGCGCACCGTCGTCAATTCCTGCAATCAGGTGTGAATGGATATCAACGCCAATCAGCTTTGCATCCAAAGGAGAACGCAAAACAGGTTTTAGCTTTTTCTTGAATAATCCAAACATGTTTATTTTTTAAAATACTTTTTCTCAAACCACTGAATGGTGTGTGTCAGTCCTTCATTGATGGTAATGGTAGGATTGTATCCCAACAATTCTTTTGCCTTAGAAATATCAGCCAGAGAATCTTTTACATCACCCGCGCGCGGTGCGGTAAAGGTAGGTTCTACGTTGGATGATATTGCTGCTTTCAGCATTTTAAATAAATCTAAAACAGAAGTAGATTCCCCGAAAGCAACGTTGAACATTTCTCCCAACGCGCGTTCATCTTTTGTGAAAAGCGCTTTGATGTTGGCTTGTACAACGTTATCGATATAAGTGAAGTCTCTTGATTGATCTCCTTCACCGTGAATTACGGGTGATTTTCCCGAGAGCAAAGCATTCATGAACATTGGGATCACGGCTGCATACGGGCCATTCGGACTTTGATGCGGACCGAACACATTGAAATATCTCAAACCAATAAAGGGTGCATTGTAAGTTTTGTAAAAAACGCGTCCGTACAATTCATCCGTTTGTTTTGTAACAGCATAGGGTGAAAGAGGATTTCCGATTTTATTTTCTCTTCTCGGCATTTCTTCCGAATCTCCGTAAACAGAAGAAGAAGAAGCAAACACCAAACGTTTTACTTTTGCATCTTTTGCCGCAGTGAGTAAATTTAAAAATGCACTAACGTTGGCTTCGTTGGAGGCAATTGGATTGGCAATAGAACGCGGCACTGAACCCAGCGCAGCCTGATGAATTACATAATCCACACCATGCACTGCTTTTTGGCACAACTCATAATCCACCAATGATTCTTTAATGAAAAGCACATTGGGCAATGCTAAAAAGGGTTCAATGTTTTCAATGTATCCGTTGGATAAATTGTCGACAATCCTGATTTCTCCCGCATTGTGCGCAACAAGATACTTTACAATGTTAGAGCCTATAAATCCCGCTCCGCCTGTGACGAGGAACTTGAACTGACTTAAATCTTCTGAGTGATGCTTCATAATATTATTTTTCTACCTCGCTATATATTGAGCTTCGTAGTATTTTTTATATTCTCCTGAAATAACTTCTTGTACCCAGCTTTGGTTATCCAAATACCACTGTACTGTTTTTTCCAAACCTTCTTCAAATTTTGCTTTTGGTTTCCAGCCCAGTTCCGAATTCAGTTTTGTGAAATCGATGGCGTAGCGCTGATCATGGCCCGCACGGTCTTTTACAAAAGTGATTAATTTTTCGGATGTGCCTTTTTCTCTTTCCAGTTTCGCATCCATGATTTTGCAAAGTGCGCGTACCAAATCAATATTTTTCCATTCGTTGTCGCCACCAATATTATAAGTGCTTCCCGGTTTTCCTTTGTGAAAAATTAAATCGATGGCATCTACATGATCCTCTACATACAGCCAATCGCGCACGTTATCACCTTTTCCATAAACCGGCAAAGGTTTTTCATTTAAAATATTGTTGATGCACAGCGGAATTAATTTTTCGGGAAAATGGAAGGGCCCGTAATTGTTAGAGCAATTGCTGATCACCGTTGGCAAATGATACGTTTCATGATAAGCTCTTACAAAATGATCAGAAGAAGCTTTGCTGGAAGAGTAAGGAGAACGCGGATCGTAGGGTGTTGTTTCTGTAAATTTTCCGGTTTCTCCCAAGCTTCCGTAAACTTCATCTGTTGAAATATGATAGAAGAGATGAGGAGCAGTATCGGTCCACGCAGTTTTGCAAACATTCAATAAGGTTACTGTTCCCACCACGTTGGTTTGTACAAATTCCATCGGATTTAAAATGGAGCGATCCACGTGTGATTCAGCAGCAGTATGGATGACATGATCAATTTTGAAATCGGTAAATATTTTATTGATCGCCGCTGCATCACAAATATCCGCTTTTACAAAACGGTAATTCGGCGCATCTTTCACAGTATCTAAATTGGCTAAATTTCCGGCGTAAGTAAGCTTATCTACATTTACGATAAGGTAGTTGGGATATTTCGTCACCAATTGTCGAACAAGGCAGCTTCCGATAAAACCTGCTCCACCGGTGATCAATATTTTTTTAGCGTAGTTCATTTTTTCTAAAAGTTAGTTCACGATTCCATGCCGATGAAAGCATATCGTCCAATGAATACTGAGTTTTCCAATTCAATTTTTCAAGGGCCAGTTTTGAATCCGAATAAATTTCTGCAACATCACCATCTCTTCTGCCTTCTATGGTATAAGGTATTTTCACCGAATTGATTTTTTCAAAAGAATGAATCATTTCTAAAACAGAATAACCGGTACCTGATCCAAGGTTGAATTTTTCAACCTTGTTGTCATTGGATTTTGATTCTAATTTTTTGTAGGCCTTAACGTGCGCACTTGCGAGATCCATCACGTGTATGTAATCACGTACACAGGATCCGTCTCTTGTTTTATAATCGTTGCCGTAAACTTTTAATTCTTTTAATTTTCCTGATGCAGCTTTCAATAGCAGTGGCAAAAGGTTATTCATGTTCTCGGGATTTTCGCCGAGGAGGCCTGAAGGATGGGCGCCAATTGGATTGAAATACCTCAGACAAATGGAATTTAATTTATCAACGGCAGCAAGATCTTCAATAATTTCCTCAGCAATTTTTTTTGTATTTCCGTAAGGAGAGTTCGGACGTTGTGTTGGAAAACTCTCATTCACAGGCACTTTTTTTACTTCACCATAAACTGTACACGACGAAGAAAAAATAAGATTTTTGCATTGGTTTTGATCCATGAAATTTAAAAGGTTGATCAATCCTGAAATATTATTTTCATAATATTTTAAGGGCTGTTTCACCGATTCTCCAACGGCCATGTGCGCTGCAAAATGAATAACTCCTTTAAGTGGATATTTTCCAACAATTTTTAAAAGTGCTGCTTTGTCTTTTAAATCAATAATTTCAAAAGGAACTTTAACGCCCGTGATGCTTTCAATAGAGTCAATGGCTTCGGCACGTGAGGTTGATAAGTCATCCAGTGCAACAACATTATATCCGTGATTGATTAACTCAACCACAGTGTGTGAACCGATATACCCTGTTGCGCCGGTGACTAAAATCATATTACAAACTGATGTAATGTTCTGTTTTTACAGTATTTCTGTAGATGCCTTTGATATCCACTAAAACTCCATTTGTTGCCAAATGTTTTTTAAAGAAGTCATCTTTCAACGCTACGTACTCACGGTGATTAACGGCAACGATAATAGCATCGTATTGTCCGCTGATTTCAGGAGTTAATGAATAACCGTATTCTTCGTGAACTTCATGTGAATCGGCATGAGGATCGTTTACTTCAACGTTGATGGCGAAAGATTTTAACTCGTTCACCACATCAGCCACTTTTGAATTACGGATATCCGTTACGTTTTCCTTGAAGGTAGTTCCCATTACGAGCACTCTTACTTTTGCGATATCTTTTCCAAGAGTGATCATTTTTTTCACCGCAAGGCGTGCTAAGTAAGGTCCCATAGAGTCGTTGATCGCTCTACCTGAAGTAATGATTTTAGAGTGGATACCCAATTCTTCCGCTTTGTAAGTAAGGTAGTAAGGATCAACACCAATACAGTGTCCGCCTACCAATCCCGGAGAAAATTTTAAGAAATTCCATTTTGTTCCTGCTGCTTCCAGCACTTCATAAGTATTGATATTCATTTTGCTGAAGATCAATGAAAGTTCATTCATCAAAGCAATGTTCACATCACGTTGCGTGTTCTCTATAATTTTTGCAGCTTCGGCAACTTTGATAGAAGAAGCTTTATGCACTCCTGCGTTGATGACCATTTTATAAACATTGGCTACTTGCTCTGCCGATTCAGCATCACAGCCCGAAACCACTTTTACAATTTTAGACAGTGTATGTTCTTTATCACCCGGATTTATTCTTTCGGGAGAGTAGCCCACTTTAAAATCAATGCCGAATTTCAAACCTGATTCCTGTTCCAGCACCGGAACACAATCTTCTTCGGTGCAACCCGGATAAACGGTAGATTCAAAAACAACGTAATCTCCTTTTTTCAAAACTTTTCCAACTGTTCTTGAAGCAGAAAGCAAAGGTTTTAAATCGGGTAAATTGTGTTGATCGATTGGCGTGGGAACTGCTACGATGAAAAAATTCACATCACGTAAGTCCTCTATATTGGCGCTAAACTGAATGTCGCAACCGTCGAATTCAGATTTTTCCAATTCGTTACTAGGGTCAATTCCCTGTTGCATTAATTTAACGCGATCAGCGTTAATATCAAATCCTACCACTTTTACTTTTCTGGCAAACTCCAGAGCAATTGGTAATCCTACATAACCTAAGCCTATCAATGCTAGTTTGGCTTCTTTCTTTGCAATTTTTTCGGAAATCATAACTTTTTACTTCTCTTTTAATGAATAAATTCTTTCAATTATTTCTACTACTTTCAAGCCTTCCAAAGCATTGGTAGTTACTTTGTCGCCTCTTTTAATGGTGTTGATTACGTTTTGAATAATGTAATGGTGATTGGCAGCTGAACCTTTATAATCGCCATAATCATTAGGAGCATTCACCGGCGCCAGTTCAGGCATGGTATAATCTTTAATGTTGCAGTACTCAATTTTGTCCATGTACTGTCCACCCACTTTAATGCTTCCTTTGCTTCCTATTATAGTCATGCTGCTTTCCAGATTGGCATTATAAATAGCGGTAGAATAATTCAGCGTACCTATACCGCCTTTTACAAAACGGAAATTCACGATACCCGTGTCTTCAAAATCAGTAAGGTCCTGATGACAAAAATCTTCAAAGCGTGCACGGATATCCGTGATGTCACCGAAGAGCCAGTACATGATATCAATGAAGTGAGAAAACTGAGTGAACAGTGTTCCTCCATCCATATCTTTACTTCCTTTCCACGTGCCTTTTTTGTAATATCTCTCGTCTCTGTTCCAGTAGCAATTCAGTTGAACGAGATAAATATCTCCCAGTAATTTATTATCCATTACTTCTTTTAGCCATGCAGATGGAGGAGAGTAGCGGTTTTGCATTACGCAAAATACTTTTTTAGAAACGTCGAGTGCTTTTTCAATCACCTTTTCGCATTCTCGTTTGGTGAGTCCCATCGGTTTTTCACAAACGATGTGTTTGTTGTAACCCAAAGCTTTTAAACTTTGTTTGGCATGCAAGCCATTGGGAGTACAAATATTTACTACTTCAACTTCAGGATGCGCTTTCAGCATCTCGTCAATATCAGTGAAATAAGGTTGATTGAATTTTTGGTCGACACCCACAAGAGATTTTTCTTTCACATCGCAGTAAGCCACTAATTCGGCTTCCGGATCACGGTCGATCATTTCCATGTGACGCTTGCCAATGTGGCCACAACCGATTACTGCAAATTTAATTTTTTCAGCCATTAGTTAATTTTTTTACGTTGCCGTTTAATAGTAAATATTTCTCGCCCGTAGCTTTGCAGAAAGCTTCGTGTTGTTCATTAAAAATCAATTTTTCTCCCTGTTCGCTCATCCAGCCGATTTGTTTGGCAGGATTTCCAACCATCATGGAATAGGCTTTTACAGAGCGAATCACCACAGTGCCGGCTCCGATAAAGCAATATTCACCCAGTTGAATTCCGCAAACGATAGTGGCGTTGGCACCAATGGTAGCGCCTTTTTTCACAATGGTTTTGCGGTATTCATTTTTTCTGTTGACTGCTGAACGCGGGTTCATCACATTGGTGAAAACCATTGACGGCCCCAGGAAAACATCGTCTTCGCAAATCACGCCTGTGTACAAAGAAACATTACTTTGTATTTTTACATTGTTGCCTAAAACAACTTCGGGAGATACCACTACATTCTGACCGATATTGCAGTTTTCACCGATAGTAGAGTTGGGCATCACATGGCTGAAATGCCATATTTTAGTGCCTTTTCCGATGGTACAACCTTCATCAATGTAGGAAGAAGGATGAACAAAATAATCTTTAGTTTCCAAAACTTAATTCTTTTTTAAATAGTTCGTCTTGAGGAAGCGACTTAAAATAATCCAGTGTTTTTTTCAAACCTTCTGAGCGTTTTATTTTTGGTTCCCAGCCCAGTATTTCCTTTGCCTTTGTAATATCCGGCTGACGTTGTTTAGGATCATCAACAGGTAAATCTTTGTAAATCACTTTTGATTTTGTGCCGGTGAGTTTTACAATTTCCTCTGCGAAATCGGCAATGGAAATTTCATCGGGATTACCAATATTAACAGGCATATTGTAATTGCTTAATAATAAGCGGTAAATGCCTTCCACTAAATCATCCACGTAGCAGAAAGAACGCGTTTGTGACCCATCTCCAAATACTGTGATGTCTTCGCCTCTTAAGGCTTGCCCAACAAATGCAGGTAAAGCGCGTCCGTCGTTCAGGCGCATTTTCGGTCCGTAAGTATTGAATATTCTTACAATTCTGGTTTCCAATCCGTGATAGGTATGGTAAGCCATGGTCATTGCTTCCTGAAATCTTTTGGCTTCATCGTAAACGCCGCGCGGACCGATAGGATTTACATTTCCCCAATATTCTTCGGTTTGTGGATGAACCGTTGGATCGCCGTATACTTCAGAGGTGGAAGCAATCAGCATTCTTGCGTTTTTTGCTTTGGCTAAACCTAAAAGATTATGTGTTCCAAGGGAACCAACTTTTAAAGTTTGAATAGGAATTTTTAAATAGTCAATCGGACTGGCAGGTGAAGCGAAATGAAGGATGTAATCCAGTTCTCCCGGAACATGTACAAAAGTACTTACATCATGATGGTAGAATTCGAAATTTGCATCCTTGAAAAAATCTTCAATGTTTCGCAAATTGCCTGTAATCAGATTGTCCATTCCAATCACTTCATAGCCTTCTTTCAAAAATCTTTCACATAAGTGTGATCCTAAAAAACCTGCGGCGCCTGTAATTAATATTCGTTTCTTCATCTTATTTTGAAATCAGTTTGTTCACTATTTGTTTTCTGCCAATGCTGATGTAATCAAATCCTTTGGCTTCCATACTGTCCAATTCAAATAAATTTCTTCCGTCGAAAATCACCGGATTTTTCAATAATCCTTTCATTTTATCAAAATCGGGAGCGCGGAAAACCGACCATTCCGTTGCGATGACCAGAGCATCGGCACCTGAAATAGCATCGTATTGATTTTCACAAAACTCAATTTTATTTCCGAAAACTGTTTTCATATTTTCCATTCCTTCCGGATCGAAGGATTTTACTTTTGCTCCTTTTTTAAGCAATTCTTCTATCACGTAAATAGCAGGTGCTTCGCGAATATCGTCGGTATTAGGTTTGAAAGCCAATCCCCAGATACCAAAAGTTTTTCCTTTTAAATCTCCGTCGAAATAATTTTCAATTTTAGGAACGATGATCGTTTTTTGAACGGCATTTACTTCTTCTACCGAATTGAGTATTTTAAAATCGTAATTCACATCCTGAGAGGATTTGATCAATGCTTTAACATCTTTAGGGAAGCAACTTCCACCGTAGCCTATACCGGGAAAAAGAAAGCGTTTTCCGATTCGGGTATCCGAACCGATACCGATTCTGATTTGATCCACATCGGCACCTACCAGTTCGCACAGGTTGGCAATTTCATTCATGAAAGAAATTTTTACTGCAAGGAAAGCATTGGCTGCATATTTTGTTAATTCGGCCGAACGCTCATCCATGAAATAGATAGGATTTCCCTGACGCACGAATGGTTTGTACAATTCTTCCATCACCTTTCTGGCTTTATCGCCACTAACACCAATCACCACACGATCAGGTTTCATAAAGTCGTTTACTGCGTAACCTTCTCTTAAAAATTCAGGATTGGAAACCACATCGAAATCCACTGTTGCATTTTTAGCGATAACAGCGTGTACCTTTTCTGCTGTTCCAACGGGAACAGTGCTTTTGTCTACAATCACTTTGTATTCCGTCATTATTTTTCCCAATTGCTCGGCAACGCCAAGGATGTAGGATAAATCTGCCGATCCGTCTTCTCCCGGAGGAGTAGGAAGAGCAAGAAAAATAATAGATGATTTTTTTACTGCATCAGCCAGATCGGTGGTGAAAACCAAACGATTTTGTTTTGCATTCCTTTCGAATAACACATCCAGTTCAGGTTCAAAAATCGGAACGATTCCCTGTTTGAGTTTTTCTACTTTTTCTTTGTTGTTATCGACACAAATCACATTGTTGCCACTTTCGGCAAAACATGTTCCTGTGACTAATCCAACATATCCTGTACCAATAACGGCAATGTTCATAGGGGATTAATTAAAAAATTCTTTAATGGTGGTGCAAATATAATTCAATTGATTTTCGCTCAATTCGGTGTGCATTGGCAATGACAATACAGTTTCTGCTAGTTTTTCGGTGACAGGTAAACTTAAATCTTTCATTGCTTTAAAAACTTCTTGTTTGTGTAAAGGCAAAGGATAATAAACCATTGCAGGAATTCCTTTTTTATCCAGAAAGTTTTTCAATTCATCTCTTTTGCCATTGGTAATTTGCATGGTGTATTGATGAAATACGTGAGTTGAATTTTTACTTCTGAAAGGAGTTTGTAAACCTGCTATGCCTTTAAGATTTTCATCGTAAAATTTTGCAGCTTTATTTCTTCGGGCGCTGAAGTCGCTGAGGTGTTTCAGTTTTTCATTCAATACCGCCGCTTGCAAAGAATCCAAGCGGGAGTTGATGCCTATCACATCATGGTAATAACGAACCTTGGATCCGTGATTGGCAATCTGCATGGCTTTTTTTCCAAGTGTTTCATCGTTGGTCATCAGCGCACCGCCGTCACCAAAACAACCTAAGTTTTTAGAGGGGAAAAAGCTGGTAGTACCAATATTTCCCATTGTTCCGGCCGATTTTTTATCGCCGTTGCTAAAAGTATATTCAGCGCCGATGGCTTGGGCAGTGTCTTCCACCACGTATAAATTGTGTTTTTTGGCCAAGGCTAAAATGGCTTCCATGTCGGAACATTGTCCGAACAAATGCACCGGTAAAAGCACCTTGGTTTTTGGAGTGATGGCTTTTTCAATGGCTGCCAGATTGATATTGAAATCATCGGCATTCACATCAACAAATATAGGTTTCAAGCCCAAAAGAACAATAACTTCTGCTGTGGCAATAAAGGTGAACGCGGAAGTGATTACTTCATCGCCCGCTTTTAAATCCAGAGCCATCAATGCTATTTGCAAAGCATCGGTTCCGTTTGCGCATGGAATCACCTGTTTGGCGTTTATGTGGGTGGCCAGATTGGCCGAAAATTCTTTTACAATGGGCCCGCTGATGAACGACGTTTCATCCAACACCTTTTGCATGGCTTTATCGATAGAGGGTTGCAACCTTTTATACTGAGTTGCCAGATCTACCATTCTTATAGTTTCTGCAGCAATTTCCGACATATTAAATATTTCAGGCGAAGATAATAATTTCACCCTAACTTTACCTAGTTTTTTAAGCTATGCGAATATCTCTTGTTTTCCTTCTTTTTTTCATTGGCTCGTTTTCCCTTGTTAGGTCGCAAACAAAGGGGGATATGCACTTATTTGATGTGTCGTACAGCGGCTCGGGAGGCAACGCCGAAGTTGGTCAAAAAACCAACTATATCAATAGGATAGGAGTGGGCTATTCTTACCAAAGGAATAAAATGAGCTTCGGACTCCAGTATCATTTTATGTTTGGTGATTATTCGGGGAAGGATATATTCGCGGCCATGCGGACTTCAGAGGGTTTGTTCATTGCCTCCGACGGGAGCCTTACCGATATTTCGGTGTTGTTCAGAGGAAATGGCTTGTATGCCACTGTTGGCAGGGTTTTTCCGCTTACGGCTACTAATAACATTAATTTGAATTTTTGTGCCGGAGCCTTGCAAAACAATCTAGCTATTAGGTCTTTAGGCAGTTCTTTGCCTTTTTTATTCCCCGACAATATAAAAGGTTATGATCAGTTTTCTATGGGGCCGTCGGTGAAACAGGAAGTTAGATGGACGCATTTAGGCGCCGATAAAAGAATAAATTTTTATGTAGGCTTATTTGCCGAAGAAGCCTTTTTAAAAAATTTGAGAAAGTATAATTACTTTAACAACGCGGCCGATGAAGCCTGGCATTTTAATTTTATGTTTGGCGTTCAGGCCGGATGGATCATTCCGGTGTATATCGGTGAAAAAGAAGAAGAATATATAGATTGATGAACTTCATTTATACCATAGGGATTTTATTGTACGGATTCAGCATCCGCGTGACTTCCCTGTTCAATTACAAAGCGAAATTATGGGTGCGCGGACGAAGAAAACTCATTGAAAATTTACCCGATAACAGTAAAAAACAACAAAAGACAAACTGGTTCCATTGTGCGTCATTAGGCGAGTTTGAGCAGGGACGACCGCTCATTGAAAAAATAAAACAGCTGCATCCCGACGAAAAAATCCTGATCACTTTTTATTCGCCGTCGGGCTATGAAATCCGCAAAAATTATGAATTGGCGGATTGGGTCACTTATTTGCCTCTCGATTTAAAAAGTAACATGACTGCTTTTGTTGAAAAGGTGAATCCTCACAAGGTGTTTATCATTAAATATGAATTCTGGTTCAATTTGTTGGGTGTGTTGCACGAACATAAAATCCAAACTTATCTGATTTCCGGAAAATTCAGAAAAGAACAAATATTTTTCCAGTCGAAGGGCACCTGGTTTCTCACCAAATTGAAAGAAGGCTTTACCCATTTTTTTGTGCAGGATGAAGCGTCATTAAATACTTTACATGAACATGGAATTCATAATGCAACGATTGCCGGAGATACCCGAATCGATAGGGTGATTACCCTTTCGCAGCAGCCTTTGAAATTTCCGAATCTGGAGCTTTTATTACAAAATAAAAAGGTAGTTATTGCGGGTAGTACCTGGGAAGATGAAAATGCTTTTTTAGCACAAACTTCTTTGGACAAAGAGGTAGTGTTGATTATCGCTCCTCATGAAATTTCGGAAAATGCTGTTTCTTCCTTGGCCGGGAAATTTAACGATGTTGTTTTGTGGAGTAATATTGAAGAAGTTAAAGAGTGTCCGAAAGTGATCATTATCAACTGCATTGGTATTTTGTCGTCTTTGTATCAATACGGCCACGTTGCCATTATTGGCGGGGGCTTTGGCTCGGGTATTCATAATATATTAGAGCCGGCTTGTTTTGGTTTGCCGGTAATTTTCGGACCGAAGTACCACAAGTTTGATGAGGCCGCTGAAATGATCAATATGCAAAGCGGATTTTGTGTGAGCAATTCAGCGGAGTTTCAAAAGATTTTGAGTGATCTTTTGCTTTCTCCCAATGCTTTGCAAGAGATTAAACGAAATCAATTGAACTGGCTGCAAACACAGGCTGGAGCTACGGATAAGATTTTGAGTGGAATTTAATTGATTCCTTTTTCACTGATTTATAAACATGATCATTAAGAATTAAGAATGATTGTGTGAGTATGGATAAGTGTGGTTGTCCTCCTGACGAAGGAAGGACCTATCGTCATTATCAAAGAAAGGAATTAAACCGCCATCGGTACTTCCATCAACAAAAATTCAGCGTCGCTTTCCGCTTTTATGGAGATTTTATCAATCTCCCAGATGCCAATAGCATCACGGGATTTCAGCGTTTGATCGGCAATGCTGATTTCTCCGCTCAGAACAAAAAGATAAATACCATTGTTTTCGGCTTTCAAGGAATACTCTGTATTTACTCCTTTATCAGATTTAGAGAGGTAAAACCATGCGTTTTGATGAATCCAAACACCTGCATCATCGGGGTTTGGCGACAGTATTTGTTGCAGTTGATTGTGCCGGTCGGCAGGATTGAGCGTAATTTGCTGATAACGCGGTGTTACATTTTGTTTGTTGGGAATCAGCCATATTTGCAGCAGTTTCACCGCTTTTTCAGCAGAGGCGTTGAATTCACTGTGCTGAATCCCTGTGCCGGCGCTCATTACCTGTACATCACCATTTTTAATGATGGTGCCGTTGCCCATACTGTCTTTGTGTTGCAAATCGCCTTCCAGCGGAATGGTGATGATTTCCATGTTAGCGTGCGGATGTGTGCCGAAGCCTCCTCCGCCTGCAATATCGTCGTCGTTGAGTACGCGCAATACGCCAAAGTGCATGCGCTGCGGATCATAATAATTAGCAAAACTAAATGAGTGGTGACTCTTCAGCCAGCCGTGATCAGCGTATCCGCGAGAATCGGCTCTGTGTAAAATTCCTTTGGCCATGGTGTTTCCTTTTTAGGCTGATGAAAATAAGTATTTTTAATTGCTTCTCTTCTTGTTCCTTTTACAATTTATATTTATTAACTTTTAAGCAGGAAATACTTTACGGGGATTTATGGCGAAAATAAGTGATGTTGTTTTATTGATTTGTTCCTTATCCAAATCAGAGAAGCGTTATTTTAAATTGTTTTCTTCCATTCAGGAAGGAGATAAATTTTATTTAGTGCTTTTTGATTTAATAGATAAAGGCAGCGCCGACCGGTCGGAACTCAAAAAAAAATTTGAAGCGCAAGCAAAAAAAGCATCTTTTGATGTTACGCTCAAATATTTGTTTAAGGTGTTGATGAAAAGCATGAGGGCTTATGATGCCGAGCAAAATATTGATGCCGTTTTGTTGCGCTTGTTGCAGGAAGCACGCTTCTTATATAAAAAAGGAATTTATGCCGAATGTTTGTCGCAATTGGAAAAGGTGAAAGTGCTCGCGAAAAAACATGAGAAGAATTATTACTTCCTCGAAGCTGCCAATCTGGAACTGGAATATTACACCAGAACCGATTTTTTGAATTTGAGTGAACAGGATCTGATTGAAAAACAAGGCGCCATCAGCACCATCATTGATCATGAAAAACAAATCAGTGCGCACGCCGATTTGTATCAGCTGCTTCTGCATCGCTTTGTCCAAAAGGGCGTGGTGCGCAGTGAAGAAGAAAAACAAAAGTTTGATGATCTGGTTTTATCCGAAGCCGGTTTAATTTCCAATCCGCATTACCATTCTTTTCATTCGCAGCAATTGCATCTGTTGTTTCAATCGGTGTATTTCCGTTTGATCGGAACACCTGAACTGAGTCTGGATATTTATCATGAGCTGGATGCCTTGTTTCAGAAATATTCCTTTCTGTGGGAAGAAAACGCACTCTATTATATATATGTGATGGAAGGGATTTTAAATAACCTTCAAGCTGTTGGACAATATGAAGGGATTCCGTTTTTTATTGAGAAGCTGAAAAAATTAAATCAGAAAGACAGGGAAGAAGAACAGTTGTGGGCTTTAATTTATCAGTTTGAAATTATTTTTCACATCGGACAAAAGAATTTCCCTGAAGCAAAAAAAGTGCTTCTTTATCACAAAGAAACTTTGGCAAAATGTGCTAAATCCCTATTGTCGGCAGCCAACGCAAAAGTATTTTATTACAATGCCTTGGTTTATTTCGGATTGAAAGAATGGAAAAATTGCTTGCAATCTTTAAATCTGATTTTGAATAACGATTCTTCTTTGGTGCCCGATGAATATGTGACGATGAGCAGAATGGTGGCACTCATCGTTCATTACGAAATGAAAAACCACGAATACATTTCTTATGAAATCAGAGGCTTTGAGCGCAAATTAAAAAAGAAAGGAACTTTGTATCGCCTGGAAAAATTGTTGTTTAAGTTTTTTCGATCGGCCATAAAATCCAATGATGTCAGGTCGGAGAAGAAATGTCTGGTGGCTTGTCGCAATGATTTTAAATCGCTCACAGATCAGCATTACGAAGAACAATTTTTAAAATTATTCGATTTTGAATCCTGGCTCGAAGCAAAAATAAAATAGCAATCAGGAGTTTAAGATTGTCTGTTCAGTGTAAAAAATGGTAGGAATTTTTTTATTGCTGAAATTATCTTTGAGTAAAGACAAAAATTATGAGCGCAGCAAAAATACTTGTGATAGGCAGCAGCAATTCCGATATGGTGATCCAATCGGAAAAACTCCCGAAACCGGGTGAAACCGTGATGGGGAAAAAGTTTTTTATGAATCCGGGAGGCAAAGGCGCCAACCAGGCTGTGGCTGCATCGCGACTCGGCGGAGCGGTTGTTTTTATTGCCCGGGTGGGAAATGATTTGTTTGGTAAACAAGCGATATTCACCTTTAAAAAAGAAGGAATTGATACTTCTTTTGTGGTGGCCGATCCGCAAAATCCATCAGGTGTTGCTTTAATTTCCGTTGACGATAAAGGTGAAAATAGCATTGTGGTTGCGCCGGGCGCCAACAGAGCTTTGAGTGTGGAGGATATTCAACGTGCGGAAAGTGCTGTTGCCGCTGCTGAAATTGTATTAACGCAATTGGAAATTCCAATGACCACGGTGGAGTTTATTGGGAAAACAGTTTTTGCTTTGGGCAAAAAATTAATTCTCAATCCGGCGCCTGCAGCAAAATTATCTGATGAATTATTGAAGCATGTTTTCATCATCACTCCCAATGAAACCGAAGCAGAAATTCTTTCGGGAATTAAGGTGAGTGATGTTGAATCGGCGGAAGTGGCAGCAAAAAAAATTCGTGATCGCGGAGTAAAAAATGTGATCATCACTATGGGGGCCAACGGTGCATATATTTTGAGCGCCGATTTTAAAGGAGTAGTTGCTGCACCTCTTGTAAAATCAATTGATACCACAGCGGCAGGCGATGTTTTTAACGGTGCGTTGGCTGTTGCCTTATCCGAAAAATCAAGCATTAAAGAAGCGGTTGAATTTGCCAATCGCGCAGCAGCTTTATCGGTAACAAAAATGGGCGCGCAAAGTTCCATTCCTTATAAAAAAGAAATCGGAGAAATAATTCATTAATATGTTTATAGTAGAAAATTATAGCATTGCTGTTTTGTTTTGTGTGGTCACCATGCTGTGCTGGGGCTCGTGGGCCAATACGCAAAAACTGGCCGATAAAAACTGGCGCTTCGAATTATTTTACTGGGATTATATTTTAAGCATGTTTGTTTTTTCTTTGCTATTGGCTTTTACCATGGGTAGCAATGGCGAGCAAGGCAGAAGTTTTATGGAAGATATCCAACAAGCGGATTCTTCTAATTTGATGTTCGCATTTATCGGTGGCGTAATATTTAATCTCGCCAATATTTTATTGGTGGCTGCTTTAAATTTAGCGGGAATGGCTGTGGCTTTTCCAATAGGAATCGGCATCGCTTTAATTTTGGGAGTGCTGCTCAATTACATGCTTTCTCCTGTTGGAGATTTCACTTTATTGATCCTTGGAGTAGTATTGGTGATGATTGCGATTCTCTTTACTGCAGCAGCTTACAAGAAATCGGGATTGGCAGGAAAAGGTTCGGTTAAAGGTATTGTGGTGGCTATTGTTAGCGGAGTGTTAATGGGCATATTTTATCCTTTTGTGGCGAAAGGAATTTCCCCCGATTTTTCTTTTCCCGAAGCAGGAATGTTAACGCCCTACACTGCTTTTGTGGTGATGGTTTTTGGTGCTTTGATCAGCAATTTTGTATTCAATACCATTTTGATGCAACGTCCTTTTTCCGGATTGCCCGTGACTTACAAAAATTATTTTCAGGGAAGTTTTAAAAGTCATTTCGCAGGCATCATCGGCGGTATCATCTGGGGCATCGGAACTTCTTTTAACATCATCGCTTCAGGAAAAGCGGGCTTTGCTATCTCTTACGGATTGGGACAAGGGGCAACTTTGATTGCTGCCATCTGGGGAGTTTTCATCTGGAAAGAATTTAAAAATGCATCGCGCCTTACCAACTTTTTTCTTGCGCTGATGTTTGTGTTTTATGTGTCGGGATTGCTCGTAATTATTTTATCAAAATAAAAGTCATGAGAAAAAATATATTTTTTATTTCTTTCATTTTATTGGTGGCCTGTTCTTCAGGAGAACATTCAAATTCCTTGGTGAATAAGGATTTTGAATACAAAGAGTATGTTCCTAAATCTACCGACAGAAAAATTTCGCGCTCAAAATATTTAAATCAATTACAAGGATTTTGGCTCGGGCAATGCATTGCCAACTGGACGGGTTTAGTCACCGAAATGGATAAAATCGGCAACGTTGGAGAAATAAAAACCGGAGCTTTTTATACACGCAACGATTGGGGAAAGCCCGATCAGCCAAGTATCTGGGGACAAGGAATACCGAGTGATTTATCGCCCACCATCGATTTTGTTTTTAAAAATGAAGGAGAGATTTGGGGTGCTGATGACGATACCGATATTGAATATATTTATCAGGAACTTTTGTTTTCAAATAAAACATCTGTGCTGAGTCCTCAGCAAATAAAGGAGGGTTGGATGAAACACATCAAAGCCGAGGAAGAAAATTATTTGTGGGTTTCCAATCAAAAAGCTTTTGATTTGATGCGTGGCGGAATGCTTCCTCCCGAAACCGGTGATCCAAAAAATAATCCCGAATTTGAAATGATTGATGCGCAACTGACCACCGAAATTTTTGGTTTGTTTGCTCCTGCTCGTCCTGATGTTGCATTGAAAATGGCGCATTTGCCTATTCAAACCACAGCACGAAAAAATTCAGAATGGATCTCTGAATTTTATGTGACAATGTATTCTCTCGCATCTTATGTTGACGAAAAAAAATCAATGAAGGATAAAATTCACTGGATGGCCGATGAAGCACGAAAGCATTTGCCAAACGATTCTTATTCTGCTAAAATGTTCGATTTTGTGAAAAGTAGATATGCAGCAAACATCCCTTGGGAACAGGCAAGAGATGAAGTATATCAACGCTATCAGGTGGAACAGGCCGATGGTTATAACATGACTTCACAGAACAAATACGGCAACGGTTGTTTTGCCGCGGGAATTAATTTTGCATCGAGCATTATCAGTCTTTTGTATGGTGAAGGTGATATTGTGAATACCATAGAAATCGGAACGCTTGCCGGTTGGGATTCCGATAATCCTACGGCAACATGGGGGGGAATGCTTGGATTTATGCTGGGTAAAGAAGGTGTGGAAAAAGCTTTCAACAGAAAATTTGCCGATCAGTTTAATATTCACAGGACCAGAATTGGTTTTCCAAATAAGGGCATTGATAATTTTTTAAATATGGCTACTAGGGGTGTGTTTATTGTGGATAGAGTGGTGCAGGAAGAAATGGGAGGTGGTGTTGATTTGGAAGAGGATGTGTGGTATGTTCCTGAACTGAAATAGCAAAGCTGCAAGTTGTAAAATCCTCCTTGCCCTCACACAATTCCTTCGCACTCCTCCTTTTTCAAAGGAGGAAGTTAATTAGCTGGCATTTCCTGAAGTGTATTGTGAAAATGGATGAGTAGCGCACTTCTCCCTTTGTAAAAGGGAGAGAGCGGAGGATTGATGTGTGAGGGCAAGAGGGATTTTTAACTTTGGGATTGTCTAAACCCTACCATTTTTGGTTGGATTTCTCCCTCCTTACTCCCCTATATTTGAAAGAACACCAAAACATAAACCCATACTGATATGAAAAAGATATTCACCTTTATTTGCTCTTTCTTTTTAGCGATAGCAAATGCTCAGGATTTTACGTTGATGGTTTTGCCCGATACGCAATTTTACATTGTAAGCTGGAGCACGCCGGCTGCAGGCGGACAAGGGAAGCCTATCATGTTTCAACATCAGATTGATTTCATTAAAACACAAAAAGACAATTTGAATATCAAATTTGTAACACATGTTGGCGATATTGTGGATCATGGTGATCAGAAGTGGGAGTGGGATCTGGCAAATTCATATATGAGTCAGCTGGATGGTGTGGTCCCTTACGCCATCGCTCCCGGAAATCACGATGCCGATGTGATGTGGACCCACAATTATACTTTGCTGAATACTACTTTTCCGGCATCCCGTTATAAAAATGAAACCTGGTTCGGTGGAAATTTTCCTGTAGGAAATTATAAAAACAATTATGAATTGTTCACTGCCAGCGGAATGGATTTTATCATCATTCACCTGGAATCCGATCCTCAACCAGATGCGAGAACATGGGCTTCAGGAATTTTGGATTTGTATCCCAATCGCCGCGCCATCATCACCACGCACTGGTATTTGGAAGGTGGCATGACTGCACAGGGAACCAATATCTGGAATGATGTGATCAACAACCACGCAAATGTTTTTATGGTGATTTGCGGTCACTCTTGCGCACGTGAGGGGATGTCGACTTCCACCAATAAATTCGGCGGAAAAGTGTACCAGATTTTAACCGATTATCAATGTGATTACAATGGCGGTAACGGACAGTTGCGCTACTACACTTTTCATCCCGATCAAAATAAAATTGAAGGATTTACTTATTCTGTAGAGACACAAAAATATGGCACGCATTTTCTGATGGATTATCAAATGTCAACACCTACAACACCTCAGATATCAGCCGTTACGGCAACACCATCAGCTGTGAAATCAACTGACGCGGTGAAAGTTTCTGCTACGATTAGCGACGACGGAAGTATTTCTTCGGCGACTTTATTCTGGGGATTAACGGCAGGAAATCTTGGCAATACTTTAAATATGACGGCCGTAGGAAATACTTATTCGGCCACTATTCCGGCACAAGTGGATGGATCATCCGTGTACTATAAAATCAGCGCCACTGATAATTCTGCAAATACCACAACTTCTTCTGTTGCGAATTATACGGTGTCGAATAACAGCAGCGTTTGTTATGCTACTTACGACGGAAGTGATTTAAATTTCACAGGATTCGGAGGCAGTAACTTTGCTAAAGTGGCTAATCCTTCTGCTACAGGAATCAACACCAGCGCTATGGTTGGACAATGCATTAAAGATCCTGCGTCACAAACCTGGGCGGGAATTTTCTCTACCACTCTTTCTTCTAAATTGGATTTCTCCGCCAATAAAATTTTTAAAATGAAAGTGAACAGTCCGAAAGCCTGCACGGTATTAATTAAACTGGAAGATGCTGCCAACGCCGCAACTGTCAAAGAAGTTCAGGTGAACACTACTCAAGTAAATGCATGGGAAGAATTGGCTTTTGATTTCACGGGAGCAGCTTCTGCCACCTACAATAAAATCACTTTGTTTTTTGATTTTGGTGCAACTTCGGGTAACACCTTTTATTTTGATGATTTGTGTTTTGTGCCTGACATAAGCACTGGAATTGCAGAGGGAACAAGTGTTTTCAAAAAATTAAATATTTATCCTAATCCTGCCAATGATGTTTTGAATATTGAAAATTCCCGTCCGATCGAAGAAGTGCATATTCACAATGTAGCAGGACAGGAAGTAGAAAGTGTTTTTACTGCGGGCTTAAGCGTGAAGATTCCAACCTGTGATTTGCCTAGAGGAATTTACACCGTCACCATTCGCGCAAATGATGAAGTAATGTATCAGAAATTTGTTAAAGAGTAATCTAGTTCCCTCCTGTATTTATAATACCCCCTAGTGAATTGAGATAAGAAGCGCCAGCTTTTCATCTCAATTTTTTTATGCTTTGTATTTTATCACGCTGGGATTAAAAGCTTTCGAAACAATCAAAACACTGTCGCCAATATTGAGTTGTTCCGCTTCTTCTTTGGTGATGATCACCTTCATAAGGTTGTTGCCCGACAGTATTTGGGCGATGTACACAATGTCATTTTGAACTAGAGAAATCAACTGTCCGGCGATTTGCACTTTTCCTGATATCTGATGGTTGTGGAAAAGTAAATCGGGAGAACCTTGCTGTACAATTTTTCCGAAATCCATTTTGATGACGGTATCGGCGAGGCGATAAATCTCGGAAGTATCGTGACTGATCATGATGGTAGTGAGACCAAAATGTTTGTGAATTTTTATAAGTTCATCCTGTAATTTCAATCGCATTTCATTGTCAAGAGAAGAGAGCGGTTCATCCAGTAAAAGCAAATCGGGTTGCTTTACCAAAGCACGTGCGAGTGCAACGCGTTGCTGTTGTCCGCCGGAGAGCGTAGTCACGGAAGTGTTTGCCAACCCTGCGAGTCCGGTGATTTCTAACAATTCATCAACGAAGTTTTTGTTTTTTTTATCGGGTAAAACAAATTCTAAATTTTGTCGCACACTCATATTAGGAAAGAGCGCATAATCCTGAAATACAAATCCGATTTTTCTTTTTTGAGGCGATAGCGTTATTTTTTTTTCTTTGTCGAACCAGGTTTCTTTTCCGGCAATAATGCGCCCTTTATCAGGTTCGGTGATTCCCGCAAGCATTTTTAAAAAGGTAGTTTTTCCCGCCCCCGATTTTCCGTAAAGGGCTACAAATTGTTTTTCGGAAATTTGTAAATCAATATCCAAAAGCATGTCGCCCTGTGCTGAATGTAGTTTTTTGGAAAGTTGAATTTCAAACATGTTAGAAAATTTTAGTTTTCCATTTTTTATTGAACAGAAAAAGCAAAATGACAAAAGAAAGTGCGAGCAATACCAGCGAATAAAAATTTGCGGCATCGTAATTCATGCTTTCTACTTCATCGTAAATGGCCAGTGATGCTACTTTGGTAACGCCCGGAATATTTCCGCCTATCATCATCACCACGCCGAATTCACCAACGGTGTGCGCAAAGGTGAGCACAATTCCGGTGAGTAAGGCCGGTTTAATGTTGGGAATCAATACCCGAAAAAAAGTTTTTCGAGGAGAAATTCCCAGCGTATATGCCGCGTCTTTTAAAGAAGGCGAAAGATTTTGAAACCCGGATTGAACAGGATGAATCATGAAAGGCAAACTGTAAATGACGGAAGCGATGATCAATCCTTCAAAAGAAAAAAGTAAGCGCACTGAAAAATATTGGTCTAAAAATTTCCCGAAAAAATTATTCGGACTGAAAGCGAGCAGCAAATAAAATCCCAGTACTGATGGTGGCAATATCATGGGCAAACTGATTACGCTTTCAAAAACAGGTTTTAATTTATTTTTGCTTTGCGACAACCAATACGCCAATGGTACACCAATCACCAGTAAAATAGCGGTGGTGATGAGAGACAGTGTAAATGAAAGTAACAAAGGTTCCCACATAATTTACTGCTGTATCAATAATAAATCATTTGTTTTTACCAGTGCTTCCAGTTCTTTTCCCACAAAGAGATTCAGCTTTTCACAACTCTCTGCGGTGATGATGGAAGTGATAATTTGGTTTTTAAAATTCAAAACAACTTCACACAATATTTTTCCTTTTTGAATGGATTTTATGCTGCAGGAAAAGCGGTTTTCAATGCTGATGCCCTCGCCGGTATTTTCACGCAATATGACTTCTGTTTCTTTAAAAGCCATGTACACCGACTGGCCAACTTTAATGGAGTCATCCTGACTGATGATCAACGAAGAAAAAATTTCATTTTCGCATTTCAGGTTGACTAAAGCCAGATCACCGCTCGTTTTTATTTCCGTTATGTCTGCTAAAATCCGATTCATTTTGTAAACTGGTAACCGTATTTTTTTAAAATGTTTTGTGCTTTCGCCGAGTAAATATAATTGTAAAAAGCGTCGGCATCAGTTTTATTTCCGTTGGCGTGTTTTAATACAACTGCACCTTGTTCTATAGGAGTGTAAGCTTTTTTGTCGATGTCGATCCAACGGCCTTTGCCTTGCATTTCCGGACTCATCACTACCGATTTTGCCGTAAAACCAACATCGGCACTTTTAGACGTAATGTATTGATTTACCTGCGAAATACTTTCGCCGTACACTATTTTTTTCTCCACGGCATCGTAGAGTTTATAATATTTCATCACATCCACGGCAGCTACGCCATAAGGTGCCAACTTGGGATTGGCGATGGCAATGCTTTTTACATTTGCAGCGAGTAAGCTCTTCATGATCAGGCCTTCTTCAATCGTTAACGACCACAATACCAAACTTCCGTAAGCGTAAACTTTTGGTTCTCCAAGGGTGAGCCCTTCTTTGTGTAGTTGATTTGGAAAATCCATATCTGCCGACATGAAAATATCAAACGGAGCACCTTCGCGGATTTGTGCAGTGAGTTTTCCTGATGAACCGATGATGAGTTCAATGTCTTTCCCTGTTTCTTTTTCGTAGAGTATTTCAATCGCTTTCATCGCATATTGCGCATTGGCGGACACAGCGATGGTGATTTTTTCCTCCGCTAAATTTCCTGAGGTGAAAACAAAAACCGCTAAGAGGACAAGGAAGGGCTTCATACGTTTTTATTGTAAAAATACAACTAATGAAATGCAATAATACAAAAATTTAGACTAATCTAAATATATTTTCCGAAATACTTGATTTGTAATTTATATGGGTGTAAATTTGGGAATACACGGGGGTGTAGTCTTAACAACTTGTAAAAGAAAACTTATGAAACGCAAAGGATTTTTAATCGACATGGATGGTGTTATCTACAAAGGAAAGGAACCCATACCCGGAGCAATCCAATTCATCAACAAATTAAAATCGGAAAATATTCCCTTTTTATTCCTCACAAATAACAGTCAGAAAACCGGCAGAGATGTTTGTTACAAGCTCAAGCGTTTGGGCTTCGATGTGGAAGTGAAAGATATTTTCACTTGCGGATTGGCTACAGCAAGATATCTTGCCAATACAAAACCCAATGGTAGTGCTTATGTAATAGGAGAGGGTGGATTGATTACCGAATTACATCAACACGGCTATTCCATTGTAGATGACAATCCGGATTATGTAGTGATTGGCGAAGGAAGAACGATCATGCTGGAAAGCGTTGACAAAGCGGTAAACATGGTGATGAACGGTGCAAAATTAATTGCTACGAATCTGGATCCTAACTGTCCGGTTGACGGCGGAAAATACCGCGCAGGCTGCGGAGCTTTTGTGGCGATGATAGAATTCGCCACCGGAAAAAAAGCTTTCAGCGTGGGAAAACCGAGTCCGATTATGATGCGCATGGCCCGCAAAACTTTGCAGCTCACCACCGATGAAACCATCATGATAGGCGATACTATGGAAACCGATATTTTAGGTGCGGGTACAATGGGATTCACAACAATACTCACGCTTTCGGGAGTAGCTAAAAAAGAAAACCTGAATGATTACGGTTATTCTCCCGATTACATTATCAATTCCATCAATGATTTATTGAACGAAGATTTTTTCGCGCAAATCATGGACAGGAAAAAATTGTTGGTGGCGTAGGTAGTTTTTGTAATTACACTGCCTTACTGAAAGTATCTTTTTCAGGAATCTTTTGCCAGTAGCGGAGATCCATAGCCAGACAAATATTGCGCAAAAATATTTTGCCTTTTTCGGTGACTGAAAATGAATAGTGGTGTGATTCAATTAATCCGTCTACAGCCAATTCATGTAAACGTTTGATGATGCCTGTTTCCCGCATTTGCACCAGCTCTTCGTGCATCCATTCGGTTTGGTATTGGCACATGATATTTAAAATCTGGTGACGGATAAATAAATCTTCGTCGTTTAAATGATGTCCGTTAGTGAGCGGTAATTTTCCTGATAAAACAGTGTTTTGATAAGTCTCCACTTCTTTGATATTTTGCGCAAAGGCAGTCCAGGTGTCGCTAATGGCCGAGACTCCGAGTCCTATCAATAATTTTGTCTGATTGTCGGTATAGCCCATAAAATTACGGTGCAGCTTTCCGTTTTTTTCGGCAATAAATAATTCATCGTGCGGTAAAGCAAAATGATCCATGCCAATTTCTTTATAGCCGTTTTGAGCCAATAAATTTTTCCCTTCTTCATACAAGGCGCGTTTGTATTCTTTGCCCGGAAGGTCTGTGTCGCTGTAATGTCGCTGTCCGGGACGTTTCCACGGCACATGTGCATAGGAGTAAAATGAAATTCTGTCGGGTTGTAATTCGGCAACTTTTTTGAAAGTATAGAGGATACTTTCTAAAGTTTGAAAAGGCAAACCGTAAATTAAATCGTAGCTTATAGAAGTGTAGCCAATGCTTCTGGCCAGTTCAGTAACAGTGCGCACATCTTTAATGCTTTGATAGCGGTTGATGGCTTGTTGCACCTTCCCGTCGAAATCCTGAATACCTAAACTCAGTCTTCGAAAACCCATATTATACAGCACTTTCAGGTGTTCTTCTGTAGTGTTCGCAGGATGAGCTTCAAAGCTGAATTTTGGATCAGCAGATTTTTCACAACCTTTTAAAATTCCCGAGATTAATATTTTTAAATTTTCGGGAGAGAAGAACGTGGGCGTTCCTCCACCCAGATGCAGCTCTTTTATTTTGGGTGCTTTTTGAAAAATGTTTTTGTATAAATTCCATTCTGCGAGAACGGCGAAAATGTAAGGAGTTTCCACCTGATGGTTCACCGTGATGCGTGTGTTGCAGGCGCAGTAGGTGCATAGGCTTTCGCAGAAGGGCAAATGAATATACAAACTGATTCCGTTGGTATCATTGCTTTCATCAAAAGTGATTTTCACCTGCTTTTTATATTCATCATCACTGATGTTATTTCCCCAGTATGGAACAGTTGGATAGCTGGTGTAACGCGGACAGGCTATGTCGTATTTATCAATGAGGGTTTTCATATAAATTAAATTTAGTACGTTATTGCGAGGAGTGTACTCACGACGAAGCAACCTCATCATCAAAATGAGTTTGCTTCATTTTTGAGTACAAAAATTTCGCAATGACGTAGTGGGTGTATTTTTATGACAGCAATTCATGGTTTTTGTTTTTTCTTCAAAGTGCGGACTCACATAAGGAATACCCAGATTCAAGCCCCGAAGAATAAAAAGTAATCCGATGACGAGGGTTCCATATGGTGCCCATTTTCTGAACTGATTTTTAAATTGAGTTCCTAATGCAGAAAAGCCTATAGAACAGGTAAGTAGAAGTGGCAGAGTTCCCAGTCCGAAAAAAGCCATATACGCCATTGACTCCCCTACTGAACCCGCAGCTGTTGATGCAACGAGTGCCGCATATACCATCCCGCAGGGTAAAATTCCGTTCAGCATTCCCATTAATGTTACAGAGGAATAAGTAGGTTGAAATAAATATTTTCTCAGGGAAGTTTGAATTTTATTCACCGGAACTGCTATTCTTTTTTCCAAAGCATTTTTGATTTTAGGGATGAAAAAAATCAGCACTAAAAATGCTCCGGCTACAATAGACATCCATTGTTCAAATCCCACTAAGGCCATCAATGAACCAATGCTTCCTGAAAAAATTCCCAATAAGGCATATACTGCAATTCTTCCCGAATGGTAAATGCCCATGGCCAGGTATTTACTTTTTTTGAAATGTATAAATGGCACATTCATCACAATGGGACCGCACATTCCTACGCAATGCAAACTAGAGGCTAATCCTAGTAATATGGCTGTTAACAGAAGCATTTTAAATAATTATATTTTCTTCCCAATAGTATTCTTTGTTGTTCGCTTTCCAGTCTATTTGTATTTCGTAGCTGCCGTTTTTAAATAGATCACGAGAAAAAGATTGTTTTTTCCGATTCACTTTTAAATCGAAATATTTGTCACTATTGATATCGGCAGCCCTTACAAAATTCACTTTTCCTGAACTTACGTTTTGAGGAAATTCAACGTAAACAGAATCGCCAAATACTTTCACGGTGAATACCAGAGAGTCGTTGATAGTATTTTGTTTTTTGTCGATTTCCTGTTGAAAGGCAACTTCTTTTTCGTAATAATTTTCGCTTGTTAAGTTGGTGTCAAAAGTGGTGCTGTAGGCTACTACGCTCAGCATTCCTACAACAAAAACTGAATAAACAATTGTGATTTTCCATCCCCAGTTCATACTGAATAGTTTAATGTTTAATTTTTGTTTTATGATGTCGCGGTGCCATAAATACAGTGGCCACTTCTTCCAGTTTTCTTTCTTTGGTCATTACTTCCAATCTCAGCGGAGTAGTTCTTTTTTGAATCTGAAGCGTATCTATTTTAATCATTAAAATGCCCTCTATTTTTTGTTCGGGCTGCAACATAATTTCTTTGGTGCCAATGATTTCAATTTCACCTTTGATGTCCAGCATATTAAAATGAATGGGCACTTCTTCGTTCGTTTTATTCACTATTTTATACTTGTACAAATTGCTGATGCGCCCGTCGTTCATCACTGTAAACATTTGTCCGCGTGAGCGCAATACCGATGTTTCTACTTCGCCCCGTACAAAAATCATTACTCCAAGTATCACTAAAATCAATGCTAAAAAAGCCGTATAGGCTTTCATCCTTGCTGTAAAAACAAAGGGTAATCCTTTTGAAATTTGATTTTCAGAAGCGTACTTAATTAAGTTAACAGGTTTGTTGATGCTTAACATTACATCGTCGCAGGCGTCAATACAGGCCGTGCAATTCACGCATTCCAGTTGGGTTCCGTGACGAATGTCAATTCCTGTTGGACAAACCACTACGCATTGTTTGCAATCAATACAATCTCCTGCTGAAGCTGAACGGATTTTAGTGTTTTTTTCACGCGGCTCGCCACGTTTGTGGTCATAGCCCACCACAATGGTATTGCTATCGAGCATTACTCCCTGGAATCTTCCGTACGGACAAATATTGGTGCACACTTGTTCGCGCAGGAAAGCAAACACTCCATAAAATGCGAGGGAAAAAATAGTGATGGTAATTAGTCCGCCAAGGTGTTCAGCGGGATTGTCTAACTGAATATCAATTAATTCTTTTTTTCCTATGATATAAGCCAGGAAAGTATTGGCTACTAAGTAAGAAATTCCAATAAATACAATGTGTTTAGAAGTTTTCTTGAAAATTTTATCGGCTGTCCATTTTTGCTTGTTAAGTATTTTTTGATCGATGTGATCTCCTTCAATCAAGCGTTCAATTTTACGGAAAACCATTTCAAGGAAAATAGTTTGCGGACAGATCCATCCGCAAAAAATTCTGCCGAAAACCACGGTAAATAAAATGATAAAGAGAATAAACGCAATCATGGCGAACAAGAAAATATGAAAATCCTGCGGCCAGAAAATCTGTCCGAAGATGATGAATTTTCTTTCGATGATATTGAGAAGAATCCATGGTTCTCCATGAACGTAGATGTGCGGAAGTCCGAATAAAATAGCCAGCAACAGATAGCTTGCCAGAGTTCGGTATTTGTATAATTTACCTTTTACTGCTTTGGGATAAACCCATATTCTTTTTCCTTTCTCATCAACAGTGGAGAGGTGTCCGCGAAAGTCATCGGAATATGTTTCTTTGTTTTCCATTTATTTTTTCAAACTATCTACAGGAAGAGTTTTTGTAGTATCAGCTGCAACTACTTCTTCCACATATTTATTTCCTTGCGGAGCTTTCCCATCGGCAGCCGGTTTTAATTGTTTGATATAACTTACAATCGCTTGTATTTTATTGCCATTCAAAATATTCCACGCCGGCATTCCCTTCTCAATTTTCCCATATTTAGCAGTAGTGAAAATATCTTTCACGCTTCCGCCGTATAGCCAGTATTCATCGGTGAGATTGGGGCCGTTTAATCCTTTTCCTCCTGCGCCGTGACAGGTTTGGCAATTCCCTTCAAACAAAGTTTTTCCAAAGGCAATGCTTCCTGCATCTGTTAAAAGAACAACAGAATTTTCGTCGACAGATTTTACATTAGAAGATTTTTTCTCCACTTCTTTTGATGCTTTATAATCGGCCAGTTCCGTTTCATATTCTTGTTTTTGAGTCGGTCCGCCCATCATATGATAGTAACCGAAGTACAGTACAGCAAACACAATGCACGCATAAAACATGTACACCCACCAAGGCGGTAAATTATTATCGAGTTCGCGGATGCCGTCGTATTCGTGATCCATCAAAATAGTATGTTCCTCTTCTATGGGAACATAGGCAGTGAGCTGCTCATAAACATTGATTGTTTTTTTAGGCGCTTTTTCTTTGATGCCATCGGGATAAAGCGTTTTGAAAACAGATTTGAATGTTGAGTATAAAATCGTCAAACAAATCAGTAGTACGGCAATAACGATTAAAAGCGTCGAGTAAAAAGGGTCTGATAAAATTGCGTTCATAATAATTGTTTTTTTATTTGTCCAATGGTAAAGAGCTCATTTCGTCCATGTGTTTTTTATCGGCTTTCCATACATAAATCACGGAAAAGAGAAAGACCGAGAAGAAGATCAGGAAGGAGACAATAGGAAAAATTTCAACTCCTGATATTGTATCTAAATGATGTTTTATAAATTTTAGCATGGCTTTATTTTTTTGCTTTTGGATAAATGTCGGTTCCTAATCTTTGTAAATACGCGATGATGGCTACCATTTCGGTTTCTTCCAATTTCATTTCACCTGCAGCAATTTTATCGTAGGTTTCATCGGAAATCATGAGTCCGTCAATGTTATCGTATAAGGGTTGCGCTACTTCTTTTGCCTGAAGATTCATATCGCCAATAGCTTTGCTTTCATATCCTTCGGGATAAGGCACGCCCATTTTTCGCATTGCAGTGATTTTTTTCTCCAGCGTTTTGCTGTCGAGTTTATTCAACAACCACGGATATCTTGGCATGATGGAACCATCCGATACGGAATCGGGAACCAGCAAGTGATTGAAGTGCCAGTCGTTGGGTTTGTACAAGCGACCGGTTTTTACACCTTCACGCGCCAAATCCGGACCGGTACGTTTTGATCCCCATTGGAAAGGGTGGTCGTACACAAATTCACCTGCTTTGGAATAATCGCCGTAGCGCTCAGTTTCCCAGCGGAAAGGACGAATCATTTGCGAGTGACAGTTGTAACAGCCTTCGCGGATGTATAAATCTCTGCCTTCCAGTTCCAAAGGAGTGTAAGGTTTTACGCTGGTGATGGATGGAATATTTGATTTCACCAGAAAGGTTGGAATCATCTCTATTGCCCCACCAATTAAAATCACTACAACGCTTAACAATAACATTTGTATCGGACGTCTTTCAATCCATCTGTGCCAGTGTTCTTTTTCATGTTTAACATTTGCTTTTGCCAAAGGATAAGCTTCTGCTTCTTCGTTCGCCAGAAGTTTTCCTGATTTTACGGTTTTGTATAAGTTGAAAAACATCAACAAAACACCAATGATGAAGATGCTTCCGCCAATGGCTCTGGTAGCATACATTGGAATGATTTGCGTTACCGTATCCAAAAAGTTCTGATTGGTTAAAGTACCGTCGGCATTGAATTCTCTCCACATTTGATTTTGTACGATTCCCGCCCAGTACATTGGAACTGCATAAAATAAAATGCTTGCAGTGGCTAACCAAAAGTGCCAGTTGGCCAGTTTTTGAGAATACAATTTGGTTTGAAAAATTCGTGGAATGATGAAATATATAATCGCGAAAGTCATACAGCCATTCCATCCCAATGCACCTAAGTGAACGTGACCAACCACCCAGTCGGTATAGTGCGTCATCGCATTTAAAGATTTCAGGGACAACATCGGACCTTCGAAAGTGGCCATTCCATAAGCGGTTACAGCAACCACCATGAATTTTAAAACAGCATCGTCGCGCACTTTATCCCATGCACCACGCAGTGTGAGCAAGCCATTGAGCATACCACCCCATGACGGAGCGATGAGCATGATGGAAAATACAGTACCCAGCGATTGTGCCCAATCAGGTAAAGCGGTGTACAACAAGTGATGTGGCCCCGCCCAGATGTAAATAAATATCAGCGCCCAAAAGTGAATGATGGACAAGCGATAAGAAAACACCGGACGATCAGCTGCTTTTGGAATATAGTAATACATCAAACCAAGGAAAGGAGTGGTAAGGAAAAACGCCACCGCATTGTGTCCGTACCACCATTGTACCAAGGCATCCTGCACGCCTGCATACATCGAATAACTTTTGAAAAATGAAACAGGTAATTCAATGGAATTTACAATGTGTAATACAGCAACGGTTGCCCACGAAGCAATGTAAAACCAAATGGCAACATATAAATGTTTTACTCTTCTTTTTATAATTGTGCCCAGCATGTTCCATCCGAAGATGATCCACACTACTGCAATACCAATATCGATAGGCCATTCTAATTCAGCGTATTCTTTCCCAGTAGTGTATCCTAAAGGAAGTGTAATGGCAGCAGCAACAATAATCAATTGCCAACCCCAGAAATGAATTTTGCTCAGCATATCGCTGTACATTCTGGCTTTTACCAAACGTTGCAAAGAATGGTAAACACCGGCGAAAATTGCGTTCCCCACAAAAGCAAAAATCACGGCATTGGTATGCAATGGTCTCAATCGTCCGAAGGATAAAAACGATACTCCGTTAGTGATTTGTGGCCAAAACATTTCGATGGCGCAGATCAATCCTACTAAAAATCCGATAAGCCCCCAAAGTGCGGTGGCGTATAAAAAATTACGAACGATTTTGTTGTCGTAGGAAAATTTTTCCAATTGCATTTCCATAATTACTCTTTTGGTTTTTTGGTTAGTTCATCGTCAAAAAGAATGCGCACGGAGGGAGTGTAATCGTCTTCAAACTGATCAGTTTTTATGGCCCAGTAGTAACAACCTACAAAAAAGGCGGCTACTGTTAAACTGATGATGATTAAAAGGAATAAGACACTCATGTGCGTTGCTTTGATGTAAAAGTAGCGGGCTTAGGGATTTTTAACTTTGAGGGGAATCAGGGGTGGATATGATAGAAATCAGTTTATAAACTTCCTGCGATACGCAAAGTAAGTTCCACCCACTGCCAGCGACACAACAGTAATAGAGCTGATGGGCATTAATACTGCTGCAAATAAAGGAGTTACCTGCAAAGTACAAGCGAAGTACATTCCAACAATATTGTATAAAAACGACAAGCCCAAACAAGCGTATATCACTTTCAATACCGAGCGGGAATAAGAAATCATTTCAGCGAGTTGTATAAAATTTTTTCCATCGAGGATGATGTGGGCTGAAGGATAAAATGAATTTACATTATCGGAAACCGCAATACCTACATCGCTTACTTTCAGTGCAACTCCATCGTTGATGCCATCGCCCACCATCATGGTTTTTCCATTCTCTGCAAGCATTTGAATGTATTGTTTTTTGCCTTCCGGATTTTGGTTGAAGAGCATGTTTTTTCCGAAGTATTGCAGCAGTTGCGGATTTTCATCTTTGTGATCACCACTCAATAAATATATTTCAGAATCGGCAGATAATTTTTCCAGCATATCCCAGAGTCCTTTACGGTAGCGACTTTCCAGAAAATAATAACCCTTGTGTTTTCCATTGATCGCCACGTGAACCACCGAACCATGTTTTGGATTTTCAACTGTTACGTTGGATTTGGTGAATAAAGCCGAGCCGATACAAACAACATTATTTTGAAATTTTGCTTCAATACCTTTTCCTTTTATTTCTTCATAAGCTTCTGGTTCTAGTGAAGGTGTGTGTTTGAGTTTGTCGCTTAAAATTCTGCTCAGCGGATGATTGCTGGAATTCACGGTAGAAAAAACGAGAGACTCTTCTTCGTCGGATAAAGTAGATCCGCAATACGTCACTTCCACTTTTTCGGCAACGGTGATGGTTCCGGTTTTATCGAGAACAATATTTTTGATGCCCGCTACTTTTTCAATAACGAAAGCATTTTTTAAATAAAATCCGCGACGCGATAACAGGCGTATGGCATTGCCTAAAGCCATGGGTGCGGATAAAGCAGAGGCGCACGGACAAGTAATCAGCAGCACGGCGGTGAGTGCATTGAATGCCCCGTGAATATTGTTGTTCATCCAGTAATAAGAAAAAGCAGAAAGAGCGATGAGCAAAACCAAAGCCGTAAAATATCCGCTGAATTTTCCGGTGAGCGATTCCAGCACATCTTTTTTGCCACTCGATTTCACTTCATCCCACAAACAAGCCAGATAACTTTTATCTGTTTTTTTCAGCACTTTAAATTCTCCGGATTTACCAATGATTTTGCTGCCCGCGTAAATTTTATCGCCCTTGTTAAATCGTCTGGCCATGGCTTCTCCTGTGATAAAGCTCAAATCTGCGGTGATGCTTTCAGAAACAACTTCAGCGTCGCAGGGAATAATCTCTTCGTTTTTTATTTTAATAAAATCTTCTTCTTTCAGGTTTTCAATTAGCACACGCTCTTCACCGATCGTTGTTTTTTTCAAAACAGAAAGAGGAAAATAGGAATACAATTCGCGCTCAAAAGAAAACTGATTGAAAACTTTATTCTGAAAATATCTGCCTGTTAGCAAAAGAAAAACGAGTCCGGCCAGTGTATCAAAATAACCTGATCCGGTTCCGCTGATCACTTCATACATGCTTCTTCCAAAGAGCGCGATAATACCGAGTACTAAAGGAACATCAATACTTATTTTTTTTACTTTCAGAGCACTGATACTGTTTTTAAAAAACTCACTACCCGAGTAAAACAGGATGGGAAGGATCAGTAAAATATTGAGATAGCGAAAGAGTGATTTAAAATCATCTGACACTTCTTCCAGCGCCAGATATTCAGGAAAGCTGAGCAGCATGATGTTGCCAAAACAAAATCCGGCCACGCCTATTTTCCACAATTGTTTTTTGTAGGAGGTGTTGTTTTCCGGAGTACCCGATTTTTTTTTGAAGGAAGGTTCGTAGCCGATTTTCGTAAGCAAGAGGGCAATTTCTTTTATAGATACTCGTCGTGGATCATAAGTAATAGCGGCTTCTTTCAAAGAAAAATTTACGTGTACAGTTAAAATTCCTTCTTTGAGTTTATGTAAATTTTCAAGTAAATAAATACAAGAGCTACAATGAATCTGAGGAAGTAACAAGCGCACTTTTTCTGCTTCGGTGCTTTTAAAATCGAGGAGTTTGTCAACTGCATCGGGAAGATCAAGAAAAGCAAAAGCGTCGTTTTTAACTAAAGGCGTGAAGCCCGGGGATGACGCGAGAGAGTAGTATGAGCTTAAACCCGATTTGCTGAGTAAATAATAAACATTCACACAGGCTGCACAACAAAAAAGATGATTGTCTCCGGTGAATTTTTCTTTCACTTCTTCTCCGCAATGAAAACAGCTGATTGTTGTCATGTTGTAAAAGTGAGAAAGAGTAAGCTATAACGATATGACGGAAGTCAGTTAAAGCGCTATTTGATATCAGGAACCCTGCTGAGTTCCTCGCCTTGGAGGTTTTGTTCTTTTAAAGTCCAGCTGTCGGTTACAGTAGTTTCTAACCAGGCTTTTCCAGATTTGCGAAAGACCTGCACTCCCAGTCCGTATTTAGTGCCAAAGGTTTGTTCCAGCTCATCCACAGTCATATCAGGAGTGATAGTGATTTTTCCTTTTTTATGAATGCTGCGGCATTCATTTAATGTTTTACTGCCGTGTTTAATAAATTTTTTTGCCGATACACAACCGGGTTTATGGGTGCTGGAAAAAAATTCAATTTTTAAGTAAGGAAAAAGAGCAGAGAATTCTTCCTGAATTTCCAATATCTTTCTGTTATCGTCAATGCTGATTTTCATCTTTATACTTTTTAATTAAGTAGATGAAGTAAAATTAATGCATCAACTGTGTTAAAAGAATGAGGGAACTTACCAATTGGAGTGATTAGTATCAGTTTTTCATTTTTGCAAGCTTGTCCAAAGACAGAATAATGATAGAACTTCCTTTGATATCCACGATGCCTTCGTCTTTAAAATCACTAAGGGTACGAATAGTGGTTTCGGTTGCTGTGCCTGCAAGGTTGGCTAAATCTTCCCGTGGAATATTCATGCTAAACTGAGTGTCGCCGTCTTTTTTGTATCGTTTGCTAAGAGTGGATAATGCTTCTGCAACTCTTTTTCTTACTGAGTTGTAAGCCAATTTAAGGAGTTGTTCTTCTTTTTCTTCCAGGTTATCGGAAATCATTTTGATGAACTTTCTGGAGATTTCCGCATTCTTATAAATCAAAGAATAAAAATGTTCTTTTGGGATCATGCAAACTTCAGCGTCTTCCATGGCTGCTGCCGAATCGGAATATTTTGCTTCTTCCAATAAAGCGAGGTAGCCGAAGAAATCACCTTCTTTATATAAGCCTGTGATGAACTCTTTTCCTTGTTCGTTAGTGCGGTAAGTTTTTACTTTTCCTTTATTGATGAAGAAAATTCCTTTTGGGTAATTTCCTTCGAAGTAGATGCTTTCTTTTTTCTTGTGTGTTCTTATTTCATTTTCTTCGGAGAGTTTTTTCAAATCTTCAAATTCTTTCGCACCTAAAAGAAATTCAGAAAGTCCTTGTGCATTTTTTGCAAATTCCATTTTTGCAACATCCGATTTTTTTAAGCGACTTTCAATAGCATTGAGCAATTCAATATTATCGAAAGGTTTGGTTAAGTAGTCATCTGCACCCATTTCCATTCCTTTGCGCAATTCGCTTCTTTCGGCTTTTGCGGTAAGGAAAATAAAGGGAATGGTAGAAGTTTCGGTGTTTTTAGAAAGCAGGTGCAACACGCCGTAGCCATCCAAAACCGGCATCATGATATCACAAATAATCAAATCGGGTTTGTCTTTAAGCGCAAGCTCAACACCTTCTTTTCCGTTTTTTGCGGTAATTACGTTGTAATTGGAAAGGGAAAGAATTTCCGCTGTATTTTCTCTTACGTCGTTGTTGTCTTCTATTAAAAGTATTTTCTTCATTGCGGTAATGATATGGTAAATATTGTTCCTTTATTTTCTTCACTTTCAAATTCAATTGCGCCATTCATTAACTCGGCATAGCGGGCAACAATGCTGAGTCCTAAACCGGTTCCCTGAATATGAGTGGCATTGTGTCCGCGGAAAAATCTTTCAAATAAATTTTTCTGATCGGCTTTAGAAATTCCAATGCCATTGTCTTTCACTGAAATTTTAACGGAGAGATTTTTCACTTCAGAGTTCACTTCAATGTTTTTTCCTTCCGGTGAAAACTTAATGGCATTTGACATGAGGTTGAATAAAATATTTTTCAATATTTTTTTATCCAGATGTGCAGTTTCTTTGCCTGTGTGGGTGTATAAAATTTTATGAATGGTGGTCAGTTGCTGCATTTCACCTATAGTTTCGCTAATGAAAGATTTTAAATTTATTTCTTCAGGAGAGTTTTCCAGTTTACCTTCTTCGAGTTTACTTACCGATAAAAAGTCGTTCAATATATCAGTGAGATTATTAATGGAATTTTTAATTTTCCCCACATGCTTGTCTTGATTTTGTTTGTCGTTTTTTTCGCCGTATAAAGTCACCAGTGACAATGACGACATCATGGTAGTAAGGGGAGTGCGAAACTCATGAGAAGCCATAGATACAAAACGCGATTTCATTTCGTTGAGTTCTTTTTCTTTGTCCAAAGCGTCATTCAGTTCCTTTTTTGTTTTTTCCAGTTCTTCAACAGCTTCCTCTAAAATCATGGTGCGGTTTTTAACCTGTCTTTCCAGTTCACTGGAATAAGTTTTTAATTTTTCTTCGGCTTGCTTTCTAACAGTGATATCAATAATGAAAGCAATTACAAATTTCCCTTGAGGGGAGGCATAAGGACTCAAGCTTATTTCAACGGGAAATTCCGTCCCGTCTTTTTTTAAACCAAAAAGATTCATTCCTGCACCCATGGATCGGGCATGAGGATTACTATGAAATTTATCTCTGTGTCCAACGTGTTTTTCCATTAAACGTCTTGGTACCAATGTTTCAATTCGTTGTCCAATCAGTTCATTTTCTTCATAGCCGAAGAGTTTTGCTCCGCTGGGATTTATGCGTGTTATTTCGCCTTTGTCATTAGTTACCAAAATACCTTCGGTAGCATAAAGAAAAAGAGCTTCAATACCTTCTTTAGTTTCCATTTTATGGTTGAATGAATTATTCATGTCTAAAGTAGATATTTTATAGGTAAAACAACCTGGCGCTGAAGTTTAATTTTTTTCTTGTTTTTGTTTGTTGTTAACCAAGGCTTTAATGGCGCCTGATAAAGCAAACAGAGACAATATTACTATTGCAGCTAAAAGTCCCAAAATATAATAATGTGCTGTATTCATAAAAAATTATTTAGAGTTTTTCATTCCAAAAAACATAGCCGATAACGTTCCGAAAATGGTGAGTAAAAACATCACTAAAGTGAATTTTGGTTTAGTAATGTCAATTTGCATATAAGCATAACGGAAAGGGCCAATAATCACTACTGTAGCGATTATAATGGCAATGAGTTTGTTTTTTGTCATGAGTGTATATTTAATCCTCCAAAGTTCTTTATACAAGGTGTAAAGGGGAATGAGGTGTATCAGGACAGGATATGACGGATGTCATAATTCGCTAAAATCAAGTGATTAACTTTGGCTGCATGAGCGAAATAAAAATTCATTTCTTAGGAGCGGCCGGAACGGTTACCGGGTCAAAATATCTGGTAGAGGTTGGGAGTAAAAAAATACTGATCGACTGCGGACTCTTTCAGGGAATTAAAAAACTGCGTCAACTTAACTGGGATAATCTTCCGCTGAATGTGGGGGAAATTGAGTGTGTTTTAATTACGCACGGACATTTAGATCATTGCGGATTTTTGCCCAGATTGGTGGAAATGGGTTACCAAAACCGGATTTACGGGACAGCACCTACTTTGGAAATTGCCGAAATTATTTTGCGCGACAGTGCTAAAATTCAGGAGGAAGATGCAGAAAGAGCCAATAAAAAAGGCTATTCCAAACATCATCCTGCAAAAGCACTTTATACGATTGAGCAAGTTGATAAAGCTGTTGCGCATTTCAGGGCGATAGAAGAAAACTACTGGATGGAGATCAGTAAAGACATAAAAGTACGATTCACTTATGCCGGACATATTTTAGGAGCTGCTACTATTGAGTTGGATATAAAGGGTAAAATATTTGTTTTTTCAGGTGATATTGGAAGGGAAAATGATCTTATCATGTTTCCGCCAAAAACGCCTGAACATGTTGATGTTCTTTTTATTGAAAGCACTTATGGTGATCGTTTGCACACCAAAGAAAATATTGAAGATCGTTTGATAAAAATCGTCAATGAAACTATTGCTGCCGGGGGAACACTCATCATTCCAAGTTTTGCGGTGGAGCGAACACAATTGCTAATGTATCTGTTGTGGCAAATGAAAGTGAAAAAACAAATTCCGGATGTGCTGATGGTAATGGACAGTCCGATGGGCGCCAATGTAAATAGAGTTTTTCAGCACCATATCAAATGGCAAAAGCTTTCTATGGATGACTGCAACGCGATGTGCAACTGTTTTGTGGAAACCAAAGATTTTAAAGAATCATTGTCCATCGTTCATGATGAAAGACCAAAAATCATTATTGCCGGAAGCGGTATGATTACCGGCGGCAGGGTTTTAGCTTATTTAAAAGAGTATATCTCCAATCCGAAAACAACAGTGCTTTTGGCAGGATTCCAATCTGAAGGAACCCGTGGCCGTCAATTGTTACGAGGTGCGGCAGAGATTAAAATATATGGAAGATATTATCCTGTTAATGCCCGTATTGAAGAGATTGGCGGATTAAGTGGACATGCTGATCAAAAGGGATTAATGCATTGGATGTCGCAAATTAAAAACAAACCCGAAAAGGTTTTTATTGTTCATGGCGAACCCCAATCTTCTGATGTGCTGAGGGTGAAAATTGAAAGTACATGGGGCTGGAACTGTGTGATACCGCAATTATGGGAAACTATCGACTTGTAGCACTAAATAAAAATGCAAAGGCAAGAAGTATTCGGTTCATGATCTTTTTTTATAAAAATACCAAAGGCAATCATTTGACAATAACAGAGATAACGAATGCCTGCTCTTCATTATCATTTTATTTTTGAGGTGCAATTCTTCGCATCATGCCGTATACCAACAAACTGATGATTGATGCGAAGAAACACCAAACAGAAACAATGTAGTCTTCATAAAATATAGTGGTAACGATGTATGATATTAGGATAGCACTGCCAACGATCCACATCTTTTTTATGGATGAAGCAAGAGGGGGGGCTATAGTGGAAATCACATAAAGAGCTCCTCCGTAAAGACTAAGAAAGGCGGGGTAATCCTGTTCGTAGGAAATATGATAACCAATGATTTTAGCTTCAACATTATAAACCATCAGGCAGTAGCCTAAATAAACAGAAACTATTGTTCCGATGCCCAATAATATTTTTTGACCTTTTTTACGTTGTTCATTTTTTTCAAGTTTGTAAATGGAGAGCGGTACCCATACCGGCCATACCACTTGTGCAAAAAACAGGAAAAGGTAAGTTGTAAATATATGTATTGAGGAAAATGCAGGGTTTGAAAATGACAGCCATAAAAACCCTTCCGTAATTTGTTGAACGGCAAAAATCAACGGAATACTTGCAAAAATAATTTGTGAGGGTGTTTGTACTTTTTTTAAAGAGATAACACCTATTACAGAAAGAACAATACCTGCCCCAAAACTTGCATTGGCTGAAAAACACATAAGTTATAGTTTATAAATGATTTGTAAAAAAACAATTCAGCAAATATTTATAAACCAGCAGGAAAGCCATTTGCAATAACTTTTTGCTTAAATTAATTACCCTCTCTTTTACTAAAGGATTTTGAATAGTGATGGTATAGCGTATTGATGAATGTTAAAATGATGCCAATGCCAATGATGATATAAAATATTGTAAATATTTTTCCCGGATTGGTTTTTGGGTAAAAGTCCCCGTAAGCTACTGTAGTCAGGGTAGTAATGCAGAAATATAGTGAATCCAGCCAACTCCAATTTTCAATATAATGATAGCTTATTGTGCCAATGATTAATATAATGAAAGTAGTAATTAACAAATCCCGATAGCCTTTATCCATAATGAAAGAAAGTATCGTTCGGAAGAAAATCATAGGATTGGATTTTAAATGTCCTCCCGATGTAAACCGGGAGGACAATAAATTATTCTTTTATAAATTTATTTTTTGTATAACCTTCAGCACTTATTATTTCATAAAAATATATTCCTGAAGACAATTTGCTTACATCAAGAGTCACTGAATTTGCGTTTACAGTGAAGTCGATTTTTTCTGTTTTTCTTCCTGAAACGTCATACAAATTCAAGATTGTTTGGCCGCTGATGTTTTTTTCGGAACGGATGAAAACTACATCTTTGGCCGGATTAGGGTAAGAAGTACTTTGTACAGAAGTATTGCCGATTTCAAAAATTCCTACAGAAGGATCAGATTTCAACCAGAGTTTATCAATATATAAAACACTGCCTACGTTTGCTTGTGTAGAATACCAGGAAGAAGATTGAATTTCAATACTAAGAGTGTCCGCTTTTACAGGATAACCCGCTTGAAAAGGAAATTCGAAATAAGTGTAGTTGGGAGTAGCAACAGTAAATATTTTATTACCAGAACCTTCACTATAACCACCAGTAGTAATTTGCATATGAATGGTTGCAGTATCATTACCTACCGGAAAAAATTTGTAATATCCACAAAGTGTATCATTGATATTTCCGGTATATGGTCGTCCACCTTTTGGTCCTTGATGGGTCATTTGTCCGGTAGTAATTCCCGATTGGCTCAGAATGGTTGTTTCCAAACGAACTGCATAAGTTCCTTCATAACTGCTTGTAGATTTGCTAACTCCTTCTCCCCATGTACCCCAATTTACAGGAACATCATTGGTTAAAGCGGTCCAATTTTCAAATTCATTGTTGGCCAATTGCTGAGTGATACCTGATCCAGTGAAAATCAATTGATCCAATTCTAAAAAGCTTCCGTTTTGAACTCCAACATTGGACATTAAGTTACTTGCTGCTGCTGCAATAATAACAGTGTCGGGTGTAACCGAAAGTGAAAGAGGAATAGAAAAAGAAATAAAAGTGTTTTGACTTCCTGTTCCTTTTATTTTTAAAAGATCAGTACTTACAACACTTCCTCCTTTTTTAAATAGCACTAGAATTAACGCAGTATCATTTACAGGTAAGTTGTAACGATAGTATCCTGTTAGGGCACTTGGTTTTTGTGAATAAGGAGCTCCACCTGATTCTCCCTGAGGACTGCCATTGGAAAAGTATGCATAAGAAGTATCACCATTTAAAGTTGATGTTTGTAATCGTATTGCAAAACCGCTATAACCGCTCACTTTGCTAACAGGTGCAATTCCCAATCGGGAAAGCCCATCCTTGTTTTGTGTTTCCCATGCTTCGGGTTCATTATAAGAAGTTGAATTCCAGTTTTCAAAATCGCCGTTAGGTACAACTTGTGCGTAGGTATCCATTTGTGATGCAACAGCAATCGCAATGAGTAATAACTTTTTCATAATTTTTTTATTTAAGATTTAAGCAATGTTAGCTCAAAAGAGGTGGTATGGAAATGATAGCGCTTAGTGAAGAATATGATTATAAACAGCTCTAAAAATATTTTTCCAATAAAATGCCCGCATAATTTATCATGCGGGCATCAGTAACTTGCGTAGCTACTGTTTATACAAAAGCTTTCTTCAAATGTTTATAAGCATTTTTAATTTCAGTGCTGAAGTTTTCTGCTTTGCTGAAAGCCGTGGATTTATTGCCTGAAATTTTTTCTTTCATTTTTTCTACTTGTTTTAAAAAATCGGCTTTTTTGACTTCAAATTCTTCTTTGATATCAACCTTTTTAAGCTCAAAGTGAAGTCGGAGAATCTCGAGTTTGATTTTAAATCGTTCAATTTCATGTTGCAGTTTAGCGTGTACTTCCGCAGTGAAAGGATTGTTCTCTAATTCTTTTTCAAGATTGTTGAGGGCACGTGTGATTTTTTTCTTCTGTTCGTTAAAAGCATCAATGGTATCGGCCTTTCCGAGAGTCAGTTGTAATTGCAATTCTTCTAAACGTGTTTGCAATTCATCTTTTCCCCCTTTTAGTTCGTTGACTTTAAGTTTGGTTTCGTGAAGCAGTTTGTTGAATTTTTTCTTTGTTTCTTCGTATTTGTCCTTTACTTCGGCTTTTCCGAGCGCGAGCTGCAATTGAAATTCTTCCAACTCAATCTGAGCTTTTTTGATTCCACTGATGAGAGTATTTGCGATTTTTGCGGTTGTAGTTTCCATGTTTTTTAATCCTGGTTAATATTTATGATGTCTAATTTTGGCACTGATTTGGAGGCTTCCAGCAGGTAAGCGTTTTTTGGAGTTGCAAGTAGTTTCATATAATAGAGTTTATGGTTTATTTTTAGTGAGAGGTCATTATTTAATATTGTCATCGTACTGCATAACTGTAATATTTCCGCTAGGATCGATCAAATAAATAAAATACACTTGATTGATAAATTTGGCAAAATCGAGATTAACAATTGTTGTCCCGTCTATTGAAGGAATAAATCCTTCAAAAATTATTTTTCCTGTATGATCAATAATTTTGATATGAAAATTCTCTCCATTTCTGCTTAGATATGAAAACTTTGCATCTCCATCCAGTTTATCAACAAAAAGAGTTGTTTTTTGGTCTTCTTTTCTGTTTACATAAATTGCCCTCACTTCAGGATAGCTGCATGCATCTTGGTCGTTCATATGTTTTAATCGATAAAAATTTATTCCTTCATTAGGATCTTTATCAGTATAATGATAATTGTTTAAAACTCCTGATTTTCCTGAAGCTTCAACTTTTGCGATAGATTCATAATCTTTATTGTTTATTGATCTTTCGAGAGTAAAATAATCCTTCTTTTTTTCCAGTACCGTGGCCCAGTTGATATCGATATTGATGCCGTGCTTTTCAATTTTATATGAAATCACTTCAACCGGAATGTTTTTGCAAACAATTGTTGAATCATTAGGGAAAGAGGAATGGATTTGTGTATTTGTTTTATTTGTGTTTTCCCAGTTTGTGCCGCTCCATTGAGCGTGATATGTTCCTTTTATATCTCCTATTATATAGGCATTTTTACTGGAATCAAAATAAAGCTTCACTTGATTTGAATCTGTTTTTAAAGAATGATATTTCCAGTAGCCATTTTCTTTTTCCTGCGATATTTGAATGCCTTTTGTAAATGTTGAATCGGTGATATATATCTTTTTTTCTTGTGCGTCGCAGTTTAGGGCAAAACCTACTATAAAAGAAATAGAAAGAAGGTGAGTGCTTTTTGTGAATAGTTTCATAATGATTAAGATTAAAAGTAATTATCGTTACAAATCTATGTTGTGTTATTAGAGTATTGAATGAGGGGAGTCAATAGTATATCTGACCTTTGTCAGGAATCTAGCACTCCTTTCTTCAATAATGATTTAGGTCATTTGCAGAATTGAGGATTTTCATTCTTTTATATGGGGTAATAATGCTTTAGGATGGATATATCCCAATATTTTTTCGCCTGTACATATCATCTTTTTAGAATTGATTATGGGACCAACATGTTCCATCATCTATGAAAATGAGCCGATGGAAAAAAATACAATGCTTCAAAATCCGAGACCCTTCACTACTACTTTTTTTAATTGGAAGGAATTAACCACTAGCATTGTACAGGGATTGGTAATTACTACAGCAAGCTTGTTTAGTTATCAATTTGCAGTATATCAAGGTTTCGATGAGGCACTAACCCGCACAATAGTATTTACCGTTCTCATCTCTGCCAATATATTTTTAACTCTTGTGAATCGTTCTTTTTATTATTCGTTACTAACTTCTTTAAAAATCAGGAACAATTTAATTCTGTTAATCATTGGAATTTCGGTATTGCTATCAGGATTATTACTTTTTGTAAAACCTCTGACTGTGTTTTTTGAATTTGAAACGATGACTGTCATTCAGCTTTTATTTAGTATTGGTATAGGGTTTTTATCGGTGATATGGTATGAGGCAGTGAAATGGAGGAAAAGGAAGTTAAGTGTTGCATGATATTTAAACTAGAGAAATGTTATTGAAACTTTCTGCTCTGTTAGCATCCAGTTTAAAATCTTTAATGGCATACACCATTGCTTTACAGGAGGAGTAAAGCTCCCGGTTTACATTTAGTAAGGTAGAAACGTCGATTTCTTCCAAAGTATTTATTTTGCTTTGGTTATAAAGTCCGCTCATGCGTAAATTATAGTCCTTTCGGATTTGGGTGATTAAGGTGCTTAGTTTTTCCAAACAAATGTCTTTGTTTTCTTCCTGCAAAATTTCACTTGCCTGTGTATAAAATTGAAGTAATTGAGATTTCATTAATTTGTATTCATCATACTTGATGTTATTGACTGAATTACGAAAATCTTTTCTGTCCTGTTGAATGTCTTTTATTCCTTTTGCTGAATACATAGCGTTTCTGAGGGAGGAGATCAATTGATTGATTCGTGCAAAATCTTCTTCACTGATTTTTCCTTCTCTCATTTTAGAATGGAAGGAAAGTATTTCTCCTTCGCTGAGTTTTATGTTGTAGTATTTTTTTTCATAAGGCAAATTGTGCTCTTCTTTTATTGTTTTTTCGTTCATCACTTCAAGATGAAAAACTTCAGTATTGATAATGATCACACGACGAATCAATAACAGTATTTCTTTTTCAAGAACATCAATGGCGGTATCGGTAATTTGAGGACTGGCATTTTGAATGTAGTATGTGCTTCTGATTTTTTTCTCTTTGAAAATCTTTTCAAGTAATTGGCCAAAAGATTTGATAAAGGGAAAAAACAGGATGACTCCAACAACATTTATTAAGGTATGAAAAGCAACTAAAATAAAGAGAGGATCATCTATGCCGATAAAATTTTTGAGCGCAGAAATAATGGGTAGCAGAAAAATAAATCCTAGTGTTGCGATGAACAAATTAAAAAGAAAATTAGCCATGGCAATTCTTTTTTTTGCTGTAATTCCTCCTATCGAACCGATTAGTATTTTAATGGTGGTTCCGAGTTCGGCGCCTATTACCACTGCTATTCCTGTTTCCAGCGGTAAAATCCCTGTGCTGATAGCGCTCAGCACAATCACTACTGTTGCAGCGCTGATTTGTATCAATGCGGTGATGATAAAACCAATTAAAACAAAAATTATTTTATGGTAAGAAAGGTAGGGTTTGAAATCGAAATTTTTTACCAAGCCATCCATGCTTTCTTTCATGAAAATGAGGCCCAAAAATAAAAGGCCCAATCCCATGAAAAATTTAGAAATCTGGTAAATCGTTTTGTTGTTGGCGAAAATAAGCAATCCTAATCCTGCAATACCAATAATAGGAAAAGTGAAATTCTCGAAGTCGATTTTAAATCCAAGCAGTGCAACAATCCAACTATTGAATGTCCCGCCAATATTAGCTCCCAGTATTATTCCCAGCGCATTGTCCATTACAATGATTTCGGCTCCTACCAATGAAAGCACCATCAAAATTACTATTGAGCTGCTTTGCAATATAGCGGTAACTATAGTTCCGCTGAATATAGCACTGAGTTTATTGGACGTGTTTTTTTTAAGAAAAACTTTGAGTGCCCTTCCATCAAGTTGTTTCAATACTTCCTCCAGAAGAAACATTCCGTAAAGGAAAATCGCTAGTCCGGCCAGCAGTTGCCAAAAATTGTGTAACGCCATTTTAATTTCCCCATGTCAGATGAGTGCCTGATGTATGTAAAATATGTTCAGCTTGTTGAATTTCATGGATATTGCCTTGTACCATTACCAAAAAATTTCCTTTTACAATGTGTTCCTGGTATTTAACAACTTCTTGCTCTTCAACACCAAGAATTACCATTAAGGAGACAAATCCGCCGGCCAGCGCTCCCATATCCAGTCCCGCAATTGCGCCAATAACAGCACCAGCACCGTATAAAAAACCAAAACCTGGAATTGCGAAAATTCCTAATCCTGTTAAAATTCCAAGTACCGGTCCGGCTATTGCTCCAATTGCCAAAGGAGCATTTTCAATTGTGTCTCTTGATTTGATTCGCATATTGTCGTCGATGATTTCGGCTTTCCCTATAATGGAAACCTGTTTGATAGGGAAACCATTGAATTCTAATTCTTTTACAGCATTTATTGCTTTTTCGTGAGAATCATATACGGCTACTTTTGCTTTCATAATAGTTGATTTTTATTTTAATGAATACAAAAATCTGTGGTATTGAGCATTAAAAAAATGAGCCAACTCATTTTAACAACTTGCTTGACGTGATTTGTGTCATGTGATCTTCCACAAATCAAAAGCTTCTTTTTCCAGAGTTTCGCGATGAGATGGATGAGCAATGTTGATCAGCTCCCTGATTCTTTGTTTGATGTTTTTGGCGTACAAATTGGCAACACCAAATTCTGTTACAACATAATGTACGTGCGCTCTGGTAGTTACTACGCCTGAGCCGGCTTGCAAAGTGCTTACAATTTTTGAGGCTCCGTTTTTTGTGATGGAAGGTAGAGCAATGATGGGTTTTCCACCTTCTGATAAGGATGCTCCGCGGATGAAATCCATTTGTCCACCCACGCCCGAATAGAGCCTGCAGCCAATGGAGTCGGCACAAACCTGCCCCGTTAAATCAATTTCAATAGCACTGTTGATGGCTGTTACTTTAGGGTTTTGCATGATCACGTATGTGTCGTTAACGTAAGCAGTGTCGTGCATTTCAAACAAAGGATTGTCGTTTATATAATCGTATAATTTTTTTGTGCCAACCGCAAAACTTGAAATGATTTTGTGAGGATGTTTCATTTTCATTTCGCCGGTAATCACTCCTTTTTCAACCAGATCAATAATACCGTCGGAAAACATTTCTGTGTGAATGCCTAGTTTTTTATGATGGATGAGTTTACTTAAAACAGCATTTGGAATTTTACCAATGCCCATTTGTAATGTAGCCCCGTCATCCACTAAACCGGCGATATTGCTCGCGATTTTCATTTCAATGTCGTTCGGTTCACCAACCTCAATCTCGGGTATCGGATCATTGGATGAAACCATAGCCGAAAATCTGGATACATGAATCATTCCGCCGCCATGGGTGCGCGGCATATTGGGGTTGACTTGGGCAATAATGTTTTTTGCAACTTCTGCAGCTGCAATAGCTATATCGGCAGAAACACCCAAACTGCAATAACCATGTTCATCCGGCGGTGAAACATGAAGCAAAGCAAAATCAACAGGAATAATTTTTTTGCGAAACAAAGCCGGTATTTCACTGAGAAAAACGGGGATATAATCGGCATTTGCTGAATTGACGGCAGCACGTGTACTATTGCCGATAAAAAAACAATGGGTATTGAAAATACCTTTATAGCATGGGTCACAATAGGGAGCGAGTCCTTCTGTATGCATTTGGTAGATGGAAATATTGCTTAATTTCCCCCCAACCTCCACCAGGCCATTCACCAAAACCATTGGAATAGCAGCTCCTGTTTGAATGAAAATAGAGTCTCCTGATTTTAATGAAGAAAAAGCCTTTTCAGCGGAGATGTATGGTGTTATCTTCATGTTATAAGTTTTGCAATAAAGCAATGGTCTCGTGATTGTTTTTTTTTAATTGTTCAGGAAATAACGAATCACATCTGCTGTTGAAACAATTCCTTTAACGTCACCATCGTCGCTGATAACTATAGCGTGAACGCGGCCTTTGGCAAGTTCTTCTGCCACTTCATTGATAGTTGCTGAAGTTGATTTTGTTGCTGGATGTGCGCTCATGATGTCCTTAACAAAAAGATTTTGATATTCCTGTTCATTATCATCTAACGAAGCATTTTTAATCGCATAAAGAAAATCAACCAAGCTGATAATTCCTTTTAGTTTTCCGTTTTCGATTACAGGAATATGATGGTGGAACTTTTCTTTTTCAAAGATATGTTTAACGTCAACTAGTTTTTGAGATGGATCAACAGACACGACTACTGTAGTCATGATTTTTGAAATGGGAATATTATTATTCATAAATAAGATGTTTTAATTACGGAGTAAAAATAGTGGTAGTAATAGGCAATCCTACTGACCGAGGTCATCTTTCGGGCCTATAATTATCATGTTTTATTTTCTTCTTTAGTCCTTTCTTTGTTACCATAAAATCTGCAAATATGAGAGCAAAAACAATGATTGAACTATTGACCTTATCTACTAACTTATATCTGATAGCAAAGGATAAGGAAACCATGGAAAATATTACCCAACTGGTAAACAAAGGAAAAGAGAAATGGGATGAGGCAATGAAACCCTCTGAAGACGGCGAAGAAACTGATTTGATGCAAAAAATCATTGTCAAGGCCAAAGAAGCCAAACAGGAGCTGGATGAAAAAATGGAGGAAATAGCGGTAAAAGTATATGCCAAAATGCACATTGCTCATGCCGATGATGTAAAAGAGTTGGAGCAAAAAATAACTCAATTGGAAAAGCAAATCAGTTTATTACAGGCAAGAGCATAAACCATGGGAGTCTTCAGTTACATTGACGGTAAGTACAGTTATCTGAAACGCTACAATCAGATCATTAGAGTATTGTTTAAATACGGATTTGAAGATCTGGTGGCGTATATGGATGAAAAAAAACGCTTTCATTTTTTAACGAAACTCATTCCTAATGCTACCTACGAGCAGTCACTTCACCTTAGCAAATGGGAAAAAATGCGTTTGGTGTGTGAAGAGCTCGGACCGACTTTTGTGAAATTCGGACAAATTGTAAGCAACCGTGCTGATATTCTTCCTGCTGAATTAATTAAGGAATTAGAGAAATTACAGGATAGTGTTCCTCCGCTTCCCGGTAAAATAATGATGGAAGCATTGGAGAAAGAGCTCCATAAAAAAATCACTGATGTTTTTGAATATTTTGAGCCCGAGGCTTTCGCTTCGGCTTCTATGGCTCAGGTACACCGCGCCACCCTTAAAACAGGAGAGAAGGTGGTGGTGAAAATCCAACGTCCGGGCATAAAAGAAATCATCGAGTCGGATATCAAAGTAATGCTTTACATGGCCGATCTTTTCAAAAAAAGAATGCCTTCTCTGAAAAGTTTAGATCCTGTTGGCCTGATCAAAAACTTTGAAAAAAGTGTAATGGAGGAATTGGATTTTACTCGTGAATCCATTAATGTGGTACGCTTTCACTATAATTTTACGGAAGATAAAAGCGATCAAGGACACATTCATTCGCCAAAAGTTTATCCTGAGTTCAGCACCTCAAAAATTCTTACTCTGGAATATATTGACGGAGTTAAAATTTCTGATCTCGGAAAATTACAAACTAACGGACTGGATAAAAAGATAATTGCCAACCGTTTGCTCACTTCCTATTTCAAACAGGTTTTTGATTACGGTTTTTTTCATGCCGATCCGCATCCGGGTAATTTACTGGTGTTGCCGAATAATGTGGTATGTTATATTGATTACGGCATGATGGGCAATATTATGCGAAAGGATATTGAGCAACTTGGTACTTTGTTTTTAGCTGTTAAAGACAAAAACATTCAAAAGATCATTCGTGCTTTCCAACAAATTTCTGATACTCCTACTATTAAAAACATGAGAGAGATGGAAGCTGATCTGAATGAGTTCGTTCAGAATTTTTCTGTTCAAACCCTGCATCAAAATGAAATGAGTACCATTCTTTTGCAATTGAAAGACATTATCATTAAACATGGATTGAAAATGCCAACTCATTTTTTTCTGTTGGCCCGATCCATGATGACTATTGAAGGAGTAGTGCATCAGCTCGATTCTGAACTGGATATGTTGAAAGTGGTACGTCCGTTTTTAATTCGTACGGTAACTAAAAATTATAGTCCGCTTCGTTTTATGAAACAGATCTTAGGTTCTGTTCATGAAATGGGAATGTATATGGAAGAATTTCCCCGCGATTTGAAAAGTGCCATTCGCAAAATTAACAGTGGAGAAATAAAAGTAGATTTGAGGCATCAAGGGATTGATCCTTTGGTGCACACCATTAATCGTGTGAGCAAGCAAATTATTTCTGCAGTGATCGTTTCTTCACTGATCATTGGTTCTTCTCTGCTGATTGCATCTAATATCCATCCATTATGGGGCAAAACTTCTGCTCCCGGAATCATAGGTTTTATTATAGCCGGGGTTGTGGTTTTGGGAACTATACGGGATCTTCGCAAGGGGGATCACGATCAGTAGTCAAATAAAAATGCCTGCAGAAAAATATCTTGCAGGCATTTTATTGGTAGTTTGAAAGAAACTTAAACAAAAGCCTTTTTCAAATGTTTGTAAGCATTTTTAATTTCTGTACTGAAGTTTTCTGCTTTGTTGGAAACCATAGATTTATTGTCGGAAATTTTTGTTTTCATTTTTTCCACCTGTTTTAAAAACTCAGCTTTCTTTGCTTCAAACTCTTCTTTGATATCGCTTTTTTTTAGTTCAAAATGTAGTCGAAGAATTTCCAGTTTTATTTTAAATCTTTCAATTTCATGTTGGAGTTTAGTGTGTACTTCTGCGGTAAACGGATTGTTTTCCAGTTCTTTTTCAAGATTATTCAAGGCACGGGTTATTTTTTTCTTTTGCTCATTAAAAGCATCAATGGTATCTGCTTTTCCAAGAGCCAATTGCAATTGCAATTCTTCTAAGCGCGATTGTAATTCGTCTTTTTCCCCTTTTAGTTCATTCACTTTCAGTTTGGTTTCGTGAACCATCTTATTGAATTTTTTCTTTACATCTTCATACTTGTCCTTTGCTTCTGCTTTGCCTAATGCTAGCTGTAGTTGAAATTCTTCCAGATCAACCTGAGCTTTTTTAATTCCGCTGATCAGGGTGTTTACAATTTTTGAACTTGTTGTTTCCATATTTTTTAAAGTTAAAGTGAATAACAAAATTTTTTGTCTTAAATGTAGTCCCACGAGCTTCGTTTTTTAATGAGTGCAGTCATTCGGAAAAGTGATGCCTATCAGTTAATTATCATAAAGGACCAATAATTACTGCGGTAGCAATTATACGGGCAATGCCTTGGTTTTTTTCATGATGGTTTGATTTTATTCCCTCAAATTTCTTTATCGAAGCTGAGAATTTGAGTGAGGTTGGTTAGGATGAAATATGACGGATGCTATAATTTCCTGAAAGAGAGGTTTTTTTTTGTTGGAAGGCGGATAACAAAGGTCATCCTGAACTTGTTTAAGGATCTATGAAATGAGATAATTTATTTTTTCGCTTTCTCTTTTGCCTTATTCAGATTTTCTTTCGCTCTGAATTTCACTATTTTTTTTATGAGCGCAAGAGGAAGTGGTTTATCCAAAGGGAATTGTACTGTTCCTTTAGAAGTTTTATAAACCGACAATTCTTTTTTGAATTCTGCTATTCCCGTAGGAACAGCATAAAATCCAATGTGTTTTTTATAAGCAGCAAAGTAAACCAGCATGCCGTGGTATTTAAAAGCCGGCATTTGATAGCTGATGACTTCTTCGGCCTTAGGAGCTGCACTTTGTATGGCGTGACGTAATTTTTCCAGCAATACTCTTACGTTTTCGGGATGCAGAGATATGTAAGTATCAACGTCTTTTATTTTATTTTCCATTTTCTTCTTTTAGTTTAAGATGATGAAAGCGGTAGGATAAAATCAAAAACGAGACAGGCAATAAAATGAAAATCATTTGCGGTTGAAGTCCGGCAGTTGCAATTACAGAATATATTGCGCCAATTAAATCGAAAGCCAAACCTGCATACGCCCATTCTTTTATTTTCGGAAAGCCCGGAATTAAAATGGCTACGGCTCCTAAAATTTTTGCCACACCAATGAAGGGAACGAAATATTCAGGATAGCCCAGCTGCGTTATAAATTTTATTGCGTCCTCCGCCATCAATACATCGGGAATGGCTGTAAAAGCCATAAATGCAGCGAATAGTCCGGTGAAGGTCCAATAAAGAATTTTTGTTTTTTTCATGATGTTATTTTTGTTGATACATTGAAATTAAGGTTTTTTTTATTTTGCTTCATTGCAATTGAACATCCAGTTGATGCCGTATTTATCGGTACAGCTTCCATAGTATGCGCCCCAAAACATATCCTTTAATTCCATGGTCACATTGCCTCCTTTGGAAAGCGCATCGTACAAGCGCTTGGTTTCTTTTCGGGTGTCGGGTTCTAAATTGATGTGCATGTTGTTGCCTGTGTTGAGTGTGAAGCCCATGCTGGCAGGCGCATCGGTAGCCATTAAAACATGTCCGCCCAAAATTTCCAGTTCAGCATGTAAAATCATTTTTTTGATTTCATCGGATAGGGGAGGATGATCGGCATTTGCCGGAATATCTTCGAAGCGTTGGAGTCCGCCACCGCCAAATTCACCGCCGAAAACCGATTTATAAAAATTAAATGCTTCTTCGGTATTGCCCGGAAAATTTAAGTAGGTGCTTACTCTTGCTCCTTTATGTTTTTGTAATTGTTGTTGCAATTTTATTTTTTCGCTGATATAGCGATCCAGCTGATCGAAAGTTTTTCCGAAGCCTTCGTTCATATTTGAATGGAAAGAGGTGTACGCTTTTATTTCTTCTTCGCTGGCTCCGAATGGATTTCCTTTTAATGTTAAAGTGGTGATGCCTTTGATTTCCGTGAAAGTCCACTCGTTCAATATCTCCAAGGGAAAAGCACCGTCGAAAGGAGCTTTAATGGCATTTCCTTTTTCGTCGGCAAAAGCACTGGTGAACACAATTCTTTCCGGGGCTTTAACTTCTTTGTAATTGAAAATGCCATACATGGCATGTCCGTCGGGAGTAATTATTTTGTAATGAAATTTCCCATTTGCTCTAACGTCGAGATGGATCACTTCCAGTTTTAATCCGGCCGGACCCCACCAGTGTTGTAAATGTTCGGCCTGAGTAAAGGCTTCAAATACTAATTTTTTTGGAGCATTGATAACTCTTGTTATAACCAGCTCTTCTTTTTTTGCTGCGTTCATTTTTTCTTCTTTTTATTTTTTTGAATGGTGTTTAAATAGCTTTCCAGTGAATCCAGTTTACTTTCCCAAAACTGTTTGTATTGTTCTATCCAAAGAGATACTTCATTGAGTTTATCCAGTTTTGCTTCGCAATATCTTTCTCTTCCCTGTTGTTTTATTTTAATGAGTCCGCATTCCGTTAACACTTTAACATGTTTGGAAATGGCAGGCCTGCTGATATCGAAATTTTCAGCGACTGCATTCAGCGTTAAGCTTTGCATGGCAATGAGGCCGAGGATTGCTCTTCTCGTGGGATCGGCTATGGCCTGAAATACATCTCTTCTTGTTTCCATAATGTAACTAAGTGGTTACAAATATATGTGTAACAATTCAGTTACGCAATAGTTTTGTAAAAAAAAATATTGAAATGAATTTCATTTATAAAGAAGAATTCCGAATTATTATTACTTTAGATACGCGTCAGAATAATCAACCATTAAATTTTACAACCATGGCAAAATCACAGGATGCTAAGAAATCAACGAAAAAAGAACCGTTGAAAACTGCAAAAGAAAAAAAGGCAGCTAAAAAAGAAAAGAAAGCGAAAAGATAGTTCTTGTAAGCTTTCAAAAACTAAAAAGCCCGTGAATAATGTTCACGGGCTTTTTGTTTGTACTTTTAGCAAACAAAATAATTGTAGTATATGAGCACTTTTCAAAATTTTAATCTTTCCAAACAATTGATGAATGCAATTGTTGATTTAAAATTTACGGTGCCTACGCCCATACAAACACAGGCTTATCCGGTAATCCTTTCGGGCAGAGATGTGGTTGGGATTGCGCAAACCGGAACGGGAAAAACGCTGGCTTACATGCTTCCGATTTTACAGGACTTAAAATTTTCAACGCAAATGAGTCCGCGGGTTTTAATTTTAGTTCCCACTCGTGAGCTCGTTGTTCAAATGGTAGAAAACATAAAAGCCTTTTCCAGATACAAAAGTTTCAGAGTGAAAGGAGTGTATGGTGGTGCGAATATCAATACGCAAGTACAGGATTTGGCAGAGGGTGTGGATATTCTGGTAGCAACACCGGGGCGCTTATTTGATTTGGCCACCAGCAGAGTGGTGAAATTAAAAACTATCAATAAATTTGTGATGGATGAAGTGGATGTTTTGCTGGATGAAGGTTTCCGCGTTCAGCTCACCAATATATTAGATATGCTGCCGGAGCGCCGACAAAATATTTTGTTTTCAGCTACCATGACAGAAGAGGTGAGTACTTTGATTGATGATTTTTTTGTTAACCCTCTCCGCATTGAAATTGCTCCGAGTGGCGAGCCGCTAAAAAATATTTCGCAACAGGCTTATCCCGTAAAAAACTTTTACACTAAAATCAATTTACTTACTCATTTGCTTGCCGAAAAAAAGGAATACCATAAAGTATTGGTTTTTGTATCGAGCAAAAAAATGGCCAATCTCCTCTTCGAAATTCTGGAACAGGAAATGTCGGGCATTGGTATCATTCACGCCAACAAGGAACAAGCCTACCGTTTGGAAATCACCAGAAAATTTGATGCGGGCAATATCCGCATTTTAATCGCTACCGATTTAATTGCGCGAGGTATCGATTTAGATAAATTATCGCATGTCATTAATTTTGATACCCCTAGTTTCCCCGAAAATTATATCCATCGCATAGGAAGAACAGGAAGAGCCAATCAAACAGGTAAATCTGTTTTATTTTATACCGAAAAAGAGGAAGAGTATAAAAATGCCATTGAAACGCTGATGAATTATCAAATACCGGAAATAGATTTTCCGGATGCAGTGGAAATCAATTTTAAAGTATTGCCAGAAGAAGAAACTAAAATTGCTGTTAAACGCAACAGAAAAACAGCACCTCCGGTTACTCCCCAAACTGGCTTTCACGAAAAAAGTGAAAAAAATCAAAAAGTAAATGAGGGCGGGGCATACAAAAAAAGCGATGCTTATAAACACAAACAAGCATTGGCTAAAAAAAGGGCGAAGCTCAAAAATAAAAAGTGAATATTCACAAGCATTTAAATGTGCTTTATGAAATGTCCATGGAGTAGCTGGCTATTTCACTAGATCAATTCTGAGTCTCGGCCGCATATCGTATTGCCTCCTCAAGCATATCAATATTAATATCATTCAGCGTTTTGAACTTTATGCAATACCCGCTCACGCTCGCCTTACCAAGTGTTTTTCCATACGTTTGGGCTAAGTATGTTTTATCTTTTATACCAATTATGTATACAGAGATTCCGCTTTTGTTTGCGCTCAAACCAATTTGATAAAACTCCCTGCTTGTTCCATCAGCATATTTTATGGTTTGAAGTCCGTAGCCTATGTTAGAATTAGAAACAGTTTTACCTTTCCCGTCTTTGCCATTCAGGAACCATAATTTACATGCCGGCATTACTTGCAGAATGATGCGGTGCAAGGCTTGCATGTCGCTGCGTTTTGGTTCAGGTTGACTGGTAATATACTCATCGATTTGTTCTTGGATGTTCATTTTTTTGTCTTTATTTTTTGTGATCCGCAAACATTTCTCCAAGGTAATTCAAGGTCATTGTAAATCCTTCTTTAAAGCCCATCTCGATCATTTTTTCCATACGTTCAAGCGAATCATTTTTAATAGTGATCCTCACTTTTGTTATTTCATTTTGTTGACTAAAATTCAAATCCCAATCAGAACCCGGTAATGACGGATTTTCATCTTTGTCAGCAAAAGCATTCATATATTTGAAATTGGTTTTTGGACTAATGGAAGTATATTCCTGGATCCCCCAATGCTCTTGTCCTTCCGGACCCACCATTGCATAAAATCTTCGACCGCCAACTTCAAAATTCATATATTTTGTTTTTGATGCGTAAGGTTTTGGTGCCCACCATTGATCCAAAATTTCGGGCTTGGTAAAAGCATCCCAAACCAGTGAAAGCTCTGCATCAAATTCTTTTGTTACAAAAACCGATTTTGACGATTTGTCAACGATAAAATCAAATAGCAAATTGTTTTTCATTTTTCATTTTTTTTCATTGTTAGTAATATATCGTCTAACTGGCTGAATCGGTTTTCCCAGATCTTTCGGAATTGATCTAACCATTTATCGATCTCTTTCATTTTTTTTATTTCAAGAGAGTAGTAAATCTCTCGGCCTTGCTGTTCTTGTTTTATAAGTTCGCACTCCGTTAAGATCTTAATGTGATTTGATACGCCTTGTCTTGATATGTCAAAATGCTCAGCAAGTGCATTGGGGGTCATTGCCTGAACTACCAGAAGGCTTAATATGGATCGTCTTGTAGGATCGGCTATGGCTTGGTATATATCTCGTTTCATTTTATTGTGCAAGTAATCATTTGCAAATATATGCGCAAACAATCACTTGCGCAATTTTTTATGGAAAATATATGTTAGTACTGGCTAAAAAAGAAAGAAGAATTGTTACAATATTGTAACCCTTAAAACAAAAAAGCCCGTCAACAATTAAGTTAACGGACTTATTATGTACCTCGGGCGGGACTTGAACCCGCACAGTATTGCTACTACAGGATTTTAAGTCCTGCGTGTCTACCATTCCACCACCAAGGCAAACTAAAAAGAAAAAACCCTGCTAACAGGGTTTTCTCTTATTGGAGCGAAAGACGGGACTCGAACCCGCGACCCCGACCTTGGCAAGGTCGTGCTCTACCAACTGAGCTACTTTCGCGTTATTTAAAGAACTTTCTCCAAAGAGAGGGTGCAAATATAAGTGATCTAGCTTAATTTGCAAACACAATCGACTTACTTTCTTGCTTTTCATTTTAACTCACTAAGTTATAACCTCTTTCGCCGTCCGGCGTATTAAGCCCTGATCGGGTTATGAATCACAAAACAAAATATTTGCTTTTCCTTGTTCTGCTTTGCCATGCAGCCTTTTCCCAGCAATATTACTTTGAAAGAATTTCGGTAGAGGAAGGCTTGTCGCAGGCCTCTATTTATGCGGTATTGGAAGATAGTAGAGGTAATTTGTGGTTTGCTACCGAAAGTGGGGGGGTAAACATGTACGATGGTGAGGAAATCAAATACTATTTCAAAAATCAGGGGCTTCCCGACGATAATATCCGGGCAATTTTTGAAGACAGTAAAGGTCGTATATGGTTTGGAACTGCCAATGGCGGAGCTTGTTATTTTGAAAACGGCAAGTTTCATACTCTCAACATGAATAACGGCCTGCCCGATAATTATGTAAAAGCAATTACCGAGGACAATGAAGGCCGCATCTGGATAGGAACTCTGAACAATGGTATTGCGATCTACGACAAAGGGAAATTCATTTATTACCCCCGGGATAGAGGCTTGCTGAGTGATGGTATCAGAACTTTAATAAAAGATCACCTCGGACAAATTTGGGTGGGAACCGATCGCGGTTTATCGGTTTTTAAAAACAAGCGCTTCCACCATTACACTGAAATTCATGGAATGCCCAATAATAAGGTCATCAGCTTGTTTGAAGACAAGGACCATAACATTTGGGTGGGAACGGAACAAGGGGCTTGCTACTTTGACGGAAAAACATTTACTACTATAAGCAATTCAGATGGATTGAGTGATAACCGGATTTCGTGCATTTATCAGGATAAGTCGGGAAATATTTGGTTTGGAAGCAAGGGCGGTTTAGACAAATGGAATTATGCCGACTTTAAAGCGGGACTGGTGACTTTTGTGAATTTTAATGAAAGCAACGGCTTATCGAACAATCGAATTTTATGCATTACTCAGGATTGTTCGGGTTCGGTTTGGATAGGAACTAAGTTTGGCGGGGTGAATAAATACATCGGTGAAAAATTTGTGAATTACAATGTGGTGAACGGACTCAGCGATCAGGTGATTACTGCTTTGTATACCATGAAAGATTCAACGTTGGTTTTAGGTACTTTTTCCAACGGAATCACGCTTAAAAAAGGAAAACGCTACGATTATATCAATGAAATGCAGGGCTTATCGGGAGTAGAAATATCTGCGCTCACCGAAGATCGCTCCGGTGCTTTATGGATAGGAACCGATGGCAATGGCATTTATAATTATTACAAAGGAACCCTGAGTCCTTTTTCACAGGAAATGATTAGTGAAATCAATTGTTTGTTTACTGATTCCAGAGGATTAATTTGGGTGGGAGCCAATGAAGGATTGCAATGTATTGCACCGAAAAAATCCGATGGTAAATATTCTTCCGATTTATTTGAACTCACTTCATTTCCTGCTTTTGATGAAAAAAATATTTACAGCATTTGTGAAGATCATTTAGGAAGAATATGGGCTACCAGCGATACCGGTGTGGTTTTTATTGCACATCCGGAAGCATACAAAACTGCAAATTTTGAAATGAAGTTTCTCAAAGATCTTCCTGTAGATAAAAATGCAAGTATCATTTCCTGCATTGCCGATAAAGACAATCAGAAAGTATGGTTTGGTACCAAAGGCGACGGGATATTTTCTTACTACAAAGAAAATTTTTATCTCATACAGGGAAGCAATGATCTGGATAATTTAATCATCAATTCCATTTCTGTGGGTAAGCAGCAATTGTGGCTAGGAACCAATAAGGACGTGAGAATGATTTCTTTGAACGACTATTCCATGCAAACCTATAGTTTTAAAGATGGCTTCAATGGTATTCAATGCAATAAAAATGCGGCCTGCATTGATCCGCAAGGAAATTTATGGATAGGAACCATCAACGGAACCTGTAAAATTTACATCAACCGTCCTTCTCAGATTCCAACCGGATTTACGCCTCCGCTGCAACTCACGCAAATAAAATTCAATTATGCCGCCTTCGACTGGAAACCTTATTGCGATTCGTTAACAGGGTTTTATGATATTCCCAATAAATTGGATTTGCCTTATGATATCAATAATCTCAGTTTTGATTTTAAAGCCAAAGGATTGATTAATCCTTCGGATGTGGAGTACCGCTATTATTTAAAAGGACACGATGATTCCTTGTCGCCGCCCGATCATAAAAATGAAATTACTTATTCCAATCTTGCGCCGGGAGAATATGATTTCATAGTTTATTCCCGACTCAAAAATGGAAAATGGAGCGATAAACCCATTCAGTTTCATGTAACGATCAATCCCCCTTTCTGGGCTACCACAGCTTTTCGTACTTCAGCTGTTGTGTTGCTTTTTTTATCGCTCTTTGGCGGTTTCAGATGGAGAACGCGCCGACTCATTCATGAAAAGAAAAAGCTGGAAGAAATAGTAAAGGCCCGAACCCTTGATCTGGAAGAAGAAAAACATAAATCGGAAGCACTTCTGCTCAATATTTTACCTGAAGAAATTGCCGATGAATTAAAACTGCACGGTGTGGCAAGTACAAAATTATATCCGGCTGCAACCATTATGTTTACTGATTTTAAAGGATTTACCAGCTTGTCGGGAAAATTAACACCCAACGAATTGGTGAGTGAACTGAGTACTATTTTTACTCAGTTTGATGAGATTACGGACAGGCACAATATGGAAAAAATTAAAACCATCGGAGACGCTTATATGTGTGCCGGCGGTATTCCGGTGGAAAACAGTACGCATCCGGTAGATGCGATTCTGGCTGCTTTTGATTTCATTTTATACATTGAGCAGTTCAATAAAGAAATGGGACAGGGAAATATTTGGGAAATACGTGCGGGCTTACATACGGGCCCCATCATTGCGGGCGTGGTAGGAAAGAAAAAATTCGCGTATGACATTTGGGGCGACAGCGTAAACATCGCCAGCAGAATGGAATCCAACAGTGAAGAAGGAAAAGTAAATATCTCTGAATCTACCTATGAATTGATTAAAGATTATTTCGTGTGCACACCAAGAGGAGGGAAGCATGTGAAAAATAAAGGGGAAATGATTATGTATTTTGTGGAGAGGTTGCTGCCTGAATATTCAAAGGACGACAAAGGTTTTGTGCCTAATGAAAGGTTGTATGAAACACTTGAAAAATCTCCTATTGTGATTAATTCCGATGCGTCACTTTAATTTTTATAAACCGGATTATAGTTCTATATTTAAAACAGGGGGGTCTGTTTTACTTTTCATATTACTTGTAAATCATTTTTACTTGTAGAAATAATCATTTATGAAGAGAATTTTTTTGCTGTTTATTTTCCTTTTACCCTTTATATCCAAAGCTCAAACCTGTAATGGTAATCTGGTGTGGTCGGATGAGTTTGATAGCACTATGCTGGATTTAAATAAATGGGCTTATCAAATTGGCGATGGTTGTCCGAATTTATGCGGCTGGGGAAACAGCGAACTGGAATATTACACCAGCAATGGCAACAATACTTATATCAGCAGCGGTGTTTTGAATTTAAAAGTCATTAAACAAAATGCAGGATCAGCTTCTTTCACTTCCTCTAAATTAATTACCAAAGGCTTGTACAGTCGCACCTACGGGCGCTTTGAAGCGCGCATGCGAATGCCAACGGGTTATGGTTTGTGGCCGGCTTTCTGGATGTTGAGCACCAACAATAACTGGCCAACCACAGGAGAAATTGACATTATGGAATACCGTGGTGATAAAACCAAAATCACGCAGGGAACTTTGCACTATGGTTCAAAATCTCCCAATAACCAATACGATGGAGATAGTTATACGAGTGCAGTAGCACTTGATCAGGATTTTCATATTTATGCTGTAGAATGGACGGTGGATGATATAAAATGGTATTTCGATGGTGTTTTATTTAAAACAGAAACTAAAAATCCTAATTCGTTAGATCCTGCTTCAAATAATGCTGTAGTTTGGCCATGGACCAGTGATTTTTACATCATTTTAAATTTGGCCGTTGGCGGATGGTTCACAGGTACCACTAACCCTGCAGATGTGGCATTGACAAAACCTACTTTTGAAATTGATTATGTGCGGGTTTACGATATGGATAATTCTTCCGTTGCTGAAACTGCTTACAATGGCTCTTCTTATGCCATTCCCGGAAAAATAGAAAGTGAAAATTACAACATTAAATGTGGTGGTGCTTATTATGATGTAGATGGTATAAACAATGGTGCACAATATCGTTTGGATGGTGTGGATATTGAAACCTGTACCGATGCGGGTGGCGGCTATGATGTTGGTTTTTCAGATGTTGGGGAGTGGATGGATTATACAGTTACTGTTGCAAAAAGCGCCAATTATGATCTTGATTTAAGAATTGCTTCGGGAGGCACCGGCACTTCAGCGATGCATGTTGAAGTGGATAATGTTAATGTTACAGGTTCAGTGAGTGTTTCCAATACGGGCGGATGGCAAACATGGAAAACTACCAGCGTGAAAAATATTTCTTTAACGCAGGGAAAACATACTGTTCGCTTGGCTTTCGACGGTGCCAACATCAATAGTAATTACATGGATTGGAAAGAATCTTCTAATGGAATTGCCGACTACCCATCTCAAATTAAGGTGGAAGATTTTTCGCAAAGAATTTTGTTTCATGAGGTGAATTCTTCGGCGCTTTTCATTTATGATCTCACGGGTGCCGAAGTGAAAACTTCGTTTTCTCTGCTTGGAAATTCTGTTCAGATCAATAAAGAAAATTTACCGGCGGGAGTTTATTTATACCGCATAAACCATCGGGCCGGAAAGTTTGTGGTGTATTGATTTATCTCTTCCACAGCACTTGTAATTTCACTTCACTTTTGTGATTTCCATTGATGAGATCTTTATCGGAACCTATGCTATTTTTGCTGTCATACAAAGAGGTGGAAGCTTTGAGGCACAAACTTAAATTTCTGTTGACGGGATAATTTATCATAGTATAAATTCTGTTTCCTCCTCCGTCGAAAAAGGGGATGGAAGAGCTATACAGCATATCGCTTTCGTAAGTGTAAATTCTTGAATTATAATCGGAGATGTTGAATAAACTGTAACGCAAATGAATTTTGAAAGGCAGGTTTTTAGGTTGATGCGCAATGTTTACATAAGCGATCCAGGAATATTTTTCGTTTACAAAATGTATTTCGCTGCGCACGCTCAGTGTGGATGCGAAAGAATAATTCCAGTTTAAATGGGCGCGCAATTGGCTGTATTTCTGATCGCTTTCTTTGTTTTGATAACGCAAATAAAAATTGAGTTCATCGTTCACAGTTGCCTGATACAAAACCGAAAATTCTTTTCCCTGCGTAGGTTGTGTAATTCCGTAGCGCATCCATGGATGAGAAAATATATCATAGGATAAACTCAATTGCCTGTCGGAAGAAATATTCCACAAGAGATTGATATCAGTACCCGTTTCGTTTTTCACTCCTGAACTTTGTGAATAGCTTTCTGCATAAGGATTAACGTAGTAAGGATCGTAATAACGCATTCGTATGGAAGCGGATAATTGTTCGTTCAAACTGATTAAAATGCCTGCGATCATTGCGAATTTAAATTGTTTGGAAGCAGCAATTTCACCAAAGAAATTAAAGTTTTTGTAATCAATGGAACAATCGATACTGTTGAGGTATTGCCATCCGCTTTGTGAAAAATCGGGTTTGTAATAAGCGCTGTCGGGTACGTAAGGAAGATTGTATTTATACACTAAATTATTGAAGGCAATGCTTCGGTTTTCCTTTTGATACAAGGCGGAAATTCCAAAGGAAATTTCGGTGACATTGTCTTTTTTGTTTAATTCGGAAAGCGTTCGGTGGTAGCCGGTATTCAGCAGCGTAGTGATTTTTCCATTACTCACGGATGCATCAATTTTTTTGTAAGAAAGGAAGGCTTGCAAAATATATTTTCCAATTTGTTGTCGATAGCAAAGTCCTCTGAAAAAAGCGTTTTCATCGCTTGAAGTGTAGGGTTTGCTTTGGTTTTGAAACAAATTGGCATACAAGGGAGAGGTGATAAAACTATTGCGGTAGCCATTGCTGAGTAGCAAGCCCTGTCCGGTGTTTATTGTAAAATCTCCGATAATTAAATTCGTTTTTTTTTGTTTGTATTGTACAAAGCCGCTGTAAAAATCAAAAGCATTGGGCTGGTATTTATCGTAAAAAGATTCTCCCGGATCTTTTTCGGCAGTAAAGCCAAAGGATATTTTATTGTCGGTAAATCTGAATCGGGAATATATTTTAGCGGAGCTGCCCGTGTAAGTGTTTGTACTGCTGTCGGCATAAGCTTTTTGGTCTTCAATGATTTCTTGTGCTCTGATCATAAAAAGCACATCAGCCTTTGCTGACGGAGCAGCATCTATTTTAAAATAATGCGACAATAATTTTATTAATTCTACATTGAATTGCAAATGTTTTAATTCGTAAATGCTAAAGAATTTTCCGTTTTTCTCCCGATAATCCACTATCCTTTTTGCTTGTTCCATATTGATCAGTGGAAGTTTGGCCAATGAATCAGCATCAGCGGTGTTGATGTTAACAGGATGTTTTAAAATAACGCGCAACTGTTCTGCCACATCATCGGCATTTACCATTTCATCCTGATTTCCGCTGAGTAAATAATCTATGCTTTGCTGCAAAATATCATTTTGAGAAAAAACAAAATGAGAAAGAAATAAGAAAAATAAGAGCAATGTATTTTTCATAATACGATGGCACTGGCAGGTGAAATGCCGAGAAACTGATGGTAAGCAAAAGCAATTTTTATTTCAACGGGTTTTAGTTTGTACCCAACGCCAATGTTGAAAGGCTGATTGGTGCTGGAAATATTGAAGCCGATGCAAATTTTTTCTTTCGGAAAATAGTCGATGCCCACTCCCACGAAAGGATAGTTTTTATTCTGAAAAATAATCTGAGCATGTATTTTAATCTTCTCATCAAACACATAGCTCAAGCCTATGCGTAATAACTGCGCTTCATTTATTTTATGTTCATTATAAAGGTTGGAAGTGAAATTGCGTATGGCCGAAGATGCATTTAATTTATTGTTGATTCTATAGCTAATTCCTAATTCGGGAAAAGCGTAATACAGCGGACTTTGTTCAGATTGATAGATATACTGAAAGTGCAATTGAGCACCCAAACGGATATTGTCATTTAAGCGCATTCCTCCGCCGATACTGATTTGATTTTTCGAATAGAATTCATTTCCAAAACGAAATAAACTGATGGCCGATGAAATTTTTTTGTTTAAAGGAAAAGCTGCAATCAGATATTGTGAGGAAATATCTTTGATTAAAAAATTACTGTTGTAAAATAATCCGCACGACAATTTTTTTACTTCCGTTAATCCGGCGGGATTACAGCTTGCGCTCCATACATCGTTGGAATTTAAACTGTAATTGCAGGTTGCTGCGGAGTGGGCAATTAATGCAGCATCCTGTCCGCAGCAATAAAATGCACGCAACAGAGCGAATGCGCTCCATAAAAATTTATTCATAGTAAAAGGTGACTTTTTGTTTTCGTTAAGCGCGGTTCAAAGAGATTATTTCTTTTTCCTTTTTGTTTGTTGTATCAGTTTCTTTTCATCACCCTCCAACTTTCGCTGTAATTTTTTCACGTCTTCTGCAGCAGGTAATTTTTCCGGTTGAATTCCTCTTTCTATCAACATTTTTCGTACAGCTGAACTATTTTCAATATGTTCTTGTTCAATAGGATTTTGTCCTTTCATGTCCTTACTTTGAACATTCACTCCGGTCATTTCAGCTGCAAGGTCTTTTGCTTTTATGCTGATTGTGGGAAGGAAATCAGCTATTGGCCTATTGTCAGGAATACCCAATTTTTTCTTTAATTGCGGAGTAGCTAATTTGAAAAGAGCTTGATCTCCTTTTGAGCGAATGATAGCAAATCCATGATTGTCTATTCCGCGTTCATATAAAATTCCTGAAAGATATTTTTCGGTCTGACTCAGTTTCTCTCTGGCTTTTATTCTTTCATATTCAAGAAATCTTTGTTCTATGATTTCCGCTCTTCGGGTTTGTACTGCAAAGTAATTTTGAGCAAAAGCGATTTCTTGTTTCCGGCTGTCGCCGTTTTGCGCGATGAGGTAGCAGGCATATCGGGTTAATAAAATATCATCAACTGATTTTTCAGCTCCTTTTGGCATTGCTATCGTTTTCCTGACGTCAGGAAAATGATCCTTTGTCGTTCCTCCTGCGTTTTCACAGGCTTCTTTTGCTTTTTGAATTACTTTTTCAAAGTTTTCCCATCTGCTGTATCCTAAAAGGTTTTTTAGCTCGCGTGCGCTCCAGCATTCAATGCCTTCCAGTTCTGCTGAAACGGATTCAAATTGATTAAAAAGTTGTTTGATTTCTTCGGTTTTCATTGATTTCTGTTTAATGTTAGGCGCTCCAAATTTATTCACACAAATAAATTTGCCATTAATTAGATATCAATAGATTTCAACAAAAAAGCGAAGCTAATTGTTGTTTCAGGAAAAAGCTTTTCCCATTTCAATAAATTTCTTTTCGAAAAAAGAATAAACGAAATAACTGATGGTCAAGGTTAATGCTATAGCACTAATGATAAAAAGCAAGTTGCTTTCTTCCTTATAAAAATGGCGAAGTGTTCCATAAACTATAGGATGTAATAAATAAACCGAATAACTCATTTCTCCCAACTTTGACAGCGGTCGGTGTAAAAAATCAGGCAATTCAAAGGGCAGTTTGTAAAAACAAAAACAAATGATAAAACACAAAAAGTAAAATACCAATCGATTCATTCCCGTGAGCAGATGAATCAAATCTCCTTGCACTGGATAGACGATAAAAGTGAATATGCTTAAAAGCAATAGTGCTAAAATCCACAGAGATTTTTGTGTTTTGTTGTGTAAAAGAAATCCTGAGTAAACACCTCCTGCAAAAAGAAAAAGCTGATTTAAAGGATTGGTATAGGAATGCCATTGATTCCATAAAGAACTTTCATTGTTCATTCCATAAAAGGAATAATAAAGGCACAATGCAAAGGAAAAAGAGAGGAGGCTAAAAAATACAATTTTATTTTTCTTTAAAGTCCACAGCAGCAAAGGAAATAAAGCGTAAAAAAACAATTCATTGCCTATCGACCATGCACCGGTAGCAATAGCAGCATCCCATTTATAAACGGAAAACATGCCTGATAAATTCAAAAATATAACGTTTGCATCAAAGGAACGTGAGCTTAAAAAAACGTACAATAAAGTAACTGCCCACAACAGCGGAAAAATTCTGAAAATTCTTTTGGTGAGGTATTCTAAAACGGATTTTTTTGAAAGATGAAGTTGATCTGCATATACATGATAAAGAGTGATTCCACTCAAAATATAAAATATGGAAACACCGAAAACACCTAGTCGCGCAAGAAAATTATCGGAGCCGTATTGATCCAACGATCCCGGTAAGAAATGATAGAGCATGATTCCGAAAGCACAAAGACCCCGTAAATAATCTAAACTATGCAATCTCTTTCCGGTCATCATTCTCACTAAAACCGAAGATGCTTAACGCTTAATCCGTAATTCATAATTTCTTTTACCGCATCGATACCGATTTTAATGTGGTCTTCCACAAAATTTTCTGTCACCTTCTGATCGCTTTTTGCGGTTTTTATTCCTTCTGAAATCATCGGTTGATCGGAAACCAGAAGTAAAGCACCTGATGGAATTTTGTTGGCGAAACCAACGGTAAATATAGTGGCGGTTTCCATGTCGATGGCCATGCAACGCATCACGCGCAATCTTTCTTTAAAAGCTTCGTCGTGTTCCCAAACCCTGCGGTTGGTGGTGTAAACGGTACCTGTCCAATAATCTTTTCCGGCCGAACGAATGACAGATGATACGGCGCGTTGTAAACTAAATGCAGGAAGTGCAGGCACTTCTTTCGGAATATAATCATCAGAGGTTCCTTCACCGCGAATGGCGGCGATGGGTAAAATCAAATCGCCCAGGTTGTTTTTCTTTTTGAGTCCGCCGCATTTTCCAAGAAATAAGCAAGCGTTGGGTTTAATGGCGGAAAGTAAATCCATGATCAAAGCTGCGTTGGCACTGCCTATTCCGAAGTTGATCATGGTAATACCATCGTGTGTGGCATTGGGCATGGCTTTGTCGGCACCTTTTATTTCGGCACCTGTTATTTGAGCAAAGGCTTTTAAATAGCCTCCGAAATTCGTAAGTAATATATGTTTTCCGAATTCTTCAAGGGGGGTTCCTGTGTATCGCGGCAACCAGTTTTCTACAATATCTTTTTTTGAATCCATATTCTTCTGTTGTATTTTTAACGAACCAATACGTAAAGTTAGTGATAAGGTTAAACCTTCCCGAATATCAGTTTAAGATACAACGAGCCGAAGGCGGGAAATTGTACATTTTCGATGAGATCCGGAAGAAAAATATTTTGCTGACACCCGAGGAGTGGGTGCGGCAGAATTTCATTCGCCACATGAACGAGGAGCACAAAATTCCTTTGTCGCTAATGATATTAGAGAAAGAGGTGCTGTTGAACGGACAAAAAAAGCGCATAGATATTTTGGTTTATGACACAGCAGGAAAACCAAATATTTTGGTAGAATGCAAAGCCACCAACATTAAAATATCACAGGAAACTTTTGATCAGGCTGCCCGCTATAATATGGTGACATCGGTTCCCTATCTTATTGTTACCAATGGATTGGAGCATTTTTACAGTTTTATTGATCACGACAAAAAAGCTTTTTCCTTTTTAAAAGAATTTCCTCCCTTTGAAAAATATTAGTAACCTAGGGATAGAAAAACCGTAATTGTTTACATATTATCACAATCCTGCTTATGAAAAAAATACTTACTCTGCTCTTACTTGTTGCTGCATTTACAGCATTTTCACAAAACGAAAAATATTTGGAAAGAACGGTAATTGTAAAGGTTAAACAGAGTTTTCGTTCCTATTGCTCTGAAAGCGGAGTTCAGTATCCCGGCTTGTCTCAGTTCCTGGATAAAATCAAAACACAGTCTTTTGCAAAAATATATCCTAAGCATATGGAAATGGCGAAATCCTATACCAGAAATGGTATTCCATTCGTGGATTTGTCGCTGATTTATAAGGTGAAATACAATGAAGCTGTTTCAGTAGAGAAAGTAATTTCAGGATTAATGGCCATGGGCATTTTTGAATATGCCGAACCAAGTTATGTTTTTACTACGCTTGGCGTTCCTAATGATCCGCTCATTAGCAATCAGTGGCATCTCACTAAAATTAAAGCCTTTCAGGCATGGGATGTTACCATGGGGGATAGCAATATAGTAGTGGGTATTGTAGATACCGGAATTGAGTTGGATCATACGGATTTGGAGGCAAATATAAAGGTGAATTATGCTGATCCTGTTGATGGAAATGACAATGACGGAGATGGTTATATTGATAATGTGAGAGGTTGGGATTTATATGGAAATGATAATGACGTATCGCATGAAGCTACCGGAACCCGCCGTCAGCATGGAACCTGGGCAAGCAGCTCGGTTGCCGAAGTGGCAGACAATAGTATTTATGGAGCAGGTGTTGGTTACAATACCAAAATCCTTCCTGTAAAAGTTGCCGATATAAACGGATCTATCGTTGCCGGTTATGAAGGTATTGTTTACGCAGCCGATCATGGTTGTGCTGTCATCAATGCTTCCTGGGGTTCTCCAAATGCGTGGACTCAGTACGGACAGGATGTGATCACTTATGCCACCATCAATAAAAATGCTCTCGTTACTTCAGCGGCGGCCAATGACGACAAAGAAGATTTGTGGTATCCTGCTTCTTATGATTATGTGATTAGCGTTGGCGGATCAGATACTCTGGATAAAAAATGGATAGGTAATGTTGGCGGAAGTAATTACAACGAATTTGTGGATTTGCTGGCTCCGAGTATGAGGATTTTTGGAGCAGATATCGGCAATCATTATTATAATTTGGGTGGAGCAACTTCCTTTGCAGCTCCTCTGGTGGCAGCTGCTGGTGCACTGGTTAAAAAAATTCATCCTGAATATACAGCTTTACAGATTGGAGAAGCTTTAAAAAATTCAACAGATAGAATTGATACTATTCCATTTAATGCGACTTATGCAGGAAAACTGGGGTCGGGAAGATTGAATGTTTTTAGTGCGGTTACCTTAACAGGTGTTCCGGGTTTTATGGTGACGAATTATACGATCACGGATAATGGTGATAACATTTATCATATTGGTGATACCATTCGTTTGAAAGGGATCATCACTAATTTTTTAGCAGCAAGTTCCTCAGCAACTGCTACTATAAGTTCAGCATCACCTTACCTTACTTTTATTAATAACTCCTTGAATTTAGGAGCTGTGGCGAGTTTATCGACAAAAGATTTTACCTCAACTCCGTTTAGTTTTAAAGTTGCGGGAGGCACTCCAAACAATACTTACGCCAACGTGGTTATTACTTTTACCGATGGTGCATATAAAGAAACACAGGCTTTCAGAGTTCTTTTAAATCCGAACTTTTACAACATGGATGTAAACAAAGTCACCTTATCTGTAGGTGCTGATGGCCACTTAGGATTTATGTCGGCAGGACAAACTTCAGGCAACGGATTTACTTACAACGGCAGTTCCAACTACATATATGAAATGGGCGTTATGGTTTCCGATGCTTCTGCCAATGTAATGTTTACCAACGACGGCGATTTTACAGCTGTGAATGCACTGGAAGTGAAACAACCGGGCTTGGAATCGGATAAGGATTTTAATGGTTTGATCAATGACAATGCTGCCGGAGTAAATAAAATAGGTGTTCAGGTAAAGCACAAAACCTTGGGATGGAATGATCCGGGTTTGCGTGATTTTGTAATTGAAGAATACAAAGTAAAAAATACCAGCGGAGCCACTTTAAATAATGTGCGTGTTGGATTGTATGTGGATTGGGATATGGTTAGCTACACTACCAATGTTGCTTTGTATGATAGTGCCAGCAAAATGGGTTATGCTTATGAATACAATACTACCAGTGCTTTTGCAGGAACAAAGGCATTAAAGCATAAATACAATGTAAATAATTATGCTTTGGATTGTAATGGCGCAAATGGAAGTATAAGCACTTATGATGTTGATGTTTTATCCGACGCTGAAAAGAAAACAGCTTTAACTACTTCCAGAAACGTAGCAGGTATAGGTGATGTGGCCATTTTGCTTAGTCAGGGACCTTTTACCATTGCAGCAGGGGACTCCATAACAGTGGCTTTTGCCTTAATTGCCGGAAATAACTTCAATAGTTTAATTGCAAGCGGACTCAAAGCCGATTCCATCTATACTACTATAAGAAGCATCACCGCTACTAAAAACACTACTCATGTGAAATGTAAAGGGTCAGCAGACGGAACAGCTTCTGTTTCTGCGATATATGGAGTTCCGCCCTTTACTTATCAATGGAATGATATTGCGAATCAAACCACTCCAACGGCAAATGCTTTGAGTGCAGGAAATTACTTGTGCGCCATTAAAGATGCAGTGAATAATAATACGCAAATCAGTGTTGATGTGACGGAAGCCGACTCTTTACTGGTGCTCTCCATAGTGGATACTACCGTGGTAAATGGCAGCTGCAATGGCAATGCAACGGTTTTGGCTGTGGGCGGAAAAACTCCTTTTACTTTTTTATGGGATGACGCTTCCAGCCAAACTACAACAGTGGCATCTAATCTTTGTCAGGGTTCATACAAAGCTATTGTCACAGATGCTTATGGTTGTAAAGACACAGTAAGCGTAACCATCGATAACATTACCGGTACTTCTGAATTGGCAGGATTGGAGATTAAAGTGTTCCCAAATCCGGCAGTCAATCAGGCGTCAGTGAATATTAAAGGGAATTATAAAGGCATAGTAAGCTTGTCGTTGTATGATATTACAGGTCGAATGATTCAGTCGCAAAATATGTCGGCAGCGGCAGGATCGGTTTCTATCACTTTGGATTTAAGTAATCTTGAATCGGGCATCTATCTGTTGAGAATTAACAATGGTGGTGTAAATCAGGAGGTTAAATTAAGTGTGAGCAGATAATTTAATCTATAACCTTATCCAAAGTCGCTACGTAGAATGACGTATGATTATACACATTTTACATGCGTAGATTTTTACTTTCAGTAATTTTTATTGGATTTTCTTTTTTGTTTTCCTTTGCGCAAATCCCAGGATTTAAAGGGCGTTCAGGCTATTTTAAAATGCCTGTAACGATTCAGCAAGGAGATTATGTAGAGAAAAAAATCGTATTTAAACTCAAGAAAGATTACAGCACTTTAATCTATGGGGATAATATCAATCATTCCGATTTTCAGGCATTGATGATTGCTATTAATGGTAAAGTAAAAAGAAAACATCCAAATGCTGTTCAAAGCATTCATAATCTTAAGAGCACAGGCATAAGCGCAAATCCCTTATCAATGATTTTTGAAATTGAATATCGTGATCCTTATTCGGTGGAGCAGGTAATCAATCAGTTGTATTCGTTCAATCTTGTGGAATATGCCGAACCTTTATATATTCCTAAATTATTGTATAATGATCCTCATATTACAGATCAATACTATTTGGCTCGTATCGATGCATTGTCTGCGTGGAATCAGGAAAAAGGAGATACAAATATCGTGATTGGTATTGTGGATACGGGAGTGGAGTTGACTCACCCCGATTTAATAAAAAATATCAAGCACAATTATGCTGACCTTATAGATGGTATGGACAATGATGGTGACGGGTATATTGATAATTTTACCGGATGGGATTTGGGAGAAGCTGACAATAACCCAACGCCTACTGTAGGCGGACATCATGGTACCTGGGTTTCGGGTTGTGCTGCTGCTGTTCCCGATAATAACGACGGAGGAGTAGGAGTGGGTTTTAACACGAAGATAATGCCTATTAAAATTACTAATTCGAGTGGTTATCTGACGGCTGCTTATGATGGTATCATATACGCTGCTGAACATGGTTGTAGAGTGATTAACACCTCATGGGGAACAGAAGGAGCTTATTCTCAATACTGCCAGGAAATAATTGATTATGCTGTAAGCAAAGGATGTGTGGTAGTTGCAGCAGCAGGGAATAGCAATAATGAAGGGTTATTTTATCCTGCTTCTTATGAGAATGTAATCAGTGTGGCAGGTACGGATCAAACAGATCAAAAATGGATTTATAATGCTCCGAATGGATCGAATTATAATGGTTATGTAGATATATGTGCTCCCGCAAAAGCTATTTATACTACCTATCAGGGTGGAGGATTTATTAACATCGGCGGAGGAACTTCTTTTTCTTCTCCGCAGGTTGCTGCAGCTGCAGCCTTAGTAATGGCTAAATTCCACGGATACAATAATAAACAAGTGGTTTGCCAGCTTAAAGCAACTGTTGATGATATTTACGCAATCCCTTTCAATGCCCCTTATGTAGGAAAAATGGGATCAGGAAGATTGAATGTTAATAATGCCCTTACTCAAACAGGATTTCCTTATGTGCAACCCATTTCAGTGCATGCCAATTATGGTCGATTAGATACAGGTGAAACGGTAGATCTATGGATAGATATGATCAATTATCTTACTGCAACCACCGGTGTTACAGCTAAAATTTCAAGTACCAATCCCAATATTACAATTATCAACAATACTTGTTCTTATGGTTCAATAGCCAATATGGAAACCAAAGTGGGCGCTAGTCCTTTTAAGATAGTGGTTGGGAGTGGCGCATCTATCAATGAATTGGTTGTTTTTGAGGTTCAGGTTACCAATGGGCCACATACCTGGACAGAGAATACTTCCATAAGAGTGAATCGGGATTATGTGGATGTTATCGTTAATGATTTGAGAACTTCCGTTACCAATTATGGAAGTATTGGATATGATTTCGGACTTTTCGGGCAAGGGGTGAAATATAAAAACAACACTTCTCTCATGTATGAAATAGGCTTGATGATTGGTACTGATTCTTCACATGTATCGGCTGCCAGAGATTTTGAATTTTATACTGATCCCCTTATGACTGTTGCTTCTCCGGGAGAATCAGAATTTGATGTTAAAGGAACTTTTAGCGATCAATCTGCCGGATCAAGTGCTTTGAATATTCAAATTAATCAGAAAACTTTAGCCTGGACTACTACGGGTAATAGTAAATATGTAATTGTAGAATATTGTATCAAGAATAAGGCGGCAGGGGATATCAATAATGCTTATGTGGGTTTGTATGCCGACTTTGATATTATTGACGGTAAAAAAAATAAGGTAGGATATGTTGCAGGTAAAAAATTAGGATATGGCTATAAAGAAGGGGGGATATACTCAGGAGTGCAATTGTTAACTAACGAAACAGCTAATTTTTATGCTATAAATAATGACGGTTCCAGTGGAAGTATAAATATTAATGATGGCTTTTCTTCAGCAGAGCAATTTCAGGCACTTTCTGCAGGCACATCACATACTTCTGCCACAGAGGGTGATATTGCGGGTATGATGAGTGCCGGACCAATTAACATAGCAAAGGGAGATTCAGTGTGGGTTGCTTTTGCTATTATGGGAGGTGATAATCTAAATGACCTCATTACTTCAGCAAATAATGCAAGTATTAACTACAAGAATTTAAGAGCCGTTCAGGCTTCATTAGTTGATTTCTCGGATGTTTCCTGTTATGGAGTTGCCGATGGGAAAATTTCGTTGGAATTGACTCACGGAGTAGCACCTTATACTGTTTCGTGGAGCAATGCTCCGGGTAATACTTCAGCAACAGCAACAAATCTTACTAAAGGAAATTATGTTGTAAAGGTTAAGGATAAAATGAAATTTGAGGTGACGCAAAACTATACCATTAGTGAGCCTTCAAAACTTCAAATGACTAAAGGAGCCATTCAGGATGTTAAATGTTATGGTGATAATACCGGTAGTGTTCAATTAACGGTATCGGGAGGAAGTCCTAATTATTATTATGATTGGCATAACTCTTCTATTTCCAGTATAGCTTCTCCTAATTTACCTGCAGGAACGCATATTTTAACTTTGTCGGATGCACGTGGTTGTTCAATCACCGATACTATTGAGGTTAAACAACCCGAGAAATTAGCTTTAAATGTCACTCATGTAAGTAATGATACTACAGGAACAGGGAAGGGTAACGCAACAGTATCATTGTCGGGTGGAACTTTGCCGTATAGTTATTTGTGGGATGATTCTTTGGCTCAGCACAGTTCAACAGCTTCGGGCTTGTTTGCTAAAACATATACCATCTCTGTTAGTGATAATAACAATTGCTCTGTTTCGCAAGAGATAGTAGTATCCGGTAAACCTGAGGTCAATAAAAATGCCGTTGAAGAAAATGATCCTGCCAAATACAATATGAGTATTTTTCCTAATCCTGCTACAAATTACTTTTTTATTGAATTTGAATTATCCGAAACAGGAATCATTGATTTATCCCTCTATGATCAAAATGGTAAAAAAGCCAAACAAGTTTTAACTGGTAATTACAACAAAGGATCTTATAAAACATTAGTATATACTGATGATTTGAGCGCAGGATACTATTTTTACCGCTTGAAAACCGGCACTTCTTCAGCAGCTGGAAAAGTGAACGTATTGAACTAATATCGGCTCCTTCCTGCACTTTTACTCCCAGAACTAAATTTATTTTTTTAACTTTCCGCAAAATTAAAGGTCGTATATGGATATTACAGGAATTTTTGCAATCAGTGGAAAGCCGGGATTGTTTAAAAGTATTGCACAGAGCAAACATGGAGTTATTGTTGAATCTTTGATTGATAAAAAACGATTCAATGCTTACACAAGCTACAAAGTAAGCGCATTAGAGGATATTACAGTATTTTCAACGGATGAAGACATCACACTGCTTTCAGTATTTACTAAAATAGCTGAAAAAGAAGATTTTAAAGCCCTGGATTTTTTAGATAAATCGTCTCCTGAAGAATTAAGAAAATTCTTTGCTTCGGTGATCACTAATTATGATGCCGACAGAGTATATGATTCTGACATCAAGAAAATTTTAAAATGGTACAACTTGTTGCACCAAAACAACAGAATAGCCAAAGCTGTTGAGGAAAAAGCAGAAGCCAAAGCAAAACCAGCTAAAGAAACCAAAGAAGCAGAAGAAGCACCGGTAAAAGAGAAAGCTGCTCCTAAAGCAAAAGCTCCGGCAAAGGCGAAAGCTCCTAAGGAAGCAGAAGAATCTGCTGAGCCGAAAAAGAAAAAAGCTCCCGCTGCAAAAACAACAAAGAAAAAAGCGGAATAATTATATAGGCAATTCCTTAAAAAAGCAATCCCATCATGAACTTCATGATGGGATTTTTATTTGTGACGATCGGGCGTTATATCATATTCACTTCTCTCTCAAGTGTAATTCCAAACATTTTTTCAATGGAAGCAATGATCTCCGAAGATAAATTGTAAATCTGATCCCCTGTTGCTCCGCCATAGTTTACCAAAACCAAAGCCTGGTTTTTATGTACGCCATATTCACCAAAAGTTTTGCCCTTCCAGCCTGCTTTTTCAATGAGCCAGCCCGCAGCAATTTTAGTGTTCTTTTCGGCAGGATAAGCACTGATATCGGGGAAGAGACCTTTTAATTCAGAGTACTGTTCGTTTGAAATCACGGGATTTTTAAAGAAACTTCCGGCATTTCCTATTTGAGCAGGATCGGGCAATTTAGATCGGCGGATGCTGCATACCGCATCGCTGATAGCTTTTACAGACAATTCAGTCACCTTCATTTTTTCCAGTTCAGTTTGTATTTGTCCGTAATCGGTTCTGAATTTTGGTTTTTTGCTGAGTTTGAAAGTCACGGAAGTGATGAAGTATTGTCCTTTCAAATCGTGCTTGAACACACTTTCTCTGTAGCCGAAATTACATTCGGAAAGAGAGAAGGTTTTGGTATATCCTTCATTTAAATGAAGGGCTTCCAGCTCGTAAAAAGTGTCTTTTATTTCGGCGCCGTAAGCACCTATATTCTGAATAGGACTCGCGCCAACACTGCCTGGTATGAGGGAAAGATTTTCCAGTCCGCCATAATTTTTAGCAATGCAATACAAAACGAATTCGTGCCATACTTCTCCCGATTGGGCTTTCACGAAAACATGCTCGTCGGTTTCCTTTACAATTTCTTTTCCCAGTAAATTGTTTTTAAGTACCAGTCCGTTAAAATTTTTAGTGAATAAAACATTGCTTCCGCCGCCCAGCAATAGCGTAGCGTGTTTTTCGGGTAGTTTTTGTTTTACTATTTCCCGGGCATCTTCCATACTGTTAATGTTGGCAAACAAGTTGGCCGAAGCATTGATATGAAAGGTATTGAAAGGAAGAAGAGAAATATTTTGTTCAATCAGCATAGGAAAACAATTGTTGGTTAAAGGTAAGGATCGTGTTGTAAATCAGGGGTGAAAAAATTAGGTTTGTATAAACATTCCGTATTTGAAAAAGGTTGTCGTATCCGTTACCAATGATCTCACTACTGACCAAAGAGTGCATAGGCATTGTGCAACGCTTGTGGAGATGGGTTATGATGTTGTACTGGTAGGCAGGAAGCTGAGCGGCAGTTTGCCTTTGGCGCAAAGGAAATATGAGTGCCGGAGAATGAGCCTGTTTTTTTCTAAGGGCCCATTGTTTTACATGGAATACAATTTCCGACTTTTTCTTTTCCTGCTTTTTCACCGTTTCGATTTTTTGCTGAGCAATGATCTGGATACTTTGCTTCCTAATTTTTTGGTATCGCGATTGAAATCAAAACCTTTGGTTTATGATTCTCATGAATTTTACACAGGAGTACCCGAGTTGCAGAGCCGGCCGAGAGTACAAAAAATATGGACGAGGATAGAAAAATTCATTTTTCCGAAATTAAAACATGTTTTTACCGTTAATCAGTCGATAGCTGATTTGTACAAAAACTTATATGGAAATTCAATTGAGGTGGTGAGAAATGTTCCGTTTAAAAAAGTTCGTCCGCAAGTAACTAAAAAAGAAATGGGATTGCCCGAAGGAAAAAAAATAATTTTGATGCAGGGCGCAGGAATCAATATCGACAGGGGTGCGGAAGAAATGGTGGAAGCTTTAAAAATTGTGAATTCCGATCAATATCTGTTTCTAATTGTTGGTAGCGGTGATGTGCTTCCTTCCTTAAAGGAAATGGTGAAGAGGTACAAAATGGAGGACAAAGTTGTTTTCACAGGAAAGGTTCCTATGGATGAAGTAGTGCGCTATACAGTGCTGGCCGATGTGGGGATCACGATGGATAAAGATACCAACGTGAATTATCGCTATAGCTTACCGAATAAGCTTTTCGACTATATTCAATGTGGTGTTCCGGTATTGGCCACCAACCTTGTGGAGATTCGTAACATCATAGAAAAATATAAGGTGGGTGAAGTCATTTCAAATTCTGATCCTTTATATCTTTCCAAAACAATGGTCGATTTTTTGAATAATGAAAGTAAATTAGCCGAGTACAAAAAAAACGCATTGACAGCAGCGGAAGAATTATGCTGGGAAAAAGAAAAAATAAAGTTTGAGCAAGTCATCTCCAATGTCGTTAAAGCCTAAGTTACATGTAGTTTCGTTTGCAGTGCCCTATCCTCCGGATTATGGCGGAATCATTGATGTTTTTTACAAAATAAAAAATCTGAGTCACTTGGGTGTTTCTATTGTGCTGCATGTATTTCAATACGACGGAAGAGAATCGGATGAGCTGAATAAGTACTGTGAAAAAGTGATTTATTATCCGCGCAGTCGTAAATTTTCCGATCAATTGTCGACTTTACCTTTCATCGTTAAATCCCGAACCGATCACAATTTATTGGCTAATTTATTGAAAGACGATGCGCCTATTTTGTTTGAAGGATTGCATACCACTTGTTTCATAGATCATCCTGCTTTAGCCGGTAGAAAGCGCTATATCCGCATGCACAATATAGAAAGCGATTATTATTATCATTTGTACAAAGCGGAAAAAAGCTGGACGAAGAAGCTGTTTTTTTATCTGGAATCTTTGAAGCTGGCGCGCTATGAAAAAGCCGTTTTAGGAAAAGCCAATGGCATATTTACTGTTTCCGAAAAAGATACGCAGCAGTTGCAGAGCTACGGAAACACCTTGTTTGTAGGGGCTTTTCATTCTTTTGAAAAAGTAAGTTCTGCTGAAGGAAAAAGTAATTTTGCTTTGTATCACGGGAAACTGGATGTGGCCGAAAACAATGAAGCGGCTTTGTTTTTGGTGAATGAAGTTTTTACAAAAACCGAGTATCCTTTGCTGATAGTGGGTTCAAATCCTTCCAAAGAGTTGATGAATGCAGCTGAAAAAAGAAAAAATATAGAAGTCCGTACAGGATTGCCGACTGCTGAAATTCATCGTTTATTGGCAGAAGCCCAAATGAATGCGTTGCCCACTTTTCAATCTACCGGCGTTAAATTAAAATTATTGTCGGCTTTGTATTCCGGTAGATTTTGCCTCGTAAACGAAGCCATGGTAAAAGGAACAGGCTTGGCAGAGTATTGCGTTTTGGCTGAAAAACCTGAAGAATGGGTAAAGGAAATCGACAGATTAAAAAACACGTCGTTTAGCGCTCAGGAAATAGAGAAAAGAGAAAAACTGATCTCCGGGCAATATTCCAATAAGATAAACGCGGCGAAACTTTACGCGTTTATTTTTCCTTCTTCGTGAATTTTCTGACCTTCAAATCGTATGGTTCTTCCCGGGTAATTTTTAATCAGATTGTGATCGTGTGTTGCCATCACCACAGTGGTGCCTTCTTTATTGATATTGAAAAGCAATTTTAAAATTCCTTCCGAAGTTTCCGGATCCAGATTTCCTGTAGGTTCATCGGCCAAAATTATTTTCGGACGGTTCAATAAGGCTCTGGCGATGGAAACCCTTTGTTGCTCTCCACCCGAGAGTTGATGCGGATATTTGTTGTCGTGGCCGCTGAGGTTAACCTCCCACAATACTTCTTTGATACGGGTTTCTATTTCGTTTTTTTCTGTCCAACCGGTAGCGGTTAAAACAAAAAGAAGATTGTCTCTGATGGTTCTGTCGTTGAGCAATTGAAAATCCTGAAATACTATTCCAAGCTGACGGCGCAGCAAAGGCACATTTTTATGTTTTATTTTTTTGAGATTAAAACCTAAAATTTCAGCATCGCCTTCTTTGGGTTCCAATTCGGCGTAAAGCATTTTTAAGATGCTGCTTTTACCGCTTCCTGTTTTACCGATGAGGTAAACGAATTCACCTTCATGGATAGATAAGGAAACATCATCCAACACTTCCTGTTCGCGTTGAAAAAGATGAATTTTTTTTATGGATATTAATTCTTTCAATGTGATAAAATTAAATGGTTTAATTCTTTGCTGAATAGTTTTGAAGATTCCTGATTCAAATGATTTCCGTCAATATAAGCGTATTTTAAAGCGAAGGTACTACAATCGAAATAAGGAATTTCTTGTGTGGTGCTAATTTCATTCAATATTTTATTGAGGTTTGGAAACCCTTTGTTTTCAGCGTCAATGATGGGTTGCCAGGCAGGGATTCTGACTAAAATAACTTTCCCGTGTTTTTTTAAAAGGTCAATTGTTTTTTTCAGCCATTCTACTTTTTCGTCGGAAATTTTACAATGACTAATTTCTTTTTTTATGGCAATCAATTTCTCGTTTGCTCTTTCTGTTGTTTTTGCCGGACTGTCATTCAATATTATTTCCAGGCGACCGTCTTTGTGCGGCAAACAGTTTGGGTTGCCTTCATTGTTTCTTAAAATCAGGGTGTAAAAAGGATTTACATTTCTATACAGGTATTCGTAATTCGGATCTCCGTGAAAAATGTATTGCTGACTTAAAAGATGGCTCGGAGTTTTTTCATTTTCATTTTCCGAAATCGCCAGGGGATCAATTTCTAAAATGAATATTCCGTTTTTTGTGGAAGGATCTAATTTCATTTCAATCGCTCTGTAGTACTCTTTGTTGTAGGGAGAATTGTACGAGGTAAAGGCATAATTCAGCATAGGAGAATCGAAGTGTGTGTCCTGCATTACTATTTCAGGAATAAGTCCTTGAGAAGCTCTTGACGTACCAATAATCAGTGATTTGCCTTCGCCTGTGATTTTGCTGTAGTGAAAATCAATAAACCCATTGTCATATTTATCTGCAGTAATAACAACAGCTATTATTGCAGGAAGCGCAAAGAGTAATATTTTGGCAAATATTTTAATCATTAAAATTGGGCATAAACAAATTCATTGGATTTAATCACTCCAAAATATACAACAATTAATATCATTAAGGCATAAGCGCTCCAGCGAACGAAAGAAGGTAATTTCAAGTGGAAAGACAGGTAATTGTCGGTTTTTGATTGCCAGTATTCCATTCCTAAGAGCGCAAAAACAAAAACAAAAGACAAGAGAAACTCAATTTTATAATCTCCGAATAAATATAAGCCAAACTGACTGATGTTTATTTTGGTAAAGGATTCAATAATATAAAATGCTTCGGAGAGGGTATCAGATTTGAAAATAATTAAAGTGAAAAGAAAAAAATGAAAAGTGATGGCAATGCTCACATATTTGTAAAACAGGGAGGGAAGTGTGCTTTTCATTTTTGCCCTGAAAGGACTTAAAAAATATTCCGCCGTGAGCCCTATAGCATGCAGCACTCCGTAAATTATAAAAGTTAAAGCAGCCCCATGCCATAATCCGCTAAAGGTAAGTGTTGCAAAAATGGCTAAAATAATTCCCCATTGTTTCCAGTTTCTGTAATTGAACGACAAGGGATTATAGATGTATTCATAGCACCAGGTGTAAAGTGAGATGTGCCATCTTTTCCAAAATTCAGTGAGGTTTTGACTGATGAAAGGACGGTTGAAATTGCGTATTAAGTTGAAGCCGAAAATTCGGGCTGCACCCACCGCCATGTCGGTATAGCCTGAGAAATCGGTGTACACCATAAATACTAAAAAGTAGCAAGCGATAATGCTTTGTAATCCGCTGTACTGTTCCGGAGAAGAAAACACCATATCTACAAATACCGAAAGGCGATCGGCAATACATACTTTTTTAAATAATCCCCAGGCAATTAACTTGATACCGCTGGTGATTCTGTTATAGTCGAAGTTTTGTTCTTTATGTAATTGAGGCAATAAGTTTTGCGATTGTTCAATGGGACCGGCGATCAGTTTCGGAAAAAATAATATGTATAAACTGTATATGCCCAGCTTTCTTTCGGCTTTTGATACACCGTAGTATACATCCAGTGAGTAACCAATAATCTGGAAGGTGTAAAAGGAAAGTCCGATGGGCAATCCGATTTTAATAAGCAGGGGCGAAACAGCAATACCCATTGATGCAAATAACTCGGTACCCGATTCTGCAAAGAAATTATAATATTTAAAAACCGCGAGAATTAAAGCACTCGACCAGATAGCCAGATGCAGAAATAATTTTTTCTTTGATTCGTCGGCTGTTTCTTCGGATTTAATGGCGAGAAAGAAACTCGTGAAAATGGAAAAGGCAATCAATACCAGAAATTTAATATCGAAGGTGCAGTAAAAGTAAACGCTTGCTGCGAGTAATAATTTCCAGCGTTGTTTTGCCGGAAGCAAAAAGTATAATACAAACACTACGGAAATGAAAAACAAGTAGTGTATTGAGTTAAATACCATTTTGAGGTTTAAGTGTTATTGAGCTGTTTTTTTTTCAATGACTTTCATTAGGTCACCTACATTTTTAAGATTCATCACATCACGGAAATGGAATTTGAATGCAAATTCTTTCTCAACCTCTCCAATGAAAATGATGTTGGTCATGGAAGTCCATTTCTCTACGTCCTTTGCTGTTAGTTCCGGTGTTGCTACAATGTTTTCGTTTTCAAATACATTTCGCATTATGGCGGTTAATCTTTTTGTAATGTCTTCCATGAGGTAAAAATATTAATTCTCCTGATATAATGCTGTAAGTTTATTTCTATCGGTTTTTCCACTTAAGCTGAGCGGAAGCTGAGGGGTTGAAAATATTTTTTCGGGTATCATGTAGGGAGGCAGATTTTCTTTAAGGTATTTCACCAAATCGTTTTCGGTTTGAGTGAAGTTCTCAATGGTCATGTATATTGAAGTGGAGCCGGCTTTGTTTTTCACGGTAAAGGCAGCCAGATTGTTGCCTCCGCAGAATTTTTTAGCATGAAATTCAATTTCACCCAGCTCTACACGATATCCGTTGATTTTTATTTGGTGATCAATGCGTCCGCAATACAGTAAATTCCCTTTTTCATTTTCAAAACATAAATCGCCGGTGCGGTAGGCCTGACCTTTATAGTTTTTGTGTTCAATTTGTATGAAGGAATTTTTGCTTTTTATTTCGTCGTTCCAGTAATGTGTGGTGGTTTGCGGGCCATAAATACAAAGTTCTCCTTTGTCTCCTTGCGGAACTTCTTTCAGATTTTCATCTAAAATTACACAGCCCATTTCTTTTAATGCTTTTCCGATACCGATCACTCCGTTGAAAGCTTCGCTGGTGGCTTCTTCCCAAAAGTATTCGGTCATAAATACTGTAGCTTCTGTCGGACCGTAAGTGTTTATTATTTTTCCGTTTGGAGTACATTTGAGCCATCCTGCAGCCGATTTTTCATATAAAGCCTCTCCGCAAAACAGCGACCATTTCATATCGGGCAAAGAAATCTGATCGTAATAAGGTTGCAGATAGTTGATCACTGAAGGCACCATGTATGCCACGGTAATCTGATGATCTAATAAAATTTTCAATACTTCCATGTACATGATTCCTTCCTGCGGAACGATGTACACACAAGCTCCGGCACAAAAAGGAAATAAAGTCGGCAACACAGAAAAATCGAAAGTGAGCTCAAACATTTGAATGAAGCGGTCTTCTTTGGTGATATTGTATTTTGGTTCCAGCAGATGCACTTTTGCCAGCGCCATCACGTTTTTATGACGGATGGGAACACCTTTCGGTTTCCCGGTACTTCCCGAAGTAAAAAGCAAATAGATATAATCTTCACCTTCTATTTTGTTGTAGCTGTAATCCAAAGCACCGTCGGTAATGGTATTGGTGCAAATGAAATGAACTTTCCCTTTCAGCTTTATTTTCAGTTCTTCTATGGTTTCACTTTCTTCGGCATACAACAGGATTTTTATTCCTGCGTCTTCAGTGATACCGATGATTCTGTCGGAAGGATGTTTTTTATTAATGGGTACATAAGCCGATCCCAGTGACATGATGGCCCATATGGAGGCGTAGGTATTAACATGTTCATTGGTGTAAATACCTATTAATTTTGAGTCGACTCCCGATTGAACAATTTGTTTTTTAATTCCTGAAACAATACTTAAAAATTGGGAATAGGAATAAGCGGTGTCATTGATAAAAATGGCATTGCGCTCGGAATGCCTTTTACAACTATCAATAAACAGCTGATAAATCGTTTGAACAGAAGGATCTAAAATCATAGGATGCTTAATGCAAACAAATATAAAATATTAATTATTTATTGGTGATTGGAAAGATACGATTTATGTGAATTCTGCCGTTTGAACATCAGGTAGTTGATAATTATTGATTCTCATTCATTATTCCGGCTCTTGCTTTGAATACATTTATCTTGATTAAAAGTATCTCAGATGAACATTCGCTTATTATTGTCCTTCCTTATTTTCCAGTTGTTTTTCACAACTTCTTTTTCACAAAAAACAGCTGTTTATACCAACATTGATGCGGGTTATAAAAAGGCAATGGATTTTTACGAAAAGGGCAAGTACAGTACTTCTCAAAGAGAATTCCAAAAAGTATTGGCCGCAATAAAGGATCCCAATTCAGAGTTGAAAATGAATTCGGAGTTTTATTCTGCCATGTGTGCTTTCAAGCTTTTTAATAAGGATGCCGAGGATCTTTTCCTCACTTTTATGGAACACAATGCGCAAAGTCCGAAAATAAAACAAGCGCGTTACTGTTTGGGAATTTACAATTACCGTCAGCAAAACTGGCCTAAAACAATTCAATGGTTTGAGCAGGTAAATGTGCATGATTTGAGTGCAACGGAACTTCCTGAATACAATTTCAAAATAGGCTACGCCTATCTTCAGAAAGGGGATTCAACCAAGGCGCAAACACAATTTTTTATAGTGAAAGATGTGGAGTCGGATTATAAAATCCCGGCTATATTTTACTACTCTCACCTGGAATACAAAAACGGAAATTATGAAACGGCTTTAAAAGGTTTTGAGCTCTTGAAAGGCGATCGTGATTTCGGTTCTATCGTTCCTTATTACATCACCCAGATTTATTATCTGCAAAAAAAATATGAAGAGCTGGTGGCTTACGCTACTCCATTGCTCGACAGTGCGAAACCAACGCGGGCTTTGGAAATCACCCGTTTGATAGGAGAGGGGCATTATGGTTTGAACCGTTACGAACAAGCTTTGCCTTATCTGAAAAAATATGTGGAAGAATCGGGCACTACTTCCATCACCGATATTTATCAGCTGGCTTTTACCAACTATAAAGTAAAAAATTATCAGGCGGCTATTCTGGGCTTTCAAAAAGCGGTGAATCGTGAAACATCATTGGGTCAGATGGCGCTTTATTACATTGGAGATTCATACATGCAAATCGGTAATAAGGAGTCGGCCAGAAGTGCTTTCCGCTTTGCTTCTAAATCGGATTTTGATCCTGTGATCAGTGAAATATCCACTTTCAATTATGCCAAGTTATCTTATGAATTGTCGATAGATCCTTATCATGAGGCCATTTATGCTTTGGAAGATTTTATCAAAAGATTTCCAAATTCCGAAAGATTGGATGACGCCAGAAAATATTTGCTGGAAGTTTATCTCACCACCAAGGACTACAAACAGGCTTTGTCGGCCATTGAAAAAATTCAGAAGAAAGGTCCCGAATTGCAATATGCCTATCAGCGAATCGCTTATTTCCAGGCGATAGAGCGCTTTAATGATGAAAAAATGATGGTGCACGGAGAGGTGCAAAAAAGCAATTTCAATGAAGCTATTTATTATTTCAATAAATCGATGACTTATCCGGTTGACCCTAAAATCACTGCCGAATGCAATTACTGGAAGGGTGAGGCTTACTATCGTTTGGATAGCTTGCCAAAAGCTTTGCTGCATTATCAGAAATTTTTAGCATCGCCCGTTGCCAACGGATTGCCTGAAGCAAAAGATGTTTATTACAATATCGGTTACAGCTACTTTACCTTAGAAGATTATCAGAAAGCGGCTGATGCTTTCCGTAAATTTATTTCTGAAAATGAGAGAGAGCGCAATAAAAAACTGAATGATGCTTACATTAAAACAGCCGATTGTTATTTGCTCACCAAAGGATACTTTACTGCCGCTGAGTTTTACAACAAAGCCATTGCTTTGGGATTGATAAAAACCGATTATGCATTGTATAATCTGGCAGTGGCTTATGGTTTACTTAAAAAACCAACGGATAAAGCAGATGCGCTGGCGACTTTGATTTACAAATATCCGCAATCGGTTTATGCCGATGATGCCGAGTATTTATTGGGCAACACTTATTTTCAGGAAAGTAAGTTCGATAAGGCTATTGAGTATTTCAAAAAAGCCATTACGGATCATCCCGGAAATTCTGAGCTTGTGCAAAAATGTTATGTGCAAATCGGATTGGTCTACAGAAGTCAGGGCAAGGGCAGTGAAGCGCTGGATAATTTCGAAAAAGCCATTCAGGCCAATCCAACTTCCTCTGAAGTTAAAATAGCCCTGGAGCAGCACAAATCAACTTCTGAAGAAATCGGGAATGCCGATCGCCATGAGCAGTTCCGTGCTTCCATCGGAGCGCCTGCTTTATCGAGTTATGAATTGGATACTTTGAATTTCAATGCCGCAAAAGTTTTTTACGACAAGGAAGATTGTGCTTCGGCAATTAAAAAATTCGAAACTTATCTGGAGAAATTTCCGAATGGTTTCTTCTCTATAGATGCTCATTTTTACAAGGCAGAATGTCAATACGACAAAGGATTGTATGACCTTGCGCTTCCTTCTTATGAATATGTAGTGAGCAAACCTAAAGGTGATAATACGGAAGAGGCGTATTACAAAGCTGCAGTGATTTACCAAAAACAAAAAAACAGCGCGGAAGTCATCAAGCATTTCGTTGCCCTGGAAGAAATTGCCGAAGATCCTTCTAATATTTATGACGCTCAGGTGGCATTGATGCGGGAATATACTGCTGCGGAAAACCGCGACAAATCTATTGAATACGCGGGTAAGGTTTTGAAAAATGAAAGTTCAACCGACAATATCAAACAGGAAGCAAACCTTATTCTGGCCCGAAATTATTTGTCGCTGTTTGATTGGGAGCAAGCCCGTTCTTATTACACTTCGGTAAGTGCCGGCACTGAAAACGAAATGGCTGTGGAGGCGAAATATTCTTTGGCTTATATACTTTACGTTCAACAGAAATACGATGAGTCGATTAAAGACGTGTACGCCTTCATCAAGAAATTTTCCAGCTATAAAAAATGGGTGACAAAAGGGATGTTATTACTAGCCGATAACTTCATCGCAAAGGGCGATTTGTTCCAGGCCAAATATCTGTTGAATACAGTGATTGACAATTACAAAGGAGAAGATTTAAAACAACAGGCCCTTGAGAAATTAAAATCGTTGGAGAAATCGGAAGCACCTGCAGAATCAGCTAAACCCGAACAGGACATCATCATTGATTTCGGAACGAAAGCAGAAAATAATGGGACCACACAACCAAAAGAGACTAAGAATGAAGACAATAAATAATAACCTGCTTTTACTTTTGTTGTTGAGCATTGCCGCTACAGGTTTTGCGCAAACATCGGCTACGGAATTGGTTAATACCGCAAAAATCACAACGGTGGAATCTTCAGAAAAAATTTCTGAAAATCCATCTTTCGAAGATTCTGTTAAAATTAATTCGGATTTGAAATACGGAATGATAGAGCGCAAAGCGGCGTCTGTATTTACACCTAAAGCCATCAATGCACCAAAATTAGGAGGCGATAAAAATGCGGTTCCTAAATTGTACAATGGTTTGCTGAAGCTGGGGATAATTGATTTTTCTACCCTTCCTTTAATGGAGTTCACTTATGGATCAAAATACTCTAAGGATTTTGTGCACACTTTCGGCTTGCATCATTTTGCTTCCGATTTGAAAACAAGTGCTGCCAGTCCTGCGAGAATCACCGAAACAGGTCTGGATTTTTCGGCTAAAAAATTCTTTAAAACCTATACGGTCTTCGGCGATGTAAATTATGATTACAATACCCGTCGCTATTACGGAGCCGATTTTGGTTTGCAGGATATCAATCCCGATTTACTAAAACAGTTTTTCGGTATCGGGCATATTCAAGCGGGGCTGCAAAGCAATTACAGGAAAGAGGATGATTTACACCACAGGGTAACTGTGGATTATTATAACATTTTTGATGCTTTCAACATGCAGGAAAATCGCATTGCCGTTAACGGGAAAGTTTCTCCTACCATTGCCGGATATAAAGGAAATGTTGATGCATCGGTAGATTGGTTCAATGTTTCCAATAACACAGGTTCTCATTCTTCTTTGTTGGTGCAAGTGAGTCCGGGAGTGAGTTTTAAAGGCAGCAGATACACTGCCAAAGCCGGATTCAATACTTATTTCCTGAGTACCGATAGCGCAAGAGCCCACATTTATCCTTTTGCCGAAGGAGAGTATACCTTAATAAAGGATGTTTTTGTGGTGTATGCTAAATACAGAGGTTATTTTGAGCGCTATGATTACTTAAAGCACATTGAAATAAACCCTTTCTATGGCACTTCTTCGCCATTGACCAACACCAGCCATCTCAACAATACTTTTGTAGGTATAAAAGGAAATATCAGCTCTAAAATCACTTTTAACACGGGCGTTGAGTTTGATAAAATAAAAAATTTACCGCTCTATATTAATGATAATGCTTCTTATGGCAACCGACTTTTCACAGTGGTAACCGACAATGTTTTTATGATCCGCTATTTTGGTCAGTTGTCCTTGGAGATCCAAAAAATTCAGCTGGCTCTTAAGGGAGACTACAGAAGTTATAGCACTTACAGCGAAGTTAAGGCATGGCATTTACCTGCATTGGAGGTAGGTTTTTCGGGAAAATACAATTTCCAGGATATGCTTTTTGCAAAGGTGGATGTGTATTATTTAGGCGAACAATATGCCCGCGGATTATATGTTAACGGCGCTTATACAGCCGAAAAACTACCGGGAATTGTAGATGTTAATGTCGGATTGGAATATAAATACAACAAGCGCATTTCTGCATTTTTCAACGTTAACAATATGTTGAACAAACAATACAGAAGATGGAATCAATATCCCGGTTACGGTATAAATTTCCTGGGCGGATTTACCTACGCTTTTTAGTAAAAAAAGGCCCTGATTCCAATATGTTAATTCTTTGTTGAAAAATCCTTTGAATATCCAGTAATTTCACGTGATTTAGAGATTTAAAAGTGGTATATTCGCAACACTAAAAAAATCTTTAAAAATGAGTACAGTAGACAATTCATATTCGGCCGATAGTATCCAGGTATTGGAAGGCTTAGAAGCGGTTAGAAAAAGACCTGCCATGTATATTGGTGATACAGGGGTAAAAGGTTTTCATCATTTGGTTTATGAGGTAGTGGATAACTCCATTGACGAGGCTTTGGCCGGTCACTGTAATGATATTCATGTTACCATCAACCCTAATAATTCAATTACTGTATTAGATAACGGTAGAGGTATTCCTACTGCGCATCACACGAAAGAGAATAAATCAGCTCTTGAAGTGGTAATGACGGTGTTGCACGCCGGAGGTAAATTCGATAAAGATTCTTATAAAGTTTCCGGTGGTTTACATGGTGTAGGGGTTTCTTGTGTTAATGCTCTTTCTATTGATTTGAAAGTTAGAGTTTTCAGAGAAGGAAAAATCTGGCAACAGGAGTATTCTTGCGGAAAACCGAAATACGATGTTAAAATTATAGGCGAAGCTGCCAACACAGGAACTGAAGTTACTTTCCTTCCGGATACTACTATTTTTACAGAAACAGTTTATTCTTACGATATCATTGCCACCAGAATGCGTGAATTGGCGTATCTGAACAAAGGCATCAAAATCACTTTACTCGATTTAAGAGACGAAGAAAAAGATGAACAGGGAGCTCACCGCACAGATGTTTTCTTTTCTGAAAGAGGTTTGCCTGAATTCATTGAATATTTGGATGCTGCAAGAGAAAAATTAATTAACGATGTTATTTATTTCGAAGGAGAAAGAAATGGAATTCCTGTTGAGGTTGCCATGCAATACAATACTTCTTATACTGAGAATATCCACTCTTATGTAAACAATATCAATACCCACGAAGGAGGAACGCATTTGGCAGGTTTCAGAAGAGGTTTGACCAGAACATTAAAAACGTACGCAGATAAATCAGGTTTACTTTCTAAATTGAAATTTGAAATCAGCGGTGACGACTTCCGTGAAGGATTGATTGCAGTGATTTCTGTTAAAGTTCAGGAACCTCAGTTTGAGGGTCAAACCAAAACTAAATTAGGTAATAAAGAAGTTGCCGGTCCGGTGGATCAGGCTGTAAGCGAGATGTTAGCGAATTATCTGGAAGAACATCCTAATGAAGCTTCCATCATTGTAAGCAAAGTTATTTTGGCTGCTCAGGCTCGTGTTGCTGCTAACAAAGCACGTGAGATGGTGCAACGTAAAAGTGTTCTTTCGGGAGGTGGATTGCCGGGAAAATTATCCGACTGTTCTGAAAAAGATCCTTCCAAATGTGAGATCTATCTTGTCGAGGGAGATTCTGCAGGTGGTACCGCTAAATCAGGTAGAGATCGTCGCTTCCAGGCTATTCTGCCATTGAGAGGTAAAATCCTCAACGTTGAAAAAGCAATGCAGCACAAAATTTTTGAAAATGAGGAGATTAAAAACGTTTACACTGCTTTAGGTGTAACGGTAGGAACAGAGGAAGACTCCAAGGCTCTCAACATGATAAAATTGAGATATCATAAAGTAGTCATCATGTGTGATGCCGACGTGGATGGTTCTCATATCGCAACATTGATTCTTACTTTCTTCTTCCGCTACATGAAAGAAATGATAGAGCAGGGATACATATATATTGCTACTCCTCCTCTTTATTTGGTGAAGAAAGGAAAAACGGAAAGATATTGCTGGAATGAAGAGCAACGTGAAGAGATAGTAAAAGAATTGACAGCCGGCGGAAAAGACAGCGGTGTAAACATCCAGCGCTATAAAGGTTTGGGTGAGATGAACGCTGAGCAATTGTGGGAAACTACAATGAAGCCTGAAAACAGAACGCTTCGTCAGATTACCATTGAAAACGCAGTAGAGGCCGATCGTACTTTCGCCATGTTAATGGGAGATGAGGTTCCGCCAAGAAGAGAGTTTATTGAAGCCAATGCTAAATATGCTAACATAGATGCTTAGTGTGGAATAATTTTCCCATTATCGTTTTTAACAAAATAATATTCTGAATTTTCGTAACATCCCCATAGTTGTCTTGTATAATAAGATAACATGGGGATTTTATGGAAACTACTAACAAAATATTCGCCCGCTCTGTCAAAGAGATTTTAGTAGCTATCGCTTTGTTCATTTTTTCAACTTTCCTTTTTTCTCAAAAAGAAACTTATAAATGGACTTTCGGACAGGGAGTCGGACTCGATTTCACCGGTGGCTCTTCTCCTGTTACTTTTTCACATGCTCTTACGGGTACTAAAGTATATGAATCCACTGCTTCTATCTGTGATGGATCGGGTGCTTTACTTTTCTATACTAATGGATATTCGGTGTATGATAAAAACGGTGCATTGATGAGTGGGGGGGATCAGACTTTAAAAACCGGACTCGGCGGAACAAACGGTAGTGCCGTGCAGGGAGTAACCATCGTGAAACATCCAAGCAATTCTCTTTACTATGTATTTACTACTGATGCAGCCAATGATGCAACGGATTACGGATTCAATTATGCCACAGTGGACCTATCGCAAAACAGCGGATTGGGTGCCGTTACCGCAATCACAAGATTGAAAGACGAGAACAATGCCAACTTCAATACTACCGAGGAGGTGGGTGTTACCCTGGCGGCCAATGGTTATGATATCTGGGTGCTAACACATGAATATAAATCAGGCGGATCTTCAAAATTCCTGGCGTATAAAGTCACTGCTTCTGCCGTCACTGCAACTCCTGTTGTTACCTCTATCGGATACAATTATACAACAAGAGACGAAGGTCGCGGAACCATGATTTTTTCAAGCGGAAGTACTCATGCGGCTGTGGTGCACCACCATCAAAACTGGCCTTATAACAATGCTATAGAATTATACAATTTTGATAATAGCACTGGTATTCTTTCGAGTTTAGTGACTTTAGGAAATACCAACTGGAACAACTACGCTTCTGCATACAGTGCCGTGTTTTCTCCTGATGCATCAAAGTTGTACGTTACTTTCATTGCTTATCAGGGAATTGTGCAATACGATTTAGCTTCATGGGGAAATCAGGCTGTGATAAAAGCCAGTGAAACACTGATTACAGGATCTACTTCGGGTGAATACGGACAAATGAAAGTGGGCCCCGATGGTACTTTATATAAAGCCAGAGTAGGAACAAGTTATGTGGCTACAGTTTCAGGAAATCTTAATGGTGCTGCATCTTCTTTAACCTATACGAATAATGGAGTGGCTTTAAGTCCAACAGGAACTTCTTCTTACTCGATGCCTAATATGTATGCTCCTGCGAATGCTTCTTTACCGGTGAAATTAATTTCTTTTACTGCCGGGAAAAAAGCTAAACATGTTGAGCTCATCTGGACTTTGGCTTCGGCCATTAACAACGATTATTTTATAGTGGAACACTCTTCTGACGGAGAAAAATTTACTGCTTTGGAAAAAATAAATGGTGTGGGGAACGTGAGTACTATGATGACTTTAAGTGCTGTTGATGCTACTCCTTTTGCCGGAATGAATTATTACAGATTGAAAATGGTGGATTATGATGCTTCCTTTGAATATTCAGTGGTTGCGGCTATCAATATGGAAGTAAATGTTTTTGCGCTTCCTTGCAATTATTTAAGAGAAGGAGAAAATTTATTTGTGAATTACAGCGTTGAGGAAAGCGCGAATTATACCATGACGGTATATGAAATAAATGGTGATTTGAAATATTCTCAGGAGATGATAGTGTCGTCAGGTCAGGGTCAGCTGTTACTTCCGGCCGATTTCTCAAGCGGCACTTATCTTTTGGTGATCACTAAAAAGGATGCGCTCGTTTTAAGTCGACGCTTCCTGATTCAATAAAACAAAAAAGCCTTCCGAAATCAATCGAAAGGCTTTTTTCTAAAGTATTTATATTCTATTTCAAATATTGAACAGAAGTTGCATTTCCACTAGCATCAACTGTGATCATACACACCGGAAATTTTTTGTCTTTGCTTACCCAAACATAGGATTTGCTGTTTATCAAAGGGAATTCAGGTGTTTTAAAGCCCGATAATCCTTTAACCATTACTGTAAAATCAACCCAACCCGAACCTACAACATGTCCTTCATATTTTTCAACCAGGGTGCCGGGATTTAGCAGATATTTTACACAATCATAAGTTCCGGTGGGAGTAGTTATTTTTCCACAACCATCTACAGAGAAGCTGTTTGATCCCGTTAATGTTGCCCTGATAGAATCGATATGGACAACACTAAAAACAACAGTGTCATAAGGCATAGTAACACCTGCGCTGTAAGTATCACTGAAAGATCCGTCTTTTTGCAAAGGATAAGGAATGAAAATCGCCGGATCAGTGAAGGCCGGAGTTATAGAAATGTTATTGATGATAGGAGGTAATTCAGTAGCAATAATGGAAATTCCTGCTGTTGATTTTATTGCTGCAAGATCCAGTCCCTGTGCTGAAATAATCATATTTGCTGAAGGAAATAAAGTTCCAAGAGAAGTTCCTGTAGTGCTTTGAAAATTAAAAGTATCTTCCTTGCTGCTCACTAAAACGGAGAAATCCCAGGTTTGAGCTGTTCCTGTTTTTTTGAATAGGGTGGAGTCATTGAAAGTATTGTCGGTTCCTAAAATGAAAAGATCTCCTGCAGACGGGCCTTCACTGCTGCTGATAACCATCGTGCAGGGGTCAACAGTATTATTGTTTGTATTGTCATTGTCGTCTTTTTTATCTTCGGCTTTTTTACAGGAAGAAATTGCTACTACAGTAGCAATAAGAACTAATAAAGATTTTTTCATAAGGTTTTATGTTTTAAGGTATACCTTTATTTAAGACGGTAAAGTATAAATTAGTTGCCTTACCGTCTATTTTTTCTGCATGTTTTGTCATTTTTGCGAAAATCACGTACGTTTGCATCTCTCAAGAAATCAATAAAATTTAAATCTATACATATGAAAATTACCGTAGTAGGTGCAGGAAATGTAGGCGCAACTTGTGCTAACGTTATCGCGCACAAAGAGTTGGCTAATGAAGTAGTTCTTTTGGATATTAAAGAAGGAACGGCTGAAGGAAAATCTTTAGACATGTGGCAAACTGCGCCAATCAACATGTATGATTCAAAAATCATCGGTTCAACCAATGATTATTCTAAAACTGCAGGTTCTGAAGTAGTGGTAATCACTTCAGGTTTGCCTAGAAAACCGGGAATGTCCCGTGATGATCTTATCGCTACCAATGCAGGTATCGTGAAATCGGTAACTGAAAACGTGATTAAATACTCGCCAAACGCGATTATCATAGTAGTATCCAATCCTTTGGATGTTATGACTTACTGCGCATACTTAACAGCTAAAGCGCCAAGAAACAAGGTGATGGGAATGGCCGGTATCCTGGATACTGCAAGATACAGAGCTTTCTTAGCTACTGAATTAAATGTTTCTCCTAAAGATATCCAGGCGATATTAATGGGTGGTCACGGAGATACAATGGTTCCGTTGCCTAGATACACTACAGTTGGCGGTATTCCTGTAACTGAATTGGTAGCTAAAGATAAACTGGATGCTATTGTAGAAAGAACTAAAAAAGGTGGTGGTGAATTGGTGAATTTGATGGGAACTTCTGCATGGTTTGCGCCGGGAGCTGCTGCTGCTCAAATGGTTGAAGCTATCGTAAGAGATCAAAAAAGAGTGTTCCCTGTGTGTGCATGGTTGGAAGGTGAATATGGTTTGAAAGATATTTTCTTAGGCGTTCCTGTAATTTTAGGAAAAGGCGGAATTGAAAAAATCATTGAATTGAAATTGACTCCTGATGAGAAGAAATTACTGACTGATTCAGCTGTTGCTGTGAAAGAAGTAATGGATGTTTTAGACAAAATGGAGAAGGTGGCATAATCTATTAAATATTGGTTGATTAAAAGGCTGTTCGAAAGGACAGTCTTTTTTTTTAATCATTTTAAGGTAATCGATTTCCTACTTTTAACGTTAAACCTATAAAACCCGGCTTTATGGAAGAAAAATCATCAAGAGAGAAAATTCATGCTCTCATAGAAGAAAAAGCTTTTTTAAAACAAAAAGTATATAGAAACACCCATCATTCTTTTTCTACGCTAAACGACGGCGTTAAAGAGATTTATCATGAATTGCACAAGAAATTTCACCAACCCGACAAAGGTGTTTTTTTAGAATATAAAAAACACGGAGAGTTTGAGGTTCGCTTGAAAATAGCGGGGGATACCATTGTTTTCATGATGCATACCAATATTTTCGATTTTGAGAAAAGTCATCCTATTTATAAAACTTCCTATATCAGCGAAGATCCTCACCGTGCTTACTGCGGAATCATTAATGTGTACAATTTCCTTTCCGATTCCTTTAAATACAACAGAGTGAATGATTTGGGTTATCTGATAGGGCGTATTTTTATCAATAAAGACAATCATTTTTTTGTGGAAGGTAAGCGCCAGCTGAGTTTTTTATACAATGATTTTGCTGCCAATGAATTCAATAAGGAGTCGGTTGCTGCTGTGATTGAGTCGGTTATTTTGTATTGCGTAGGTTTTGATTTGTTAACGCCTCCTTTTACCGAAGTAACCGAAGTAAGGGTGAGCGAAATGGAAGAGGCAAGTCAGAATATGAAAGTTTCCACCGGTAAGCGATTGGGCTTTAAGTTCAGCAGTGAAGACGATATCACTTAAAAAACTAAGGGAATATCCATCATTGGGCCAAAAAAACAAGGTATGATATTTTGTAATTTTAAAAAATATGATACCTTTGCTCTCCCTTTTTAAAAAGAGGGACATTTTTTGGCCCGTTCGTCTAGGGGTTAGGACGGCAGATTTTCATTCTGTTAACAGGGGTTCGATTCCCCTACGGGCTACCAAGTTAAAAATTAAATCCCTGAAAACAAAGGTTTTCAGGGATTTTGATTTTAAAATGGATACAGAAGTGGATACAATTGTTCTCGTTTGCTAATTCAGGCACGCTTATACCTCTTTACCAAATTTAGGGCTTCTAATACTTCAGCTTTCTTAAAAAACACTCTACTATTGATTCGATGATACAATACTCTCCCGTCTCGCATCCATTGATTAAGCGTTACTAGGGATATCCCAAATAATTTAGCTACATCAATCCGCTTTAATAAGGCTTCTTCTTCTGATGCTGTTGTTTTTGTAGTTTGGTTTAACGTATTAGCGATGCATTCGTTGATGATGCTTTTTAATTCGCCAATTTTTAGTGTAACAATCAATTGTTCGTCCATATATTTAAAGTTTAATTTGACTTTATCGAAAGTGTCAATTAAGCTTTATTGTTTGTTGCCATTTATGCCAGACGGCAAAGTTTGGCAATAAATAGGTTTAAGAGCAGTATGGTTTTTTTAGATCAGGGATGATCTTTTTGTATTCGTCGTAGTAATCATAATAAACTTGGGTTTTTGTTCTCAAAGAGCGATCGCTCATTTTTAAATTGAATTTTTTGCAAAAAAGTTTTCCAATTAATGTTTGAGGGTATTTTCTTATGTAAGATTTTTCTTTTAGAACATCTATAAGTGCAAGGGCTTCAGTATTTTTATTGGTTATTCCTTTCCATGTGTTGTTTTCATCAATGATGTCATATGATTGCAGGATTTTCAAAATCTCCAGAAGATTTACTTTATCAATAAACAGATCTTCGATTGATGCTGGGATGTTTTTTTCTTTTATGTAGGTTTTAGTCTTTTTTGCTGACCCTTTTGCTTTTTCTCTTTCTTCTTCTACCCACTGCATTATTATAGCTTGCCGATTGGAAATATTTTTAAAAGGGTTATGGCTCATCATAACTGCATATATTTCAAATTCAACGAGATTTATAAATAAGTCTTTTTCGGGATGTTTATCTTTTTGGAAGTTTAAGAAAGCTCTAATTTTAAAAGAATCCCAATAAATCAATGCTATTCCCAAACAATTTAGGTAGTATGATTCATTCGAAGGAATAATGAGATATCCCATACTGAAATGAAAATCGAAATCAATATTCTTGCCTTTACAATAGGTTTGAATTCCGTATTTAAAATTATTTAAATAGCCTTCTATTTTTATATCAGATTTTAGTTGAGCGGAGAGGCGTAAGAACTTTTCTGATTTTTTATAAATTTCAATGACATCAATATCATATTCATGTTTTTCAAATATCCAATCATTTGGATTTTCTCCTAACATCAAAGGAGTTTTTCTTGTGTTGTAGCTAATTGAGCTCATTGTCAGTTTTTTACTCGCTATATTTTTTACTGTTCCAAAACAGGAAGAGAGAAATCGGAGCTGATTTTTACTTTAGCTTTCCATACTTCTTTAATGTCTTCCATTTTTATTAAATAAGGAGAATACTCTGGGTTATCGCTACTTAATTCTAGACTATGGCTTTTGGTATTTATCCCAGAAACTCTTTTTATTACGATAGCCTCATTAGATACTACAATGTATATGTCTCCACATTTGATATCCTTGAGATTTTCGGTATGTTCTCCAATTACTAAATCGTTATTGTGAATAGTTTGATTCATGCTGTCTCCTGCGGTTTGAAAGCATCTAAAGGTTCCGTTTCGGAATTGCGCTCCCGGTAAAGAAAAAGTAGGTAGTTTCTTAAAGTATTCTGGTTGCAAATAACCTTTAATATATCCGGCAGCAGCTTTAGATTCGACCATAATGATATTTTCCATGCCACTATTGTCTACGGTTACTATTAAGGGATGAACGTTATTTATTGAAGGAGATTTTTTCTCTGTCGATACAGAAAAAGCTTTGCCTTTTCCACTTAATATATAGCTTAAATCTACATTATATATTTTGGCGAAAGCCTGGAGGGCTTCTAAATTGATTTCTCTTTTGCCTGCCTTCATCTGATTGAAATTCTGTGGCCATATACCAATGGTTTTGCAGAATTTTGCATAGCTTTTAAAAGTTCCTTGCTTTTTTAACCGATCTACCATTCTGATGAATCTCTCGGTATGTAAGCTTTTGCTTGCTATCATAAAAATTGACTAAAGTTTTACCAAAAATAGTAAAAAAATATTTTTTTTATAATCAATTTGATTATATTTTTGAAAAATAGATTTATTGATATTTATCAATATGTAATGGTTAATAAGTTTAAATCATTCTCAATATGATTACAAAAAAGCAAATACGACAGCTCAAAAAGGAATTACCACTTAGGGCAGCATATACGATCGCCGAGGAAACAGGTATTTCTAGGCCTACCATCTATAAGTTTTTAAATGGAGGAAGGGTAAGGGAGTATTATGCCAAAGAGATAATGGTAAGTGCCTTAAAAATCATTGACGACAGTAAAGCTTCGTCAGAAATACTAAATAAATGGTATGAAATGGTATTTGCTAAAAATATAATCATAGATCAGGAACCTACATCACAAGAATAGCGAGGTTTTATCTTGAATATTTAGAAAAATATATTGTAAAATTATAAAAGTGAAAGGATGGGAGCGGTAAACAAATTTATAGAGGGAACAAAGGAAAAAATTTATAAAACTGAACTTAGACGGATGATTTTGAAAGAATGGACTCGAGCTAATCTCAAAGTAAATGACATGCATCTATTAATTGGCATGGCAGAACATTTTGGGCTTGGAGAGTTTGCTCAGGAGTTAAAACAGAGTATAGACCATCTTCATTCACTGAAGGGGCCAATTGTAGGATAATAGGAATAAAAAGTATTGTGATGATGAAACTGGAAGAAAATAAGTCAAGGATCTGGTACAAAGTAATTGATGAGAGAGGTATGGCGGCAGACAATCAGATGGAAGATTTTAATTCATACATAGCGATGGATGGAAATAAAGGAAAATGGTATGAAAGCCCGGAAGAGAGTGGGAGTTTGCTGGTAAGCAATCCTGAGCCTCTGTGTAAGGGAGAAAGCAGAGCCTTTGTAGTAGAGTTATCAGGAAGTCCGCAAAAAGAAAGTGAGGGAGAGATTTACATGAAGAAGTTCCGTTTGGTAAGAGAAATAACACATGCAGAACTTCAGCGCCTAAGTATTTAACAAAAACGGTTTAGAAACCAACAATTTTTCAAAGCTTAAAAAAAATGCGACCGGAGCGCAACGGAATAGTTATGTCCTTTCGGTAGCAAAATATAGAATACTGAGCTTATAAAAAGAGAGAATGTAGAAAGACAAAAGCAAAAATAAACGAAGGTTAAACTAAAAAGGAAAGTGATATGAAAACAGGGATGATAGATTACTCGGGAAGTTTTAAGCTGCTGATGAGCCTTATAGATCAGTACAATATGCTTTATGAGAATGCGGGAAAGAAAATCAAAAGCGGAATGATAAGAACGGCTGAGATTTTAATAAAGATTTATGGCGTGTTCTTACTTAAAGAGAAAAGTGGAGAAAAGAAAGAATCTTTCAGAACAAGTAACGCTCAGTTAGCCAGGATGCAGAACTGCTCCAAGCGCACTATACAGCGGCATTTGGAAAGATTACAATTGGCAAAGATTCTCATTAAAAGAGAAAATAAGGGAAAGAAATCGGGAATAGAGTTATGGATCAATCTAAACCTGCTAATGGAAAAGATGAGTGCGCATCCCGTTAAGGGCGAAAAACCGGAGAGAAGTCTCACAGCATCCACAGGGAAGCAAAGCCCCAGTTTTAAAGATGAAAAGTGGCAGGAAACCATTGAAAATATTGAAAAAAAAGTTTTCGGAAGTGATTTTCATGAAAAAGAACAAAGGACAAAATGTCGCCATTCAGAAGAAGAAATAATAAATAATAAAATTAATAGCACTGTGAAATTGTTAATTCCGGCTCAGTCTGCGGAAGAGACAGGATACACAGGGGAAAAGGATCGGGGGCCGGCGGAGAGCGCTTTTCAAAACCAGAAAGAGGATCTCGCCGCCCCCGGACTTTCCCGAATATCTTTTGTGGAAATGTTTTGGAATTTGTCAAAAA
>JAHEZL010000009.1 GCA_023251095.1 Flavobacteriales bacterium
CATTGCGATCGGGCTTTTTGCCTTATGACGATTGATTGTTTTGCTCCTTTCTCTTTTTCCTTCTGTTTATTCTACGAACAAATCAATTTTTATTCGTTTGCACAAACATAGGATGACGTTGGAAGTGGCGACGTAGTGGGTAAAAGAAATATGTGATTTACTCCCTTCCTCCCTTAAAAGCAAACTGCACCAAATTAGCGCCCATCTGCAAAGCCTGCTGACGTTTTTCATTGGAATCTTTATGAACCTCGGGATCTTCCCAACCATCACCTAAATCGGTTTCATAAGAATAAAAACAAACCAACCGCCCTTCGTAAATGATACCAAAACCTTGTGGTGGTTTACCATCGTGCTCATGAATTTTAGGGAGTCCGTTAGGAAAAGGAAATTTCTGATGATAGATAGGATGTGTAAAAGGAAGCTCAACGAAATCTAATTCCGGAAAAACTTTTTTCATTTGCGGACGAACAAAAGGATCCATTCCGTAGTTGTCATCAATATGCAGAAAACCTCCTGCGATTAAATAATTCCTGAGATTTTCCGCATCAACAGCAGAGAATACAACATTCCCATGTCCGGTCATGTGCAAAAAAGGATATTGAAATATTTCTGCACTTCCAACAGAAACCGTTGCCGGCGTTGGATTGATATTGGTTTTTAAATTGTCGTTGCAAAACTTTACAAGATTAGGCAATGAGGTTGGATTGGCATACCAGTCGCCACCGCCATTGTATTTCAATAAGGCAATTTGATAGGTATATGTTTCAGGAGAAAAGGATGTGAAAAGGCAAAAAGCCAAAGCAAAAAAAAGAAATTTAAAATTATTTATTTTCTTAATCATTGTTCACCACTGTTATTGTGTGACAAGCCGCTACTCCTGCTGTTTCTACTCTTAAACGCGAATGCCCCAAACTTATTGAAGTATATCCGTTTTGTTTTGCCAGCTGAACCTCAGCAGGAGAAAAATCTCCTTCGGGTCCGATCAATATTAAACAATCAGATCCGGGTTGATAAATCTTTTGAAGCAATTCTTCTTCGCCTGTTTCTAAGTGCGCAATGTAAGCGTTTTTATGTTGTGCGATAAAATCACTGTAACGCGTCAATGCATTTAATTTCGGACGGAAAGGCTGAATACACTGCTTCATGGTGGAAGTCAGAATTTTTTCCAGTCGCTCCGTATTTAAATTTTTTCTTTCAGAACGATCAGTCAACAAAGGTGTGATTTCATCTACACCAATCTCCGTTGCTTTTTCCAGAAACCATTCAAAACGATCAATGCTTTTTGGCGGTGCGATAGCAATGTGTTTGTAATATTCTCTTTTGTACACCTCCATTTTTTCTACGATCTGAACTTCGCATTTTTTGGAATGAGCGTTGGTGATGAGCGCTTTAAACAGTCCGCCAACCCCGTCTATCAGATGCACCTCATCGTTTTCTTTCAGTCGAAGAACACGTACTGCATGTACAGATTCCTCTTCATCCAAAACAATTTTTTGTTCGCCTGTATTATGGAAATAAAAAACTTTCATTGCATCTAAGTTAAACTCTAATCGGCATACACACAAGTACTGTCGTATCCTGGCATCCATCTCGGCATACCAAATTCATAAGCACCGGCATCGGGAAGAGCACCCGTATAATATTTTGTAATGCCCGGAATAAAAGTTCCAAAATCAATCGCTTTAGAAGTTTGCACTAAAGTAAAATTTCCTTTTCTCCAATTAACAAATGGCAAAACACCAATACTTGCATTAAAACGGATATCTGTTCCTGCATCAAAAATATCGTTGGCTAAATTATTATACACTCTTTGATTGTACATATTTGATCCCATTGCACCCCAATAATTCATTGCTTTTCCACAAGCCCAAATAGTGTTGTTATAAATTTGATGATCGAATGCATTCATTACTGTTTGAATTCCTGTATTGCATTTCCAAACAACATTGTGATGAATTAAATAATTATAACAATCCATATCGATGTAAATCCCAACTCCTGCTCTTAGCGCCTGATTATGATGCACCCAATTGTAAGCAATCTCCGATCCGTCACCGCGCGTACGATAAGCATAAGTCAATCCGAGATCATTTGCCAAATAGCCTCCATTATACAAATGATTGAATTTTATCTCCAAATTCTCTGTATTACTATGGGTAATCAAAAACTTACCTGAATTAAAAAGAGTGCTATTCATAATCAGATGATCACTTCCATCTGTAGCGATTGCTGCAGAACCATTGCCCATCCAATTGCAATCGGAAACCTCACAATTGTATACTTCATGACCTTCTCCTTCCAAATAAATTCCTCCGCTCCAATTGCCTCTGATCACTGAATTTCTGACAGCACAGTTTTCCGATTCTCCTTTAAATTGTATTGCCGCATAAGTACATCCGTTAGAATATTCATAAGATTTAATTGGTGTTCCGTAAGACACATCCACATTATCAAAAACAATATTTTTAGAATCCTTCAATTCTATCCGTCCGCCAAAAACAGAAATATTTTTCACAACAACATCAGAAATATTTTCCCCGCTCAACAACAGCGTTTTGCTTTGAGCTTCTATAACACCTGATTTTTCAGGATCTTCCGACAACATTACATACACCGTATCCTTTTGCCAGTGCCATTCATTGATGGTATCCAAAGCATTTAAATGTTTAATGATGTAGCCTTTTCCTTTGCCGGTATATCTCCCTGAAGTGTGATTGAACCATGGCCCGATCATCTTTAAAGTTGAATCCTGCGTGCTCTTTACTGTTTCAACATTCACCACCCATTTCTCTCCAGCTATGGCAAAACAAAAAGCACCGTTCCAATAATTTTTCGGCCAGGAATAACCCACAAAATTTGCCGAATCTTTTCCGGTATGAATTTCCGCCCAGCCTTTTTTATCAAACATGGAATCAATGTTTGGCCAGCGCGCAGGCAATAACATTTTTTTATTTTGAAAAAGCTGCAGAACTTCTCTCGGACAAAATGCTTTGTAATAATTCTCTTTTACTTTGGTCCATTTTTTTATTTCTTCTGTTCCGCTCAACACTACTTTTTCTCCGGGAAAAGCTTTGATAACTATTGGCAAATCTTCTTCTCCGCTATTTGTGATCTGAATAGCCTCACGATAAATTCCTGCATGCAACAAAAGCGTATCACCGGGAAAAAGTTTTTTTATTGCAGCGTTAATGGAATCTGCAGGAGAAATGACAATGATTTTATGCGTCGCAGAATTGCAAGAAAAAAACAAAATTAAAACGACTGTATAAATTAATATTTTTTTCAAAATTTTTATTTTTTGGGACCGGCCGCAATAATTTCAGGAGTAGCCTGATCTTCAAATTTCTTAAAGTTGGCGATGAATTTTTCTGCCAGTGTTTTTGCCATTGCATTGTATTCTTCTTCGCTTTTCCAGGTGAGTTTGGGATTCAAAATATTTTCAGGAATTCCCGAACACGATTTGGGTACCGACAAACCAAAAAAGGCTTCAGTTTCAAATTCTTTTCGCTCCAGCTCTCCGTTCATTGCCGAGGATAACAACAAACGCGTATGATCCAAACGCATGCGGTGACCAACACCAAATCCCCCACCTATCCAACCTGTGTTCACCAACCATATTTTCACATTTTGCTGCTCCATTTTTTCTCCCAACAAATGTGCATATTCAATAGGATGCAAAGGCAAAAAAGGCTCACCGTATCCTGCCGAAAATGCTACCTGAGGTTCGGTTACTCCATCTTCAGTTCCCGGAACTTTTGATGTGTAACCCGACACAAAATGATACATCGCTTGCTCTTTACTCAAACGCGAAACAGGAGGCAAAACACCAAAGGCATCACAGGTTAAAAAGAACACATGCTTTGGTGCCGGACCGTAAGAAGGCACCACCGCCGTAGGAATATATTCAATAGGATAACTTACTCGTGTGTTTTCTGTTTTTGAAATATCGTGGTAATTCACTTGCCTTGTATGCGGAAAAAATTTTACGTTTTCCAGCAAGGCGCCAAACTTAATGGCATTGTAAATTAAAGGTTCTGTATCGGGACGAATATCAATCACTTTTGCATAACATCCACCTTCAAAATTAAACACCGAATGATCAGTCCACGCGTGCTCATCATCACCAATTAATTTACGATAAGGATCATTGGACAAGGTTGTTTTTCCTGTTCCCGACAAACCAAAAAATATCGCTACATCACCACTTGCGCCAATGTTTGCAGAAGAGTGCATTGGAAAAACGTGGTGTTGTACCGGCAATAAAAAATTAAGAATAGTAAAAATTCCTTTTTTGATTTCACCTGTATAACCCGTACCACCGATCAGTACATTTTTTTTTGAAAAATTGATAATGATGAACTGTTCATTTTTCACACCATCCACCTTCGGATCGGCTTTAAATCCCGGCGCGCAAAGAACAGTCCAGTCGGGAGAAAAAGTTTTCAATTCCGATCTTGAATACCTTAAAAACATGTTGTGCGCAAACAATGCACTCCACGGATTTTCAGCCATCACACGGATTTTAATTTTGTATTTAGGATCAGCACAAGCAGCACATTCCTGAACATAAATATCTTTAGCAGAAAAATAATCGCATACTTTTTTATAAAGTTTAGTGTGCACTTCTTCTGCTACAGGTTGATTGACAACCCCCCAATGAATTTTATTTTCGGTAATGGCATCTTTAACAAAATAACGATCCTTGGGAACACGTCCACTGAACTTTCCGGTATCTACCACTAAGGCGCCCGTATTGCTTAATTCACCTTGCTGAAGCGCAATGGTTTTTTCCACCAATTCAGCAGGAAGTAAATTCCAATACACATTTTCTGCATTAGAAATTCCGTGATCGGCCAATGTTTTTTGTTTCGTAGGCATAAGTCAATTTTTATTTGTAAATACCGTCGTATTTAGCTTTCACGTAATTCATAAAATAATCGAAATTCAATTTCTCTCCTGTCACCTGCTCACAAATTTCTTCGGAAGTATATAATTTTCCTTTCACATGAATATTGGTTCGCAACCACGAAAGCAATTCACTCAATTCTCCTTTTTCAATTTTTTCTTTCAGTTGAGGAATTTGTTTTTCTGCATGACTAAATAATTGTGCCGCATAAAAACTTCCAATGGAATAAGTTGGAAAATACCCTAAACTTCCGTGCGACCAGTGTACATCCTGCAACACACCCAATGTATTGGAAGGCACATCCACCGCCAGATATTCTTTGTATTTCGCATTCCAGAATTCAGGTAAATCTTTCACCTTTATTTTATCTTCCATCAAAGCCACTTCAATTTCAAAGCGGATGAGAACATGCAAATGATAAGAAATTTCATCAGCGTTTGTTCTGATAAATCCGGGTTCAACTTTATTGATTGCTTTATAAAAATCCATCAGTTCCACTTTCCCGAAAGTTTCGGGAAATGCATTTTGCATCAAATGATAATTGGCTTTCCAATAGCTTAAACTTCTGCCGACATTGTTTTCCCAGAGGCGCGATTGCGATTCATGAATGCCCAGCGAAGCGGCGACTCCTTGCGGTTGTCCGAAATACTCAGCATCTAATCCTTGCTCATACAAAGCATGTCCGCCTTCATGAATAGCGCTCCAAATCAACTCCGAAAGATTGTGTTCATCCACGCGTGTGGTGATGCGCACATCGGTTGGATGCATACCGATGGAAAAAGGATGTGGCGCATAATCTTGTCGGCCCGCCCCAAAATCATAACCCATTTGTTTCAGTATTTCAATACTGATATCCCACTGTTTTTGCTTTTCAAATTTGTTGTGTAAAAAAGAAGCTTCCACTTGTTTTTTCGCGAGCAAAGAATTGTAATAAGGAACAAGCTGTTCTTTAACATTGGCGAAAATTACTTTCAGTTTTTTAGTCGTCATTCCCGGCTCATACATATCGAGCAGCGCATCATAAGGATGTTCCTCATAACCCAAAATCTCTGCACTTTCTTTGCACAGGGCCACCACTTTTTCCAGACTCTCTTCAAACAAAGAAAAATTATTTTGTGTTTTTGCAGCGTGCCACTTTCCAAAAGCTTCGGAAATAATGACCGACTGTTTTTGAATAAATTCTTTGTTGAATTTTGTTTGCTTGATTAAGTCTTCATTGACTTTTGTAACGTTGATGCTTTGCTCTTTAGAAAGAGATTTATCTTCTAAAAGAGCTTGCACCAATTTCACAAAATCGGCAGAAGTAAATTCCTCATGAATCAATCCCGAAATAAAAGCATTTTGTTCGCTTCTGATACCCATTGCTTTTTCGGGTTTATACACTTCATTGTCCCATCCCAGCAATCCGCCTATACTTCCGACAACACCTATTTTATGAAGATGCTCACTAAACGCTTTATACTGCTCACTCATTTTTTGAATATTTAAGTCCGTAAATTAACAATGAAATCCATCCTGCGATAAATAAAGCACCGCCGATGGGTGTGATGGGGCCGAGGAAATTGATCGCCACTCCAAAATCAAACACATTCCGAAAAGTGAGAAAATATAAGGATCCCGAAAAAAATAAAATGCCGATGCCAAAACAGCTCATCGCATATTTTAAAGCGGTAGAAAAATGAATTTTTGAAAGTAAGCCCACCGCCAAAATTGCGAAGGTATGGATGAACTGATACAAAACCCCTTTGTTCCATATTTCTAAATCTTCTGCAGAAACAATTTCTTTTAACTTGTGAGCCCCGAAAGCGCCCAGTATCACTGCCAATCCACCTAACAAAGCAGCAAGTATTATTGATTTTTTTAACATAGTTCAAAAGTAGTTCAACTAATTTGCAAATAAAATTAATGGAAGGAAAGCCTTTTATGATATAAGTGGTGAAACTACATTAAAATAAGTGATTTTGGTCATTACTTCCGGCTCCATTAACCCTTATTATTGCTTCATAAATTCAAGAGAAATGAAGCAAAAAACAATATTGCTGGCAGCTGCCCTATTCATCACTTTCTCTTTGCCTGCTCAGGACAAAGCGAATACAATTTCCCATGCATTTGGATACAATGCGGGATTTACCACCGGTGTGGGACTGTCGTATCAAATGATGGTCAATAACAAATGGGGGCTTCAGTTATCGGGTACTCCCTTTATTTCTTCTCCCGAACAACACTGGATCAGTGCAGGCGGAACAGGGATTTATAAAATCAGAGATCGCAAAAAAATAGATTTGGTGACTTATGTCGGTATCCATGTGATCAGCTCACGAACCACGGTCATCATGTACAATCCCTCTGATGACACTACAAAAGTCCCGTTGGATTATGTCGGTCAGCCGGAAACCAAAACAGTTAATCAACTGAATGTAGGCGCAGGTATCGGGTTTGAATTTGATCTGGGCTCGTCCTTCTACTTTAATTTAATGGGCGGATTTGGCGCTTACAATCTCACTAAAATAGTACAGGTATATCCAAGCCTTGAAAGCTCTTTATTCTACAAACTATAATCTTATAAGAGAATGAAAAATATCATCCTAGTACTTTTGTTATCGTTCATTGGCAGCAAAACTTTTGCAGGAAATGGAATAACCTATCAATCTTTGGTTCTGGACGATTCCACCAACAAACAGGAAAGCCATCACATGGTTGGTTTGAATGCGGGATTTATTACCGGCCTGGGTTTAACCTACCGTTACGCACCATCCAACTTCATGCATCAGGTTTCATTTTTACCGGTGGTGTCGCCCAATACTACTTTACTGGGACTAGCCTATACTTTGTTTTACAGGGTAAAAAGAACAAAGCACATTGATTTTATTGTGTATTGGGGAAACAACTACATTAACGGTAAAACAAATAATAATTTCCTGGGGTTTAGTGAGGTAACCAGCCAGTCGTTCAACACCGGTTTAGGTTACGGATTTGATTTTAAGCTGGGAGAAAATTTCACTTTTAATTTAATGACGGGCTATGCGCTGTTTACTAAAAGCAGGGAAACGCCTTCGTATTATATGACTGCGGAGTTGGGGTTGTTTTATAAGTTGTAGTTTTTGTTTCCACCCTCTTCGTCCTTGCGAGATTTTTGTACTCAAAAATGAAGCAATCTTATTTTTGTTTTTCTTTCAGAAAAAAGAAGCTGAAAGCTTCTATGCAGAGATGTTATTTCGCAAAGTTACGCTTCGCTAAACATTGCGAGGCGGGGTTATACTAGTTTTACTCCAATTATATATTAAACTTCTCGATATCATCTTTCCATGAAAGGTCACCTTTGAGAAGTTTCAAATAAACTGGATGATCATCAATAAACACAGTACCCAATGTCTTTGAAATCAATGCACGATCAGAATCAAATTGTTGTTTTTTCTCAACCCATGTAAAATCCCCATTTATTACATTCATAAGATACATACTAATTACTTTTAATTTATTCTCCAGCGAAACCTTTATCTTCTCTTCACCCATCGGCCAATTAAAAGTATTAATCAATGAAAGTTTATTTAAAACACTTCTATCAGCACGATACTCCGGTAAAACATTGCTAAGCACAGAGTAGATATCACAAGAAAACTTATCATTATTCGGGTCAAGAACTTTTATTTCTATTTGTTGATATTCATTTAAATATACATCCAGCCAACATTTAGAAAAAATCACTCTTATCGTTTTATTACCAATGTTTTTAAATGAAACATTAGAGAAAGAAAAAAAATGCAAAATCGCATTTTCGACAATTTTTTTATACTCAATCATTTTGTAAATAATTATTACTTTTTAATAGCCAAATCTCCGGTAGTTTCAAGTGTAGTAATTTCAGATTTTAGCGCAGCGGAATCTGAAATCCTTTTTTCAGGCATTTTCAATGCCGATGCGCGATCTTTTTATTTTATCCTTTCAAATATACAAATGCGATTACAAATCGCTTTAATGTTTGTTTCAAATTAAAAATTTGAAACTACGGTGTGTGGTTTTTTGCAGGATGGTAGGGGCAACCCTTGTGGTTGCCCAGCATGCTGATCCGAACAAGAGGGCAACCACAAGGGTTGCCCCTACGGTAGCGCAAACAAAAAAAAGGCTGTCCTTTAGAGACAGCCCTTCCTTATTTATTTCAGCTAAAATTATTTCGCTTCAGCAGTTCTTTCCGGTCTAGGAAGTAACGCTTTTCTTGATAATTTTAATTTCCCTGATCTTGCTTCAATTTCCAGCAATTTCACTTTTACTATATCACCTTCTTTTACCACAGTATTGATGTCTTCAATTCTTCTGTGATCAAATTCAGAGATGTGTAATAAACCTTCTTTGCCCGGCATGATTTCCACTACGGCACCGAAAGGAAGAATTGATTTCACTTTACCATCGTAAGTTTCACCTACTTCAGGAGCAGTGGTCATTCCCTTGATTTTGCTAACTACTTGTTGAATTGCATCAGCGTTAGATCCTGAGATAGACACTTTACCTTGTTTTGTTTTTTCAATTTCCTCGATAGTGATTACAGTACCTGAAGTTTTTTGCAACTCCTGGATGTGTTTTCCACCTGGTCCGATGATCATACCAATGAATTGAGCATCAATGAAGATACTTACCATACGCGGAGCATGAGGTTTCAATTCAGATTTAGGAGCAGAAATAGTTTTCGCCATTTCACCTAAGATATGCAAACGACCTTCTTTAGCTTGGTGTAATGCTTTAGTTAAGATCTCAAAAGACAATCCTTCAATTTTAATATCCATCTGACAAGCAGTGATACCGGCTGTAGTTCCTGTAACTTTAAAGTCCATATCACCCAAGTGATCTTCATCACCTAAGATATCCGACAATACTTCAAATTTACCGCCTTTATCAGCAATCAATCCCATTGCAATACCTGATACCGGCGCTTTAATTTGCACACCTGCATCCATCAAAGCCAATGTTCCGGCGCAAACCGTAGCCATTGAAGATGAACCGTTAGATTCCAAAATATCAGAAACAACACGGATGGTATAAGGATTTTCTTCTCCTGTAGGAATCACCGGTTTCAAAGCACGTTGTGCTAAGTTACCATGACCCACTTCTCTACGGCTGGTGCCTCTCAGCATTTTCGCTTCACCTGTAGAGAACGGAGGGAAATTATAGTGTAAATAGAATTTTTCAGAACGGGCTACAGAAACTGCATCCATTTTTTGCTCATCTAACTTAGTACCTAAAGTTACTGAGGTCAACGATTGAGTTTCACCTCTTGTAAAGATGGCCGAACCGTGAGCTGATGGTAAATAATCCACTTCACTCCAGATAGCACGTATTTGATTTGGTTTTCTTCCGTCCAAACGACGTTGCTCATCCAGCAACAATCTTCTTACTGCGTTGTATTCTACATCGTGGAAATAAGTTTTGATTAATTTCCCTTGTGCAGCTACTTCTTCAGCATTGAAAGCTTCCGCTTTCATTTCCTCATATACTTTTTTGAATTCAGCTGATCTTTCGTGTTTGCCTAAGCCTTGTTTCGCTACAGCATAAACTTTATCGTAAGCAGCTTTGTCAACTCTTGCTTTCAATTCCAGATCAGAAGCAGGTTTCGCGTATTCTCTTTTTACTTTTGATTTCTCAATTTTAGAAGCTAAATTCAATTGAGCCTGACATTGCAATTTAATTGCAGCGTGAGCAAAACTGATAGCATCCAGCATTTCTGCTTCAGAGATCTCCAGCATTTCACCTTCAACCATGATCACGTTATCGATGCTTGCAGCAATCATCATATCGATATCAGATACTTCTAACTGAGCAGCAGTAGGGTTCAACACGAATTTACCATCCACACGTCCAACTTTCACTTCTGAAACCGGACCGTTGAAAGGAATATCAGACACAGCCAGTGCAGCCGATGCAGCCAAACAAGCCAAAGCATCAGGCAATACGCCAATTTCGTAAGAAATCAAGCTGATAATAACTTGACACTCGCACAAATAATCTTCCGGAAACAATGGACGCAATGCGCGGTCCACCAAACGACAAGTCAGAATTTCCAACTCATTCGGTCTGTTTTCTCTTTTGATAAAACCACCCGGCATTCTACCGTCGGCAGAGAATTTTTCTTTGTATTCAACAGATAATGGGAAGAAGTCTTGTCCTTCTTTCATTTCTTTGTTTGCTACTACTGTAGCCAATAACATGGTGTTTCCCATGCGCACAACAACCGAACCGTCGGCTTGTTTTGCTAATTTTCCTGTTTCAATTGTGATGGTTCTTCCATCCTCTAATTGCAATGTTTCAATAATTGCTTGCATATTTATCTATCTATAATTTTTCATTGAATAAGGGCCTGAATTTTTGGCCCGTTTTATACGGCAAAAGGCAATTGGGTTTTTCCAATTGCCTTTTTGCTGAGACTCTGCATCTCTTATTTTCTTAAATCAAGTTCTTTGATCACCGCACGATATCTCTCGATATCTTTGTTTTTAAGGTAATTCAACAAACTTTTTCTTTTACCTACCAAAATTTGTAGAGATCGTTGAGAAACGAAATCTTTTCTGTTAGTTTTCAAATGACCGGTTAAATGGGCAATTCTGTGTGTAAACACAGCTACTTGACCTTCTGTTGAACCAGTGTTGGTTTCACTTTTTCCGAACTTTTTAAAAAGTCCTTTCTTTTCTACACTTGTAAGAATCATACTATTCTGTTTTAAAAACGGATGGCGAAGATAAGGAAAAGAATTTATTCTGCAAGGGCTTGATATTGGATTTTCTTTCGACTTGTGTTAGTTTGTCCAAACTAATTTGCCCAAAAATGAAGAAGGCATTAACGATAAAGGCAGTGAAATACTGATTTATCGCAGTTTTCCACATTTTTTTTACCTCTCTTAGTGAAGGTTAATCACCATTTTTTATATTCGTGACACCCAAAAACTACGTTCATGGAAAACAAATGGAATCCTGCCTTTTTACAGGAGCAAAGTCTCAAAGCAGATCCTTTAGCCGATATGCTCATTGCGGAAATAACTCAGGCTCACGGACTGGAAGAAGTTAGAAAACTTTTCTCTCAAATGGCTGATAATCGGGATCTTTTGAAGAGCACGGAAGTACTCGCCAAAGTAAAAGAATACTTTAAAAAAGATGCGGGATTGCCCGAGTGGGCCGATGACAAAAAAATAAAAATTGCTCAGGATTTATTCGCGTTATACGGTCCGGAAATCGCTTTCCTATTGAATTTCCGTTCCCTTCCCTTGTGCTATACTTCTAAAAACGGCGCAAAAGTTTTGTATTCTACCGGCCGACTGAAAGAAGATGGCCACAATGTGAGTAAAATCACCCGCCGACTCATGGAAACCTCGCAAATGGTGATCAATGTGATGTCGCCCGGAGGTTTTGATCCCAACGGCAGAGGAATTGTTACGGTGAAAAAAGTGCGACTGATGCATGCCGCCATTCGTTATTATCTTAAAGAACCAAGTATTCCCACAGGGGATTGGGACGTTAGCGAATTGGGCGAACCCATCAATCAGGAAGAAATGGCGGGAACACTGATGGCTTTCGGACCATTGGTGATCAACGGTTTAGACTGCTTGGGCATTAAAACCACAGAAGAAGAAAAAGACGCTTACCTCCATTGCTGGAAAATAGTAGGTTATTACATAGGATTGGACGAAAGTCTTTTCCCGAAAAATCACGAAGAAGGCTGGCAGCTAGGTGTGGCCATCATCAAAAGAAACTACAGCGAATCGGAAGAAGCAAAAGTGCTGGCCAGAAGTATCATTGGTTTCGGACAACACATCATACCTTATAAATTTCTGGATGATATGCCCGAATACTTCATCCAACGTTTTACCAGAGATGTGAGTGAATTGGCAGGAGTTGATTTTGCTAAGCTTTTAGATATCAACCCAAAAGCAACTTTCAAAAAAAAGGCGGTCACCTGGATGCTGGAAAAATCGTTTTATACGGCAAGTACCTACCAGAAAAAATCATGGTTGGTAGCTAAAGTTTCCAAATGGCTCAATGGTAAACTGCTGCAAGGCACTATTTACTTTTATCTTAAAAACAACAAAACGGAATTTTATATTCCGCCTTCATTAAAAGACAACTGGAAATTGAACTAATTGTAGAGACGCAAAATCTTGCGTCTCTACCTATAAATTCTTGAATATGGCTTTTACAACTTACCCTGAATTCTGGATCAACACCAGAGATTTTTCTACCACAGGTTTAATTTTTAATGGCGTGGGCTGCGCCTTCTGGGTGATTGCTTATGCTGCGATAGTGCGCACCATGATCAAAAATAAATTTGTGGAAATGCCTTTTTTCATCGCCGCAGGAAATTTAGCATGGGAGTTTATCTGGTCGACTACTTATTTCCCCGATACAGGAATTCTTTTCGCCATTCAATACCAGGGCGCTTTTCTACTCGATTGCTTTATCTTTTATTATGTGCTGAAACACGGTGCCGAACATATTAAAATGCCTGAAATCAAAAAACATTTCAAAGCCATTTGCTTAGTGTGTTTAATAGCCTGGATACCGGTGAATTATTTCTTTGTGAAAAATGGATTTGACACCAGCATCGGTGCCAATTCAGGATTTATTTTAAACATCATTATTTCGGTTTTATATCCTGTGGTAATGATACAAACCGGAGCGCAGTGGTTCTCTAAAACCGTTGCCTGGAGTAAAATGCTGGGTACCGGACTCATCACTGTATCCCTCTTTTTCTTTTATCCCGAAAATCAATTTGTACAAACTTTAGGCATCATCGTGTTGGTACTGGATTGTTTTTATATCTACTTACTGTATCTTTTTCAAAAGAAGCCCGTATAGCGGTGCCCAATGCGACTTGAATTTTTAAAAATAAGCTCCTTTTTAGCGGCTCTTTTTTTAATGATGCCTTTATTTACCAAGGCTTCGTTAAAGGTTGACGACTCCTTCAGCGAGGCCGTCATCAGCAAAAATTTATGGATGGCGGAAATTTCTGATATTGATTCTGCCATCAACCTCCAACAACTGCAATCTCTTCCTTTTAAAACTTTTGATGAAAATAATTTTTCGGAACAGGCACGGTCTTTTGTGTTTAAACTCAACATTGAAAATCCTACGGATGAGGATCTGGAATTTGTATTGGGCACAAGCCTTTTCGATTATATGTCTATTTATTATATCTCTTCCAACGGAAAAGCTGTCACTTCAAAATCGGGATTAAAAATTCCTCATTCCGAAAAAGAGCTCGCTATGGGAGCCAACTCCTACCTGCCTTTTGTATTGCCTAAAGGAAAGCACAGCATTGTTATTTTAGCTAAATACGACAAAAAAATTGCCTACCAATACGCTCCTCTGCCCTTTACATTGTACAGTAAAAAACGATTCGATGATGTAAAACACCACTCCGACTCTTCCTTGCTATTTTTTCTGGGAGCCATCATCATTATGACTTTGTACAACCTGGCGTTGTATTTCGTAGTGCGCAAAAAATTCTATCTCTATTATATCCTCAATAATATAGTCATCATGTTTTTTGTGCTGGCCCTGGATGGATATCTTGAAACTCAGTTTTTTGGCAACTTTCAATACCATGAAAAACTCGTGCTTATCATAGGAAATATCTCCTTCATCTTTTACATGCTTTTCACTAAATCCATTTTGAATTTTAAAAAGTGGGACCCCAAGTGGAATAACAGAGTGAGGTACGGATTAATGGTTTGGTTTTGCTTGTTGGGATTTGTTATCGCCGACATGGAAAAGGTATCTGTTTATCTTGGCTCTATAGGCGTATTAATAGGCTACACTATTGTAATTGTTTCAAGCATTAAAGGCATCCGAGCCGGTGCTGCGCGCGCAAAATATTTCTTAATCGGAAATCTCTGCTATTACATTGGTGTCATCATTTCCATTATGCAAATCAATGGTATTTTACATTCTACTATTTTCGGACTGAGTTCTTTGGAAACCATTGAACTCACTACCATGATTCAATTGTCATTGTTCTCCCTTACGCTGGGTTCAACCATCAATTACATGCGTGAAAAGCTGGATAAAAAAGAAATTGAGCAACAAAAACAAAAACAGGAAGCACAAAGAAAATATGCCGAATTGATTGAACAAAAAAACCAGGAACTGGAATATAAAGTAATTGAACGAACGCAGGAACTCCGCGAAAGCACGCTCATCATTGAACAAAAAAACAAAGACATTACAAACAGTATCACCTACGCCCGTCGGATACAACGAGCATTGTTGCCTGCACAGGAATTATGGACAAGCGCCCTTTCCCAACACTTTGTTTTTTACAAACCCAAAGATATAGTGAGCGGTGATTTTTACTGGCTCAACCAATCTCCCGAACTCGATACTTTATTTTTCGCGGCTTGTGATTGTACCGGACACGGAGTTCCCGGCGCCATGGTAAGCGTAGTAGGTGTAAACAACCTAAACCGCTGCATCAATGAATTTAAACTGACCAAGCCTTCCGATATTTTAAATCGCCTCAATTTGCTTTTCGAAGAATCATTCATAATGGGCAGCAAAGAAAAAGGAGAAATCAATGATGGAATGGATATCGCCCTTTGTGCACTGAACTATATGTCGAACGATGGCAATCCTGATTTACCAAAGGCTAAACTTCAATTTTCAGGTGCAAACAACCCTTTATGGGTCATTAGAAAATCAATGTACGCTGAACCTGCTTACAAAGACCTAATCATTGACTCGGGAATGGGATACGATCTTATTGAGTTGAAGCCCAACAAACAACCCATCGGACGCTTTTCCGACAGAAAGCCCTTTATAAATGAGGAACTGGATCTTTATGAAAACGATTACCTCTATCTTTTCACAGATGGTTATGCCGATCAGTTTGGCGGACCGGGTGGCAAAAAATTCAAGCACAAACAATTGAAAAACTTCCTTTTGTCTATTCAGGAATTTGAGCCGGATGCCCAAAAACAATTGCTCTACGATAAATTTACTGAATGGCGCGGCAACGAAGAACAGGTGGATGACATCTGCATCATTGGCGTAAAAATATAGGACATCCCTCCCATTATTTTGATAATTCAACAAATGCTCTTATATTTGCCGGCTCACAAATTTTATAACCGGTTACGTGTAACCAACTTTAAACACTTATTATGGCAACAAAAATCAGATTACAAAGATCAGGAAAAAAGAAAAAAGCTCTCTATTCAATGATAGTAGCGGATTCAAGATCTAAAAGAGACGGTAAATTCATTGAGAAATTAGGAACTTTCAACCCGGGTGTTAATCCTCCGGCTGTAGTGATCGATTTCGAAAGAGCATTATACTGGGTAAAAACAGGTGCTGAAATCAGCGATAGCATGAGAACAGTACTTTCTGCACAAGGTGTTTTAATGAAAAAACATTTAGATGGTGGTGTTACTAAAGGTGCTTTAACTCAAGAACAAGCGGATGCAAAATTCCAGGCTTGGTTAACAGGAAAAGAAGGACAAGTAGCTCAAACTGCAAAATCTAAAGCTCTTGCTGCTGAAGAAGCAAAAAGAAAAAAATTAGCTGCTGAAAAAGCATCAAGCGAAGCGAAAGCTGCTGCTACTGCTGCTAAATTAGCTGCGCAAGCTGCCGCCGACGCTCCTGCTGCTGAAGAAGCTCCGGTTGCTGAAGCTGAGGCTCCTGCCGCTGCTGCGGAAGAAGCTCCAAGCGCTGAATAATATTTAAACACATTGATAAGAAGGCTGTCCCGCAAGGACAGTCTTTTTTATTTTCTTCTTTCGAAAGAAGGAAAACTCCTGCTAAAAAGCAGCCTCATATATTCCTAATTATTCTTTATTTTAATGCTTACAATCATGAGTAAGTATATCAAATCATTTGAAAATTCCATTAATTGGCTGCATGGCAAGCTCACTGCCAAACAGTTCTTGCTTTTGTCCAGCATCCTCGTTGCGACCTCTGCCGCAATTATAGCGGTAATGCTTAAAACCATCGTGTATTACATTCATTTCTTTATCACCAAGGAATACAGCTACCAAAATACTTTCTATTTTATTTTTCCAAGCATTGGAATTATACTCTGCGTTTTGTTCGTTCAAAAATACCTGAAGGGAAAACTAGAAAAAGGAACCAAAACCATTTTGTATTCCATTGCTAAAAAATCGAGTTTTTTACCGCGAAACCTAATGTATTCCAATGTGGTGACAAGTGCCATCACCGTTGGATTCGGAGGATCAGCCGGGTTAGAGTCACCCATTGTTACAACAGGTTCGGCCATAGGTTCCAACTATGCAAAAACCTATCACCTCAACTATAAAGATCGCACGCTGCTATTGGCCTGTGGTGCCTCAGCCGGTATTGCAGCAGGATTTAATTCTCCTATTGCAGGCGTATTATTTGCATTGGAAGTTTTACTGGCCGATGTGACCATTTCTGCTTTTATTCCTTTGATTATTGCAGCGGCAACGGGCGGACTCATTTCCAAAATCATTTTACAGGAAGACATTCTATTTTCCTTCCATCTTCAACAAGCCTTCGATTACCACAATGTGCCCTACTATGTTGTACTTGGTATTCTGGCTGGATTTGTCTCTTTGTATTATGCGAGAACATACATCAAAATTGAATCCTCCCTGGAAAAAAAGAAAATGAATGTTTATGTAAAAGCACTCCTGGGCGGATTGATGCTTTGCGCCTTAATATTGTTCCTTCCTCCTCTTTTCGGCGAAGGTTTTGAAAGTATAAAAGTACTGTCGGATTCCAGTCCGGAAAAGCTTTTTGAACACAGTATATTTTCCAGCTTATTGATGAACAAATGGATCATCATTGCCTTGATCGTTCTCACCATGTTCATCAAAGTAATTGCCGCAGCTTTCACTGTTGGAAGCGGTGGTAACGGAGGGAATTTTGCTCCCTCACTTTTCGTAGGCGCCTACCTCGGCTTTGCTTTTGCCTCGTGCATCAACCTGCTGGGAATAGCCAATGTTCCACTGAGTAATTTCACTATTGTAGCAATGGCAGGAGTGTTAAGCGGTGTTTTTTACGCACCACTCACCGGCATATTTTTAATTGCCGAAATCACCGGCGGATATGAATTGATGATTCCGCTCATGATCGTAGCCGCCATCAGTTTTATGATTGTAAAATACTTTGAACCCTTCTCCATGGATTCAAAAAAATTAGCTGCGCAGGGACATATTTTCATCGATGATAAGGACAAAACCATTTTGTCGTCGCTCAAGATGGTGGCCGTAATTGAAACCAATTTTCAAAGTATTTCTCCCGATGCCACATTAAGGCAATTGATAGAGGTAGTTTCCCAATCCAAACGAAATATTTTTCCTGTAGTAGAAAATGAAATACTGGTAGGAATAGTTTTGCTCGACGATATCCGAGAGATCATGTTTAAGCAGGAATTGTACGACAAAATCTTAGTAAGAGAACTACTGCAAAACCCACCGGAAACCATCAATGCCGATGAAGATGTACAATCGGCAATGAAAAAATTTGACGAAACCAATGCCTGGAATTTACCGGTATTGAGCGATGGGAAATATGTTGGTTTTGTTTCTAAATCAAGTTTACTAATTAAGTATCGGGATAAATTGATGAAGTCATAATTTACTTCTTGCCCTACACCAGCTAATACAAACGAGACGCCTCTTAATAATTAAAAGTAAATCCTCCCCCAAATCCCATATCCGAATCATAATGTGTTGACAGGGAAAATTTATTGGTAACGATATATTTTAGTCCGGCCATATATTCAAGATCGGAGTTATACATTAAACTCATCCTTAATCTTTTTGATAGAGGAATATCTTCGCGCATCATTTGCAATCGAAATTTCCCGTCGCTGTCAAATCTAGCGTCCGCAATGATTAGCATAGGTAAAGTGTACTGAATCCCAATGCAAAGTGCTTGCCTTTTGTCCTTTGTATTTGTTTGTCCGAAAACATTTTTTTCTACTTCATCCATCCCCAATTTTCTATAACGGTAGTCAACTCCTACATATGGAAACAACCATTGCATTTTTCCAATATATCTTCCAAAGTGAGTTTCCACTTCATAACCATGCATATCGTGATATCCTAAACGCCACTCTGCTTGCAAATTCCAACGTGTATTCATGAACATCATTTCCCCGTCATTGCCATTGCTTGCAAAATCATTTTGAAACATGAAATGAAATTCTCTGTCGTCCTTATAAAGTTTTCGCAAGGCTTTTTGGGGATCAGGCAATTGGGGATTCGGCAAAGAATTTTCGTAGCTGAATATTCTACCCATCCCACTCATCATGTGGTATAAAATATGACAATGAAAAAACCAATCTCCGCTTTCTGTAGCGGCAAATTCAATAGTATCAGTTTCCATGGGCATAATATCCAGCACGTTTTTTAGCGGGGAATAATCCCCTTGTCCGTTCACAACCCTAAAAAAATGTCCGTGCAAATGCATAGGATGTCGCATCATGGAATTATTGTAAATAATGATTCGAACATTTTCCCCTTTTTTGATGAGAATTTTATCTGTCTCTGAAACTGTTTTATTGTTGATACTCCAAACATAGCGACTCATATTCCCTGTCAGCTCAAAGTTATACACCTGTGTTTTTGCTTCGGGTAAAACTGTTTTTACAGGAGATTTCAACATGGAATAATTCAAAGTAACAATATCAGAAAGCGCATTGCTATTGTACCTGTTGTCCATATCCGAAGGTCCATCATTTTTGTTTTTATTTTCTCCGGTGATTTCCGGGTACATAACGACGTTCATGTCCATTTGCTGCAAGCTCATGTTCATGCCCATATCGTCTAAATTCCCATCCATCTTTATCATGTCGTTCATCATCTCCATTCCTTTAAAATATTTCAAAGGTTTTAATGGCGAAGCCAGCTGCTTAATACCCGAACCCAGCCAAAGAGAAGTACTTCTAATACGATCTTCGGAAGTAGCTAAAAATTCAAATGCAGTACTGTCGGACGGAATGGTTACGATGACATCGTAAATTTCCGCCACAGCAATAATCAATCTATCTACTTCAACAGGTTCAACATCTATTCCATCGCTGGCAACAACCGCTATTTTACCTCCCGCATATTTCAACCAAAAATAGGTTGAAGAACTTCCGTTAATCACGCGCAAACGAACTTTATCTCCCGCTTTAAATTGAGGTGCCATATCTTCCTCTTTTCCATTGGTTAAAAATTTATCGTAATACACATCACTTACATCCATTGCCAACATGCGCTTCCATTCATTTTTCAATTTAATACCAAAGCTTCCATCTAAAATGGCATCAGCATAACTTTGAACCGCACCTTTTTGGATCCCTGCCTTTTTTATTGCCGACCAATCGTTGGCACTATGTAATCTTCTGTGCACTTCAAAAGGCTTCATGTTGGTCCAATCACTCAAAATCATGGTGTATTCCGGAATTTTTTGTTCTTCTCGTTTATGAATAATGAAAGCACCATACATTCCAATTTGCTCCTGAAGACCAGTATGAGAATGATACCAATACGTGCCATTTTGCACTATAGGGAATGAATACAGATGTGTGCTATGCGCTTTTATAGGTGCGGTTGTCAAATAAGGCACTCCATCCTGTTCATTGGGTAAAATTAATCCGTGCCAATGAATAGAAGTTTCAGTGCTTAATTCATTATGGACATAAATTTCTGCAGTATCTCCTTCGGTGAAATGGAGTTCGGGCATTGGTATTTGTCCGTTTACCGAATAAGCGTGCTTCTCTTTACCTGCGAAATTCACAATGGTGTCGCGCACAAATAAATCATAACGCACCATCTTTTGAGCAAAAGAGGCATTGCTAAAAAACAATGCTACAATAAATATTGATTTGAAGAAGTTCATGCTGCAAAAAGTTATTTGATCGTTTCAGTTGTGCTTCCACAAGTAAGCATTTGAGAACCGTAATAAGGATTTTTTATGCCTTTTTCCAAACTCAACCAATCTGCCCCTTTACCATCATTGTACATTGGGCAATGTTGATAGTACACAGTGAATTCCAATTGCGCAACTTTAACCAATTCGTGCATGTTTTCTGATAAAACAATGAATTGTGTTCTTTGCGCTTCAATATCTTTTGATTTAGAAATACTTTCTGAGGCAGCGATTAGCTTTTTATACACTTTCATCCAAACGACATGTTGCGCACTGGATAAATTATCCATTTTCACAGAAGAAAGCACCTGACTTAAAGTTGCTGATTTTGCCGCGGCAGAGCTTGAATTTGCCTGAATTAAATCGTTTTTTAATTCAAAATAAGAGTTTGCAACAAGGATCAATTGATTGACTTCAACTATCTTCTTCGATGAATCCAGCTGCGTTTCAACTGTTTCTTTTTGAGTATTGACCACTGCTACCTGCGAAATGTTTTTCGCACTTCTTACATACTGACAGCAAGAAGGCAATTTACTGTAAGCATCATCAGGCGCAAGAAATTTTTCATTGTCGTATCCTGCATGAGCCACACGTTTTAAAACCACATCAACATTTGTTTTAGCACTATCAAAAGATAGCATAGCCATTTTACTGTCCTTATTCCAATCTAAAGAAACTTCGTTTTTTACGTTGGCAGCACCTTCAATTGTTTTTTCACACATCTCGCAATTGCCATATATTTTCACGTTTAACGATTTGGTGTTTTTCATTGATCCACTGCATGCTATATTCAATAACAATGCAGGAACCGTGATTAAGATTTTAAAAAATGAGTTCATAGTTTATCGTTTTTATATTTATCTTTTGCTTCTATTTTAAACCCTGCTTTTTCTACAGCTTCAATTATCTTTTCACCATTGGTTTCAGTAGTTTCCACAGTGAGTATTTTTTCAGGAGTATTGATATCAACAGTCCATTTTTGAATGCTTTGTTCGTCATTTAAAAACGGACTTACTTTAGCCAAACAACCGCTACATTTAATGGTGGTTTTAAATTTAAGAGTTTTCATATAGGTATTGGTTTAATGTTTTTAATTTTTAACAACAAACTATTGGCTACAACACTAACGCTGCTCAGCGCCATCGCCGCACCAGCAATCATAGGATTCAATAAAAAACCATTGATAGGATATAAAATTCCTGCAGCAATAGGAATCCCGATAATGTTGTAAATAAAGGCCCAAAACAAGTTTTGACGAATAGTAGCAACAGTGTGTTTTGACAATTTAATAGCCTGAGGAATTTTATTCAAATCACTTGATATTATGGTCATTTTTGCCACATCCATGGCAATATCACTACCCTTTCCCATAGCAATACTTACATCTGCCTGAGCCAGAGCATTGCTATCGTTTACGCCATCACCAACCATTGCCACAACATGTTTTTGTTTTTGCAAGGACTTAATAAAATCAGATTTCTCGGCAGGTAAAACATTGGCTTTGTAGTGATCAATACCTACCTGATGAGCTACCGCCTTAGCTGTTTCTTCGTTATCTCCAGTCAGCATATAAACAACAATTCCGCTTTCTTTTAATTGTCTTACAGCTTCCACGGAGGTGGTTTTTATTTTATCTGCAATAGATATTGCACCTATCATTTTTTGTTCGTCGGCAAATAACACAACAGTATGTGCACTTTTTAATCTTTCGGAAATCCACTGATTTGCCTCGTTGCCAATGGGAATATTTTTTTCTTTAATGAGTATTTCATTTCCAACAAAATATGTTTTGTTTTTCAAGGTGCCTTGAATTCCTTTCCCTGTAATGTTCTCAATAGTTATATCGTTGTAGAATTTTGCTGTTTCTTTAAGTCGGCTGGAAATAGCATCCGCCAAAGGGTGTTCGGAAGATTTTTCGATACTGTAAAGTATATTCCTTAATTCTTCAGTATCATTTTCAAACCATTTAATATCTGTCACTGTTGGTTTTCCTTCTGTAATAGTTCCTGTTTTATCTAAAACGATGGCAGTAATATTTTTTGAACGCTCCAAACTCTCGGCATCTTTAATTAAAATTCCCAATTCGGCACCTTTGCCAATTCCTACCATAATAGCAGTTGGCGTGGCTAAGCCCAGGGCACACGGACAAGCAATGACCAATATGGTCACTAGTGCAATTAATCCTTGGGTAAAACCATTTTCGCCACCGAAAACAATCCAAGTAGCAAAGCTGAGCAGCGCTATTAATATTACCACCGGAACAAATATCCCTGCGATTTTATCCACCAAATTTTGAACCGGAGCTTTACTTCCCTGAGCATCCTGAACCATCTTAATGATTTGTGCGAGCAGAGTGTCACTCCCCACTTTTTCGGCCTTAAACTGAAAACTGCCTTTTTGGTTTATTGTACCTGCAAATACCTTAACACCTTCCTTTTTCTCTACTGCTAAAGGTTCTCCGCTAATCATGCTTTCGTCCACAAATGAACTTCCTGTTGTAACAATTCCATCCACAGCAATTTTCTCTCCTGGCTTCACCAGTATTTTATCTCCCACTTTTAATGCGCCGATGGACATTTCCATTTGATGACCGTTTTCATGGATTACAGTAACTGCTTTTGGTTGCAGGCCTATTAATTTTTTAATGGCAGAAGAAGTGTTCCCTTTTGCTTTTTCTTCTAATAATTTACCCAAAAGAATAAATGCAATAACCACTGCACTCGTTTCAAAATACACGTGGGCATGCAGACCTCTATGGTGCCAGTATTGTGGAAAAAGCGTATTAAAAACACTGAAAAGATAAGCAACACCGGTACTCAGAGCCACCAAAGTATCCATGTTCGCTGAACGATGTTTGGTTTGCTTATATGCTCCGATAAAGAACTGTCGTCCAAACACAATTATAACCGGAGTAGACAATGCCCACATTATATAATTAGCGTAGGGCAGATTCATCAATGCCGGTATCATGGCCATGGCTACAAGCGGCACAGATACCAGTACAGCGCCCCATGTACGTTTTTTCAGACTATCGAAATTTTTTGCATGAACATCTTCCAAAGTATCTTTTGCCTCTGCACTTTCATCAATCATTAAATCATATCCTGCAGCCTGTATGGCGGCTTTTAAATTATTGGCATTGGTAATGCTTGGTATGTATTCAATGGCAGCGGTAGCATTTGCGTAATTTACCGCAGCAGAAACAACACCTGTTTGCATTGACAAAAGTTCTTGTGTATTGATGGCGCAAGTTGCGCAGGTCATGCTTAACAAGGGAAAGACTTTTTTCACCGTACTTACATCATACCCTAATCCCCGTATTTCCTTAACAACGATGGGTATCAAAGCAGCAACATTATTCCCTTCAATTAAGGCCCTGCTGTTATTCAACTCCACTTTATGATTGGAAATTCCTTCAATACTTCCTAATCCTTTATCAACAATTAAGGCGCAATGTTCGCTTTCAACATTTTCCAATGGTATATAAACACTATCCGGCTTTTTCATATTGTTTGATTTAACAATACAAATATCAACAGTAATTAGCCTTTGGTGTTACACAATTCTGGGAACGATTTATATCCTATTGACTACAATTTATCTAAACTCCTGCGAAGAGGCGCACCTTGTGTTTTAAATTGAGAAGGAGTAAGTCCGATTGTTTTTTTAAACTGAGCAGAAAGATGAGCTACGCTGCTATAGCCCATTTTATCAGCGATCTCACTTAAATTCATTTGATTATAAATCAGCAATTCTTTTACCTTTTCTATTTTTTGAAGGATGATAAATTGTTCAATGGTAATTCCTTCTGTTGCTGAAAAAAGTTTGCTGAGTTGCGAATATTCTTTGTTTAATTCATTTGCCAATACTTTGGAAAAAACGAATTTAGCGTCATCTGTATGATGAATATGTTGAATAATAATCGCCTTTATTTTTTCAATTTGCTTTGTGCGATTATCATCCAAAAGCTCAAACCCCAAGGATTCTAATTTTTCCTGAACCAGCTTTATTTGATTTGGATTCAACGCTTTTGAAAGAGTTACTTCTCCAAGTTGGATTTGTAAAGGATGAATGTCACTGTCTAAAAACACTTTTTCAACCGCACTGATGCAACGCGGACAAACCATATTTTTAACATACATCTTCACATAAAACAACAAAACCCCAGTTTTCACTGAGGTTTTGTTGTTTCTCTGTTGCGGGAGTTGGACTCGAACCAACGACCTTCGGGTTATGAGCCCGACGAGCTACCAACTGCTCCATCCCGCGGCGCAAACATACATAAATTAAAAGAAATTACAATAGAATTGGGAAAATTAAATCATCGTTTAAGATAAATTTCTCTTGCCATCACACAACAATCCTTCGCAAAGACCGGAAGTTCCTTCCTCCTCTTAATATCAAATCTTTTTCAAAGGGAGAAGTGCAGATCCTGTTATACAATACTCAAGAATTATCTTCAGGAAATGGGCAGGTAACTTCGTGCGAGGGCCCGAGCCAAGAGGCGGGCGTGCGTAAGGTTTTTCGTGCGGCGGCAGCTTCTCTTGGCTCTTGATTTTTTGTTACTTTTTCATCAAGGAAAAAGTAAAAAACCTACAACCACTTCTTCTTCTTAAAATAAATCACCAACGCCGTTACCAAAGCAAGCGTAATCGCCCAAAAAGCATAATACCCATAGTGCCAGTGCAATTCCGGAAGGTTATCGAAATTCATTCCGTAAATCCCTACCAAAAAAGTCAAAGGAATAAAGATGGCCGAGATCACCGTAAGGGTTTTCATCGTGTCGTTCATCTTATGACTCTGATAAGAAAAAAACAAGTTGGCACCGCTCTCCAGCTTATGAATATTGGAATCCAGCTCTTCAATCAACTGGATACTCTGATCTTTTAAATCAGCAAAATATTTTCCTGATTTCGTTTTGATAAATCCGGCAACACCTTTCTCAATGAGATTCATGGCCTCTTTGAAAGGATGCAGTGAGCGCTTCATCTCGTGCAGCGTTTCTTTCAGAGACTCCATTGTAAAGATGCTGGCAGGATCAGATTTCTCAATGTTCTCCAACTTCATCTGATCTTTAATGATGACTTCCAGTTTGTCAATTGTGAAAAAGTAATCTTCCAGGATGGCCTCCAGCAAAGCGTATTGTAAAAAGTCGGAACCTCTTTCTCTCACCGTTCCCTTAGCCCTCATTATTTTCCGAATCTGCTGAAAGTGGTTACCCGGTTTTTCCTGAAAAGAAATTACAAAACCTTTACCCAGCAAAAAACTGATCTGTATTAGTTCCACTTTACCCCCTTCTACGTTTTGCACCGCTTTTACAGTGAAGAAAATGTATTCATCGAAATGCTGCAGTTTCGGTCGCGATGTGGTATCGAGTAAATCCTGAACAACCAGGAAATGAATATCGAGTTTAGCCGCCAGCTCCTTCATGAACTCCACATCATGCAAACCATAAATGTTGAGCCAGTAAATATATTTATCATCGCTGAACTTATTCAGCTGCGACAATTTAAAATCTTTGTTTTCCAGCAATTCTTCTTTGTTGTAGGAGAAAAGCTGCATACTCGGAACATCACAATACTGCTTGCCGATAAACTCTACAGAGTTCAAATCATGTAATCCTATTTCCTCAACTTTTTCCAAGGGATAAATTTTAAATTATGAGTCTAAAATAATATCTTAAATATCAACATTTACAAGGACTTAAAAATATTTTCTTTCCCGGATAACTTTTTGACACAATAATATGTATACTGGTACCTATATAAAACAAGCTATGACCTTATGGAAGTAAAACGCACCTTTGATATTTTAGATTTTTGTTTGCAGGAACGCCCTCTTGACATAGCTTTGGCCTATAAAGTTCAGGGCAGCTGGAAGACTTACAACACCCAATCCTACAAAGATATTTCCACCAACGTCAGTTACGGTTTATTAAAACTCGGACTCAAAAAAGAAGATAAAGTAGCCATCATCAGTTCCAACAACCGACCGGAATGGAACTTCATCGACATGGGACTTGCAATGATAGGCGTTACCAGCGTGCCCATGTATCCTACCATCAGCGAAGAAGATTTCAAATATATTTTCAATGACGCCGAAGTACAATACGTTTTTGTATCCGATAAAGAATTGTACGATAAGGTAAAACGCGTACAGTCTTCGGTTCCTACCATGAAAGAAATTTATACTTTCAATGAGGTGCCAGGTGCGAAAAACTGGAGAGAAATTGAAAAGTCAGGAAAGGAAAATCCCGATCCCGAAAAATTACAAGCCTGTAAAAACACAGTGACGGAAGAGGATTTGCTTACACTCATCTATACTTCGGGAACCACCGGAACACCAAAGGGAGTAATGCTGATTCACAAAAATCTGGTGAGTAATTTCATGACTAGCTCGCATTTAACTCCTTTCAAATACCACGACAGGGCACTGAGCTTTTTACCCCTCTGCCACGTTTTTGAAAGAATGCTCATTTATCTTTACCAGTACCAGGGTGTTTCCCTGTACTATGCAGAAAGCTTAGACACTATTGGAGATAATATTCGCGAAATAAAACCCCATACTTTCACCGCCGTTCCACGATTGATTGAAAAAGTATACGATAAAGTCATCGCTGGTGGAAACAGCAAAACAGGAATTCAAAAAATAATTTTCAACTGGGCCATTAAAGTGGCAGCCAACTTCGATTTTCATAAAGGTGCTTGGTACAACTTCAAACATTTCATCGCCGATAAACTGGTGTACAGTAAAATCCGCGCCAATCTGGGCGGTAATTTATTGTGCATTGTTTCAGGAAGCGCCGCCTTACAGCCGCGTTTACAAAGATTTTTCTGGGCGGCCAACATCCCTATTTTAGAGGGCTACGGCTTAACGGAAACTTCTCCGGTAATTGCAGTAAATCTTTTGGGTGAAGGCAAAACAAAATTCGGAACCGTTGGTGAAGTGATCACCGATGTAGTGGTGAAAATCGCAGAAGACGGTGAAATTATAGTGAAGGGACCAAACGTGATGAAAGGCTATTACAAACGTCCCGACCTTACTGCCGAAGCCATTGATAAAGACGGTTGGTTCCATACAGGCGACATCGGGATGTTCGACGGAAAAATGCTCAAAATCACCGACCGTAAAAAAGAGATGTTTAAAACCTCGGGCGGGAAATATATCAGTCCGCAACCCATTGAAAACTCCTTCAAAGAATCGCCTTACATTGAGCAAATCATGGTGATTGGTGAAAACCAAAAACACGCGTCGGCTTATATTGTTCCGGCTTTTCCTGAAGTGAAAAAACGAATGGAGGAACAAGGTATTTCCTTTGCTTCCAACAAAGAAATGGTGGCCAACAAAGAGGTGATTAAACTGATACAGGAGGAAGTAAATAAATACAATCAGCATTTAGGCAAGGTGGAACAAATCAAACGCTTTGAATTAATTGATCATGAGTGGACGGTTGACGGCGGTGAGCTCACTCCTACTTTAAAGCCGAAACGTAAGATTATCATGGAAAGACATAAAGATCTATTCACTAAAATTTACGGGGCAAATTAATTTTCAACAATACACTAGGCAAAAAAAAAATCCACAGATAGTGGGTTGCCTAAAATTCTTCTTATTTTTAAAAAGTAATTAAATCAGATGGAAAGACACATTAGGAAAGCAGCTGTTTTGGGGTCAGGGGTCATGGGTTCACGAATCGCATGTCATTTTGCAAACGTTGGTATTCAGGTTTTACTTCTGGACATTGCGCCGAAGGAGTTGAATGAAGCTGAAAAAGCTGCTGGACTCGCTCTCGACAACAAGAAAGTGAAAAACAGAATTGTCAACGATGCCCTGCAATCAGCCATCAAATCCAATCCGTCTCCTCTCTACAAAAAATCTGAAGCAAGATTAATTTCCACAGGAAACTTCGATGACGACATGAAGGGGATTGCTGAATGCGACTGGATAGTAGAGGTTGTTGTAGAAAATTTAAATGTCAAAAAAATAGTTTTCGAACAGGTTGAAAAATTCAGAAAACCGGGAACTTTAATTACTTCCAACACTTCCGGTATTCCAATAGAAATGATGCTGGACGGCCGTTCCGAAGATTTTCAAAAGAATTTCTGTGGCACCCACTTCTTCAATCCTCCAAGATATTTGAAATTGCTGGAAGTAATTCCATCTACCAAAACTGATCCTGAAGTAACAAAATTCTTCATGGAGTTTGGTGATTTGATTTTAGGAAAAACTACTGTTCAGTGTAAAGATACTCCTGCCTTCATCGCCAACCGTATTGGGGTTTTCTCCATTATGAGCTTGTTCCATTTGGTAGAAGAAATGGGCTTGTCGATTGATGAAGTGGATAAATTAACCGGTCCGGCTTTGGGCCGACCGAAATCGGCAACCTTCAGAACTTGTGATGTTGTGGGCTTGGATACTTTAGTGAAAGTAGCGCAAGGCGTTCAGCAAAACTGTCCGAAAGACGAAGCCAACAGCGTATTCACCATTCCGGGCTACATCAGCAAAATGGTAGAAAACAACTGGCTGGGTTCCAAAACAAAACAAGGATTTTACAAGCAGGATAAAAGTTCAGGCAAAAAAGAAATTTTGTCTTTGAACCTGAAAACACTGGAATACGAGGCTAAGAAAAAAGCAAACTTCGCTACGCTGGAAATGGCGAAAAACGAAGACAACCTCAAAAAAAGAATCAAGATTTTAGCTTCAGGGACGGATAAAGCAGGTGAATTCTACAGAAAAACTTTCGCTGCTCTTTTCGTTTACGTTTCTAACAGAGTTCCTGAAATTTCCGATGAATTGTACAAAATTGATGCCGCCATGAAAGCCGGTTTCGGCTGGGAATTGGGACCATTTGAATTGTGGGATGCCGTTGGTGTGAAAGAATCTTCAGCAATGCTGGAAAAAGCGGGCGCAAAACCTGCTGCGTGGATTGCTAAAATGGTAGAAAGCGGAAAAGACTCTTTCTACATTATTGAAAACGGAAGTAAAAAATATTACGATGCTGCATCCAACAGCTATAAAGCGATTCCGGGTGCTGAGAATTTTATCATTCTCGATAACCTAAGGGCTTCAAAAGTAGTTTGGAAAAACACCGGTGCTTCTATCTTCGACTTGGGCGATGGTGTGCTGGGCGTTGAATTCCACAGCAAAATGAACACGATGGGTGGTGATGTGATTCAAGGCATCAACAAAGCCATCGACATCGCTGAAAACGAAGGCTGGAAAGGTTTAGTGATTGGTAACCAAGGCGCGAATTTCTCTGCAGGTGCAAACCTCGGGATGTTGTTTATGTACGCTGCCGATCAGGAGTGGGACGAGGTGGATTTCGCCATTCGTATTTTCCAAAGAACAATGATGCGTGTAAGATATTCTTCTATCCCTGTGGTAGTGGCTCACCACCAGCTGGCTTTAGGCGGTGGTTGTGAAATTGCTTTACATGCCGATCAGATACAGGCTTATGCTGAAACCTACGTTGGATTGGTAGAAGTTGGTGCTGGATTGATTCCAGGAGGTGGTGGTACAAAAGAGTTTGCGCTACGTATGTCGGATGCAACTTTTGACGGCGACATCGAATTACCGGCACTTAAAAATGCTTTCTTAACCATAGGAATGGCGAAAGTGGCTACATCAGCCCACGAAGCTTTTGATTGTGGATACTATATGAAAGGCCGCGACCGTGTAACCATCAATCAGGACAGATTGCTGACAGATGCGAAAGAATCTGTATTGCGTCTGGCCCACCAGGGTTATACACAACCTGCCATGCGCAAAAATATCAGGGTTCTAGGAAGAGAAGGTTTAGGTATGGTGTACGCGGGGGCAAACACTATGTTTTCAGGCGGATACATCTCCGAGCACGATAAACTGATTTCTGAGAAATTGGGTTATGTAATGTGCGGTGGTGATTTATCAGCTAAAACAGAAGTATCTGAACAATATCTTTTAGATCTTGAAAGAGAAGCTTTCCTTTCTTTGTGCGGAACTAAAAAAACACTGGAAAGAATTCAAAGTATATTAACTACAGGTAAACCTTTAAGAAACTAAACTATCGTGAAACTAAAGTACAACATCGTCCTTATTTTTTTCTTGCTCGCTCTTTCGCCCATCACTACTGCTTTTGCGCAAGGTGATCAGGAAATGATTGAAGAAAAACCGGCCAATGCGCCAAGCTCCGACAGAGATCACAGAAATAAAAAAGATCTCGCAGGTAAAAAATGGGGACTATGGAAATTTTATTCTTATGATAGAATATTGATTTTAGAAATCGAGTACAACGATGGACAGCGTCACGGGAAATATGCCCGCTACAATGCTCAAACCGGAAAGCCTTTGGAAGTAATGAACTACTTCTATGGTGTGCGCGACGGGACTTATCAAAAATATTATCCTTCAGGAGAAATAAGAATAGAAGGCGAATATGAAAGCGGAGTAAAAAAAGGAACGTGGACCTATTATTACAAAGGAACCGGTACCATCAAATCGGTTGGTGAGTACATAAAAGGCTTAAAAGAAGGCGAATGGAAATATTACGACAAAAAAGAAAACCTTATCGCTACAGAGGTGTATAAAAACGGTAAACTTCCGGAAAAACCAAAACCGGAAGCTGATAAAAAAGACGCTAAGAAAAAATAAAAACAACTTATACGATGGAGGTTTATATAGTAGCAGGTTACCGTTCAGCAGTAGGAAAATCTAAAAAAGGTGTATTCCGTTTTTTACGCGCCGATGATTTAGGCGCTCAGGTTTTGCAACATTTGGTTCAATCCATTCCTAATTTCGATCAGGAATTAATTGACGATGTGATTTGCGGAAATGCTACTCCCGAAGCTGAACAAGGATTAAACCTCGGAAGAATGATTTCCCTCATCGGTTTAAATACCGTGAAAGTTCCGGGAATGACCATCAACAGATATTGTTCATCAGGACTCGAAGCAATTGCTCTCGGTCACGCAAAAATAAAAGCAGGAATGGCCAGCTGCATCGTTGCAGGTGGTGTTGAAACAATGACTCCCATTCCTTTCGGAGGATGGAAAGTAATTCCAAATTATGAAGTTGCAAAAAATAATCCCGACTGGTATTGGGGCATGGGCTTAACTGCTGAACAAGTGGCGAAAGATTATGGAGTAACCCGCGAAGACCAGGATTTATTTTCATTGAATTCTCACATCAAAGCGGTGAAAGCTATCAAAGAAGGGAAATTTAAAGACGATATCGCTCCTATTAAATTACAGGAAATTTACCTCGATAAAAACGAGAAAAAACAAACCAGAGATTTTATTGTAGATACAGATGAAGGTCCGCGTGAAGACACTACTATTGAAAAACTCGGAAAACTAAAACCGGTGTTTGCTGCCAATGGTTCTGTCACTGCAGGTAACTCTTCGCAAACTTCTGACGGCGGTGCTTTCGTGATGTTAATGTCGGAGAAAATGGTGAAGGAACTGAACATCGAGCCTATTGCAAGAATGGTAAGTTATTCTGTTGCTGCATTGGAACCACGAGTGATGGGTGCTGGTCCGATTTACGCCATTCCTCTAGCTTTGAAACAAGCCAAATTAAAATTAAAAGATATAGGTACACTAGAGTTGAACGAAGCATTCGCTTCTCAATCTTTAGCTGTTATTCGCGAGTTGGGCATTGATCCGGCCATTGTAAATCCCAACGGAGGAGCAATCGCTTTGGGCCATCCGCTGGGCTGTACAGGAGGAAAATTATCTGTACAACTCTTCAATGAAATGCGAAGAAAAAAACAAAAATACGGTATGGTGTCGATGTGCGTGGGTACGGGACAAGGTGCTGCCGGAATTTTTGAGTTATTGAAATAGAACCATAATTAAATCCAATTTATATGTCAGAACACAAAGCGCTTAAAGGCGGAGAGTTTTTAATATCCGAAACTAGCTTCCAAAATGTTTTTACTCCAGAAGAATGGAATGAAGAACAAACCATGATGGCTCAAACTTGTAAAGACTTTTTGACCACAGAGGTTCTTCCGATTTTGGATAGAATTGATTCTCAGGAAGAAGGTTTAATGCCTTCATTATTGGATAAAGCAGGAGGATTGGGTTTATTGGGCGTTTCTATTCCTGAGGTGTATGGCGGATTTGGCGCTAACTTCAATACTTCATTATTGATCAACGAAGCAACAGGTGGCGGACATTCATTCGCTGTTGCATTGGCTGCTCACACCGGTATCGGTACTTTGCCTATCATGTACTACGGTAACAAAGCACAAAAAGAAAAATATCTTCCGAAATTATCTACAGGCGAATTGAAAGCTTCGTATTGCTTGACTGAGCCGGGATCCGGATCGGATGCCAACTCTGGAAAAACTCAGGCTATTCCTTCTGCCGATGGAAAACATTATGTGATCAACGGTCAGAAAATGTGGATCACCAATGGTGGATTCGCTGATATTTTTGTTGTATTCGCTAAAATTGAAAGCGATGAAACACTCTCTGCTTTCATTGTAGAAAAAGGATTTGGCGGAATTACTTTGAACCCTGAAGAACACAAAATGGGGATCAAAGGATCTTCTACAAGACAAGTATTCTTCAACGACTGTAAAGTTCCTGCTGAAAATTTATTGGGTGAAAGACAAGGCGGATTTAAAATCGCTTTGAACATCTTAAACATCGGTCGTATCAAATTAGCAGGAGCTACTTTGGGTGCTGCTAAAAAAGTAGTTGGACAAGGTGTGGTTTACGCGAACGAAAGGAATCAATTCGGAAGAGCAATTGCTAAATACGGTGCTATCAAACATAAAATCGGTGAACAGGCGATAAAAGTATTTGCTTTGGAAACTGCGCTGTACCGTTGCGGACAAGCGATTGATGACTGGACCAATAAATTATTGGCCGAAGGTGTTGAAGTGGAACAAGCAAAATTAAAAGGTGTTGAGCAATTCGCTATCGAAGCTGCTTTATTAAAAGTATATGGTTCTGAAACATTGGATTTCGTAGTGGATGAAGGTGTACAAATTTATGGTGGAATGGGCTTCTCTGCCGATGCTCCTATGGATCGTTCTTACAGAGACTCCCGTATCAACCGTATTTTTGAAGGAACCAACGAAATCAACCGTATGCTGATGGTGGACATGATGTTGAGACGAGCCATGAAAGGTGAACTCGATTTGATGACACCTGCAATGGCTGTTGCAAAAGAATTAATGTCGGTTCCGGATTTCGGAGATGACGACACTGCTCTTTTCGCATTGGAGAAAAAACAATTGAAAAACTTCAAGAAAGCGACTTTGATGACAGCCGGTTCTGCAGTTCAAAAACTAATGCAAACTTTGAGCAAGGAACAGGAAATCATCATGAATATGGCCGATATGATGATTGATATTTATGTTGCTGAATCATTGCTATTGCGCGTGGAGAAAATGGTAGCTGCCAAAGGCGAAGCTGCTTGCGAAGTTTACATCGCTGCAATGAAAACTTTCTTCTTTGATGCTGCCGACAGAATCAACGTTGCCGGTAAAAATGCCATCTGCTCTTTTGCTGAAGGTGACGAAGCAAGAATGTTGTTCATGGGCTTGAAACGATTTACGAAAGTAGATCCTATCAATACTAAAGAATCACGAAGAAAAGTGGCTCAGAAATTAATTGATGAGAATAAGTATTGTTTGTAAAAGCATACTCACTTGAAATAAGAAATAGGCGCAAGTGATTGCGCCTATTTAATATAAAATCACCTAATATGAAACTAGTGAATTTTAAAACAAATGTTGCTGAATTTGAAGCTCATTTGATCAGGACCAAATTGGAAGCAAATGGAATAGCATGCATTCTTCAAGGAGAATTCAATATGGAATCTCCAATAAACATTCAGATCCCTGAACACCAAATGGACAAGGCTATTTCTTTATTTAATAATGAGTAGTTATAATTAAATGAAAGTCACTATCTCAAAATACTCTCACCGCCTCACCAAGTTTAGCGAAGCGTAACTTGGTGATTTCACTAACGCACTTAGAAGTTTTCAACTTCTTTTCTCGAAGAGAAACATATTTTTTCCTGCGGAAAAAGGAAGTTGAAAACTTCCACGTAGATTCGTTATTCCGTTAAGTTACGCTTCGCTAAACTTAACGGAGCACCCAAAAAATTATTCCCCCCGCCTCGCCAAGTTTAGCGAAGCGTAACTTGGTGATTTTACACTAGCACTTAGAAGCTTTCAGCTTCTTTTCTCGAAGAGAAACATATTTTTTTCCTGCGGAAAAAGGAAGTTGAAAACTTCCACGCAGACTCGCTATTCCGCTAAGTGTGCTTCGCTAAACTTAACGGAGCATACCCAACCCATACTCACCCTGACCAAAATCATTATTTTTCTCCCCCACCCCTTCCTAAAATTCCCTATTTTTGCCTAAATATTTTAACCCCCGACACTATGTTACTGCAAAACAGAGTTAACAAAAAGGAGCTTAAAAAACGGATTCAGGAAGAAACCATCAAACGTATCACCGTTTCGTTTTACCGCTACGTCATTATTGATAATCCTACCGAACTGCGCGATCAGTTGTTTGCGCAATGGATGAAACTGAATATTCTCGGAAGAATTTATGTGGCCCACGAAGGCATCAACGCGCAAATGAGCGTTCCTGAAGCCAGCTGGAATGCTTTTCAATCTGCTTTATTTGAAGATGTACGTTTCAAAGACGTTCCCTTTAAAATTGCAGTGGAAGACGACGGAAAATCGTTTTACAAACTCACGATAAAAGTGCGCGCTAAAATTGTTGCCGACGGTTTAGCCGATGATTCTTTTGATGTCACCAACGTTGGCAATCATTTAACTGCAAAAGAGTTTAATGAAGCAATGGAAAATCCTGAAACCATTGTGGTGGATATGCGCAATCATTACGAAAGTGAAGTTGGGAAATTTATCGGCGCCATCACTCCCGATGCCGATACTTTCCGCGAAGAATTACCTATCGTTTTGGAAGAACTGAAAGATAAAAAAGACAAAAAAATAATTATGTACTGCACCGGTGGTGTGCGTTGCGAAAAAGCCAGCGCTTATTTTAAGCACCACGGATTTCAGGATGTAAACCAATTGCACGGAGGAATTATTGATTATGTGCGTCAAATAAAAGCAGAGGGTTTGCCATCTAAATTCATTGGCAAAAACTTTGTGTTTGATGAACGTGTGGGTGAACGCATCACCGATGATGTAATTGCACATTGTCATCAATGCGGCGCAGCATGCGATACACACGTGAACTGTGCCAACGACGATTGTCATCTATTATTCATCCAATGTGAAAAATGCGCAGAAGAAATGAAAGGCTGCTGCACTCCTGAATGCCAGCACATTGCCGCGCTTCCACTGGAAGAACAAAAGAAAATCAGAAAAGGACGTAAAAAAGAAGATTCTCTCTCTGTTTATAAAAGTCGCTTACGCCCCAATCTACGCGATGTTTTAGCGAAAAGAGAAGGCGGGAAATAAGGCATTACTCCCCTGCCTAATTTACATGCACGAACACTGCTTTTTATTTATAAATTTGTGCTTCGTGAAGAATTCATTAAAAAAATAAAAGATATGATTATTGAACCTAGAATGCGAGGATTTATATGTTTGACAGCTCACCCAACAGGATGTGCACAAAACATTAAAAACCAAATTCAATATGTTAAATCAAAAGGACCAATCAACGGCGCAAAAAAAGTTTTAGTGATTGGTGCTTCTACCGGTTTTGGTATGGCTTCAAGAATTACCAGTGCTTTTGGTTGCGGCGCTTCTACTATAGGTGTTTATTTTGAAAAACCTGCGTCTGAAGGAAAAACTGCTTCTCCGGGTTGGTACAACACCGCTGCTTTTGAAAAAGAAGCACACGCTGCAGGCTTATATGCAAAAAGCATTAATGGTGATGCTTTCTCTAACGAGATCAAACAAAAAGTGGTGGATTTAATTAAAGCTGATTTAGGTCAAATCGATTTGATCATTTACAGCTTGGCTTCTCCGGTGAGAACTAATCCTGTGACAGGTATTACACATCGTTCTGTATTGAAACCAATCGGAAATAAATTCACCAATAAAACGGTAGATTTTCACGCAGGAAAAGTTTCTGAAATTTCTATTGAACCATGCAACGAAGAAGATATTGCCAACACTATTGCAGTAATGGGCGGTGAAGACTGGGAAATGTGGATGGACTTATTGAAAAAAGAAAATCTGTTGACTCCTAATGCAACTACGGTTGCCTATTCTTATATCGGACCAAGCTTAACCGAAGCGGTATACAGAAAAGGAACCATCGGTCGCGCCAAAGATCATCTGGAAAAAACTGCATTTACCATCAGTGATAAATTAAAAGATTTGGGAGGAAAAGCATATGTATCGGTAAACAAAGCTTTGGTAACACAAGCGAGCTCAGCTATTCCGGTAATTCCACTGTACATTTCCTTATTGTATAAAATCATGAAAAGAGATGGCACGCATGAAGGTTGTATCGAGCAAATTCAACGCTTGTACAGTCAGCGCTTATACACCGGCGGAGCAGTTCCAACCGATGAAGAAGGAAGAATCCGCATCGACGATTGGGAATTAAATCCTAAAGTACAGGAAGAAGTTGCCAAATTATGGGAAACTGCCACCACAGAAAACCTTTTAGAGATCAGTGATCTGGAAGGATACAGAAGTGATTTCTACAATTTATTCGGATTTAAAATCGGTGGTGTGGATTACACTGTTGATACAAATGAATTGGTAGATGTACCGGGATTGGTATAGTTTACAAAATCAATAAATAAAAAAGCCGCATAAAATTTATGCGGCTTTTTTGTTTAAACTATTTCGTGTTATTCAACTGCTTTATCTTATGCGCCAGATACATCATCTCTCTGCTGATTTGTAAATTCAATTGTGTGTTGATGTATTTCTCTGAAGGAGTTTTATCGTAAAACTTAGGATTTTCATAAGGCAGATTGTAATTCACAAAACCATTCAGTTGAAAATGCTCGTTACCCGAACAAACACTAATGCCTACATAATTGTCTTTAGGATTCATTTCATCACTCAACGCTTTAGAAAAATACATGTAAGTCGATAAAGTTTTTGATAAAGAAATCACCGCTTTATCTTCTAGGTATTCCACTACAAAGCCTGATTTTTTCAATTGCTCAAAAACATTTTTGTTCACTTGTTGCGCACTCAATCCTCCCGAAAAAACATAGATGTTGTAAATGCCATAATAGTTCATGGCAGTTTGCAGCCACACCGACATCAATTGCGTTCGTCTGGTGTTGGTTTCACAACCAATTAATACTTTGGCTTTGCTCGTCGACATGGAAAGCGCTATGGAATCTAAAATCAGTTTTCTGTTTGCGTCTATCAAATCAAATTCTCCTAATCTTTTTTCACAAAAAGAATTCAGTTTTTTGTAAAACCTTACATCCTGTGCATATCCTGCTGCTGCAACCATCATCAATACCAGTGCTACTACAAATTTTTTCATCTTGTTTTTATTTGAAACAAGATTAAGAATTCCACATTAAGCGTATGTGAGCCGAATGTTAAGTAATGGTTAACCCGGAGGTTTGAAAACAAAAAAGTCCCGGTTTTCACCGAGACTCTTTCATAAACTAAAAACTAAAATTAATCTACATTGTCATGCAGGAAAGAATTGTTCGGACGGATTTCCGGACCTTCTGTATCGTCTTGTGACAGTGTATATCTGGAGATGGTAGATTCCGATGAATGTGGAATTTTATCCAGATTGATATTTTTTCTTTTGTAAGCCGGTTCGTTTTCTAAATCAACAATATCAGTTGGAGATTTCATACGGTGACTCAACGCTTTCAACTTCATAATTCTCTCTTGCGACTGGCGCATTTGATCTTCGGCATCCAGTTCTTTGCTGAAGGAAGTTGTTGCAGCAGGCTCTTCCTGTTTCACGTTTAATGCCGGAACGAAATCAGAAACCGGCGCTTGACGTGGTGTTTGAACCGGTTCAGAAAACAATGGTGTAGTGTTCAAAGCTTTCGGCATTTCAGCCGGCTCTTCTTCTTCGTATAATTTTTTAACGCCAACCGTAACAACAGGCAATTCGTCTTCAACAGTACCTATTGATTTAACTTCCCATCCTGCAGGCAATTCGTCTTCTTTAATATTGAAAACACTTTCTTCCATGATAGGCTCTTCTTCTTCCACTTCAGAAAGTTCAGGCTCGAAACTCAAAGTCACTTGTTCCACTTCAGGAGTTTGAGCAACAATAACTTCTTCTTCCATTTCAATTTCCAAAGGCAATTCTTGTTCTTCCACTTCATCAAAAATCAACGGAGAAGAAAAAGTCGTTGGCTCAGGCAAAGTGATTTTTTCAGGTTCAGGAGCTACAAAAACAACAGGCTCTTCTTTTTTAAGAATCGGCGCTTCCACTTTAACAACAGGCGCTTCAGCGATAGGCTGTTGAATGGCCGCAATATGTTGTGGTTGCTTTACAGCAGGTTTTTCAATTTCTAAGCGATGAACTACTTTGTTTGGTTTGCTTTCTAAATCAGCACCCAGTGCCATAGAAGTTTTAAATCCTGTAGCGATTAAAGTAACACTTACATTTTCTCCTAATGATTCATCAATTCCTGTACCCCAGATAATCTCTGCAGTTGAGCCTGCTTCATCCTGAATGTAATCAGTGATTTCAGCGATCTCATCCATCGTAACATCTTTGGAACCGGAAGTGATATTTAATAAAATGTAGTTAGCACCTTTGATGTTGTTGTCGTTTAATAAAGGAGAAGCCAATGCATTTTGAACTGCAATCATCGCGCGGTTTTCACCCGATGCTTTCGCCGATCCCATGATGGCTGCACCACTATCTCTCATCACTGTTCTAACGTCTTCAAAATCTACGTTGATATATCCAGTCACTGTAATGATTTCAGCGATTCCTTTAGCTGCGGTTGTCAAGATATCATCGGCTTTACCGAAAGCTTCAGATAAAGAAAGATTGCCATAAATTTCACGAAGCTTGTCGTTGCACACCACCAATAAAGTGTCAACGTTTCTTCTCAGTTCAGCAATTCCTTCTTCTGCTTGTTTCGCTCTTTTTCTTCCTTCAAAGAGGAAAGGATAAGTTACGATACCAACAGTTAAAATCCCCATTTCCTTTGCTATTTGAGCAATGACAGGAGCTGCACCGGTTCCTGTTCCACCGCCCATTCCGGCAGTGATGAAAACCATGCGTGTGTTTTTAGAAAGCAGTTCTCTGATTTCTTCTATATTTTCCATCGCAGCATTTTGTCCAACATTTGGAAGTGAGCCTGCTCCTCTTCCATCTGTCAACGACGTTCCCAACTGAATTTTGTTGGGCACCGGACTGATGTCCAACGCTTGCTGATCGGTATTGCAAATTAAAAAATCCACACCTGTAATCCCTTGACGGTACATGTGGTTTACGGCATTGCTTCCGCCTCCTCCAACTCCAATTACTTTGATAATTGAAGATTGATCTTTTGGTAAATTGAACTGCATCATTTTATTGGCTTTTATGTATTGGTAAATATTTTATTCTGCGTCTTCTTCAAAAAACTGTTTTCCTTTTTGTAAAATTTTATCAAAGAAAGATCCTTTGTTTTTGCTGGAATGATCTTTAATGGCAGTGGTTGGTGTTAACGGAACTTCAGGTGCTTTGGTAGTTGTGTTAGCGCTGAAAACTTTTTGTTTGTCGAGAACCTGTAATCCTTTTATTACCAAACCAACGCCGGTTGCGTAAGCCGGACTGGTGATCTCCTGTGAATTTCCTTTCGCCAAATGTTCGTTCGGGTAACCAATACGAGTATCCATTCCTGTCATGTATTCCACCAGCTGGCCCATGTGCTTCAATTGCGCACCACCACCTGTTACTACAATTCCTGCAATTAATTTTTTCTCATAGCCCGAATTTTTGATTTCGTAGTAAACGTTTTCTACGATCTCTTCCATTCTAGCCTGTATGATGTGTGCTAAATTTTTAACAGAGATTTCTTTCGGCTCTCTTCCTCTCAATCCGGGAATTGAAACGATTTCATTCTCTTTATTTTCGCTTGCCAAAGCAGAACCGAATTTCATTTTCAATAACTCAGCCTGACTTTTTATAATCGTGCATCCTTCCTTAATGTCTTCAGTAATCACGTTTCCACCAAAAGGAATAACTGCAGTGTGACGAATAATCCCGTCTTGAAAAATTGCGATGTCGGTTGTTCCACCACCTATATCCACCAACACAACTCCTGCTTCTTTTTCTTCGTCATTCAATACTGCTTCGGAAGATGCTAATGGTTCCAAAATCAAATCCACCACTTTCAATCCCGCTTTTTGAATACACTTGTGAATGTTTTTCGCCGCAGCAATTTGTCCGGTGATGATGTGGAAATTTGCTTCCAATCTCACACCCGACATTCCCACAGGATCTTTAATTCCCTGTTCGTTGTCCACAATGTATTCCTGAGGCAAAACGTGAATAATTTCTTCTCCCGGCTGCATGTACAGCTTGTACATATCGTCGATCAAAGCATCAATATCTTTTTGTCCGATTTCTTCTTCCAAAGAGCTGCGCACCTTGATACCTCTGTGTTGTAACGATTTTATGTGCTGACCGGCAATACCCACATTCACTTCACGAATCGTCACTCCCGATTGGTTTTCCGCTTCAGCAACAGCACTTTTTATCGACTGAACAGTTTTTTCAATGTTGGAAACAACACCACGTGTAACGCCTACAGATTCTGATCTTCCCATTCCGAGAATTTCAATTTTTCCGTATTCGTTTCTACGACCTACTAAGCAAACAATTTTTGTAGTACCAATATCTAGCCCTACTATAATTTCAGATGGTTCCATTTAAATAACTTTCTTTTTACAAACAATTTGACCCTTATATTTCAAAATAATCTCTGAATAACTATCAATGTTTTCCGGTGTGAGTCCCGTTTTATAGAACAAATCCAACTTCTCAAATTTCTCATCGAGATCGTTCACTCCGCCCAGTATCACCCTGAAATCGCCGTACTTCGGAACTATCTCAATTTCGCCTCTTTCGTTGAAATAGATCTGATCGGTAAAAGCCTCCCAAAACTCATTCTTGCTGAAAAACTTTGCAAGAACATACAAATCCTTCACCACCTTCTTTTCACATTGATTTACCAAAGAACTATCCTTAACGCCGCAGTAACTGAAATAATCGCCGGTTGCCACCACCACTCTCGAAGTATATTTTGGCAACCACTCCATTCGCGCTCCCGCGCTGTCAATGTAAAAACCTTTCCCGTTCTGTGGAATAACCCGGAGCAAAACTTTTCTCAGAGAAATGTTAATAAATACCTCTCCATCCACGCTGACAAAGGCTTGCACGCTGTCTACAGGCTCCAGTTTTTTTATCAACTTTTCAATCTCCCCCGTGTTAATAACAGAAATTTTCTCTTTTAACAACGAATCGCCATTCGATAATAACACGTTCATCACATCATTTTTATCCAGAAAATAATTCCCCGGAGCCGTTTTTATCGAGATATTAATTTTGTGACACAATAGCTTTTCACTGCTCTTTTCCACAAAGGCCATAGTGGTAATTAAGCCCGCGATGAACAGGAACCAAAGCGCTATTTTCAATTTTATATTCACTGTTTTTCTTCTAAAATGTTTTTGATATCGTTGACCATAGCACCTATATCTCCCGCGCCAACCGTGAGCAATATCTCTAAAGGATCATTTTTAATTCTGTTTTTCAGCTCTTCCTTGGATAACAATTGTTTGTTCGCCGACTGTATTTTATCCAATAAGAATTGAGAATTGATTCCCGGCATCGGCAATTCCCTGGCCGGATAAATCTCGAGTAAAATCACTTCGTCCAGCAATTCCAGACTGCGAGCGAAACCATCGGCAAAATCGCGTGTACGGGAAAAAAGATGCGGCTGAAAAACGCCCGTAATTTTTTTCCCAGGAAAGAAATGACGCATAGAGGTAATGCAGCGATTCAACTCCTCGGGGTGATGTGCGTAGTCGTCCACATACACCATATTGTTTTTGCGCAACACCACTTCAAAACGGCGATCCACTCCTTTGTATTCTTTTAAAGCCTTCAGAATAACCGTAGGCGTAATATTCATTTCGAAAGCAACCGCAGCTGCCGCAATACAATTTTCAACGTTGTGTAAACCCGGTAAACCGAGGGAAGCTCCTTCAATTATTTTTCCTTTCGCAACGATATCGAAGCAATACGCGCCATCTTCCACACGAATATTTTTTGCGTAATAATCTGCTTCGGGATTATCGAGAGAATATGTTAAATAAGGTTCTTCAAAGGTGTTGGCGACTTTATAGTTCACCAAAAGCTGTCCGTTTTTTTTGATATTTTTTGCAAAGAGCTGGAAAGACTCTACCACTTTATCACTTGTTCCGTAAATATCCAGATGATCCGGATCTACCGATGAACAAACCATAATATCCGGATACAATCTCAAAAAACTTCTGTCGTATTCATCCGCTTCCACCACACAAATTTCGGCGTCTTTATTACCTAAATAATTGCTGTTTAAATTTTTTGAAACGCCGCCTAAAAAAGCGGAAAAAGACAAATCAGCTACTTTAAAAAGATGCGCCACCATTGATGAAATGGTGGTTTTACCATGGGTTCCGGAAACCGATACATTGTATAAAAGTTTGGTGAGTTCACCTAAAACCTCTGAGCGTTTGTACAAGGTAACGCCCTGTTCTAACAAATAATTTTTACCGATATGCGTTGCCGGAATCGCCGGAGTATACACTACTAAAACATCACTTTGATTGGCTTTTACTTCAGCAGGAAGTGCTTCAATAGTATCATCGTAATGAACAGCAATTCCTTCTTCCACCAATTGCTTGGTGAGTGTGGTTTCAGTTTTATCATAACCCGAAACTTTTTTCCCCTGCGCATTGAAATGACGCGCCAATGCGCTCATGCCAATGCCGCCGATGCCTATGAAGTAGATGATATTTTTTTCTGCGAGCTTCATTTTTGAATCAGTTTCATTACTTCACTAACAATGGTTTCTGTAGCGTTGGCGAAAGCCAGTTTATCCATGTTTCGCGATAGTTTTTCCATTTGTTCTTTATCGTTTAACAAAGCGATGGCATCCTGCACCAAATGTTCTTTCACTTCGCTGTCTTTCACCAAAAGAGCCGCATTGTAATTCACTAATGACAAAGCATTTTTAGTTTGATGGTCTTCTGCTGCGGAAGGCAACGGAACGAGTATCGCAGGTTTTTTAACCAAACACAATTCCGATACAGCAAGCGCTCCTGCACGGGATATCACCACATCGGCAACTGCGTAAGCCAGATCCATATCGGCAATAAAATCCAGAGACTGGATTCCTTTTTTCCCAACTTCACTCACGCGTTTTTTCGCTTGCTCGGTATATAATTTTCCGGTTTGCCAGATGAGCTGAACATCATTATCGGCAAACAATTGCAAATTGGCATCAATCGCATGATTGACAGAACGTGCGCCCAGACTACCTCCTACAACGAGCACTATTTTTTTAGATCCATCCAATCCGAATTTCTCCAATCCTCTTTCGCGTTTTCCTTCCAGTTTGGTAATCTCTTTTCTAACAGGATTTCCCGTCAGAATTATTTTATCGGCAGGAAAAAATCTTTCCATTTTATCGTAGGCCACACAGATTTTTTGCACCCTGTTTTTCAAAATTTTATTGGTGATGCCCGGATAAGAATTCTGTTCTTGAATCAAACAAGGAATGCCTTTCATAGATGCTGCATACAACAATGATCCACTGGCATAACCACCCACACCTATTGCGATATCCGGTTTAAATTTGCGAATAATGCGCAACGCTTTAGTAACACTAAAAATTACTTTAAAAGGGAAAAGAAAATTTTTGAGCGTAAAGCTTCTTTGCAAACCGCTGATCCAAAGTCCTTCGATGGGAAAGCCGGCAGCCGGAACTTTTTCCATTTCCATTTTACCTTTTGCGCCAACAAAAAGGATATCGGCATTTGGAAATTTTTCCTGGATACCGCGCGCTATGGCAACGGCCGGAAAGATATGTCCGCCTGTACCACCGCCACTAATTATTACCCGTGGCCACTTCTTGTTTGTCGCTTTTTTTGTCATAAACTTCTTTACTCACGCTTAAAATAATGCCTAACGAAATACTGGTGAACCACAGTGAAGTCCCGCCCATACTTAAATACGGAAGCGGCTGACCCGTAACGGGAAATAAACCCACAGCAACGCCCATGTTGCTAAAAGCCTGAAATATCAAGGAAATGGAACAACCCACCACGAGCAGCACAGCAAAAGTAGATTCGCTCTTGACGGCAATTCTCACCGAACGGTAAAACAATAAGAGATAAAGAAAAATGCAAAATATACCGCCGATGAATCCGGTTTCTTTAATCAATGACGCATACATGAAATCCGAAAAAGCCTGTGGAGGAGTTGGTGCATCGGCTTTACCGCCGAACCAGTTTCCAAAAATACCACCACTCACAATTGTAGCTTTTGCGAGATTACTTTGGTAGTTCGCTTCAGCATCTTCTTCGATGGCTTTTTCACCGGAGGCATCACTTCCGCCCCAGGCTTCTACACGATTGATCCATGTTTGCACTCTGTTGTTATCAGGAAAAACAGTAATCACCACCAGAATAAAAAGAGCAAAAGAACCAATGGCCATTCCCACGGTGTACAAAATATATTTGAAGGGTACGCGACCGATAAAAAGTAAAACCATGCTGGTTCCAAAAATTAAAGCAGCAGTAGAAAAATTTACTTTAACAATTAATCCGCATACCAAAAAAATGGGAGCGATGATGGGTAGAAAAATTTCTTTAAATTTTTGACCTTCCTGTCTCTTGTGTAACACGCGGGCGAGGTAAGTAATGAGCGCCAGTTTAGCTAAATCGGAAGTTTGAAAACTAACACCAATACCCGGAATCACCAACCAGCGATCGGCAGAATGTTCACTTTGTCCGGCCAACATTGTGAGTAACAAAAGAGGAATGGAAATGATCAGTAAGATCTGAGAGAGTCGGGAAAAATATTTGTATTTAACGAGATGAGTGAAGTAGATGATTCCGAGTCCGAGAAAAAGCATAAGCAGATGCTTCATCAAATAAAACTCAGTATTTCCGCCTTGAAAGCGGTAGGCTAAACTTCCTGTCGATTTGTAAACCATAACAATCGACATCAGTGAAAGTAAAAAAACTACCCACCAAATAATTTTATCACCATGTATAAAACTATAGATGCTCTTCATTGGTGGCCAGCTCAGGCGTTACTTGTCCCTTATTCTGAATTGGAGCAGTAACCAAATCATCATGAACAGCATTAAACCCTTTTACCGCTTCAACAACAAAATAAATAGCCAAAAGAATTAATCCAAAAAGCAATACCGTTAATAGGAGAATAAATTTCTCTTTTCGCGAACCATCATTTTCAAAAAATATCCCCAGCATATGATTAAGAATTATAAGTTTCTCACCAGTTGTTTGAATCTGTTGCCTCTCTCTTCGTAATTTTCAAACATGTTAAAACTTGCAGACGCAGGCGACATTAAAACCGCTTCACCTTTTTCAGCAGCGTAGTAAGCCATTTGTACAGCTTCTTCCATACTTGCGGCAGCAACAATCATTTGTACTTTATCAAGGAAAGCTTCGAAAGCTTTATTTTTTTCTGTTCCGATGTAAACCACACATCTTACTTTTTCTTTCACCAGTTCTTCTAAAGAAGAATAATCAACAGTTTTATCAACACCACCTACTATCCAAACCACTGATTTAGTCATTCTTTCCAAAGCATACCAAGTAGAATTAACGTTGGTTGCTTTTGAATCGTTGACATACTCAATGCCGTGAATGTTGGCTACAAATTCCAATCGGTGCTCTACATTTTCGAACTCAGAAAAACTTTCACGAATTCCTTCTTTACGAATTTTTTCGTAGTCCTTCTTAAGGTTTTCCGCCATGGAAGGACCAGTTTTGATTTGGTTTTGAAATTCGAAATTTCCTTTTGTTGTCATAATTCTGCTTAATTACTATTGGTTACTAACTGATTTTACTAGGTGTTTAAATTGATTCCCGCGATCGATATAATTTTTAAACAAATCAAAACTTGCACAAGCCGGCGACAACAAAACCGTGTCGCCACTTACTCCCCATTCTTTTGCTTTTAAAACTGCATCTGAAATACTATTCGTTGAATAAAATAATTTACCCTTGTCAGCATATAACTGCTGCAAGATACTGTTGTCTTTACCGAGAGATATAATTCCTTTTACTTTTTTATTAACAAAAGATTCTAACACTGAATAGTCGTTGCCCTTGTCAACCCCGCCAACAATCCATATTACAGGAGTTGTCATGCTATCTAAAGCGTACCACACGGAATCCACGTTGGTAGCTTTTGAATCGTTGATGTACTCTACTCCGCTGATGACAGCAACTTTTTCCAAACGATGTTCTGCGTTTTTAAAAGTTTTAAATCCTTCTTCAATTTGTGTTTTACTTAATCCTGCCAAAAGCGCTGCACTACCTGCAGCCATTGCGTTGTACCAATTGTGTTTTCCCTGAATGGTTAAAACAGAAGTGGGAATATTTTCTTTTTTTCCTGCGATATCAAATTTTAATTCCTGCTCATTTGCAGTAGCCGAAGCATTTTCTTTAATGCTCATAGAATACAACGAAGAATTTATTTTGTGATCTTTCATCCATACCGACATTGTTGTGTCGTCTTTGCAATAAATGAAAGCATCTGCTTTCGTTTGATTTTGAATTACTCTGAATTTCGATGCCACGTAATTTTCAAATTTATATTCGTAGCGATCCAGGTGATCAGGGGTGATGTTTAATAAAATTGCGATGTCGGCTTTGAACTCAAACATGCCATCCAATTGAAAACTACTTAACTCTAAAACGTAGTAATCATGGGGATCTTCGGCCACCTGCCGCGCTATGCTCACACCAACATTTCCTGCTAAGCCGACATTGAATCCGGCAGTTTTCAGTAAATGATAAGTGAGTAAAGTAGTAGTGGTTTTTCCGTTGCTGCCGGTAATGCAAATCATTTTTGCATCGGTATATTTTCCGGCAAATTCTATTTCCGAAACAATCGGAATATTCTTTTTTGCAAAGAATTTTACTGCGTCTGCTTTATCGGGAATTCCCGGACTTTTAATCACCATTGCCGGGGTATACTCGTACAGTAATTTATGTTCGCCGGTTTCAAAATTTATGGAATAATTTTCCAACGTTTTTTTGTACGCATCAACAACGGTTCCTCCATCAGAAACGAAAACATCATACCCTTGCTTTTTTGCAAGAATGGCTGATCCTACGCCACTTTCACCGGCTCCTAATACTATGATGCTTTGTTTTTGCATTCTTCTTTTATCTCAATTTTAATGTTGCAATGGCACATACCGCCAATATGATTCCCACGATCCAAAAGCGTGTTACAATTTTAGCTTCGTGATGACCCGATTTTTGGTAGTGATGATGGAGTGGCGACATCTTGAAAATTCTTCTTCCCTCGCCAAATTTTTTCTTGGTGTATTTGAAATAACTCACCTGCATGATCACCGATAAATTTTCTACTAAAAAGATTCCGCAGATGATGGGAATCAATAATTCTTTTCTGATAGCGATGGCAAAAACTGCGATGATGCCTCCCAATGATAAACTTCCGGTATCGCCCATGAACACTTGGGCGGGATAAGCATTGTACCATAAAAATCCGATGCAGGCACCCACAAAAGCACCCATGAAAATTACGAGCTCACCAATATTCGGGATGTACATAATATTTAAATAATCGGCGAATACGGCGTTACCACTCACATAAGCCAAAACCCCCAAAGTAGTTCCGATGATGGCAGAAGTTCCGCTCGCCAAACCGTCGATACCGTCCGTTAAATTAGCTCCGTTGGAAACTGCCGTTACAATTAAAATCACCACCGGAATAAAAATCAACCATGCCCATTCCACAGGATCCAAACCAAAAAATTCCACTGCTTTTCCGTAATCCAATTCGTTATCTTTCAAAAACGGAATAGTGGTTTTCATTGATTTCGTTTCAATAAATTCTCTCTTCGCTATTTGCACTGTCTCTGAAGAAGCTGTTTCCACAGGTTCAGCGATGATTACATTTTTATTGAAAAACAAAACAGCACCCACAATCAATCCTATTCCAACCTGTCCGATAATTTTAAATTTCCCTTGTAAGCCTTCTTTATTTTTTTTGAAAACTTTGATGTAATCGTCCATAAAACCAAGGAAACCAAGGCCAATAGTAGTTACCAGCAAAAGAATGATGTACACATTTTCCAGTCGGGCAAAAAGCAAAGTAGGAATCACGATGGCCGATAAAATCATTAAACCACCCATGGTTGGCGTGCCTTGTTTTTTCAATTGGCCGTCCAAACCAAGATCACGTACGGTTTCTCCCACTTGCAATTTTCTCAAAAGATTGATGATTCTTTTTCCCAAAAACATTGAGATAAACAAAGAAAGCACCATCGCCAACAGTGTACGGAAAGTGATGTACTGGAAAACTCCCGCTCCGGGAACTTTCATTTCAGCTAAGTATTTGAATAAATAGTATAACATTATCCTTCAATTAATTTTAGTGATTCATCTAATATTTCCAAATCATCAAAAGGATGTTTCACCCCTTTTATTTCCTGATATTTTTCGTGACCTTTTCCGGCAACTAAAATGATATCTCCCGGTTGCGCCATGGAACAGGCGGTACGGATGGCCTCTCTTCTGTCGAGAATCGCCAGAGTTTTTTTGTAGTTCACCGCATCCACACCTTTTTTCATTTGCGTGATAATTTCTTCAGGATCTTCAGAACGCGGATTGTCGGAAGTGAGAATTACTTTATCAGAATTTTCGCAAGCAATTTTCGCCATCACCGGTCGCTTTGCAGCATCACGATCTCCGCCGCATCCAACCACCGAAATCACTGTTTCATTTCCTGTGCGAATACCATTAATGGTTTCCAATACATTTTCCAAAGCATCGGGAGTGTGCGCGTAATCAACGATTCCGATGATTCCGTTTTTCGATTTTACATATTGAAATCTTCCTTCTACCGATGACAAAGCGCTGAGCGAAGTGAGCACCACCATTTTATCTTCGCCCAATAAAACAGAGACTGCGTACACCACTAATAAATTATAAGCGTTGAATTTTCCAACCAGTTTCGACCATACTTCGTTGTTGTCAATGTTCAGTAACAAACCCGAAAATCTGTTTTCCAGAATGCGGCATTTATAATCGGCCATGGTTTTTAAACCATAAGTGTAAACCTTCGCTTTGGTATTGAGCACCATCGTTTCACCATGTTTATCATCACTGTTCACCAATGCAAAAGCATCGGACGACAGATGATCGAAAAACATTTTTTTCGCTTTGATGTATTCGTTGAAATCACCGTGATAATCCAAATGATCATGGGTGATGTTGGTGAACACAGCACCATCAAATTTCAAACCTGCAATTCTGTTTTGATGAATGGCATGTGAACTCACTTCCATGAAACAATGCGTGCAACCCTTCTTCACCATCTCACTCAACAAAGCGTTGATTTGAATGGCGTCACCGGTAGTATGTGTGGAAACTAATTTTTCGTTGTTGATTTGATTTTTTACGGTAGATAGCAAACCAACTTTTTTTCCTGTGCTCTTAAATAAATTATAGAGCAAAGTAGTAGTAGTAGTTTTGCCGTTGGTTCCTGTAATACCAACTAATTTGAGCTTCTCCGAAGGATTATCAAAAAAGTTAGCCGCAATAATTCCCAAAGAAAAACTGGAATCTTTCACCTGAACGTAAGTCACTTTGTCGTTCATTTCCGCAGGAAATTTTTCACAAACAATAGCGATCGCACCATCGGCAATGGCTTTCTCAATATAGAGATGTCCATCTGCTTTGGTTCCTTTCACCGCAACGAACAAAGAAGATTGTTCTACTGCGCGCGAATCAAAACAGATAGAAGTTATCGCAAGTTTAGTAGTGCCTTTGATTTCATCAATGCCTGCTTTGTACAATATGTCGGATAATAATTTCATTTTATATCAACTCTATTATTATTTCACTTCCTTTAATTATTTGTGTTCCCGGCAACAAAGATTGTTTTCTGATCACACCTCTGCCTTGAACTTTCACTACTAATCCCATATTTTCCAAAAGAAAAACTCCATCTTTTAAACCCATTCCGGTAACGTCGGGAACTTTGGTATCACCCAACGCAGGAACTACAATTTTTTTCTGATTGGGAATACTTTTCACCGCCATTTTTTTTGCGAGCGCAGCTTCATCTTCCATGGTGGCCGGTTTTAATTTCTCCGCAACTAAAGGCGATACGCTTGTTTTTTTAAGTTTCGCACTGTCGATCATGTTAGCATAAATACGATCGGAAATTGCTTTGAAAACCGGAGCAGAAACTTCACCTCCATAGTATCCGTTTTTACGTGGATCGGAAACAATAACAATGATGGAATATTTTGGTTTATCGGCAGGAAAGTATCCCACAAAAGTAGAACGGTAATGACGCTCCTCATCTTTTTTACGTGTGTAGCCAAACCAGGCTGTTCCTGTTTTTCCGGCAATTTTATATTTATCGCTTTGAATGGCTTTTGCTGTTCCATTTATCACCACACCCTCCAGCATATCTTTTGCATTGGCAATTGTTTTTTGAGAACAGATAGGTGATTTAGAAACTTCGGGATGAAAGGTTTTTATGCTTCCGTCTTTCTCCACAACGCGTTCCACAAACATTGGTTTTACTCTGTAACCATTGTTGGCTAAGGCATTGTAGAAAGCCAGAGTTTGCAAAGGAGTGATTTCCATATCGTAACCATAGGACATGATAGGGAGGGTTAATCCCGACCAGCCCGGTGTTCCCGGACTTTTAATATTCGGTGATGGTTCGCCTTTAATATCCAGATTCAAACTTTCTGTCAAGCCGAATTTGTACAATCTGTTCACGAAGGCACTTGGATTTTTTCCGTAAAATTCGTTGATCAACATAGAAGTACCAACGTTGGAAGAAACTTCCAGAATTCTTTTAACACTAATGATTCCGTATGGTCCGTGAGAATCCACAATTTTTTTATCGTAAAAAGTAACGCTGCCTCCTTTGGTATCCACCATGGTATTTGCATCAAATTTTCCTTCTTCAATTCCTACCAGTAAAGAAGCGAGTTTAAATACAGAACCCGGTTCTGATTTTTCCATCACCGCATAATTCACATACTCCTGGTAAGTTCCGGCCGTATCGGTTGCTTTTAAATTGGCAATCGCTTTTACTTTTCCTGTGGCCACTTCCATCACCACTACACAGCCATGTTCAGCTCCATGGTATCTTAATTTTCTTAATAATTCCGTTTCAGCAATGTCCTGAATACTCATATCAATAGTAGTATAAACATCGCCACCGTCAATAGGATCAATAGATCCGGCATCATCAATTGGCACCCAGATGCCCTCACCGATTTTTCTTTGGTACTGCAATCCGTTTTCACCGCGCAGATATAAATTGAAAGCGCCTTCAATTCCAATCTGACTTTCTTCGCCTTTTCCTAAAGTACGGGATGCCATTTGGTAGGGGCGTTTGCGTTCGATCTTGCGTGTATAAACCAAACCGCTTTCGTATTTTCCTTTGTTTTTAAACATTGGAAATTGCTTCAATCTTTTGAACTGAGTGTAAGTCAATCCGTCGTGTAATTTGTACCAGCGCTTTTTTGTTTTTCTGCAATGTTCCAGTTCTCTTTTAAATTCATTGGGAGTTTTTCCGCCGAGTAATGCCGACAAGCTATCGCTCAATCCGGCAATGTTTTCATTGAAGTACTCATCGGTGAGGGCTTTGGAACTGCAATCCATTCCCACCATATAAAAAGTCATGGAAGTAGCCATCAAACTTCCGTCGCTGGAATAGATATCACCGCGGTTTGCTTCCACTTCACGGTAGTCGGCAATCTTTGCTACTACTGAGCTCTTGATTTGTTTGGCTTGGAAAAATTGGAGGTTGACAGTTTGGGAGATGACTACAGCTGCGAAGGCGACCATCACAAAAAAAGTAAGATATACTCTCCAAAGAATATCCTTTTTTACATCCACTTAATTATCGGTTTCAGATTTAACTTCATTTTTTAGCAGCACTCCTTTTGGTTGATCAACAAGGGGTTTTAAACCAAGATGCTCAGCACTTTTAATAACTTCTGATTGTCGCGTTTTAATATTTACAGTTGTTTTCAATTCAATGTCTTCAGCGCGCAATTCATGTAATTCCGTTTGCAAGCGCGCAATCTCTCTGATTGTTCTTTCTACATAATAAGAGTTGGCGATATACACTACAGCAACGAGTGTTAAAAAAATAGCGAAAGGCAAAATCGCGTAAGCTCTTTCTTCATTGAGCCTTTTCGACAAGCCTTTTTTAGGAGCCGGTTTTTCTTTCGCTTCTATTTTATTTTCTTCGCTCATGCTTTTTCTGCAATTCTCAATTTTGCACTTCTTGCTCTGCTGTTTATTTTTATTTCTTCGTCTGTTGGCAGCATCGGTTTTTTGGTAATTACTTTCAAACCTGCTTTCGGATTTCCGAAAAAATCTTTTTCCACTTCTCCGCTTTCATTTCCTGCCTTCATGTAATTCTTTACCAATCGGTCTTCCAGGGAGTGATAAGAAATACAAACCAATCTTCCTTTTGGATTTAATACTGTTTCAGCCTGAGTTAAAAAAGCTTTTATTTCTTCCAGTTCTTTGTTCACTTCAATTCTGATGGCCTGAAATATTTTGGCGAAAAATTTATTGTGATCTGCTTTCGGCGCTAAACTTTCCAAAGCCTTTTTCAAATCGAAAGTAGTTTTGAAAGGCTGAATTGTTCTGGCGGCGATGATGACTCTCGCTATTTGTCGGCCATTCATGATATCGCCATATTCTTTGAAGATGTGCGACAACTGCGCTTCATCGTAAGTATTCAAAACATCTTTGGCAGAAAGTGTAGCGCGGGAATCCATTCTCATATCGAGTTCAGCATCAAAGCGCGTGGAGAAACCTCTTTCCGCAGCATCAATCTGCCAGGAAGAAATTCCGAAATCGGCGAGGATGCCATCTACACTCATGATTCTGTATAACTTGATGTATTTTTCGAGCTGACTGAAATTATCGTTCACAAAAATCAAACGCTCATCACCCACTTCATTCTTAGCCGCATCAGGATCCCTGTCGAAAGCAATGAGTTTTCCCGTAGTTAATTTTTCAAGGATTTTCTTAGAGTGCCCGCCGCCGCCATACGTTACATCAACGTAGATTCCATCAGGTTTGATTTGCAATGCGTCTATACTTTCCTTAAGCATTACTGGAATGTGGTAGTTACTCATTAATATCTTGTGAATCTTTATTTCCCATTACGTCTTCGGCAAGCTTCGCGAAATCAGCATCACTGTTCATCATTTTTTCGTAAGCTTTTTTCGACCAGATCTCGATCTTATCAGCATAAGCAAATAAAATCATGTCTTTGTCGATGCCTGCATAATCCAATAATTTTTTCGGGATCAATAATCTTCCAACACCATCCAACTCCATCGCCGTTGCTCCGTTGTTAAAGCGACGAATGAACTCTCTGTTTTTAATCACGAACTGATTGAGCTTGGAAATTTTTTCGGTCACCAGTTCCCAATCGTGTTTTTGATACATCACCAAACAGGTTTCCATTCCTCTGTTCACTACAAACCGACCTTCTGATTCGGGAGCACACTGCTTCTTCAAACCTGAGGGAAGCATCAATCTGCCCTTAGCATCCAATTTGCATTCGTATTCTCCGATGAAGTTTGTCATTCCCTTGATTTCAGACGGTTTCGTGATTTAAAACGTAAATATATCCACTTTGTCCCACTTTCTACCACAATGTTGATAACTTTTGCCAATAAGCACCTGATAAGGTTGTATCCATTGGGAAAAGTAGTGTGGGAGAAATTCATTTTAACACCCCTATCACACTATTGACTATTTTCCTATTAATATTTTGCTATTTTTGCTCAAAGGACAAACAGATTATGGCATACGAAATCAAAGACGACGGCAAGTTCCAATACATCGAAGAAGGTGAAGGAGAAGTAGTGATTTTGCTACACGGACTCTTCGGAGCGCTCTCTAATTTTGAAGATCTTTTCAATCACTTCAGAGGCAAATACAAAATCGTAATTCCAATGTTGCCATTGTACGATATGCCGCTATTGACAACAGGTGTAAAAACACTGGCTGAATTCATCAAAAAATTCATCATCCATAAAAAATACGAAAACGTTACTCTGCTTGGTAATTCATTAGGTGGTCACGTTGCTTTAGTTTATGTGGAAAGATGGCCGAATAAAGTAAAAAGATTGGTACTCACAGGAAGCTCCGGTTTGTATGAAAATGCTTTCGGCGGAACTTATCCGAAAAGAGAAGACAAAGAATTTATCCGCGCTAAAACCGCCACTACTTTTTACGATCCTAAACACGCTACCGATGAACTGGTAGAAGAGGTTTATGAAATTGTAAACAACAGAGCAAAACTGATCAAAGTTCTGGCTTTGGCAAAGAGTGCGATTCGTCACAATACGAAAGACGACTTGCATAAAATCTCTGTTCCAACTTTATTGATCTGGGGCAAAAACGACATCATCACTCCTCCTGAAGTGGCGGAAGAATTCAATAAATTAATTACAGGATCAGAACTACATTGGATTGACAATTGCGGTCACGCGGCAATGATGGAACATCCTCAGGAATTCAATACGATTTTAGATACCTGGTTATCTAAAACACCAATTAAATGATCATTCATTCGGCGGAGTTCACGGTAAGCAACAGCAATGTTGCATTGTGTCCCGTTACCAATCTTCCCGAGTACGCATTTATCGGCAGATCCAACGTTGGTAAATCCAGTTTGATCAACGCGCTTACCAATCACAAGAATTTAGCAAAAACAAGTTCCACTCCCGGAAAAACGCAATTGATCAATCATTTCCTGATCAATAAAGAATGGTACATCACCGATTTACCCGGCTATGGTTATGCTAAAGTTTCCAAAGGAATAAAAGCCGGATGGGAAAAAATGATTTCTGATTTTCTGATCAAACGCCAAAATTTATTGTACACTTTTGTGTTGGTAGACAGCAGACATGCCCCACAAAAAATAGACATTGAATTCATCAACTGGTTAGGTGAAAGTCAGATTCCATTTTGCATAGTATTTACCAAAATTGACAAGCTCAAGAAAAGAGAAGCAATAAAAAACATCGCCGATTATCGTGCTGCTTTGTTGGAATACTGGGAAGAATTGCCTTTCAATTTTGTGACGTCCGCAGAAAAAAAAGAAGGGTTAAATGAAATTCTCGATTTTATTGAGAATAGTAATCTGGTGTATAAACCATGAGATTAGTTGTATTACTTGCAATATTTTTTGTTGCTTGTTCAGGCAATGAAATTCCAAACTCAAAAGCAGAATCCTTACACTCACAAATTTTCACCGATTCATTATTTACTTCTGGAATTGAAGGTCCGGCAATTGATTCTTTCGGAAATTTATACCTCGTAAATTTTAATCACGAAGGTTCTATCGGCATCATAAAATCCGGTGATTCTCTTCCTCAATTATTTGTTGATCTTCCCGACAGCAGCATAGGAAACGGCATCCGCTTTGACCTGCAAAACAACATGTACGTTGCCGATTATAAAAATCACAACGTTTTAAAAATTGATATAAGCACAAAAAATATTTCTGTTTTTGCGCACGATTCCTCCATGAATCAACCCAACGATTTAGCGATAATGAAAAACGGAATTTTATTTGCATCGGATCCCAACTGGAAAAATAGCAATGGAAAATTGTGGCGAATAAATAAAAATGGAAGAACCTCGCTTTTGGAAGACAGCATGGGAACCACCAATGGCGTTGAAGTTGCTACTGATCAAAAACATTTATACGTGAACGAAAGTGTGCAACGCAACATCTGGATCTATGATTTGGATGCGCTCGGAAATATCTCCAACAAAAGAAAATTTATCGACTTTCCCGATGGCGGAATGGATGGCATGCGCTGCGATAAAAATGGAAATTTATTTGTAGCACGTTACGATAAAGGAGTTGTTTTAAAAATCGATCCGGAAGGGAAAATCATCAGTGAATTCAAGCTACACGGCATGAAACCCACCAATGTTACTTTTTCTAAAGACGAGAAAAAAATATTTGTGACAATGCAGGATATGAAGTGGGTGGAAGTGATTAACTTAGAGTAAATAAATACTATGAGCAAAAAAATTCTAATGATCCTCGCTTCTGAAAATTTCAGAGATATTGAATACATTGTTCCAAGAGCATTTTTTGAAAAAGCAGGATTTGAAATTAAAACTGCTTCTTCAACAAAAACATCTACCGGAAGATTTGGCTATTCTGTACAAAATGATTTCTTAATAGAAGACGCCAAAGCGGAAAATTTCGACGGAATATATTTAGTCGGCGGTGGTGGTTCTATGGAATATTTAGAAAATGAAAATGCTAAAAACCTTTTCACCACATTTTTAAAATCCAACAAACCCATCGGTGCTATCTGTATGGCTCCGCGCAATTTTTTGCATTGGGGTTTTCTGAAAGGTAAAAATGCAACAGGCTGGAACAACGATGAAGGATTTTCAAAAATGGCAAAGGAAGTCGGCGCTGTTGATCATGCTGAAAAACCGGTGGTGACAGATGGTTTGATTTTAACAGCCGATGGTCCGGAGGCATCGGAAGAAAGCGCGATTGAGTTTATGAAGTTGTTGAAATAAATTGTTTTAGGACTTTTTCTTCTCCGATTTCTTCTTCACCAATGCTCTATACTTCTCCCCTTCCAGCTCTCTCAGCGCGTCAGCAGCGATCCATTTTGCACTTTTACTTTCTTGTTGTTTGATGCGATAGGCACAAGCAATGGCTTCTTTGTGCAAAACAACATTTCTTTTTCCAATTTGTCGGAGGGCCCAATTCACAGCCTTCTTCACAAAATTTCTTTCATCGTGCGCTTCTTTTTCGAGGAAAGGAAGAAGATCTATAAATTTTTTATCTGCTGCTTTTTTATCGTGAACGGCAAGATAAGCCATCAAAGAAAATCCGCTGCGTTTTTCATATTCGGATTTTCTTTTCGTCCACTCCACTGCTTTTATAAAAGCGAGAGGATGTCTGCAAAATAAGGCAGAACAGGCGCCATCAACCAAATCCCAGGAATAAAAATCTTTGATCCACGCTTCCATAAAATCTTCATCCACCTGTGCCGGATCAGCAATCATGATGGCTAGAATTTTAGCTTCATGAATTTTACTTTTCCAAAGTTCCAATGCCAACTCATGTTGCTTTTTGTATTGCTTTGCATACGAACGCAACACCGGAATTTTTATTCCGAGTGCAGTCTCAGCCTGAATACCAAAATGCGACATTCCGCTACGGAATTTCGGATTGGACATTTCTTTTAAATCCTGAATAATTTTCTTTACCATCATCGTAAGTGGTTTACTACAAAGAAAGTTAAAAAAATCTTAGCCCTAAAAAATCAAACCATACGGGAAAGCTTGTATTTATTAGCCATTTTTTTCATTGCTCCAATTATTTGATAGTTTCGAATCAATTAAAATAATAACTAACGGGTAAATAACTTTTGTAAAATGAACACAAACTTTCTACTATCAAGGTGGAGCAATAAGGGTATGCTCTTCATCCTATTAATTTGCGGCATTACAAATTTAAATGCGCAAATCGACCGGCAAAAATACGAGATCGGTACTTTTCAAAATCTGGCGACACAGTTAAATCAAAGTTCTAAAAACGAAGACATCGACATTACGTTGGCCGGAGGGAAAACGGTACAGGGACAAATCAATGTTTCAAAAATTGAAAACCAGGCAGAAGTATTTATCGGAAGTATTTCCGGCGACAACAAAAACACTTTTCATTTTATCTTGAAAGACGGTTCCTTTTCGGGCTACTCCATTTTAAGAAACACAGAGCAGGCTTTCAAGTATTTCACTGAAAACGGAAAGGTGTATGTGCAGGAAACCGATATCAACAAGGTACTTTGTATCAATTATGAGCAGCAGGCAACTCCCACCAACAAGGCACAAAAAGGCGCAGTGGTGGCTCAGGCCCTCAATCCGGCAGTAGCCAATTTGCAAAGTTTGCCGGGCGCAGCGGGTTGTGTATTGCTTGATTTCGACGGGCAATATGTTTCCGGAACACCATGGAACAGCGGTAATCCTATTGATGCTCAAACTTCAGGCATGAGCGATGCAGCGATTCAGGAAGCATGGGAAGTGGTGAGTGAAGATTATCGTCCATTTAAAGTGAACATCACCACCAACGAAGCGGTATTCAATACTTACGCTAAATCGATGAGAATGCGCGTGATCTTCACGCCAACTACTACAGCAGCTCCGGGTGCAGGTGGTGTTGCTTACATCAGTTCTTTTTCATGGAATGACGATACCCCTTGCTGGGTGTTTGTACTCAGCGGAAAAAATGGCGGTGAAGCAGCTTCTCATGAAGTGGGACATACTTTTAGTTTAGGTCACGACGGTAGAACCACTCCTGCGGAAGGATATTATGGCGGACACGGGAACTGGGCGCCAATCATGGGTGTAGGCTACTACAAAACCATCACTCAATGGAGCAAAGGTGAATACACCGGCGCCAACAATACTGAAGATGATTTATCAAAAATCTCAGGTGCAAATTTTGGTGTAGGCTACAGAAATGATGATCATGGCAGCAACACAGCTGGCGCAACCGCACTGAAAATAGGAAGTGGTGGCGCAGTATCTGCTGCCGAAAATTTTGGTATCGTTGAGCGCACCACTGATCTTGATTTCTTTTCCTTCACTACTTCTGGAGGTACGGTTTCTTTAAACATCAACACCGTCAGCCGTTATGGCGATCTGGATATTCTGGCAAAATTGTACAATTCAGCAGGAACTTTATTGAATTCTTACGATCCAACAGGACTGAATTCTACCATCAGCACTTCACTTGCTGCGGGAACTTATTATATTTCCATAGATGGAACAGGTGTGGGAAATCCTGCATCAGACGGCTATTCTGAGTATGCTTCTCTAGGATCTTTCTTTATTTCGGGTACGGTTCCAAACAACGTAGTGAGCAACAATCCTCCTTCAGTAGCGATTAGCAGTCCGACGGGCGGAAGTGTTTACACTGCTCCGGCAAGTATTGCTATTACAGCGAGTGCTTCCGATGCAGATGGTACTGTAACTAAAGTAGAATTTTTTGCCAACGGAACTAAGATTGGTGAAAAAACCACTGCTCCTTATACCTTCAGCTGGAGCGCAGGAGCAGGAACTTATTCCTTAACCGCTATTGCTACCGACAATAAAGGAGCTACCAAAACTTCCGCTGCTGTTAGCGTTACCGTGAACTCTGCCGGCAACCAATTGCCTGTGGTGAACATTATCAGTCCGGGTGTAGGAAGCACTTTCACTGCTCCCGCAAATATCAACATCACTGCCAATGCATCAGATCCTGATGGCACTGTAAGCAAAGTGGAATTTTTCGCCAACGGAATAAAAATTGGTGAAAAAACTACAAGTCCTTATGCATTAACATGGACAGCCACTCAGGGATCTTATAATTTAACGGCCATTGCAACCGACAATCTAGGCGCAAAAAAAACCTCAGCAAGTGTTAGCATTACTGTAAATGCACCGGTTGGATGCAGCACTCCTGCGTGGACTTCCTCTTCCATTTACTGGGGCGGCATGAGAGCTTCTTACAACGGTATTTTATATGAAGCAAAATGGTGGACACAAGGCGAGCGTCCGGATTTATCAGGACAATGGGATGTATGGAAAGTAATCAGCGCTTGTTCAGGTGCGCCAATTGCGGCTAAAGCAAGCAATGGCGATGAAGTGGTCAACCATCTTTCTTTGTATCCTAATCCGGGCGACGGAGTATTCCACGTCAACATGGTGCTGAACGATGTATCGGATGTATCGATTTATGTGGTTGATCTTACAGGATCAGAAGTGGCGAGAATCAAATACATTCAAACAGCGGAAATCAATGAAGTGATGAATCTTTCTCATCTTGCTTCCGGTATTTATTTTGTAAATACTTTGGTGAATAATGAACTCACTACAGGAAAAATAATTATTCAATAAATTACTTTTCTATTAAATAAAAAAGGCGCCCGTCGGTTGACGGACGCCTTTTTTTATTCAGATCAAATTACTTTATCACCTGCATTTTTTTACCGAATTCCCTTCCGAATTCACGCATTGATTTAGCCGTTTCTGCTTCACCCGTGGCGCGTTCAAAACCATCAGCCAAAGTCATAATTGTTTGAAAATAAAACAATTTCATTTCTTCAATGTACATGTCTTTGGTCCACAAATCCACTCTTTTGGCCACCTGCTCATTGGCATCGAAAACAGAAATCATCAACGCTTTTATTTTTTCCGACGCATGCTCATCTGCATTCCATTCTATATTTACAGGAAGATTATTTTCATCCAGTTCCACTGTAAAATTGAGTTGATTTTTTTTTGCCATTGCTATTCAGGTTTGTATTTCGATTTTTGAAATATTTGTAAAAGATCCTTGTCGTTCATTAATGCATCTAAAGTTACCTCATTGTTTTCCATATAGGATTTTACAATGCGCCAGCCTACATAATCGGCAATTCTTCCGGGCGAATCTTTTTCCATAGAAGAAGTGAAAGGACGATCTTCTAGATATTTTTTGTACAACATGAAATCGGTGGAATGCAATAAATTTTCTTTCACAAAAAACTGCCATAAACGCTCTTCACTGTCCTGACACCATTTGATCTGATCGGGGCGGTACATCAATCGCGTGGAATCGGCCACAAAAGGCAGCATGGCATTGAGAAAATATTGCATTTTTCCGCGGGAGATGATTTTTTGAATGAAGGTGTTGCCTTCGTTTTCCAAGTCATATTTAGCAAAAGCCGACTGGGTGAAAATATCCACCGGAATAAATTTTTCCTGCAAGCGATAGGTTTGATACTGAAACAAACCGATTTGATAATACATCGGAAAATCCTGTCCGAGATACATATCCAAAGCAATTAATACCGTTGAACTGGAATCCACCCAATCGGTGGTATGCTCAAAATCCAATCCTGAAATATAGGTATATACCAAGGGCAACTTGGCCTTCGGATAATAATACTGATAGTACTTGAATGCTTCGCTCAATGTGCTTTCAAGACCTGTCATATCTTTAAATTGGCCGGCGCATTTTCCTTTCAACTCTTTATTAATGGTATCATTCAAGTAATCCATTAACCCGATAATTGTGGCAGGATCCTTGTATTCTCCACTGATGAAGAATGGATATTTTTTTGCTAAAACATCCAGTTGTTCACTTGCATTTTGTCGGTTTACGGTAAAAATTTCCTGATCATATCTCAGCACATGAACGTCGGGAGAGGCAACTGAAGCAAGATCCACCATTAAAGGATCCGACTGACAGGCCGCAAAAAACAATAAAATGACTGGAAGTAATTTGCGATAAATTGACATGAACTTAAAAATTATTAGATTTGTTTTAACCGAAATCAAAAGTATGAAATACCCTTCATACAACAACAAGAAAAAAAAGAACATGGGGGTATACCATATGACCATAAAAATAAAACAACGACATATGAAAAAGATATTATCTCTTGTAGTTGCAACCCTGATCTTTTCAGGAATAAACGCACAAAGCAGTACCACTACTACCATTACCACCACCGGACTACAAAAATGGCGCTTTGGTGTTAAAGGAACCATTGGCGGATCATGGTTGAAATCCAACAAAGCAGGAATAACAGGAACTACTCCCGGACTACAGTTAAGCGGTGGATTGGTAATAGAACATAACTTATCTAAAACCGTTGCTTTTGTCACAGGAATCGACATCTCCACACACAGCGGAGGAATCAGCTTTGATCCTACCAGCAATATTGTTTTAAAATACAATGGAAATAATCTGGATGTTCTCTCCCGCTACTACCGTTTTCAAGCCATTGACATTCCGCTGAGTTTAAAATTAAAAACCAATGAAATCGGTTACCTTACCTATTGGATGCAGGTAGGTGTTATGCCTTCAATTATGTGGAAGGCCGAAGCATCAGCAAATAAATACAATGATGCTGTAGCCGGAGTAAGTGAGATTTCGGGAAATGATGCAACACTGGATATTAAAAGTGATACTTACCTGTTCCGCGGATCTATCATTGCCGGTTTAGGTGTGGAATACAACATTGCAGGAAGCACAGCGCTTTTGGTAGGTTTACATTATGTAGACGGATTTACTTCTACCGTGAGCGGTACATCTTCCACACTTTATGTAGGCTCATCACCGGCCGCACAAGCATTGAGCTCAAAATATGTGATGCTAACAGCAGGTTTCCTTTTTTAAATCATGCAAATTGCAATAGCCCAGCTCAATTATCACGTTGGAAATTTTGAAGAAAATTCTTCTAAAATAATCAGCGCAATAAACAAAGCTGAAAAGGAAGGTGCTGATTTAATTGTTTTTTCTGAATTGGCTATTTGCGGCTATCCTCCACGCGATTTTCTGGAATTTGATGAGTTTATTCAGGAATGCTTAACACACATCAACAACATCGCAAAACATTGCAACAACATCTCGGCTATTGTTGGCGGACCATCCAGAAATTCTTCTCCACGCGGGAAAAAATTATATAACTCGGCCTACTTTCTAAGTAATGGAAAAATTGAAAATGTTTTTCATAAAACACTTTTACCCAACTACGATATTTTTGATGAATACCGCTACTTTGAATCGAACAACGAATTCAAAATATTGAATTTTAAAGGAGAGAAAATTGCGCTTACCATTTGCGAAGACCTCTGGAATATTTCCGAAAAATTATACGAAGTTGATCCCATGGAGGAACTGGTAAAACAGGGAACTACTCTGATGATCAATATCGCTGCATCTCCTTTCAATTATGGACAGGCAGCAACACGGAAAAATGTTTTAAAAGCCAATTTCGAAAAATACAAAGTACCTATTGTGTATTGCAATCACAGCGGTGCTCAAACAGAATTAATTTTTGATGGCGGTTCTCTTTTCATGAATAAAAACGGCTGCATTGCCGAAGAACTCAACTACTTTAAAGAAGATTATAAAATCATTGATACTTCCAACGACAGTAAAAATGATGTGTCGCGCACACAAAATAAAACTGAAAATATTCACCATGCGCTGGTGTTGGGTATTCGAGATTATTTTAAAAAGTTAGGTTTTAATAAGGCGCTACTTGGTTTATCGGGAGGAATTGATTCGGCAGTGGTTTTTGCACTGGCAGCTGAAGCGCTGGGTTCTGATAATGTATTAGGCGTGTTGATGCCCTCTCAGTTTTCATCGGATCATTCCGTTGCCGACGCAAAAAAACTGGCGCAAAATTTAAATGCTGCAACTCATCTCATAGAAATTGAACCTTTGTTTGCTCAATTTTCAAAAGAACTGGCGCCTGTTTTTCAAGGTTTGCCTTTCGGACTCGCAGAGGAAAATCTGCAGGCGCGTATCCGCGGGATTTTACTCATGGCTGTTTCCAATAAGTTCGGGCATATTTTATTAAATACCACCAACAAAAGTGAAGCTGCCGTGGGTTACGGCACTTTGTACGGAGACATGAACGGCGGACTATCCGTATTGGGCGATGTTTACAAAACAGAGGTTTATGAACTGGCAAAATTCATCAATCGCGATAAAGAAATTATTCCGCTCAACAGCATTGTAAAACCCCCATCGGCTGAATTGCGCCCCGATCAAAAAGACAGCGACTCTTTACCCGAATATGATGTGCTGGATAAAATATTGTATCAATACATTGAATTGCGAAAAGGTCCGGAAGCCATTATTCAACAAGGTTTTGAAGAACAAACCGTAAGAAAAATACTGAAGATGGTAAACATTTCCGAATACAAACGCCATCAAACTCCGCCTATCTTAAGGGTTTCTGTAAAAGCTTTTGGAACGGGAAGAAGAATGCCTATCGTAGGAAAATATTTGGCGTAATTATTTCAAAATCATTTCCCTTGTTTTATCCGAATACTCAATCAAGTATCTTTCGGTTAAATGCTTGTCGATTTTCTGGTGCCGGATACAAGTTGAATTCCCGAGGTATATATTGAACATAATTGCATCTTTATCTGATTTAAAAGTCAATGCTTCCACCGATTTATCTTCTTCACATTTTTTTCTGATATCATCAACAAGTATCTGATAGCCGTTTTCTTTTTGCTGCCCGGGATGTGCATAATCTATAAAAATTGAATACACTGCGAGTGCGATAATGAGTAATAAAGGAATTGCATAAAGATATTTACGTGCACTATCTTTTATAGAAACGACAAAATAACCCAGCAGAATAATAAAATAAGGAACCGAAAACAAGGAGTAATTGGGCTGGAAGGAAATATTGTGTCCCGCCTTTATCGCCAGTGCCATTGAAAAAGCCGGCCCCATGAAGAACAGCACAAGAAAAAATAATATTTCTTTGCGTTTGTCTTTTTGGTTGAAGAAAACAAATCCGAATACAAAAAACGGAAGCACTAAAAAAGGAAATAAAACCCTGAGCTGGATACCTGTATTCTGTAATAGATTTCCGGTGATATATAAAATAATCTGAACCCAACCTTGTACTATACTCAACGCAGTGGTGTGTCCGTAAAAACTGTCCTGAGGGTTCTCGTCGGATTTTATTTTATAGGCTTCATTTACACTAGTCATAAATTTAAAACCTTCATCTCCCCCTGAAACGTACCAAAGCAAAAAGGAAATCGCTACAATGGCACCAGCTCCAATAAGGTATAAAAACTGCTTCCTGTTCAATTTTAAAAACAGGGCAAAAACACCATGCACTACAAAAATATAGAGCATCATGTAATGAGAAAGGAATGCAATAGCGGCAAAAACACCATAGGCCAAAAGATTTTTTATCGTGGTTTCGCCTTTAAATGCAATTTTGTAATAAAAAACTGTGCTGAGAAATGAGAATAAAACAGCCATCATATACGGGCGTCCTTCCTGAGAATAAATAATCAAGGCCGGATGTAAAGCTGCCAAAGCCGCACACAACAAAGCCCACTTCGTATTATTGAACAGGATTTTAGCAAAGGAAAAAATAAAGTACACGAGAAAAATGCCAAAAATTACTGACACAATCCGCAAATTAAAATCACTAACCGGTACTATTTCAAATACCAGGTGCAGGAGCGAAACATGCAGTATCCCATTGCCCGAATCACTATTTATATTGGCATTTATAACATCCCGGTAAGAGCATTCGTCTGAAAGGATAAAATCGAGATTACTTTTATTATAGATCCCCTTCGTTTCCATCACCGTAGTTTCCTCATCAATCCATAAAGCATGTGAATCAAGGCCGGAAAAACGAAGGAAAGCAGCAATCAGGAGAATGGAAATCAGCAGGATTTTATCTTTACTCATAGGAAGAAAAGAATTGAATTGATTCGTATTTATTTTACCCTTCTGAATAAACCGAATTTCACGTATTCCATCGACGTTTTAAAAATTTTCATTTTTGATTTCCCTTTCCTTTTATTGGATTGCAGAAGCATTGGGATTTCTACGATTTTTGATCCTGAGTTAATAGCTTTCATCAGAATTTCAAGCTTACAGATAAAACCAAATTCAGTAATGAGCTCTCCGTATTTACTCTTTATTCTTCTCAATAAACTGATGTGGTAAACCCTATAAAATGAAGTATAAGTATTCACTTGAATACCCAATAAAAAACGAATCGCTGCATTGGCTATCGACGAGAGGAATTTACGTAAGAAAGAAGTTTTATCCAAGGCACCACCCTGCGCATACACCGACGCCAGAATCAAATCATAGCCTAAACCTGAAACGGTAAGCATGTGTGGTAATATCGACAAGTCGGAAGTGGTATCTGCTTCCATCGTCACTATCCTGTCGCCGTCTGATTTTGAATTGTCTAAAATCCAGTTGAAACCGTGGTTGAAGGTATAACCCGGACCTTTATTCTCACCGTTTTTCAAAACAATGTGAGGAAAGGCAGCAAAGTAAGAACCTAGTAATTCAGCTGATTTATCGCTGGAACCATCATCTACAAAAACGAAAAAAGTTTCTTCTCCTAATTTTAACACCTTCAATTCATTGAACAAATTTTCAATATTCTGCTCTTCGTTAAATACAGGAATAAGTACGTAAATCATTATTTGTACAATTTAGTTTGCCACTCAATGGCTTGCTTTAAACCTTCTGCTAACTTCCATTTCGGCTCGTAACCTAATTTGGATTTTATTTTATTGATATCCGGTAATCTTCTTTGAACATCTTCGTAGTTCCCAAAAGTAGAATATGGAATGCATTTTATTTTTGGCTCAGTACCCGGACGCATTAAGCCCCAGATTAAATGAGCTAAATCTTTGATGGTAATTTCCGAATCAGGATCTCCGGCGATATTGAAAATATCATTGCTTGAATTTTCATGAAAGATACATTTCATCACTCCCTGAACGGTATCATCGATATAGGTAAAAGTTCTGGTTTGACTGCCATCACCGTGCAATTCAATGAAATCATCATTGTAAGTTTTTTCAATGAAAACCGATTGCGGACCACCCCACCATGTTGGGTTTTGGTTGGTTCCATAACTTCCGAAAAAACGCATTATAGTATAATTCAATCCGAATTCTTCATGATTGGCAATCAAATATTGCTCCGAATAAATTTTTGAAATCGCATAAGCCCAACGCTTAACAGTAGTTGGCCCCAGCAACATATCAGAAGTTTCTGAATAAGGCAGCTTAGGATTCTTTCCGTAGATATCGGAAGTAGAAGCGAAAACCATTTTTATTTTATCGTTGATACACTTCTTAACGATATTTTTTGTCATTAAAGAATTGTCATCCAACACCAATAAAGCACTGCTGTATCTAGGGATTTTTTGAGAAGCCAAATGAACGATAACATCTGCATTCAATCCTTTGAAAGTGTTTTCATTTCTGACGTCTGCTTCAATGAATTGAAACTTTTTATTTGCTAAAAGAGACTCTATGTTTCTTTTAAAACCATGACTGAAATCGTCAATTCCTATTACCTCAACACCATTATCCAATAATGCTTTCGCTAAATTTGAACCAACAAATCCTGCTACGCCTGTAATCAGTACCTTTTTATAATCTGTAGTCATTGAAAAAAATTAAGATTCGTTCAAAAGTAATTTAAAATTTCAAAAAACCATGGAAGTATTATTTTATCTCCCAGGTATTGTTTCCTCTCAACAAAGCATCTAAATCACCGTGACCTTTTGCTTCAATGCTTTTATTCAACTGAGTAATTAAAGCATCTTCGTAATTGTCTCTTTTTTCCACATAGAAAATCCCAAACGGACGAGGCAATGCACCTTCTGTAGAAGGATCATCGAAGAAGCGTGTTAAGATACTTGCTTTCACCCTGTCGTTTTCATCGTGAATCCACAAATCATTTGCAGATGTATCTTTCAGGTCAACTATTACCGGCTTGAAACCATCCAGCTTGATTCCTTTATCAGAGTTGGCGCCAAAAATCAATGGTTTGCCTTGCTCAATAAACAAAACAGTATCGCCTTTGGTTTCTTTCTCCGTGAAAGTAAAGAAGGCTCCGTCGTTGAAGATATTACAGTTTTGGTAGATCTCTACCAATGAAGTTCCGTGGTGTTGCTCAGCACGCAATAAGATAGCACGCATGTGCTTAGGATCACGGTCCATAGAACGCGCGATGAAAGTTCCATCCGCTCCCAACGACAAAGCCAAAGGATTGAAAGGATGATCCAATGAACCGATTGGAGTGGATTTGGTTACTTTTCCTTTTTCAGAAGTAGGAGAATATTGTCCTTTTGTCAATCCGTAAATCTGATTGTTGAACAACAATACGTTCAGGTTGAAATTTCTTCTGAGCATGTGAATGAAGTGGTTACCACCAATAGATAGTGAGTCACCATCACCGGTAATTACCCAAACATTTAAATCGGGATTGATAGAACGCAAACCACTTGCAAAAGCCGGAGCTCTACCGTGGATACTGTGCATCCCGTAAGTATTCATGTAATATGGAAAACGTGATGAACAGCCGATTCCTGAAATGAAAACCGTTTCATCGCGATCCAATTGCAATTCCGCAAAAACGCTTTGCACCTGTTTTAGGATAGAATAGTCGCCGCAACCTGGGCACCATCTTACATCCTGATCGGTAGCATAATCCTTGGCAGCCAATTTGGCTCCTGAATTTTTTATTATAGTTTCTTCTGCCATTTTCTTCGCTTATTTTGCGTTCAACACTTCAGTCATTTTTTCTTTCAGTTCATGCGTGAAAAAAGGCAAGCCCTGAATTTTATTGTAAGGTATCGCCGGTATCAAAAACTTATCGCGGATGATTTTTACAAATTGTCCGTTGTTCATTTCCGGCATCAACACTTTATCGAATTTCGATAACAATGTTCCTAAGTTTTTAGGCAAAGGATTCATGTAACGAACGTGCGCGTGTGCAATGGATTGACCTTCTTCGCGCAATTCTTTCACAGCAGTTTTCACTACACCGTAAGTAGAACCCCAGCTCAACACCAAAACTTTATCACCTTCTTTACCATTATCCAATTTTTGCTCAGGAATATAATCAGCGATTTTATCCACTTTCGCCTGACGCAATTTGGTCATCAATTCGTGGTTATCCGGATCATAAGAAATATTACCAGTAAGGTTTTCTTTCTCAATACCACCGATGCGGTGCGCCAATCCTTTCGTTCCGGGAATGGCCCATGGACGAGATAATTTCTCATCACGACTGTATGGCAAAAACGGAGCATCTTCTTCTTTTCTTGCGGCAGCAAACTTCGGAGTGATTTTAGGCAGAGCGTCTCCCTTCAATACTTTCCATGGTTCTGAACCATTGGCAATATATCCATCGGATAAAAAGAAAACCGGAGTAACGTGTTCTATCGCGATGCGGCAAGCTTCATAGGCTGCATCAAAACAATCCGTTGGAGATTGCGCAGCAATGATAGGCACCGGAGCTTCTCCGTTTCTTCCGTACATCACCTGCAATAAATCCGATTGCTCGGTTTTAGTTGGCAAACCTGTAGAAGGTCCACCTCTTTGAACATTTACAATTACGAGTGGCAATTCCAAAGATACTGCTAAACCAATGGCTTCGCCTTTCAGGGCGATACCCGGACCAGAAGATGCCGTAACACCCAAAGCACCTCCGTAAGAAGCACCCATTGCCGAACAAATCGCTGCAATTTCATCTTCCGCCTGGTAAGTTTTAACGCCGTAATTTTTATGTCGTGATAATGTATGTAAAATATCAGATGCAGGAGTGATAGGATAAGTTCCGTAGAACAATTGCAATCCCGCTTTTCTCGCTGCTGAAATCAAAGCCAGTGCTGCAGCCTCGTTACCAATTACATTTCTGTAAACTCCTTTTTCAATATCGGCAGCAGGTTTTACAACAATCTGAGTTGGAAAAGCCTCACAGGTTTCGCCATAATGAAATCCTGCTTTCAACACCATGATATTGGTATCAATTAAATCCTGCTTGCCTTTGAATTTTCCTTCAATGAATTTGATGGTGATGTCCAGCGGACGATCGTACATCCAATACAAGAAACCAAGAACAAACATATTTTTAGAACGATCCACAGCTTTGGTTCCCAAGCCCGAATTTTCTAAAGTTTCACGAGTCAGTTTGGTAACATCCACTTCATGAACTTTATATCCTTCCAGTCTTTTATCCCCTTGTAAAGTATATTCCTCGTCCATTTTAGCCAAGCGAAGATTTCTTTTATCAAAACCTGTGGAGTTGGCGATGATCACGCCGCCCTTTTTCAGATTTTTCAAATTTACCTTCAAAGCCGCAGCATTCATCACCACTAAAACATCACACTGGTCGCCCGGAGTGAAAATTTCAATACTTCCGAAGTTCAATTGAAATCCCGATACACCGGCTACAGTACCTATCGGGGCACGGATTTCGGCAGGGAAGTTGGGAAAAGTACTTATGTCGTTACCCAATAGTGCAGCGGTGTCGGTAAACTGTCCACCCGTTAACTGAATACCATCTCCGGAATCTCCCGCAAATAGTATGGTTACAACGTCTTTAATCTCTTTAACAGCAGTCATCTTATTCTTTTAGTGGGGCCAAAATTAGGCAATTAATTAACGCCGGCTTAAAGAAAGTCGGGAAATTTCTATTATTTATTTTTAAAAAATAAAAAGCCCCACTCAAATTGAGTGGGGCCTGAGTTTTTAAATTTGGCTTATCTATTTACTTCGCTAAAACCAATTTTACATTTTGAACCTGATCACCGTTTACAATGCGGGCAATATAAATTGCGTCAGCCCAAGAAGATCCATCTACATCAATTTTGTAAACCTGACCTTCCAAAGTGTTAGCATCAAAAGCAACTTTCATTATAGCTCCTTTCATATCCATGATCTGAACTACTGTTCTTTCAGAACCTGTTGCGGTAAACACCAAAGTAGTAGTATTGGCAAATGGGTTAGGATAAGCTGTTAAATCAGAAGTTGAAACAACTTCGGCAGCTACATCTGCACCTTCATCTGTTTTAGAAGATTGGAAGCAAGAAGCATTAACTCCGCAGCTACCTAATTTATCACCATGAGCTAAGTGAGAAGCTACAGCATCAGCAGCAACACACAATGTTTGAACTTTGTTGTTACCAGAAGTGTGACAAATCAGCACTTTTGTTCCTTGTCCGATTTTAATTGCATTTCCACCTTGCTCACATCTTACATCAACAGCACAAATAACTGCTACATCACTAGCTTTACAACCGTTAGCATCAGTCACATTTAAAGTATAAGTAGTAGTAGCAGAAGGACAAACAGTGTTGTTTGCGCTAGTAGCACCATTACTCCAGGAGTAGCTATATGCAGCTGAACCACCATTCACTGAAGAAACCAATGTAGCACAAGCCTGAGGAGCATATCCGTAATACACAGTAGCATTTGCACCCGCATCAGCTGTTAATACTTGTGGTTGCGACAAAGTAACACTTAAGGCAATGGATTGATTGTTTGCATCGGTTACCGTTACAGTATATGTTCCGGCAGCTAAACCAGTTGCAGTTGTGCCGGTTTGAACCGGAGAAGTATTCCATGAATAGCTATATGGTAAACATCCACCATTAACGCTTACAGAAGCTTCACCATCTTTTTTACCGAAACATGAAACGTTATTTCCGCCAACATAAGTTTTAACAGTTGTTGTACCTTCTAAAGGATTTGGTTGAACGGTTACATTGAAAGAACAAGAAGACACATTTCCTGAAGCATCAGTTGCAGTGTAAGTGACTACTGTTGTTCCAACTTCAAAACGATCTCCTGAATTATGATTACTTACTACTGAGTATGTGCAGTTGTCAGAAATAACCGGTGCATTCCAAGTTACAACTGGAGTACAATCATTTCTTTGTGCAGTTACATTTACATCGCCAGAACATGAAACAGAAGGAGCGATTTTATCTTCAACTGTTACAATTGCCGCAGAAGAAGAAGAATTTCCGTTTACATCAAGCACCGTTATCACGACAGTATTAGCTCCAACATTTGAGCAATCAAAAGTTGATTTATCCAATGAAACAGAAGCTATGCCACAAGCATCCGATGAACCATTGTTCAGCTGAGCAGCAGAAATTGAAGCTTGTCCGTTGGCATCCAATTGAACTGTTAAATTTTGTGCAGAAGCTACTGGAGCCTCAACATCAGAAACAACAACATTGAAAGACACAGAAGTTGAATTTCCGGCCAAGTCGGTTCCTGTTACAGTAACTACAGTAGTTCCAACTGGGAATAATGATCCGCTAGCAACTGAATAACTCAAAGTACCGCTGCAATTGTCGCTTACACTAGCTTGGTAAGAAACTACAGCTCCGCATGTACCAGCATCTGTTGTTACTTGAATATCGCCAGCAACTGTAACTACCGGTGCTTCAACATCAGCAACAGTTCCAACAACAACTTGTTGTACAGCCGCTAAATGACCTTTTGAATCTTTAACCACAGCATTATAAGTACCAGCCACTAAAGCAGTGAACACATTACTTACAGTAAAAGTAGCAGCACTGTCAATTGAATAGGTAAAAGGACCTTCATTGCCTGCGGTAACATCTAAAGTAATTGTTCCATCGTTTGATCCGATGCAAGACACACTAGATGATGTTGCAGAAAACTCAGGAGCTACGGGAACAAAATTTTGAGAATATTTCAAAACAAAAATTTGGTTTCCATTAAAAGAAGATTGATCGTAATCCTGACCGGCGAGGTATAGATTTCCATTATTGTCGACTTCAATATCATATGGAAAAGTTTGGGAATAAGTACTATTAGGATTGGAATATGCCACAGTCCATCCTATTGTTCCGTCTGCATTTACTCTAACTGTTTTTGCAGAATAAATGTTGTTGTTCCCCCAATCATATCCTGTTGGATAAGCATTGCCTTGATTGTCAACAGCCATATCTAATATCCAATTATTTGAAGATTGAGACACAGCAGCTAACCACAGTTGATTTCCGACGGCATCATACTTCACAACATTCCAGTCGTATGTACCAGAATTATTATTGTAAGAGTTAATTCCAACCAAAACATTTCCCTGATCATCGGCTTTAAGTGCTCCATAATAATCATACATACCGCCGTCAAATCTGTTTTCCCACAGCTGATTCAGATTATTATCGTATTTAACTGTTAACTCGTCATAGTAATTGCTGCTGTAGTTATTGTAATCATAAATATAACCCGACATAAAAACATCTCCATTAGCATTTACATCAAAACTATTGGCATAACTGTAAAATTGAGTCGTTGAATTCACATTATAAATCTGATACGCCTGTTGAACACCATTGGAATTTAATTTTGTAACGCCCATTGTGTTGTATCCGTTCCCGTTATAATTGTATGTCTGAAAAGACGCAAAAAGATTTCCGTTGCTATCGGAATCAATAGAACGTAAATACTCATAATAACCACCATCCATTATGTTGGACCACAACAGATTTCCATTAGTATCGTATTTCAAGAAAACCATATCGTAATAATTATTGTAATTATTATAGTTATATGTGCTTCCTGCCAAAATTACGTTACCGTTTGGTTCAACTACGATACCTGAAAAATCCATATAGTCATATGAACCTGAATCGTAAATTTTAGTCCACAACACGTTTCCGTTTGCATCTAATTTGGTTACAAACAAGTCATAGTAATTGTAGTAGTTGTAGTTATTGTTGTAATTGTAAACATAACCAGTAATATAAATATTATTAGCTGCATCAACGCCTACACCACCTCTTACATATTCATAAGTTGAATTGTTTTCACTAAAGCTGGTGCTCCATACCAATGCACCGGCACTAGTGTATTTAGCTACTAATACTGAGTTTCCGCTTCCAGTGTACATTTCGCCGGCAACACAAACATTACCCCCATTATCAATTGCTAAGGAGTTGTAATAAGCATTAGCACCATATGAATCGGTACCTGAATTTTTATTGATCCATTCTAAGTTTACCTGGGTAAAAGCCGTTGTGAAGCAACATAATAGAAATGCTGCGCTCACGATTTTATTTAAATTTCTCATGATTAACGTACAATTAGGTTAATTAATTCGATTGTGTAAGATCCAGCTTTAGGAAGTGGTTTGCTGAATTCGGAAGTCGCATGTTCACAATCCCCAACTACTGTATTATCCGCTTGCAATGCATGCGGACGAGGAGGAATTACAAACAGTATTTTTCCGTTTTCATCCTTAACCTGAATAGAATAAGATGCAGAAACAACCTTGTTTGTTGAATTGTCAACTTTCAAGAAAAGGAAGTTGGTTCCTTTGCAATCAGAAATTTGATAAGATAGAGAAACGCCTTTCTCCGTTTTTAATTCTTGCCATGTGGTAGACGTTTGCGCAAAGGCAAACTGACACATGAACACACAGCATAGCAGTGGTAGTTTTACTAAGTTCATAGATTAGGTTTTAAAAATAAATTAAGTTGGTACCCGCGGCGAATGTAAAATTAAAATAGAGGATAAAGCATGCGGAAAGACAAAACGAAAGAAATCTATGCACAGTAAAACTACCCGATTAAAGCAATAAAATCTTCGAAACGATTTTTATAGGAGATTAACGGCAGGAATGCAGAGACTAAAACTTGAAGTTATTAAATGAAAACTTTTTGGAAATTATTCTACATCCACTGCTTCAATCTTTAAAACTTCAGGAACATCTCTTCTAATGTTTTCCTCAATGCCAGCCTTGAAAGTCATGCGGTTCATGGAACAACCTTTGCATGCGCCGAGAAATTCCAGTTTGAGATTATAATCGGGAGTAAATTCAACCACACGAACATCACCGCCATCAGCTTTTAAAAAGGGACGAATCTTTTCCAATGAATCTTCCACTCTTTTTATTAATTCCTGATGGCTCATAGACTAATGATTTAATTTCAAAATTTTGGTGGGCTCCTGATTGGCATTTCTGCTGGCTACTGCAGCTTCAACATTGGCTACCATTTCCATAAATGCTTTTGCTTGCGGAGTGTCTTCCTGTAAAACTGCCGGACGACCTGCTTCTCCCGATTCGCAAATACTTTGCACTAATGGAATTTGAGCGAGCAAAGGCAAACCTAATTTTTCGGCCAAAGCAACACCGCCACCATTTCCGAAAATAAAATATTTATTGTTCGGCAATTCTGCCGGAGTGAAATAGGCCATATTTTCAACGATCCCTAAAACAGGAACATTGATGGAATCCATTTTAAACATCGCCACTCCCTTACGCACATCAGCCAAAGCAATGCCCTGCGGAGTAGTAACGATAACCGCACCTGTAACAGGAACGGTTTGCACCAAAGACAAATGAATATCGCCGGTACCCGGAGGAAGATCGATTAGTAAATAATCCAGTTCACCCCAGTAAGCCTCGGTAAACATTTGTCCCATGGCACGTGAAGCCATCGGTCCGCGCCAGGCGATGGCCTGATCGGCATTGGCAAAAAAACCAATCGATAACATTTTCACACCATAATTGGTCACAGGCTTGATCCATGTTTTACCGTCTTTTTCAAAAGCTTCGGGTTTTTCATCCATGCAATCAAACATGAGCGGCATGGACGGACCGTAAATATCCGCATCTACCAATCCTACTTTATATCCTTTTTGGGCGAGTCCCACTGCGAGATTCGCAGTAACTGTTGATTTCCCTACTCCGCCTTTTCCGGAAGAAACGGCAATAATATTTTTAACGTTCGGCAATACTTTTCTTTGTTCGGCAGGACGGTCAACAGGCAAGGGAATTACATCCACTTCCACCTGAATATCTTTCCCGATAAAGCGCTGAATAGCAAACTCACAAGCCTCCTGCATCTTCTTTTTATTGTGCATCGCAGGATTGTGAACCTTAACGGAAAAAGATATTTTATTATCGGCGATAACGATATTGGAAACCAGATCCAACTGAACAAGGTCCTTCTTTAAATCGGGTTCCTGAACGGAAGCCAATGCTTCCAGTATTTTTTCTTTTGAAATGCTCATGATTCGCTTTGAGCTCCAAATTTAGTAATTGTAAGTTATTATTTAGAATTATTCTAAGGAGAATTACAAGGCTAGTTCAATGGTGGGATCCCAAAACACTTTTTTAAAATTTAAAACCTGATCTTTTTTCACTTTAATTCCTTCTGCTTCCAGCTTTTTCTGCATGGACGAAGAAGGCGAGAAATGATGTTTTCCTGTGAGCAATCCATCACGGTTCACCACACGATGCGCAGGAACAACGGGCTTTTTCGTGTGAGATGTATTCATTGCGTAGCCCACGCTACGCGATGCTTTTGGAGCAGAAAGATATTTTGCAATGGCGCCATACGAAGTGACTCTGCCTTTGGGAATCAATCGGACTACCTGATAAACCTGAAGAAAAAAATCTTCATTTTCTCCTTTCACTTTGGATATTTTTTCTTTTGATTTTTTAATTCCCATTGCCTATCTGCTCATAAAATACAGCCATTTCGGCTTGTTGAGCAATGGTTAAGAAACGCTTATAATCCTCTTGTAAAAACGCTTTGGTTTGAAGATATAAGCCCGGTTTAAACTCAACATCCAAAGAATTGTCAACCTCTGCTTTAACAACTGCCACACTGCCCTTATTTTGAACATGCAACTCTTCCATCGGTTTAAAATACAATCTGTAATTATCGGTCAAAATCTCTACAGCCCATCTTCCCGGCGCAGCCCAGTTAGCGCTGTAAGAAAATAAAATTCCTTTGTCCGTAGAACCCGCTCCGTAAAAAATTGCTTTGTTGTGCCATGATAATTTACCCCCTGCAAAAGATTTCATTTCTTGGGGTTTACCTCCCAGATAAAAAGCCAAATCGATAGGATGTGTTGAACACACAAACAACCAGTTGTTTTTAACAATTTCTTTTGTGGCCAATGTCTCCAGCTTATGAGACCATTCCGTAAATTCAAATTGAAAAGATTTTACTCCTCCGTCTTTTGCAATTATTTTTTCTGCTTCTAAAACCGATGAATAAAATCTTCTGTTATAGGCCAGTAAAACATCGGCCTTATATTTTGAAGTTTCAGCAGCAAGGAGCTCAATTTCCTGAACATTCAAGCCTCCCGGTTTTTCCAGCAACACTTTACGCAAGCCTTTGCTTAAAATAGAAATGGTAACGTCTTTTAGTTTTTCTGCACCAACCGCTACTATTGCCGAATCAAAATCGGCTAAGGAATTTTCAGCAACAAATTTTTCTATCCCGCCAACACACACTTTCAATCCCGTTGCTTTTTCGAATGAAAGCGCATTTTCAATACCTCTTCCAACAACAACTGTTGTACAATTTAAAGCAGAGAGAACTTTTAAATAGTCCATTGCCATTTGTGTTGTACCAATCAACAACACTTTTTTATTTAAGTGATCGGACATTTTATGATTTTTTCAGATGAGTGTTCTTGTAAGTACGAAGTAATCGGAGCCAGAAATATTTTATGCAATTCTACCGACTCTTCAAATGGTGTTAAGTGGCAATCACCTGTTGTGATTATCGACTCTGCAAGCTCCGTTGATAATTCGCTTTGGAATTTAATACGGAACGGTAGTGCTACCCAATCTCCTTTTGTTTCAGGAGATTTAATCCATGCTTTTCCGGTTCCGTTCAAAGGATCGATGATGTAGGTTTTACCGGTGGTTTGAATGGTAATTATCGACTCTGTTGGCGTGTTCTCCACAGAAGTCACTAAAAAATGATTGCCCTCTGTATCTACTCCTTTTATTGATCCTTCAAACTCAACGTATCCATTTCTTTTTGCCGGAAATGATTTTGCAATGCAATGTTTTAAAGTAACATTTTTATTGCCTGACATAAAAACGAAAAGATCCAGATAATGAATCGTATTACAACCTAAACCCCATGAATTTCCAACGGCTGAAAATGAAATTTTACCTTGTATTTCGCTTCTAATCTGTTGATACAATTCATTCATTCTCATACAACAATTCACCCATGTTTTGACCTTGCGTTCTTTAAGAATTTTAACGGCTACATCATACTCGTCCACAGATGGAAAAAGCACTTTTTCCAAAACCATATATTTTACTTCGCAGTGAGCAAGCAGATTTTGTATGGCCTCAAGCCTATGAAAGGAGTTAGTAGCAATAATTACCAAATCCAGTTTTTTGGTTTTTATTTCAGCAATACTCTGAACAAAAAAAACGGTTTTTGTTTCAGATCGCACTTCATTATAGCGAGATTCAGCGGTTTTTAAGGAATCCACGGAAGGATCGACAACCCAAATTTCAGCTGAAAAATTTGATTTTGCCACACCCTGTAAATGCCTGCTTCCTAATTGTCCGGCACCAATAACAGCAAGTTGAAACATAGAGAAAAAATTATCGGATAAAAGTAAATAAATAAAGAGAGCAACTAGGGTATAAAGGAAATAAATTTGATTTTTTTTCCTTCGCTCAGCCAGCGTTTTTCATAATAGGTTTTAATCTCCAGATCTTTCACCAACGGCGCATCGCCCAAGGAAGGCAACAATTCTTCATAAATATTGGCCGAATCCACTTCTACTTTCAATTTCCCTTCTGCCACCATTTCTTTGGTGAATTCATACAATAAATCACTGTCGGATTTTAAATTTATTTTTCCTCCCGCTTTCATAATTTTTCGATAGCGGTTTAAAAACATTTCACCGGTTAGTCTTTTGCGCGGTCGCTCTTTCTGCGGGTCGGCAAAGGTGATCCATATTTCACTCACTTCATCGGCTGCAAAAAGCTGAGTGATGAAATCAATTCTCGTACGCACAAAGCCAACATTGTTCATTTTATTTTCCAAAGCGTATTTCGCCCCGTGCCACAAGCGATTGCCTTTGATATCCACCCCTAAAAAATTTTTATCGGGATAGTTTTTTGCCAGTCCAACGGTGTATTCTCCCTTGCCGCAAGCCAGTTCCAACACTATCGGATTTTCATTCTTAAAAAATTCTTTGTGCCACTTTCCTTTCAATGGAAAGGAATCCTGCATCGCCTGTTCAGTGGTAGGTTTTGCAACATTGTCAAAGGTTTCCACATCTGCAAAACGCTGTAACTTTCTTTTCGCCATTAATCTTACTAATTTGCGCTAAATTAGAAAAGACTTTTCGCTTCTGAAGAAAAAAAAGAAAATACTCATTGCGCCGCTTAACTGGGGACTCGGACACGCAACGCGTTGCATCCCGATCATCCGTGAACAACTCGCGCTCGGTAATGAAATCATTATTGCTGCCGACGGCGGACCATTGGCTTTGCTGCAACAAAGTTTTCCCGAAAGCCAATTCATCGTTTTAAAAGGAACTCAGATTTCTTATTCCAGATGGATGGTTTTGTCGATGATGCTTCAAGTGCCAAAAATTTTATTTTCCGTTTTTAAAGAACATCAACAACTCAAAAAAATTATTGAAGAACATAAAATTGATATGGTCATTTCCGACAACCGTTACGGACTCTGGAATAAAAATATCGAGTCGCTTTTCATCACACATCAAATCAATATTCAAGCTCCTGTTTTTGAAAAATTATTGTTCAGGATAAATTCATGGTTTATTGCAAAGTATGATGAATGTTGGGTTCCCGACTATGAAGGAGAAAATAATTTATCGGGAGATTTGTCGCATCCGAAAAATGAATTTTACAAAAAAAACTTCCCGGAAAACATAAAATACATTGGGCCGCAATCACGATTCACCAAAGGAATTCAAACAGAAGAAAAAATTTATGAAGCTGTTGGAATTGTATCTGGACCCGAACCGCAACGCACTTTATTTTTTGAAAAACTACAAAATGATTTTAAAAAAATAAATGGGAAAACGTTAATTATTTCGGGACATCCCGAGATAGTGAAAAAAATTGAAGATCGAAATATCACCATTGTAAATCATTTGAACGACGATGCATTTTTAAGCGCTCTTTACGCTGCAAAAAAAATTATTTGCCGCTCGGGATATTCCACCATTATGGATTTACATGTGTTGGGTTTAAATGCCAAATACATTCCCACTCCCGGACAAACAGAACAGGAATATCTTGCTGAAAAATTAAGGAGCCGGTAAAGCCGGCGAGCTTTGATTTGCTTTAGATGTACTGCGACTAAACATTTTCTGATTAATATTAAACACCATTGAAAACTGATGCTGTCCTATCTCGGAAAACGGCATTCCGCGGGTAGATATATTGTATCCATAAAAAATATTGATGATGCCTAAAATCCCAAATCCAATTTTAGGCGTAATCACAAAATCATAGCCGGTATTATTGAACTGATACTTCATCTCCAGGCCCAACGCCAATGCACTGGCATTAATTTCATAACCCATTTTTAAGCCGTACACATTTTTGGGTTGCGACCATTCCATAGCTCCGTAATAAATAGAGGAATTGTAAAATCGGTCATTGTAATAATAACTATAGCCACTCAATCCGAATTCCACATAAAACTCTTTTTGCATACCAATTCCGAAACGCCCCGCCGTTTCGGGCTTAGTCCATTTTTTATACCCTGCCTTAATAGGCAAAGAAATCGTGGCAGTATCTTGCCCGTAGCTATAGCCATAAACAAACAACACTATAGATATAGCTAAAAAAAATCTCATGTAATTATCTTGAAAAATGAAATGATATGAATATCCAGTAAAAATTCGCGCCAGATGCGCTTAAGGAAAGTCTACTTTTTCTTCTTCTCCAGTGTAAAATGGAATACGCTTCCCGATTTCACCGAACTGCGAACACCTATATTTTGCTGATGGGCTTCAATAATATGTTTTACAATGGCCAGACCTAAACCTGAGCCACCCAATTCTCTGCTTCTGCTTTCATCCACACGATAAAATCGTTCAAACAAACGCGGTAAATGTTTTTCTTCAATACCAATTCCATTGTCTTCAATTTCCACCATTAGCGCATCTTCCATATCGGTAAAATCCACCTTCACCCAACCGCCCTGAATACCGTATTTCAAAGCATTCGAAATTAAATTCACCAAAACCTGTCGGATCTTGTCTTTATCGGCAAACACCAATATTTCCTTAGGTTTTTCTTTATCAAATTTCAATTCAATGGCTTTCTTTTTGGCTTGAATTTCCAAAGAATGAAAAACTTCTACTGCTAAATCTGTAATGTTGAAAGCACTTTTATGCAAACCTATTTCTCCCGAATCCAAACGGGAAATTTCATCTAAATCTTCAATAATGGAAATCATCCGTTCGGCATTATTGGCCGCACGTTTCAGATAATCCATGTTGATGTTTTCATCTTCCAGTCCGCCATCCAAAAGCGTAAGAATATATCCTTGCATATTGAAAACAGGTGTTTTCAATTCATGCGCAACATTTCCTAAAAATTCTCTTCTGAATTGCTCTTGTCTTTTTAAAGTAGCGATTTCGGTTTTTTGTTTTTCCGACCAGCTGGCAACTTTATCCCCTGCAGATTTTACAGGATCATCGGCCCAGGAATTCTGAATATCAATTTCCAACAATTCCTGCGATTTATGAGACACGATATTTTTATAAATCCCCTTTATTTTTTCGAGAATAAATGTTTTGAAAAGATAATAAGCAAAAAGATAGCTTGCCACTGATAAACCAAAGCCCACGGCAATTTTAAGAAAAGTATCGCCAGCAGGAAGCAAAGAAAAAACCAAAATAATATATACTGCAAAAACGAAAGCAGAAAGCGCGAGTACTAAAATTTTGGGATTTGAAATATTCATTCTGCTTCCTGGTATTTATAGCCTACACCTTTTACGGTAACGATGTAATCTTCTCCTAGTTTTTCGCGCAATTTACGAATATGTACGTCAATCGTTCTGTCACCTACCACCACTTCTTTCCCCCATACTTTATCTAAAATTTCATTTCGTAAAAATACTTTCCCAGGTTCTGATAATAACAATTTCAGCAATTCAAATTCCTTTCTAGGGAAAACAATTTCTTCATTGTCTTTAATGGCAACGTAGCGGGTATTGTCGATTTTAATGCGGGTTTCCGTAATTTCAATATCGTCACCGCCTTTTCCTTTTCTTCGCAATAAAGCTTTGATGCGTGAAATCAAAACACGTGGCCGTACAGGTTTCGAAATATAATCATCTGCTCCTGCTTCCAGTCCTGATATTTCAGAATAATCTTCATTGCGGGCAGTTAAAAAAGCAATCACTGCATTTTTCAATTCAGGTTTTTCTTTAATCTGGTAGCAGGTTTCTATCCCGTCCATTCCCGGCATCATCACATCCAATAAAATCAAATCGGGAATTTCTTTCAGGGCAATATCTATCGCTGCTTTTCCATTCTCCGCTTTAAATACTTCAAATCCTTCTTTTACCAAATTGTAAGAGAGGAATTCTAAAATATCCCTGTCATCATCCACTATCAGTATTTTTTCCATATCGCTTTCTAGTTAACCAAAAATACACTTTACTATTCAGGCTACACAAACAAATATGACGAAAACTTGCACTCAAAAAACCCAAGCTTTAAATGTTAACATTAACTTAACACCATATGCGATTTGGAGCTGCTTTTCCTTTATATCTTCGTTGCATAAAATTATTAAACATGAAAAAAATATTTATTTCAGCATTGGCAGCAACAGCATTACTAAGTTCTTGCGGCGGCGGCACTTCAGATGATGCAGCTGCAGGCAACGATTCAACAGCAACCCTTTCAGGAACTATTAAAATCGACGGGTCAAGTACAGTATTACCAATTACTCAATTGGTAGCCGAAGACTTTAAAGAACAAAACAATAAAGTAGACTTCTCAGTGGCCGCAGGCGGAACAGGTAGCGGATTCAAAAAATTCATCAGAAAAGAAATCGATATCTGCGATGCATCACGTACCATCAAAGATTCTGAAGCACACGAATGCGACAGCTTGGGTATCAAATACCAGGCTTTGGAAATCGGAAAAGACGGTTTATCCATCGTTGTAAATCCACAAAACACATGGTTGACCAGCATTACAGTTGCCGAATTGAAAATGATCTGGGGACCAGATGCTCAAGATAAAATCATGAAATGGAACCAAATCAGAAAAGAATGGCCTAACGAACCGATCCACCTTCACGGTGCCGGACACGAATCAGGAACTTTTGAATATTTCACTGAAGCCATCAATGGTAAAAAAGGTGCTTGCCGCGTAGATTACAACGCCAGCGAAAACGACAATCAATTGGTACAAGGTGTTGCAGGAGATAAATTTGCAATGGGCTTTTTCGGATTGGGATACTATGAAACCAATAAAGACAAATTAAAACTGGTGGCTGTGGATAACGGTGCAGGTGCGATATTGCCAACGGATGCAACGGTGATGGATGGAACATATGCTCCACTTTCCCGTCCGCTTTTTATCTACATCAGCGCGGAAGCTGCTAAAAGAGCTGAAGTTTCTGCCTTTGTTGAATTTTATATAGCTCAGGCACCGGTGTTAGTAAAAGAAGCACACTTTATTCCTTTAACTACAGAACAGTACACTGCTGAAACTGCAAAATGGAATGAATTTAAAAAAGGACTGAAATAAAAATATAGATAATCCTATATTTGGAACCTGCTGCTCTTTTGGGCGGCAGGTTTTATTGTTAAAAGAGTATATGAAGAGAGTGTTAATGATATGTGCGATAATTACCGTTCTAACGACCGTTGGAATTGTATGGGTACTCTTTTCAGAAAGCTATACTTTCTTTCAGCATGTTTCCATCTGGGACTTCCTTACCGACACCGAATGGAGTCCGCTTTCCACCAATAAACATTTTGGAATTTTACCGCTGCTTTCGGGAACCTTACTGGTAACAGCCATTTCCATGAGCATCGCTGTTCCTATGGGAATCATCATCGCTATTTACTTAAGTGAATACGCACCAAAAAAATTCAGATACTATATTAAACCCCTACTTGAAATTCTCGCATCGATTCCAACTGTAGTCTATGGTTTCTTTGCGTTAACAGTAGTGACTCCATTTTTACAAAATTATATTCCCAACCTTGCTGGATTCAATGCGCTTAGCGCAGGTTTGGTGATGGGCATCATGATCATACCCATGATTTCTTCCTTGAGTGAAGACGCCTTATACGCTGTACCTAAATCCTTGCGCGAAGGGGCATACGGCATGGGTTCTACGCGTTTGCAAACTTCTTTTAATGTTATTTTACCGGCTGCTTCTTCGGGAATTATTGTTTCTATCATCCTTGCTTTTGCACGTGCTGTAGGCGAAACCATGATAGTAACCGTTGCTGCCGGAAACATGGCAAACCTCACCGCCGATCCGCGCGAAACTGTTGCCACCATCACTGCCTTTATCGTGAACATGAGCAGCGGCGACGTGCAACAGGATTCTATTGAATACCAAACGATTTTCGCTGCAGGTGTTACCTTATTCGTATTTACTTTCATTCTCAACAGCGTAAGCTTCTACATCAAAAAACGATTCCAGGAAAAATATGACTAGCGCCGATAAAAATAGAATCAAGGATAAAGCTTTTGAGTACGTGGGCATGGCCTGTACTTTCTTCGGCTTATTCATGCTGGTGATATTTTTAGGCGATATTTTGATGACGGGAATTGAAAAAATCGACATGGATTTTTTGAGCAACTTTCCATCGAGCAGAGCACGGAAAGCAGGGATTTATCCAGCGTGGACAGGCACTTTATGGATTTTAGGACTAACGGCCATTATCGCTATTCCCATTGGAATTGCTGCCGGAATTTATTTTGAAGAATACGCCAAAAAAAGCAAAATGGCCAATTTTCTTGAAATCAATCTCGCAAATTTAGCCGGTGTTCCTTCTATCATTTATGGTTTATTGGGCTTGCAAATTTTTGTGCGCACACTGAACTTCGGAACCAGTTTACTCTCCGGAGCTTGTACGCTGGCTTTATTGATCTTACCTGTAATTATTGTTTCAACCCGTGAAGCTTTAAAAGCTGTTCCGGACAGTATCCGTCAGGCTTCCTACGGAATGGGCGCCAACACCTGGCAAACCATATGGCATCAAGTTTTACCGGCGTCGGCTGGTGGCATTATTACGGGAATTATTCTGGCCATCTCCCGCGCTATTGGAGAAACCGCTCCGCTGATTGTGGTAGGTGCCGCAACTTTTATTACTAATGTTCCCGATTCGCCAATGAGCGATTATACTGTGCTTCCGATGCAAATTTATTCATGGATAGGAATGCCCGATAAAGAATTCGCAAAAAGCGCAGCAGCAGGTATTATCGTTTTATTGTTGATCACTTTTGTTCTCAATGGTATCGCAGTGTTCCTGCGCAACAGATGGCAGAAAAAAGTGAAGTGGTAAAATATTTTGTATGGAAAAACTGAGCATTAAAGAAAAAAAACTGGAGGCCATTAACCTCAATGTTTTCTACGGAGCCAAACAGGTTCTCAAGGATGTAAACATTGCCATTAAAGCCAACACTGTTACAGCTTTTATCGGCCCGTCGGGTTGTGGGAAATCTACTTTTCTCCGCACCTTCAACCGCATGAACGACTACGTGGAAGGCTTCCGCAAAGAAGGTGATATCATTGTGGACGGTAAAGACATTTACCAAAAAATGATTCGTGTTGAAGAGCTGAGAAAAAAAATAGGAATGGTGTTTCAAAAACCAAATCCCTTCCCGAAATCTATTTTCGAAAACGTGGCTTACGGATTAAAAATTCAAGGCATCAAAAACAAAAAACTGATTGAGGAAACAGTGGAGAAATCCCTGAAACAATCGGCATTGTGGGATGAAGTAAAAGATGATTTGAAAAAATCAGCGCTTTCTCTTTCAGGCGGACAGCAACAAAGATTATGTATCGCACGTGCGTTGGCTTTGGAGCCGAGCATCCTGCTGATGGACGAACCGGCTTCTGCTCTCGACCCGATTTCTACTGCAAAAATTGAAGATTTGATTTGGGAACTCAAACAAAAATACACCATCGTTATTGTTACGCACAACATGCAACAAGCCGGTAGAATCAGCGACAACACTGCTTTTTTCTACATGGGCGATTTAGTGGAATACGATGAGACAAAAAAGATTTTTACCAATCCTGAAAAGGAAAGAACACAAAATTATATCACCGGAAGATTTGGTTAGCGGTGAGCCACCGCAGGCAATTATAAGAACTTTAAAAAAATAGTATGTCGCATTTAGAATCAGAATTAGTACAATTGAAAAACGAAGTTTTCGAACTTCTTCAATTCGTGCATTCTCAAATTGAGAAAAGTAAAGAAGCGATTCTCACCAGTGATAAGGATCTCGCAAGTCACGTTGTTGCCAACGACAAGCGCGTGAATGCTTCGGAGTTAAAAATTGATCGCGATTGTGAAAATATTCTCGCTTTGTACAATCCTGTGGCAATTGATTTGCGCTTCGTTCTGGCTTGTATTAAAATGAATCATAGCTTGGAAAGAATCGGTGATAACGCTGAAGGCTTAGCGGTTTATGTGAATATTTCACCCGGTCCATTTCCTGCAGATATTCTGGAAGTATTCAACCTGAGTCCCGCTTTCGACCGTTGTTTGCAAATGTTTTCTCTCATCATGGATTCTTACCGTCAGGAAGATCCTTCATTGGCCAGAAAGGTTTTTAACCTCGACGAACTCTTAAACGAATACAACAGAAAAGCAACAAAAACCGCCATTGAACTCATCAAAACCAAACCTGAATTAGCAGAAGAAATTTTATACGTCATGGGCGCTTTAAGAAAAATTGAACGCATGGGCGACCTCACTAAAAATATGGCTGAAGAAATTATTTTCTTCATCGAAGCAAAAGTTTTACGTCACAATAAAAAGAAATAAATTTTGCAGTCGGAACTCTCCAATATATTATTCCTCCTAGGTTCTCTGGCCTTCCTCGTTTTCGGAATGAAGATGATGACAGAGGCTATTCAAAAAGTATTGGGTGATAGTTTGCGACGCATCATAGAATCTTCTACAGAAAATAAATTCAAGGGAATTTTCAACGGATTTTTTACCACAGCACTCATTCAATCTTCCTCCGCAACGATAGTCGTTGCAGTAAGTTTAGTGAATGTTGGAATTTTAACTTTGATTGAATCGGGCTCGGTTATTTTAGGTGCAAACATAGGAACCACAGTGAGTTCATGGATGATTGCTGTGTTAGGTTTTAAAATGCATTTCAACATGAGTGCCGCTGTACCACTCATTGCTGTTGGTGTTCCCTTCCTCTTCGCGAAAAAAAGAAAAGTGAAATTTATCGGTGAAATCATTATTGGTTTTGCAATCGTATTTACCGGATTAGAATTTTTAATGTTATCGGTTTCCAACCCCGATCTTTTAGAAATTTATTCTTTCCTGCAAGACAATAGCGATACCTTTTTAAGCACTTTGTCTTTCATTGTAATTGGCGCATTGTTTTCGTTTGTATTACAGTCTACAGCAGTTGCCATTGCACTCACACAAACGCTGGCCTTCACCGGAATCATTCCTATAGAAACCGCTCTGGCTATGGTTTTGGGACACAATGTCGGCTCCATCATCAACACAGAAATTACAGCCGTTGCCGGAAATGTGCACGCAAAAAGAGCAGCAAGAATTCATTCCATTTTCAATATCGTAAGCGTGGGCTGGGCTTCTATTTTACTTCCTTTTATTGTACCGGAAATCAATTGTATTAGCGAAAAAGTTTTGGGCTTGGGTGATATTCATAATAAAATGGGAGCACCGATCGGCATTGCTATTTTTCACACTGCATACAACACCATCAACGTTTTAATCATGATGTGGTTCCTGCCTACTTTAGCTGATTTAGCTACCAAATCAGTGAAATCAAAAGGCGATATGGATGAAGAATTTCATCTCGAATTTATTGATTCGGGCCTCATGACTTCTCCGGAAATTTCTATTTCCGAAGCGAAAAAAGAATTGGTGAAATTTGCCGAACTCACCAAAACAATGAATGACACTTACCGTCAGTTGTTAAAAGAACAAGAGAGCGACGCTTTTGAAAACCTCATTACACAAATGAGGAAATACGAGGATCTCACCGATAATTTCGATGAAGAAATCACCAACTTCCTCACTAAAGTTTCGCAAGGAGAATTGACTGAAGAGAACTCGTTTGAAATCCGCCGACTCCTCAGCATCGTTGGTGATTTGGAGCAAGTAGGCGATATTTATTACGGCATGGCCCTCATCATGGAGCGCAAAAAAGAAAGCAAGGTTTGGTTCATTCAGGAGCAACGTGATCACTTAAACGCCTTACTCGACAAGCTTGACAAAGCTTTCGACATCATGATCAAAAACCTCAATACGGAATACGAAGAAGTCACTATTTCCGAAGCACGCGAAATTGAAAATGAAATTGACACTCTTCGCGATACCGCTCAAAATCAGCATCTGGAAAGCATGGAAAAAGGCGATTACAGTTATAAGAGTGGAATGTATTATAAGGATCTTTTTTCTAATTGTGAAAGGATTGGAGATTACATTATTAAGGTGAGTGAAGTGGTGACTGGGAAGCATTAACACCCGCGCTCCGTCATTGCGAGAATTTTTGTACTCAAAAATTGAAGCAATCCTATAAGACCAAAACGCCATTAAATGAAAACTAAGATTGGAGTACTTCTAGATAGGCCTACAATTGATGAAGGCACAGTGGATATTAGCGGATCTATTAGTTTAAAGACTAATTCAGAAACAATCCGCTTAGGAGAATGTTACTTATCACAAAAAGCATTTTTAAATGGTCTTCGCGAAGGCGATACTATTTTCTATGAACCCGAAAGCATTTGGGCATGGAAATCTGGAGAAAATCTAGTGGGCGCTTCATACTTAAAAGTAAACGGAAGAATTATTAAGAACGCTGATACAGAAAAATATTGCGACAATGAATCCACCTTTCATTTGGGATTTTATATCGTTATTCTAATTCTTGTGCTATTAATTAAGTGGTCATTAAAAAAATGGTGGAGGAAAATTCCTGATGCACCAAAGTATTGATTTTTCATGTTGATTGAATTCTTCCCTCGCTTCGACAAGTTTAGCGAAGCGAACTTGTTGGTTTTACGAGTATACTTAGAAGCTTTCAGCTTCTTTCCTTCGCAGAAGGAACATTGTTTTTCTTTCAGAAAAAGGAAGCTGAAAGCTTCCACGTTGATTCGTTATTCCGCTGAGTTACGCTTCGCTAAACTCAGCGGAGCGGAGGAAACCGCGTCCAACAGAAAACCTAAAACAAAAAAGCTCCGGGAAAATTCCCGGAGCTTTTTTTTATAAATCTATTTCAAATATTAATGTGAATGATCAGGAGTTGCTTGTGGAGTTTCCATTGCTGGTACTCCAATAACAGTTACTGAATCCGGTTTATGACAACAAGCTTTTTTCTCTTCTTGTCCGTGACAAGATGCTGCTGCGTCTTTTTTACAACCTTCAGCACCTTCTTTTTTGCAGCAAGAAGTAGCTTCTTTTCCGTGGCATGAAGCAGCTGCTCCACCTTCAGAGTGTCCGCTACCCAAGATTGGAGCGATAACTAAACCGATCAAGCAAGTCAATTTAATTAAGATGTTCATTGACGGACCAGATGTATCTTTAAATGGATCACCAACTGTATCACCAGTTACTGCAGCTTTGTGAGCGTCAGAACCTTTGTAAGTCATTTCACCATTGATCATAACACCAGCTTCAAACGATTTTTTAGCGTTGTCCCATGCACCACCTGCGTTGTTTTGGAACACTGCCCAAAGAACACCAGATACAGTAACACCAGCCATATAACCACCTAACATTTCAGCGATCAATTGGTTGTTGTCTCCGTAAACCAATTTACCTAAACATACAATTGCAATCGGGAAACCAATAGTTAAAATACCAGGCAACATCATTTCGCGCAAAGCGGCTTTAGTAGAAATCTCCACACATTTACCGTATTCAGGTTTTCCTGTACCTTCCATGATTCCCGGAATTTCTTTGAACTGGCGACGAACTTCATACACCATATCCATTGCAGCTTTACCTACAGAGTTCATTGCCAAAGCAGAGAACACTACCGGAATCATACCACCTACGAACAACATCGCCAAAACTGGAGCTTTAAAGATGTTGATCCCGTCGATGCCTGTGAAAGTCACATAAGCAGCAAACAATGCTAAGGAAGTCAAAGCAGCAGAAGCGATCGCAAAACCTTTTCCTGTTGCAGCAGTAGTGTTACCTACTGAATCTAAAATATCTGTACGTTGACGAACTTCTTTAGGCAATTCGCTCATTTCAGCGATACCACCGGCGTTGTCAGAAATTGGTCCGAAAGCATCAATCGCCAACTGCATAGCTGTTGTAGCCATCATTGCAGAAGCGGCCAAAGCCACACCGTAGAAACCAGCTAAAGCGTAAGACGCCCAGATAGCACCTGCGAATAACAATACTGTTGGGAAAGTTGAAATCATCCCTGTTGCCAAACCAGCAATTACGTTGGTTCCGGCACCTGTTGAAGATTTTTGTACGATTTTCAAAACCGGTTTTGTACCTAATCCAGTGTAGTATTCAGTTACTGATGAAATTCCACCACCTACTATTAATCCAACCAGTGTAGCGTAGAAAACTCTCATTGAAGAAATTTCTTTTGAACCTTCACCGAAGAAATCCATTTGCATGGTTTCAGGCAACATATATCCAACTAGGAAATAACAAGAGATGGCAGTCAATACGATAGAAACCCAGTTTCCAACATTTAATGCACCTTGTACTTGTTTTTCTTTAGCTGTATTGTCTTTAATTTTTACCAGCAATGTTCCAACGATAGAGAACAGGATACCGAAACCGGCAATTGCCATTGGCAACAAGATTGGTCCGATACCACCGAAAGCATCAAGATTACCAGCAGCATCTAAAATCGCACCGCCGTTGTCTTTAATAATATAGTTACCTAAAACCATAGCCGCCAAAACTGTTGCTACATAAGAACCGAATAAATCGGCACCCATACCGGCAACGTCACCTACGTTATCACCTACGTTATCAGCGATAGTTGCAGGGTTTCTAGGATCATCCTCAGGAATACCGGCTTCTACTTTACCAACTAAGTCGGCACCAACGTCGGCAGCTTTAGTATAAATACCACCACCCACACGAGCGAACAATGCGATTGATTCAGCACCTAAAGAGAATCCAGCCAAAGTTTCCAAAACGATGGTCATGTCGTCTGTTGAAGTCCAAACTCCACCCATAAAATAATGGAAGAAGAAAATAAAGAAAGTAGTTAAACCTAAAACGGCTAAACCAGCAACACCTAATCCCATTACAGTACCACCACCGAAAGAAACTTTCAATGCTTGTGGTAAACTTGTACGGGCAGCTTGCGTTGTTCTTACGTTTGTTTTAGTTGCGATTTTCATCCCCATGTTTCCAGCTAATGCTGAGAAAAAGGCTCCGAAAATAAAAGCAACTACTATTAATATAGAAGTTGTTGGAACTACGAAAGAGATACCAGCCAATACGATGCTGGCGGCAATCACGAAAAGAGTTAATAATCTGTATTCTGCTTTAAGGAAGGCCAATGCACCTTCATAGATATAATCTGAAATTTCTTTCATTTTTCCATCTCCGGCATCTTGTTTTAAAACCCAAGATCTTTTGATCGCCATGAAAGCTAATCCTATTAATGCCATTACGATAGGCACGTAAATCATCATTGATTCCATAAATATTAATTAGTAATTGTTCGTTTTAAATTGGTCGGCAAAGTTAATTATTTAATGTAATTGCGCAAATCACGCTTATGCCTTTTTATATAGTACACTTTTCACAGCGCCTTTAATGCGCTCCACGTTAGGAAGAGCTTCATTGATAAGGTTCATAGCGTATGGAAGCGGAACGTCTCTTGAAGTTACTCTTTGGATAGGGGCATCCAAATAATCAAAAGCTTCGTGTTGTACTTTATAAGTGATCTCGCCGGAAATTGAAGCCAAAGGCCAAGCCTCTTCAACAATCACCAAGCGGTTTGTTTTTTTAATGGAAGTATAAATTGCATCGTAGTCAATCGGACGAACAGTTCTTAAGTCGATCACCTCAACGCTGATTCCTTCTTTTTCCAATTCGGCACAAGCAACAAGCACTACGTGAACTATTTTCCCGAAAGTTACCAGAGTAACATCCGTTCCTTTTCTTTTAATGTCGGCAACTCCGATAGGAATTAAATATTCTCCTTCAGGAACTTCGCCTTTATCTCCGTACATCTGTTCAGATTCCATGAAAATCACCGGGTCATTATCACGAATGGCTGATTTCAATAATCCTTTAGCATCGTAAGGAGTAGATGGAACGATTACTTTCAAACCTGGAGTGTTGGCAAACCAGCTTTCAAAAGCTTGTGAATGCTGAGCTCCTAATTGTCCGGCGGAAGCGGTTGGACCTCTAAACACTATCGGGCAATTGAATTGTCCACCCGACATAGAATATACTTTCGCAGCTGAGTTGATCACCTGATCAATCGCCACCAAAGCGAAGTTAAAAGTCATGAATTCTACTACCGGTCGCAAGCCGTTCATTGCTGAACCAACTGCTATTCCGGCGAAACCTAACTCAGCGATAGGGGTATCAATCACTCGTTTTTCACCAAATTCTTCCAGCATTCCCTGGCTCACTTTGTACGCACCGTTGTATTCGGCAACTTCTTCACCTATTAAATAGACATTGGAATCTGCACGCATTTCTTCGTTTAAGGCCTCACGCAATGCCTCTCTGAATTGTAATACTCTCATATATGTTTTTTTTAAGCGGGGCTAAAATAAAAATAATCTGTAAGAATAAAGAATGCTAGGCCAAATTTGAATTTTTGAAGAAAAAATAACCTTTATGTAAGTCTCTTCGTAAAGCCCCAAAGTTTACATTTGAACAACTAAATTCTACAGTCGATTTATGAAGATTCTTGTTTGTATCAGCTCTGTTCCCGACACTACCACAAAAATTACTTTTGCGGACGGCAACACAAAATTCAACACTGCCGGAGTGCAGTTTGTTATTAACCCCTACGATGAATTCGGACTTTCCCGCGCCATGCAACTCAAAGAAACTTTGGGTGGCAATGTAACCACTATTACTGTTGGCCGGGCCGATACTGAACCTGTTATCCGCAAAGCACTAGCGATTGGTGCCGATGACGCAGTTCGTATTGATGCTGATCCGATGGATTCTCTTCAGGTAGCTACCGAAATTGCGAATTACGCTAAAGATAAAGGCTTCGATTTAATCATCACCGGTCGCGAATCCATTGATTACAATGGAGGAGCAGTTCCCGGAATGTTAGCCGAATTACTAGGAATAAACTCTGTTTCACCTTGCGTGAAACTGGATATAGACGGAACTACTGCTACTATGCAGACGCTGATCGACGGGGGAAAAGAAGTTGTAAAATCTTCTCTTCCACTCGTTGCGGCCGCTCAAAAAGGAATGGTGGAAGAAAGTGAATTGCGCATACCAAACATGCGTGGTATCATGGCCGCCCGAACAAAACCTCTAGCCGTTGTGCCGGGCGCAGCAGCAGGAAATGCAAAATTCAAAACCTTTGATTTGCCTGCACCAAAAGCAGCCTGCAAAATGGTATCAGCCGACAATGTTGAGGAGCTGGTACACTTATTACATACAGAAGCAAAAGTTATTTAACTCAAAATATTTAAGATATGTCGGTATTAGTATTCGCTGAAAATTGGGACGGAAATTTTAAAAAATCAACCTTCGAAAGTGTTGCCTACGCAGCCGGATTAGCACAAGCTGCCGGCGGAAGTGTAACTGCTGTTGTGATTGGAAATGTTAGTGCAGATAATCTTTCTTCCCTTGGAACATATGGTGCAACGAAAGTAGTTCACTACGACGGCGCAGATGTTAATCATCAAGGCGTTGCTTCTATTGTAGCTCAAGCGGTTCAGGCTGCAGGCGCAAAATATGTGGTGTTCAACGGAACCTGGAAAAGCAAAGGCGCTGCTCCGAGATTGGCTATAAAATTAAACGCAGCCATCGCTACCGAAGTAGTGGAATTACCTTCCTCGACTGCTCCTTTCACAGTTAAGAAAAAAACATTCTCAGGAAAAGCTTTCGCTCATGTGGAACTTTCTTCTGATGTAAAAATTATAGTGCTTTCCACAAACTCTTATGGAGTAAAAGAAAACGCAGTAACTGCCGCAGTTGAAAAAGGAAGCGGAAGCGCAACAGAAAAAGACAATTCCTTACAACATGTAGAATACCAAAAAACTTCAGGTAAAATCAATTTGACTGAAGCGGAACTGGTAGTAAGCGCGGGCCGCGGAATGAAAGGTCCGGAAAACTGGGGCATGGTTGAACAACTCGCTGAAGCATTAGGCGCTGCAACAGCTTGCTCGAAACCGGTAGCGGATATCGGTTGGAGACCTCACCATGAACACGTTGGGCAAACAGGTATCGCCGTTGCACCAAACTTATACATCGCAATAGGAATCTCAGGAGCCATCCAGCATTTGGCCGGTATCAGCTCCTCTAAAAAAATAGTAGTCATCAACACCGATCCTGAAGCGCCTTTCTTTAAAGCTGCCGATTACGGAATTGTTGGAGACGCTCTGCAAGTAGTACCAAAATTGACTGAAGCGATAAAGAAACTTAAAGGTTAAAGTAGAGACGCAAAATTTTGCGTCTCTACAAAGCCAAAAATAATATTATGTTATTTGCTTTTGGCTTTTTACTTTTACCTTTTAACTTTCCTGAAGGGACCTGATGAAGAAAATTAATTTAGACATAATAGGGTTGTCCTATAGTCAAACACAGACAGGCGCATACGCACTGGTACTGGGAGAACGCAACGGCAAACGAAGATTACCTATCATCATAGGTGGCTTCGAAGCGCAAGCTATTGCCATTGAACTGGAGAAGATGACGCCGAGTCGTCCTTTAACCCACGACCTTTTTAAAACCTTTGCAAGTACTTTCGATATCAACATCAAAGAAGTAATTATTTACAATCTGGTGGAAGGCATTTTCTTTGCAAAACTGATTTGCGAAAAAGATGGCAAAGAAGTGGAGATAGATGCCCGAACCTCTGATTCTATTGCCCTTGCAGTTAGATTCAACTGTCCGATATCCACCTACGAATTCATTCTTTCCTCAGCAGGAATTTTACTGGAAGACGAACAGGCAACTAGCGATACCGACGATGAAGATGCTTTGGAAGATCCGGTAGAAGAACTATTACAATCCAGTACAAAAGACATTAAAACCATGACGCTGGAGGAACTGGAAAAATATCTGGAAGAGGCCATTACCATGGAAGATTACGAAAGAGCATCACAAATACGCGACGAACTCAACAAACGAAAAGCATCCTGATAAATGAAGCAATACCTAGATCTCCTGCAACATATCATCATCAACGGAGCTTCAAAAGAAGACCGCACAGGGACAGGAACGATCAGTGTTTTCGGCTATCAAACCCGCTTCGATTTAAATGAAGGCTTCCCTTTAATCACCACCAAAAAATGTCACCTGCGCTCTATCATCCATGAGTTGCTGTGGTTTTTACAAGGCGATACCAATATTAAATACCTCAAAGAAAACAACGTTTCCATATGGGACGAATGGGCCGATAAAAACGGAAATCTCGGTCCGGTTTACGGCTATCAGTGGCGCTCATGGCCCACTCCCGATGGCCGCCATATCGATCAGATCACGAATTTAATTCAGCAAATAAAAAATAATCCTGATTCCCGCCGACTCATAGTGAGCGCCTGGAACGTAGGAGAAATAGAGAAAATGGCGCTTCCACCCTGCCATGCTTTCTTTCAGTTTTATGTGGCCGACGGAAAATTATCTTGTCAGCTGTACCAACGCAGTGCCGATGTGTTTTTAGGAGTTCCCTTCAACATCGCGTCTTATGCGCTATTAACCATGATGGTAGCTCAGGTTTGTAATTTAAAACTGGGTGATTTTGTACACACTTTCGGCGACACGCATTTGTACAAAAATCATCTGGAACAAACCAACTTACAGCTTTCCAGAGAACCGCGTGCTTTACCTCAAATGAAAATTAATCCGGCAGTAAAAGATATTTTCTCTTTTAAAATTGAAGATTTTGAATTGGTCGGTTATGATCCGCATCCTCATATAAAGGCGCCGGTGGCGGTTTAAACATGAAAGTATCTATCATTGTTGCAGCAGGCTTGAACAATTCCATTGGTAAAGACAATGGTTTGTTGTGGCATTTGCCTATCGACATGAAGTTTTTCAAAGAGCGCACCATGGGTCATCACATTTTAACCGGACGAAAAAATTACGAATCCATTCCTGAGAAATATCGCCCTCTGGCCAACAGAACCAATATTGTTGTTACCAGAGATGCCAACTTAAAAATTGACGGCTGCCTGGTAACTACTTCTATTAAAGAGGGTGTTGAATTTGCCCGCCGACGCGGTGAAAAAGAACTATTTATTATTGGCGGTGGTGAAATTTACCGACAGATGTTGGCTGAAAATATGGTAACGCATGTATACCTCACCCGCGTTCACGAAAATTTTGAAGCCGATACTTTCTTCCCCGAACTCGATCCTAAGAAATGGCGAACAACTTCCGAAATCTTTTGTCAGAAAGATCCTAAAGACATTTACGATTGTACATTTTATGAATTGGTGAAGATCTAGGCAAACCTTTTGTTATTTTTCTTCGTCTAAGCAGTACCTAATCACATTCTATGAAAAATTTACTCTTATTGCTCTTTTTCGCCGCGCTCTTCAGCTGCCAGAATCAAAAAACCAATACCGAACTAAACTCCTGTAAAGACAATGCTTTGGCAGAAGTAATTTACCTTGATGTTTTTAAACAATCGCAAATTTATCTGAACCTCTTTTTAAGCAAACAAAATCCTTCCGATACCAATGTTAAATTCATCACTTCCGCCAATCCAAACAACCTTACTTTCCCTTTTAAACTCACCGTTAACTTCGGAAGTACTGATTTTTTAGGCGACGACGATAAATTCAGAAGAGGAAATTTGATGTTTACCGTAAGCTCTTCAAGCTATGACACAACGCTGTTGTCACTTGATAAAGTGGTGGTCACTTTCAGCGATTTTTATTTGAATCAATCCAATGTGCTCGGAACATTGACGCTTACCAATAACGGACTCAACTCAAAAAGCAATTATACTTTTTCCCTCGATACCCCCGACGGAGTCATCATCAACAGCAACGGAACAATGTCGTGGAAATCCCTGAAAACACTGGAACTCACAAGTGGAGCCAATACCCGCAGCAATATTTTGGATGACACCTATTCCCTCACCGGAAGTACATCAGGAAAGGATTTTAAAGGAACCGATTTTACGGCAAATATTTCTACGGCAATGACGGTTGATCCGAATTGCCGCTGGTTCATCAAAGCCGGAAAAATGTCGGTTGAACCGAATACGCTGGATGTCCGCAATCTGGATTATGGCATTGGAACCTGTACCGGTCAAGTATCAGTTCAAATTAAAGAAGAGGCGGTGCTGAATTTTTCGATACAGTAAAATCCCTCTTGCTATCACACAGAATTCCTTCGCACGAAGACCGGAAGTTCCTTCCTCCTCTTAATATCAAATCTTTTTCAAAGGGAGAAGTCCCATACTCATCCATTCTCAGAATATGTATTTCAGGAAATGCCAGCTAACTAACTTCCTCCTTTGAAAAAGGAGGAGTGCGTTGACCGCGCGAGGGCAAGGAGGATTTCGTGAATATGGTTTGAAATACCCCATCCTTTTGGTATCTTTGGCGCTTGTGAAAAAGGACGCCTAAGTCCTTGATTAGCAAAGCTAAAATTGAATTATGAGTAAAGAAATGTCGCTGGAAGACTTATCCAGCATTAAAGGCGCAACGCATTCAAAAGCGGTTGAAGAGCTTTTTAACGCCATTAAAAACGCTCCGCTTCCAGCAGTGAACAATGATTTCAACAACAATGCTGTTGCGTTAGAAGACCTTCGTCCCGATGAAGTTCACAATAGTTCAGAGCTGGAAAAAAAGCTCATCAAACAAAACTTCCCGAAAGAGAAAAACGGATATTTAGTAGTATCAAAAGTAATTGAGAATTAATGGCTTCAGAAATAATAAAAATACACGAAAAGCTCGTTAATAAAGAGATTTCATGCACACAGCTGGTTCAGGAAAAATTAGATGCATTGGCGAAAAACCAATACAACTCTGTGAATTTTTTGTTGAGCGATTTAGCTTTGGAAAAAGCAAAACAAGTAGATGCTAAAATTGCAGAAGGCGAAAAAATAGGCTTACTGGAAGGGATTCCCTTCGGTGTAAAAGATGTTTTTTTGCTACAGGGACAACACGCTTCTGCGAGTTCCAATTTTTTAAAAAATTATATTTCTCCTTATACTGCAACAGCCATTCAAAAGCTGATTGACGCCGGAGCAATTCCTCTGGTAAAAGAAAATGCAGATAGTTTCGGTCACGGCAGCACCAGCGAAAACACCATTTTCGGCGCAGTAAAAAATGCCCACAACGAAGAACTCGTTGGTGGTGGTTCCAGCGGCGGAAGCGCGGTGAACGTTGCAAAAGGTTATACCGTTTTTTCTATCGGCGGCGATACGGGAGGATCTATCCGTCAGCCTGCGGGATTCAATAAAGTTTACGGACTCAAACCTACTTACGGCCGAGTGTCGCGCTATGGATTGATGGCTTATACTTCTTCTACCGACTGCGTTGGACCAATTGCTTCAAGCATTGAAGACATCGAATTGGTGATGAATGTCATCAGCGGAAAAGATTACCACGATCAAACGACTTATGCTTCTGAAGCTCTTGATTCTTCAAAAGCATTGGATGCAAAAAATATCACTGTAGGTTACTACAGCGATTTCATCGAAAACAAAGGATTGGATGCCAACATCAAAAAAGATTTTCTTTCGGTGATTGAAAAGCTGAAAGCAAAAGGGGTGAATGTTAAACCGCTCCCCTTTAAAAATGCCGATACTTTGGTTTCTACCTACTACGCGTTGGCGATGGCAGAAACTGCTTCTAACCTGGCGAGATTGGATGGCTCCATGTACGGTGAACGAGCAAACGCCGATTCACTGAAAGAAAGCTACGCCCTCACCCGCTCCGAAGGTTTTACCGAAGAAAGCAAACGCAGGATTGTAGGCGGCAACCAGGTTTTATCACAAGGTCACGCCGATGAAATTTATTTGAAAGCACGTGCACTGCGCGCGCAAATCATGGATCATTTTAACAAGGATTTTAAAGAAGTTTCCGTAATACTTTCTCCTGTATCTCCCGCCAATCCTCCAAAAATTGGCAACAGTTTGAAAGATCCGCTGGCGATGTACTTGTCGGATATTTACACCATAGGCTTCAGCTTAGGTGAATTACCAACGTTGACAGCACCAGTAGGGACCAGCACAGGAATACAAATCACCACTGCAAAAAAGCAGGATGAGCTCACTTTAAAATTCGCTAAATTTTTAATTGCCGCATTGTAATGGAAATAGATAAACTCACGCAAAAGCTGGATCAGCTTGGATTAGAAGTGGTGATTGGATTGGAAACCCACATCCGCCTCAACACCAAAACCAAATTATTTTGCGCCTGCGCCAATCAGGAAACCAATGAACCAAATACCAATATTTGCTCGGTGTGCACCGGACAAATGGGTGTGCTTCCTGCCATCAATAAAGAAGCCATTCGCAAAGCGATTCTGTTTGGGAAAGCAGTGAATTCCGATTTCAAAAATGAAGTGATTTTCTGGGATCGAAAACATTATGAATATCCCGATCAGCCTAAGAATTTTCAGCTGACACAATTTCAAAAACCAATTATTCCCAATGGTGAAGTGCATTGCTATCGCGAAGATGGAACAAGCTTTTCTGTTCAATTAGAGCAAGTGCATTTAGAAGAAGACGCAGCAAAACTGATGCACGAAAAAACACAAACTTTAGTTGACTTCAACAAAAGTGGAGTGCCATTAATTGAGGTGGTGACAAAACCATGTTTGCGTGAAATGAACGATGCATCCATCTACGCACAATACTTGCAGCGCATTGTACAAAATTTAAATATCTCCGAAGCGAACTTGGAGAAAGGTGAATTTAAATCCGACGTGAGCGTATCCATCCGCAAAAAAGGAACGAACGATTTGAACGCACGAACCGAAATAAAAAACCTCAACTCTTTCAAATTTATGATTGAGGCCTTGGAGGAAGAAGTAACAAAGCAACTCGATTTTTACACGCAGCACAACGATTTCCGCGCCGATCAAACCACAGTATTGTTTGATGCCGATTTGAAGAAAACGAAAACGATGCGTAAAAAAGAATTCGCAGCCGATTATCGTTTTGCTTTGGAACCAGACATTCCTTTCGTGAACATCAAAAAAGAAATTGACGCTACAACCGTCGACGAGAGATTATTGCCATACGCGATTGAAACCACGTTGATTCAAGGCGGTGTTCGTCCGCAAGACGCAAAATTTTTCACTGCCGATGCCATTCGCTCACATTTGTTTTTAGGCATCAACGAAAAATTAAACGATCCTCTGTTCGTCGCGAAAGCATTGTCGAACAACTTAAAAGCAGAAGATTATCCTAAAATAAAACTTGAAGTTTTAATTGAAATTTTCTCTTTGTTCAAAGAAGAAAAAATCACCATTATACTTTTGCAAAAAGCATTGGAAGAACTGATTAAAAGTTCTGCTTTCGATTACAAAAAATATTTTGCCGACAATACTATTTCCGATGACACGCTACAAAAAAGCATTGCCGAAGCGATTGCTGAAAACGCTGAACTGGCAGCCGAAATCAAAGGCGGCAACGCTGGAAAATCGGGAATTTTAGTAGGTAAAGTTTTAGCTAAAGTTGGTAAAGGTGCGAATGGAAAATTGATTCGCGAAATCATTTTACAACAACTGGCAGGTGGTGTTTCTGCTGCTTCAAACGAAAGCGAAGAAGAAGGCGGAGAAGTAAAAGTTTCTGCAGCACAACAACGCGATGACGAAGAAGCAGTTCGTGCAATTCCGGTGATCATCAAAGATAAATACCGCACACACGTTGTCACACAAATTTCTCAAGAATCCATCGGACAAAGTCTTACACTTTCAGGTTGGGTTTCCAGTTTGAGAGATCACGGAGACTTGGTGTTTATCGACTTCCGCGACTCCAGCTACGAAGTTTTACAGTTGAGTTTGAAACGCGAAACTTTCCCTCAGCTGGATCAGTTTGCGAAGTTGAAACCAGAGTCGGTGATCATGGTAACGGGCAACATCATTCCTCGTGGTGAAGACGATTACAACTCCAGCATCCGTACAGGAAAACTGGAAATGGAAGTGAAGGAAATTGACATTTTAAACTTAGCGAAAACACTTCCTTTCGAAATTAAACGAGCGGCAAAAACCAACGAAGCAACACGATTAAAATATAAATTCCTCGATCACAGAAGCGTTGAAAATCGCTCTGCAATTATCAATCGTCACAAGGTGATTAAGTTGTTGCGGGATGTTCTCGACAGGGAAGAATTTCTCGAAATTGAAACACCAATTTTAACTGCAGGAACCGAAGAAGGTGCGCGTGAATTTATTGTTCCAAGCCGTAAATTTGCAGGTTCATTTTACACGCTTCCGCAAGCGCCACAACAGTTCAAGCAATTGTTGATGGTAGGTGGATTCCAAAAATATTTTCAAGTAGCAAGATGTTTCCGTGATGAAGATTCACGCGGTGATCGTCAGCCGGAGTTCACGCAGCTCGATATGGAAATGGCTTTCCTCGGCGAGCAGGACATCATGGATCTCAACACAAAATTACTCACTACCGTTGTGCAAGATTTGTACAAAGACAAATGGAATATGAAACCATTTCAAGTGATTAAGTACTGGGATTCCATGGAGAAATACGGTTGCGACAGACCCGATATGCGTTACGGATTGGAATTGCAAACCATCACCAACATCGTGAAAGACACAACTTTCCAGGTGTTCTCCAAACCTATTGAAGAAGGTGGCGTGGTGAAATGCATCAAGGTGGATGCCGAGTACCAAAACAAAAGATTATCAAAAGGACAAATAGAAAAATTAACTGCACTCGCGCAGGAAAATGGTTTGGGCGGATTGGCGTACATCATCGTGAACGAAAACGATTTGCAATCGCCTATCATTAAATTCCTCGGTGAAGAAATTGCAGCCAACATTATCAAAACAACAAAAGCTAAGGTTGGAGACATTGTTTTCTTCTCTGCAGCATCTTATGCCACAGCGAACAAAGCCTTGGATCAGGTGCGTCAGGAATTGGGAAGAATGCTCAACCTCATCAATCCAAAAGAACTCGCTCCGGTATGGGTAGTTGATTTTCCTTTCTTCGAAAAAACCGATGAAGGAAGATGGACGTTTACGCACAACCCTTTCTCTATGCCGAAAGTTAAAGACCTCGACAAACACATGAACGGAAAAAATGTTGGCGACATCATCGCACAACAATACGATTTGGTTTTAAATGGCTACGAAATTGGCGGTGGATCAGTACGTGCGCACAAAGCAGAAATACTAGAAGCGACTTACCGCAACATGGGCTACAACAAAGACGAAATGAAAAAAAGCGTTGGACACATGTACGAAGCTTTCCAGTTCGGCGCACCACCACACGGTGGAATTGCATGGGGATTGGATCGTTTGATGATGATATTGGAACGCAAAGTTTCTATTCGTGAAGTGATGGCTTATCCTAAAACTGGTTCGGGTGAAGATTTGATGTTTAATAGTCCGAGTCCGTTGCCGAGTAAGAAGGTGGAAGAGATGAATGTGAGGGTGATATAATAATTTAAAAAAATCTTAAAGAAATCTCTGGTTATTATTTAAAGACGATACGATGACAGTCATTAAAACAACAAAAGAAGAAAAAAGACCAATATGCGGAATTGTAATGCCAATATCGGCTATAGATGGTTGTAATGAAAGTCATTGGAATGATGTAATGGAAATTATTAATGACTGTATCGAAGAAGCTGGTTTTGAACCCAACCTAGTAAGTAATGCAGATGATGTTGGTGTAATCCAAAAAAGAATAATTCAAAATCTTTATGACAATCCAATCGTAGTTTGTGATGTTAGCGGGAAAAATCCAAATGTCATGTTTGAATTAGGTATTCGGTTAGCTTTTGACAAACCGACCATTATTATTAAAGACGATAAAACCACGTATTCATTTGATACTTCTCCTATTGAACATGTAGATTATCCTAGAGATTTAAGATTTAATAAAATTGAAGATTTTAAAGCAAAACTTATTGAAAAGATTAAAAAAACGTATGACAAATCTAATGACGATCCTCATTATAGCACATTTTTAAAACACTTTGGAGAATTCAAAGTTGCCAAAATCGACAAAAAAGAAGTTTCTCAACAAGAATTTATTATGGATGAGATTCGTAGTTTAAGACGACTTATTCTACACACAAATAAGCGCTCCATTCAAAAAGATATGTTTAGTGATGATGATGAAACAACATGTGATATATGTTGTGCGGGGATGAGCCTAGAGAAACTAAATGAAGTAATGCCTAAAATATTGGAACTGCCAGATGTGACAAATGCTTCTATATATAGCAAAAGTGCTAATCACCATCACATCAAGCTTACCGTAAGGCCTGACACTGATAAACAATTAATAAGAAACGAAGTTCGTCAAATAACTCGAGTAATAAGACGTCAAATATCACCACAAAATAGGAGGCTAAAAAATAGGGAAAGCCACTAATTCCCCCGCCTCGATTTCTATGGTTTAAACAAGTGAATATTGATATTTCTTTTCAAACATTCTCTATAGCAAATTCCCTATCTTTGATACTATCATTTGATACTATCACCATGAAGCCTCCTTACGATATCACTCCCAAAATTCTCCAATTATCAGGGCTTATTTCAACGTACTGTTTTAATACCTTACATGTTTTGGCTATTTACTTTTGCATTAAAGAAAACAATACATCGCTAATGCAAAAAAAAGAAAAAGGCCCTTTCGGGCCTTCATACTTATTCAGAATAAAATAATTTATTTTTTTGCAACTATTGAAATACTCAATTGAATATCATCTGACAAAACCATGTCTTTCATAAAATGAACCCATGCTACATCATATTTCTGACGGTTGAACACCAAAGTACCATTGGCTGTAATTGTACCGTTAGCATTTTCAAGAGATTGAATTTCTAGTGTTTCTTCATTCGTTTTTCCTCTCACTGTAAGATTTCCTTTTACAGTATTTCCACTCACTGAAGTAATGACAAATTTCGCAGTAGGAATAGAATCGCTGGCAAAAAAATCTTTTGTGCTAAGATGTTTTTTTAAATCACTCGCTCTGTGTCCGTCTTCGTCTTTAAATGAAGCAGAATCCAATGGAGCAATGCTGGTCATATCCACTTCAAACTCACCACCCGTTAAAGTGCTATCGTTAAAAAGCAAAGAACCACTTTTAAAATTCACTATTCCGTTGTGACCGTAAACACCGGCAACTTCACCCTTCCAGTTTACTTTGGAAACAGCTGCATCCAATACATAAGTTGAAGTGCTGTCAGTTGCTGATGAAGTTGCTTCAGTAGTTTCTGAATCTCCACAAGAACTGAATAATAATAGGCCTGAGAAGGCTACTGCTAATAATAATTTCGTTTTCATAACTTTTATAATTCTAGGTTTATTTCCCACAAATATACTATTATTTGTACATACAATTATATTCTATACAATAATTATTTTTTGATTTTAAAATAGAAGCGACGGGAGGCAATTATTAAAGAAAACAGGGACAGCGACCATTTTCGAAAACAAAAATAAATAGTCGCTGTCCCTAAATAATTCACAACCAAGTAACATCTTTATATATTCCTCTTTTTGATTCACCGAAAGACAGATCAAAGAAATACCCAACTTTAACTGTCGCCAAAGAATAATGTGCCTGATTTTTTAAATTCAAATATTCTGTAAGATATACTCCAGCATAAAAAGCATTACTTAAATGCACATTAAAGCCCATTTGAAATAATGCATAAGCGTTTACAATATCTGAAAGGTGTTCACCATTAGCAATAGGAACCAAAGGGCTAATAACCCCACATGCTTCTACAGAATAAATTTTAGAAATTTTATATCTTAATCCATAATGGACAGGAAGAAAGAGATCTTTTGGGGAGAAAGTAAATATGGAATAAAAATTAAAACTATTATAACATTCCCAAGAAAAGCCGGCTCCATAAAAACTATAAAAATTGTAATTCAACATTTTGCTTCTTGAATAATTCAATGAAGGTGTAATGAAACCATATCCACTCGCTCCATTTCCCATAACTTGAAAATTCACTGAATTACGAACCAACAAACTATCATTTTGCCCATATGAAGTAAATGTTAGACACAAACTAATCACACAAATTATTTGACGAATAAGTCTCATAAAAAACTGCCCTAAATCATTTCGACCCCGCCTCGCTTACAGGAAACAGGAACAGCCACCATTTCCTTACTTCACTTCCACCTGAATCACTCTCCTTGTAATATCCGTATTTACAGAATCAGCTATCCAGGATTGTTTGTATTCCAAAACCAGAGAATCTTTTCCGGAAGCGCTTCCTTCAAATTCGAAATCTTCATAGCCTCCTCCACCGCCCATTCCCGAGCAAATTTTATACTCCTGATGGTTTAATTGTATATGTGTGTTGTCTTTATTTATCCAGTACCAGGCATAACCGGTAGTGGAGTTAGACAATAAACTGAACTTGATTTCTTTTCCTTGTTCAAGAGAATAGGACTCCTGAACATCATTCATCTGACATTCTTTACGAGCGCAGGAAACGAATAGTAAAATGAGGAGAACAATTGAGCAATAGTGCTTTTTCATATGTTTTAATTTTATAACACATAGGTAATGCACTTGCTCCAAAAAAAAAGAATAAAAAAACCGAAAAATAGCGAGTCATTCCCAAAACAATGAGCAATGATTATTTAAGTTCGGGTGTTTACTATTGGGTACTCAATTATACTTTCTATCAAAAGAAAAAGCAAAAATCGGGATTTGTGCAATTTATAAAATGATTAAGCACTAAAGTATGGACAGACAGCATTTTTCGTAAATTAGTGATTATCTTTTTTTAATAAACTATGAAAAACCAAAAAGTATTTAAAATGTCTTTTGCCACTGTTTATCCCTGCTACATCAAAAAAGCGGAAAGGAAAGGTCGCACAAAAGCAGAAGTAGATGAAATCATTTTTTGGTTAACTGGATACAATCAAAAAACATTGCAAAAACTGATTGACAATAAAACTGATTTCGAAATTTTTTTTGCTAAGGCACCACAACTCAATCCAAACGTTTCAAAAATCACAGGTGTAATTTGCGGTTATCGTGTGGAAGACATCGAAGATGAACTCATGCAAAAGGTTCGTTATTTAGATAAGCTGATTGATGAACTGGCAAAAGGAAAAACAATGGAAAAGATTTTAAGGAAGTAAAATGACAAACGAATAGCTTCTCTTAATGTCATTAAGTTAAGGATTTCAGGAAAGCGTCTTCGTAGAGACGGAAGATTTTCCGTCTCCGGCAAAGCATATTCAGAGACGCAAAATTTTGCGTCTCTACAAGAAAAACCCCGCATTCGTTTGCTAATATTACTTTACCATCGCTATTCTATTAAATTTTATTGCCATCGGTGTTTGAATTCTCAGGATATATTCATCGCTTTCCAATTCACTCAGATTGAAAAAGGTGTATTGACTTCCCCGGTGAATGATTTTTTTCTGTAAAAATTTTCCGGAGAAACTGAAAAGCTCAACAATCACATTTCCTGTATTGATGTTGTTCAATTCAATCATCATAATGGTTCCGCAAGCATAAGGCAGAATAAAAATCTTATAATTTTCATTGACCACCACAGGAGTTGAATGATCTGTTCCGGAAATTTCCTGTGCATAGATATTCAGGCTGAATAAGCACAATAAAACAAGGGCTGTTTTCATAATAAGGGATTAGGTGTAATAGCAACGCAGCCCTCATTGCCCGAGTTGTTATAGTTTAAATGCTATTTGTTATAAGATTCGGTGAATTCAAAGTTTCAGCTCACACAGAAGGAATGAATACAGCCCTTCCACTAGTAAGAAATAGCTCCTCCCCTTCTCAAGTCCCAATTAAACGGAGTAAAATCAGGCGAAACAGGATGGCATTGAACATCCATATGTGTACATGAAATATCACCAAAGTAAATAGCGATAGGTGCTTCGGAAGCATCCATAGCAGAGGCTATTTTCACCAAACCGTTCAAGCCGGCCAATTTAGTCGGATCAAAAATAATCCAATGTCCGTTCAAATAAGCTTCAAAACAGGCGTGAAAATCGGGTGGATTTAAATGGGAGGCATATGCAGCGAAATAGCGCGCCGGAATATCCAGTGCCCTGCACAAGGCAATACCCAGATGGGCGAAGTCTTTGCAAACACCTGCCGTGCGCACTAAAGTATCGGTAGCAGATGCGCTGGAATTGGTGGAACCTTGCACATAACTAATGTTGGTGAAAAGCCAATCTTCAATAGCCAATGCTTTTGAATACGCATCGGGTAAAGAACCAAAATTCTTCTTTGCAAATTCCATTAATTTATCAGATTCACAATGCCTGCTTGGTGAAATAAACGGCAATACATCATGGTCCATTTTAATAAAAGGCATGGGTTTTAAAAGTGTTTGCTCATCAATTTGCTTGTAGCTTGTCACTACCTGAGCCTGATAAGAAATGGTAAAAGAAACTCCCTTTTTCACCTCCATTTTTATAAATCGGTTGTCGGAATTTTTTATTGTGAATTCTTCAAAGGCTATAGCGGGCGTAATAATCAGAGATTCGGACTCAATGATCTGAGTGTCCGATTTCATCGCCATGATATTAAAAAAGAAAGTGGTATCGGAAAAAATATCGTACGATAAGGTACTACTAACAGTAAACTTCATAGCGTGAAAGTAGACTTTTAGAAGAACTATTTAGCATAGACAACTAACGTTAATCATTCCCTTATTTTATCTTTGACAATATAAACCATCGAAAAAGTGAATAACGACGCATCAAATAAGGAGAAGCTTTTTCTTTTGGGAATGATAGCCAGTATGTTTTGCTGGGGTTTAAGCTGGGCATCGGCAAAGGTTTTGGGAAGTTACGGACCGGCAATTTCTATTTCATTAATTCGCTACGTTACCACATTTATTTCCTTGTTGATTTTACTTTTGATAACGCGTAAAAATTTAAGCATCAAACGAAGCGGATTAAAGGACCTTATTATTACATCTATCATACTTGCCCTCTACTTTTATTTATTCTTTAAAGGATTGGAAGAAGGTCTGGCAGGAGCCGGAGGTGTTTTGGTAACGATATTGAATCCGATTTTTTCTTATTTAATAATGCTATTGATATCGTGGAAAAAGCCAAGTAAAAATGAAGCTATTGGTTTATCGGTAGGATTAATTGCCGGAGCAATTCTATTAAAAGTGTGGGATCCATCCAACAGTTTGCTCAGTGCAGGCAACATCTATTTCTTACTGGCATCGGTTTCATGGGCTGTATTGAGTGTATTTACCAGTAAGTTTTCCAAGCATGGATCGCCCGTGGTGTATAGTTTTTGGATGTATGGCATTTGTTGTTTTCTAACCTTTTTATTCACCAACAATGCTGAGAACATCAGCGTTTTTGAAAAAGCCGATGCACTTTTTTGGGGCAACTTGTTTTTTAGCGCCACTATTACAACAGCCTTCGCTACCACTTTTTACTTTGTAGCAACTTCAAAATTAGGCGCAAGCAAAGCCAGTAGTTTTATATTTCTGGTGCCTTTTACCGCCGCTATGGGTTCATGGATTTTCTTAAATGAAATACCACAATGGCACACCATCGTTGGCGGAATACTAGGCATAGGGGCAGTATATATCCTGAATAAAAAATAATTAGGGACAGACGTTATTTTCATCTGCTCTATTTCAAAATCTCTTCGTATTCTTTAAATCTATGTTCACGGATCGGTCGGATTTTTGGCTCGGTGCAAAAATACAACAACAAACAAGGAGCAATATTTTTGTATTTCTCCACATATTCAAATCCTGTCAACTCGTTGTTTTGAATCCGCTGTTTTATTTTGTTATGATAAGGATACATATATTTAAATTTACAAAAATTCATGATACATGTGGACAACTGAATCACTCTGGTTTGAAATAGCTCTTGTCAGCATTATATATGCTTTAGGCAATATACTGATGGGGCATTTTGAAGAACGCACACCGAAACTCCGAAGAGTTGGCAAATATCTTTTAACGCTTTTAATAGTTTGTTGTATTTCGGTTTTCCTGGGCAGAATAGTATCTATGATATTATTGGCGAGTTTAATTATTCCGGTGTTATTGGTACATGGATATTATTTACCAAAGAAAAAAGGAATCAATGGCTGGACAGGTGAACCCAAAAGTAAATATTACGAATTTCGTAAATGGGATAAGGACATATTTTCAAAATGAATAATTAAAGATAAAAACACATGATATTTATAACTCAATTAATTTACATCATTAGTGGACAGGAAAAAGTTTTTGATGAATTTGAAAATATTGCGATTCCAACAATTATAAAATACAATGGACGCCTTTTGTTGCGAATCCGACCAACAGACAACACATATATTGAACATCACATCGACAAACCATACGAAATTCATTTGGTAGAATTTGATACACTCCAAGATTTTGAAAACTTCAAACAAGACGAAGAGCGGAAGAAATTTTTACACTTAAAGGAGCAATCCATTAAGACCTCCATTTTAATTCAGGGAATAAAACTATAATGACAGCGCCGATTATATCGGTTGATAGCAATAATTAATATAACTGTTCAATTCAATATCCATATAAAAAGTACCGGTTAAGTTATTTTTTTTACCTCGTGAAATAAACATTATCACATAGGAAGATCCGGCAGGAAATTTCAATAGGTCGTCATGACATTCATAAATGTAAGTAGTGCTGCTGTCTTTATTCAAAACAATAGTATGAACGATGGGAGCAACAGATTGATCTGAACAAGTAACGACAACTGACATTGTATCAATCAAATTAAAATTAGCCTGATGCGTATTGTAGTCCTTTATTGTGCATTTAAAACCATTAAAAAACGAAGCCGAAATTTCGCTGCGTTCAGCGTATGTTTTACCTAATGTTGCATACAAATAATCCTTTGAACTCAATTTAGGAGTGCAATAGAAAGTATCATTAGCAGGAAATTTTGATAAGGAAATCGTGGAAGAATTATAGGTCCCATTAGTAGTCCCTTTATCACAAACCTTTGATTTAATACAGCCATTCAAAATAAGAAGTCCGAGAAAAAATAAAACTACAGAAGAAGAAATTTTGCTGATCATTTTTCGCGTTTAAAAATTAAAATGTTTTTAAAGCTAATTCTTAATTCATTCAATTGAAAATAATTTTCATCCCTGCTTTGCTTGGGTGTCTTAACAAATCTTCCCTCTAAATTATTGACGCTCTCCATTTTAACTTCAAAATATTTTTTGTCGTCAACACCGTTTTCCGTAATTTCGCAGCATCTTTCTTAACCGGGCACCAAATGAAAAAACTTTTACTCGTCCTCCTTGCGTCTTGTTGTGTATCTGCATACGCCATGTATCCTGCAGGAACTTATTATATCGGCGGAAAAAACGACGATTTTAAATCCATCAGTGCAGCCTTCGATTCGCTTTACGAAAAAGGTATTGCAGGAAGTGTTACCCTGAAAATACGCTCCGGACTCTATCTGGAAAACTTTGTCATCAGGGATATTAAAAGAGAGTCTCTCCTTCACTCGATCACACTGGAATCGGAAAGCGGCAACAGCAACGACGTTATTGTTCAACATACCGCAGAAGGTTATGCCGACAATTACATTGTTAAGCTGGACTCTGCCTTAGGAGTAACTATTCAAAACATTTCCTTCTTCACCAAAGGAAATCAATACTATCAACAGGTTTGCCTCCGCAAATCAAAAACGATTCAATTCATCGGCAACAAGTTCATTGCTCCTATCATTACATCTATGATCATGGTACAGGGAGAAGGCAGCACCTGTATTGTGGGCACTAATTCCGAAGGACATAACGACGCCATCGTTTTTGATAAAAACAGTTTTTACGGAGGATACATCGCCATCAATATTTCCGGGGATTACATGGGTAATTACGATTCCAACATCACCATCAGCAACAACACTTTTAAAAATGCCAGTTACTCCAGCATCAACGCTTACATGGCCGACAACATGGATATATCCAACAACACCATCCTGAGCGATGATCAGTATTACGCCATTTCTCTTTACCAAGTGCTGGCGAGCAAGGGCATTAATATTCATGACAACTACAGCAACAAAGGACGCATCGACCTGCAGTACTGCATGAGTCCCGACGGCAAGAACAACAACATAAAAATTTACAACAACCGCGTAGTGGCGAAAGGAACTGCGCTTTACCTCGGGGACACTAAAGGTGCTTATGTGTACCACAACTCCTTCCTTTCTACCAATTATGCAGAAGGCAGCCAGCTCATCACCTTGTACAACGACAGTGCGCTGGCCCTGCGCAACAACCTTTTCATCAGCCAATACAACTCTTACTATTACGTTTACCAAATCCAGAATGAAACCATCGATAACAACGCTTACTACTCGGCACAAAATGCTTTTTGTCCGAATCTGGAGGTTTTTTCTTTCACCGACTGGAAGGAAAGAGGCTACGACAAAAATGGTGTTGAAGTAGATAAAATTGCTTTCATTGATGATGACATGACTACACTTCGATTGGCAGCAGCACAAGATACTTTGATCAGTGCATTCAACGACAACAACTCTTATCCTGAGGATTGTGACAACGAGCTGCGCGATAAAAAACCTTATTACGGTGCCGATGAATATGTATACAAAGGCAGTCCGGTGGCTTTTCTCAAAGGAACCATTCTTTGCGGAAAAGACACTGTGAAAGCGGGCAAGGTGTTGCTCTACGCCGATGTCACCAACAACAAAGTATTTGATATTGTTGACGAGCAGGAAATCGATATTTACGGTCACTACCAGATGGAAAATTTCATTCAGAGAAATTATATCCTGAAAGTGATTCCTTCGGAAACCGTGTATCCTGATCTCATTCCTACTTATAACGGAAGCGTGATGGATTGGGAAAAAGCAACATTCTTCCAGCCCGACTCAGGAAAATACACCACCGTAGATATCAACGTTATTAAAATGGCGCCAATGAGCACTGATGTGGGATCTATCAGCGGTTATGTTTTTTCCGACGGCAGCTTTAAAACCAATGATCCTATTCCCGGACTCGATATTATCCTCGACAAGATTCCGCCATCAACTTCTGTAAAAATGACTAAAACCGATGGCAGCGGATATTATCAATTCCAAAATCTTCCTATGGGCAACTACAAAGTCAACGTGGATATTCCGGGCATTGGCGTAACAGCCATTCATCAGGTGGATGTCACTCCGCAGGACGCCGACCAGACTCACCTTGATTATTGCGTTGACAATACCGTGAACATTTGTGCAAGCGCAACCGGCCAGCAAAAAAACAAAATGCGCAACGTTACTATATTTCCTAATCCTTTCAGCTCTTTTGTATCTATTGCATTACCCGGAGATTTCAGCGCTGCTCAGATAAACATATATGATGTGCTCGGACAAGAAGTACTCACGCAAAAAATCACTGCTGGCGAAACTTTCATTTTACCAACGGATGTACTATCAGATGGTGCTTACCTGCTACAGTTGACTATTGACGGGCAAATCCTGAAACAAAAGATGATGAAGCAATAGGGTTCAGGAACTTCCTGATAGGAAAAATAAAAACCCAATTAATTCCGTTAAGCAATAAACATATGCTTTGAACTACTGCGTTTATGTCATAGAATTATCGCGGCGCGTATTTAACGAAAATGCTAAATTCCGCGCCGCAAATCCACAATTCAATGGGATGTTGCAATGCTTGTATGTAGGCATGACAAGCAAAACTCCGCAAGAAAGATTTTTGCAACACAAAAGCGGATATGTAAATAAAAAAGGACACAAACTTTCCTCCAACATCGTTCAAAAATACGGCTCATTTTTACGGCCAAGTTTGTACAATCACTTACATGGAATAGAAATGACTCAGGAAGAAGCGCTTAAAATGGAAGAAAAGCTGGCGCTGGAATTGCGTAGAAAAGGATATGCAGTGTGGTTTAATTAGTCCATCTTCAAAACCACCGAATACAACTTCCGCCCTATTCCCCGAAACAACTCATCTGTAATGTAAACTTCATTAGAGCTCACGAAGCAAACAGCTTCCTTTTGAGTGGAGTAAGGAAATTTGATTACCGTATTTTTTCCGCTGAAAAAATCGTCGCCGCTGAAATCGCTAAACAACCACATTTTATTACTTGATAGCAATACTAATTTCGATTTATCTGGACTCAATGCTGCAGCCGAAATCCAATAATTAAACATTTGTTTTCCACCGGTATTGAAGGAGCTGATTTTTCTGGCAACATATTTTCCTGCCGAATCGGGAAGCTGATAGAGATTGGTTTTTCCGTTGAAAGGCTTCGTTCTGTTTTTTGAAAATAAATACAAAGAACCGTTCATCCACACTATGGCTTCACAATCAAAATTTTTAGCGGTATCGGCAGGAGGAAAATCTTTTTGATCTTCGTAAGAATAGTAAATCACCTGCGCTGCGATAGAATCTCCCGAAAATTTATCGGGATTTGGAATTTTAAAAATGCTGAGGTCTTTAGAGTCATTTAAATTATTTCCTATGTTAGCGATGTAAAAATTTCCGGAATCATCGCGGGTTAAATCCTCCCAGTCGCGGTTCCATGAACCAATAATTCTTACAGTACGAATTAAATTCCCGAGGGTATCACACAAATACAAAGCGGGCTCTCCTCCACTGTCATTGATCGTCCATACTTTATTTTATCACTCGCTACAATCCCCGAAGTTTCTTCAACAATAGCAGGTAAAGAGCAAATGGTGCGCAAAGTTTGTGCAGTGCTGTATTGAACAAAAAGGAAAAAGAAAAAAAGAAAAAACAGTTTTTTCATCGTTAAAATTTCCAGCCTAATTTTACAGATACTTCGGGAGTAAATAACATAGGCGTGTATTTTACAGTATCGATATACCGACTGTTGTTGCCACTAATTCTTGTATGCAAAGCCAGCCACGGAGTGGTATATAATCCTTTCCACAAAAAAATATTGTAGCCGCCGCCAAGGCTGAATACCCAGCTTTGCACCCGGCCTGCATAATTATTTGTAGTAATGGCTTCGTTGTTCCAATAACCAATACCCGGACCGAACCACAATCCTTTGAAATCCTCTTTTAAAAAATATTCAGCAGAAATACCAACAGCATGAGTTCTGTCTTTTTGAAATCCGCTTTGTAAAACAAAAGGAGGAATATTTGCTTCGGCATACGACATACGAACACGGAATTTATTTTTACCCACCCATGCCGTTCCAATAAAACCATTGAGTACGTACGGCAAAACATCCTGTTCAACACCAATACTCATTTTGCTTGATACACTTTGCCCTTGTAAAGTATTTGCTGCAAAAGAAATGCAGAGGAATAAGAGTGCTGCAAATTTAAAATTCATAGAATGCTTCTTTGAGGAATCATCCGAAAATATAAAAAATAAAAAGAACTAAAGACAAGCATTATTTTTCTTGCAAAAAAGCATATTGAAATCCTGGCGGCAGATCAGTACTTTAGCAAGTAATAAATAAAAATAATGGAACAAAAATTACCACTTCCACCTTTCAATTTCGAAACAGCCACACAAAAAGTAAAAATGGCTGAAGATGCCTGGAACACTAAAGATCCTGAAAGAGTATCATCGGCCTATACCATAAATACCGAGTGGCGCAACAGGGATCAATTTATTAATGGCAGAGAAGAAGTAAAAACCTTTTTGAAATTGAAATGGGAAAAAGAATTGGAGTATAAACTCAAAAAGGAATTGTGGGCATTTACAAACAACCGGATAGCAGTTCGCTTTGAATATGAATGGCGCGACAATGCTGGACAATGGTATCGTTCCTATGGAAATGAAAATTGGGAATTTGATGAAAATGGTTTCATGAAAAAACGTTTTGCAAGTATCAACGACCTAAAAATTGAAGAAACGCAGCGAAGAGTATTTTAAAAACTTTGCAGGCGTAAATGAATTTTTTTAGAAAAAAAAACGGACAGAGTAAATCTGTCCGTTCCTTCAATTTAAAACGCTATTTCTAAAATTTGTACTGCATTCTAGCTGTAAAGATATTGTCTTTTAAATCGCTGGTGAATCCAGTAATTTTAGTTACTTCATTGGTCACCATGTTGTAGTGAATCATGAACTTCACATTGTCGGTTAAGTACAAGTTGTATCCTAAACCAAGCATAGTGTATTTAATCTCTCCTGCTTTCATTCCATTTGTTCCGTTTAAATCGGCAGCAGAAACTTTTGTGTTTGGATCATACCACTCATATTTCACAGCAATTTCATGTTTCGATTTTCCAATTCGTTGGATGAAATAAACATATCCTGCATCAAATGGACGAATGTACATTGCATCGGTAGATTTTGGAGCAACTTGCGGACTTCTTGAACTTGCGTCAGTTCCGGTTTGTGTTCCAAAGAAATATTCTCCGCGAACAGTTGTTGTTCCTAAAATTGATTTCACACTAAACAAACCTTCTGCTCCATAATAAACTCTTGGCGCTTTTCCGTTTTTAAAAGTAGTGCTTGTAGTATCTTTTGCTGTCCAGGTAAGTCCACCAAGAGTAGAAGTAAGTCCTTCAAATACTTTATTGTTTTGGTAGATGAATCCACCGTTGTAATAAGAACCACCTAATCCGAAAGAGATTTTATCTTCTTTTATTGATTTGTAATACACTGCGTGCCCCATGAAATCTTTGTAGCTATCGAAATCAGTTAGACCAGTTACACCAGTGGTTCCAATTGAAGATCCTGTAGGTGTGCTTGTTCCAGGAACAGCAATACCAGTTCCATTAAAAAAACCTGCATCAATTTTCAAACCTTTTAAGCTTCCTTTTTTAGGTTCAAAAGTCAACATCGCACCCAAGTCGCGTTCGTTAGGCATCAATGATTGCGTAAAACGAGAACGCTCCGGACTCTCTCTTACCGCAGAAGATTGCTGAATTTCATATCCAAACGGACGATTCATTACCCCAGCAGTGATAGAAAATGCATGAGAATAAGGATCAGAATATTTAGCGAAAATCTCCACTAAGTTAAATCCTCTTTCTGTTCCATTGAGTTGCATTACATATTGTGAATTTTTTCCGCTGTAAGTAAACTTAACGCGACCTCTTCTAATCATAAAACGATTGTCAGAATATGGAGTGAAATCTCCACCGTCGAAATTTTTTGCACCGGCAGTATCGGCCAATTGAAACTGAGCTTGCACCCAACCCGACACTTTAAGATTTTTAAGAATATCCAAATCCTTTTTCATAGATACGATGTTTTTGTTCAAACTATCTGTAGTGATTTGAACCGGAGCGGCGCTTTGGGCGGATGCATTTGCTATCACTCCCAGGCCTAATACAATTGTTGTAAATATTTTTTTCATTGCTAATATTAATTTCAGCAAATATCCATTTAAGTTCCCCGTATAACGTTAAGTTAATGTTAAGCGTCTGTTAACTTTTTGTGTTGGCATTAGTGCATAACCTCTGTTTCTTTAGCGGAGTAATTAACTAATAACTGGATTGCATTTAGCAAATTTGAATACTGAATTTTATGCATTAACTAGGTGGAATTTTGCGCTTTACTTTTCAGATAGACGCTGGTTTATCGCACGAAAAACTATGTAGATCAATTGATTTGATTGGCACCAATGCGCCATTGGTGAATAGATAAAAAGGGCTCCGACAAATAATTATAACCCCAACGCCTCTTTTATCAATTGCAAACTGCGAGTTGTGTATGGAATTTTCAATGCCTCGGCGTGACCATTTTCCGACATTTTATTCCAGGTTTTCACTATAATATTTTTCAATTTGTCGGTGTCCGAAATGTGTTTCTCAACGAAAGGTTCCAAGTAGTATTCAAGAAATACAAGGCAAATAATGTCTTCAATCACTTGAGATTCCGCATCTTTTTTAATTGCTTTTTTTTCTATTAAAAAAGAAACTCTGTTGATGAACTCCTGGTTGTAGCCAACTTTGTCTAAAATTACTGCAGTCGTTTTTGAGTGGAATTTTTTTAATTCTTCGCGCCATTGCAAATAGCCTACTCTGGTCATTGGAAAAGATTCGCGCGGTATTTTCCAGCGACAGATATGTTGTGCTTTTGCAGCAATGATCAATTGTTCAGAAGCTGTGGGATGAAATTTCAAAAGTCTGTCGTGCATTCTATTCGAATACAATAATTCTTTAGGTTGCGACAATTCCTGATTGGGATCTTTCGAATTTTCTGCGTCGATAGCAGCAAGAGCTGATTGAAATTGATTTGTTGTCATTTGAAAAAAATAAATGATGAAGGATAAATATAAGAAAAATGAGGTTGCTTCATTTTTGAGTACAAAAATTTCGCAATGACGTGGAGGGTGGTGGCAGAGTGAACTTTGGAGAATGGGCCGCTAACTTCGTGCGAAGGCCCGAGCCAAAAGGCGGGCGTGTGTGAGGTTATTAGCGCGGTGGCAGCATCCCTGCCTGCCGGCAGGCAGGTCTTGACTCTTGATTTTTTGTTACTTTTTCATCAAGGAAAAAGTAAAGAAAACTAATACTCCTTCACACTTTCAATAAAACATCTCACTGCATCTGGATTCGTATCAGGATACAAACCATGACCAAGATTAGCAATATGACGTGAACCTTTAAATTGATCCAGCATCACATGCGTTTGTTTTTTGATTTCATCAAAGGTGCCATACAGCGCACAAGGATCTAAATTTCCTTGTAGCGTTTTATTTGCACCGATTAATTTGCGGGATTCAGCAATGTCCATATTCCAATCCAATCCGATGGTAGAGCATTTTAATTTCCCCATTTCTTCTCTTGCGAAGAAAGCACCTTTTGCAAAAACGGTGACAGGAACTTCAGTAATCGCATCACAAATTTGAGAAATGTATTTCAATGAAAATTCTTTGTACTGTGCAGGAGATAAAATTCCGGCCCAGCTATCAAAAACCTGCACCATATCCGCTCCTGAAGCCACTTGCGCTTTCAAATACAAAATGGTGGATTGAGTGATTTTATCTAAAAGCTGATGCGACATCGCAGGATCAGTGTACAACATCTTTTTCGCTTTGGAAAAAGTTTTGCTTCCGCTGCCTTCAATCATGTAAGAGAAGATAGTCCAGGGAGCTCCTGCAAAACCAATAACAGGAACTCTTCCATTCAATTCTTTCTTGGTGATTTTAATCGCATCTAAAGTATAAGCTAACTTTTCGTAGGGATTGGGAATGATGAGCCTGTCAATGTCTTTTTGGGTTTTAATGGTTTTTTCAAACCACGGACCTTTATTCTCCAGCATTTGGTAAGTGAGGCCCATCGCCTCAGGAATCACTAAAATATCAGAGAAGATAATGGCTGCATCCACTCCTAAAATATCTACAGGCTGGATCGTTACTTCGGCCGCCAATTCAGGCGTTTCAACCAATTCTTTAAAACCTGAGAGTTTTTCGCGCACATCGCGGTATTCTTTAAGAATTCTTCCGGCCTGACGCATCAGCCATACAGGAGTTCTTTCAACAGCTTCACCCTTAGCTGCGCGGAGTATTAAATCGTTTTGAAGAGACATGCTAAAATTTTAGTGGGACAAAAATGGGGATTTTATTTCGGGAAAGCGTCAGGAAAAGGTAAAATCACAGGCGTATAAAATTGAGAGCGTTTACCACATTCCATGTAACCGAGTCGGTTTCTGTAGAATTGTATTGCCAAACCATTGTTTTGGCATCCATCTGAGTAAGACTCATCACAATGCTGCTATCCGATTTAGAAGAAAATAATTTAAGCTCTCCGCAGCTCTTAAATTCCCATTTATTTAAGGGTGATAACACGTTATCCGTGCGGAATTCCATTGTTCCGTCATTATAAATCAAGAGAATATCCTGATACAATTTTTGTTTCAACACCGTATCTTGTGAGGATTTATAGTACTTCACTATTTTAAATAGTTTCCAGTTTTCAAGGATATTGCAATTGTTGTATTTAAGGCAAGCGGAAGTTTTATTGATACGCTCACAGCTGTCCGGTTCAGCACAGGCTGAAAACAAAAGAAAAAAGCTAAAAACTATGGCGATCGACAATCTCATGTAGTGTAAAGATACAGATAAGATAGGAAATTATTTTGAATTCAACCGACTTCAAAAATCACACTGTGCAGCTGTATTACTTTACCGTCGGGCCTTTGTACGACAGGATCCGCATAAACCGTATATTGAATGTTGGTAAATCCGCCTTTTCTCAACAAATTTTCTACTTCTGCCAGTGGGCGGATGGTGAATCCGTTTTGGGTGATGTTAGATAAGGCGTCCATATCTTCTTTGGTACGCATGCCGATGAATAATTTGCCGTTTTCCTTGAGCACCCTGCGCAATTCGCTAATGGCCACCTCAGGTTTATCCCAAAAATAAATAGTGTTGATAGTGAAAATCACATCAAAGGAATGATCCTCAAAAGGCATTTGATGGATATCGCCACAAAACAATTTTGCACCGTGATTTTTGATTTCCTCAGCACACAAAATTTCAGCCTGCTGAACCATATCTGCCGAATAATCCAAGCCCGAATATTTGGATTGTTGCATTATTTCCTTCGACGTAACACCATTGCCAAAGCCTATTTCCAGCAATACCGGCTGCTTTTGCAAAGCCAGATGCTTTTTCATTTTTGCATAGGTATTCGCGTTTCCTTTGTTCATGAACTCGCCTACTTTTTTACCAAAATCACCTTCGGGCTTGCGAAGATTTCTGGCCATTTCTTTGGGATCGGGACTTTGTTGACTCATAAGGCTTTAAAAATAAAATAAAAAAGATAAATTCGCAGGGATATACCCTCATTAAAATATTTGATATGACAAAGCACACTGAACTTCCCGGATGGTTAAAATTGCAGGAACATTATGAAGTAGTTAAAAACGATCATTTGCGCGATTATTTTACGCAAGACGCCAAACGTTTTGAAAATTTCTCTCTTCAGTTTAAAGATATACTGGTGGATTATTCTAAAAACAGAATCACTGCCGACACCTTTAAATTGCTGATGGAGCTGGCACGTGAAGCAGGTGTGAAAAGAAAAACAGAAGACATGTTTTCGGGTGTGAAAATAAACAACACCGAAAAAAGAGCGGTATTACACACAGCTTTGCGCAACAGATCCAATCGTCCCGTTTTGGTTGATGGTGAAGATGTAATGCCGGGCATCAATGCAGTGTTGGAAAAAATGAAAGCCTTTTGCGCTAAAGTTCATTCGGGAGCATGGAAAGGTTATACCGGAAAAGCCGTTACAGATATTGTAAACATTGGTATTGGCGGATCTGACCTCGGACCGTACATGGTTACCGAAGCATTAAAACCCTACGCAATAAAAGGATTAAATATTCACTTTGTATCCAACGTTGACGGCACACACATCGCCGAAGCTTTGAAAAAAGTGAATCCTGAAACGACCTTATTTATCGTTGCATCAAAAACATTTACCACTCAGGAAACCCTCACCAATGCTGAAACAGCAAAGAAATGGTTTTTAGCTACGGCTAAAGATGAAGCTGCCGTTGCCAAACATTTTGTGGCTCTATCAACAAATGCAAAAGCGGTAAGTGCCTTTGGAATTGATACTAACAACATGTTTGAATTTTGGGACTGGGTGGGCGGAAGATATTCTTTGTGTTCGGCAATAGGCTTGTCGATTGCGGTTTACATAGGCTTTGATAATTTTGAAGGATTGTTGCAGGGCGCTCACGACATGGACGAACATTTCCGCACCACAGAATTTGAAAAAAATATTCCTGTGATTTTGGCGATGCTGGGCGTATGGTACAACAATTTCTTTGATGCCGATTCTCACGCCATTTTGCCTTACGATCAATACATGCACCGCTTTGCCGCTTACTTCCAACAGGGAGATATGGAGAGCAACGGAAAAGGTGTTACTAAAAACGGAGAGGCCATTGATTATTCAACAGGTCCAATTATTTGGGGAGAACCGGGAACCAACGGTCAGCATGCATTTTACCAATTGATTCACCAAGGCACAAAATTAATTCCTTGTGATTTTATGGCTCCGGTGCAAACACAAAATCCTATTGGCGATCATCACGAAAAATTACTCGCTAACTTCTTCGCGCAAACAGAAGCCCTAATGAAAGGGAAAACTTATGCAGAAGCAAAAGCTGAATTGGAGAAAGCTGGTTTATCTGAAAAAGAAATCAAAGAATTAACGCCGCATAAAGTTTTCAGCGGAAACCGTCCGACCAACTCCATCTTCTTCAAAAAACTTACTCCTCATACTTTAGGCGCCCTTCTTGCGATGTACGAGCACAAGATTTATGTACAAAGCATCATATGGGATGTAAATGCTTTTGATCAATGGGGTGTTGAATTAGGAAAACAATTGGCGAATATGATTTTACCGGAATTGAAATCAGGAGATAAAATTTCTTCTCACGACAGTTCAACCAATGGCTTAATCAACTACTATAAAAGCAATAAATAAGAACTAAAACCAAGAGCTATTTTTTCTTTAAAAAACATATTAATAGCTCTTGGTGTTTTTATCATCTTGTTTTTTTGTGCCGATTATTATTTGCACTACCGACTTCCGCAAGGCTTTAATACAGAGGGATACAGAGGAGCACTCTTGGATGACAAAGAAGAAAACGAATACCGCATCGCCTGTTTTGGAGGCAGTACTACCTACGGTTATTTACTCGCTAAAAATGAATCTTATCCTTTTTTACTCGAACAGGAATTACAAAAAAAAGCAGACAAAAAATATTCTGTTGCTAACTTAGGCGCCAACGGACAAGGCATTTACGGCGTGAGTAAAGATGTTGATTATTACGACTATCTGAATTATGACGCTGCAATAATTTACGACGGTTACAACGACAGAAATCCTGTTGATTTTAATTTATTGGATTTCAGAGGAAGTGATTTTATTTTTCATTTGTTCAAATACAAAACCATCACTTTTTTTTATCTGAAAGACAAATACACGCTTTGGAACACACCGGAGAACGAAGTGAGCAAACCTGTATTCGACAAGCGATCTGCATCTTCTGTGAAAATTAAAAATACTTTATCCGAATACTTTTCTAAAAATGATTCCCTTGCCGAAGCGATGTTCCTCAACAACAAAAAACCTTATGAGGAATATTTAAAGTGCCTTGAAAAAACACTGACGAATTTAATTTCAAAAAACATCAAAACATATTATGTGTGTCAGCCCAACAGCTACAACAGCACACAACAAAAATTAGTGCGCGAATTGATCAACAAAAAATTCACAACAAAAATCCGCTACATCAATTTGTCGGATGCTTTTGAAAATATGGATGAGTATAGTTTCGACGGAATGCATCTCACTTTAAAAGGCAATCTCCGACTGGCGAAAATTATGAATGATAGTATTCAACAATATTTACAATGATGAAATATTTATCCTACGGAGCTATAGCATTTTTTTGTTTGGGCTTGATTTATGTTTCAGCCGGAACGAAAGCACAAGGCGCTTTAAACATAAATATTTTTGACACTTATTTTGTTGTAGGACAAAATCAATTGTATTATTTACTCGCGCTTTATCTTTTTGCACAAGGCTTGATTTATCTGGTAGTTAGCCTTGTAAACAAAGTAAGCTTCAATCATATTTTAACACTTTTACATTTTGGATTAATCTTTTTCTCTATCCTCTTTCCCGGTATATATTTTATGCTGAATGTAGAGGAAGGCACTGTTGAGTCGATAAACAGAGCGATTTATATGCGTTCTGCGATTCACCTTTTTGGAATAATTGCCTTTATCGCCAACATCATTATCACGATAAGAAAAAAGAAAAGTGAAGAAGGAAATGCTTTAGATTTTTCGGAATAAAAAAATCCTTCCCTTTTTAAAAGGAAGGATTTTTCAAAAAATTAAAACTGTATTACTCCTTCAAAAATTTCACAAACGCTGCATCACCTGTAGCTGTAGTCATTTTAATGGTATAAATTCCTGTTGCTAGTGTTTGCACATCCATTTCTATAGAAGAACTTTCCAGAATTTTCATTCCTGTTAAATTATAAATTTCAAATTTCTGAAAATTCAAATCCGAACTTACTTTTAAATTTCCGGATGCAGGATTTGGAAAAACAGAGATGTAGTTGCTGTTTTGTAAATCAGCCATACCTGTGATGGTAGTGCTCACCGTAACATAATTCAAATTAAAATCACCGGCATCAAAAACAATGCGCATCGTTTTATTTCCGGATGTCAGCGAAATATTATTCACTGTCACCGTTTGCCAGGTTTGCCATCCGCCTGTATTAGGAACCGTAATCGCTCCCGTTACATTAGTACCATCCATTTCAATGTGAAAAGTTTTTCCTGCTGCTGTTGCAGCCACTCTTACAGCAAAAGAATACGAACCTGCAGAAGCCACATTCACGCTGTATTCCAACCATTCACCCGCTGCGGTATAACTGATGTTCAATCCTGCTCCTGCATCGGTACAGCTTTCCAGATCCACAGCATCGGCACGGGTTCCGGCTAAACCTTCGTTCGTTCCCGATACATCGTTGAAGGCCACATTTTGTCCGCCATTGTCGTAATTCTCTGCTTCCACTTTCCCCGGAAGAGAAATAATTCCGGAGTAAGGAGATTGAGCAAGAGGAGTTGTACCTATTGCATCATTGATTGCTTTTAATAAAGAATTTTGTCCGCTTACATCGTTGGACAATTCCCAGATCATCACACCTAAATAACCATTGTCTTTAGTGTATTTCGTTTTATCGCCAATGGTTTTTACGCCATTGTAATAAATGATATTTCCAATCACGTCACTGTTCCAGGCTGTTGGATATTTTGCAACGATAGCTGAATAGGCACTGTTTTGTGTTTCTCCGTTCCAGCCATAACCGTAAAAGGGAAGTCCGAGACAAATTTTATTTTTTGCCAATCCTTTATTCACCCAATAGTTGAGTGAAGTTTGCGCATAACTCATAGAAGAGTGTTGTGCCGGAGTTGGATCCCATGGTCCTGTTGCATCGTAGGCCATTACATTAATAAAATCGAATTTTGGCAAGGTAGCATTCAACACATTATTTCCTCCGAAATCATGCTTGAGCGCAGCGGTCAATAATTTTCCGCGGTTGTTATTGTGCATAGATGCAGCAAGAGCCGTGATAAATCCGTCGTAATCGCTATTGATACCCGAACCTTCAATATCTATATCTACTCCATCCAAATTGTACAAATCAACATAAGCGGAGATTTTAGCGACAAAGGCAGCGCGGTTGGCCGACTTAATCAAATTATTATAATATCCTTTTAAAGTTGGATCTGAATCCGTAGTTGCTCCACCCAAAGACACCAACACCTTTACACCTGCAGCATGGGCCTTGGTGACCAAAGTAGTTAAACCTGAATTGGATGCAACCAAATCACCTGCGGCATTGGGATTTTGAAAAGCATAATTGATGTGCGTGACTCTGCTATAATCAAAGCTGTTGGCAAAAGTAGTGACATTGATCCAGTTGGGAAGATAGCCAATCACATAAAGAGATTGTGCAGACAGCTGCACCGTAAAAAAGCAAAAAGCGATAAAAAAATAAGCCCGTTTAAAAATAAAATTCTTCTTCATAGTTCGTTTTAATTAAGTAGTTAATAAAAAAACAAAGAAGAGTAAAAAGAAAATCCCGTTAGGCGGTGTAGATATTTCTAATGTAGGATTTTTATTTTAAAAGACAAAAAAAAACAGAGCACTATTTGATCACCAATCGGAAAAGCTCTAAAAAATTCAAGCGAAAAAAATCAGTAGCTCCATTCACCGCTAATAGTCACCCACAGACTGCCATTCCACATTGAAAATGATTCGGGATAAGAACCTGTATGTTCATTCATTTTAAATGAAACATAGCCAATAGCGTCATCCGGATCAAAGCTATCATAATCATACACTCCTATGTACAAAAGCTCCGACAAATCGGATACTTCATGCTCCAGCGACCAGATCAGGGGAAGATTAGCGTCTGAAATATCCTGATACTTTGACACTGTTCCATCCAGTAAAACGCTGTATTGATCTTCGATTTTTATAAATACATCCGGACCTGTGCCCGGGTCCCAATCTTTTGAGCCCGAATTAACAAAAGACATAGAATTTACTTTAACCGACGTGATGGTAAATTTTGTGTAATTAGGAGAATACTCTTTGGAACAACTACTTAAAATCAATAAGACAGAGAATACACATAAATGGTATATGCTTAATGATATTCGCTTTTTTTTCATGATTCGGATGTTTGTTGTTTAGGCACCACAAATCAAACCAAAAAAAATCAAATGACGAAACGGGGGCGGAATTTTAAAAGACAAAAAAATGTTATTTCCATTCATGGCTGCGCTCTGCCTACAAATCGGCCTTTCCCCAATAAAAAATCAATGGCTTTTACAACATTCCTGTCAATGCTTTCTTCTGTTTTTAAAAATGAAATGTAGCGCACAATTTCATGTTGCCGGGAAGGGGATAAACTATTGAATTTTGTTTGGGCGGTGGCATTGGTGTTCAATGCTTTCAGCAATTTAGGATGCGGAGTAAGGGTTCGTTCTTCGGGGTCAAACTCAAGAGTGATTTCAATGGTTTCACCAATTCTTTTTGGTGAATTTTTCAGCATAATCATATTGATGTATAAGCGCCACTCTCCTTTAAATTTCACTAAAGTTTGTTGGTAAGGCTTATCATTCACTGTTCCGCGTATGGGAATATATCCCTTGTTTTTACCGGCTTGTTGGAAAATAGCGGCCAGAATTTTTTCAGGCACAGATACAAAAGGATTGATGCCGATGATTTCTATTTCTGCTTTGAATTTTTGCATCTGAATTTTAACATCACATTTGTCCTGCCGGTAATTCATTGGGGCCTCTCACTACTTTATACTGTATTAATCCATAGTATGTGTTTTCAAAACCATTCAATCTTACATTGATTTTAAGGTCTCCGGAGGAAGGAACGACTGTGCCTTTATATATGCCGTTGTCTTTTGTAAAATAAGCCCAGGTATCCCCATTAATAAAGGCAATATCCACATCTTCGCTGCTTTCAAATTCAAAGTAATATTCAGTTTTGGCCGATAATTTATTAGATATTTCTGCTTTTTTAATTTTCAAATGATAATCCGTACTCCATGCTTGAGGAACACGAAATTTTTTGTCCTTTAACGACTTCTCCAAAACCTCTTTTGCAGATATTCCCATTACAAACAAATCTTCATTTACATATTGTAATTGCTCATAGTTGGCTTTACTCAAAGGCTGAGCAATCAACTGATCGGAAGCATTTTCAGGAAGATGTTTAAAAAGAAATTCATGAGGATCGGTGCAAAACCAATAAGCATCAAACTCTTTTACCGAGTGTAATTTTCCGTTTACATTGTCACCATATCCTTCCCCCCAGGTGACATCCACTAATTTCCATTCTCCTTTAATTTTCACGGCATTCCAAGCATGATCTGTTCTTTTAAATTTCTCTCCAACTTTATAGCCATAGCCTTTGGCATAACCCGAAATAACCTTAGCCTCCAAACCACTTTTTTCGGCAATGGCTTTGTATAAATTACTAAAGCCTTCGCAAACACTTCTCTTTGATTTAAAAACTCCTTCTGCACTGCAATCGCCATAAGTTCCTGCATTATATCCTGCGTCATTGTAGCTAATATTTTTAGTCATCCACACATAAATCATTCTTGCTTTTTCATATTCATCTGTACTTTTCTGAGAAAAATAATTCGCTAAAGATTCTATTGTTTTTGACTGAGCAGCGGGAGTATTTCGCGCATAATTATCAATGCTTGCATAAGGATTAACAAGAGTTGGTCTTTTCTTTTTTTCTTTCTTTTTTAAAGGCGCGGTGATTTGTTTTGATTTGGAATTTTCTTTTACAATATGGGTAGAATCTATAGATGCTTCCTGCACAATTTTATTTTCCACAACAGGGCCGTTATCTGAATAAGAGAAATACAAAGCGGCTGAAACACTCAACACTAAAGAGATTCCGAATATTTTTTTCATTGAATTTTTGAATAAATGAATAGCGGCGAATACGTAAGGCAAATTTCATTTAAAAAATCCTATAAACAAAAAACAGTTGCTACTTAACAGGCAACCAAATAAGAACTGATGGAGTCTTACCTACATGAAAATAATTATTCTTTGTATTCTCACCGCAATTACCTTTTGTGCCTGTCCCACCGTTTATCAGTGTGAAGCATTTCCAAAAGATCATCCACTCCTTTCTTTTACAGTTATAAAAAACAATAAGGATACTTTAAAATTCAAATCCGACAATGGTGATACTATGATGTTTAGAAAAAGTGATGCCTATTTCAGTCCGCACGAAGAAAAAAGAGCTCTTATGAATGAGCCGAGATGCAACCAAGTATTTCAAACTTTTTATTATGCCGATACTGCTAATTTTGCCCTTTTTAACGGAATTTACATTAGTTCTTATCCACACCTGAACACAGAAAATACGCAGTATTCATTTAAAATAAATGATATGGAGATCAATCTTTTGTCGGTAAAAACTGACATCTTAGATACTTTAAATTCAATCATGAAAGACACGCTGAACTATTCTAATATTATTGAATTTTCCGACAGCCTTAAAACGGGAAACAGCATTAATAAAATATGGATTGGTAAAGATCAGGGATTAATAAAATTCTGGAAAGGAAATCAGTGTTGGACTTTAATAGAATAAATAGTTAATCTCCATCTTCCTCCTGCCATGAAAAAAAGGATTCTAAATCTCTGCGGTCTTTGGAAGTAGGCTTTCCTGTTCCGTTATCTCTATACTGAGCTTGCGCTTGCTGATACAATTTACTTTTTTCTACTTCTTCCGCTGGAGTGATGTCTTTCAAATAATTCCCCACCAATGGAGCGCCAATACGCTTTTCCAAAAGAGCTAAAATTTTATATTGAAAAATTGCCGAGTTTTTGGAGTAGGAAAGTATATCGCCAACTTTAACTTCTTTGGATGGTTTTACAGCAATTTTATTGAGTCTTATTTTTCCTTTAGAAACGAGTTCAGAGGCTTGAGAACGCGTTTTAGCGAGGCGGACGGACCAGATGTATTTGTCGATTCTTACTGCCATGATTTAATACTGATCCGCTTCATAAACATTTAAAAACTTAAGTAAGAGGAAGTAAATAAAAAGAGAAGCGAAAAATGAAACGACGCATACTGTTGTCCACAAAATTCTATTTTCTTCTAAATTTTCATATCGGGCGCGCAAAATAACAGCATCGGCAGGACACTCTTTTTTTAGCACATCCTGAACAGCTAAATGATATCCTTCTAAATCATCTATATCTCTTATTCTTTCGAAATAAGTAGGCTTTATTGTCACAGTATTAAACATGGAATCAATGCTTTCATCTATTAATTTCAAAGTTTGCTGATAGGCATATTCCTCATCTCTGCTTGCATTAAAAGAGGTACTCACCTTTTTTCCGTACCACACTTTTACTTTATTTAAATCAATATTACTTTGTTGTTCCGGCAAGGGAAACACAGTGTAATTTTCAAGATGACGTGTGCTGCTATGCCTTCCATCTACAACATAGTCATCACTGAACCAGCCAATAGTATCGAAATCAACCTCAAAATTTTTAATTGTAAAAAAACTTGCTTCTTTTTTGCTTTCCACTTCATTTACCCGTGATAATTCTTCAAGCGTTCCGAGTGCCCGCGGTAAATTATGCTGCCAAAAAATAACGGTAGCCAACAAAAGAAGAGAAGGTAAAAGCCACAATGCATCTTTGCTGATGTACTTCTCCAAAAAACCCGATTTAAAATGCAAATCAATTGTTTTATGCAAGAGCCATTTAACGCTGGCAACTATTATACACAGACCCTGAATCAATAATTTAAAAAGAAAATAGTGTGATGTATGCGGCTTTATAAAATCTAAAACAATATACTCAGCCAACACAAAAATAAAAATGCTTGCTACTTGCAAAAACAAATAACGATTGAAGAGATATTTAAATTTTTGGGACTTAAACATGGTTATGAAATTATAAAATATTGGTCATGCTTCATCACTTGATGAAAATAAGCTTTGAATACTAAGGTAATTTATATCCGATCTTCGTTCTAGGCTCGTTAGACTGCTGAACTAGCTTTTTAAGGGCTGCAAAAATATGAGAAATGTCCTCCCGATTTTCTATGATCTGTTTTTCCATTTGTTCCAGCTTGAGTAAAATATCTTTGTGGGTGAGGAGAAGTGTTCTTAGTCGCGCATAAATTCGCATAATTTGAATATTAACCTGAATTGCTCTATGACTATTTAAAACACTGGAAAGCATCAAAACTCCATATTCAGTAAAAACCACAGGAAATTTTCTGGTACCTCCCCAACTTGAAGTCGCAAATTGCGACATCAAGTTTTGCATTTCCTCTTCTGTTAATTGAAACATAAAGTCTTCAGGAAATCTCTCGATATTCCTTCTAACCTGCTCATTTAATCTTTTTGTTTCAACTCCATAAAGCTCTGCTAAATCTTTATCCAACATTACTTTTTGTCCGCGGATAAAATAAATTTTATCCATGATTTTTTCTTCTGGGATGATGCTCCCTGTTGATGTACTTTTCATGATTTTAGAATTTTGTTGTTTAATTGGCTGGAGCAAATAAAAAACAAAAAGCTTAAAATGTAAGAAATGACTTTTGAAGAAATATGAACAAAAAAGAGATACTTACTTGCAAAAGTAAGCCGAAGGCTGTCAGATTGGTTTTACCGGAATTGTAATTTCAGATTTTCAATCTGAAATCCACTTAAAGGCATTTTCAATGCCAATTCAATTGCGATTGAAAATCGCTTTAAGTTTTCGTTTCAGATTGAAAATCTGAAAGTACGAGGGGAATTAATCACAAAGAATGAAATATACTTTTTTTTCACTTTTCTGTCTCGCTATAAAAAACTCTTCTGCCTTAATTATTTCAATTTCGTTTTTCGATACGTTATCCACATTCAAAAACCAATCAGGCTTACGTTCAAAATGCTGTTTTATTTTTTGAGAAAACATTAAAAAATCAATTTGCATCGTCTGTGGATTTCTAAATATTGAATCATAGAAATTGGAATTTAAATACGAAAATGTTCCAAATGCACATACTGGATTCGTGGAACTGGTGTTTTGTATATTGTAGGCATCACTGGAGATAATCGCGGGAAACCATGTTTTACTTCTTAGAGTTGCCGTATTAAAGTCACTGAAGTTGTCATAGTTCTGATCGTAATTGTCCGAACAAGCGAAAAGCAATATGCTGATTAAAATTATAAATATCCTGTATTTCATTTTGGCTAAGTGTCTTGAATATCTTCCAAAGATATTGAATCTACTCATTCCAAGAAATCTCTTAATCCTTTCCATCAAGTGAATCAAGGTTCAGACAAATGAGATTGCTTCATTTTTGAGTACAAAAATTTCGCAAGGACGAACTATGTGAACTATGTATACTAAGCGTGAATTAGATTCAAACAAAAATCCCTCTGATTTCTCAGAGGGATTTTCTATTTAAAGAATAGCAATTCTTAATTATTCTTGGCTGCTTCCAGCTTGATCAAGTTCAACGCTGAACCTGCAACGAACCAACCAATCTGGCTGTCGTTGTAAGTGTGGTTGCATTTGATCTCGTCGGCAGTGCCATTGGCGTGAGTGAATTTCAATGTCAATGGTTTACCCGGAGCGAATTGTTCCAAGTCTGTGAAGTCGATGGTATCGTCTTCCTGTATTTTATCGTAATCGGCAGGATTAGCGAAAGTCAATCCTAACATTCCTTGTTTTTTCAAGTTGGTTTCGTGGATACGGGCGAATGAACGCACCAGTACCGCAACAACACCTAAATGACGTGGCTCCATGGCTGCGTGCTCTCTTGAAGAACCTTCACCGTAGTTTTCATCACCTACTACAATTGTTGGAACAGCAGCGGCTTTGTAAGCACGTGCTACAGCAGGTACTTCGCCGTAAGCTCCTGTCAATTGATTTTTTACTTTATTGGTTTCATCGTTGAAAGCGTTGACAGCACCAATCAAGCAGTTGTTAGAAATGTTGTCCAAGTGACCACGGTATTTCAACCACGGTCCGGCCATAGAGATATGATCCGTAGTACATTTTCCTTTTGCTTTGATGAGCAATTTCGCGCCTTTGATGTTCTTTTTGTTCCAAACAGCAAAGGGTTCTAACAATTGCAAACGATCAGATGTAGGAGAAACTTTTACTTCTACAGATGAACCATCGGCTGCAGGAGCCTGGTATCCGTTGTCTTTTACATCAAATCCTTTTGCAGGTAATTCATCACCTTGAGGAGCTTCCAATTTTACTTGTTCTCCTTTAGAGTTGGTTAAAGTATCTTTCAAAGGATTGAATCCTAAATCACCTGCGATAGCTAATGCTGCTACTATTTCAGGAGATGCTACGAAAGCATAAGTATTTGGATTACCATCGGCACGTTTCGCGAAGTTTCTGTTGAAAGAGTGAATGATGGTATTTTTTTCTTTTTTGTCGGCACCGGCTCTGTCCCATTGTCCGATACATGGTCCGCAAGCATTGGTAAACAAAGTAGCATTTACTTTTTCGAAAGGAGCTAATAAGCCGTCTCTTTCTGCAGTATATCTTACTTGCTCAGATCCCGGATTGATACCGAATTCTGCTTTAGTAACTAAACCTTTGTTAACTGCTTGAGTTGCGATGGACGCCGCTCTCGCTAAGTCTTCGTAAGAAGAGTTGGTACAAGAACCAATCAATCCCCATTCAATTTTCAAAGGCCAGCCGTTAGCAACTGCTTCCGCTTTCAATTGAGAAATTGGTGTAGCTCTATCCGGAGTAAATGGACCGTTAACATGCGGTTCTAATTCACTTAAGTTGATTTCAATTACCTGATCGAAATATTTTTCAGGATTTGCATATACTTCAGGATCGGCAGTTAAATGTTCTTTGATCGCGTTAGCCGCATCAGCAACATCATTTCTGCTGGTAGAACGAAGGTAACGTTCCATTGATTCATCGTAACCGAAAGTTGAAGTGGTAGCTCCAATTTCAGCACCCATGTTACAAATAGTTCCTTTTCCTGTACAGCTTAAAGATTGAGCTCCTTCGCCAAAATATTCAACGATGCAACCGGTTCCACCTTTAACGGTAAGGATACCGGCCACTTTTAAAATAACGTCTTTTGAAGCCGTCCAGCCATTTAATTTACCGGTTAATTTAACCCCGATTAATTTTGGAAACTTTAATTCCCAGGCCATTCCCGACATCACATCTACCGCGTCAGCACCACCTACACCAATCGCCACCATTCCTAATCCACCGGCATTTACTGTGTGAGAGTCGGTTCCAATCATCATTCCACCGGGGAAAGCATAATTTTCTAAAACCACCTGGTGAATGATACCTGCACCCGGTTTCCAGAAACCGATACCGTATTTATTGGTAACAGTAGAAAGGAAATCAAATACTTCTTTATTGGTAATGTTAGATGAATTCAAATCTTGTTTTGCTCCCAACTTCGCCTGGATCAAGTGATCGGCGTGAACTGTAGTTGGAACAGCTGCTCTGCTTTTTCCTGCTTGCATGAATTGCAATAAGGCCATTTGCGCAGTTGCATCCTGACAAGCAATTCTGTCCGGTGCGAAATCTACGTAAGATCCGCCACGCTTGTAAGTTTCAGTAGCGTCCCCTTGCCACAAATGTGTGTAAAGAATTTTTTCGGTTAAGGTTAAAGGTTTTCCTGCTACCTTTCTTGCTGCGCTTACTCTGGATGGAAATTTAGCGTAAACCGCTTTAATCATTTCAATATCAAATGCCATGTCGTTAAGTTTTTTTGTTTTTAATGCCTCTCCGTGAGAAGTAACCAAAAATAACAATTTTAGGATACAACAAAGCGGATGGGCGTAAAATGTTGAGTTAATTTAAACACAAAAACGCCGATAAGGTTTCTATTGCTTCTCAATATCTTCGGGTTGCGACTTGATTTTTTTGATTTTGTAGGTGAAGGTGAGCATGAAATACCTTTGAAGTACCAGACTTTTCAGGTCGTCCACGTAGGTGTCCGTCACATTTCGGGAAACGCTGTTGTTTTGCTGCAAAGCGTCAAACACAGAAATCTTGAGCTCTCCGGCGTCTTCCTTAAACATTTTTTTGGCGATGGAGGAGTTCCATAAAGCATAAGAAATATTGAAATTCTGGTTCAAACCGGTGTACCAGGTATGGTTTAACTCGCTCTGCAAAACAATGCCTTTCCAAAAACGATACGTGAGTTTTGCATTGGTTTGAAGATTGAAATAATTGTAGGTGGTAGCTTGCAAAGAATTGTTCGCCACATTGTAGTTGGCGGTGGAAGTGATAGAAAAATCAAGGTTTTCACTGATGTTGCTCGACAAAGTAATTGCTTCATAATATGAATAGGAATTGGAAATCCCTCTGACATTATTCATCAATGTTGGCGTGGTAAACGAGAAAAATCCTGTAGTTAAATTCAGATTTAATTTTAATTTTTTAATAGGCGTTCCATACACCACATAAATGCGGGAGTTCCAGTATCCGTCAACGTTAATGGGTTGTGTGTAACGCGTACCGGCCAATAAATTTCGGCCGTTGATCAGACTGTCGGTTTTTAGTAAAGTAGTAGAATTGGAAATGTAATCCTCTATTTTTCTGAACATCACAAAAACCATCCAGTTGCTTGAATTTACAGGGTTAGTGTAGGAAAACCTATTGTACAACACCCAAGTATTTTGCGGTTTCAATGAAGCATTTCCTAACGACAATAATAAAGGATTGCTGTTGTTCCATACTTCCTGCAATTGTGTAGCAGAAGGCAAATCAATGCGATCACGAAGATTCACACGCCAATCGGCATTCTTCGAAATCTTATAGCGAAACATAGCATTGGGTAAAATATTCTGATAGGTTTTATTCAGCACCGACGCTGCAGGCAACGTTTGATGGTTGTCCATTAAAGTATATTGAAAATCGGCTCCCACCGAAAACATCGCCTTGCCTTTATTGATTCGGTAGGACATTCCGGGCAAATGCGTAAAAAAATTGTTTTGCAATTTGTTGCTTAGTGAACTGTCGACAGTGGCGGCATTGTTACTGAAAGTTTCCTGAGAAAGATAACTGCTGATATAAGTAGCTTTATAGCTTAGCTGCAACTGACTGTACTTCCCGAGGGGTTCGGTATAATTTACAGCAAAGGCATGACTCTGACTGGGCGTATATTGTTGTGTATTCTGATCCAGCGAAGTAGCCAGCGTCGTTTGAAAATAATAATTGTCGGCCTGCAAAATATTATTGGCCGTTTTATTCATCCACTCTTCATGAATATTGAAAGAAATTGTTCTGCCTTTTTTCAAAAAGCGATGACGGAACAACAAATCATTGACGATTTTATAAGTAGCATTTTTTGAGGCATAATCATTCAGGGATTGATTGAGAGAATCGCCTGTTGATAATGAATTCAGACCTTTTATATTCAATAAAGAATTTGCGCTCTGGATAGAAAAAGACGGAGTGGCAATCAATGAATTCAGGGAATCGATATAATATTCAAAGCGGATATTTCCGCGATGATTGAAGTTTGAATTGGTGTTGACACTGGTTTCATTGTACCATTGTGAAGTATCACTCACCGAGTAATACTGACGCGACAAAGTTTGATTGTTGTGGTTGTTGATCTGATTGAAAAAATAACTGCCCGTGAATTTCATTTTAGGTCCCCATACATCCGAAAAATTGAGTCCGATGGAATTGGTAGCACTGATCCCCGCTTGTCCGCCCACCAAAAAATTATTCACCGGATTGCTTGCGTTATTAGGTCCGCCGGGTCTTCCTAAAATCATAGGTGGCGCAGAGGAACCGGTAGCGGCACTAATGTCCTGCATGGAAAAATTAGTTTGATTGATATTGTTGGATAAACCCAACACTGTGAATCGTCTGGATTTATTAAAGTAATTGAAATTTCCTCCTGCCTGATATTTTCCGGCATCACCATAACCTCCATATAGCTTAGAAAAAATGCCGTCCTTCACATTTTTTTTGGTCACTATATTGATTGTTTTGGAAGCCTGTCCGTCATCAAATCCTGTAAACATCGCCTGATCGCTCCACTGATCAAAAACCTCTATTCGCGCTACCATATCGGCAGAAATATTTTTTAAAGCGAGAGCGGCATCATCCCCAAAAAAGGGTTTGCCGTCTACCAGCACTTTCTTCACATCTTCGCCCTGAGCTTTCAGCGTTCCGTTTTCCATAGAGATACCCGGCATTTTTTTGGCCAGTTCTTCAACGGTAGCATCAACATTGGTTTTATATGAAGAAGCATTGTATTGAATAGTATCTGCTTTAATAGTTACGCCAACGCTCCTTACGATTTTAATTTTTTCGGTAGCAACAACCTCCATGGAAAGATATATTTTTTGCAAATCGAGATTACCTGTAATTTGTGTTTCCTGCGTGTAGATCCGGTAGCCCGGAGTTTGAATAGTCAACAAATAATTTCCCGCTTTCAATCCTTTTATTTCAAATGCTCCGTTGGATTGAGTAGCGGTAGAATGCTTCTCCAGCGAATCGGCAGTATTGACTAAAGTAACAGAAGAAAAACCCGGAACAATATGATTGAGGCTATCGGTCACTATACCTTTCACGCTATTTTCCTGAGCGCCGGCATAAAATGATAAAAAGAGAAAAAATATGACTAGGTTTTTTTTCATGGAGTCAAAGGTAAGACTACCGATTCAAAAAATAGTTTAAAAAAAAAGCCACCTGTGGGGCAGGTGGCTTTTTAGAGGGATAAAAACAATAAACAACTTATAAGGACATTTTCTTTCTTCAGCCTATTATTTAGCTTACAACTTGAGTAATAGAAAGAACGTATTTGAACCGAAAATTAAAAGTGCCTTACAACTTTAACCTAGTGGTGCAAATGTAAGTCACGTTTCCTTAATAAAGCAAGTTTTTCACAGAATATTTTTATTATTTCCTTAATTAATAAGGGTAGAAACGATTTTAAATGCATTACGTTTTCATGTTTCATTCGTTTCTTTAATTAATTCGTTTCCATGGTGTACTTATTACAATAATCTGATATTCAGGGACATGATTAAGTATTTTACCGTAGCTAAAACAAAAAAGCCGATCATCAAAGTGACAATCGGCTTCAAGAAAAGTAGAGCGCTTATCCCAAATAAGATCTCAGTAATTTGCTTTTAGTATGGTGTTTCAGTCTTCTGATGGCTTTTTCTTTGATCTGACGAACACGCTCACGGGTTAATCCGTGTTTATTTCCAATTTCCTCCAAAGTATATGCATGAGGCAATCCTATTCCGAAGAACATTCTCAATACATCGGCTTCACGTTCCGTTAAAGTAGAAAGTGATCTTTGTATTTCGGCATGTAAAGATTCGGAGATTAGTTTTCTATCAGCAGTTGGTGAATCATCATTTTGAATGATATCAATCAAACCATGATCTTCCCCCTCCTGAAACGGAGCATCCAAAGAAGTATGTCGGCCAGAAATACTGATCGCTCCCACCACCTCATCAATTTCCATTTCAACCGCTTCAGCAATTTCTTCCACTGTTGGCTCTCTTTCTAATCTTTGTTCCAGATCAGAAATTCCTTTTTTGATTTTAGTCAGATTCCCTACTTTATTCAATGGCAAACGCACCATTCTGCTTTGATCGGCAATGGCAGCGATAATGGATTGACGGATCCACCAAACGGCATAAGAGATAAATTTAAAACCTCTTGTCTCGTCGAATCTTTGTGCGGCTTTGATCAAACCCAAATTTCCTTCGTTGATTAAATCGGGCAGGGACAAGCCCTGATTTTGATATTGTTTAGCAACAGAAACCACGAAACGAAGATTCGCAGTGGTTAAGCGCTCTAGTGCCTGTGCATCGCCGGCTCTGATTTTAACAGCCAACTCCACTTCCTCCTCGGAAGTAATTAATGTTACTTTACCAATTTCCTGCAAATACTTATCTAAAGTAATGCTATCCCTGTTGGTGATGGACTTGGTAATTTTCAGCTGTCTCATAGGTACTCAATGAATTTGTGGCAATTTACGTAAATCAAAAATAGGGATGCAAATTATTTTTCTTTATATAGCTTTCAAAAATTATTTAAACAGAATTTGTTAAGAACTTATTAAATTAAGGGACGATATGAAGAAACCGGTCATCCTATTATTCCTTATTTCAACGCTTTGCGTTTGCGCGCAAGTGCCCGAAAACCCTTTTGAAAAATACGGCCCCTTTCAAACAAAAACCTTTGAATCCTTTGCTGAAGGCGCAAAATCGGCAGAAGAAGTTTATAAATTAAAAAGTGAAAATGAAGATTTAAGCAAGGACATTCAAAAAATAAACCGACTCCATCATCTGCAGGTTTTAATTTTACAAAACAACAATCTTACCTCATTACCAAAAGAAATCGGCGCTTTAAACAGTTTGCTTTATTTTCAAATCGCACAAAATCCTATTCGTCAGCTTCCTTCAGAAATCACTCAATGGCGAAATCTTTTAGTTTTAAAGCTTTTTCAAACGGCTTTAGATAGTTTGCCAAAAGAAGTTGCAGCCTTGCAAAGCTTACATACTTTGGAAATTCAAAGCAATACTGCCGATACTTTTCGGGTAAGCGCAGCATTGACTCAGCTCCCTCAATTAAAATCACTAACCATCTACAACACCAATCTGATGGGCTTTCCGCGAACAGTGACGAACTGTATTCATCTAAAAGAAGTATATCTGGTTTCATGTAAAACAAAAAAAATATCTACCATGGTCAGCAATCTGAAGGAACTGGAAATACTGGTATTGGAGGGGAATTCCATTGAAGCACTACCTTCTTCTTTATTTGAAATGAATCATCTGAAATCCTTGTCGTTAAAAGGAAATTTGCTGAAATCGGCGCCGGAAGCATTGGCTCAATTAAAGAATCTGGAAATTTTAGACTTAAGAGGAAATGCTATTCCTGTTGAAGAAATTGAAATTTTGAGGGCTTTGATGCCACAGTGCAAAGTGTTGTTTTAAAACTTCACGTATTTCTCAATCAGCTTTTTATCCACTCCTTTTTCTACCGCTTTTTTAGCCTGCTTTCTCAAAATAAATTCAAAAATGCTCATCCAGCCGGGCAAATTACTTTCGCTGATATCAAAGAGCCATGCCAAGGCCAGCTTATCTTTTGGAAAACCATTGGCTTTGCATTCTCCATCTTGGGCCAAACCGTATCCGATTTGCAAAGCATATTCAAAACCTTTACTCGCAGGACGCAATTCCACACGGAATTTGCAAACTTTATCCGATGTGTTAAAAAACCGGTGGTTGATATAAGGCTCTGCAATAGCGCTTTGCGAAGGATTTAATACATGCACTTTTTTACTCAGTTGAACTTTCAATTCACCTTCTAAACAGTCGAATTTTTCAGAATAAGTTTTGTGATAATGCAAACCCACTCCGCCTTTCGGAGCCAACTCCACCTCCACCAAAGTGCACGCACCATCGGTTTCATCAGAAGTTTTTAAAAAGGTAACGTAATCTTTTTGAATGGGATTGTAAATGCGACGGGAAACTGCGGTAGTACTCATATCGTAATTTTTAATTTCTAGAACTTAATAAAATAGTTTTTGTAATCTTCGTGTGCATCAACTACATCAACCGGCATTGGATCTTTCACTCCATCAAAAAAATACAAGCCCCAAATATTATCAGTTGAATTACTTTTTAAAATTTTTCTATCGCCGTTGTTTTTAATGAAAATGAAAATATTTTTGTCGGTGGTTTTATTGACTAAATCAGTACTGTCAATGTATTCCCTTGTTTGCGCAATGTAAAACAGGTAGTCATCGGCAGCAGTGTAAAACTCTTCTTCATTGCCTGCTTTTAATTTTTCTATTTGAATGCTATCGGGCCCAAAGAATAAAGCTATTCTTCCGCTTACAAAGGCTGTATCACCGGATTCCCGAAACTCAGGAGTTTGATGTTTCGAATTGTTTAAAGAATCCACATAGGATTGTGAAGTAGAAAGAGAGTTGTTTTCTGCTGCTTCGTTGCAGGCAAAAAACAATAAAATAAGTGCACTTAAAACACTTAGAATTCTCATTCCGGGAAGAATTTATTTATTCAGTTTATCTCCCAAAGCATTGCTCCATTGAGTTTTCAACTCATCAATGAAACCATAGCTTTCGTCATCAATTCTCAATTCTCCTTTGGTAACATGTCCGAGCAAAGTATGCGGTACAGATGAATCATCCAATACTTTTAAGAACGCATCGTGGTTTTCTTCTTTAATAGAAACTACTACTCTTGATTGTGCTTCGCCAAACAAATAAGCATCGCGACGGAATTCAATAGGCAAGGTGATATCGAAACCGAATTCTTTTTGCAAGCAAGATTCAAATAAAGCAATATACAAACCTCCATCGGCCACGTCGTGCGCTGATTCCAGCACTCCCGCTTTAATTAATTTCTTAACGGTTTGTTGCAATTCATATTCTTCATCAATATTGAAATACGGCGCCGGAGATAATTTCACTCCCTGTATATTCGCCAGATATTCTGATGAGTTGATATCATCTACCGATTTACCCAACAAGAAAATCAAGTCGCCTTTTTTCTGGAAAGACAAAGTAGTAATGGTGCTTTTATCATCTATGATCCCCAACATACCAATGGTTGGCGTTGGGAAAACCGGAATTACTTTTCCGTCGATATTCGATTGATTGTAAAAAGATACGTTACCTCCTGTTACCGGCGTGCCGAACTTAGTACATGCAGTGCCCATTCCTTTAATGGCGCCTACAAACTGCCAGTATACTTCAGGTATGTAAGGATTTCCGAAATTCAAACAGTTGGTAATCGCTGTTGGTTCTCCACCTGAAACTACAATGTTTCTGGCAGCTTCAGCCACTGCAATGGCAGTGCCCACTTCAGGATCGGCATTCACGTAACGTGAATTACAATCTACTGTTAAAGCCAAGGCCTTATCGGTTCCTTTGATATTGTAAATCCCTGCATCGGTAGGCATGTTAGTGCTCATGTTACCTGTTCCCACCATTGAATCATATTGCTCTATCACCCATCTTTTAGAAGCGATGTTAGGCAGGTTAATCAGCTTTTCAGCAACTTCCTGAATGTTCAATGGTTCTTTTACCTGATCGATATTGAATTTTTTCGCTTCAGCGAAATATGCTGGTTCTTTGTATTCTCTGTCATACACCGGAGCCCCGCCGCCCAACACTAAATCATCAGCCGGAACATCGGCTACCAGCTCTCCATGGAAATAATATTTCAATCTCTCTCCTGCGGTTACTTTACCTATTTCAACACAATTCAAATCCCATTTATCGAAAATATCCAATACTTCTTTTTCTCTTCCTTTGTGCACCACCACTAGCATACGCTCTTGTGATTCGGAAAGCAAAATTTCAAAAGGCTCCATGTTCGCCTGACGCATCGGAACTTTATCCAAATGGATTTCCATTCCGTGTTTTCCTTTGGCACTCATCTCTGAAGTAGAGCAGGTGATTCCCGCTGCTCCCATATCCTGCATACCAACAACGGCACCAGTTGTAATCAGTTCCAGAGAAGCTTCCAATAATAATTTTTCCTGAAAAGGATCTCCAACCTGTACTGCCGGAATTTTATCTTCTGAATCTTCTGTAATGTCTTCGGATGCGAAAGTCGCTCCGTGGATTCCATCTTTCCCTGTTGATGAACCTACAATGAATACAGGGTTTCCAACACCTTCTGAAATTGCAGAAATGGTTTCTCCCACTTTTACAATTCCTGCCGACATCGCATTCACCAAAGGATTTTGGTTGTAACAATCATCAAAGAAAACTTCTCCTCCAACTACCGGAATTCCGAAAGCATTACCATAATGCCCGATACCCGATACCACGCCTTTCACCAGCCATTTTGTTCTTGGCAAATCTATATTTCCAAATCTGAGGGAATTCAATTGAGCAACGGGACGCGCGCCCATTGTAAAAATATCTCTGTTGATACCACCCACTCCTGTTGCAGCACCTTGATAAGGCTCCAAAGCAGAAGGATGATTGTGTGATTCAATTTTAAAGCAGCAAGCCAATCCGTGACCGATGTCCACTAAACCAGCATTCTCTTCTCCGGCTTCCACCAACATTCTGCTTCCCTTTTTAGGCAAGGTTTTCAGCCACTTGATAGAGTTTTTATATGAGCAGTGTTCCGACCACATTACCGAGAAAATACTCAGCTCGGTAAAGTTGGGATCACGTCCCAGAATAGATTTAATTTTTTCGAATTCACTTTCAAGAAGTCCGACAGATTTGGCTACTTCCAAAGTAACCGCAGGTTGAGCTATTTTTGTTTGCATAATTTTCTAGAAAGGGCTAAAATAACTATTGTTCTTGTAAAAAAAGAGGGTGTTTAAAATTTATT
>JAHEZL010000025.1 GCA_023251095.1 Flavobacteriales bacterium
ATTAATGTGGCCATTGCCAATAAATTACTTAGACAAGCTTTTGCTATGGGGAAATATGAAAGAGAATATCAAAAAAATTATCAACCAATATTTGCAAATTAACACAGTTCATTGCGAGGAACGAAGCAATCTCATTATGGTTGATGAGATTGCTTCGTTCCTCGCAATGACGAAATCTATAAGAAACTTAAGCATTCATCTCCTTTATCACCCCATCCAAATCAATTTCCTCAATACATTTAAAATGTCCTTTCGGGCATTCTCTGTAACCGATTTTTGAGCAGGGGCGACAGTTCAAATTCTTTACTTCAAATATTTTGTACAACTCAGGATTTTGTGGCAGGTAAGGATACATCCCGAATTCGGGAATGGTATTTCCCCAAATGCTGATGATTTTCTTTTTGAAAGCGGCTGCAATATGCATCATTCCTGTGTCGGGAGTGATAACTGCATTTGCATTTTTAATGATCAAAGCCGATTGATGAACACTTCCCTTGTCGCAATGATTAAAAACATTTGCTCCTAGTGCTTCGGCAATTTTTGCCCCAATCTGAGCTTCTTTTTTCCCACCCAGTAAGATGACGGGAAGTTTGCTTTCTTTAGCAATTTTAATCAGTTGATTTTCTGTTAATGTTTTGGTAGCATGCGCAGCACCTACTACAAGGACATTGTAAGCCGAAGGTAAATTCCCCGGTAAAATTTCTGTTGCAGGAATGAAATAATCCAATCCTTCTTTGTCGTTTTTAACACCGAGCTCTTCAACGGCTTTGAAATAACGGTCGACAATATGAATTTTAGGCAACACATCCATTTTGAATTTCACCATCAAAAACTTTTCGGCGTTGAGTTTCGGGAAAGAGGATGATTTAATGCCCAAGCCGAAAATCACTTTTTTGGAGCGTAGGTTTTTGTGTAAATCAATGATGTGCGTATAATTTTCTTTTTTAAGTTCCTCCATTATTTCCTTAGTGGAACGCTCAATACTGTATACCTTAGAGATGTAAGGATTTACTTTTACTATCGAAGAAAATGCAGATTTAGTGAGGTAGTGGATTGCACAACCGGGATATTTTTTCTTTAAACAACGCACTATAGGCGAGGTTAAAACAATATCTCCAATGGAACTGAATCTTATAATGAGGAATTTCTTCACGACTTAAAGATAAAACCTAAATTTGATTTATGAACTTGATCGACACTCACGCACATATTTATCAGGAAGATTTTAAAGCAGATATGGATGGAGTCATTGCCCGTGCAAAGGAAAATGGGGTATCTAAAATTTATTTGCCCAATGTGGATGTGCCGTCCATTGCCGACTTGAAAGCATTGGTGCAATTAGATCCGCAGCTCTTTATTCCTATGATGGGCCTGCATCCCTGCTATGTGAAAGAAGATTTTGAAGAGCAATTAAATATTATTGAAAAGGAATTGCGCAGCGGAACGTATGTGGCTGTGGGTGAAATCGGGATTGATTTGTACTGGGACAAAACTTTTTTCTCGCAGCAGCAAGAAGCCTTTCGCCGTCAAATCAAATGGGCACTGGAACTGGATCTTCCAATTGTTATTCATGCCCGCGATTCGTTGAAAGAGATTTTTGAAATTATGGACGAAGAAGCCCGTCCGCAATTAAAAGGAATTTTTCATTGCTTCTCCGGAAATGCTGATGACGCAAGGAAAGTGTTGGGCTACGGATTTAAAATAGGCATTGGCGGAGTGGTCACTTTTAAAAATGGCGGACTGGATAAAGTACTCAAGGAAATCGACATCAAACATTTAGTAATAGAAACCGATGCGCCTTATTTAACGCCGGTTCCGCATCGCGGAAAACGAAATGAATCTTCTTACGTTAAATTAGTAGCGGAAAAATTAGCGGAGATTTACGGCATCTCTGTGGATGAAGTAGCCAATATAACAACAGCCGCTGCCGCTGAAGTATTTAAATTTTAATTATGAGCAAAGCAGTTTTAATCATATACACCGGAGGAACAGTAGGAATGATAGCTTCGGACAAGGGAGCGCTGTTGCCTTTCGACATGGAGAATTTATTGAAATCGATTCCGGAATTGAGTCGTTTTGATTTCAAAATAGATTCCCTTGCTTTTGAAAAACCGTTGGACTCTTCTAATGTTGGTCCGCACGAATGGCAAAAACTCGGACAAATCATTGCTGATAATTATGAAAAATATACCGGATTTGTAGTGTTACATGGCACCGACACCATGACCTATACCGCATCAGCATTGAGTTTTATGTTTGATGAATTGTCGAAAGCGGTAATTTTTACCGGCTCTCAATTGCCTGTAGGAGGTTTAAGAACCGATGCCAAAGAAAATATTTTAACTGCTATTGAATTAGCGGTCATGACCGATAATCAAGGCAAGTCCTTAATTTCAGAAGTGGGTATTTATTTTGAAAACCATTTGTTTAGAGGCAACAGAACCATTAAAGCCAATTCCGAAAATTTTGATGCCTTTCTTTCTCCCAATTTTACTGCTTTAGCCGAGGTGGGCGTTCATTTTAAACTCAATGATGCGGTGTTGAGAAAACCCAGCACGTCCTTTTCTTTTAAACCCAAATTGAGTGCCGATGTCGCTCTGCTAAAAGTTTTTCCCGGTTTTTCGGCCAAAGTTTTTCAAAGCGTTTTTGATAATCACTATTTAAAAGGATTGGTGCTGGAAACTTACGGTACAGGAAATATCCCTCAGGACAAACATCTTATTGCAGGTTTGAAGCGTCTTTCCGAGCGCGGTGTGCACGTGTTGGTGGTAACGCAATGCATTATGGGCAGCGTGGAACTCGGGCGTTATGCCACCAGTGAAGATCTCAAAGCGTTAGATGTTTGCTCCGGTCACGACATCACTTCCGAAGCTGCTGTTACGAAAATGATGCATGTACTGGCCAATTATGATTCGCCGGAAGAGATTAAAACACTTCTCCAAAAATCAATGCGTGGTGAAATAACAGCCTGAGTCGGTAAAACAATAATTTTCCCTTCCATAAAATATTCACCCCCGTTTTGCGTCTCTTAACCGAATTTCATTGGTGAAATTCAAAAGAGATTTACTATTTTCGGGGCGCAAAGTTTTAAATTACATAACACCGGGTTAACATTAAATAAACACAAGAAATCGACTTTTACCGTCTTGAATCAGATAGTATAAAAATTGATGGAAATACAGATAAATAAAGATTTTCAAAAACAATAAAATCAACATTATGAACAACGAAAACTCATTAGTAGGAGCACTTAAATCAGGATTCGCAACTATAGTTATTATACTTGCGCTGGTAGTATCGTATTTGGTTTACCATTTCGTGCTGGGAAATCCTGCCAACTTTGAAGGCGGTAATATTGAAAACAATCCGCTACCGGGGAATTTCCTTGGTATAGTGCATAAAGGCGGGCAAATCGTGCCTATCCTTATCACGATCAACTTACTCGTAATTACTTTCTCTATCGAAAGATTCATCACGGTTTCCCGCGCTAAAGGCAGAGGAAGAATAGAGGCTTTCGTTCGCAGCATCAGAAACATGATCAGCGCAGGAAATGTGGATATGGCCATTGCAGAGTGCGACAGACAAAGAGGTTCTTTGGCAAACGTTGTAAAATCAGGATTGGAAAAATATAAATCAGTGGATAAAGACAGTTCTTTGGATAAAGAAGCAAAAATTGCCGCTGTTCAAAAAGAAGTGGAAGAAGCTACTTCCCTTGAATTGCCAATGCTTTCTAAAAACTTAGTGATCTTGTCTACTTGTGCTTCTATCGCTACTTTGATCGGTTTGATCGGTACGGTATTGGGGATGATTAAATCCTTCTCGGCTTTGGCAAATGCAGGTTCTCCTGATACTGTTGCTTTGGCAACAGGGATCTCTGAGGCTTTGATCAATACTGCCTTAGGTATCATCGCTTCTGCGATTGCTATCATCGCTTACAATTTCTTTACTACTAAGATTGATGCAATCACTTACGGAATGGACGAAGCTGGATTCAGCATCTCCAAAACCATTGCTGCAAAAAATTAATTTTTAAAAAACGTCAATCTTTAGCATATGCCTAAAATTAAAGTACCCAGAAGCAACCCTACCTTGGACATGACGCCAATGGTGGATCTTGCTTTTTTGCTGGTTACTTTTTTTATGTTGACTGCTACCTTTCGTACCGAAGAAGCGGTGGTAGTAGATACTCCTTCTTCTATTTCTGAAAAATTGCTTCCCGATAATACCATGATGGTTACCATCGATACAGCCGGTAGGGTTTTTTACAACATTGATGATCAGAAAGTACGCGTGAAAGTTTTGGAAAACATGACTTCCAAATACGGAGTGAAACTCAGCGCAGAAGAAATTAAGGAGTTTGAGCTAATGAAAGACTTTGGTATGCCAATGGCCAATCTTAAACAATATCTGGCGGCAAGCAAAGCGGAAAGAGCGCAAATGGATAAAGCCACAAAAGGAATTCCTTATGATTCTTTAAAAAATGAATTGTCGGATTGGATTCTTTACGGACGTGTAATAGATGCAAGTATCGCTGTAGAAAACGGGGATGAGGCCGACCGCTTGAAAATCGCTATCAAAGGAGATTCCGAAGCGAATTACGCTACAGTAAGAAAAATAATGAAAGTGTTTCAGGATAGAAAAGTGAACAGTTTTAGTTTGGTAACTAATCTTGAAGGCAAATAAAAAGCAATGGCAGAATTAAGCACCGATAGTGGCGGAGGTGGTGGAAAACACCAGAAGAAGAGAGCGAAAAAAAGCTCTACCAAGGTGGATATGACACCTATGGTCGACTTGGCTTTTCTCTTGCTTACCTTCTTCGTGCTCACAGCTACTTTTGGTAAACCGAAGACCATGGACATCAACATGCCATTGGAGCCTAAAGACAAAAAGAAAATCACCAAAGTAGAAGACCAAACTGCAATGACGGTTTTGCTCACAGAAAAAAAGGACGTGATTTATTATTATTTCGGAGTGCTTAAAAAAGATACCAAACTGGATTCCACCAATTATGCTCCGTCGGGATTAAGAAAAATCCTTCTCGATAAAAACAAAGATGTGGTTGCTCAGGTGAATCAACTGAAAGAAAAAAAGACGCAAAAAACAATTTCGGATTCTACTTATAAATCAGAAGTGATGAAGGTACAATCGGCTAAAGAAGCGCTTTATGTCATTGTTAAAACCAACGACAAAACGAAATACAAAAGTGTAGTTGATGTTTTAGATGAATTGAATATTTGTGAAGTGGATAAGAAAGTGATAATGGATATGGCCACCGCTGAAAAGCTGGCCATTAAAAAGATTAATAACTAAGTCATGGAAAGAAGCCAGCCCTTTGTTTCCTCTTGGGACAACGTAGTCTCTGACGGAAGAAATGAACTTGTTTTTGAAGACAAAAACAAGGAGTATGGCGCTTATGTTATTCGTAAAAAATACAATTCTTCTTTACTCATCGGTATTTTAGTTTCGGCTTTCATTCTCACTTTGGCTGTTGCCATTCCGCTGATCAATACTTTGTGGAATACAGAAGAAGAGAAGCCTAAAGAAGAATACAAAGAAGTGGTTTCCAATATGGCGGATCTGCTGCCTAAAGAAAAAGTATTGCCGCTTACTTTACCTCCGCCACCCCCACCACCTGTTTTGGAGAAATTGAAATTTACCATTGTTGAGGTGACCGAAGAAAAAGTTGAGGAACCAATTGTTACTCAAACAGCAGCAAACGATAAAAAACTGGGTGAAGAAACTGTCAAAGGAGATCCTGATGCTACGGATTTGGGAGATATTGAGCAAAGCAATGATTTGATAGGAAGTGAAGTGGTGGTGTCGTATCCTGTTAATGTTGATAAGGCTGCAATACCGGGAGGCGGATGGGATGCTTTTACAAATTATATCATTGATAATTTCGATAAAAATTTACTCACCGTTAGTGAAATTAATAACGGTATCGACGTGTATGTGAAAATTAGTGTGACAGGTGAATTGATGGAAGTTACAATCAACAGAAGTTGTGGAAATAAAACGCTGGATGCTGAAGCGCTCAGAGATATTAAATCATACAAGAAAAAATGGACTCCGGCAATGATTAACGGTCGGCCATCACCGTCTGCGCGTTTGTTGCCATTGGTTTTTCCTGTTGAAGGCGAAGAATAATTTCCCCATGAATAACCTCAAAAATTCCCTGTATTACTTTGGCATAGCAATGATCTTTGTATATGTGGCTCTTGCGATGATTTTGTTTTTTTCGGATTATGAATCTTCATTGAAACAACCCAACAGAACAATATTGGCAATAATTATTTTGTTGTACGCAGCTTTTAAAACCTACCGAATATTTGCAAATAAACGCTCGAAGGCTCTCGATGAAGACAAGTAAAATCATAGTATTCGCTTTTCTCTTGTCGGCATTTTTTGCCTGTGATCAGGGCACATCCAAAACTTTAGATTCTCCTACACAAGGTGAAATATCAGTGAGCATTGATGATTCCTACACGCCCATCATGGAAGCGGAACTGTACGCTTTTCACTCCTTTTACAAATACGCAAAAATTCACGCGAAGTACAAACCTGAAGGTGAAGCCGTAAAAGATTTACTCAATGATTCTGCCCGTTTGGTAGTGATGAGCAGAGAATTAACCGACAATGAAAAAAGAGTTTTCGAAAAAATTAATCTGCATCCCAGCACTTTAAAAATCGCTTATGATGCGGTGGCTATTATCGTTCATCCCAATAATAAAGACACTATGCTCACCATGAATAAATTGAAAGCAATTATTTCAGGAAGCGACAGCACTTGGAAACAAGTAAACAGTAAATCTTCGCTCGGTAAAATCTCCATTGTTTTTGATCATAAAAGTTCGGGCAATGCCCGTTTTATTCAAGAGCAGTTTTTACAAAAAAATGCCTTCCCGAAAAATTGTTTTGCCGCAAAATCAAATAAAGAAGTGGTGGATTATGTGGCCGAAAATAAAGACGCCATTGGTGTTATCGGTGTCAATTGGATCAGCGATAAAGACGATACTTTAATGCTCGGTTTTTTGAAAAAAATTAAAGTAGTTGCACTGGCTTCTTCCGATGCCGCAGAAGTGCCTTACGACTACTACCAGCCTTACCAGGCCTACATTCAGCAGGGTACTTATCCTTTGTGCCGAAACGTGTACATTGTGAGCAGAGAGGCGCGGGCAGGACTTGGCACAGGCTTTGCCGCTTTTGTTGCCGGTGATAAAGGACAACGCATCATTTTGAAGTCGGGTTTGGTTCCTGCAACCGCTCCGATCAGAATAATAAATATTAAATAAAGCACTATGAAGCATATTTTTAAAATTTCATTTCAAATCATTCTTCTTCTTTCTTTTTCCGCTGTCTCACTATCTGCTCAAACTTTAAAAGAGGCTATAAAATTAAGTGACAATGAACAATACGAAAGTGCTGCATCGGCCTTCGACAAACTGATGAAGTCGGAACCGATCAACGGCGATAATTATTTTTATGCAGGAGAAAATTTTATAGGATTGGAAAATGCCGATTCTGCAAAAATCATCTTTCAAAAAGGGGTTGAGATTGCGCCTGAAAACCCACTCAATTATGTTGGATTGGGTGCGCTGTTGTGGTATAAAAACGATACCGCCGCCAAAAAGTTTTTTTCTAAAGCGCTCGAGCTTTCTAAATCTAAAAATGCTACCGTACTTTTAAAAATCGCAGAAGTATATATCAAATCCGATACAAAAAATATTTCCGAAGCTTTTATTTTGCTCAATACAGCTGCTAAAAAAGAACCTAAAAACCCTGAAGTTTATATTTTGATGGGAGATGCTTTTTTAGCACAGGCCAATGGTTCACAAGCCATTGTGTATTATGAAAAAGCAAGTGCTTTGGATCCCAATTCCACTAAGGCTTTATTAAGAACAGGACAGCTTTACGGAAGAGCGAGAAACTTCCCCTTGTCGTTCGAATATTATCAAAAAGCAAATGCCATTGATTCTTCTTTCGCTCCGGCTTACCGCGAAAAAGCAGAGTTTTATTACAATGCTCAGCAAGTGGAGAAAGCCATTGCTCAGTACAAAAAATATTTACAACTCAATAAGAACTTAAGTGCCCGTATCCGCTATGCTTCCTTTTTGTTTTTGAATAAACAATATGCGAATGCCATTGCTGAAATGCAGGAAATTCAAAAACACGATAGCTCCAAAGTGGTGCTGTATCGCTTACTCGCTTATTCTTATTTTGAAACAGGTGATTATGTGAACGGATTAGTGAACATCAATAAGTTCTTCGACAGAGTGGAAAAAAGCAAGGTGAAAGTTCTTCCTTCCGATTACCAGTATCAGGGAAAATTATTATCGAAAACCGGACAAGATTCTTTGGCTATTCTCACCTTGACTAAGGCGATTGAACTGGATTCTACTCAAATTGATTTGTACAATGAAATAGGAACTCTTAACTATAAATTAAAAAAATATCCGCAGGCGATTGCTGCTTTTGAAAAACGAATTTTCTTGCGAAATGGCGGATCGGCCAATGATTTCAATGCTTTGGGTCGCGCGTATTACTACAATAAGGAATACCATAAATCCGATTCTGTTTTTGCAAAGTTGATAGAAGGAAAACCCGAATTGCCCGTAGGTTATTTCTGGAGAGCACGATCTAATTCAAAGTTGGATCCTGAAACAAAAACCTTTGCTGCCAAACCTTATTATGAAGCCTATATTGAGAGAGCACAAGGCGATATGGCTAAAAACAAAAAGGATTTGATTGAAGCTTATTCTTATATGGGATATTATTTTGCAGCGACTAAAGATTATGCTTCAGCAAAAAGCATTTATACAAAGGCCCTGGAGCTGGATCCTGAGAACGCAGCGGCAAAAGCCTTTATGGCGAGTCCGCAAGGGAAATAGGCTTCTTGCTGTATCCAATATTTTTTTTGTATTTTCGTGCCCCCTTGATTCAACCCAAGGGTTTTTCCAACAAAAGGAGAGGTGTCCGAGTGGTTTAAGGAGCACGCCTGGAAAGCGTGTATACTCCTAAAGGGTATCGCGGGTTCGAATCCCGCCCTCTCCGCAGAAATCTATAAAGCTATCCTAACAAGGGTAGCTTTTTTAGTTTACTGCCTTTACTAGATAAGGACTTCAGAAGAAGTTAACCTCCGACTTCAATCATCACAAAAGCTTCATTTCACATCCATTCCGTGAGCTAATCGGTGAGTTACTTTTATATCCAGAAAGTAGCTCACCAGATCTCTTGCATCCCCTTCCAATACTAATAATTAATCTAATCAACCTTTTACTTATGAATAAGAAACTACCCTCTTTTGCCATCAGTTTTGTAAGTAGAAAAGCTACTTCCAAGAAACTAAACAAGCACATTATTTACGCTAGAATCTCTGTAAACAATAGTAGAACTGAGATTTCAACCAAAAGATATGTAAGTCCACACGTATGGGACAGTAAAGCCGAAAAGATGAAAGGTGACAGTGAAGAAGCTGAAGATCTTAATATGTTTCTACAAGGCTTCCGGCAACGTTTGTTCGAGATTCACACCACTCTTTTTAGCCTCAACAAACCAATTAGTGCCGACATTATAAAACAGGAGTACTGCAATGTGCATACAGAAGGTACTAAGTGTATAATCGAACTATTTGAGAAGCACAACCAACAGGTGGAAGAAAAGTTGGATATTGATTTTGCCTATGGCACTCTGGAAAGATACAGGGTTACCTTAAAGCATATCAAAAGCTTTGTCGAGCATAAATACAACAGAGACAGCTTTGGTATCCATGAACTGGATTATGAGTTTGTAGTGGAGCTAGAGCACTATTTAAAAGTGACCAAAGGCATTGGAAACAATTCTACCTTGAAGTACATCAAAAACTTCAAGAAGATAGTTCTGATTGCATTAAAGCATGGATGGATAAACAAAGACCCGTTTGTGTTATTTAAACGTCGTTTGATTCCTGTAGAAAGGTATGCTTTAACCAAAGATGAATTAAGTATCCTAGAAGCTAAAAGCATTGCTATAGCACGCTTACATTTAGTTAGAAACCTGTTTGTATTCAGCTGCTATACTGGATTGGCTTTTGCAGATGCAATGAAGCTTACAGAAGGTAATATCATTGATGGTGTTGATGGTGCGAAATGGCTTAAAGTAGATAGAACCAAAACCAAAGTGATTTCTTACATTCCACTGCTGCCAAAAGCAATTGAGATTTTAGAACTTTACAAAGGTTGGGACGCAGATTCCAACAAGCTTCTCCCCTTCTTCAGCAATACCAAAATGAATGCTTACCTAAAGGAGATAGCCGCCGTCTGCGGCATCAATAAGCATCTACATTATCATCTGGCACGGCACACCTTTGCAACTACAATCACACTTGCAAATGGAGTAAGTATTGAATCTGTAAGCGCAATGCTCGGACACACAGATATCAAGACTACACAGGTTTACAGCAAGGTGGTACAGCAAAAGATTAGTGATGAAATTGGTAAAATAAAGGGAAGTTTGTAGCTTCCCTTTTTTATTATAATCCTTATGAAACCAACACTTGCAAAACTGAAAGCGATTAAAAGAAGAGCACTAAGTATAGGAGAATCATGGGCTTCGTCTGTTCCTAGGTATGAAGTCACTCATATATTGAGTCAATTCGAAACCATTAGAGAGGAACTAAACTCATCTCACCCAGAGCAGTTTGGTGATTTTCAACTTCAAAACTATGCCCACTTCGATCGAGGTATCAGTGTTTATGGTCGCGGTATCATGAGAGCAATAGGACAGGATATGGATTATTATATTGAAATCTTAGAAGATATTGCTGGCTCAAATGTGCCATTGACTGTGACGACTGAGGGAATCTTTTTTTCAGGAGAAGTTTTTGATGCTTTAATGAAGATATCGGAATTAGTGTCTACAGCTAAAAAAGAAATCATGCTTGTTGATGGATATATCGATGAAAAGATATTACAATTAATAAAAGAAAAGGCTCCTGCCGCTCAAATTAAGGTCTTGTGTAAGACATCTGTATATAAAGGTTCAGCTAAAACCATAGTTGATGCATTCATTGCATAGAATGTCATTTTTCAAAAATGGATGTTCGAACTTTTTGTAGTGATTTTACCGTATTTCAATAAAGTTCTCTTTACCAATAAATTAAGTGTTCGAATCCCCTTGAGAAAAAATATTGTTGGGTACTTTTATAACCTAAAAAATGACTTATTTTAGCATTTAGGTAAAGTATGTTGGAGCTAGCCATTTACGCCTCTTAATTATCAAGACCATGAAAAAACAAGATGCAATACAAATATTTGAAGACAAAAAAGTAAGAACTCTTTGGGATGAAAAACAGGAGAAATGGTACATATCTATTGTTGATGTTATTACTGTTTTAACGAGTAGCGTTGACCCTACAGCATACTGGAGAAAGCTCAAGCAAAGACTTAAAGCGGAAGGAAATGAAACCGTGACGAATTGTCACGGGTTGAAAATGCAGGCGATAGATGGTAAAATGAGAATGACCGATGTCGCCGACACAGAACAACTTTTCAGATTGATACAATCCATTCCATCCCCAAAGGCAGAGCCATTTAAGTTGTGGTTGGCGCAAATAGCATCAGAACGATTAGATGAAATGCAAGATCCTGAATTGACTATCGACAGGGCATTGGAACAATATATACAATTGGGTTATTCAGAAAGTTGGATTAATCAACGCTTGAAAAGTATTGAAATTAGGAAAGAGTTAACTGACGAATGGAAAAAAAGGGGATTGAAAGAAGGTCAGCAATTTGCAATTCTTACCGATATTATTACAAAAGCATGGGCTGATAAAACCACCAAAGAATACAAAATATTAAAGGGTTTGAAAAAGGAAAATCTGAGGGATAATATGACCAATACCGAATTAATTTTGAATATGCTTGCCGAGGCATCTGCCAAAGATATTTCGGCAGCAGTAAATCCGGAAACTTTTGAAGAAAGTAAAAAGGTAGCTAAACAAGGTGGTAATGTCGCCAAAGTAGCAAGAAAGGAGTTGGAAGCAAGAACAGGTAAAAAAGTAGTTACTTCATTAAATGCCAAAAATACTTTACAATTAAAAAAAGGAAAAAATCATTAATCAGGGAATAACTATTTTCAATTTCGAACATTTTGTGATTTTCAAAAAGAACTAAAGTATTTTAAAGTGGCTAATCGTGATTTAACTCACTCAAAGACTTCAAATCCTTCAATAGATTGTTTAAAATATTAACCTTCGTGTCCGCGAGTTAAAAGAACCATCATTTCTGATGGTTCTTTTTTTTATTTTAGAACTCATTATTTTAAAGATGTAAAATGGAAAAAACAAATATAGCAGGCCAACAAAAAATCACTCCCTTCCTTTGGTTCAATGGCAATGTTGAAGAGGCTTTAAATTTTTACACTTCGGTTTTTAAAAATTCCAAAGTGGTGAATGTTCGTCGCATGGGTGGTAAAATTTTTACTGCAACATTTCAATTGGAAGGACTTGAGTTTATGGCGCTCGATGGTGGTCCGCATTACAGTTTTACTCCCGCTGTTTCTTTTTTTGTGAAATGTAAAACGCAGGAAGAAGTAGATGATTTATGGGAAAAACTTTCCGCTGGTGGTCGCAAAGACCGATGTGGCTGGCTGGTAGATCCTTTTGGCGTTTCGTGGCAAATTATTCCTGATGCTTTGGGGCAATTGTTGGGAGATCCTGATCCTGTAAAATCCAAACGAGTGTTGGACGCCATGCTTCAAATGACTAAAATTGATATCAGTAAATTAAAAGAGGCTTATGAAAAATAAAATAGGAACGAAAGAAAATCCAACCCAACTAAAAACACCTCCTTTAACTTCTGAATACACGATGCATGTGGATGAAAAAGACGGTAAAGAAATTTTAGTTTGTACTGTAGGTAAAACAGTTTTGCATTATGATTTCCGTTGCATCAATGATTTGCATGCTATGTTGAAAAAGCATGGCGACTGGATGGAACTCGGCAGTGCTGATGAACAAAAACCTGCTAAGGAAGGTACAGTGGAAGCCTGGGGTCGTTCTCCTAAAAATCCCGTTGGCGGATGGTATGGATTGAAAAAAGGATTGCGCGGACGATTTGGAATGTATTTGCCTCCGCTTCTGGAAAAATTAGGATTGGCTGAAGTGACGCATGATCCGAAGGGAAATAAAATGAAAGCAAAATAATTTAAATATTTTCTTTTGGCTTTATCCTGTTAATCTGCCAGATCGCTGCAACAGCCATTGCAGAGAAAGCAATCAAAATAAAGTAATTGTCGGCAGCAGGAATTTCTTCATTCGCATTTCCCATCGAATATGCCACAATCAACATTAAACTGTTGTTGAGTGCATGCGCAATGATGCTGGTGCGTATGTCTTTGCTCCAGTAGTACAAATAGCCCAACAATACACCGAGGATGAGTCGCACGAAAAATCCGTAAAACTGAAAATGAATTAAACTGAAAATGGCAGCTCCCAGCCATATCGCAACATGGGGATTCATTTTAGTTTGCAATAAAATGTTTTGTAAACCGGCTCTGAACAGCAATTCTTCAGCGACTGCCGTGACAATTCCAATAAAAAAAATCATCAATAAAAGTTCTCCAACGGAATGTATATCGGTAAAAGTGGAATTGTAAATGCCGATTTTTATTTCAGAATCCAGCAACATGTTTTGTAAATTTTCCCAGGGAATATAGATGTTCCGGTTCCATTCGCCTATTAATCCAACCGCAGGAAGTACAAAGAAAAAAAGTGCTGTGGCCAGCAAATACATTTTCCCGTTGGCTTTGGCGGGAGAAATAATTTGTAGTGGTTTTTTATACAGAATCAACAGAAAAACAATCCCTGAAATCAAAAACGACAGTTGATTGCTCAATATCAAAAACCATTTCGCGTATTCTAAATTCTGATAGTTTGTAATGTATTCCGGCAATAAATCATAGCCGTATTTTGCAGCTTCATCCGGACTCAATCCTGTGTTCCGGCTCATTTGTGTGACTTCCTCAATGATTTGGTTGACAGAGTTGAGGTCGTTAGGACTGAAATCGAAAAACAAATAAAATACTCCGCTTAACAAAGCAGGAATAACAATTAGCCCCAATAACGTGATGCCGATAAGCAAAGCTAGTTTTATCCAGAGGGGTGAATTTTCAAAGTAAGGACGAGTCATTTAAAATTCTCTATTTTTGTATTTATGGTAAAGATAGGAAATATAGAGCTGCCTGATTTTTCGTTGTTGCTGGCTCCTATGGAAGATGTGAGTGATCCGCCTTTTCGCCTCTTGTGTAAAAAGCACGGTGCCGACTTGATGTACACTGAATTTATTTCTTCGGAAGGCTTGATTCGCGACGCGTTTAAGAGTCGGCAGAAGCTTGATATTTTTGAAGTGGAGCGTCCTATCGGCATCCAGATTTTTGGCGGAGATATTGAAGCTATGGGCCAGGCCGCAGAAATTGTTGAAGCTGCCAATCCCGATTTGATTGATATTAATTTTGGTTGTCCGGTGAAAAAAGTGGTTTGTAAAGGTGGTGGAGCAGCAATTTTACAGGATATTCCTAAGATGGTGCGCCTTACCGAACAAATTGTAAAATCCACCAAATTACCCGTAACGGTGAAAACCCGCTTGGGCTGGGATGAAAAATCAAAACACATTGTAGACGTTGCAGAACGCATGCAGGATGTGGGAATTAAAGCATTGTCGATTCATGGAAGAACGCGCGCGCAGATGTACAAAGGCGATGCCGACTGGACTTTAATAGGCGCAGTGAAAAACAATCCGCGTATGAAAATTCCAATCTTTGGAAATGGTGATATTGATTCTCCTGAAAAAGCAAAACTGTATAAAGAAAGATATGGTGTGGATGGCATCATGATCGGTCGCGCAAGCATTGGTCATCCCTGGGTTTTCGAAGAAGTAAAACATTTTTTAAAAACCGGTTTGCATCTTCCGCCGCCTACTATTGAACAACGTGTAGAAGCTTGTAAATTTCATTTGCGTGAATCCATCAAATGGAAAGGTCAAACTTTAGGAATAGCTGAAATGCGCCGTCATTACACCAATTATTTCAAGGGCTATGCCAACATTAAAGAGTACCGTTTAAAAATGGTAACGCTGGATAATCCTCAAGATATTGAAGAAGTGATGAATGAAGTGATGGAGAAATATCAAGGGTTTTCTTCCGTAGAGACGCAAAATTTTGCGTCTTAAATAAAAAGACGCAAAATTTTGCGTCTCTACAAGACTATCCTATTTATGAATTTATGGAATCTTGTGTTTTCATATTTCTCTTTATCCCAAAGCAACACGCAAGCCATCAGCATAAAAGAAATCGCTGGTATTTTATAGCGCACCAAAGTGCCAATGATAGGCGTTACCACTCCCGATAAAGTAAAAAGAATCAACGTGAAGGAACTGAAGAAAAAGACATAAGCTGTATTTTTCGCATCTGCTTTTTTGAACCACTTTATTGTCAAAAAGAAAACCAACAAGAATAAAATGTTTTCCAATGCAGCCGCTAAAATCACCGGTGAATGCAAGCCATCCCAGATGAAGGGTCGGAAAAAAGCATTGAATAAACCTTCAGGGACATTAGAGAAAAAACTAAAAAAATTATCCTGTAGTTCCATCGTATGCACCACACTTCCTGAGTGCATGGTTTCGGCCAATCCGTAAAAACTTTTTTTCTGCCATTGTAAGCCGTTTAAAAAAGAGTGGAAGGGACTGATGATATGAAAGGCCACAGCTGCCGCAACGAAGCAAAGGTGAACAACAGCAGTTTTTAAAAATGGTTTTCTGTATTCTTTTTGTTTGATCCAGAAAACAGAAATCAATCCCGGTAATAAAGCAATGGCCACATAAAATTTCACGAAAAATAATCCGAATAAAGTAAGTAGAATCAGACTCAGATGTTTCACAGATTTTAAATTATCCGACCAGCGTTCAAAGCTCCAGATAAAAACCCCCATCAGTAAAAATAAAAATCCTTCTTTTAAAATTCCTGATGACCAGAAAATCACAGAAGGAATAAGGAACACAGCGATGAACAACAAATTCTTCTTTTCTTTAAATACATTTTGAAAAGCTTTGAAAAGAAATAATTTTCCAATGAGCGACATCATGCAAAAAAAGAAAACATGAACGTAATAACAACCGCCCGAAAAAATCATCATCAGCGCGTTAATCCTGATCATGGTGCGGTTATCGTTGTAGAGATATTTGTTATTTAAAACATACCAGTTGAACATTTTATCATACACGGGCCGTAGATGAATATTGTCGCAATGGTAGCCTGTAATCATGCGCACAAAATCAGCGGGCGAGTCCCATAACAAATTGTAAATATGAACGCTGTCGTCGTAATATTTGTAAGTATCGGCTAAGTTTCTTTGCGGATATATGTAGGTGTATATCAAGCTGAGCGATACTCCCGCCAGTACATGCAGGAGGTAAACAATTAAAACAGTTTTCCTTTGTAAGCCGAATTTTGTAAAAAAAGGAAGTTTCCAGATCGCCAGTCCTATCAGTATTAACCATGATATGCTAACCAATGCTTCCATGCTTAAAAACCGATTTCCAGATCCAGTTTTTTACGCAATTCTTCCAACAGCGGATTTTTTTCTGCGAGCTTTTTGTATTTGTCGGCTGAGGTATATACGCCTTCTGCAGCACCTTTTTCGATGAAGGTGGTGAGACTGATTTCAAAATTATTCAGGCGGTTGCGAATGAACGCCAACAATTCAGCTTTGATTTCCGAAAGGTCGTGCTCCTGTGCTTTGTTGAATATTTTTAGAACGATGGTGTTGTTGTCGGCCAGTGTTGGTGCGTTTTTGGTGAGTGTGGTATAAATATCCAGATCATTGTTTTTAATCAGTTCGGCATATTCGTTCCATGTAGCGAGAAGATCAATTTCGGTAAAATCTTTATTCGGTAATTCTTTTCTCTGCTCTTCTTTTTTCTCCTCAATCTCCGGTCGCAGTATTTTACCTATGCTTACTGATTTCATTGGAATTTTAGAGCGCGAAGGTGAAGGTCTTCTTTCACTAACGATACTTTCTGCCTCGGTTGGTGTTGGAGCAGATGGAGTGGATACAGATGGTGCAGGTTTTTTAATTGCCGGAGCTGCCGCCTGAATCTTAGGCAGCGGTATTCTCAATCGGCGAAGCTTTTTTTTTTAAGATCAGAAAGGTTTTCTGAACATAATTTTAAAAGACATAATTCTATGAGCAAACGCTTGTTTTTACTGGCCTTGTATTGAATATCGCTATCGTTGATCACTTCCAGTCCGCACAATAAAAAGTCATCCGAACACTTTGCGGTTTGTTCTAAATAAAGTGCTTTGTTTTTTTCTGAAGTTTCAAGGATAGTGAGCGTTGCTGCATTTTTACACAGCAATAAATTTCTAAAGTGTTCCCCTAAACCCAATACAAAGTTGTGTTCATCAAAGCCTTTTGCCAATACTTCGTTGAGCAACATTAAACTGTCGGGAATATTTTTTTGAAGCAGGAAATTTGTCGCTTTGAAATAATAATCGGAATCCAGCACATTCAAAGAACCAATCACCGATTGGTAGGTGAGGTTTTTATTGGAGAAAGTCACCAGCTGATCAAAAATCGACAAGGCATCTCTCAATCCGCCATCGGCTTTTTGCGCTATTATATGTAAAGCATCGGGTTCGTAAGCGATGTTTTCTTTTTTCGCAATCTTTTCCAGATGCTGAACAATGTCGTTAACGGTTATTCTGTTGAAAGAGAAAATCTGGCAACGGGAAAGAATGGTTGGCAGGATTTTGTGTTTTTCGGTAGTAGCCAATATAAATACGGCATGAGCAGGCGGTTCTTCCAGCGTTTTCAAAAAAGCATTGAAAGCCGATTGAGAGAGCATGTGCACCTCGTCTATTATATAAGCCTTCTTGGTTCCTATCTGAGGAGCTATTCTTACCTGATTCACCAGATTGCGGATATCGTCCACCGAATTGTTGGAAGCCGCATCTAATTCATATACATTTAAGGATTGTCCCGAATCAAAGGATTTACAAGACTCACATTCGTTGCAGGCTTCTATCTCTTTGGTGAGGCTCTGGCAATTGATGGTTTTGGCTAAAATACGGGCGCAAGTGGTTTTTCCTGTCCCTCTCGGACCGCAAAACAAAAAAGATTGGGCGACCTGATGATTTCGTATCGCGTTCTTTAAAGTAGACACAATAGAGGATTGGCCCACCACCTGATCAAAGGTGGCCGGCCTGTATTTCCGCGCTGATACTACAAAGGAGTCCATTTGAAAGCAAATATAGCAGATTGCTTTCAGCTTTAGGGATTAAAGTTTTGGGTTCTTTTTAACAGCCTTCCCCAAACTTTTAAACATCAAACTTTTAAAAAGATTTGGATGTAAGGAATTCTTTTGTATTTTTGCCCTCCGCTTTTTTTTGAGGCGGGATGAATTTTTTAAAACTGAATGGTAATGAGTCAATACGAGACAATTTTTGTGATGACGCCGGTTCTTTCTGATGAACAACTGAAAGAAACAGTGAACGAGTATGTTAACCTTTTAAAACAAAAAGGTGCTGAAATCGTTCACCAGGATAATTGGGGCCTAAGGAAACTGGCTTATCCGGTAAAGAAAAAATCAACTGGTTTCTACCACTTGATCGAGTTCAAAGGACCAGGTTCTGTAATTGCAGAGTTGGAGCTTGCATATAAAAGAGATGAGAGATTACTTCGTTTTTTAACGGTAAATCTTGATGATCATGCAGTTGCTTTCAACAACAAGTTCAGGGGCAAGTCAAATAGTAAGTCTAAAAAAGAAGAAGTAAAAGCATAATAACATGGCAGCAGAGTCAGACATCAGATATCTTACACCTCCTTCAATTGAGGTAAAAAAAGATAAATATTGCCGCTTCAAAAAAAGCAAAATCAAACATGTGGATTACAAAAATCCTGATTATTTGATGCGTTTCTTGAACGAACAAGGTAAAGTTCTTCCTAGAAGACTTACAGGTACATCTTTGAAATTCCAAAGAAAAGTATCTCAATCAATCAAAAGAGCAAGACAATTGGCATTGTTGCCATTCGTTGCAGATAACTTAAAATAAGAATAGGCCATGGAAGTGATCTTAAAAAAAGATATACAGCCTCTTGGATTTCAAGATGATGTTGTTACAGTGAAGCCGGGATACGGCAGAAACTTCTTGATTCCTCAAGGATATGCTGTTTTGGCTACGAGCTCTGCAAGAAAAGTACATGCAGAAAACGTAAAACAAAGAGCTAAAAAAGACGAAAAAGCGAAAGCAGATGCACAAGCATTGGCAGCTAAATTAGCAGCATTGACTGTTAAAGTTGGCGCTAAAGCAGGCGAAAGCGGAAAAATATTCGGTTCAGTAATCAACGTACAAGTTGGTGATGCATTGAAAGCTTCAGGTGTTGAGGTAGACAGAAAAACTATCAAAATTCTTGGTGGTGGCGTTAAAGTTCTTGGAACTTACGAAGCGGAAGTTAAATTACACCGTGAAGTAACAGCTAAGTTTGCTTTTGAAGTTGTAGCTGAATAAGAAGATTAAAATTTTAATTGAAAGCCCCTCGATATTTATCGCGGGGCTTTTTTATTATATTGAAAATGAAAAAAAATATCATTCTGCTTTTTGTTTTTGCTTCCCGAATGCTTGCTGCGCAGGATCTTGAAATAACCAATTGGTTGGACAATAAGCAATGTGCCGTTGTGATGACTTTTGATGATTGGCTAGAGGGACATGAAAAAATTGTGGTGTCTGCATTGATTGAAAAAAAATTATCGGCTACTTTTTTTGTGACGCTTCAGGGCGCTCAATGGAAAAGAAATTTCTTTGATCAGATGCGCCTTGCGCAGGAAAACGGAAGTGAAATTGCTAATCATACCATCACACATCCGAGTTTGACTGCTGTGTCTCTTGAAAAAGCGAAAGTTGAAATCGACAGTGCCAGAAAAATAATTATGGATTCTGTTCCGGGGGCCGAGTGCCTCACTTTTGCTTATCCTATGGGTACCTGGAATCCTGATATTATTGATCTTTTAAAGCGCGAACATATTGGTGCCAGAGGAGTGAATCAATTTAATGAAAATGGGATTCACTATGATTTTGCTTCTGATAGTGTGGATTATTTCAGGATTTCAACAGTAAGAGTATGGCACATAGTAACTCTCGATAAAATTGCGCAATGGGTGGATTATGCTGCAAAAGGCGGAGGGATGCTCACTTTTATGATGCATTCGGTGTACAATGATAATATTGCAAAAGGCTGGGATGCCATGCCGGAGGAATTTTTAACGGGTATGCTGGATACTTTGAAATCAAGGCAAAACAAGGCTTGGGTGACTACTTTCGCCAACGCTATAAAATATCACCGGGAGAAAAAAGCAAGTGAAATTGAATTTTTAGGTGAAAAAAAAGGAGTGAAAAGTTATCGGCTCATCTCCACTTTGAATTCGGAAATCTACAATCAGCCGCTAACGCTTAAAATGCAAAAACCTACAGGGGCTTTTGTTATCCATCAAGGAAAAAAGAAAATGGATTACACCATTTCCGAAGACGGATTATGGATTTTTTTCAATGTTGTACCGGGAAATAAAGAAATAAAAATCACTTTGAATTAAGGTGTTACCAGTTTAAGATACTGGTATTCTTCAAAGAGTCCGATGTCATCATAAATCAGCTGACGAATAGGAAGGTATTTTTCTTTGTCGACGTAAAAAGTAATTTTTTTGCAATATAAATTCGGGATCATAATCTCTTCATTTTCATCTAAATCATCATAGTCGTCTACCGTTGCGCTGTTTTTTTCGAGCATCATGTAATCACTGATCAATAGGCGTTTTGCAATAGAGGTGAGTGTTTCATCTTTTTTCACTTTATATTTTACATAAGCGAACGACGGATAATTGCAGGTAACGGAAATACATTTTCTTCCTTGCCATTCCACTTCTCCGTCGATGGTGCAGAAATCTTTGTATTTGTAATTTATTTTTTGAGAATAAGCAGTCATTATTTTCCCGAAATAGGTGAAGCCGATTTCAAAAATAGTGTGGTGTTGTTTTTCTCTGAGTAAAGAACCGAAAGGATCCAGTTTAAGCGTTACATAAGGAAAGGAGTTGGGTTTTACCACAGCCTTGTTTCCGTTGGCTCCTGTTGCAAACAGCAGTTCTTTGCCGCCGTCGGCTCCCAAAGTTTTTAAATACAATTTAAAGGGATTGTTTTCTAATTTGATTTCGCTGGAACCTCCTTCCATTTTTCCTTTTATTCTTTCTGATTTTGTAAAGGTGAAGGAAAGTGTATTGGTGGCTTTGATGGTGGCTATGGTTTTTTCAATGACTTCGTTGACTTTTAATTTTTCTTTTTCACCGGATGATGAATTGAAGGAAAGCGTTGCTGCAACTGTAAAAATGCTAAATAATATAACGCGAAGTATTCTCATATTGGAGTTCTTCTACGGCAGCAAGCTGTAATGGATACAGAACTTATTTTTTATTTCCTTTTTCAACGTCAGGAATGGAGTCGATGACCTTTGTTTTCAATTGCTCTTTGAAAACAACGATGCGTTGCAGCACTTCAGGATTAGAGGATCCTATGATTTGTGCTGCAAGAATTCCCGCATTTTTGGCGGCATCTAAAGCTACTGTTGCCACAGGCACGCCGTTAGGCATTTGTAAAATCGATAATACAGAATCCCAGCCATCAATGGAATTGCTGGATTTGATGGGTACACCGATAACAGGTAAAGGAGTTAATGAAGCCACCATTCCGGGAAGATGTGCCGCGCCGCCTGCTCCGGCAATGATTACTTTTAATCCTTTTCCGGCAGCAGATTTTGCGTATTCAAACATTCTTTCAGGAGTGCGGTGAGCCGATACTACAGTCATTTCAAAAGGAATCCCCAATTCTGTCAATACATCTGCAGCGTCCTGCATAATTCGCAGATCGGATTGGCTGCCCATGATAATTCCTACTTGTGCGTTCATGAAATAACTTTTAAAGTGTCTTTAATAATTTTTGCTTTTTCTTTGGCCTTGTCTATATCCCTGTCTACTACAGTGACATGTCCCATTTTCCGGAAAGATTTTGTTTCGGCCTTGCCGTAGATGTGAACATTCACGCCTTCTATGGCCATGGCTTCTTTAATGCCTTGATATTTCACGGCTCCCATGCAATCTTTTTCACCCAGAAGGTTTACCATCACCGATGGAATGGTGATGTCGGTATTTCCTAAAGGCATTGCTATCAGGCAGCGCAAAAGCTGATCATATTGTGAAGTTACATTTCCTTCTATCGTTTGATGGCCGCTGTTGTGCGGGCGCGGCGCAATTTCATTTACCAGTAAGGTATTGTCGTTGGTCAAAAACATTTCCACTGCGAGAATGCCTACCATATCTATTTTGGTAATGATGTTTTTGGCGAGTTCCATCGCAGCCACTTCAATTTCTTTGGAAATATTGGCTGGAGAAAAAAGAAACTCCACCAGATTTGCTTCGGGATTGAATTCCATTTCAACAGGAGGGAAGGCTTTAACATCACCGTTTTGTCCGCGACAGGCAATCACCGAAATCTCTTGTTTAATGTCTACCAGTTTTTCTAAGATGCAAGGTCCGTCAAAAGCTTTGTCTAAATCCGTGATATCTCTTAATATTTGCACTCCTTTGCCGTCGTATCCTCCTTTGCGTAATTTCTGAACAAGCGGAAAAAGATCCATAAAAAGAGGTAATTCTTTTTTGCTTTCAATCATAAAGAATTCAGAGGAAGGGAAAGCATTTTCTTTGTAAAACAGTTTTTGCAATCCTTTATCCTGAACAATTTTAATGGCGTGCGGTTGTGGAAATACTTTGATGCCTTCTTGTTCCAGCTTTTCAAGAGCAGCTACATTTACATTTTCAATTTCAATGGTTACTACATCACACTTTTTCCCGAAGTCGTAAACCAATTTGAAATCGTTGAGATCACCTCTGTAAAACCAGTTGCTTATTTCTCTGCATGGAGCGTGGGTATCGGGATCAATAAAAGCCATTTCAAGATTGTAGCTGTAAGATTTTTGAAGCAGCATTCTTCCCAGCTGCCCCCCACCTAAAACGCCTATTTTTAATCCTCTGTAAAAGGGTTTTTCCATGTCGTCAAATATAGAAAAAAACGTTAAGTAATTTTTGTATATTAGACGCCTTGTTTTAAATTTTATAGTATGTTGAATATCGTATTATTTGGCCCTCCGGGCGCAGGAAAAGGAACTCAGTCAACACGATTGCTGGAAAAGTATGGTTTGGTACATCTGTCTACAGGTGATATCTTAAGAGCCGAAATGAATGCAGGAACAGCGCTGGGATTGCAGGCAAAAGCCCTGATTGAAAAAGGGGAATTGGTTCCGGATGAAGTAGTGATAGGAATGATTGACAATAAAATCAGTTCAAGCGCAAATAAAAACGGATTCATTTTCGACGGTTTCCCAAGAACAACGCCGCAAGCCAAAGCACTGGATGTGGTTTTAACCAACAAAGGAACAGGTATTTCCTGTATGTTGTCTCTGGAGGTTCCGGAAGAGGAGTTGATTACGCGATTGCTTGGAAGAGGCGCTGTAAGCGGAAGAGCTGATGATCAGGATCAAAACACCATCATCAACAGAATCAAAGTTTACAACGAACAAACTTTGCCTTTAAAAGATTATTACAAAGCACAAGGTAAATACGTGGCTATCGAAGGAGTGGGAACAGTGGATTCAATTTTTGAATCTTTATGTGAAGCAATTGATGGCGTTAGTGCGTAAGCCTTACTGCATTTAATATATAAAGCTGCCTTGCGCAGCTTTTTTTATGTAATTTTGAACCTTAAATTTTTCTTGTGGACAATAACTTTATAGATTATGTGAAGATATGCTGCCGTTCGGGAGCAGGCGGGCCGGGGTGTATGCATTTCCTCAGGGATAAGGTAACTTCCAAAGGCGGGCCCGATGGTGGAAATGGCGGACGAGGCGGACATATTATTTTGAAAGGAAGTCACCAGCACTGGACTTTACTTCACTTAAAATACAGAAAACACATTATTGCCGAAAATGGTGAACCGGGCGGTTCCAGTCATAAATCAGGAAAAACCGGAGAGGATATTATTTTAGAGGTTCCTTTAGGCACTATTGTAAAAGATGCCGAAACCGGTGAAGTGGAATGTGAAATTGTAGAAGAAGGTCAAACTTATATCATTGCTCCGGGAGGCCGAGGCGGAATGGGAAATTCAAATTTTAAATCTTCCACCAATCAAAATCCTCACCATCATCAACCGGGCGAACCGGGAAAAGACGATTGGAAGATTTTAGAGTTGAAAGTATTGGCGGATGTTGGTTTTGTTGGTTTTCCGAATGCCGGAAAAAGCACTTTGTTATCGGTTATAACAGCCGCTAAACCTGAAATTGCCGATTATGCTTTTACCACTCTTGTTCCGAATTTAGGAATTGTTAAATACGAGGATTATAAATCTTTTATAGTTGCCGATATCCCCGGTATTATTGAAGGAGCGCACGAAGGAAAAGGATTGGGACATCGTTTTTTACGACACATTGAAAGAAATTCCATTTTACTTTTCATCATTCCTGCGGATAGCAAAGACATTAAGAAGGAGTACGATATTTTGATGAATGAGCTGGAGGAGTACAATCCTGAGCTGCTCGATAAAAAAATAGTGTTGGCGATCAATAAATCGGATATGTTGGATGAGGAGCTCAAGCGTGAACTCACCAAAGAATTGCCCAAAAAAGTACCGCACATTTTTATTTCCGCCCTCAAAAAAGAAGGATTGGAAAAATTGAAGGACTTGCTCTGGACCCAGCTTAAATAGAATTTATATCTTTAGAGAATGATAGAAACTATCATTCAGTGGGACAGATCTTTGTTCCGGATCATCAATCAGGATTTATATTCTGATGCGATGGATTTTATCATGAAATACCTCAGTGAGCGTTGGTTTTGGCTTCCCTTGTATCTTTTGTTGATCATTTATCTCGTTTATTTTTTCAGAATAAAAGCCTTGTGGATAATAGGTGCAACGCTTTTACTCGTAGCTTCTTCTGATGTTATTTCTTCACAAGTGATCAAAAAATCAGTGGAGCGTTATCGTCCCTGCCGGGAAGAAGTTGATTTGGGTTTTGAAGTGAGACTCTTGCCCGGGCACGGTTGCAGTGAATACGGCTTTGTTTCTTCTCATGCTGCAAATTCATTTGGATTGGCAGTTTTTTTCGGACTCTTATTCTACAAACAAAATAAATGGTGGTTGTGGGGAGGTTTGATATGGGCATCAGTTATCGGTTTCAGCAGAATTTATCTCGGTCAGCATTATCCTTTGGATATTGTCGGCGGCGCTTTGTTAGGCGGCGCTCTGGCCTTTTTCTGGCATAAAATATTAATGATGATTTTAAAGCACAAAGAACTATGAATTTTCAGTCGCTGATTTTAGTTTTTATAGGAGGTGGTATTGGCAGTGTAGTCCGCTACGGAATAGGGAAGGCGGTACAATCCCAATTGCAGTGGAATTTCCCTTTGGCTACTTTTATTGCCAATATAGTAAGCTGCGCTATCATGGCCTTCACCCTTTTTTATTTTAAGGATAAACCGGCTTTCGAAAATATCTTTAAAACCCTTATTCTTATTGGGTTTTGTGGAGGATTGAGTACTTTTTCCACTTTTAGTTTTGAAACCTTTCAGCTATTGGAACAAGGCAAAAAGGGATTTGCTCTACTCAACGTAGTGCTAAGTGTGGCAATGTGTTTGGGCGTTTTTTATTTATTTTTGCTTAAACCGAAGACTTAACAATACATGTAACTTTAGCTTCGTTTTTAAGTTATACTTTAGGCAAGGTTATTGCTCATTATTTATCTGATGCACTTATTGTTTCGCGATATAAAAAGAACCATCCTTTTAACTTCATTGCTTTTCTGCACTGTTGCTGCCTTTGCTCAATTACAAGTGAACACTCAGGACGCCAATTCTCTGGTGCGTAATATTTTGCTTTGTCCGCAAATTCAGGTATCCAATTTAAAATTTACGGGCGACAGTAAAATGATAGGGCATTACAACAGTTCAAAATCTAATGTTGGCTTAACTTCAGGGATCATCCTCAGTTCGGGAGATATCATGAATGCCATTGGTCCCAACGACAGTAAGGGTTCGGGGCAGGCAATGAACCAAAGTGGTGATCCGGATCTGGATATTATTTCATCTCCTACTCATGATGCTGCGGTGCTTGAATTTGATTTCGTTGCCGTTACCGATTCCGTGGTCATCAAATATGTATTTGCTTCAGAAGAATATCTGGAATTTGTGAATATGGGCTTCAATGATGTTTTCGGATTTTTCCTCAGCGGTCCCGGTATCAATGGTCCTTATAGCAACAATGCTAAAAATATAGCCCTCACTCCCGGAACAAATAAGGCGGTGAGTGTAAATACCATCAACAACAAACTCAATTCTAATCTTTACATCAATAATGGTGACGGATCTCCCGGTACAACTCAGTTTACCAACAATAAAGTTATTCAGTTTGATGGCTTTACCCGTCCGCTTTCCGCTGTTTCTGTGGTTACTCCCGGATTAACCTACCACATGAAAATTTGTATTGCCGATGTTTCCGACGGCATTTACGATTCGGCAGTATTTTTAGAGGGAGGAAGTTTTTTCTCCAGTGAATTTTCGGTGCATGAGATAGGCACCAATTCTTTTGATCAGCTCTATGAAGGTTGCGACAGTGTTATTGTGGATATAAAAATGAGTTCTTCCAGAAAGAATATCGGGAAATTGCCCATTAAAATTATAGGAAGTGCCACCAATGGTATTGATTATGCCCTGCTTCCTGATAGCATCCCTATAAATCCCGCAGGAAACGGAACTTTCGTCATCAAACCACTTAAAGACAACCTCGTTGACAACAACGAAACCATTGACATCATTCTTAAAAATTCGGCCTGCTCTCAGGATACCCTTCATTACAAAATCAAAGATCTTTTCCCTATCGTGGTTTCCAATTATGATTCTGTTTATTGCGGAGGTCCTATCAGCATCAACGCAAAATATTCGGGTGGGGCGGCAACAATACTTACCTGGGCGCTTAACGGCAGCAATCAAAAAACTATCGCTGTTAATCCGGGCTGGAACACCACCACCTATTTGTATACGGTAGATGACCATTGCCACCAGGGTCCCGTGCAAGGAAAAGTAAGAGCGGTAGTCAACAATAAAAAACCAAATGCGGGTGCTGATCAAAGATACTGCAGCGGACCTGCCGTTACCATTGGTGATACTGCTCATACAGGATATACGTATCAATGGAGTCCGGTGGCAGGATTGAATTCATCAACTGTTTCTGAGCCCACTCTAACTTTAACCAATACCAGCGGAACAAAAAGCGTAGTGAATTATGTGGTTGCAACGGATAATGGAATGTGTCAGGCTAAGGATACGGTGATTGTAACGGTATTGCCTAATCCGGTGGCATTGATTGATTCAGTGCCGTATATCAAATGCCCGGTTTTTTATCTCAATCCTAAAGAAAATTCTTTGGTGGCCGATTCTTCCGAATACTTCTGGTCGACTTCCGATGGTCAGCAAAAAACAGGGAAAGATGCTGTGCTTACCTTTGCCAACAGCGGATTTTATGATGTGTCTTTAAAAGTTGTGAATTACGGAATGTGCAGTGATTCCAATACAGCAGTCAATCATGTGGAGATTTTAGTGGCTCCAACTGCTGATTTTACCGTGAGTAGCACTGAGGTGGATATGCTCACGCCAAGCGTTACTTTTCAGGGAACTCCGGTGTCGGCAGATTCCTGTTACATGGATATTTTCAGTGAAAAAGGTGAATTGCTGAATGCTTCTTCTCTTTGTGATTTTTCTTACGACATTCCTAAATCGGGCTACAATAAAGCGGTTCAGTATGTAGTGGCCACCAATGGCTGCAAGGATACTTTGGCAAAAACCATTTATGTGAAGCCTGAATATTTTGTTTATGCGCCCAATGCCTTTACTGTAAACGGCGACGGATTAAATGAGAATTTTAAAATCTCTTATTCATGGGCCATCGAGGATTTTAATTTTTATGTTTTCGACCGATGGGGACATGAAATGTATCATCAGCGCGGAACAGGTACCGATGTGACCTGGGATGGAAAAGCGCAGGATGGATCAATGCAGCCCGAGGGCGTATATGTTTATATGTATACTTACACACGGCCTGTTCGCGGACAATTGGTAGACCATATTTAGGAATATGGCAAGGTTACTTTAATCAGGTAGTTTCAGTACTTATTCTTAATTTCACTCCCTCATTTTTTTTATTTTGACAATAGCATATCTTTCAACGTTTTATCCTTACCGTGGCGGCATCGCGCAGTTCAATGCTTCTTTGTATCGCGCTTTGGAAAAAGAGCATCAGATAAAAGCCTTCACTTTTACACGTCAGTATCCCGAATTTCTTTTTCCCGGAAAAACACAAATGGTGACCGAGAAAGACAATGCGGATAAAATTCCTGCGGAAAGATTATTGGACACTGTAAATCCCTTGACTTTAGGCGCTACCGCAAAAGCCATCAAAAACATTGAGCCTGATATTTTATTGATGAAATACTGGATGCCTTTTTTCGCACCGTCGCTTGGAGCTGTTGCCGGAAAAATGGAAAAAACCACAAAAAGGATTGCCATTTTAGACAATGTTATTCCTCACGAAAAACATTTTTACGATATCCCGCTCACTAAATATTTTTTAAATCGTTGCGACGGATTTGTGGTGATGAGCGAGTCGGTGAAAAAAGATTTGCTCTCTTTAAAACCTGATGCGAAATATATTTTGCACCAACATCCTTACTACGATCACTTCGGAAATAAAGAGGAAATAACCGCTGCACGCCAAAAACTAAACATCGGAAAAGATCAGAAGGTATTGTTGTTTTTCGGATTTATCCGCGGCTACAAAGGATTGGATATTTTACTGGAAGCCTTTAAAAATGCGCCTTCTGATTATACTTTAGTCATCGCCGGAGAACCTTACGAAGATTTTGAAAAATACCAACCCGCGCTGGATGCCTTGAAAGCACAAGGAAAAAACATAGTTGATCTTATTCGTTACATCGATGACAATGAGGTTCCTACTTTATTTTCCGCATCTGATGTTTGTGTGTTGTCATACAAAAGTGCCACCCAAAGCGGCATTGCGTCTATCGCCATGCACTTTGATTTACCAATGATAGTCACCAACGTTGGCGGTTTGCCGGAAGAAGTGGAGAATGGAAAAACAGGAATGATAACTGAAGAAGTTGCTGCTGTTGCGGTTTGGAAATCCGTTGAGCAATATTTTCAAGGAAATTTAAAAAGCACTTTTCAGCAAAATATTGCTGCTACTAAGCAGCAACGCTCTTGGAAAAATTTAGCGGATAAGGTCGTGGAGTTTTCAAAGACGATTTAATTATTCATACCCGCTATTAATCTCACTCAATATATTTCTCGGGTGAATGTTTTTTTGAGTTTGTACTTCCGCTTGATCTTTCCAGGAGAAAAGTTCTAAAAGCTTTGCCATCATTAATATTCCAATATCTTTCATATGCTATTATTTTATTTTTATGGTCATATGTAATTCGCCTGATTTTTATTGGTGTCCTTCGGACTTGTCATGGCTCATTTCATAAGTCAGGTTTTTATGAATACGTTATTCCAACTTCTTTTATTGTTTTTCAATTTTGTTAAAAAATGAAAATCATCGGTTTTTCTTGTAAAGACGCAAAATTTTGCGTCTCAAATAATGCAATGACGAACTTACTGGAGACGGAAAATCTTCCGTCTCTACAAAGACCATTTCCTGTAAAGCTTAATCCGCTCCAAAGGACAATTTTCAATAAATTTTAAACACCCTCTTTTTTTACAAGAACAATAGTTATTTTAGCCCTTTCTAGAAAATTATGCAAACAAAAATAGCTCAACCTGCGGTTACTTTGGAAGTAGCCAAATCTGTCGG
>JAHEZL010000026.1 GCA_023251095.1 Flavobacteriales bacterium
TGATATTGTAACCCGTAGAAAAGGAGAGTTATTGAATATGTATCCTGTTGGAACACGTGTTAAAACAGAATTCGTTATTCCTTCCCGTGGTATCATTGGAATGAGAGGGACTATGTTGACTGCCACTGCTGGTGAGGCTATTATGTCGCATCGCTTTAAAGCATACGAGCCTTGGAAAGGTGAAATTCCTCAACGTCAAAACGGATCATTGATCAGTTTGGAACAAGGAACTGCAATTCCATATTCTATCGATAAATTACAAGACAGAGGTAAATTCTTCATTAATCCTAATGAGGAAATTTATGAAGGTCAGGTAATTGGTGAGCACAGCAAAGAAGGCGATTTAACTGTAAACGTTACTAAAACCAAGCAGTTGACGAACATGCGTGCCAGCGGTACCGATAATAAAGTAAGAATCATTCCTGCTATCAAACACTCTTTAGAGGAAGCTCTAGAATATATCCAGTCAGATGAATATGTTGAGGTAACTCCGATTTCTTTGAGATTGAGAAAAATCTTATTGAAAGAGGGAGAGAGAAAAAGAGGTGGTAAATAAAAAAAACTAAAGGGCCGAAAGGCCCTTTTTTTATGTTCTTATCTTATGGAGTGAATTTTTCAACAAGGCAATTGTTGATTTTTTCAAACTTGGTAAGTTTGTATAATTAGGGTTAATGACTACCTTGTCCCCCGAGAAATCAGCTAATGACTTTTATCAATATAGTTTTACTTCTTGGAGCTTACTTAATAGGATCAATTCCCACAGCTGTGTGGATTGGGAAGTATTTCTATGGTATTGACGTAAGGGAATACGGTTCGGGAAATGCCGGTGCTACCAATACTTTTCGTGTATTGGGGAAAAAAGCAGGAATTCCTGTTTTGATGATAGATATCCTCAAAGGTTTTTTTGCTGTGAAACTGGTATTCTTCCAATCGGTTTATCTCGTAGATTCTATTCCTTATATCAATCTTCAGCTGGCTTTTGGTATTGCGGCTCTTTTGGGGCATATTTTTCCTGTGTTTGCAGCCTTTCGCGGTGGTAAGGGCATAGCAACTTTGCTGGGGATTATTTTTGCAGTATTGCCCACTGCGGCTTTGGCTTCTTTGGTGGTGTTTTTAATTGTTTTAATCATTAGTAAATACGTCTCTTTGGGTTCCATGCTGGCGGGCATAGCGTTTCCAATTTTTGTGAATTTTATTTTCACAACGGAATCCAACTCTCTGAAGCTTTTTTCTGCGATTATTGCAGTGCTTGTTTTGGTGACCCATCAAAAGAACATAACCCGCCTCATTCAAGGCTCAGAGAACAAAACTCACCTGATAAAAAAGAGAACTTAACCGTCCTTTGTTAGTATCCAAGCCATTTTGCCCTTTTCTCACTTTCTAAAATTGTTAACTTTACTCTGTCTGTTTCGTTAGATGCACTAGAATTTGAAATTGATTTGCTATAAATGAATCTTGGTCTGATAAAGAAATATTGTCAGATGCTTGTTGCTGCTTTTGTTATCGCAGCGGCATTCTCCTTTGGTGGTGGCGGTAAAGAGGGATTCGAGTCGGAAGCCGACATGATCAAAAAAGCAGATAAACTTTTCGAACAGGGACAATATGCTCAGGCGCTTGACTATTACTCTCAGCTGGTGAGTTTGCATGCCCAGGATCCCAATTACAATTTTAAGTACGGTACCTGTTTGTTGTTCGCCAGTCCCGACAAAGAAGAGGCTTTAAAATTTTTAAAGTTTGCCGTTTCAAAACCTGGCGTGGATGAAATGGCTTATTACTACGTAGCCCGTGCTTATCACCTCAATTACTATTTCAAGGAAGCTATTAAAGCCTACAAAGATTTCCGGATAAAAGCCAAAACAAAAACAGTGCAGGAGAATGATGTGTCGTTGTTTATCAAGCAATGTGAAGAAGGTAAGGTGTTGATTACCGATATTCAATCCATCAATGTGTTGAGTAAAAAAGACATTAGCCGACAGGAGTTTTTTCGAGGCTATCAATTGAATGAATTCGACAGAAAAATTTTAGTGAAGCCTGATGAGTTCAAAACCAAGCTGGATAAAAAGAATAAGGAATATTCGCTTATAGTTCACAATCCGCAATTGTCGGAAGTGTATTTTTCCAGCTATGGAGAAAAGGGAGAGAACGGTAAGGATTTATATAAAATGGTTCATTTTGCCGACGGCACATGGAGTACACCTTTAACGCTGGGTCCCTTGATCAATACTGCTCTGGATGAGGATTATCCTTATCTGCATCCCAGCGGTAAAATTTTATATTTCTCCTCCAAAGGCCACAATAGTATTGGCGGATATGATATTTTTAAAAGTGAGTTGGATACGATCACTAATTTATGGGGCGCTCCTGTAAATGTTGGATTTGCAGTAAATTCTCCTGATGATGACATTTTGTACATCACGGATATAAATGAGAATGTGGCTTTCTTTGCTTCCTCCCGTGCAAGTTCTAAAGATGAAATCACGGTGTATAAAATTATTCCTAATAAAGCCCATCAGGACAATACAGTTATCAAAGGAGAGATTGTAATAGAAAACAGCAAAAAGAAAAATGCAACCATTACGGTAACCGATGTAGAAACAGGAGTTATAGTTGGTGTGTTTAAATCCAATGAAAAAACAGGAGCTTACTCCATGACCCTTCCTTCGGGAAAACAATATAGTTTTAAAGTGGATGCTACTGCCAGCAATTTCGGACTGATGGAAGAAATTGTAAATGTTCCCGATAAAAAAGAAGCTCCTGTTATCAACCAGAAAATCGATTTGAAAAAGAGTCCGCAGGAGAAAATGCTGGTGGACAATCAAAAACAAACTGTTGTCGACGATGTTGCTTTCAATCAGTACTATAAGAAAAGTGCCGATTTACAGGTTAATTCCGACAAGGACGTTGCCTTTAACACTCAGCCTGTAATTGAAGTTAAAAAAGAGGAGCCGTTGGCTAAGCATGATGCTACTACTGAGCCGGTGAAAGAGAAAAAAATTGAAACCAGCAATACAGCTTTGGTAGAAGAGGCATACAAAGATGCGCGCGAACTGGAAAAGGAATACACTGCTTTGCAGGCCGATGCTGAAGCAGCAGAGTATGTGTCGAAATTAAAAAGCGAGGAGGCAGCAGTTGAAAAACAAGAGTTGATAGATCTCACTAAAAAACTCAATCAGGTAAGTACTGCTGAAGAAAAACAAAAAGTTCAGTTGGAAATCGATCAGAAAGGAAAAGTGTTAAGAAAGAAAGCCCGCGAATCAGCTATTACAGCACATTATGCCGAGGCGAAGAAAAAAGAAGCTAAAAACAAAAAAGAAGAATTCGTTGCCGCCAATCAGTATGCGGATATTATCAAAGAAGCTACCGACTCAAAAAATACCGATCAGGCCATTGCGAAGCTGGAAGCTCAAAAACAAAAACTGGAACAGATTCAGGAACGCAATAAAACCAACAATCAAACAAGTATAGAAGAAGCCTACAGTGAAACACAAATCAGTCGCGAAGCCGAGCAGAAAGTTGCGGATGCATCCGTTCAGAAAATTGTCGCAGATATTAAAAGCATAGAAGACGAGCAGATAAAATTGCAAAAACAAATAGAGACTACTAAAAACAAACAGTTACAGGAAGAATTTAAACTGCAGGTGGATGAGCTCAAAGAAGTGCTGGCTCAAAAACAGGCAGAGAAAGTGATTGCCGACGCTAATCTCCTGGCAATTAAAACAGATACCGATCCGATTCCGGATGTGAAAACCATTCAGAATTTACAGAAGGAAGTTAATACGGTTAAAACACAGGATGTTGCTCAGTTAACAGCTGATGCAGAAAAGAAAAAAGTGGCTGATGCTGGAGCGCAAAAAAACAAAGATGTTGTTCAGCCAAAAGATACTTCCTCTGTTGCGCTAAAGGGTAATCCGATTAACACCACAAATGATGAGATAAAAAAAACTCCTGTTGAGCAATACAGCGATGAAATGGTTAAGGCCAAAGTGGAGATGGATGTTTTGTTGATAATAGAAGCAGAGAAAAAAGCTTTGGAAAATTCTTTAACCGGAGCATCTAAAAAGGAGAAAAAAGAAATAGAGAAAAAAATAGAGGAGCTAAAACAAGCTGAAGAAAAGAAAAAACTGGATGTTAAACATCATATCGATCTTGCACAAAGCATTGAGAAAAATGAAAAGCTAAGTAAAACAGATATTGCGACAGTAAGCAAAGTGGATGAAAAACAAATCGCTGCTTTGGAATCCTTCGCTAAAACAGGAGAAATCGCAGTATTGAATCCTAACAAAAATCCAAACGAAAAAACTACCGAGACCAAAACCACTCCTGTTGATACGACTCATTCACTTGCAGTGAAAGAAGTGAAAACTGAAACAAAAACAATTGAAGGAACAACAAGAATTTTTGAAATAAAAGCTGATTTTAAACCTGAGAAAGCAACGGAAGATGATGTTTCACTAGCGGCTTTAACTGCGTTTGGAATTAAAAGCGATACCAGTTTCAGCTATGGTCCAAGTAGTACTGTTAAGGGTAATTTGAACAATGCCCGTACTTCAGAAAACGATGCGCTGAATATTCATCTCTCTGCAAAAGAAAAGCATGATGCGGCCAATGCTACAGAGAATGCCGGAGATAAAAAGAAGTTGGATAAGGAAGCTCAGGAGCTGGATAAAAAGTCGCAGGAAAAACAAATGTTGGCTTCCGAAAATTATTTTTATGCTAACGGCGCTGAGTACGATTACAACAATGATGTGATTAAAAAAGCAATTGCCGCCAACAAAATTTCTGTTGCTCCCGATAAATTGACAAGCATTGAAACCGGCTGGTTGTCGGCTTTAAAAATCAGAATGAAAATTAAGGAAGCTAAAGAATTTAAGGATAAAGTTGCTTTGATCAACGAGGCTTATACCCGTGAATTAGAGGTTCTGAAAAATCAACAGGTGATCATCTCGCAAATTAAAGGAGAAAAAGAAAAAACAGCAGTAGTCAATGAAGTGAAAAAAGATGTTGTTGATACTGTTGCCACAAAAAACAATCCTGATAAAACCATTGCCAACACTAGTCCTAAAACCGAGCAACAAATTCAACAGGAGAAGTTAAGTACTTTGAATGAAGCGTATGGCGTAGTTAAAAATTCCGATTACGAATACAGCAAGGACGTGGCTGTTCAGGCTTTTAACAATGAAATAAAAGCTTTGGAAGATTCGGCAGTAGCCAGGTATAAAGACGCAATGGCTCTGGAAGAAAGAGCAGAAAGCGCAAAAAAACCGGAAGCTAAAAAACTAAAAAAACAAGCCCTTAAATTAAAACGTTTGGGTCGCATCAAGCAAAAAGAGGCCTTAGCGAAAACAGGGGAGCTGAATGAAAAGGAGAATGAATCCAATAAAGAAAAAATCAAGCAGGCTTTCATCAAGAAAAAAATCACCATTTCCGACAAGCAAAAAACAGATATAAAAGATGCGGAAGATGCGTTTGTTGAAGCGAAAAAACTGAGAGAAAAAGCAAAAAAAACAAAATCGGCTGTTGCGCAAACCGATTTGTATAACGAGGCTTACGAAAAAGAAACCAAGGCTCTTGAAAAACAACTGGCCGTGTTGGAAGGCGGCACCAAAGAGGAAAAGAAAGCAGCTGAAGAAAAAAGATTACAGGAAGAAAAACTGGCGGTTGACAAACAAAAAGAAATCGACAAACAAAAAGCAGATGTCAATAAAGTTATGGCACGTCAGAATTCTTTAGATTCTGTTGCTCAGAAAAAAGTCCTTGAATTAGATGCTCAGGCTGCAAAAGAAAAAGATCCTAAGAAGAAAAAAGCTTTGCAGGCTCAGGCAAAAGAATACGAGCTAGCAGCGGATAAAACCAAAAATGAAGCGCTTAAAAAAGAGTTGAAAGACGATCAGCTGGTTTATGAAACCAATAATAAATTAACTGAAGAATGGAAGAAAGAAAAGCTGGATACTGCACAGCAATCATTAATTAATACTTTGCAGCGTGAGGCTGATTCTCTGATGAAGCAAGCCACTTTGTTTAAAGGAAGATCTCTTGCTGCTACTGATCCTGTGGAAGCGAGAAAGGATATTGTAAAGGCCAACGACCTGCAAAATCAGGCTGTTGAGCGTCAGGAGAAAATGAAGAAGGTGAAAGAAAATCCTTCGGAATACATCAAGGCTGCGGATAAAAAAGATGTTGTTGTCAACGAGAAAAAAGATCAACCGAAAGACAACACAACAAAAAATCCGGAGACTAAAAATCCTGTAGCCGATAACAATACTACTACAAACAATACCACTAAAAAACCTGAGGAAGCAGCAATACAATACAATGAATTGTTAGCCGAGGCAAAGAAAACCGAAAAGGAAATTGGTGTTGAAGTAGAGAAGTATGCACAACTGAAAAAAGAAGCAAAAAGCTATCAGGTTCAATCTGAAAACATGCTGGCTCAGGCCGATGGTAAAACCAATGAACAGGAAGTTCAGAAATTGTTGAATGAATCTTCCCGCTTGAAAAAACTGGCCGATCAGAAAGAAGAACAGGCCATGCAGTCTTCTCAGTTGATTGATAATTCGCGACTGGAAGCGCAGGCAAAAAGAAAAGAAGCGCAGTTGTACATGGAGAGTTTGAATCCGCAGGTGGCACAGGAGGTGAAGAAAAAAGCAACGGATGATAATAAGAAGACGGATGTGTTTGTAGATTATAAAGAAAAAGTGCAAAAAGATGTGGCTGCTGTGAAAACGCCTGTCAAAGAAGTACAAAAACAAACAACTACAGGACCGCATACGGAGATCAATCCTACGGATCAGTCTATTGTGAAAGTGGATGTGGGTACTGCAAAATTATTCGGTGATAAAAATGAGAATCCGCAGGATGCAGTTCTGAAGGATCAGTTTGAAATTAAAGGAACTGTTGTTTATACTGCAGATAAACCCATTCCTATCGACAATAAATTTCCGGAAGGTTTAGTGTATACAGTGCAGATAGGCGCATTTAAAAATCCTATTCCTCAGGATTTGTTTAAAGGAATTTCTCCGGTGTACGGTGAACGAACCAAACTGGGCTTTATCCGCTATACGGCAGGGGTTTTCAGATCTTTTAAAGCAGGATCAATTGCCCGTGATAAAATCCGACAAATGGGATATCCCGATGCATTCGTAGTTCCTTTTTATAACGGACAACGTATTTCTGTGGATCAGGCCAATCAGATTACCGAGAAAGCAACGCAACCGCAACAAAATGCTTTGCTCGCTATTGAGGTGCGTGAAGTGGAGGCTATCAATAAAGTGGAAGTGAAAAATGTTGCTGCTACCGGTCAAAACAATGTTCAGCAAACAGCTAATGAAGCAAACAGCGCTGTTGTAAAAACCAGCGACGATTTATTTTATACTGTTCAGATTTGTGTTGTTTCTAAAGCTATTGCAGCCGGAAGTCCGTATGACATGCAACCTTTGAATCTTGAAAAAACTGCAACAGGTTTGTATCGCTATACTACCGGAAAGTACAAAACATTTGCAGAAGCCAATGCGCGTAAAGCGGAAGTGAATGCTGCGGGAGTTAAGGATGCTTTTGTTACGGCTTATCGCGGCGGACAAAGAATTTCGGCGGCGGATGCGCAAAACAATACTGCTGTTACAGGAACTCAAACTACCAATACAACAACAGCTCCTGCTGCAACAAATACTGCGGGTATTGTCTTTAAAGTTCAAATTGGTGCTTACCGCAATGAAGTTCCTGTAGAAACCACTACCTTGTTTTTTAAATTGCCTTCAAAAGTGGAATATTACAAAGATGCCGATGGTGTGACTATCTTTACGGTTGGTGAATTCAGCAATCCTGATGAAGCCAGAAAATTAAAAGATCAGGTGATGGCTGCCGGATTGAAAGATGCGTTCTTAGTGGCGTATCAAGGCAAAGAAAAAATAAGTGTAGACAAGGCTTTACTGCTCATCAAAAAATAATATGCAATTCAATAATCCCGATAGATCCACCAAAGAACAATACGATGTAGATGTGTTGGAGGAAGAAGGGGAGCTGAATGATTTAATTGTGTACAATGATGATGTAAATACTTTTGATCACGTGATCAAATGCCTGATTGAAATTTGCGGTCACGATGCTGTACAGGCAGAACAATGTACTTTAATCATTCATTACAAAGGAAGATGCGGTGTGAAAAGAGGAGAGTACGAAGAATTGCGTCCGATGTGTGAAGGTTTGCTGGATAAGGGTTTGAGCGCAGTGATAGAGTAAATTTATCTTCCGCCGAAAATTGAACTTCCTATTCTTACCAGAGTGCTTCCTTCTTCAATGGCGATTTTATAATCTCCCGACATGCCCATAGATATTTCTTTGAAGTTTTCCTGAGCAGAAAAAAAAGTGTTTTTCAATTCGTTGAAGATGCTTTTCAATTGTCGGAATTCTTTTCGGATTTGATCGCTATCATCTGAAAAAGTTGCCATTCCCATTACTCCGCATATCTGAATGTTTTGCAATGTTGCGTATTCTTTTGAGTTCAGCAGATCTTGTGCTTCTTTAAGTGAAAGGCCAAATTTGGTTTCTTCATCCGCAATGTGAAATTGAAGTAAAACCGAAATGACTCTGTTGTTTTTAAGTGCTTGTTTATTGATTTCAATCAACAGGGCCAAGCTGTCAACAGAATGAATCAAACTAACGAAAGGCGCAATGTATTTTACTTTGTTGCTTTGCATGTGGCCTATCATGTGCCATTGAATATCCTTAGGAAGTTCACTGTGCTTGGCCGACATTTCTTGCGCTTTGTTTTCTCCGAAAATTTTTTGTCCGTTTTGATAAGCTTCCTGTATTAATGCGCTTGGTTTGGTTTTGGAAACTGCAATCAGTTGAACATGCGCCGGAAGAGAGGAAAGGATGTTATTGATTTGTTCTGCTATCATTGCTGCAAAGAAAACTCATTTTTTTAAATCGTAAACTATTAATCCTGTTTTTAGTTTGGGTAAAATCCATGTGGATTTGGGAGGAAGCAGTTGGTTTTGTGAGGTGATGGCTTTTATTTCTTCAAAGCTGTATTTTTTTCCTCCTTCTGAATAGGGTTCTATGCTAACATTTTCATTGTCGAAAAGGATGCTTAGGAAATAAGGAGCATTGCTGTTGCTTTCAAAATTCTTTAAGGAACTCATGATCCGATGGTGCCCGTCTGCCACCAATAAATAATCAATTTTTGCTATTTCCTGTTGAATCAGGTGCAGGTCATTTTCTTTATTGATTTCCCAGAGAGCGTGCGTGTTTTTGTCTTTGAATTGTAAAAGCGGGGGAGTGTTTTGTGTGTATTCCTGAATAAATAAAGAAAGAGCGTTTTGCTTCTCATAAATCAGTGCAACGGGTTCTGAGTTGAGTTGAACTTCTTTTAAATATTGAGTGAGAATATTTTCTCTTTTCGGGAAAGTTTGTTCGTGCAGCTTAATGATTCCTTTTTGTAAATCTCTGATATCCGTTAATCCGATAATTCCGGTATAGGTTTTATGCTCCACCGTTTTTTTGTAGATGTAATAAGAATTCTGTTCCGACGGGATCAGCCATTCGTTGTTAACGAAGTTGTTGAAGCGTTGTCGTACCTGAATATAAAAGTCTTTGAGGTGAGTGGTTGAAGGTTTATGGATGATGTTGATGAAGGATTGAGAATTGTTTTTCAGGATTTCACTGATGTCTTCTGCAGAGTAATTATCGAAAGAGTCAATGGCAATAGCCCCGGCATTTTTCGCTAAGGGATGATATCCTTTAAATGGAATGAAATGAGCCATTTTCTTTTATTGATGAAACGAAAGATAGAGATAAAAGATATTTTATTTTCAGAACCTAGGGTAAAAACCTACCTTTAGCGCCTAAAATTATTAAAAATGAAATAGCTTAGCTATTCCATCTGACCATTAAAAATTAAATTATATACAGATGAAAATTAAAAAGAACTCAGTAGTAGCAATCACTTATACATTGAAGAATGATGCGGGTGAAATTTTAGATTCAAGTGTTGGTAAAGAAAGTTTGTATTATTTACACGGACATGGAAATTTAGTGATCGGATTGGAAGATGAACTGGAAAACAAAGGCAAAGGCGATCAATTTTCTGTAGCGGTTTCTGCCGATAAAGGATACGGAAATCCTGATCCTAAATTGGTTCAAACAGTTCCTTTATCTGCTTTTGGAACAAACAAAGTGGAAATAGGAATGCAGTTTCATGCTGAAGGTCCGGGCGGACAGGTAGTGGTGACTGTAGTTGAAGTCAATGCTGATCAGGTTAAAATTGATGGTAATCACCCTTTAGCAGGAGTTACTTTGAATTTCGATATCATAGTGGATGAAGTGAGAGAAGCTACTTCAGAGGAGTTGGCTCATGGTCATGTTCACGGACCGGGCGGACACCATCATTAAGATTATAACACATAAAAAAAGCGTCCCGATTGCTCGGGACGCTTTTTTTATGTTTATTCTTATCCTGTTATTTTTTCTTTCTCCACATTGATCCGTCTTTCCAAACGATTCCGTTTTCTTCCATTAAAGATCCTGCAACTGTTTCGTTATTCACTTTGGCAATAAGTACTATTCCGTTGTCTTTCATGAATCCTACAGATTGAACTTCTCCGGCTGCATTTTTCACTCTCACAAAACTTCCTATTTGCTCAATGCTTATGTTGCTTCCTTTTTGATTTTCCCAGGTTCCTGAAATGTCTCTGAACCATTTGCTTCCGTTTTTCCAGGTGATTACCAGGTTGTCTTCTGAAATTTCTCCGGTCAAATTGGTTTGGTTAACAGATACAGTGATTGTATTTCCTTTAACAACGCCGTTCATTTTAACCAGTTGATTTCCCGATTTATTATTGAGTATGATTTTGTTATCGTTTTGAACGATAGCTGTTTTGATATTGTCTTCGTCTAACCATAAACCATCTAAGGCCAAAGTAGATGCTTGTGCTGTGGTTTTTATTCCTAGAATTAAAACTACTACAATGATTAACTGCTTTACCTTCTGTTTCATATTCGATAAATATAAGTTATATATAGATGAATACGAGTTAATCTTCGATAAGGTTTGGTTTTATTCGATGAAAGGTTGTTTTTTCGGGACGAAAAATTATGAGGAGGGTAGGTAAAAACACAAAAGCCGCAATTTATGCGGCTTTTGTGAAATTTATGTGGTTTCGGATTTAATCCTATTCGGCGTTCGTTACGTCATTTACTTCGCAGGCCGGACAATCGCGTTTTTCCTGATAATCAAAGTCGGTATCCACCATGTTGGTATTGGGTGTAAGCTTTTTAATGATGATAGAAGTAATGCGTGAAGATCTTTTTTCGGCAAACTCGAGTTTATAAAGCTCCTTTGATTTTTTATCGATAAATAAAGTGATTCTTTTGTACTGACTGTCATTTCCTTGTTCAGGGTACAAATCAATGGCCAGATATACTTTTCCGCTAAGGGTTTTTTCGCCCATGTATTTGTATTTATATCCTTTTTTATAAATGGTGAAAATCTCATTGATTTTTAATCCGCCATTGCTTTTTGCATTGAAAACATCTTTGTCCACTTGCTTATCGTCTTTTTTTATCGACCAGATGTTTTTGCCATTGCATTTTTTGATGACTCCGAAAAGATTCAAAATGTATTTATCGCCTTTTATTTTTACTGTTCCGCTTTTTTTGTCGTGAACATTATTGGTGGCATCGTCATTGAGCAAATCAAAATCAACGGCTACCGTTTTATATGCTTTGTGTTTGGTGCTTAAAGCATCCAGTATTTTTGTTGCCTGAGCATCTTGTTGAGCGAAGAGAGCAAGAGGGAGAGCGAGAAGAGCGATTAAAAACTTTTTCATTTTCTATATTTTAAAATGGAGATGATTCTGTATTGTTATTTTTATGTGAATTCAAATATTGTTCCAAGCTGTGTTCATCGGGATAAAGTACTTGTCGGGCTTTAGATCCTTCAAAAGGCCCGATGATACCGGCAGCCTCCAGTTGATCAACAATTCTACCGGCTCTGTTGTAGCCTAATTTTAACCTTCTTTGTAATAAAGAAGCGGATCCTTGCTGGTGTGTTACTACTAGTTTTGCGGCTTCATTAAACAATGGATCGCGGTCGTCGGGATTTAAATCCTCGTGTCCGCTTGAAGCTTCAGGATCGTTGTATTCCGGTAGCAAGAAGGCATCTGCATAACCACGCTGTTCACCAATAAAGCTACAAATATCTTCTACTTCAGGAGTATCTACAAAGGCACATTGAATTCTTAACAATTCATTTCCTGTGGAAAGCAACATGTCACCGCGACCTATCAGTTGATCGGCTCCGCCTGCATCGAGAATAGTTCGGGAATCGATTTTTGAAGTTACTTTGAAAGCAATACGAGCCGGGAAATTGGCTTTAATTGTACCTGTAATGATGTTTACCGACGGACGTTGAGTAGCCACAATCAAATGAATACCAATGGCTCTTGCCAACTGAGCCAAACGTGCGATGGGTGTTTCAATTTCCTTTCCTGCCGTCATGATTAAGTCGGCAAACTCATCAATCACGAGCACGATGTAAGGCAAATATTTATGTCCGTTCTCAGGATTCAATTTACGCGCAACAAATTTTGTGTTGTATTCTTTGATGTTTCGGCATTGAGCGATTTTGAGCAACTCATAACGGGTGTCCATTTCAATACACAAAGAGTTTACGGTATTCACCACTTTTTTAGTGTCGGTGATAATGGCTTCGTCGCCATCGGGTAATTTTGCTAAAAAGTGACGAACGAGTTTGTTGTATAAAGTCAATTCTACTTTTTTAGGATCCACCAGCACCAGCTTCAACTGAGAAGGATGTTTTTTGTACAATAAAGAAACAAGAATGGCATTCAATCCAACTGACTTCCCTTGTCCGGTTGCACCCGCCATCAATAAATGCGGCATTTTGGCCAAATCGGTAACAAAGATTTCGTTGGAAATAGTTTTTCCTAATACAATAGGCAATTCCATTTTTGAATCCTGAAAAACCTTTGAAGCAATAACGGTTTTCATAGAAACCACATCCGGTTTCTGGTTTGGAACCTCAATACCTATTGTTCCTTTTCCGGGAATGGGCGCAATGATTCTGATTCCAAACGCGGAGAGACTTAAAGCGATGTCGTCTTCCAGATTTTTAATTTTGGAAATCCTAACACCGGGAGCAGGGATGATTTCATATAAAGTCACCGTTGGACCGATAGCGGCTTTTATCTGAGAAATTTCAATGTTGTAGTTTTTCAGTGTGGCAACAATTCTGTTTTTGTTGGCTTCCAGCTCTTCCTGTTCAACCGTGTTTCCGGAGTCGCCATAGTCTTTTAATAAATCGATGCCCGGAAAAGTATAAGAGCTGAGATCCAGTGTAGGGTCGTATTCTCCATGTTGCTGAACCATGCTGTTGATTTCTTCCTGAGAAAGAATTTCTTCTTTCACTTTTTTGGTTTCCACTTTAAATTCAACATCGCCGGTTTTTTCCATGCCCACAAAAACTTCTTCCTCTTCTTCAATAATAGGTTCGGGAGCAACAATCGGTTCAGGAACAATTTCTTTTTTAGGTTTTCTTAAATCGGGAGGAATGAAAATTGGTGCTTCGGGAATAGGCTCTTCAATAGGAAGTTCTTCTTTTACCGGCTCTTCAGGAAGTGGCGCGACAATCGGTTCTATTTCTGCGGCATCTTTTTTAAAGGAAGCATAAACCTTATCCATTGAAAAATCGAAATTTAAAACCAAAATGGCCAACAGCGCAAAGAAAATCAAGAATCCTGCTCCCGGTAAACCTAAAATGTCCTGCAGCCAGATCGTTGTTTGATAGCCCAAAGTACCTCCCGGAGCAAAATGCGATTTTTGAAAAACATAACCCAGAGCAATGGAAGTCCAAGCGAGCGCTATGATGGAAAGTTTAGTAGATCTTTTAAGCGGTAAAAGGTTTTTTTTGAAGAAGAGTCGAGTTCCGTAAAGCCCCAATAAAAATGGGAATACGTAAGAGATGATTCCGAACCATTTGTAAAAAAACACATGTGATACAATGGCGCCTAATTTCCCTAGCCAGTTGTTCACGGCAATAGTACTGTCGGAAAGGAGTGTCCACCATGAGCCCGTCACTTTATCCTGATCTTCCTGCCAGGTAAAAAGGTAAGAAGTAAAAGCAATGAAAAGGTAAATGGCGCTAAGCAGAAGAACTAAGCCTGTAATGTTTTTTGTTTTCTCGCTTTTAAGAAATTCCAGAAAGGCTGAAGGTTTGGCCTCTTCTGCAGGCACCTCAGCTTTTTTACTTTTTATAGTAGCACCTGCTTTAGGTTTCTCTTCTTTTTCTTCCTCTTTTTTCTTGCCCTTCTTTAGAGTATTCCCTGTTTCAGGTTCTTCTACCGGAGTTTCTATTTCTATTTTCTTCTTAAAAAACATGCTTTTAGCGAATGAGCCAAATTTAGGGAATTAAGCCATTGAGAAGTGCTTTAAAAGAAAAAGTTATCCGCAATTTTTTGTGAAAAAGAGTTTAGGTTATTTCTTGCGGTATTTATTAATTAAATAATCAAGGCTGAATCTCCCGCCACCATTGATGAACAGAGTACTTAGCATGACAATGTAATAAAGGGGGATTTCGAAGCCATTATTGGATCCTCCTTCAAAGCCATTTTCCCAATGAACGGTAACAATCGCTACTACCATGGTAATGATTAGTGGAAATGAAATAAATCGTGTGGCGAGTCCGAGTGTTAATAAAATTACGCCAAGGGCCTCTGTAGAAGCTGCCAGATAGGCATTGAATAAAGGCGCGGGATAGTTCATGGAAGCGAACCATTCGCCAATGGAATGGATGTCTTCCCATTTGTTTTTTGCCGGCATGTAAAATCCGTAAGCCAATACCAATCGCATGGCCAGTAAAGGGATGTCGTTGAGTTTGGATAATTTATCAGTAAAGTTGAGGTAGGTGGTTTTGATGTTCATGGTTTTAGTTTTTATATCCAAGGATTAATTTTGATTGCAGGGCGTTTTCAAAAAACAGCAGCACACCTTGTTTTGTTTTTTCGTTGTTGTCTGTAAGGCTTAAAAGTTCATTGATGGTCATTGGTTCCTCTCCTAAAATTTCCAACATGCGGGCCAGTAAAGGCGAGAGTTGTGTGAATAAAACTTTTCCTAATTCAGGATCACGGTGCAATCCCAGAAAAAAATGACTTTTGTCTCTTTCCTTAATTTCAGTGGCTATTGTAGTATGAACAGGGTAAGAAAAATACTGAAGATGATGCTCGGGATTGATGATGAGGGCATCGCTCAGTAAATCTCCTTCCAATGAAAAACCTGCAGCTTTATCTTCCATCATAAACAGTTCAATTTCCAGCCATTCAAACCAAAGCAATTCGGGAAGAAAAGGATATTGATGAAGAAGAGGATAATCGGTGCCGACCACAAACTCATGAACTTCTTTTGGCAAGCGCCACAATAGAGGCGTTTTGCAGTTGTGGTGAGTGAAAAAATCATTCACGAAATTGTCCCATTCTTCGATAGTCAAAAGATTGAAAGTAAGGGGGAGTGAGGCTTGTAAAGTATCGTCGATGATGTTGTAAACCAAACTGCGGTATTGTTGGGCTCTTTTTTCTCTGACACCCGGAATAGGAGTGTAGGAGCCTGTTTTGCAATAAGAGGCAAAGGTGGATTGATTGGTGTGAGTGGAATTAAGCAAATGCATATCGTACGGGATTAAGCGCTTCGTTTTTTATTTTTTGCAAGAGGTTCATTTCGTTTTGCAGTTCGGATAATTCAGGAATATTGAAATCTCTTTCCAAAAGAACAGGAACATCTTTTTTCAGTTTTTTCATGGTATAAGCAAAGAGATCGTAAACGGGATCAATGATGGCTTCACCGTGAGTGTCGATGATCAGGTCGTCGGAAACCTTACGGTGTCCGGCCATGTGGATGTAAGCGGTATTTTTTAAATTTAATCCGTCAATGAATTCGTAAGGATTGTATTGATGGTTAAAGCTGTTGACATAAATGTTGTTTACATCTAAAAGCAAATCACATTTGGCTTCGCTGAGGATGGCATTTACAAAATACAATTCACTCATTTCAGGCGCAAGCGGAGTGTAGTAGCTAACAATTTCAATGGCGATTTTCCTTTCTAAAAAATCCTGAACCTGCTGAATTCTTTGGGCTACATGTTGCACAGCTTCTTGTGTGAAAGGAATAGGAAGTAAATCGTATAAATGAGCATTGTCGCATTTTGAATAACTCAGGTGTTCCGAATAAATCTGTGCATTGTTTTCCTTTAAAAAGGATTTTACCTGTTTCAAAAATTGCAAGTCGATGGGATCCGGACTGCCAATAGACAAAGATAATCCGTGCGTGTACAGCGGATATTTCTCCAAAGCTTTTTGCAATTCCTTTTTCCAGAAACCGCCAACGCCCATCCAATTTTCCGGAGCTACTTCAATAAATGAAGGAGAGAGGGTGTTGCTGCTTAAAAAATCTTCAGCAAAATCTTTTCTGAATCCAATGCCTACCATAATAGAGTTGAGTTTAAAATGAAAAAGTCCGCAAGCAGCTTAGTGGCTTGCGGACATTGAGATCAATTATTTATTCCCGCATTTTCCTTCGCCGCATTTTTGATCTTTGGCTTTGCTATCCGCTTTTTTGTCGGTTTTTTTAGCTTCTTTTTTCTTTTCTCCACATTTAGCATCTCCACATTTGTGATCGGCTGATTTTGTGGCAGTAGAATCTTTTCCGCATTTGTGGTCTTTTCCACAAGCCATTTCAAAAGTGTTTTCGCCGTAGCTTTTTGCAGGGTTGTTTAACAATACGCTGCGGATTTCTGCGCCTGAACCTAAGTTGTTGAAATCAGTTGAGCTGTTTGCAGATAAAGAAGTTAAACCTGCTGCTCCGAATAATGCGCTGGCGATTAATGAACCGCTCAAGATGTTTTTTGTTTTGTTTTCCATGATTGAAATATTAAAAGTTTAATTATTTGCGAGGATAGTCGCACGAACTTTTAATACCTGACAGAGGGATGAAAAAAATATTTTTAACCTTGATCGACTTGATTAAAAGATTAAAGGATGGAAAGGTGTGTATCCTTCCATCCTTTAATCAAGTGAATCAAGGTTCAGACTAAAGCCCAAACCCGTAATAAGCTTTCATCCCGTTAGGATAAACTCCTTCCAGTAAAATTCCTCCTTTTTTATTTTTCAGTTTAGCACTGAGTTCTTCAGGAGTTCTTACCGCTTCATTATCGAGTTGAGTAATGATAAATCCTTGTTTGATTCCATTGGCGCGCAGCTTTCCTTCTTCCAAAGCGGATATTTTCACACCATGGTCAATGCGCAATTTCTGCAGTTCTTCTTTAGATGCCTGTTCAAATTTTGCACCCAGGGCAGCAGCATCTTTTTCAACAATGGAAGTGGTGCCGTTGGTGTTTTTCAATAAAACGTCTGCTGTTTTTTCTGAGCCGTCTCTTAAATAGGTAATAATGATTTTATCACCAGGACGGAACTGACTGATTTGTTCCTGCAATTCTGATCCTTTGGTGATTTTAGCTGCGCCGATTTTTGTGATAATATCGCCTGCTGCCAATCCTGCTTCCTGTGCTGCGCTTTTATCAAAAGCTTCGTTGATGTAAACTCCGTGTATTCCTTTCAGGTTTTTTTCTTCTGCTAATTTTTGGTCGATGTCTCTCATTTTAATACCCAGCATTGCTCTCTGTACTTTTCCGAATTTAAGAAGGTCGGTAGTGATTTTTTTAACCATATTGGATGGGATGGCGAAAGCATAACCTGTGTAGGAGCCTGTGTTGGATGCAATGGCGGTGTTGATTCCAATGAGTTCTCCTTGTGTGTTCACTAAAGCTCCGCCACTGTTTCCCGGGTTAACGGCAGCATCGGTTTGAATAAAAGATTCAATGGCGTATTGGTCCTGAAGAATATGGATGTTTCGGCCTTTGGCGCTAACAATTCCCGCAGTAACGGTAGAGGTAAGGTTGAAAGGGTTTCCTACGGCAACCACCCATTGTCCCACTTTCACTTCATCGGAATTTCCATAATATATAGGGGTAAGATTATCCGCATCAATTTTAATTAAAGCAAGGTCGGTGGTGGGGTCAACGCCAATCACAGTGGCTTTAAAGGAACTGTTGTCGTTTAATGTCACTTCAATTTCAGAAGCGCCGTTCACTACGTGATTGTTGGTGGCGATGTATCCGTCGTTGGAAATAATCACGCCCGAACCTGAAGCAGCTACTTCCTGAGGAGCTCTTTGTTGGTAAGGGTTTCCAAAGAAAAGTCCCTGAAGGGGATCAATGACCTGACTCTCCTGGCGACTTATGGTTTTAATATGAACCACTGAATTTAATGTGAGTTCTGCTGCTTGGGTGAAGTCGCTTACCGGAGCATTGGGCAAGGGCGAACTGATGAATTGTAGTGGGGTTTCTTGTGTTTTAAAAAAGGAAGTGTTTTTGTTGGTGTAATGCAGTATGACTCCTGCTGCGATGATTCCGCCTGTAAGGGCTAGAAGGAAACCGGTGAGAATTTTTTTCATGGTTGTGATTTTTAGTAATAACAAAAATAACGAGCGACTTGTTTTTTGCATATATCTTATGTGTTAAAATGTTTTAACTTTGGATTCTAATTTTTCAGGGAAATGTCGCTGTTGAAATTCCATAAAATACAAGGTGCCGGTAACGACTTTATTTTAATTGATGATCGTGACGAGCACTTTGATGTTCATAATAATGCTTTAGTGAAGTTTTTATGTGATCGCCGTTTTGGCATTGGGGCCGATGGTTTGATGTTGTTGAGAAAGCGCGAGGGCTATGATTTTCAAATGATTTATTACAATTCCGATGGCAACGAAAGTTCCATGTGTGGGAATGGAGGAAGATGTATCGCTGCTTTCGCCGATATGATAGGATTGAAACGTGATAAATATTTGTTTCTGGCTATTGATGGAGATCACGATGCAGAGTTGTCGTTTTCCGCTGATGAATACTGGGTAAAGTTGGGAATGATAGATGTAGCTGAAATAGAAGTGGGATCTGATTATTTGTATTTAAACACAGGATCACCACACTACGTGAAATTCGTGAGCGATTTAAAAAACTATCCTGTTGTTCAGGAAGCTCAGAAAATCCGTTATTCCGATCGCTTTAAGGCGAAAGGAACCAATGTGAATTTTGTGGAGATTATCGACGGGGTTTTGCATATCCGTACTTATGAAAGAGGAGTGGAGGGCGAGACTTTAGCGTGCGGAACAGGTGTTACCGCTGCTGTTATTGCGGCGCATCATTCAGGAAAAATTGCGCAAACATCTTTTCCGGTGCAGGCGATGGGTGGCAATTTGAAAGTGAGATTTACAAAAGAGGGTTCGGTGTATACCAATGTTTGTCTGGAAGGTCCGGCTAAATTTGTTTTTAAAGGAGAAATTGATGTCGAAATTTAAAATAGACAATATCAAACCTTTGCTCAATGATGAGTTCCTGAATTTGGGGATTTATCTGCACATCGTTCATGCAACAACGGTTCCTCCGCATTTGGTGCTGAGCATCAACGGCAAAGTTTTCTCTTTAAGCACCAAAGGTCCGTCGCTGGATGGCAATATGGAGCAAACGCTTCGCTTTCTGAAAGCTAAAAAAGTAAAGACTTTATTTGTGAAGTTGAAATTGCCTTTGTTGGTTACGCCAACCGATTTGTTGGAAAAAATCCGTTTAATCACTTCCGCTTATCCTCGTGTGGATATAGGTGTGGCCACCTGTTTAACGCCCATCAAGGATTTTTGCAGCGATGTGTATGCCACCAATACCAACGACGTTCAGTTGATATTTGATTTGTTGCCAAAGCTTTCCGATCAGGAATTGGTGGAAGAAATTTTCCATCTTCATCTGGAAAAAGATCTTACTGAAGGAGCTTTGCTGATGGATAAATATTCGGTTTTTGAAGTGAATGAGTGCATATATTCTTCTTACGAACTGAAAAGAGCCTGATGCTGAAATCCGATAAAATAACGCTCAGAGCCATTGAGCCCCGCGATTTGAATATTCTTTTCTCCTGGGAAAATGATACTAAATACTGGGTGTTGAGCAATACACTGGTTCCTTTTTCAAAAAATGTATTGAGTAAATATCTGGAAAATGCGCATTTGGATATTTATGAGGCCAAGCAGTTGCGCATGGTGATTCAAACCACTGAAGACAGTAAGCCTATCGGACTCATTGATTTGTTTGAATTTGATCCTTTTCATCTTCGGGCAGGTGTTGGTATTTTGATTGGAAATGACCGTGACCATGGAAAGGGCTATGGCTCAGAGGCCTTGAGGTTATTGATTGAATATAGTTTTTCGCATTTACAGTTAAAGCAGCTCTATTGTAATATTACTTCGGATAATAAAGGGAGTATTCATCTTTTTGAAAAAGCCGGATTTCAATTGGTGGGAAATAAAAAAGCATGGCTCAAAACCTCTCAGGGCTGGAAGGATGAGTTGAGTTATCAATTGTTGAATCCTGATTTCGCGTTGAATTTTTAATATGGGAAAGTTATTTAAGATATTGTTATTGCTCGTTGTTATTGTTGCGGGAGCGGTTTTGTTTCTTTGGTTTGGGGTGGTGAATCAAAAAATTAAGATGGAAGGCGATGAGGTGAAAATTTATATCCGGAAAGGTGATCAGTATGAGCAGTTGGTGAAACAACTGGAAGATAAAAAAATGATCACGGACATGTTTTGGTTTCAAAAAATGGCCGACATCAAAAAATTGCCTTCTCACATTCATGAAGGGCGCTATACCATTAAAGCAGGCATGACTTACAATGAGCTCATCAATTATTTTCGCTCGGCGCAAATAGATGTGGTGAATGTTGATTTTCATTCCATTCGCACCAAAGAGCAGTTGGCGGAAAGGGTGTCGGCACAGATTGAAGCAAGTAAAGACAGTATTCTGGATTTACTGAACGATAATAAATACATGGGTAAATACGGACTCAATTCGGAAAATGCGCTCGTGCTTTTTTTGCCCAATAAATATGAGATGTATTGGAATACCGATGCCGATCAGTTCATTGCGAAAATGGCTAAAGAGTTTAAAAAATTCTGGACGGAGGAGAGAAAGGCAAAAGCTAAGAAGTTGAATTTATCACAGTCGGAAGTGGTTATTTTAGCTTCCATCGTTCAGGCGGAACAAAGTAAGGTAACGGCTGAATGGCCTGTTATTGCTGGACTCTATTTAAATCGTTTGAAGGTAGGAATGCCGCTTCAGTCGGATCCAACGGTGGTGTATGCGCATGGTGATTTTGGAATGAACAGAGTGTATCGTGTTCATCTGGAGATAGATTCTCCTTACAATACTTATCGCAGAACGGGATTGCCTCCCGGACCAATTTATCTCACTAGTCAGGGTGTTATCGATGCGGTATTAAATGCGGCGGATCACGATTATTTTTACATGTGTGCTTCGGGGGATGGATCGTACAGGCATAATTTTGCCTGCTCTTATTCCGATCATTTGAAGAATGCCAGAATGTACACTCAGAAGTTAAATCAACAAGGAATTAAGTAAATGAAGATAGGTATAGTTTGTTATCCCACTTATGGTGGTAGCGGTGTGGTGGCTACGGAGCTGGGAAAAGCCCTGGCTGCTCAAGGACATAAAATCCATTTTATCACTTACAGTCAGCCTGTGAGATTGGATGAGTTTAACGCCAATATTGTGTTTCATGAGGTTTTGGTTTCTGAATACGCTTTGTTTCAATATGAGCCTTATGAAACGGTGTTGACCAGTAAAATGGTGGATGTTGCCAAACACGAAGGTTTGGATTTGCTGCATGTGCATTATGCTATACCTCACGCATCTGCTGCTTATATGGCCAAACAGATTTTGAAAGAGGAGGGGATTCATCTTCCTGTGATCACTACTTTGCACGGAACCGATATCACTTTGGTGGGAAAAGATCCTTCTTTTGAACCTGTGATCAGTTTTTCAATCACTCATTCGGATGTTGTTACCGCTGTTTCCGAAAGTTTGAAACAGGATACTTACAAGCATTTCAGAACGAAAAAAGACATTCAGGTGATTCCTAATTTTGTGAATCTGGAAAAATATAAACCCAATCATGCGGGCTGTGGGCGCGCTAATTTCGCTGCAGCCGATGAAAAAATATTGATTCATATTTCTAACTTCCGAAAGGTGAAAAGAGTGGAGGATGTGGTGCGTATTTTTCAAAAGGTGAGAAGCAAAATGAAAGCTAAGCTGATTTTGGTGGGCGATGGTCCGGAGAGGTATGCTACCGAGCAATTGTGTCGCCAGTTGGGAGTGGATAGAGATGTTAGATTTGTGGGTAAATTGAAAAACGTGGAGGAGATATTGTGTACTGCCGATTTGTTTTTGTTGCCGAGCGAGCATGAAAGTTTCGGGTTGGCGGCTTTGGAGTCGATGGCGGCCGGTACCCCGGTTGTGTCATCCAACACGGGTGGAATTCCTGAGGTGAATGTTCATGGCGTAACCGGTTTTTTAGCCAATGTTGGAGATGTGGATGCGATGGCCGATTTCTCTCTTCAGATTTTATCGGATGAAGATCTTCTTGAAAAAATGAGTGCTGACTCAAGGAAGCGCGCCGAAGAATTTTCTCTTGAAAATATACTTCCTATGTATTTGGATATCTATCAATCTCTCATCGCTAAGTAAGGGTGGATAATAAAAAGAAAAACATACTTTTTATAGTCAATCCAATCTCCGGAACAGGGAAACAAAATAACATTCAAGAAAAAGTAAACCAGTTACTTAGCAATAAAAAATTTAATGTAAGCTTTAAGTTTACCGAGCGCGCCGAGCATGCTGTTGAAATTGCCCGTGAAGCAGGTGCTTCGGGTGTGGATATTGTTGCTGTAGTTGGGGGTGATGGTTCGGTAAACGAAGTAGCGAAAGGATTGCTGAATTCTAAGGTTGCAATGGCTGTTATTCCTACGGGTTCGGGCAATGGATTGGCTCGTCATTTAAAAATACCTTGTAATGTTGATAAGGCTTTGCTCTTGCTAAATGATTCGAAAGAGTGGTGCATTGATACTTGTGAGATTGATCGGCGATTTTTTGTTGGTGCTGCCGGACTAGGATTTGATGCTTTGATAGCACATGAGTTTCCGAAGTTGAAGCGACGTGGCTTTGCTTCTTATATTAAGGTATTTCTGAAAAATTATTTTTCTTACGCTAATAAAACCTATTCTTTAAAATGTGAAAACCAAAATACTGATTCAGAGTATTTTGTGTGTTCTTTTTTGAATTCATCTCAGTATGGGAATGGCACTGTTATTTCACCAAAGTCGGTGATTGATGATGGTGAGTTTGAGGTAGTTTGTATTAAAAAAATTCCACTCTTATTGCTTCCTGTTTATGCCTATAAGTTGTTTGCGGGAACTTTGAAAAACGATAAGTATTTCCATTCTTATTCTGCAAAAAGCGTTTCTGTCAAAACCCAAAATGCAATAGCTCACATTGATGGAGAGCCTATTGCTTTAGCTAATGAATTTGAAGTGAAAATTAATCGCAAATCTTTGTGGGTCATGGTTGGGAGTAACTTTGGAAATTCAATAGATCCTGAAACAAGTTCAGGATCTATTGAATCTTAATCCTTGTCTTTTATTAAGGTCACATAACCGCTTTGTTCGTAGTTAATATGAGATGAATCGGTGTAGCGTACCACCCAGTAATAAGTTCCGTTTGATGCGGTTTTTCCGTTGAATTTACCATCCCATACCGGAACTTCAGGTTTGTTGTCTTCAAACATTTTTAATCCCCATCTGTCGTACACGGTAAAGTGCATGAAGAGGATGTTTTCACTGTAGAAGTTATAGTTCCCGTTGTTTTTTATTTCCTCCTTATTGTTGCCGCACGGACGGAAATCATCATTGAATCCATCGGTATTAGGAGTGAATACATCGGGGAAGCACAGTTTAATTGCCTTGCAATACTCTCCTACATACACAGTGTCGGATGCAGAGCAGGAAAACTGATTGGTCACCGTAACCCACACGCTGTCGGTGTGTGAAAGAGAGGCGGTATTGTCAATGTCTCCCGTCGACCATAAAATAGAAGTATAAGTATTCGCGATGGTATCCATCCATGTTTCTTGTCCGGTAAAACAAATAGCAGTATCTTTTCCTAGAGAAACAGAAGGTTTGGGATTAACCGTCACTGTTAAACCATCGTTGGATTTACAACCGTTTTTATCTGTTACAATTAAAGTATGTGCTCCTGAGCCACTAACGGATAGCGTTGAAATTGCTCCTGCAGCGCCACCGTCCCATGCGTAAGTAGCAGGAGTGGCAATACTTGCGTTTGCAGTTGCATCTAAAACAATTGTTCCGCAAACCGAAGTATCGTTCAATGCTAAAACAGGTAAGGCATTTACGGTAAAGGTTCCTGTAGCGGTATTTACGCAAGTGGTTACAAGATTGGTGTATGTATAAGTGATGATGTGTGGGCCAGTCGAAATAGCAGAAGGATTGATCGTGTTTCCTGTAACACCGCTTCCTGAATAAGCGCCGTTTGCCGGATTTCCTCCCGAGAGCACAACAGAAGTAATGTTTTTACAAGCCGAAGCGGTATCTAAAGTAAGCGTTACAACCGGTAAAGCGTCAACAGTGATGTCATCTGTTTTACTGTCGCTACAGCCATTTCCATCAGTGTAAGTATAGGTTACGGTGTATGTTCCTGCGGCTGCATTGTTTGCTGAAAAATTACCCGCGGCAACACCTGTTCCGCTGTAGGTTCCTGTAAGTGGTAGTCCGCCTGTGAGGGGAAATGCAGCTAAGTTGATACAAACTTCATTGTCGGGTAAAGTGAAGGTAACTATAGGAATGTTGTTCACGGTAATTACTTTAAAAGCAGTGTCGCCACAGGCTCCGGCGGTTCCATACCATATAGTGTCAGTTCCTGCATCTGCCAATTTCGGATCGTAATAGCCGTTAGCTGCGTTGGTAATTCCTTTGCCGCTGGTGGTCCAGAAAGTTCCTCCTGCAGTATTGACTTCAATAGTATCTGTATTTCCATTTTTGCAATAGCTCGCTTTAGGAGAAGTGATGTTGTAAGAGAAAGAAGGGTTAACGGTAATATTAACAGAATCCTTTTCAGCACAAACTGTGAGTGAAGAAGTGTATACTACTTTATAAACGCCACCGGCTAATCCTGTTGGAGTAAAAATTCCTGAGCCTGAGTTTACCGCTGCAGTTCCGCTCCATGTTCCGCCCGCAGTTGATCCGCCGGTTAACAATAGCTGATAAGGTCCGGCTCCGTTACAAAAAGGTCCGGCTGCTAAAATTTTAGCTGAATCTAAAGGAATAACCGTGGTATTGGTAGTAGTTGAATCGGAACAACCGGCTGCTGTGGCTACTACTTTATAGGAGTGGGCACCCAGAGTGGTGAGTCCGTTTTTACTTGCTCCATTGCCCGAGGCATCAATGCTCCAGGTGTAAGTAATGGCGCCACCTCCGGCAACTGTGCTAGCTGCAGTTAAAGTGTGCGCTTCTCCCAAACAGAAAGTTGTTTTGTTGGGATTAAGAGTAACAGTTGGTTTGGAAGGAGTGCTTTTGATCACAACGATTGCTGAATCTGCAGAGGTTTTAGCGCAGGCCTTGTTCAGATTTCCTGTGGAAGCAAAAACCACTTTATAGATGCCGCTTCCCGAAACAGGAGCCAGCGTTACTTTTCCTCCGGCTACTACACCTGAAGTTGTGTCTTTGTAGGTCAAACCGTTGTTGTGACTCACTATGAATTTATAATCCAGTCCGTTGGTTAAGGGGGCAAACACAATTTTTGAATCGGCGGCGTTACAGGTTGTTAATACGCTTGTTCCGTCAACAGTAGGATTGTCGGCAGGTTTATTACAGCAGATAGAAGTTATTTTGATCGGTGCCGGATCACAGGCTGTGATGGCGCTGAAGCTCATGTCGCCAAATCTGTTCCAGGTGTTGTTGTTTGTATTGTCGGGATTGGTAATAGTGATAATACCTCCGCCGATGGTTCTGCTGCCTAAAGCCGGACAAAAATCAAGAGCGATAGAAGAACTTAAAGTATAAGATCCGGCGGGTAAAGTCCAGTTTGGGGTTACGGTAGTAAGAATGTCGCCGCAAGGGAAAGCAGCTACTGTTGTGCTTAAAGTAAGAGGTCCCGGTCCCCCTGTTACTGTAAATGTAATAGAGACCGTTGATCCTGCTCCTGCGCAACCACCGGCCCAAAGAGGAGTTTTTACCGCAAAGGAGTTGAGTGTTGTAGTTTTTGTTGTGGTGAAGGCCATAGCAGCTCCTGCTGAGGGATATCCCGATAAGGATGCGCCGCTTGGTCCGCCATTCGGTAATACTGAATAATCGGCACTTTGCACCCAAATGGTTTTGTCGCCCAAAGTTCCGTTCGGTATAAAATAAGGAATAGTGATTCCTGTTCCGATGGCAGGACTAAGACTTTGATTTTCCGACCAGGTGTAATTTTTTCCGTCGCCAACAGTAAGATTTAAAGTAGTATCGGCACATTCCCTGAAGCTGAGATTTGTTGGGAAATTAGGCACCGTAGAAGTCACATTGAAAGCACCCGAATAATTACAATTCAATCCGGGGGCACTTACAATAGAGACAGCATGTGCTCCTGCTTTTGTAACGTCATAAGTTCTTACGTTGCTGGTTCCCGACGGTCCGCTCCAGGTAATGGATGAGAAAGCGTTGTTGGGAATATTGAATCCTGCATCCAGTGTATAAAACGAAGGACTGCATAGCGCAAGATCTGCCAGTGGCAAAGTGAAATTATCAATTAATACCACATTGTCGTTCACCGAACAATTGTTGTCGGGATCATCAATACAAACTCTGTAAGAACCTGCGGTGGTCATTGTTTTCGACCAGGTGCCGGGGAAAATTTCTGTTTGGGGATTTCCCGCTCCGCTGTACCAGTGAATGGTTGCGTTGTTTTGTTGTCCTACTATCACGTGAGGATCCAGCAAAACAGAAGCGTTATTGGTACACAGGTTTACGGTATCGGTAAGTTGGAAATCGGCAGTATATGCATTTTGTCCGTTAACATTCTGACAAGTATTGATGAATGAAATGTCATCGATGGCAACGTCTAATCCTGTTGCTCCACCGGCAATATTTACAAATTCAAAACGAAGGGTTACTTTATTGTAAACGCCTGTGGGAGTCCATGCCGAATACATATTGGTCCATTGCATTACTCCTGCTGGAGAACCAACGATGGGGAGTGTTTGAATTCCGGCATTGTCTACCAATCCGTCGGAAGCTTTATAAGGAACTACGGTCACCTGCATTTGCGGCACGCTGGGCGCTGCGCTATAGTTGGCGATCCACGCCGAGAACCAGTATTTTTGATTGGGCGCGATATCTACCGTTTGTTCCCAGGCAATAGGTAATCCGGTAGAGGTGGATTTTAAACTGCTTGTACGGAAAGCTAAATCCACTACGAGAGCGTAACCGCTGTGAACAATTCCGGTAGTGTGATCTTTAAAGTTGGCATCACCGCCATAACCAACACCCCAGTAAGTATTATTGACAAAGTTGGTGCTTTCAAAATTGAAGTTTTCGGCACGCATTACAGCATAGTGATCGGCAATATCATGAGAGGCAGGAGCTGTGGGATAGTTTCCAAGGAAATCCATGTCGCAATAAAAATCCAGATTGCTTCCAGCGGTAGAAACGTGATTTTTAGCGGCTGCTCCCGGGAGATAACCCAGCTCAAAGTTACCGTTGCGAACGGCTTCTTTAACGGGAACAGTTGTACATTGGGAATACCCAAAATGGAAGGTGCTAATTAAAGCGATGGAAAGCAATACTTTATTCATCATAACAGGTTCAATGTTAGTTGCCATAGCTTAGCGCTTACAGCAATTTTTTCCTCATTGCATTACCCATGCAACAAGAGTAGAAAGTGTTTTTAAAAATAAGAAATTATCTGAGACGGCTCAATATTATTTGCAGCCAAAAGATCAGATTGCGGTACGGAATTGTAGTAGGATTGTCCCGAACTACGGGAATTAACTGATTAAAGAAGCAGTGTTTTTCAGCTTATCGATAATTTGTTGCGCAACAAACAAAGCTTCATAGCCATCTTCTATGGTGACTATCGGATCGTGATTATTGATGATAGAAATAGCGAAGTTGATCAACTCGTCTTTGATGGCATTGCTGTCTTTAACATCGGGAGAACTAAAGGTAATTTCCTTTTTGCCTTTGTCTTTACCGAGGTCGATAACCAATGACATCGGATCAGGCTCACCTTTCAGTTCATTGAGTTGGAAAATGCTGGTTTTCTTTTCTAGGAAGTCAACGGTGATGTATGCGTCTTTTTGAAAGAAGCGGGTTTTGCGCATGTTTTTGAGAGAGATTCTGCTGGCGGTTAAGTTGGCAACGCAACCATTGTCGAATTCTATTCGCGCATTGGTAATGTCGGGAGAGTCGCTCACTACAGCCACTCCGCTGGCCGATATTTTTTTAACCGGAGAGTTAACGATGCTTAATATAATGTCAATGTCGTGAATCATTAAATCCAACACCACCGATACATCCGTTCCGCGCGGATTGAATTCGGCCAAACGGTGACACTCAATAAACATCGGTTGGGTGAAGTAAGGCTTGGCTGCGATGTAAGCCGGATTGAAGCGCTCTACGTGTCCCACCTGAATTTTTACATTCGCTTCGTGAGCCAGATGCATGAGGTTTCGTGCTTCTTCTAAAGTATTGGTAATTGGTTTTTCAATGAAAAGGTGTTTCTGACTTTTCAATGCTTTCACCGCACAGTCGTAATGGGAAAGAGTAGGGGTAACGATGTCGACAATATCCACGGCTTCAATTAATTCTTCCTGAGTGGCAAAACTTTTTACACCAAAGAGTTTGGCTACTTTTTTTTGTGTTTCAGGATTGGGATCATAAAATCCAACTAGCTCAAAAGCAGGAATTTCTTTAATCAATTTCAAGTGAATGGAACCTAAGTGTCCGGCTCCCAAAACTCCTATTTTTAACATCGGTGTGTTTGTTTTTTGTAAAAGTAATTGAAATAGGACAACGCTTAATTTCTACCTTCACCAAAGAATCAACACACTTTGTTTAATAACTGATGCTGGACACATTCAAACATAAAGGCTTACGCAATAAAATGGTAGATGAGCTGAGAGCCCTTGGTATTTCTGATGAGCAGGTTTT
>JAHEZL010000010.1 GCA_023251095.1 Flavobacteriales bacterium
GAAAAACAGAACTATTTTTTCTTCTTGTGTCTGTTTTTTCTCAAACGTTTTTTGCGTTTGTGTGTAGCCATCTTGTGTCTTTTTCTTTTTTTTCCGCTTGGCATAATGTTGTTTTTTAAAAATTATTTTAATTGTTCTATAATTTGCTGTATCGATTCTTTTTGCTTTGAATCGGGAGCAGTTTCGTACAGCTTAACAAAAATGCTCCTGGCTTTCGCCGTGTCTTTTAATTCCAAATAAGTTTCGGCCAATTGTCTTTGGGTTTCCCAACTTGGTTTTACTTCATTCAATCGTTCCAGATAACCTACAGCTTTTTCATGCTGATGGGTTCTTAAACTCATTTCTGAAAGCAATTCCAGAGTCCGCACATTTTTAGGATCCTCCTCCAAAACCTCTTTTAAAAGTTTTATCCCCGCCATTGGCTGAACCTCCATGGCCGCCAATGCTTCATCAATCTTTTTATCCAAAGACTGAACTTTAGGAGCCTCTGCTTTTACAACAGAAGAACTCTTTACAGGTAAAAAATATAAAAGAACGACGGCGGCAATGGCGCTTATAATGACTATCAGTTGCTTATTGCTCATCCTTGGTTAAACTACTTTTTCTTAGAAGTAATTTTTACTTTTTCAACAAAAACTTTTGCCGGTTTAAACGCCGGTACATTGTGTTCAGGGATGATGATGGTGGTGTTTTTAGAAATGTTCCTTCCTGTTTTTTGAGCTCTTTTCTTAACGATGAAAGAACCGAATCCTCTCAGGTAAACGTTGTCCCCTTTTGATAATGAAGATTTGATGGATTTCATCATTGCTTCTACTGTTGCCTGAACTGCAACTTTCTCAATTCCTGTTTTGTCTGCGATCTCGTTTACGATGTCTGCTTTTGTCATGTCTGATAAATTTATATATCTCAATAATTAATTAGTTCTTAATTTAGGGGCTGCGAATTTACATTTTTAATTCATTTTACAAAAACCCTGAGCTATTTTTTTTCTTTGTAAGTAATTCAATCTTAACTATTTGCTGAATGTTTTCAAAAAAACTGATTTCCTGGTACCACCAAAACAAACGTGATTTGCCTTGGCGGCACACCCGGAATCCCTATAAAATATGGCTTTCTGAGATCATCCTGCAACAAACAAGAGTAGAGCAGGGTTTGCCTTATTATGAAAAATTCGTGAGCACCTTCCCCAATGTTGTTTCTTTGGCCAAGGCAAAAGAAGATGAGGTTTTAAAATTGTGGCAGGGCTTGGGTTATTACAGCAGAGCGAGGAATTTGCATCATGCTGCCAAATCGGTGGCGAATGATTTTAAAGGAAAATTTCCATCGGAATACAAAGATATTTTATCCCTGAAAGGTGTTGGAGAATATACGGCTGCAGCCATTGCTTCTTTTTCTTACGACCTCCCCTATCCTGTTTTAGACGGGAATGTTTTCCGCGTTATTTCAAGAATTTATGGATTTCATGAAGCCATTGATTCTCCGGCAGGAAAGAAAAAATTTATTGAGCATTTACAAACTCTGATTCCGCACGACGATGCTGCTTCCTTCAATCAGGCCATCATGGAATTTGGCGCAATGCATTGCACGCCTAAAAATCCAAATTGTGTAAACTGCATATTTAAAAGTCAGTGCTATGCAGCCAAAAACGACAAAGTGGATTTGCTTCCTATCAAAGAAAAAAAGATCATAAAACGCGACCGCTACTTCTATTACACAGTAAGTATTGATTCGAAAAAAAACATTCTCATTCAAAAGAGAAAAGGAAAAGATATCTGGGAAGGAATGTATGAATTTCCGAATATTGAATCTCCTGTAAAGCTGGATAATCCTATTAAAGAGTTAAGCATCAACAAAAAGGATTTACTTTCTTTCACCGAAATTCAAAAGCATTTGCTGACCCATCAAAACATTTATTTTAGTTTTTATGTGGTGAAGGGAGAACCTTCTTCAAAGAAGGAATTGTGGGTGAGCGCTGAAAAATTGATGGAATACCCCGTTCCGAAAATAATTCAGGATTTTATCCACAAAAAGTTAAATTTGTATCTTCCTCATAAATAAAAGTATGGCAGGTGTTAACAAAGTAATTTTAATCGGAAACCTCGGAAAAGACCCTGAGGTGAGGTATTTGGAGGGAGGCACTGCTGTTGCAAATTTCACCTTAGCCACTACCGAAACCTACAAAGACAAAAGTGGAAACCGGGTGGAACAAACCGAATGGCACAATGTGGTGGTTTGGCGCGGACTGGCTGAAATTGCTGAGAAATATTTAAAAAAAGGAAATCAGGTTTATGTAGAAGGCAAACTTCGTACACGTGCCTGGGATGACAAAGACGGCGTTAAAAGATATACCACCGAAATAATAGCGGATAATATGACCATGCTGGGTGGCAAGCGTGATGATGTTGCGGGAGCGGCTCCGACTGAAAAACCAAAAAATCAAAAAAGCTCTTCTGAGGAATTGGGAGATCTTCCCTTTTAAAAAACAATACTATCGACCTCATCCCTCATATCCATTTATTACTCGTTACAGGCTCCAATACAGCCATAGTATCCATGTCGCTGATGTTCATCGGCATGTTCGTTTTGCTGATAGGCGCTGCATTTATTTCTTCTACTGAGGTAGCCTTTTTCTCCATGGACAAAAAAGCTTTGGAGTTGCTGGAATTGCGACACAACAAGGCCGGGAAAATTATTAAGAAATTACTCGACAGTCCGGAAAAACTACTGGCAACAATTTTAATCACCAACAGCTTTTTTCATATTTCCTTCGTTTTTGTTTCTACCGCGTTTATCAGCCGACTAGAAAGCATTGGCATTGCAAACGTTATCCCCACTGTGGTTCAAATCATCCTTATCAGTATTCTGTTGATTCTCTTTGGAGAAATTATTCCAAAAGTATTGGCTACTAAAAAAGGCGAGAAAATTGCAGTATTCATGTCGGCTCCCATGCTTTTGCTCACTACTGTTTTAAAACCCTTTTCTGCTTTTTTGCTCTTATTCAGCTCACAAAAAAAGAAACAGCAAAAAACAAAAAACATTTCTGTTGATGAGCTTTCTGCAGTTCATGATTTGATTCAAAATGAAGATGCTTCTGAACAGGAACAAAAAATTCTTTCGGGCATTTTATCTTTTGGAAATACCGACGTGAAACAAATCATGACACCGCGCACCAATATTATAGCGCTGAATGAAAGTCATTCTCTACCTATGGTTATCAAAGAAATTCAGTCTTCTGAGTTTTCAAGAATTCCGATACACAACGACAACATTGATAAAATCACAGGAGTACTTTATATCAAAGATTTACTTCCTTATTTAAATGAAGGAGAAAATTTCGATTGGAAAGTATTGAAACGTCCGCCTTTCTTCGTTCCTGAAAGCAAAAAAATCGACGATTTATTAAAAGAATTTCAGGAAAAGAAAATGCACATGGCCGTTGTAGTAGATGAATACGGCGGAACATCAGGCATCATTACTTTAGAAGATGTCATTGAAGAAATTGTGGGCGACCTCAGTGATGAATACGATGATGAAGATGTCATCTATTCCAAGCTGGATGATAAAAACTATGTTTTCGATGGTAAAACTTTACTCATCGATATGTACCGTGTTTTGGAAATTGATGAAGAAGCGTTTGAAGCAGCCAAAGGCGAAGCCGATACCATTGCCGGATTCATACTGGAGCAAACGGGAGTTTTCCCTAAAAAGGATACTTTTATTGAGTTTGCAGGCATCCGTTTTAAAATCGACAGTATGGATAAACGCCGAATTGTAAGCATCAAAGTGACACTTCCTCCCGATTTAAAACAACGTAAATAATGAGAAAATTACTTGTTGTTGTTATTATTTCGGTTTTCATTTTCGGATGTGATGAAGTCACAGTACCCAAGCCAAAAGGCTATTTCCACATTACTTTGCCTGCAAAAAAATATCAGCATTTTCAAAGTGCCTGTCCGTTTGAATTCGACATTGCTTCCATAGCCAAAATGGCACGCAAAGATTCCGCTTCCTGCTTTTACAATCTGGAATACCCGCAATGGAAGGCCACTATTTATTTATCGTACTTGCCGATTAAAAATGATTTGAAGGAATTGATCGATGATGAACATCGCAGAAAAGAAAAACACATTCAACTAGCTTCTTCTATTGAGGATTCGGTTTTTATTTTTGCCGACAAACATGTAAGCGCCACTGTTTTCAATATCAACGGCACCAAAACTGCCACTCCCCTTCAATTTTTTATTACCGACAGCACACAACATTTCTTTCGCGGAGCCTTGTATTTTTATCATTCACCCAACAATGATTCTGTTGCTCCTATCATTCAATACATCAAAGAAGATGTAAGAAAACTGATCCAAACTTTTAAATGGAAGTAGATTCTTCTTTCAAAGCGAAATACAAAACGCAGGAAGAAGTAAGCAGTAAACTGGCCAGTACCAAATGGGTTGGCTGCATCACTTGTGGAATTTCAAAATAACCCATCACCACACCGGTTAGAATATTTGCAATAATTAAAATAAGAATTGCCTGTACCGCTTTGTGTTTGATTTTTGCTTCATATAAAAAATAAATTGCAGCGCCGACCACTGCTGCATACAACAAAGAAAAGGTGCGATGGGTCAAAAATATCCAACCCGACAAGCCTACCCACTGCTCACGCAACTCGCCTGAAAGTCGCAAATCATCAAAACTCTGGCGCACAAAACTTCCCAAAACCAACTGCCCTATCAACAACAAAATGGAAAGCAACAACATTTTTTTTATCGGCTTGAATTTTCCTTGTTCCACATATACAGGCTGTAAAACCTTTGATTGCGTGTAAGTCACTACTATCAATATCAAAAATGCAGCATGTAAATGAATACTGATTTTATAGGGCTTCAGGTTAGAAGAAACCACCAAGGCGCCCAGATATCCTTCGATACAAATGAGAATAAAAGTGAATACACTTCCCCAAAAAACAACGGGTTTTTCTTTTCTGAAAGGAATAGAAAAATAAAGCATCAGCATCGCCATAATGCCCAACACGGCGCCACTCAAACGATTGATGTATTCAATAATAGTGTGTTCGGGTTTATAAATTGCGTAATCGTGCTTTTTATATTGCTCCCACTGACTTTCATCAAAAACAGCAGAAGGCTGATAGTTTTCTTGGGCAACAAGTAATTTGTTGTCGTGAATAATGATTTGTCCTTTTTCAAATGTTTTACCGGCTTGCCATTGTACCTGTTCCTCCTCCAACGGCGGCACCCAGTAGCCATAGCACTTAGGCCAGTCGGGACAGCCCATTCCGGCTCCCGTAGCCTTTACCAAACTACCGGCAAGAATAACGAGTAAAGAAAAAACAAGGGTGAGCCTGCTGAAAAGATTAAAGCGTTTTTCCTGTTTAAAATTCATTATTGAACGCTGTCTTTGGGTAAAGCAGCAATTTCTTTTGTGGCAACTACTTCATAAATACCTTCTGCTACCGATTCAACAGCACTTTCCAGATCTTCCACATCAGCAATGGCAGCATTGTAAGAAACCAAAGCATGTTTATTTTCAAAATTTACCCTGGCTTCCTTTACGCCAGATGTTTCAATAAGCTTTATTTGGATAGAGGGTGCACAACTATGGGCGCAGGTCATGCCGTCAATGCTCATTTCTACGTGTTTAATTACTTCCGGCACGGGAGTTGGTGCTCCGCAGGAAAACAAAAGTGCAAGTACTAACAAGCCACTAAATTGCTTTATATATTCCATCTTCATTGATTGCTGTTTTAATTTTTTGAATGGTCTCATCATCAACATCATTAAATTCAACGGTATTTTTTCCCAAATTTACTATGAATTTACTTTCGGACAAAAAATCATTCACCAGAGCAGTAACATGAGCCACACAGTGCTTACAGGTCATACCTTCTATTGTAATAATCGATTTCATCAAGCAAAGTTAACACGAAATTTAAAATCTATTTGTTTATTCAGCTTATTTTATTAGTTTTGCCTCCCTTAATTTTTTAAACGCGAAGAAAATGTACGCAATTGTAGAGATAGCAGGGCAACAATACAAAGTAGCCAAAGATCAACAGATCTATGTACATCACTTGGGAGCTGAAGAAGGTAAATCACTTACTTTCGATAAAGTTCTTTTGGTTGATGATAACGGAAAGATTTCTGTTGGCGCCCCAGCTGTAAGCGGTGCTTCAGTCACTGCTAAAGTAGTTACTCCACTCGTAAAAGGAGACAAAGTTTTGATTTTCAAAAAGAAACGAAGAAAAGGGTATCAAAAGTTGAACGGTCACCGTCAACAATTTACTCAAGTTCAAATTGAAGGAATCAGCTTAAAGTAAACATTAACATTAAAAACTAAAAGACCATGGCACATAAGAAAGGGGCTGGTAGCACCACCAACGGTAGAGAGTCAGAGTCGAAGAGACTTGGAGTAAAAAAATTCGGTGGCGAAAAAGTAATCGCCGGAAACATCTTGGTTAGACAAAGAGGTACAGTTCACAATCCTGGCCTCAATGTAGGAATGGGTAAAGACCACACTCTTTTTGCAACTGCACCTGGTGTTGTTCAATTCAGAAAGAAAAAAGACAACAGATCTTATGTTTCTGTTGTACCTGCTGCTGCTGAATAAGCGCATCATTTAAAAACATACAAACCTTCTGATTCGAAAGAGTTAGAAGGTTTTTTATTTTTAGTTTAGCCGGATGAAGGTATTGATGTTTATATGGAAAATATGGTTTTTGATTGTAATGATCATCACTACCCTCTTCTATTTTCCTTTTGTTTACCTCACTATTGTAATACTCAAGCGCTACGACCTTACTTACAATATTTTTTACCGCTGCTGGGCCTGGAGTATCTTAATTCCTATTGGCATTTTTCCTAAAAAAATAATGCGTGGGAAATTCCCTGAAAACCAAGGATTCATACTGGTTTCCAATCACACTTCACAACTGGATATTGTAGTACCTTATACTTTACTATCACAGCATTTTGCTTTTTTAGCGAAGCGTGAACTGACGAAGCTCCCTTTATTCAGAACCAATTTCAGAGGAATGAATATCACAGTGGATAGAAAAAGTTTGATCTCGGGATTGGAATCGCTCACGGAATGCAAAACCAAATTGGACAACAAGATCAACATTTTGATTTTCCCGGAAGGGACGCGTTCCAAAAATGCTCCTGGGATGATTCCTTTTAAAAGTGGAGCTTTTAAGCTGGCCATCAAAGAACAGGTACCTATTGTACCAATGGTTTTTCTGGATAATTACAAAAGACTGGAAGGTGGAAAAGGTTTGTTTAAAAGCATGGCCGGACCGGGAAGGAGCCGTATGGTGGTATTAAACCCCATAGAAACAAAAGGACTCACACAAAAAGATGTGGAGTCCTTAATTGAAAAAGTTTATTCTGAGATGGAAAAAACGTTGAAAGAATTCAACGCTTAGCAATACTCTTCAAAAGCAGCTACTAAATTATCAGCAATCAATTCAGCCGGACGGCCTTCAATTGCATGACGCTCTATCATGTGCACCAGTTTACCATTTTTAAATAAGGCAATGGCCGGTGATGACGGAGGATAAGGCAACATATACTGACGGGCACGAGCCACTGCATCGGTATCAAAGCCTGCAAATACAGTTGTAAATTTACTTGGTTTTTTTCCGCTTGTTGCAGCCGCTTGTTTTGCAGCCGGACGTGCATTTCTCGCAGCACAACCACAAACCGAGTTGATCACTACCAATACGGTTTCGTCTTTTCCTGAATTGAGGGTATTATCCACTTCTTCTGAAGTGCTTAAATCGGTAAAACCTGCGCTTACTAATTCTTGTTTTAAAGGGAGTACAATTTCTGCTGGGTACATATTATGAGTTTTAATTTCCGGATTAAAGTTAGGAAAGATTGTAGCAACAATTATTTAAAAAATGATAAATAAAATCTATCTCTTCTTCTCAAAAAATGATTGAAGGAGTTGGCGACTTTCTTCTGCAAGAATTCCGCGACTCACTTCTGTTTTAGGATGCAGCATATCCAAGCTGATTAAACTGTATCCTCTTTTAGGATCGGAAGAAGCAAAAACAACGCGTTTTAATCTCGCCCAATAAGCGGCACCGGCACACATACAGCAAGGTTCCAGCGTAACATACAAAGTGCATTCATTGAGAAATTTACCGCCCAAAAAATTAGCTGCCGATGTAAAAGCCAGCATTTCCGCATGCGCGGTAACATCAGTCAGTTGTTCAGTTTGGTTGTGCGCACGCGCTATAATCTGGTTTTTACAAACAATCACGGCTCCCACAGGAACCTCATCTTCTTCAAAAGCCTGCTGTGCCTCCACCATCGCCTGCTTCATAAAATACTCGTCGGAAAATACGCTTAAGTCCATAGACCCAAAGTTAAAAGAAGATTCTTACATTTGCGCATCTTAAAACTCATACACGATGGATTCTAATACCCTTCTCAGCAAAGCGCACATGTTATTGGCGCTCCTCTTCGTAATTTCAATGTTAATCAAGGTCATCCTGATTTTCAAAAACAACGAATCTTTTGATAAATACAGAGGGAAAACAAAAATCGCGGAAATGATTGTTACCATTTTGTTTTTGATACTGGGAATCATTTTAATGGTACAAAAAGGAGGCGGTTTCCATCTACTTTTCTGGATAAAATTAGCAGTTGTTGCAGCGGGTATACCCTTGGGAATTGTGGGTGCTAAAAAACACAGCAAAGTATTAGTGACATTATCTTTCTTATGTTTCTTTGCCGCTTACGGATTGGCAGAAGTTGCCAAAAAGAAAGTTGTGGTAGAAGAAGTTGTTGTGGCAGAACCCACTCAACTTGGCATAGAAATATACAAAGCCAACTGTACTCCTTGTCATGGTGAAGATGGTAAAAAAGGATTGGGTGGAGCATCCGATTTATCAACTTCTATTTTAAGTGAAGAAGACGCTAAAGGCGTAATCACTAATGGTAGAGGAAACATGGCTCCTTACAGAGGCCAGATGAAAGAAGAAGATATTAAAGCTCTGGCAGCTTACTTACAATCGTTAAAAGGAAAATAACAAGTGGCAAAAAAAGGATTTGATACTCGCGGCAAAGGCTATGAAAGAGCAGTATTGGTTGGTGTTATCACCGATCAGTATTCCAAACATCATGCTCAGGAATACATGGACGAGCTGACTTTTTTAGCTGAAACCGCAGGAGCAAATACCCTAAAAGTTTTTCAACAAAAATTACCTCGTCCGGATTCTACCACTTACGTTGGAAAAGGAAAACTGGAAGAAATTCAACTTTTTGTAAAAGCTGAAAAAGTGGAACTCGCCATTTTTGATGATGAATTATCTCCTTCACAAATCAGAAATATCGAGAAAGTTTTAGAAATAAAAATTTTAGATCGCACGAATTTAATCCTTGATATTTTTGCAAAACGCGCTACTTCAGCAAATGCGCGAATGCAAGTAGAATTAGCACAATACCAATACCTGCTGCCTCGATTGACAAGATTGTGGACGCATCTCTCCAAACAAAAAGGAGGTATTGGTATGAAGGGGCCCGGTGAAACTGAAATTGAAACCGACCGACGTGTAGTACGCGACAAAATATCCTTGTTGAAAGATCGCCTGGAGAAAATCGACAAGCAAGCAATGGCGCAACGTGGCAACCGCGACAACCTTATCCGCGTGGCACTAGTGGGCTACACAAACGTTGGGAAAAGCACCATCATGAATGCCATCAGCAAGTCGGAAGTCTTCGCTGAAAACAAACTCTTCGCTACACTGGACACCACTGTTCGTAAAGTGGTTATTGACAACGTTCCTTTCTTGCTTTCCGACACTGTTGGTTTCATTCGAAAATTGCCGCACGATTTGGTGGAATCTTTTAAATCAACTTTGGATGAAGTCCGTGAAGCCGACATTCTTTTGCATGTGGTAGATGTATCTCATCCAAGTTTTGAGGACCATATACATGTGGTTCAAGAAACGCTGAAAGACATTGAAGCCGGTGACAAGCCAACCTTCCTGATCTTTAATAAAATTGACGCTTACCAACCGGCCATCAATATGGAAGTGGAGCTGGAAGAACCTGATGCTTTACCTGTTGATGCATTGGAAGAATTGAAAAAAAGCTGGATGGCAAAAACCAATGCACAATGCATGTTTATCTCTGCAACAGAAAAATCAAACTGGGATGAATTTAAAGCATCCTTATACAACATGGTAAAAAAACTACACCAGGAAAAATATCCTCACCAGAACTTTTTGTATTAGTTATTTCTTCTTTTTCACGTCTTTCACAATCCACCAAAAACCAATAATTACTGCAAGTAAAAGCACAAGAAAGAAAGTTTGGGCTTTAGAAGAAAGCCCGTCTAAACTGCTGTGTGGCTGGGTATATCCACCTCCTCCAACGCCAAAACGCAAAAATACAAGAAGTAGATTCATGCTTTTATTTCACCACACTCTCAATCGCCTGTTTCAAATCGGCAACCAAATCTTCAGCATCTTCAATACCAATGCTCAAACGAATCAATGAATCCGTCACACCAACTTTTTCTCTTTCTTCTTTAGGAATAGAAGCGTGAGTCATGCTTGCAGGATGTCCGATGAGTGATTCAACACCACCCAACGATTCGGCACAAGCAAATATTTTTACTTTAGATAAAACTTCTCTCGCTACTTCCAGATCATCATTTTTCAATGAAAAAGAAATCATTCCTCCGAAATCCTTCATTTGTTTTTTAGCAACATCATGATTCGGATGCGTTGGTAAACCTGGGAAATATACTTTTTTCACTGCAGGATGAGCCACCAAAAATTGAGCAACTGCTTTTGCATTTTCGCAATGGCGATCCATGCGAACGTGTAAGGTTTTAATACCTCGCAACGCTAAAAAACAATCTTGCGGACCAGGAACTACTCCAGTTGCATTTTGAAGGAAAGCCAAGCGTTCAGCCAAAGCATCATCGTTTAAAATGATGGCCCCCATGATCACATCACTGTGACCGGCAAGATATTTAGTAATAGAGTGAACAACAACATCGGCGCCCAGATCCAAAGGTCTTTGCAAATATGGAGAAGCAAAAGTATTGTCGACACCCAATATTATTTTATTTTTTTTCGCGATATCAGCTACTGCGGCAATATCAATAATATTCATCATCGGATTGGTTGGCGTTTCCAACCAGATCATCTTTGTGTTTTTATTGATGTATGGATTGATCGCTTCTGGATTTTCCATGTCTACAAAATGAAACTTCAATCCGTAGTTCTGGAAAACCTTAACGAAAATGCGGTAAGATCCACCGTATAAATCGTTGGAAGAAATGATTTCATCACCTGGTGAAAAGGTTTTCAGGAGTACATCCATTGCTCCCAACCCACTGGCAAAACACAAACCATGCTTTCCGTTCTCTAATGCGGCAAGATTTTTTTCCAGCGCTGTACGCGTAGGGTTATGGGTACGTGAATACTCATATCCTTTGTGTACACCCGGACGCTCCTGCACGTAAGTAGATGTTTGGTAAATCGGCGTCATGATGGCTCCTGTTGCAGGATCCGGCTCCTGACCTGCGTGTATGGCTTTGGTGGCAAATTTCATTGTACTTTATTTATGAGCTGCAAATGTAACAAAAACTCTTTTGATGGGATTGCTTCAATTTTTGAGTACAAAAATTTCGCAACGAGCGGAAGTCAACTTCACAGAATAGGCAGGTAACTTCGTGCGAAGACCCGAGCCAAGAGGCGGGCGCGCGAAAGATTTTTAGCGCGGTGGCAGCTTCTCTTGGCTCTTGAATTTTTTGGATACTTTTTGTTTCAAGACAAAAAGTATCGATTTGCTTCTTTTTAAAAGAAGAACACTATTTTAGCCCAATGAAATCCACCCAAATCGATTGGCTCAACATCGGACTAATGCTCGTATCACTAATACTGGCATTAAAAATCCCTTTCGAGCTTTTTCTTTTTTCATACGCAGTATTAGGTCCTTTGCATTACCTCACTGAAATCAACTGGCTGAAAGAAAAAAACTATTTTTCTAAAAGTAATCTCGTGTTTTGGGTGATGTTGGTTTTAGCTTGTCTGGTGTCGTTAAAACCCGTGCTGGATTCACTTTCATCATGGTCGCTTAGTGCAGAATATTTAAGCAGCTGGGACAATTCAGCCATGCAATACTTTCTTTACGAATGGTCGCCCAACTTTATTTTTGTGGGATTGATTGCCGGAATCTCTTTTGCGATTTTTGATAAAGCATGGATCTCCTTTGTGGCTATTGCCATTGCACTAGCCGTAGGATATTTATTACTGAAAGAAGATTTGTTTATGCTATGGATGGGAGCCTTCCTACCAACTTTGATACACGTTTATATTTTTACCGGACTCTTTATGCTTTACGGAGCCATAAAAACCAAAAGCACTCCGGGCATAATAAGCGTTATAGCTTTAGCGCTCTGCGGTATTTTAATTGCCAATTATAACTTTATCAAAATGCCTCAAATCTCTAAGGAAACTTTTATGATATGGGACAAAAGTACTTTTCAGGGTTTAACAGAAAGCTTTACTTCCATGTTCAATATGGACATTGAAAAAAATAAGGAAGGACAAAGAATGATTTTACGCATTCAGGCCTTTATTGCCTTTGCTTACACTTACCACTATTTAAACTGGTTTTCCAAAACCTCCATCATCAAATGGCATCAGGTAAGCAAAAAGGAATTGGCTTTAATCGGAGGATTCTGGGCAGCATCGGTAGGATTGTACTATTACGATTATCATGTTGGCTTAATCGTATTGTTCACCCTGAGTTTCTTCCATGTATTTCTTGAATTCCCTTTGAATGTACAAAGCATCAAAGGAATAGTTCAGAGTGTTGGAAAAAAAGAAAAATGAGGTTGCTTCATCCGTCGGCTGACGGATCTATAGCAATGACGTGTTTTGTGATTAAAGCGCTTCCGAAACCACTTCCGTCACTTCAGGTACCAGTTTTTTCAGCAAACCTTCAATCCCTTGTTTCAATGTTACTGTAGAAGAAGGACATCCGCTGCAAGCACCGCGAAGCACCACATTTACCTTACCGTCTCTGAAAGATTTAAAGTCGATGGATCCTCCGTCAGATTCCACTGCCGGACGAATGTATTCATTCAATGCATCAATGATTTTCTGATCGATCTCTGTAGTGGCTACATTCAAAGGCTCGCTGATCTCAACAGGCTTTTCTGTTGTTTCTTTCACAACTGTTTCTGTTAAAACAGCACCGCCGTCATTGATAAAATCTCTGATGAATTCACGCAATTCCGTCATCACCATGTCCCATTCAATCTGAGGATTTTTGGTTACCGAAACATAATTGTTGGCGATAAACACTGAATCAACAAAAGGAAAATTCAATAATTTTTTTGACAATGGAGAAACAGATAAATCGCTTGAAGTAGTAAAATCTACCGGACTTCCGGCATTTAAAACTTTATTGGCTACAAATTTCATCACCCCCGGATTGGGAGTCATTTCAGCATATATGGTTACAGGTACTTTTGTCATAATGATATCTTTTAAAAATAATTGCCCGTGGGGCTCGCAGCCAAAGTTAAGGCATTATTAAATATAAGGCATTAAAATTTGTATTTTCGCTGCACAAAGTAAAAAATGAAACACAACAGCGACTTTCTGATATTGGGTTCAGGCATAGCCGGGTTAACCTATGCATTGAAAGTAGCGCCGTTTGGAAAGGTAACTATCGTCACCAAGGAAAGTCCGGAAGAATCCAGCACAAAATACGCTCAGGGCGGTATTGCAGCTGTTTGGAATGAAGGAGATAATTTTGAAAAACACATTAAAGATACCTTGGAATGCGGTGGCGGATTGTGCAACGAAAAAGTGGTGGAAATGGTAGTGCGCGAATCCACCGAAAGAATCAAAGAATTGATTGATTGGGGAACCAAATTCGATAAAAACGAAGAGGGAGAATATGATTTAGCCAAAGAAGGCGGACATTCTGAACACCGCGTTTTGCATCACAAAGACATTACGGGCTGGGAAATAGAAAGAACTCTTTTGAAAAAAGTACACAAACATCCAAACATCACTGTTCTGGATCATCATTGTGCTTTAGAAGTCATTACCCAACATCACCTCGGACGGGAAATCACACGCGCAACAATGGATATGGAGTGTTATGGAGCTTATGTGCTCAACACCAAAACCGGCGCGATCGACACCTATCTTTCCAAAACAACATTGATGGCCACCGGCGGAGCGGGCCATGCTTACGCTACCACCACCAATCCTTTGATTGCTACAGGAGATGGAATTGCCATGGCTTACCGTGCTAAAATTACGGTGAACGACATGGAGTTTATTCAGTTCCATCCAACGTCCTTATACAACCCCGGAGAATATCCGTCTTTCCTTATTACAGAAGCCATCAGAGGTTTTGGTGCCAAACTGCGCAATAAAAAAGGAAAGTATTTCATGAAAAAATACGATTCGCGGGAAGAGCTTGCACCAAGAGATATTGTAGCAAGATCCATCGACAATGAATTAAAAATTCATGGGGATGATTATGTTTATCTGGATTGTACCCATCTGGATATGCCTAAATTCATTGAGCATTTTCCTAATATCCATTCCAAATGTTTATCGCTAGGGATTGATCCTGCAAAAGATTTTATTCCCGTTGTTCCTGCAGCACATTATCTGTGCGGAGGAATTCAGGTGGATGAGCACGGACTCACATCGGCAAAAAATTTATACGCCATCGGAGAATGCTCCTGTACAGGCTTACACGGCGCAAACCGCCTGGCTTCCAATTCGCTTTTAGAAGCTGTGGTTTTCGCGCACCGCGCAGCTTTGCACTCCTCAGAACAAATAAAAAATACAAAAATAAATAAGGCTGTTCCCGAATGGAACGACGAAGGAACAGAAGCGCCCGAAGAAATGATTTTGATCACACAAAGCTTGAAAGAAGTAAAAATGATCATGAGCAGTTATGTGGGCATTGTGCGCTCAAACATTCGTTTGCAAAGAGCTTTAGACAGATTGGAAATCATTTATCAGGAAACAGAAGCCCTTTACAAAAAAACCACCGCGTCAAAAGAATTGTGCGAAATGAGGAATCTCATCAATGTGGCTTATCTCATTATTAAATTCGCATCTTTGCGCCATGAAAATGTGGGACTGCATTATAGTCTCGACTACATTAAAGAAACTGCCCGTAAATGAGTTCGGAAAACGAAATTGAAAAAATATTCAACTACAAAAAGTTGTTGATTCCCGTAATCATTGGAATTCTGGCTTCCGTTGCACTGATTGCATATCAGCTCAACAAAACCACTTTCGTTGAAGTTGAAGCCGGCAAAGGACAATATGTTTGGGAAGACATAAACAAGGACCATCTAAAACAAGAAGAAGAATACATTGAAAGCACTTCCGGCCAGGCCAATTTTACCACAGAAACTTTCACCGAAAGCTTACACTCCATTGAATGGACTTCCCATTCTGCCATGTGGCTGGGAATTGCCCTGCTCGCTGTAGTGGTAAGAGATTTCGGTTATGTATGGCGACTCCGCATTTTATCCGAAAAGAAAATTTCATGGAGAGCAAGTTTTGATGTCATCATGATATGGGAACTCGCTTCAGCCATTGCGCCATCGGCAGCAGGCGGTTCAAAAGTGGCCATGTTCATTATCAGAAGAGAAGGAATCAATCTCGGAAAAAGCACGGCCTTGGTAATGGTGACTGCTTTTTTAGATGAACTGTTTTACATTTTGATAGTGCCTATCATGTTTATTGCCGCAGGAACCACGCAAATTCTCCCGGCCAGCTTCAACGATATTTTAAAAACCAATCAGTTCATTATTTTCATGGTTGCCTACACCGGATTGGTTTTGCTGACGGTGGTATTGTTTTTCGGAATTTTCAGAAAACCTCACTTGCTTAAAAAAGGCTTGGTTAAAATTGTTTTCCGCTTTAATTTTTTAAAACGTTTTCGCCGAACAGCAGTGCGCACCGGCAATGAAATGATTATCGCTTCGCAGGAATTAAAAGAACAACCTTTCAGCTATTACTTCAAAGCTTTTTGTGCTTCTTCCCTATCCTGGACCGCCCGTTTTATGGTAGTGAATTTCATTATGATGGCCTTCCTGCCGAACATTGATAATGTATTGATCTTTTGCCGACAACTGATTTTATGGGTGCTCATGTTGATTCCTGTAACTCCCGGCGCAAGCGGTATTTCTGAATTCTTATTTACCGGAATCATGGGAGACATCACCTCTTCAGGCGGATTAATTTTAGTGATCACACTATTATGGAGATTTTTGAGTTATTATCCATATTTATTTGTGGGATTGATAGTTCTTCCCGGATGGATCAAAAGAACTTCTAAAAAATAACTCTCTTTTTACATGGAGAAAAAAGATAATTTTTCCAAACAAGCAGATTTATACGCCAAGTACCGACCGGAGTATCCCGATGAATTGTATCAATTTATTTTTTCGAAAGTAAAGCGTTTTGATACTGCATGGGATTGCGCCACAGGTAACGGTCAGGCTGCAAAAGTTTTGGCCGCGCACTTTACTCATGTTGAAGCCACCGACATCAGTGCAAAACAAATAGAAAATGCTTTTCCAATTGACAATATTCATTACAGCGTTCAAATCGCAGAAAAAACTTTTTTTGAAAATCATTCCTTTGATTTAATTACTGTTGCACAAGCTTTACACTGGTTTAAATTCGATGATTTTTTCAATGAAGTAAAAAGAGTTTTAAAACCCGATGGAGTTTTTGCGGCATGGTGTTACGGACTCAATTCGGTTGACCCTGAAATAGATGAAATTACTCAGCATTTTTACAGAGATATAGTAGGTCCTTTTTGGGACAAAGAAAGAACCCATATTGAAAAAAAATACGAAAGCATTGCTTTTCCCTTTCCCGAAATTGTGAGTCGGGATTTTTATTATAATGCCGAATGGAGTGCTGACGAATACCTTGGTTATCTAGGCACCTGGTCGAGTGTTCAACATTATATCAAAAACAAAAACAGCAATCCAATTGAACTTATTTCACAAAGCATTATTGATAAATGGGGAAGGAATAAGCGCACAGTGACCTTTCCAATCCATTTGAAATTAGTATGTTTGTAATGACCCTTAATTAAAACCTTTTTACAGTGAAACAAGCAATATTTGTTACCCTCTCTATTTTCGCTTTAGGCTGTAACTCCGATAGCGACACAAAGAAAGAAAGCGGTGAAATCAAAACCGAGGAGAAAGTTGACGTGAAATTCTCCAAGCAACAAATTAAAGATTTCAAATCCGCAGCTAAAGTATTTAACGCTTTACCTACTCCTATTGAAATGGCTGAAATCATTCAGAAAAGCAATGTAATTTACGATCCTGAATTATTGAACGACGATAAAAAAACTGCCGATTACGTTACTACAGTAGAAAGAGCATTGAACTTAGGAGTATACTTTGCCGACCTTAGTTTCACCAGTGTTTTCGATCATCCGCAGGAATCTGTAAACTATTTGAAAGCCGCTCAAAAAATGGCCACTGAATTAAATATCCTGGATGTGTTCAATGAAAACATCACTTCAAGAATGGAATCTAACATGAACAACAAAGATTCATTATTGACTATTATCAGCGAAGCTTATTTATCTACCGATAACTATTTGTATGAAAACCAGATGCACTCTGTTTCTGCTGCGGTTTTAGCGGGATCATGGATTGAAGGTTTATCTATCGCAACCCGTTTACGATCAAGCGCCGGAGAATCTAAAATGATTAAAGCAAAAATCAGCGAACAAAAATCTTCATTGAACAATCTGATGGGTTTATTGAAAGATTGTAAAGAAGCTGAATTGTCGCAAATCAAAGTAAAGTTAACGAAGATGGAAGAGTTATATACCGAGATTAAAGTAACTACTGCGGCTGATTCTACTAAGACTTACGAGATGAGTGATGAAACCTTCAAGAAAATTTCATCTGCGATCAACAACATCAGAACTTCTATTGTTGAATAAATCCTCCTGCCTTCGCACAAACAACACACTCCTCCTTTAAAAAAAGGAGGAAGTTTAGTTGCAATTGCAACTCACATCCATCAATACTTTTGCGTTGGGAACCAATTTCATGATTTGAAATTGTTGCTCTTCATTCATGGAAACCGAGCGCAGATCCAAAACTTTTAACTGTTGCAGATCACCGAGTTCTTCAGGGAATTCGGCAACGTTATTGTCCCACAAATCCAAAATACTGAGCTTGCTCAACTGTCCGATTTTTGAAGACATATAAAAGATGTCGTTTTTCCCCAGTCGCAATACCTGTAAATTCTTCAACTGATAAATTTCTTCAGGCAATCCTTCCAGCTTGTTGCTCTCGAGGATCAATACCTTCAGGTTTTTCAATTGTCCGATTTCTTTAGGAATACTATCTAATTTGTTAGAAGAAAGATCCAGGTATTCCAGGTTAGTAAACTGAAATATTTCCATTGGAACCTTGGTGAGTTTTTTTCCTTTCAGCACCAATTTTATAACACTTGCCGAATCTTCGGGGTTTATTTTATAGGTATCGTATGTAACTGTTCTTTTGTATGAATTGGTGATGGAATCCTGCTCCTGTGCGTAGGCAAACTGCACCAGGAGTAAGAGAATAAAGAATATGTAATTTTTCAAATTCATTTTATTATTTCCAGACTTTTTATTTTATCCGCCATGAGCTGTTCCTTTAATTTTTCCAGACTCTCAAATTTCTGTTCGTCTCTGATTTTTTGCAAGGGCAAAACCGTAATATCCTGTCCGTACAAATCGCCATTGAAATCAAAAACGTTCACTTCTATATTTATATTTTCCTCTTCTTGAATTGTTGGTCGGAATCCTATGTTCATCATCCCTCCGAAGTTGCTATCGCCAATTTTAAGCTTAACCGCATAAACCCCGATACCGGGAATCATTTTATGAGCATCATCCACCTTGATATTGGCAGTTGGAAAACCTATAGTTCTTCCTTTTTTATTTCCTTCCACCACTTTTCCGCGCAGCGAAAAAGCATGTCCGAGATACTTATTGGCCAAAGGTATTTTACCAACTTCCAAAGCCTCTCGTATTTTTGTGGAACTGATATCTACATTATTTATTTCCTGAGCCGGGATTTCTTCTACATCAAATCCATAAACCGGACCGTATTCCATCAAATGATCAAAAGACCCCTCTCGGTTTCTTCCAAAAAGATGGTTGTAGCCTATCACCAGTTTTGAAGTCCCTATCACGCCAACCAGAATGTTTCGGATAAAATCGATGGATGAAATACGTGAAAATTCTTTGGTAAAGGGAATCACAATTAAATGATCAATGCCTTCTTTTTCCAGCAATTCAATTTTTTCGGGAAGTGTGGTGATCAAGCGGATATTGGTATCGTTATAAATGACAATGCGTGGATGAGGATCAAAGGTGATGACTACCGTCTCCCCTTTTTCCTTGGCCGCAATTTCCTTGAGTCGTTTTAAAATGGTTTGATGTCCCAGATGAACTCCGTCAAAGGTTCCGGTGGTAACAACTGCTTTATTTAACTTTTTAAAATCCTGTAACCGATAATGTACTTTCACCCGCTTTTGCTTTTAAAATTGCCACTTTCCAAACGTACACGATTCTTTTCTGAACGCCAAAAAAATAGAAAAGCTTTTACTGCGAAAAATCATTGAAAAAAAATGCAATTTTAATTGTTGGGTTTTAGTAAAAAGACTTAGCTTTGCACTCGAAAATAAAAATTATTAACTAATCGATATATAATGTCAAATCAAGTAGGTAAAATCGTTCAAATCATCGGACCGGTAATCGACGTTAGCTTTGATTTAGAAGGAGCTGTATTACCAAACATTTACGATGCTCTCGAAATCACTGGCCCTAACGGTCAAACAATCATTTTAGAATGTCAACAACACGTAGGTGAAGACACCGTGAGAGCCCTTGCAATGGACTCAACGGATGGTTTACAACGTGGCACTGAGGTTCGTCAAACAGGCGCTGCTATCACCATGCCGGTAGGTGAGCAAATCAAAGGACGTTTATTCAACGTTGTTGGTGAAGCTATCGACGGTATTGGAAATTTGAGCAATGCGGGTGGTTATGCCATCCACAAAATGCCTCCTAAATTCGAAGAATTATCTACTTCAACTGAAGTATTGTATACAGGTATTAAAGTAATCGACTTGATTGAGCCTTATCCAAAAGGTGGTAAAATCGGTTTGTTCGGTGGTGCCGGTGTTGGTAAAACTGTATTGATCATGGAGTTGATCAACAACATCGCTAAAGGACACTCTGGTTTATCAGTATTTGCCGGTGTAGGTGAAAGAACCCGTGAAGGAAATGACCTTTTGAGAGAGATGATCGAATCAGGCGTTATCAAATATGGTGAAGCTTTCAAACACTCAATGGAAGAAGGCGGATGGGATTTATCTAAAGTGGACAAAAAAGAATTGGCTCAGTCACAAGCTACATTGGTGTTCGGTCAAATGAACGAACCTCCTGGAGCTCGTGCCCGTGTTGCTCTTTCTGGATTGACATTGGCGGAGTACTTCCGTGATGGCGACAAAGACGGACAAGGACGTGACGTATTATTCTTCATCGACAATATCTTCCGATTTACACAAGCCGGTTCTGAGGTATCTGCGTTGTTAGGCCGTATGCCTTCAGCGGTAGGTTACCAACCAACATTGGCTACTGAAATGGGTATGATGCAAGAGCGTATTACTTCAACAAAAAGAGGATCTATCACATCTGTACAAGCGGTTTACGTACCTGCGGATGACTTGACTGACCCTGCTCCGGCAACAACTTTCGCCCACTTAGATGCTACTACGGTATTGTCTCGTAAAATTGCTGAGTTAGGTATTTATCCTGCGGTGGATCCTTTGGATTCAACTTCAAGAATCCTTTCACCTGCTATTTTAGGTGAAGCTCACTACGGTTGCGCACAAAGAGTAAAAGAAATTTTACAACGTTATAAAGAATTACAGGATATCATCGCCATCTTAGGTATGGATGAGTTGTCTGAAGAAGATAAATTGGTGGTTTCACGTGCAAGAAGAGTTCAAAGATTCTTGTCTCAACCTTTCTTCGTTGCTGAACAATTTACCGGTTTAAAAGGTGTATTGGTGAGCATTGAAGACACCATCAAAGGATTCAACATGATTCTGAATGGTGAAGTTGACGAATATCCTGAAGCAGCTTTCAACTTGGTAGGTACTATCGAAGATGCTGTTGCAAAAGGTAAAAAAATGATGGGTTCATCTAAATAATCTACTGAAAATGAATTTAGATATCTTAACTCCCGACGAAAAATTGTACGAAGGCACAGCTGACGCAGTCACTGTACCGGGAAGCAATGGTATTTTGCAAATTCTCAATGGCCACGCGGCTTTAATATCAAGCCTTGCAAAAGGTGATGTTAGAGTGAGCACACCGGAAGGTGAAAAAATCTTCAAAATTGAAGGTGGCGTTGTTGAAGTGGCAAACAACAAAGTGATCGTTTTAGCGGAGTAAAACGCACAACAATAAAAGAAAACCCTGTGATGAAAATCGCAGGGTTTTTTGTTTTTAAATTTTTAAACAATGGACAAGCCTTATTAATATTTTTAGCTTTGCTCCATGAAAAACATTTTCATACTACTGCTATGTGTCTTGTTTTATCCCACTGTTGCACAAATAACGGGGTTGGACACTAATTTACGTGTTGCAGGTTTACGTGTTTACAACACGGCCATTACAGGCGATTTTAAGAAAGTAGACAGTCTGGTTGTGTTAACACCAAAAAGTGCGATGAAAAGCAGCGAGGCGCTGCTAAAATATTTCAATAAATTTTGCACCAATGATTACGAAAGGGTTCGGGCCTTTTACACTTTCATCGGTGAATTCATCACTTACGATTATGCAAAATTCAAGGACAGAAAAAACATCAAGCGCCAGCTTTCTGCCAAAGAATTATTGAGCTCCAAACAAGGTGTATGTGGTGATGTTGCCATACTGTTCAGAGAGTTCTGCAGAGATGCGAATATCCCCTGTCTTTTTGTAATCGGTTATACCAAACAACCTTTTAAATTCTGGACCCCAAAAAGAAAAGATGTGGATCACGCGTGGAATGCCGTTCGCATTGACACCACCTGGTATTTAGTAGATGCCACCTGGGGCATGAAACTCAACACCAATAAAAAACACTGTGCCGAAAAAGTAAACTATCTTTTTTTTCTGTCGCATCCCATCGTATTTATTCAAAACCATTTGCCTGCCGATCCTGCTTTGCAAATGTTGAACAATCCTATTTCATGGCAATACTTTAAATGGCACGGCTTTACAAGAGAAAAATCAAGAGCCTACGCTTTTAATTACCACTTCGCCGACACGCTCAATTATCGCGATTCATTAAGTGAAGACAGAGCCATTTTACTCAGTGCAATTTCTGCTTACGACTTCAATCCGAAAAACAAATACATCATTGGCGCCATCATGTTTTGGCATGCGGAAGAATTACTCGACGAAAAAAAACAAAACAAACGCAAATTCTCTCTCACCGAATACAAGCATGCACGCAGTGTGTATGAGCAGGCACAAGAGCAATTCGAACTGGTGAACACCGGAAAAGGGAAAGGAGCAAAAAGATATATTCAGAAAAAAATTGATGAACTGGATAAAAAAATTGTGCAGCAGGAAAAAAAATTAATTAAGGCGGCTCAACACAAAAAATCCTAAAAGGCAACTGCGCTATTTAAACTTGTGCGCAAAGCCAATCCCTAACACTTCTTTAAACTGAGTTCTCGGACCATAACTATCAAATGCCCCTGTAACATCTGTGTGTGTTCCTATTTTAATGTCGTCGTCGTACACCAAAGAAGCACTGATCGTTGCTAAAACATATTTATTTACTTTAAAGGTGAGAATGGTTTCCCAGTTCACGTCGATGTTTTCCGGATGATGTACATAATCAGAGAAAAAATCCACTTTCGTTTTAAGATTGACATTAGTCATAATATCTTTCTGAAAAGAAAATTTCACGTAAGCCCCCGCTTCTGCACGCACTGTTTTACCCGGATCAACACCAAAAGCACCTCTGTCGGATAAAGTTTTATCCATCACAAAAGTACTTTTAATGCATACGGGGGCGATAAACAAAGAATAAACGCTGCCAAATTTTTTATCTACACCGAGCGCTGTGATAAAATATGCCGGAGCCAAAAAGCGAGAGATGATTTCATTGTTTCCTGTTTTGGAATAACCATCGGCGTACTGTGTTTTAAAATTTAACAAGGCCGAATAATACCAACCCTTTCCGGCCAGATGTCCTACTTTCGAATCGAGATCAAATTTATCATCCGTTTTAACAAAACCAACATCACTGCGCACCATAAATCCATAACCTGTGCTCAAATTATTTTCCCATGTAAATTCTTTCCTTTTGTAGGATAATCTTAAGGCAACCAATCCGCTTAAAGCATATGAATTAATTCCTCCTGCTGCCCAATTCACAAAGGCCGATTGAGCAAAATTTAAATTGGTATTTCCCGTGAATTTCCAACCGTCGATCGTATCCGCATTGACTTCTTTTAATTGTTTTTCATCCTCCTCATCCAATTGTGAGTATGCTATCGAATAGCTAAAAACAAAAAATATTACAGCACTTATTTTCCGGTTCATGTCAAGTTGTTTTGTGGGCGCAAAGAAATAAAAAATCCCCACAGCTTTCACCATGAGGATTCCATTATTCAATATCAAAAAGGACCAAGCCAACTCCACCACTCTCTCAACACCTACAGAGATAGATTTCATAGCACACATCACCCCTCTTAAAGTTTTACCGATTTGTTCAATTGGTCCTCCCTATTACACTTCTACAAAAAATTGCATTCTCTTTTTATAAACTTAATTTGAATGAAACTTTAAAGATTAAAAACAGGTATGAGTCAAAATACGTTGGTATATATAATGGAAACAATAATTATTTTTTTTATTAAAACACATCTTTCATAACTACACTTCAAATTCACCTTTTTATGAAAAAAAAACAAATCCTTTCCATTTTGTCTCTTAGCCTTACCATTGTTTCTTTCGCTCAAACCAATTTAACGCTTGTTAAAGACATTAATACAAGTACAACATATGGCATCGGTAATGGCGATCCTTCTGCTTTTACTGTAATGAATAACAAATTATATTTTTTAGGAAATGATGGTGTAACTCCCGGTGAAAAAATTTTTATTACAGACATTACTAACACAAACACCGAGATGATCGGACCTGTTGCAGGTGCAGGAACAGCAATTACTAACATCACAGCCTACAATAACAGATTGTATTTTTATTTTAATGATGGTATAAATGGCATAGAATTGTGGTCGAGCGATGGAACAACTGCAGGCACAAGTATGTTTAATGACTTTAGGCCAGGACTAGTATCCGGAACGAACATACCAGCTAGTTCGACTCCCGAAAACTTGACGGTATGCAACAATCTTTTGTTTTTTACAGCGTTTGATGGGACAGCAAATTTCGCGCAATTATTTGTAACAGATGGTACGCTAGGAGGCACCATAAAACTTGGAGGTGTTGGCGCTAATTTAGCAAGCTCAGGACCTGCAGGTAAATTCATGACATACAACAATAAAATTTATTTCACAGGCAATACAGGCTCAGGGTATGGCTTTTGGGAAAGTGATGGTACAGTAAGCGGCACAAAGCTGATTACAAGTTCAATCAATCTTTTAGAAAGTTCTTATAACTTAATTAATAATGCTCTTTATTTTTACGCAAGCAGTAATGCAACAGCTATGCAAGGTATTTATCGATTTGATAATACTTTAGGATTACAACTTCTAAAAGATACGGTAGGACCTTCAACCTCAGGAACAACTGATTTCATAGAGTTTAATGGACAAATTTTTATTTCGGGATATGATTTAACAAATTCACAAAACAATATAGGCTACGAATTGTGGGTTAGCGATGGTACACCAGCAGGAACAAAACTTTTCAAAGACATTAATTTAGGAAGTGGTAATTCTAAACCACATAATTTTACAATTTATAATTCACACCTATATTTTTTAACTATACATAACGGAGGCGAATTATGGGAAACAGATGGCACTCTTGGAGGGACGGTTTTAGTAAAAACAAGTACAGGTGGTTCGGGTAGAAATATAAATGTTCTTTATAATAAAATGTATTTTGGACAAGCCTATATGTGGGAAAGTGATGGAACACCATCAGGGACATTTCAAATTACGCCAACAATTACCCTAGATAACACTTACAATCATTATGCTTCTATTATTTTTAATCAAGAGTTATATTTTGACGCTTATTACCTTGATGTATCAAGCAATAGCTCGGGCTTGGAATTATGTAAATTAAATAATCCTTTAAGTGGCATAAATGATTCTCCTGATTTGATATCGCAAATAAATGTATATCCCAATCCAAGTAATGAATTTGTGATGGTAGAACTATTTAATCCAACACAGAAAAATATTTCAGTAGTTATTTCTGATGTACTAGGCAAACAAACAATACAAAAAAGTGCAGCATGTTATTCTACTGGCAAACAAACAATAACATTAAATATCAATGATGTGCCAAATGGTATTTGGCTTATATCTGTTGTAGATGAGGCGAATCAAAAACTGACAACACAGAAAATCGTCATTCAGAAATAAAAAAGAAAGAACTGAGATTATTAACTGTTATCACTAAAATAGAAAAAGCCCTTGGTTTCCCAAGGGCTCTCTTTTATTTATCTTCTCAGAATACTAAGCCTCCTCCAACTCTACCACTCTCTCAACACCAACAGAGATAGATTTCATAGCTCCCATCGCTCCTCTTAAAGTTTTACCGAATGTTCTATTATTTTTGCATTACTAATGAAAATGTGCTTTGCAATGAGCTTGAATTTATTTTTACCAAATAAACTCCATTCGATAAACTACTTGTAAAAAGTGGAATTTGATTTTGTCCAGAAATTAAATTTATACTTTCAGACATCACTTTTTGTCCAAGTATATCACAAACTGAAATCTCTACTAAACATGTTTCGGTTACTGATAATTTCAATGTTACATCTCCAGTTGTTGGATTTGGATAAAGATTGCTAATAGATGGTGAAATTTCGGAAATCTCTATTTTACTAGTATCGCAAACAGACACTGTTAAACTTCCTGTAGCAGAAGCTTTGCAGCCATTTGCATTAGTTACCTCACAAGTATAGTTACCAGCTTTAATTCCTTTTGAAATTTGAGATACACCTACTCCATTTCCACTCCATAAATAAGTTTTGAATCCTGATCCAGCATCAAAAATTACAGAATCTCCTTTACAAATTGTTTGATTAGGTATAGTTATAACCGGAAATGGATTTTCAATTGTAATAGAAGCTGTATCAGCACAACCATTACCATCCAAAACAGTGGCTTCATAAACCTTGGAAGAATTGAAAAGAACGACAGAATCATTAATAACACTGGAATTTACCCAGTTATATTTATATGGATGTTTTCCAAAAAATGCGATAGCAGTAGCTGATCCAATATTTTGGGAGCAAATAGTATCAACTACATCAGTAAAAGTCAATTGAAAATTACTGCAAATATTTGGAGAGTCACCTATAATACGGCAAACCTGACTCTTTTTAATACCGTTGTATGAATAAAAATGACCAGCAATAAGGATATTTCCATCGGGCTGTAATATAACGGGACTCACATCCGCATTTTTTCCACTTCCTTGATTAATAGTAAAAACACTGTCAACGGTTCCATCTGTATTCAAACGATTAAAACCTGAACCACCCACTAATATTTTTTGATCCGACTGAACAACAATAGAATAGACAGGGAAATATATTCCAACTGTTCTTGCGGACACGAAAGAATTATCAAGTGTTCCGTTTGAATTTAACCGTACAACATACGACTTTTTAATACCATCGTAATACAACACTTTACCGCCTATTAATATCTTATTGTCAGGCTGAACAGCGATAGCGTACACCTCCGAATTCCATGCTTCCTTTATAGAAAAGGATTTATCTAAACTTCCATTTGCATTTAATCTTAGTATGATACGATTAAGTCCGTTGATAACAAACAAACCCCCAATCAAAATTTTACTATCTGACTGCACTACAATTGATCTGACATCGGGGTGGTAATCTGATAGTATTGTGTTAAAAGATTCATCTAATTTTCCATCTGATTTTAATCTGGCAATTCCATTTTTAGTAGTTCCATTGTATGAAGTGAAAGTACCTCCAATTAATATTTTTCCATCAGGTTGTAATGCGAGAGAATGTATTTCAGCTCCACCTGTCCCCGGGTTGAAAGAATAGTCAAGTGTTCCATCGGGATTTAAGCGGGCAATGCCATTTCGCGCAACATTATTGTATGATATAAATGCTCCTCCAATTAAAATTTTCCCGTCAGGCTGCACCAGCATGCAATGAATTAAGCCACTGAAAGAGAACTCTGCATCAGTGTTTGCCCCTTTTGAATTAAATGTATTGTCAATGGTTCCGTCAGAATTTAATCGGATTAAGGATCCTCTACCATAGTTTTTATACATGAATTGCCCCGAGATCAAAATCTTCTTATCGGGTTGTAATGCCATTACTTCAATGTAATTATAGGGCCCATAAAGTGAAGGATTAAAAGAACCATCTATACTCCCATTATCATTTAAACGGGCAATATACTTTCTATTTGTCCCATTAAAAGAAGTGAAATTTCCACCAATCAAAATTTTTCCGTCTGCTTGCAAAGCAATAGAATAAATAATATCATTCGTTCCATCCATTGGATTAAAAGAAGTATCCAAAGTTCCGTCAGAATTCAATTTTGCTATATGATTTCTTTCCATTCCGGAATAAAAAGTAAAATCTCCCCCAATCAATATTTTTCCGACAGAATCTACACATATTGATCTTACGGAATTATTTGCACCGAATCCAGGATTAAAAGTAGTATCAATACTTCCGTCAGAATTTAATCTTGCAATATGATTTCTATTTATACCATTATAATCAGTGAAATCTCCTCCAATCAAAATTTTACCTATAGAATCAATAACAAGTGATTTAACCAAATTATTTGCGCCTGTTCCTAGATCAAAAGAAGTGTCTATAGTTCCATCAGAATTCAATCTTGCAATATGATTTCTGCTTATGCCATTATATTCAGTAAAATCTCCTCCAATCAAAATTTTACCTATAGAATCAATAACGATTGATGTAACTGAATTATTTGCACCTGTTCCCGGATCAAAAGAAGTGTCTATAGTTCCATCGGGATTTAATCTTGCGATATGATTTCTGACGACACCATCATAACTTGTAAAATCTCCTCCGATTAAAATTTTCTTATCAGACTGAAGGACAATGAAATTAATAGAGTTATTAGGCCCCACCCCGCTATTAAACGACGAGTCAAGGTTTCTATTATAATCGAATCGAAGAATATAGTTTTTCTTTGATTTCCCATATCCGGTAAAACTTCCACCAACCAAAGTTTTTGTATCAGGCTGAATGGCTAATGTATTTACAGGATTATTGGGGAAATCTGCAAATGGGTGTGTAAAAAAAGAAGATCCATTCACATTGACTGTAGCAACTCCACCAGAACCTATCCCACTGTAGATATTAAAGCCTCCACCTAACATTATAAGTCCATCTGAACGAATAGCAACTGAACTAACGAAGTGATTTGGGCCATCTCCATATTGATAGCCAATATCATTTCTATTAAATGTAGTATCTAAAGCACCTGCTTGCCCATAAACGAAAACACTATTCAATAACACGAATAATATTACAACACATTTAATTTTAATCATAAAACTGCTTTGAGAAATCATCCAAAATCTTTTCGAATTTAGGAAAATATAGAGAACCATAAAAACTGAAATTAAACATCAAAAAAAATCCCCACGATTTCTCGCAGGGATCTTGTACTTTATTTATCTTCTTAAAGCCTACGCCTCCTCCAACTCCACTACTCTCTCCACTCCTACAGAAATAGATTTCATAGCACCCATCGCTCCTCTTAATGTTTTACCGATTTGTTCAATTGGATTTAATTGGTGTCTGTCCCATAGCCGTCCCTCATTTTTTTACAGCATATAACATTTCGCAATCGATTGAAAAAGCTCCACTTGCTTTTTAATCCATTCTTCAGATTCACCTAATTCCTGCGCCATTACTTTTGCTACGTCAGGAGCAACCTCAACAGCTGCTTTCACATCAAGAAACAACAAACGCGTTCTTCGCGCTAAAACATCTTCTAGTTGCACCGCCATTTCATTGCGCACGGCCCAAATCACTTCCGCAAAAACATAAGGATATTCCTGATGTATTTTCTCCCCCCATCTTGAATTTTCTTGAATCAATTTTTGGATGGATGCAGCGTCCGTTCCATAAACAACTAAATGATTTCTCTGCAAAGATGCTTTTAAGTAACCGTGAATTTTATATTCCGAAGTGGTACATTTTTTAATAGGCAAGTCGGCTTCCTTGGCAACTAAATCTATTGTTTCTTCTGCCATCTTTCGGTAGGTCGTCCACTTACCGCCGGTGATGGTTATTAAACCACTCTCTTCGGTGAACAATTTATGACTCCTCGAAATATCCTTCGTGTTTTTACCTTCTTTAGCAGGTTTTGCTAAAGGACGTAAACCACAAAACACCGATTTTATATCTTCCATCTTCGCTTCCTGCAGCGCATATCGATTGAAATTGTCTAAAATGAATTGTACTTCTTGTTCAGTAGGTTTTGGATCTAAAGATTCTTTTTCTACCAAAACATCTGTAGTTCCTACTACTAATTTATCGTGCCATGGTATAGCGAAAAGAACTCTCCCATCGCTTGTTTTAGGAATCATGAGTGCCTTGGTGCTGGGCAAAAACTTACTATCGAGAACGATATGTGTTCCCTGACTCACCTGAATACTAGAGGCTCTTCCGGGTTGATCCAATTTCAAAATCTGATCTACAAAAACACCTGTGGCATTCACTACCGCTTTTGCATTCAGCGAATATTCTATATCATTCAACACATCCTTTGCTACTACTCCAGTAATTTTACCAGCATCATTTTTACTAAATGATTTTACCTTCATGTAGTTGAGTACTATCGCCCCATTGTCGGCTGCCGATTGCGCTAAATTAATCGCCAATCTGGCGTCGTCAAATTGTCCGTCGTGATACACTACGCCTTTCACCAACTTTTCTTTTTTGATACCTGGCAAGGTATTTTCTACTTCCTTTACTGAAATAATTTCTGATTTTCCTAAGCTCAAGCTTCCCGATAACCAATCGTATAATTTGAGTCCCACAGTATACTTCAATGCCTCTAACCAAGAAAACGTTGGAATTAAAAAAGTTTGATTATCGCACACATGAGGAGCATTCTTAAGCAACAATCCTCTTTCATGTAAGGCCTCAAATACCAATTTGATATTTCCTTGTGCCAGATACCTCACACCACCATGAACCAGCTTAGTACTTCTGCTTGATGTTCCTTTCGCAAAATCACTTTGTTCTAACAACAATGTTTTGTATCCTCTTAACGAAGCATCAAGTGCAATTCCCAGTCCGGTGGCTCCTCCTCCAATGACAATGATATCCCAAATTGTAGAAGTGTTTTTTATATATTGCAGACTATCGCGTCGGTTCATAGGTATCGAAATTAACTATAAATCCTTTATGCCGTACACAGAGAAAAAAAGGACTAATAAATGTTTAAATTTTTAAAACCACCAGCACAACGTCCTGCAATTGCCGATGATCAAAAAGATGCGGCTTACAAAAAATACCGATGGCAAGTTTTCCTGGGAATATTTATTGGTTACGCTGGTTACTACTTGGTGCGAAAAAACTTCACCATGGCCATGCCCGATTTGATTGATGCCGGATATACCAAAGCCCAACTTGGATTCGCCCTATCGGGAGTTTCTATAGCTTACGGAATTAGTAAATTGGTGATGGGAATGCTTTCCGATAAAAGCAATGCCAGAATATTTCTTCCCTTGGGTTTAATTTTATCTGGATTGACCATGATATTCATGGGACTCACGCATTGGGCAACCTTATCGGTATATTCTATGTTTATTATATTGGCCATCAACGGATGGTTTCAAGGTATGGGTTGGCCCCCCAGTGGCAGAGTAATGGTATACTGGTTTTCACAGAAAGAACGTGCCAGAAAAATGTCTCTATGGAATGTGGCACACAACGTTGGTGGTGCCTTAGCAGGAAAAGTAGCGATACTTGGAACACTCATTTTTGGCGCATGGCAAAGTAAATTGTACTTCCCTGGATTCGTCGCTATCGTTATCGCCGTTATTGCCTATTTTTTAATTCGTGATACACCTCAATCGTGCGGATTGCCCGACATTGAAACTTACAAAGGTGATCGCGAAGCAAACAACGGCAATGAGAAAAGTGTGCAGAAATATTCTAGTAAGGAAATTTTCATGAAGTACATTCTTAAAAATAAAATGCTTTGGTATATCTCCATTATTAATGTGTTTGTTTATCTCGTTAGAAACGGAGTGGTAGATTGGGCACCTACATATTTAAAAGAAGCTAAAGATTATGATTTGAGCGACCAAGGATGGGCCACCTTCGCTTATGAATTTGCAGGAATACCAGGAACTTTGTTGTGCGGCTACCTCTCCGATAAATACTTCAAGGGCAATCGTTCTTTGGCTACCATTATCTTCATGTTGTTTGTTACAATTGCCGTTTTGGTGTACTGGCTAAATCCAAAAGGAAATTTTATGGTGGATCAAATTGCACTCATCGCCATCGGATTTTTTATCTATGGTCCGGTAATGTTAATTGGTGTTTTTGCACTTGACTTGGTGCCACGTGATGCTGCTGGTACTGCTGCCGGATTCACCGGATTTTTTGGTTATTTAGGTGGTGCCGCCTTCGCCAATATCGGCTTTGGATATGTGGTAGATAAATGGCAATGGGATGGCGGTTTTATTGTCATTATTGCCGCTTGTATTCTTGCTATTTTAATTTCATTGCTTACTTACCGACACGAAAAAAAACACAGTAGTTTATGAAGCTATTAGTCATTTCATTGATTTTTCTTTGGACTTGTTCGAACAACAATTACATGGTTAATTCTCTTTCAGTATCGCAAGAGCAGCTGCTCACTCAAATACCTCAACATATCGTAATTGCTCACCGCGGAACTACTTTTTTCGCTCCCGAAGAAACAGAAACCGCCATGATATGGGCGAGAAATACAGGTGCTCATTATTTGGAATTCGACATTCAAAGAACCAAAGACTTTTATTTGGTAGCGCTGCATGATGACAATCTTATTCGCACCAGCAATGTTGAAGAGGTTTTTCCTCACAAAAAAAATCTTCCTGTTTCAGAATTTACTTATGCTGAATTATTACAACTCAATTTCGGAAAATGGTTTAATGAACTTTACCCACAGCGTCGAGATAGCGTTTTCGAATGGCAAGATATTCTTACGTTAGAAGACATTGTTCAAATAGCCGAAGGCAAATGCATTGCAAGAGATTCAAACAAAATAAAAATGGTGCGCAGCAATGAAAAAGGAACAATTGAAACCATCTATAAAACAGATGTTAGTGATCAAAAACACCGTCCGGGCCTTTATATCGAAACAAAAAAACCAGAGTTATTTCCTGGTATTGAAAAAGATTTGAAAAAAGAATTGATTCGTTTAAAATGGTACGAACACTACAAAAATATTGAAGTTTATAAAGACAAAATTGGAATAGCGAATTCTCCGCAAAGAATAATTCTTCAAACATTCTCTAAAAAAAGTTTAACCCTCTTGCATCAAGAATTTGGCGACCATATGCCTATTTGTTTTTTGCTTTGGAGAGGAAATGAATCTACCGACGATTTGCCCGATGATCAACCTGAAACTTTTTTAAAGTGGGTTAATTTTGCGATCGATAATGGCGCAACGATTATTGGTCCGAGTATTGGCGGCGCACCAAATAATTACCCCAATTTGTTAACTACCGAAAATTTAAAGATTCTCAAAAAAAGTAAATTACTCGTTCATCCATACTCCTTCGATACACCGGAACAGTTAAACAAATACGGCAAAGAAATTCAAGGTATATTTAGCAATAAAGCCAATGAAGCGCTTAACTTTTTTAAATAAAATCCCTACTCTAAGAGTTACTTATTGAGACAATTATCTTCCTTTTTTTGGAAGTCCTAATAGATATATTTTTTTACCCCTTCCTTTTAAAACTCCTTTTTTCCAAATATAATTTTCGCTTTTCAGATCTTTGGTAAGTTCATCTAAATCTTTTAAGGTATAGGTTCGAACATTAGATACGGCGCCATCCCAGGCAAAGTAGAAAGGGAGGACAGGAATAAAATAAGTAAATACAATTTGCTTCCAGGAAAGTGGTTTTACAAAAGGAGTGATAAAAAACGTCATTAAAAAATTCAAAGGCAATGCAATCCACCACAGTATATTTGGCAAACTATTGTCGCTGATTTCATAAATACAAATGGGTTGTTGACTACTTTGAGCATCTTGCAAAATCTTTTTAGCAGTTTCAGAATTCATGTGATGAAAACTGCAGATTGAAACCAGCAACAAGAGGCGGGCAGCCAACAATTGATCGGCTATCATTTCCAATTTCCTTTTACCTTAACTAGTAAAGATCACCTCCCTACACCCACCAAAGCCCTTCAATCTCATTAGTTCCCTTTCCAGCGGTATCAATTATCCGGAAACCACTTCTCCCACCAGTAAATCCAATCATTTACATTTCTAAAAGAAATAAACAAGAAAGTTTTATCACTGAAAACAGCAAGTAATATTTAACCCCATCGCCTTTCACGATAGTGGTTTATGCTGTATTTCTTTTGAGGATTTTCTTTGAGATGGTTTTCCACACTTCTGCTTCATCAAAAAAACCACTGAAAGTAAAATCCTTCCTTTTTACGTCTTTGTACTTCTAGCAGGATCACTGGATTCCACATTTTACGGGAAATTTCAACGCCACTTATAAACTTTATATGACACCTCTGTTTTACTTCTGAAATGAAGTGAAATCTACTTGTGTTTTACGTATCGATCCGCTTATAAATCTAGCGGTGGATAAGGATTCCCGTGTTCAATGATTCTTCACTTATAGATTTAACTTTTATATCTACCAATGTTTTTAAATGTGCAGGATTGGTGGTTGTAAATGGGAATCTATTTGTCTTTATCGATTCTTACCAAAAACCACATTGAAAGATTTGAATCCACTTGATTAGTATATTTTTGTTTACTCAACTCTTTGCTTTTTGCCAGACATTAATTTGGAATAGTCCAGTTTTCGGGACCCGCATCAGTTTTAGTACTGTCTTTCATCTCCTCAGAAACAGCTTCCTCTTCAATTTTAACACTGTCTTTACGCTCTACTTTATCCGATTGAGGCACTCCATACCCGCCATTCCCCGTAGCAGCGCCAGTACCTTCTCCACTTGCCTCTCCATCTCCACTTGCTCCATCGTCACTTCCGCTTCCTTCCGGTAGCATAAAGGCTATTAAAAAAACTATTGCAAACAGGATAATGACAGATTTGGCAGCGTTATCCAATATCCAGTTTTTTATTTTTTCAATCATAAATTTCTTTTAAGTTTAAATAGGAAGAATGCTTCAAAGAGGCCATACCTTCACAACACTTCCATTATCATATTCAACAATTATTTTTGAAATTTCACCATTAGAATCTTCCATTCTTATTCTCGCAAAAGGCAACTCCTTAATTTGAAAACAATTATTTTTAATTGGAATGAGATGAAACAAATCATTACCCTTTTTATATTGAAGAACACCGGAATCTATGAAGAAACTTCGTCCATCAAAATTCCCTATGAATTTTTTTAAATAGTTACTGTCATAACTAAAAGGATGAATTTCTGCATTGATGCTGGAAAGAGCCCAATTGAATTTGAATGTATCCATTGAATCTTTTGAACTTTTACATAGATTTTCCAACGCTGTTTTGTATGCTACATTTAATGCCGATTCACTACTACAGTTAATATGGGGGAATACACCAATGCCTTCCCAATTCGACTTTGTAATTGGGTTTATTGCTTTGGCAAAAGGGATCGTCATATTAAAACCATTTCCTAAATAAACATTTCTAATGGGATGAGCTCCACCACCTGTAGTGTCGCCAATAATTGTAGCTCTTTTCAAATTTTTAAGATTATAGCAAAATTCTTCGCCGGCAGAAAAAGTTGATTGGCTTGTTAAAATATAAATCGGAACATCTATCTTCTTTCCGGGAACACAGGGATCTGTCCAAAATTCTTCTGTATCGTCATCTATTCGGTAGTAAATATCATTGAGATGCACTTTCTCTTCTCCAAAAAAATAACTTGAAATATATTTCACCATTTCAGGATCACCTCCAAGGTTGTCTCTTAAATCAATAATCAATGCATTGGTATTTTCAACAGCAGAAATAGCAGATGTAGCGGCATTTTCTCCTAATCCCAACTCACTGAATTCATTCAATTTAATATACCCAACATTTCCACTTAAGATTTCAATTTTTTGAAAACCATAATTTGCCCATTTCATTCTTTTTTGCTCCTCATCATTAATTTGATTGAATGATAGCAGACTAGTGTTTGTTGTTGTTTTTGGATCAGTGTACCAAAATGAAAAATGATAATCACCACTTAATTTTCTCAACTCATCATGCATTTGCATAGCAAAAGCTTCTTCATCATGAAAATCCTTATATTTTCCAGAATGATTATTCGATATCAATTGATTACAAATTGAATCTACTCTTTCAGGATTTATGTAGTATTCATTAAGTTTTTCCCTAATCGCTTCTATTACTTCAGCATTTGAATTAAATGATTTATTAGATGTGGAATTATCTGCGCATGATACAAATAGCGCATAACATACAAACAACAAATACTTCATGTGAGGGTTTTTACTAGTAATTAAAGATTTCCAACCCCACTAAAATAAAAAATCCCCACGATTTCTCGTAGGGATCTTATCTTATTTACGTAGAAAACTAAGCCTCCTCCAACTCCACCACTCTCTCAACACCAACAGAGATAGATTTCATAGGATGGTTATCTCTGTATTACTAATGAAGTTGAACTTTGCAATGAACTTGAATTTACTAGTACAAAATAAACTCCATTTGACAATCCACTTGTAGAAAGAGGAATTTGATTTTCTCCATTTACCAAACTCACATTTTTAGTCAAAAATTTCTCTCCTAATAAATTATAAACACTAATTGCAACCAATGTATTTTGTGAGACTACAATATTTAGTATAGCATTATCAGATGTAGGATTAGGGTATAAAGAACTGATGTGCTGCGTGGCATTTGTAATAAAATTATTTGATGGTTTACATGGCTGATGATTATCCCCGGTATAAATAGTATTTTGAACAACATTAGTAAGTACTGCTGGATTATAATCGAAGAAAATTTCGGCTTTGTTTGAAATTATTGTACCATTTGAAACGGAGGATTTCACTTTGATTTCATAAATAACGTACCCATGGCTTTTAGGTTCATTACTATTGCTGTCGGCCAACCAAATATCAGTAAACACAAATTTTATGGCATTGTTTTTTAGTATTACAGTATGCATTGTATCACTTGCACTTATAATACGAAGAGTGTTTAAGTCAAGATTTATGTCCAACGAATCGACCACATTAATATTAATTGCTTCAGCATTTCCTGTGTTCTGGAAACGAACAGTATAAGTTAAAAGTTGATCTTTTTTTACATAAGCTTCTTCACATTCTCCACTCGGATTAACCGAAATATCATTTGGATCGTAACTATTTCTTACCAATGAATAAGATGTTTGACTATTGTTTGTGCTATCCACATCTAACACCAAAGGCGTAACAAAACTTTGCATTAAAATAGTATCGTTCATTTGACTTTGCGTAGAAACGGTAAGATTAACATCTACCTTAAAATCTTTAATTTGATGTTGTAAATCTGTGAAATTCCAAATTAGTGTATCACCATGAATGAAATCAGGCACAACAGAAGCGCTATCAAAAGTTAAAGAATCGGGGATTATAAATTTAAGTTGCCCACTTTTCGTAGCACAACCGTTATTATAAGCAAGTAGTCGTGTAGTTGAATTAACGCCTGGGCGAAAAGTCTCCATTATAATTTCTGTAGATAAATCAAAATCACTTTGAATTTGAGGCTCGGATATCAAAACTTCAACAGAATCTTTGCATCCCAATCCGTCAGTAACAATACATTTGTACGTTTTGGCGGTATCAAATTCAGCAATTGAATCAGTGTAGGAGAATGCGTTTTTCCACTCATACGAATATGGTTGCACACCATTATATCCGATAGCACTTGCACTACCGTTTGCTGTACACGATACATTATAAACATTCGTCACTCCTACCCTAACATTACAGGCAGAGCTATCCGTAACAATAAGTCTGGCAACATGAAAATTTCCAATGTAAGTGCGAAAACTACCAGAAATCACGATTTTATTGTCGGCTTGAATACTAATTCCTGAAACCATAGACTGAGAATACAATGCTTTATTAAGTACCATATTATAAAATGAATTGTTTAAGCTTCCGTCGGCATTTAACGCTATTAAACCGCTACAGTCAACATTATTATAACTAGTAATAAAGCCTCCAACTAAAATCTTATCATCACTTGTAACTTTAACATCGTAAAGATTGACTCCAACATAACCGTTTACACCTCCATTAAATGTTTCATCTAAGGATCCATCGGGATTCAATCTAGCAATTCCTTTGATTACTTTATCATTGTACTTTTCAAATTCGCCAACTATGATGATTTTACCGTCACTCTGTATATCCATCGCATGTGCATGCATATCATTTCCTACTTTCCCATAATTAAAAGTTGTATCTCTGCTGCCATCTGAGTGCAACCTTATCATACGTGGTTGCAAAGAATCCGCCACATAACTATAAGCAGCGCTCACAAGTATTTTTCCGTCGGAAAGGTATTTCATTGCTAGAACCGATCCACTGTTCATTGCATAAGTGAAAGAAGGATCTATAGCACCATTATTATCTATTCTTATTAATCGCTTTACTGCAACTCCATTATATTCTGTAAAAGTGCCTTCTAACAAGATCTTGCCATCTGGTTGTAAAAGTAACTTTTCAGAATAGCCGTTTGGACCGCTGTTACCAAAATTAAAGCTTTCGTCTATACTACCATCACTGTTAATTCTGATGATGTTTTTAATTGCAGTACCATCGTACACGGTATCTGTAGTAGTTAAAATAATTTTCCCATCGGCTAACAAAACAAAATCATCCATTCGACCCTTCACTATAAATTTATTGGCAAAGGAAGTGTCGATGGAACCGTCTTCATGTAGTCTTGTTAGAACTTCTCTTACCACTCCATCATATGAACCAACTTGACCCTTTAATAAAATTTTTCCATCAGGTTGAATGATTGTCTTATGACTTGATTTAGCTGGACCGATACCCCGGTTAAAAGTTGTATCAACCACAAAAATTTGAGAGAATGTTTTCAAATTTAAAGATGCACAAAGTAGAATAAGTAGTAGGTGTTTCTTCATAACAGCGGATTTTTGTTTCAACACTAAGTATACCCATTTTTTCAACTTTTGTTACAGAAGCATTAATCGAGCATTTCTTTGACCATATGTTATTTTCTGGTTTCATATAGCACTCATTATTAATTAAAAAAGACTACCCATTTCTGAGTAGTCTTTTCTCTTTATCTTCTCAGAATACTAAGCCTCTTCCAACTCCACCACTCTCTCAACACCAACAGAGATAGATTTCATAGCACCCATCGCTCCTCTTAAAGTTTTACCGATTTGTTCAATCGGATGGTTTCTTAAAGAAAACCTTTGGCTCATCCTTTCAGACAAATCTAATTTTTCAAACTATATTCAACTTGTATGAAGTACTTCGTCCGCCCGATTCATTCTTCACTAAAACATTTTTCTCCAACAACACATTAATATCTCTGGTAGCTGTCATGCGCGTGCATTTCGCAATACGCGACCATTTAGAGGAAGTAATATTGCCTTCAAAGCCTTCCAGTAATTTGCGAATGATTTTTAACTGGCGCTCATTAAAATTATCTTGAGAATATTTCAACCAAAATTGTCTTTTGAAATCAACTTTTTGAATCACCTCATCGGATGCCTCCATAGCTTTAACCACAATATTTAAAAACCAAAGTATCCATTCAGTAACATCTAAACTTCCCTTACTGGCTTTGTTCAGCTGACTATAATATTCTTTCCTATTTTTCAATACCGAATTGGAAAAACTGTAAAATCGTAAGGCTGAAGAATCTGCCTCACACAAAAGCATATCCACCAAAGCCCTTCCAACCCTTCGATTTCCATCTTCAAAAGGATGTATCACTTCAAACCACAAATGAGCTATTGCTGCCTTAATGAAAGGATGATGATTTTGTTTTGTATTGAAATAAGAAAAAAAATCTTTCATCATTTTCGACACATTGGCAGAGCCGGGAGCCTCGTAATGCACCGCTTCTCTTCCCATTGCACCCGAAACTATCTGCATGGCTTCCTTTGAAGTTCGCCACTTTGCCACTTCTATCTTCCTTCCCGCCGAACGCCCTGTTGGAAATAAACCCGCATGCCAATCAAAAACACGCGATGCCGACAAAGGCTTGTTGTACCGCTGTGTTGCATCCAAAAATAAATTTACTGCACCCTCCGATTCTTCCGATTTATTCAAGTCTTTGTCTTCTATCTCTATCCCTAATTTTCTGGCAATTGACGACCTCACCTGCGATTCCAATAATTTTTCGCCTTCAATTTCACTATTTTTTAAAACATCTAAAACCCCGGTTTCCAAAGCAGTTCTCTCCTTTGAATCAAAGCCCAATGCCGCAAGCTTCCCCAACAGATATCCCTGCTTAGATATAAGCTGAAAAAGCACAGAATTCACCGCGCTTTCATCCCACTTCCACTTCGGCCAGTCTTTTCTTTGATAGATGTACATGTTACAAATATACACTTATTTGTAACATTATTTGTTACGAATAGGATTTTATTTGTAACAAGGGGAATATATTGATACCTATGAATGTTTTTAAATGGGCAGGAATGGTGGTTGTAAATGGGAATACAGAGGAAATTTATTTCTTATAAAAAGTCATTTTTTCACAGCCCTTAGCATTCATCCAATGTTCTTTCTCATCAATAATAAAATCACAATCAAGAAAAAGTTGCTTATTATACTCTTGATTAAACTTTAATGTACCTCCATTTATTTCATAAGTCCCCCATACATATTCAATACTGAAAAGAACTCCGGTAAAACTCAAAAAAGTAGAGTCTTTATACAATTTCACTTCTGTAGTACACATACCATCATTCTCTTGACAAACTGCAAAAACTTCTTTGTTTTCGAATTTCCTGATATGATATCCTTCATATTGGTAAACTGAAGCAAACCAAAGAATAGCAGCGACAATAATCAATCCAATAGCAAGGAATGTCCATTTCAATATTTTTAAAAACCTTTTCATCCAGCCAAATATAACAAAACAAAAATCCCCACGATTTCTCGCAGGGATCTTTAATTCAATTTATCAAAAGACTAAGCCTCCTCCAACTCCACTACTCTCTCAACTCCTACAGAGATAGATTTCATAGCACCCATCGCTCCTCTTAATGTTTTACCAATTTTCTCGACTGGGTGAGATCTCAATGCTTCGTTCACACGAACCAATTCCAAATTATCAACTCCATTTCCTTTTCCGGCACCATATGTTTTAGTCCTTTACTCTACTTTTTTGAAATGAAGATTACGAATTTGGATTCCCGACATTTTGCATCCAATAATTTTGTTTTTTGAATCTCTAATGAAATCGACTTCTCTAATCTGCGGTGCATGTTCCAAGTCTAAAAACTGTTCTTTCTTATACGGAGTTAACGAGAAATTACCCGCTCTTTCTTGCGTCACAGTGAGCTTTCCTTCAATAACAGTAAGTTTATATGTCAGGGTAAGTTCCTCACAGTAAAAAGTCCCCGTGTAATCCTCTAATTTTACATTTGGCCAATTTGGCTTTTCCTTTCTTTCCCAAACGGTTTCAAAATTCTGAATAGTGGTAAGTTTTTGAGCATAACCATCTTTCAAATCTGAGAATGTCATTTGGATATCAGACTGATTCGGTGTTTTATAAGTATTACCACTAGTGTTACCATAAGTTAGGGCATCGTCAAGCCAAACGGGGCGAATAATCAAGGAATCGTTATTGGGTTTAACCTCTATAAAACGCCCTAGGTCCCTTGAGTAGTACCAGCCACTTAATTGATTGGGGGTAAACTTTTTTTCTTTAGTTTCTTCGTCAATCTTATTTTCTTCGGGAGTTTCAATAAATTTATCTTTCAAATAAATCTTAGCAATTTCTCTAACAAAAGGTTCTGGAATAAAATCTTTGTCGTTGCTAAATGTAATAATCGACAATTTGTCGTCGGGACAATAGATCGAAGAAGCAAGAAAACTCACCCATCCCCCGCGATCGAAAACTACATTTATTCCATTATTTATTGCGAGCCCTATTCCAATTCCATACGATACTTTCTCCCTAATAATTACGGTATCTTGCATCATTCGATTGATAATGTTTTTGCTGCCCGCTGTGGGGTTCTGCATATTTATAGACCATTTAATAAAATCATCCATTGTAGTATAAAGGGAACTCGACCCAATAGCCGTTAAATTATTTGTGTTAACATGATAAATGCTATCCTGCAAAAAATATCCGTTGGCTTTATTTTTAAATATTTCACTATTGTCATCTTTGAAATGAGTATGGTTCATATTAAGAGGTTGGAAAATATTAGTATCGGTCCACTCGCGAAAAGATTTTCCTGTTACCCTTTCAACTAGATCTACCAAAACGTTGTAGCCACTTTGGCAATAATTGAATTTAGATCCAGGAGTGAAGTTTAATTCTTTTTGACTGTAGGTTAACGATAAGATTTCTTTAAAAGAAATAGGATCATCTTCTAGTTGACACTTCATTCCTAAAAGATCTGGCCAATCTCTAAGTCCACTTGTATGATGCACTAAATGATCTATTGTGATTTTATGACCAAAATCGGGGAATTCGGGAATGTATTTACGAATATCATCATGCAATGATATTTTGCCTTGTTCTACCAACATTGAGATGGCAAAACCTACAAATTGCTTAGCAATAGAAGCAACATCAAAAACAGTAGACGAATCAATAGGAATTCCATACTCTAAATTGGCCATTCCATAAGCTTTTTTAAACACAACACTACCATCTTTTACCACCGCTACGATGACTCCTGGAGCATTTTTTCTGTTTAAGTGAATAAAGAGGGAATCAACTTTTTTGCTTTGAGCCGCAAACTCAGAATTTGAAGAGTGAAATTCTTGAGTTTTCTTTTGTCCAAAACAGGTAATTGAAGCCAATAAAACAATTGCGATAAGTTGCGAAGTTAATTTCATAAAATTAATGTTAGGTGAAGTTAAGTAGCACTAAATATTATACTACCTATTTAATTCGAAAAACCAAAAAAGGTAAACAGCAGGAAGCATTCTTTTTATAATTTGCCAATTGAAGGAGAAATATTTTATGGCAATTTTGGGTTGTAAATATTGAGAGACTTGTCGTCTTCAACTAACCATAATTCAAAAGTACCTGGCCCGCACTTACCCCAAATACTACCCCATAGTTGGGCACCATTTTTACTTCTTGTAAAGATTAGTCTTCCGGTTTTTAAACACCATTTATTACTTACATTTCTTTCTTCTAGAATTTCATCTTCGTTGAAACTAATAACATCATTCTCGTAACGACATTTTGCCTTCATTACGGCATAATCCTTACCATTGCTGATTTTAGAAATGGCGTAGTAATGAATGGAATCTTTTTTTATTAGTTTAAAAACAAAATCAAATGATTGGCCATTTAGACTCAATTCTCCTCTCCAAAAAATTTCAGTAAATTTCTTATCTGTGACTACCTCCGAAGCCAATGTATTTTTTCCTTCTTCAGTTTCTACAGGTTTCTCTTTTGCATCTTCCTTCAATTGTTTAATGGTGGCCAGATTATCAGAAAAAAGGGGCATTTCTTTTAATTCAAGCTTAGCAGGTGGTTTGGATGTTTCTTTTAATTCAAGTTTAGCAAGTGGATCTGATTGAAGTTTGGAAGTTTCTTTTGCTTGACGATTTAAAAGTAAGGTGATACCAATAATGGCTCCAATAATTACTATCGAAACTGAGGCTATTGTAATAGCTTTTATGAGCTTAAACTTTGAAAGTGACTTTTGAGATTGTATTATGAATACCTCTTTCTGTATTGTGGCTCTGAGTATTTGCTGACATTCAATTTGCGCCTCTAAATCCTCCACATTACCAAGCGATTGAATTAACATTTCCTTGGTAATATTACCATCCAAGAAATCATCAATTTGGGCCAATATTTCGAGTTCTTTTCTCATCGCTTAAGCTTTTTGCTGATAGTTTTTCTTAGCTGCTTCCAAGCATCGATACTTTAGGGTTTTAGCAACCTTGTCGGAGCTAAAGCCAAATTCCAAAGCGATTTGATTCATCCTTTTGCCTTCAACATAAAATGCTTTAAGTAGTTTTTTGCAACTTTCTTCTAACTGAAGAAAGGCTTTTTGCGCGATTTCATACTTTTTCTCTTCTTTAATTACTTCTTCAAGAACTTCGTTGTGATCTAAATCAATCTCTATTTCAAAATATTTTTTCTTTTCACGATTAAGACTTACGTATTTGTGTTTGCAAATACCGAAAAGGAAAGTGTTAACTGAAGAAGTAAGTTCGAATTGAGGATCTTTTAATTTGTTGAGCAAAATGTATAGAGCTTCATGATAAACATCTTCAACTTCCTGTTTTGTAGCGCCAAACCTTTTTAAATACGATTTGATTTTGGGATAATACCTATACAAAAGCTTAAAGGCTTGCTCATTGTTGTTCTTTAATTTTTCTACTAATTGTACTTCGGTCATGTAAGGCATTTATTACTTAATGCAAGAATAAAAAAAGGTAAACAAGGAAAGTTAATTAAATATCGAAATGGAACTTTGGATGAATATTAATCAATTAAGATTTAAAAATAAAAATTAGAGAGACAGACAATATAATTCTCATTTCTAAACATGCTCATCATTTTTGGATATCTGCTTTTATCGAAGGCAAACGATTGCCTATCAATAATAAAAAAAAATCCCCACGATTTCTCGCAGGGATTCTTACACTATAAGCTTTTAACACTAAGATGCATGATAATCACCGTCTTCGCTATATGAAACAGCTGGTCCGCCTTCTGTTTCCTTAATTGGTTCTACCTCAAATATAGGCTTCACCCAACTCTTCTTTTCTTTAATCTCTTGTGTTTTCATTTCTTGTAATTTTTATTTACAATTTTAAGCCTCCTCCAACTCCACTACTCTTTCTACACCAACAGAAATACTTTTCATAGCACCCATCGCTCCTCTTAATGTTTTACCGATTTGTTCAATTGGATGAGATCTCAAAGCTTCGTTTACACGAACCAGTTCCAGATTATCAACTCCATTTCCTTTTCCGGCACCGTATGTTTTACCACAAATATCCGTATCTAGGTTCTTCATGAAGTCCGAAAGTAATGGTTTACAAGCGTGATCGAATAAGTAGCAACCATATTCCGCTGTGTCAGAAATAACACGGTTCATTTCGTGTAATTTTTTACGTGCAATCAAGTTTGCGATCAGTGGAGTTTCGTGCAGTGACTCATAGTATGCAGATTCTTCCTTGATTCCTACCTCTACCATCGATTCAAAAGCCAATTCAACTCCGGCTTTCACCATCGCCACCATCACAACACCGTTGTCGTAGTATTCTTGCTCAGAAATATTTACATCGCCAGCAGGAGTTTTTTCAAAAGCAGTTTCTCCTGTAGCAGCTCTCCAAGTCAATAAGTTTTTATCGTCAGCAGCCCAGTCAGCCATCATTGTAGATGAGAAAACACCAGTGATGATATCATCCATATGTTTTTGGAACAATGGACGCATGATTACTTTTAATTCTTCAGCTATTTTGAAAGCTTTCAATTTAGCAGGATTGCTCAAACGATCCATCATGTTGGTGATACCGCCTTGTTTCAATCCTTCAGTGATAGTTTCCCATCCGTATTGAATCAATTTAGAAGCATATCCTTTATCGATTCCTTTTTCTACCATTTTGTTGAAGCAAAGGATAGAACCGGTTTGTAACAATCCACAAAGGATAGTTTGCTCACCCATCAAATCCGATTTCACCTCAGCAACGAAAGATGATTTCAAAACACCTGCTCTGTCGCCACCTGTACCAGCGCAATATGCTTTTGCATAAGCCCAGCCTTTTCCTTCCGGATCGTTTTCAGGGTGAACAGCAATTAAGGTTGGTACACCAAATCCTCTTTTGTATTCTTCACGAACTTCAGTACCTGGTGATTTAGGTGCTACCATGATTACTGTAATGTCTTTACGGATTTGTGTTCCTTCCTCAACGATATTGAAACCGTGAGAATAAGCCAAAGCCGATCCTTTTTTCATTAAGGGCATAACAGCAGCAACTACTGACGTGTGTTGTTTATCTGGTGTAAGGTTAATTACCAAATCAGCCGTAGGAATCATCTCTTTATATGTTCCAACAGGAAATTTATTGACTGCTGCATTTTTGTATGATTGACGTTGGTTTGTGATAGCCTCATCACGCAAAGCGTAAGAAATATCCAAACCTGAATCTCTTAAGTTCAAACCTTGGTTTAACCCTTGAGCACCGCATCCTACGATGACGATTTTTTTGCCTTTAAGCGCTTTTACACCTTCAGAAAACTCTGAATTGTCCATAAACTCACAAGTCCCCAGCTGAGCCAGTTTCTCTCTTTGCGATAAAGTGTTGTAATAATTTGCCATAATTTTTTATCAATTATAAATTGGATTGCAAAAATGCGAAGATTTGCCGAGATATATAAATATTTAAAGGGTTATTTTAGTTCCTTTTACATCGGCAGCGCTACACAGCCCTCTTCTGTTACAGTAAATGAACCCGTGTAAGTTCCATTCGGACCAGTAGCCCCTCCATAATACACTGTGTATATGTAGGAACCCGGTTTTAAATAAGAAAGAACAAAACTTGATTGGCTATCGCAGTTTGGTGCAGAAGGCGTAGAGGCTACAGCAATTTGTGTTTTTGACAACGCATAAGTACTACTCGACTGTTGTTTAACTTCAAGATGATAGGAATATTTAGTGCCGGTTGTTCCATAATTCGACCAAAAAACGGCTTTACCTCTGGGGTTTTCACAACCAGAAAAGCATAAAGCTATGAAAAGGGAAAAAAATAAAAAACATACTTGTTTCATAATAATTATCTCATTGGATTTTACACAAAATACTGGAACAAACTCGGATCGTCGTTGATATCGGTGTAATTGATGCCGTATTTTTGCATGCGATCCAGCAAGGCCTGGTAATCTTCCTTGTGCTTCAACTCCACACCTATCATTGCCGGACCTGATTCACGGGCATTTTTCTTCACGTATTCAAAACGGGTGATATCGTCATTCGGTCCCAAAACCTCAGATACAAACTCTTTCAATGCTCCGGGACGTTGCGGAAAGCGAATGATGAAGAAGTGTTTCAACCCTTCATAAATCATTGATCTTTCCTTGATTTCCTGCATGCGATCGATGTCGTTGTTGCTTCCGCTGACAACACAAACTATGGTTTTACCTTTTATTTTGTCTTTGTAGAAATCCAAAGCAGCAACCGATAAAGCTCCTGCAGGTTCAACCACAATAGCTTCTTCGTTGTACAAACTCAAAATAGTGCTGCACACTTTTCCTTCGGGAACCAAAACCACATCGTCAATCAAATCTTTGATGATAGAGAAAGTGATATCGCCTACTTTTTGAACTGCAGCACCATCTACAAACTTGTCGATTTCTTTTAATTCAATCGCTTTCCCTACTTCCAGGGCCTGTTTCAACGCAGGTGCCCCTTTAGGTTCAACACCAATTAACTTCGTATTCGGACTCACTTGTTTGTAGTAAGAACCCAACCCAGAAGCCAATCCACCGCCACCTACAGGAATAAATATAAAATCGATGTTTTTTAATTCATCATGAATTTCTTTTGCAACTGTACCCTGACCTTCAATGACTTTTACATCATCAAAAGGATGAATAAATTCCAAACCTTCTTTCTTGCTCACTTCCAAAGCAGCTTTGTAGCTGTCATCGTAAGTATCACCGGTTAAAATAACTTCCACCCATTGTTTACCAAACATCTTCACCTTCTCCAGTTTTTGTTTTGGAGTGGTTGATGGCATGTAAACTTTACCGTGAATCCCTAAAAGATTACAGGAATAAGCAAAGCCCTGCGCGTGATTTCCGGCGCTCGCGCATATCACTCCTTTAGCCAAAATTTCTTTCGATAAAGATTGTATTTTATTATATGCACCGCGAATTTTATAAGAACGAACGATTTGTAAATCTTCTCTTTTCAGATAAACTTCACAACCGTATTTTTCCGACAAAGCCAGATTCTTTTGCAAAGGCGTATGCATCGCAACACCTATCAAATTTTCTGCGGCTTTATTTATATTTTCTATGCTTATTAAAGCTTCTGCTGTTTTCATTTTATGCTTCTCCTATTTCCTGCAAATAATTGTGCAAACTGTACATTGGTTTTGATACGGCAACTCGACCGGAGCGAACAAACTCAAGGATTCCATGAGGTTCCAAAGCTTTGAATAAAGATTTGGTTTCATCCTTTCGTCCGGTTTTTTCAATCGCTATAAAATCAGCGTCAGCATACAAAATCTTGGCGTTGTGTGCTTCCACTATCTCGTTCACTTTCGGGCCGGGTTTCATCTTGTACAATGCAATTTCACGAGCCACTACTTCATCATCCAAAAAGTACGATGCCATCAATACATCAACTAACTTTTCAATCTGCAAAGCCACATTTCTAACGGTATTTTCCGTTCCATACACCACAATAGTGAAACGGTGAATACCTTCTTTTTCAGATTCGGAAGTAGTTAAACTTTCAATATTAATTTTTCTTCTTGTGAAGATTTGCGTGATCCTGTATAGGATTCCCGAATAGTTCTCTGAAAAAACAGAGATCGTATATTTCTTTATTTCGTCGCTCATCGCCTTATTTTTTATGCTGATAATTGAATTTCATGAACTGCTTTTCCTTGTGGTATCATAGGGAATACATTTCCTTCCTGCTCAACCATTACTTCTAATAAATACGGACCGTTATGCGCCAGCATTTCTTTTAATGCATCTTCAATCTGCTCTCTCTTATCAATTTTTTGAGCAGGAATTCCATAGCCCTGAGAAATCATTACGAAGTTCGGATTGATCAATTCTGTTTGAGCATATCTTCTGTCAAAGAACAACTCTTGCCACTGACGAACCATTCCCAAGAAATTATTATTCAGAATAATGATTTTTACCGCTGCATTAGTTTGGAAAATAGTTCCCAATTCCTGAATGGTCATTTGGAAACCTCCATCACCAATAATTGCAACAACATCTTTATTTGGGTTTGCCATCTTGGCGCCAAAAGCTGCCGGCAAACAGAAGCCCATAGTTCCCAATCCGCCTGAAGTAACGTTGGCATTGGTTGATTCAAACTGATAGTAACGCGTTGCTACCATTTGATGCTGACCAACGTCGGTTACCAAAATTGCTTGTCCTTTGGTTAAATCGCTTAATTTGCGAATAACCTCGGCCATCTTTAATAAAGGTGTAGAAGGGTTTAATTCTTCTTTGATTACTTTCTCAAATTCTATTTTATCACAAGCTCTGAATTCCGCCAACCACGCAGCGTGGTCGTTTTTATTCAACAATGGCAATAAAGCATCCATGGCTTCTTTTGCATCGGCATGAACCGGAATGTGCGCGTGAACGTTTTTGCTGATTTCCGATTTGTCCAGTTCGATATGGATTATTTTCGCTTGTTTAGCATAAGCATCCAAACGCCCCGTTACACGATCGTCAAAACGCATTCCAATTGCGATGAGTACATCACATTCATTGGTTTTCATATTTGGACCGTAATTCCCGTGCATTCCCAGCATACCTACGTACAAAGGATGACTGGTTCGGATAGCCGACAATCCCAGCAAAGTACTTGCTGCAGGAATTCCTGCTTTTTCCATTATAGCAATCAATGCATCTTGCCCATGAGATAACAATACACCGTGTCCGCATAAAATCAAAGGTTTTTTTGCACCATTGATTGTAGCTGCAGCTTCTTTAACCTGCTCAATTTTCAAAGCCGGTTTTGGCTGATAAGATCTGATGTAAGTACATTTTTTATATTCAAATTCGAAAGACTCAAAAAGAGCGTTCTTAGTAATATCAATGAGTACAGGTCCCGGTCGGCCTGAATTAGCAATGTAAAATGCTTTAGCAATAGCTAAAGGAATTTCCTCAGCTTTGGTTACTTGAAATGACCATTTGGTAACAGGCGCTGCGATCCCGATAATATCAGTTTCCTGAAAAGCATCGGTACCCAACAAATGACTTCCAACTTGGCCTGTAATACAAACCATAGGAGTTGAATCGATCATGGCATCAGCGATACCCGTGATTAAGTTAGTTGCTCCCGGACCGGATGTTGCAATGGCAACTGCCGTTGTATTGGTAGTTCTTGAAAAACCTTCTGCTGCATGGGTAGCGCCTTGTTCATGGCGCACCAAAACGTGATGAATTTTATCCTGATACTTATACAATTCATCATACAAAGGCATGATAGCGCCTCCGGGATAACCAAACACAATGTTGATTCCCTCTTCCAGCAAAGAAAGTACTACTGCTTCCGATCCGCTAATAGTTTTGGTTTTCATCGATTTTTCAGTTTTCAATTTTTCCTTTTCCATTGTTAATTCCATACCCCTTTAGATTAAAAAAGCCTTTCTCAAATTGAGAAAGGCTTATCTTTTAAAAATAGCGTCTTTCTCACCTCCTTTAGGAGACTACCACCACGACGCTAATAATATTTTTTGTACTTATTTTCATTTCAGTCTACAATATTAAGAAAAGTATTAATCGCTTTCAGCAAAACTATCTTTTATTTTTTCACTTAATCCCAGTTTCAAATTATTTAAACTCATCAAATAATCAATAAAACAAGGCATTACAGAGCAAATTTAATACGATCTCTATCTTAATTATCTGTTACACATCCTTCTGAAGCCGGACCTACACATTTTGCGTATTTGTACAATACACCGCTTGTTGGACCAGGCTTTGGTTTCCATACTGCACGGCGCTTAGCAATCTCTTCATCAGAAATTTTTGCTTCAATTCTGTTGGCTACCGCATCAATACGAATGATATCACCGTCTTTCAATAAGCCGATTAATCCGCCTTCTTGTGCTTCCGGACAGATATGTCCTACCATAAATCCGTGAGAACCACCGCTGAAACGACCATCTGTAATCAAAGCCACATCTTTCCCCAAACCTTTCCCCATAACGGCAGAAGTAGGTTTTAGCATTTCCGGCATTCCCGGTCCGCCTTTAGGTCCTTCGTAACGAATAACAATTACATTTCCTTTTTTCACTTTACCGTTCAAGATACCGTCGCTGGCAGCAAACTCATCATCAAATACTACAGCCGGACCTTCAAACAACTCACCTTCTTTACCGGTGATTTTCGCTACAGAGCCTTTCTCTGCCAAGTTTCCGTATAATATTCTGATGTGACCTGTTTCTTTCAAAGGCTTGTCGAAAGGCATAATCAAATCTTGTCCTTCAGTTAAAGAAGGAACTTGAGCTAAGTTTTCAGCCAATGTTTTTCCTGTTACTGTTAAACAATCTCCATGAAGCATTCCTTTTTCCAACAGCATTTTCATCACCGCGGGAACTCCGCCAATAGCGTGTAAGTCCTGCATTAAATATTTTCCACTAGGTTTTAAATCGGCCAGGAAAGGAGTAGTATCGCTCATCTTTTGGAAATCATCCAGATTCAAAGGAACATCTACGGCCTTTGCCATTGCAATTAAATGCAATACTGCGTTGGTAGATCCACCAAGAATAACAATCACACGCATTGCATTTTCAAAGGCTTTGCGCGTCATGATATCACGAGGCTTAATATCTTTTTCTAATAAATTTCTAATGGCAGCACCTACTCTGGTTAATTCCGCATCTTTTTCCTTACTTAAAGCAGGAGCAGAAGAACTGAAAGGCAAACTCATTCCCATCGCTTCAATAGCAGAAGACATAGTGTTAGCGGTATACATACCACCGCAAGCACCTGCACCCGGACAAGAATTTTTTATAATTCCTTTGAAGTCTTCATCGCTCAGATTTCCATTTACTTTTTCACCCAAAGCTTCAAAAGCAGAAATGATATTTAATGTTTTACCGCAGTAATTTCCACCAGCAATAGATCCTCCATAAACCAATATGGCCGGACGGTTCAGTCGTCCCAAAGCTATCATTGCTCCAGGCATATTTTTATCACAACCCACGATAGGAATCACTGCATCGTAAAATTGCGCCTGTACTACTGTTTCAATTGAATCGGCAATAATATCACGGGAAACCAAAGAATATTTCATTCCTGTTGTACCGTTAGAAATACCATCACTCACACCTATAGTGTGAAAAACCAAACCCACTAGATTAGACTTTACAACACTCTTCTTCACCTCTGTAGCAAAACCATTCAAATGCATATTACAAGTATTCCCTTCATAACCCGTACTCACAATACCCACCTGAGCTTTGCTCATATCATCGTCTGTTAACCCTACTCCATACAACATCGCCTGAGAAGCAGGCTGAGTAACATCTTGCGTAATTGTTTTACTGTGTTTATTTAATTCTTCAGACATGGGTATATTTTTAATGAAGCACAAAGATTATAAAAAACAAAAACATTCTCCTATTAAGGAGAATGTTTCTGAACTATGATTTTGTTAAATATTAATGTGGCAATACTTCTTCACCAGGAGGAGGTGTTTGTCCCGGCTGTGGTATCAATCCAAATATGCTATTATCAAAAAGATAAATTATTAAAAAGATCACCAATAAAATAAGGAAGATGATCATCGTTCTGGCAAACTTCCTGAAACTTTCCTGATCGGCTTCTTTATCTTTAGATTTTGTTACGCGTTTGATATCGTTTTGAACTCTGATAAAAGCACTTTTGTTTTTCACCACATAATCCACCGCACCATACTTCACAGAGTTTACGGCTACATCAATGTCTTCCTGACCCGACAACATGATTACTTCAACATTAGGAGAGATTTGTTTGATTTCCTGTAATACCTTAATCCCCGTCATGGAATTAGGTTTTTCACTGTCCAGAAAATAATCTAAAATAATGATATCCGGTTTTTTATTCAGCGCTTTCAATACATCTTCACCGGTTGTAAAAGTTTTTATCGTAAAACTTTTGTTTTGACTGAGATTGTGGAGTGCCGTCTTTAAGAACAAGTCATCATCATCGACTAAGTAAATTAAAGTATTTGCCATATTAGTTAGTTTGTTAGTTTGTTATTCAGCTTTGTAATTCCGATAATTCTTGTTTTAACTCTTCTTCTGCCAGAGCATAAGCTATGGTCATTTGCTCCAGTAAAGCGGGGATTTTCTCCAGTTCTTTTGCTTTTAATCCGCATTCCTGTAATTCTTTACTCGCCTCTACCATATCTGTCATCCCCATGAAAGAATAACTTGTTTTTAGTTTGTGGGCTATACCGCCTATTTGCTGCCAGTCTTGTTTTGCAAGAGATTCTTTCATCTTTTCAATAGAGCCCGGAGTGGTTTTAATAAATGAGTTAATAATATCTTCCATGAAATCTTTACTTCCTAAAGAAAGATCATTTAAGTAATTCAAATCTATGTATTTATAATTTCCCATTGTAAAAATTTCGTTACTCTCGGTTTTGTACCAGTTTAGCAATTTTTTGTTTCAATTTATCCGGATTAAAGGGCTTGAGGATGTAGTCATTCATCCCTGCCTCAAGATACTTGTTGTCGCTAGACTCCGTGAAAATAAACGCAGTCATGGCCAAGATAGGGATATTTTTCTTTGGTGCAGAAAATTCATTGCGAATAATTTTTGTGGCTTCCAGCCCGTCCATTTCAGGCATCATAATATCCATCAAAATAATATCGTAATCTTTTTCTCTGAATTTCTCCAACGCCAATTTTCCATTTTCGGCAATGTCCAATTCGCATCCAAAATTGTTGATGACTCTTTTTGCAAGAATCTGATTCAACTCATTGTCTTCAGCCAATAGAATATTCAATTTACCCAGCTGAATATCTTTTATATCATCAGTGTCATCTGCTTTTTTCGCGTCGGCAGCAGCTTTAGGCAAAGCAACTGTGACAATAAATCTTGATCCTTTATCAGGCTCACTCAATACTTTAATCTCTCCCTTCATCAGGTTCACCAGCTTTTTCACAATGGTGAGTCCCAATCCTGTTCCGCCATATTTTCTGGTAGTGTCTCCTTTAGCTTGCGTAAAGCTTTCAAAGATATCAGTCAATTTATCGGCAGGAATACCGATTCCCGAATCCTGCACCGACATTTCCAGATTCACTTCTTTATCTGTTTCACTGAGAATTTTCACCTCCAGCTCTACCTTGCCTTTACCGGTAAACTTAATCCCATTGCTCAACAAATTCAAAAGAATTTGGTTGATGCGCACCGAATCTCCCACCACACGCGCAGGCATTTTATCATCCACCTTTAATACAAGAGAAATTCCTTTGTCTTCAGCTGTTTGTTTTTGCAACTTCATCAATTCATTGAGCAAACTTTTCATGTCAAAAGGCGAAGACTCAATTGACATTTTCCCCGCTTCAATCTTAGAGAAATCAAGAATGTCATTGATGATTACGATCAAATTTTCACCTGAAATTTTTACCGATTGCAAACTGCTTCTCTGCTCCTCATCCAAATTGGTTTTCAGCACCAGATTGGTAAAACCGATAATGGCATTCATCGGAGTACGGATCTCATGACTCATGTTGGCCATGAAATCCTGTTTGATTTTCACAGAAGCTTCTGCCACTCGTTTTGCTTCGCTCAATTCTTTATTGATGCGAACCAGATAAGCTAAATTTTCACTTAATTTTTTTTCTGTTTGTTTACGAATCGTAATGTCGGCGCCATTTGCAAAACACTTATTGTTTTTCACCACCAACTTCCAACGCATCCATTTTTCGGAACCGTCTTTACATTTCATGCGGTTTTCAAAAACAAAAATATCGCTGTTATTGGCTAGTTCTTCCTGAATGATTTTCTTGGTTTCATTCACATCTTCACTGTGAAAATAATCCAGCAACGGAGTTCCTATAACATCAGTCAACTCATAACCCAGTAAGGGTTTAAAGGTTTGATTGACTTCTTCTATTTTAAAACTGTCCAAGTCGAAAATGCAAGTAATGTCCATGGAGTTATCCACGAGACTGGCGAGATTTTCCAACACCACATTTTGTTCACCCAACTCTTTTTGCTGATGGTATAATTTCAAGTAAGTACTCACTTTTGCTTTAGTGATCTCAATATCCAAAGGCTTAAAAAGATAATCTACCGCACCGGTTTCATAACCTTTCAAAACATACTTTTGTTCTTTGCTGATCGCAGTTACAAAAATGATAGAAATGCCTTCTGTTTTTTTATTGGATTTTAAAATCTCAGCCACTTCAAAACCATTCATCTCAGGCATCTGAACGTCGAGTAATATCAATGCGATTTCATTGCTGTAAGCTAACTTTAACGCTGCTTTTCCTGATGTAGCCTTAAGGAAATTGCGACCTTCACCGGCCAATAATTTTTCAAGGGCGAAAATGTTTTCACTTACATCATCTACTATTAAGATATTCGCAACTTTTTCTTTGTTTTCCGGCTTCTTAAACATGAGCTAAAACATTTTTTAATTTTTCTATTAATATTTTTTCCTGCAGCGGAAGTGAAAGCGCATCTTGCTGAGCGCCGCCTATCCATACAATGTGCTGAAATTGATTTAATTTTTGTTTTTCTTCTTCTGATAAATCTATATCCTCCACTATACACAAAGCAATTTTTGTTGCTTTTGCTTTTTCATCTACCTCATCTATTTCCGTTGCATCTATCAGTGCTAAGCCATATTTATCAAATACTGCACTCAACTGAAAAACATGCATAATGTCTTTGGTGAAAAAAAGAATGTTTTTTCCTTTGATCTCTTTAGCATAATGAGCTACTGCAGGACCGCCGCCATCTTCTGTAATCCAGGGACCTTCAGCATTTTTTATTGTTTTATGCTCTTCATGCTGCTCATATTCATCCACTTCTTTTTCAGCGCTGACTACCACTCCTTCCACAGGAAAAAATACCGTAAAAGTAGATCCTTTGCCTTCTTCACTGCTCAATTTTATTTCTCCTTCCAGAAGGGCTAATAATTTTTTGGTAATAGAGAGACCCAAGCCGGTACCGCCATATTTTCTGCTGGTAGATCCATCTGCCTGACGGAACGCTTCAAAAACCTGAGCCTGCTTGTCTTTTGGAATACCTATTCCCGTATCAATAACATCAAAAGCAATAACCGGTTTAAACAAGCCCATTTCCATTTTTTCTTTGTCATCCGTAACATCACGCACAACAATGCGCACAGCACCTTTCTCGGGAGTAAATTTAATGGCATTGGAAATCAGATTTTTTAAAATCTGTTCCAAACGAAGTTTATCTGTTTGCAATGTTTTCAATTGGGTATTCACGGCAAACTCCAGTTTCACCGCTTTTTGGTCGGCCAGAGGCTTGAACAATCCGTTAATATCGCCTACTATTTCTTCTAAGGAATAGTCACTTATTTCAACATCTAAACGGCCTGCTTCAATTTTTGATAAATCCAATATGTCATTGATCAAAACCAACAAGCCACTTCCTGATTTATGTATCACGGTGGCACAATCCACCTGATCTGCAGTCATATTTTTAGTAGGATTGTCGGCTAATATTTTTGATAAGATCAATAAGCTATTCAAAGGTGTTCGTAGTTCGTGCGACATGTTAGCCAAAAACTCAGATTTGTAGCGATTGCTTTGCTGTAATTCACCTACAGTATCTTTGAGCTCAGCAGTAGTTTTTTTAAGGGATTCCTGCATGTTTAATAATGCGGTACCTAAAATATCTTTATCACCTCTTATATTTACCGGCACGTCATAATTACCTTTTCCGATTTTATTGGCAACCACCGCCAATTCTTTTGTGTTTTCAACTAAAGACAAAAACACTTTTGTCAAATCGCCAATGGAATCATTGGAGTAAACTTCTATTTCCACATCAGTGTCTCCGTTTTTAATTTTATTGGCGGCATCACCCAACAATCGCATTTGATGATTTACGGATCTGATAGACAATAGCACCCACAATACCACCAATAAAATAGTAGCGGAAATCATGATGATGGATGCGTTGATTTTATCTTGTGCTGTTTTATAATCCTCTTTGATAATCAACTGAATTTCCGACAGGGACATTCCTTCAATTTCATTTAAAATATTCATGGCTCCGGTAGAACTGATCCACCAGTCCTCGGCAGTATAGGTATATAATTTATCCTCGGGATGCTCAAAAGCGTAATCCGTCATTTCCAGCATCCGCGCTACTGTTCCGTTATAAAAGTCCCTTTTCACAATATCATTCAGTTCTCTGGAAGCCAGCTTTTTAAAAGATTTAATGTTGCTCTCAAAAGCACCCTTCTGTCCGGCAAACTTACCGTAATCAAGTCCGTCGAAACGTCCCATATCAAAAGTCTTATTCAGGGTAGTCCGCATTCTTCCCAAAGATTCTTTGGTACGCGTCAAAGAAATATAAGCACGAATAGCATCATTTGTTTTTTCAGTTCCGGAAGAAGTTCCTATGGAAGTAATTTTGTCGATCAGTTGCTCAATGACTATTGAATAATAGGCATCCACTTCTTCGTAGGACATCTGAAACCAACTGATTTTACTGCGCACCTCCTTGATTTCATTTAATTCTTTTAAAAAAGAAGTGTCGGGGTGAGACTGCAATGCCTCTATTTTTATAGACCTGATGACTGAATCCGTTTGTAAAATCTGACCCATCATTTTACTCTGAATTTCAAAAATCGGATTGTTGATGTACAATACAGAATAATCTCTTTCTTTTTGAAGTTCGTGGACAACAACCGACATGAGTCTTATCTCATTGGTTTTCTCATCAATTACCTCCAGCTTCCTTTCATTATCAAAGCCTACAATGATTTTATCCACTGAAAACCACGTGAGGATAATCAAGGGAAAAAAGGCAGAAAGAAAGAGTTTTTGCTTAAGACTAAGTCGATTAAAAAGCTGCATTACCCTGTTAAAATTTATGTTTTATACCTAAACCTACGATAAAAGTTTTACTATGAGCCACTTAAATTAGAAAATCGAAAATAAAATTGCTTTTTTTACATCTATGAGCAAAAATTTAAAGACAATAATCCTCTACGGATTCATTATGCTGGCTGTTGTAGTGGTGATATGGCAAGCGTCAAACATTCTTTTTTATCTCTTGATTTCATCAGGTATTGGTGTGGTTGGAAATAAAATTGCGGGGAAGATAGAAGGCATAAAAATCAAAAAGAAAAGTTTACCCCGATGGTTCATTGCAATAAGTATTATCGGCCTGCTTTATACTATCCTGATTGGTATTGCCAGTTTACTTATTCCAATGATTTCAAATGAAATTGAATTGTTGTCGGATATTGATTACCAACTCGTACTGGATAATTTGCAAGAACCGCTTAGTAATTTAGAGAACTCTATCCGGAAGTTTACCGGAAAAGATGACTTTTCTATCAATGCATACAGCAGTGATAAATTGAGCTCCGTATTTGATGCAACTACTGTATCCTACTGGATAAATAGTATTGCTTCTCTTACAGGAAATTTTCTTATTGCGATTTTCTCCATCAGTTTTATGTCGTTCTTTTTTATTAAAGATGGAGTGGTTATTTATAATACTTTACTCTCTTATCTTTCCGAGAAATCAAAAAACAGCGTAAAAATAATTATACATAACTCGATGAATCAATTGTCTCGTTATTTCATCGGAGTAGTGATAGAAACTTTCTTCGTTTTTCTCTTAACCGCAACAGGCCTATGGTTTATTGGAGTAGAGGAATTTATTATCATCGCGTTGTTTGCCGGATTTTTAAATATCATTCCTTACGTAGGACCTATAATTTCAATGATTCTGGCCGCTGTTATTATTATTTCAACCGGCTATACGCTTCCCTTTTATACCGAACTGCTTCCGCTTCTCTACAAATCCATAAGCATTTTGATTGTGGTGCAATTGATTGACGCCTTCTTTTTACAGCCTTACATTTACTCTTCCAGTGTAAATGCACATCCCTTAGAGATATTTCTAATTATCCTTTTAGCAGGAAATATTGCAGGAATTACCGCTATGATTTTTGCAATACCGGCTTATACCGTATTGAGAATAATTGTAAAAGAGATTGCTATACCGTCTGCTATTAATCAGCAATAATGTATCTGATCATTATTGAGATGTCTAAATAATCCTGCGGTTCATTAATTGTGTTGGTGCGATATTCCCAATATGGTCTTAACTGGGCACCTAAAGTAAATGGAATAACTCCAAAATAATATTCAAGCCCCAGAACACCATCAACTCCAATTGATTTATTCCCCCCTGTTTTATATCCCAATGGATTTTCTTGCCAATATCCGGCATGAACACCTAAACCAAAAGACCAACTTAGATTCCGAGTGTGTAAAGTTGCATTATTAATTTCTTTAAAAAACTGAAAAAGTGCTACTACTTGTCCTCCTCCGGGTTTTCTATACAGGAAATTTACTTCTATATTTTGCTCAGGTTGAATAAACTGCTTATAGCTTAAACCATATCCTTCCTTACCGAAAATACCACCAATTGAGGATCTATACTGACCAAAAGAAAAAGAAAATACAAAAAGAAGTAAGAGTGTAAACAGCGTCTGTTTAATTCGCATAAAATTCAGTTTAAATCAATAAATAAATTAAAAAAAAACTCTTCCGGAATTCCGGAAGAGTTTTTTAAGATTTCTAAGTTTTTAATATTCCCAAAGATCTTGCTCGTAATTAAAGATTTGATCTTTAATTCTTTTCGCTTCAAGAAGACGATCAAGGTTTGATTTGTATTCTAATATTTTTCTATCGTAAACGTTGCTTTCTTTGATGATGTAGCTGCTGAACTGACGTTTCCAGAAGATATCTTCCAATGTTCTTCTTTCAGCATCATTGTTACGGTTAAATACTTCCTGATTTACAAAAATCTCACGTGCTTCAGGGAAATAAATCCAGAACAAAGGTTGTTCCCCTCTGTAGTTTCCTTCTTCATCATAACTCTCCTGAACCGGGCAGATACCAATGATTCTAACTTCCATCACTGATTTTTGCTTGTCGAAGAACCACATTTCTTTCAAACGGTATCTTTTTACAGAAGACGGATCAAAAGGAATAACGATTGGTTTCGGAATAGAGTTTCCGTCGGCATCATAGTCAAAAAGAGTATCTGTTTTAACCAACATAGCCTGAATTTCACTTGGCTCCAATTTCACTTTGAACTCATCGTCCATAGAACTGAAAGCAGTTAAACCGCCGCCGCCTTCTTGAACCGCATCAATAATCACCTGAGTTAAACTTCTTCTGTTGTTGATTTTTTCAACAGGGAAATACAAAGGGTGATTGATTTTTTCTCTTAAGTCGATAACGCGCCAAACCATTTTTGACCACATTACATCTGCCTCTCTTAACGGAGTGTAAGGAATTACTTTCCTTGCTGTGTGATGTTCAGGGACGTAAACCCCGTCTAATACGTTTTGACCAACAGATGACGTATAGCATACAACAGCCAACACCACCATTACCATCCATTTGTTCATTACCTTGCTCATAGCTATCGGTTTTAAATAAAATCTAGTTTGCAGTAAGGGCTATAGTACCTAATTTTCTAACTGATCCATCAGGCATTTTAGCTTTAATATTTTCAAAATAAACTTTTGTTCCTTTATTAGCTGCGCTTAACAATGATTTCATGTCATTTGTTAAGGCTTCAGAAGTAGAAGATAAAGTTCTCAAGTCACCTTTAAGGTTCATCGTCAAATCGAAAGATACAACGGTAACTTTCAAGTCGAAGTCGAAATTATCCATCTTAGCAATAACGTTAGATACTACTTTTAATTTAGCAGAAGCAATCAAACCACCTCTTTGTTGCATAACCTCAGCAACTGGATCGGGAAGAGTTTTAACACGGAATACCATTCCGCCTAAACGACCGCCACCTTTTTTGCTAACTACAACTTCAACACCTTTAGGATTTGGAGTTTTTGCATTCACAACATATTCTCCTTTTTTAGGTCCATTAGTAATTGTTAAACCGGAAGCTGCAACCTGAATATCATCCAAAGCTACACCAGGAGCAGAAACAGCCATCGGGTTAGGAACACCTACATAAAACACGTTCATTTTTGTAGCTGATACTGTAGCTGTTGGTTCAGCAACCATATAAGTTGTATGATAATAATAATAAGTGATATCTGCTTTACCTGCAATTCTTATTACCCCTTCAACATCCTGAAGCCCCGGCGTAGAAGCTCTTTTTCTCAACAATCCTTTTCCACCGACAGATTTAATTTCCTCAAAAGCACCTTTGAATAAAGCATTGGGCTCGTCATCTTTTCCCGCAGGCGCAACATATTTACCATTAGTGAATTTCGTTGTATCAGCAATAGTACCCACGAATATCCTTGGAATAATACCGTTGTTATATGCGGCGATAAAAATATCTCCTCTGATAGAATCACCTGTTAAAACATAACCGGGATTCATTACAGCCATACCATTTACAACGTTTACTACCATACCGTCACCTTCCAAAGAAACTGCAATTTTATCAATTACCTCAGTTTCAGCATTTCTCACATAAGTTTGAATCAAAGTCATGTTTGCAGTAGCTGCAGCCATGGGTAAGTGATCCACCAATAATGAAATCCATTCATGGGTAACACCATCTTTATCTGTACTGTCTCTGGTTGCCAACATTTTTGCTATCCTTCCTGCAAGAGGTTTATCTTTTTTTACAAGATCAACTGCTAACAACATAGCTTTAAAATCATCAACACCCTTCTTCAATGCAATAGCCTTTTCATTCGGCACATCATTTACAATATAATATCCAGATGCCAACTCCTGATTGTCTTTTGATTGTGGAATAGAGTCTTCATCTTTTCCGTCATTATCGTAAACAAGGTGATTTTTATCGGTTTGGATCATATCAAAAATATAATCTGCCTGTTTTCTGATTTTTTGAGCCAGGTCATTCAACGGTTTTATAGTTGGAATCTTTGCGGCTGCATTGGCAATTGTTTTATATGACTTTTCATTTTTAGCTGAAAAGTTTTTATTTGTATTTCCAATACCATCTTCAAGCAATACGAAGGCATTTAATAAATCCTTCGATGCGTTCATCGCCAACATCGCCAAAAGTACAAGGTACATTAAGGAGATCATTTGCTGGCGGGGACTGAGTTTCTCTGCTGACATGTCTTAGGTTTCTTTAAGTTTTAGGTTAAACATTTAAAATTAACGAACTGTCATCGCAGACAACATGTTGCCATAAATAGTGTTCAACTTACTTAAGTTTTGACCTAATACAGAAATTTCCTCTTTGTATTTTTTAGTATCTTCAACTGAAGAGCTTAAGCTCAACAACAACTGGTTGATGTTGTCAGAAACTTCAGTAGATAATTTCATGCTTTCGTTAGTTGATGTTACTTGTTTAGCATAAACATCATTCAATTCAGAAAGATTGCGTGTCATTTTTGTTAATTCTTCTGCGTATGACGCACCTGTTCCTTTAAGATCAGTTAAATCAGTTAAAGCCACTGAAGCTCTTGAGTAAGAATCAGAAAGTTTACCAACGTTTTCAGAAGCACTTTTTATGTTCTCAACAAATTCATTACTTGCAGCACTTGCGTTACCCAAGTTGTTCATGTTACCTGCAGTATCACCTAAATTTTTCATTCCTTTGCCCAAGGACTCTAACAATTCAGGACCGATATTGGCATCCATCAACATTTTATCTAATTTTTGAGAAACAGGATCTGCTTCTTCCAATATTTCGGGAACTTCCTCTTCATGATTTTCTTCTTCGTGTCCGTGTCCGCCCGCTAATTCAGGATAAGCTAAAGTCCAGTCGATATCCATATGTGGCTCTTCAAACGCTCCCATAACAAATAAGAAAGCTTCCACCGATAAACCACCAATAAGCATCACCGACGCACCCGGCCAATGTTGAATTTTAAACATCGCTCCAACGATTACAATAGCGGCTCCGAAACCAGTCGCCATCATCTGAAATTTTTTCTTTTTAAAGCTCGATCCTGACATAATAAATAGGTGTAAATAGGTTAGTTAAAATGACTAAGTTGTTTTGTTTTTAATATACCTGAGAATCGTTAACGTCTCCTTTTTTACGTCCAAGATAGGTTTGAACGCATCTGAAGCCAACGTAACATTTTGAAGTATCCTGATATTCGTAAGTTCTTGCACCCGTTTGCATAAAATATCCTATATCTTTCCAAGAACCTCCTCTGATTACTTTTCTTTTCAAGGCAGGAGCGTCTGTTTCAGAGGCTTCGTAAGAATAATCCATGTTTAAGTCATGAGCAAAATTGAAAGCAGATTCTTCAAAAGCATTGCTTGTCCATTCTGCAACGTTACCCGCCATGTCATATAATCCGAAACCATTTGGCCAGTAGTGAGCAACAACGATAGAATGCAAACCGCCGTCATCCACATAATTTCCTCTCAAAGGTTTGAAGTTTCCTAAGAAACATCCTCTGCTGTTTCTGATATAAGGACCACCCCAAGGATAAGGAGACTGATCATATCCACCTCTTGCAGCATATTCCCATTCAGCTTCTGTTGGCAATCTGAAATCGTTTACGATTGGTTGTTCCAAAACACTTGTTCTGTATGTATTCATCAACAAAGTTCTCCATACGCAAAATGCTTTTGCCTGATTCCAGTTTACCCCTACTACAGGATAATGGTCATAGGTTGGATGCCAGAAATACATTTTAGTCATTGGCTCATTGAAAGAGTAGGTAAAGTCATGAACCCAAGCCAAAGTATCAGGATATACATTTACTAATTCACGTTTTATAAACTGTGAACGATCTGTGATTCCTTGTCCGTAAGCATCAGGATATTGCCATGATTCAAAAGTTCTTTCTTTTTTATCTTTATCGGCATCATCGTATTTATAACGATTGGCTTTTATAGAAGCTGTTTTAAAGTCTGTCCACCAGTATACATAATTCAATCTTCTGGCATCAATTTGTTTGTTTTTATAAAAACGCTCTGCTTCAGGCAAAAACAAATATGATAAGGCTTCAACATTTGCCTCATCATCCCATTTTATTTTTTTCTCCCAATCGATATGCTCGCCGTATTCACCTTGTGAAATAACATGCTCAGCATCTACATCTACTAACTTATAATGTGCAATGGAGTCTCTTACATAATGAACAAATTGACGGTATTCATCATTTGTAATCTCTGTTTCATCAATATAGAAAGACTGAACAGAAACTACTTTTGAATTGGCTGTAGTTGCGAAAGTGATCTCCTGATCACTTGGCCCCATATGGAAGGCTCCCAGCGGAATAAACAACATTCCAAACGGATCTTCCTGAAAGAAAGGTGCTCTATCGGTACCCACCAGCTCTCCTTTCGGACCGCTGCTACAGCTGCTCAGAGCAAATGCTACAATAAAAAAGCAAAGAAACTTTTTCATACTTAACACATTTAATTTTAGTGTGGCCATTTTATATAAACTTCAATTTAATAATGCAATTATATTCAAAAGTTACAACATGTCCGCAAAATAATCGGATAAAACGATTCTTTTACGAAACAGGTTACATTTCCTACAACCATGTAACATCAATATATTTTGGTGGTTTAGGCGGAACAGGAGGCTTAATGCAATAGCCAAAATAAATCTCATGAGATCCCTGACTAGCTCCTTTTGACGGCTCTCTCAAACCATTTGTTGTAAAATCATATGAATAACCGATGACCATGCTTCCTTTTCTAAAACCAACCAATGCAGCAGCTGCATCCTGATATCTGTAAGTTGCGCCAAAATAAAATGTATTGCTCCACTCTACTAAAGTATTGATATCAAATTGAGTTGCAGTTCCGTCTGATTTAATCAGAAAAGAAGGTTTTAATACCCAAACTCCTCCTGTACCCATTGCGTAATTGTATCCTCCGGTAATGTAGTAGTGTCTTCTGATTTGAGTAGATGCAGTACCAAGTGTTACTTTGGACATTATTAATTTTTGAGAACTCGCACCAAAATAAAGGTTCTGGCTTTTATAAAATAAACCAACACCAATATCAGGAGTCATTGCGCTTGAAGCAGGAGATACTAAATATGGATCACCTGCAGAAACAGGACTCATTTTAGTAAAATCAATTCCCTTATTGATAATTCCGGCATCAATACCGATACCTAATTTTCTTCCATTACCAAGAGCAACATGAAAGGAATAACTCGCTTTAACATTCACATCGGTTGAAGCACCTAACTGATCATAAATAGCAGTTAATCCAACGCCATTCTGACGCCCCAAAGGAGTTGCGAAGTTAAAAGCTCCTGTTTTAGGATTACCGGCAAAACCGGCCCATTGATCTCTGGCCGTGAGACCAAAGCAGATCTTATCATTAATCCCTGTTGCTCCGGGATTGAATGTTTGATTATTAAAAAAGAAATGAGTGAATTGTGCATCTTGCTGTGAATAAGCAGAAAACATCAATGCACATAAGGATGAAATAAGTATTATTCTCTTCATAATTGACCCCTGTAAGATAAATAATCATGGGTGTATTAAGCCCAATATAATTTTAAAACTAGTGAAATTTTGCATCATTCCAAAATTTCAACAGTTTTTCTTCTGTACGATTCATCGCTGAATTAGTTCAGTTTGTTATAAGTTTGCCACCATCTGTCAGGAATATCCCCTGCACAAGCCGTTTGATAATCCTGATAACTGCAAGGTACGAGGTGATGCCGAACATATTTTGATTTATCATCGGTTGGGAAGGGAACTTCCATCCACCAACGCTCACTTTTATTGCTTTTGTAGAAAACCACAAGGTGCTCGTTGTCTTCAAAAGTCACATTGTATTTCAAATATTTTGACGTGTCACTTACCGGATAATCGCCCTTACGTGCTGCAAAACCATCGAGAAAATACCAGATGATTTGTGAAGTCAGGTTGGAAGTAATGCCCGCCTTGTCTTTCCCGGGATTGATTTCAAATAAACCAAAACAGCTCATTTTATCACTGATACCGGCATAGCGGGAAATGCGACAAGCCTCATCTCCAAAAAAACCATTGGGCAAAACGTTGTTATTACCGGGAGCATCAGAAAATTTAATGGCTGAAATATCGAAACTCAAAATATCTGCATTACGCACCACTGCTTCTACTTCTTCAATATTACTGCGCACCCAACCCAAACGGTAAGCGTCGAAATTGAGTCTTTGCATTAAAGCCAATTCCTCACTGTTGATGAAATAACTTTGAAAACCGATGTTGCTGAAATTGAAAAGATAATTGGGTTGATGAACGATAATTTTGCTCAGATAATTTCCTGCGTTCAAATCGCCATACATATCACCAATATCAAACATAGGATCAACTGCAACGGCGTTAACCATTTGCTCGAGCTGCTCAAAAGCCTGATAAATGGGGAAAGTAATATCCTGACTGCCGCCAATTACAATGACAGCCACCTGATTTTTTCCTAATTCAGCGATCACCTGCTGAACAGCAAAATAGGTATCTTCCACTCGTTCACCAGGAAGAATATTTCCTAAATCCAAAATATTTTTGATTCCGGGAACAGCCGACAATTGGTATAAATATTTTCGAACTGTATCGGGTGCTGATCCACAACCCGCATTGTTTACCGCGTTTCTTTCTTCGCAAACACCAATAATGGCAATATTGAAATCTTTCAGTTCTATACCTTCCTCTTCTCCCTGATAAAAAGAAATCGACTTACCCAAAGAAAAGTTTTTCCAACTTTCCTGACCGAGGTCATTGAGGTTGGTTGGCGTGAGATAAATCGACAAATTCATGCGGGCGGATTATTTTTTCTTTTTGAAAAATTTCTTTTTAGGTTCCTTCGCTGCGGTTTCCATGATGGCCACACAATCAGCAAGAGTTAAAGATTTAGCTTCCGTTCCTTTCGGAATTTTAAAGTTCTCTTTTCCTTTTTTGATGTAGGGTCCGAAACGACCATTCAATACTTCAATATCAGCACCTTCATGCTCGTATTTGGCGATGAATTTATCTTTATCAGCCTGACGTTTTGCTTCTACCAGTTCCATCGCTCTTGGCAATTCCAGTTCCATCGGATCCTCTCCTTTTGGAATAGAGATGAACTTAGAGTCGTGAAGGATGTAAGGTCCGAAGCGACCAATGCCAATCGTTAATTTTTTACCCTCATATTCACCCAAATCTTTCGGCATTTTGAATAAATCCAAAGCCTCTTCAAAGGTGATAGATTCCAAACGTTGGTTCGGACGCAACTTAGCGAATCTAGGTTTTTCACCTTCTTCGCCTTCTTTAGGAGTTTCCCCCATTTGCGCCATCGGTCCGAAACGGCCGATTCTTACAAAAATGATTTTTCCTGTTTTAGGATCAACGCCCAATTGTCTTTCTCCGTTGGCTCTTTCTGAGTTTTCAGTAGTATCCTCCACATTTTTATGGAAAGGCTGATAGAAAGCCTCAATCATTTTTTTCCATTTGATATCACCGGAAGCAATTTCGTCAAACTCCTTTTCAACGGTAGCTGTAAAGTTGTAATCAACGATAGAACTGAAATGTTTTTCCAGGAAGTCGTTCACCACAGTTCCGATGTCAGTTGGGAAAAGTTTATTTTTCTCAGCTCCGGTGATTTCAGTTTGATCAAAAGAATTGATCAAACCGTTTTCCAAGGTGATGGTTTTATATGGTCTTTCTTCGCCTTCTCGAGTTTCTTTGATGATGTATCCTCGTTTCTGCACAGTAGAAATGGTGGGGGCGTAAGTAGACGGTCGGCCAATGCCTTTTTCCTCTAATTTCTTAACCAAACTAGCCTCTGTATATCTTGCCGGGTGATGAGAAAAACGTTGTTTCGCCATCATGTCCGTTAAAATCAAATTCTGTCCGGGATCCAATCCTGGTAAAACGCTGTTGGTTTCTCCTTCTTCATTTTCATCATCCGTAGATTCCATGTAAACTTTAAGGAAACCATCGAATTTCATTACTTCAGCGTGAGCCGACAAAGTTTTTTTGCTTTTTGAAACGTCGATAACTACATTGGTTTTTTCCAATTCAGCATCGCTCATTTGAGAAGCAATGGTTCTTCTCCAGATGAGATTGTACAATTTCTCATGTTGCGGCTCTCCTTCGATTTCATGTTTCTCGAAGTAAGTCGGACGGATGGCCTCATGGGCCTCTTGCGCACCTTTAGCCTTGGTTTTGAATCGTCGCACCTCAACATATTCTTTTCCGTAACTGGAAGTGATTTCTTTTTCAGCCGCTGTAATCGCGGTTTCCGAGAGGTTTACCGAGTCGGTTCTCATGTAGCTGATTAACCCTTCCTCATACAAACGTTGCGCTATCGACATGGTTTGTGCCACCGAATAACCCAGTTTTCTACTTGCCTCTTGTTGAAGAGTTGAAGTAGTAAAAGGTGGCGCTGGAGAGCGTTTCGCAGGCTTGGTTTCCAGACTTGCAATTTTAAAATCAGAACCAACACACTCCTTCAAAAACTCCATCGCTTCTTTTTCCGATTCCAGTTTTTGAGGCAATTCAGCCTTCAGAATTCCTTTGCCTTTTAAGTCGAAATGCGCCTGAATCTTGAAAAAAGTCTCGCTTTTAAAAGCATTTATTTCTCTTTCGCGATCCACAATGATACGCACTGCCACCGATTGAACACGGCCTGCAGACAAGGATGGTTTTATTTTTTTCCACAATACAGGAGACAATTCAAAACCCACCAATCTATCCAAAACCCTTCTTGCCTGTTGAGCATCTACCAGGTTCAGATCTATTTTGCGTGGATTATCAATCGCATGTTGTATTGCTTCCTTGGTAATCTCGTGATAAACAACTCTTTTGGTTTTCTTTACATCCAGACCTAAAGCCTCCGCAAGGTGCCATGAAATAGCTTCTCCCTCGCGGTCCTCATCGGTCGCTAGCCACACAGTGTCTGCTTCCTTCGCTAATTTTTTGAGTTCCTTGACTACATCCTTCTTGTCTTCCGATATTTCATAAGTCGGTTCAAAGTTGTTGGCAGTGTCCACTCCCAATCCTTTTTTAACTAAATCTCTGATGTGTCCTATACTCGACTTTACAACAAAATCTTTCCCGAGGAACTTTTCTATGGTCTTTGCCTTAGCAGGGGACTCAACGATAACAAGGTTTTTAATCATACTGAAAGGACGTGAATTAATGCGGTTTTTGAGAATCTATGGACTGCAAAGTAAAGCAAAAGCAAACATTAATTCCAAACGCATATTTTTTTTTACCAAACTAAGTCATTAATATATTAATGACTTAAGTCGGAATAAAAAAATTAAAAAACACTTCTTAACTTTATGACATATTGTCATTGGAAGGTTTTTTATCTACCTTTGGCGGCCACAAATCATACCTTATATAATGCAGCAAAATTTGGAAAAGGACATAGATGAAAGTCGCCAGGGTGAAGCCCTGATGATGGCAAATGTCCCTGCCAATAAATTCCTGTATATCGAAAGTTATGGCTGTGCAATGAATTTTGCCGACAGTGAAATTGTAGCCTCCATTTTAAAAGAAGATGGTTTCGGCACTACCCGCAATGTGGAAGAAGCCGATGTTATTTTCATCAATACCTGCTCCATCCGCGAAAATGCAGAAACCACTGCCCGCAACAAACTGAAACAATACAATGTTTTAAAAAGGAACAATCCCTCACTGGTGATTGGCGTGCTGGGCTGCATGGCCGAAAGATTGAAATCGAAATTTTTAGAGGAAGAAAAACTGGTGGATTTAGTAGCCGGACCGGATTCTTATCGCTCTTTACCCAATTTGATCAATCAGGTGGAAAGCGGACAAAAAGCGGTGAACGTGCTTTTATCTCGCGAAGAAACCTATGCCGATTTATCTCCCGTTCGTATGGGTGGCAACGGCATTAGCGCCTATGTCTCCATCATGCGCGGTTGCGATAACATGTGTACTTTCTGCGTTGTTCCGTTTACACGTGGCCGCGAAAGAAGTCGCGATCCACATACCATCGTTGAAGAAGCCAGAGATTTACACAATAAGGGTTACAAAGAAGTCACCCTCCTCGGACAAAACGTAGATTCTTACTGCTGGTCGGAAAACCCCGAACTGAGAGGAAAAGCATTGAAAGAAGCCCCAAGGGATCAAGTGGTTGATTTCGCAAAACTACTAGAAATGGTGGCTTTGGTCGCTCCCGATTTGCGCGTAAGATTTTCCACTTCACACCCGAAAGACATTACCGACGAAGTACTTTTCACCATGAAAAAGTATCACAATATATGTGAGCACATTCACTTGCCGGCACAAAGCGGAAACAGCAGGATTCTGGAAAAAATGAACCGTACTTACACCCGCGAATGGTATATGGACAAAGTAAACCGCATCCGTGAAATCCTTCCCGATTGCGGCATCACCACCGATATTATCACGGGCTTTTGCAGTGAAACCGAAGAAGAACATCAGGACACAGTGGAGCTGATGAAATGGGGAAAATTCGATATGGCTTATATGTATTATTATTCGGAAAGACCGGGAACTTTAGCCGCAAAAAAATATCCGGATGATATTCCTGAAGCCGATAAAAAAAGAAGATTGCAGGAAGTGATTGCAGCACAACACGCTTCTCAAACCAAGCATTTCCCTGACAAAATCGGAAAAACTTTCGAAGTGTTGGTTGAAGGAGTTTCGAAAAAATCAGAAAATGAATTGATGGGACGAACTACTAATAGCTACGTAGTTATTTTCCCTCGTGAAAATTATAAAGTAGGTGATTACGTTAACGTTAAAATCACCGAAGGAACCCGCGCAACATTAATTGGTAAAGCAGTAAAGTAACATGGCAAACATTGATGCTGTAAAGCAAAAACTAGGAATCATTGGTAGTTCAGAACAACTGAACAGAGCCATTGATATCGCTATACAGGTTGCTCCCACTGATTTATCGGTGCTCATCACCGGAGAAAGCGGAACAGGAAAAGAATCTTTTCCGCAGATCATTCACCAAAACAGTCCAAGAAAACACGCCGAATATATCGCGCTCAACTGCGGTGCAATTCCTGAAGGAACAATAGATTCGGAATTATTCGGTCACGAAAAAGGGGCCTTCACCGGCGCCCACGATTCCCGAAAAGGATATTTTGAAGTAGTAGATAAAGGAACCATCTTTTTAGATGAAGTTGGCGAATTACCTCTACCCACTCAGGCACGCTTGTTAAGGATTTTAGAAAGCGGCGAATACATTCGCGTAGGTTCTTCCAAAGTTCAAAAAACCAATGTACGCGTAGTTGCCGCCACCAACGTGGATTTGGTAAAAGCGGTGCAAAACGGAAGATTCAGAGAAGATTTGTATTACCGCTTAAACACCGTTCCTATTAAAATTCCGCCATTGCGCGAAAGAAGAAATGATATTCATTTATTGTTCAGGAAATTTGTAGTTGATTTCGCCGACAAATACCGCATGCCTCCTATCAAACTAGAGGAAGATGCAGTGGATAATTTAGTCAATTACAGGTGGCCCGGCAACATCCGTCAGCTTAAAAACATAGCGGAACAAATTTCTGTGATAGAAGAAAAAAGAGTGATTTCAAAAAGCACTTTATTAAAATATTTGCCTGCTGCTGATGGTACGAACCTACCGGTTTTAATCAGCAAGGATCAAAATTCATCTTTCAGCGGAAGTATCGACAACAAAGAAAAAGAGCTCTTGTATAAAGTTCTTTTTGATATGCGAAAAGAACTCAACGATCTTAAAAAAATGGTGTTTGGCAAAGTACCGAATTCCAATTTATTTGATGTCAATCAGGATCCGATAGTAAGTAATATTTATCAAGAAGGGCAAGAAGAAAATAATTACACTGCCTTCCCCGTTTCCGAAAACAACACTGAAATACAAGCAAGCGAAGAAGTGGAAGAATCACTTTCCCTTTCCGACAAAGAAAAAGAATTCATCATCAAAGCTTTGGAAAAGCACAGAAACAAAAGAAAAAATGCAGCCAAAGAATTGGGTATTTCTGAAAGAACCTTGTACAGAAAAATTAAAGAATACGATATTAAATGAAAATTTACATCACCTACATTACCCTGATTATCGCTGTTGTTTTCACTTCTGCATGTAAAATGAGCGTGTCATTTACCGGAGGAAAAATTGAAGGTAAAACTTTTAATATCGGTGATTTCCCAAACTACGCACCTATTGTACAACCTACGTTTAGTCAGGCTTTTGTTGATGCATTAAGAAATAAAATCGTTAACGAATCCAATGTAAAGTACACCCAATCTTCAGCCGACCTGGTTTTTACGGGAAGCATCAAAGATTATAAAATCACTACTGTCTCTGCCACCGGCAACACTACTGCAGCCGGCAACAGATTAAGCGTTACCATTGAAGTAAATTATGTCAACAACATAGATCCGAAAAAAGGATTTACCGCACCGAAATCTTATACTGAATTTGCCGACTTCCCCATCGACCAAAACCTTACCGACATTGAATCGGATTTAATTGCCGAGATTGTAAAAAAATTAGCACAACAAGTTTATCTGGATATTATTCCGGCCTGGTAAAATATGCAAGCAAAAGTTTTTCATCATTTACTTCAAAATCCAACAGCGCTGAATGAAGAGCAGCTGAAAGACTTGCAGCACATCATTGAGAAATATCCTTATTTCCAATCGGCTTATCTTTTGCTGCTCAAACATTACTACACCAACAACCATATTGATTTTGAAGACGCTTTAAAATTAACTGTGGTTTACTCTACCGACAGAAGTAAGGTGCGCAATTATCTCAGAGAAGATTTCAAACAAAACATTTCCCTTGTTGAAGAAACACGATTGACAAGCGAAACTAGCTCAACTCCTTATAAACCTCAACAGAAAAGAGTTTCCGATCCTTTACTGGATCAACTCAACCAACAAATTCTTTCCGAAGCAGTCAACTTCAGTTTACAACAGGAAGTAGAAGAAGAGATTAAAACCTTGCCACAAGAATCCTTGCTTGAAACGATTGTTGTTGAGGAAAATGTAAAGCAGGATTTTTACGAATGGTTATCGAAACCGAAAGAAGAACCAAAGAAAAAATTAAAATACGAGCATCTCATTGATAAATTTTTGACGGATCAACCGCGCATAGTTCCTAAAAAAGAATTTTACTCTCCGGTCAATATGGCCCGCAAAAGCGTAGAGGAAGACGAAACTATTGTGTCGGAAACTTTAGCCAATTTATATGTTCAGCAAGGACATTACACCAAGGCCCTCAAAGCATTCCAGCAACTAATTTTGAAATTTCCGAAAAAAAGGACTTACTTTGCGGCCCGTATTTATGAAATTGAAGAATTAAAAAAAAATAAAAAGTCATGAGCATCCTTCTCATTATAGCCAGTATTCTCCTAATCATTGTTGTTTTGGTTCAAAACAGTAAAGGCGGAGGATTAGATTCAAGTTTTGCTTCTCAAACCTCAGCTTTTGGTGCAAAAAGAACAACTGATATCATTGAAAAAATAACATGGGGAATTGCAGGTTCGCTTGCTGTTCTTTGCTTAGCTTCAACTTTGTTTATCAATTCAGCTAAAAAAGAAGATGCAAGTGCCGTTAGAAATTCCGAAAAACAAGAAGCTCCTAAAAACGCTCCAAGCGGAATTCCTGGTAATCACTAATGATCAACAAAAATTGTCAGTATGACATTACATCTGTCAATACTGTTGCTTCAAAAAATCAAAGTCTGAAATTTTGTCTACATCCCACGCCTGTTTTTGCGTTGGCATACATTGTGACAACAGAGGCAGCACACAAATTCTAATAACATTTAAACCTAAATAAAATGGCAGCAATTAAAATCAAACCTTTAGCTGATCGCGTGATTATTGAATCAGCAGCAGCGGAAGAAAAAACTGCAGGAGGTCTGTATATCCCTGACTCCGCAAAAGAAAAACCACAAAAAGGAAAAGTAGTAGCGGTTGGAACTGGTAAAAAAGATGAACCTCTTACAGTTAAAGTGGGTGACTTAGTTCTTTACGGAAAATATGCCGGAACAGAGATCACAATAGAAGGTAAAGACTACCTCATCATGAAAGAAGCCGACATCTTTGCGGTATTAACAAAGTAATTACAATTTTAAAATCTTAAAGAAATGGCTAAATCAATAACATTCGATGTAAGCGCAAGAGACCAATTAAAAAAAGGTGTTGACGCTTTGGCAAATGCAGTAAAAGTAACGCTCGGACCAAAAGGAAGAAACGTAGTTATCGATAAAAAATTCGGTGCTCCGATGATCACTAAAGATGGTGTTTCCGTAGCGAAAGAAATTGAATTACAAGACCCGATTGAAAACATGGGTGCTCAAATGTTGAAAGAAGTTGCTTCTAAAACTGCAGATATCGCAGGTGACGGAACAACTACAGCAACTGTTTTGGCTCAGGCTATCGTTACAGGTGGTTTGAAAAACGTTGCAGCGGGAGCAAATCCCATGGACTTGAAAAGAGGTATCGACAAAGCCGTTACAGCAATTGTAGCTGAGTTGAAAAAAATCTCTAAAAATGTTGGTAACGACATTAAAAAAATTGAACAAGTAGCTACAATCTCTGCTAACAGCGATGAAGCTATCGGAAAAATCATTGCTCAGGCAATGGAAAAAGTAGGTAAAGAAGGTGTGATCACTGTTGAAGAAGCAAAAGGAACTGAAACTTATTCCGAAATTGTAGAAGGTATGCAATTCGACAGAGGTTATTTGTCGGCTTACTTCGTTACCAACGCAGAAAAAATGATTGCTGACCTGGATCACCCATACGTGTTGATCACCGATAAAAAAATATCAAGCATGAAAGACATCCTTCCTATCCTTGAGCCTGTTGCTCAATCAGGAAGACCATTGTTGATCATCGCTGAAGATGTTGACGGAGAAGCTTTGGCTACTTTGGTAGTGAACAAATTACGCGGTTCATTGAAAATCGCTGCTGTTAAAGCTCCGGGCTTTGGCGACAGAAGAAAAGCAATGTTAGAAGACTTAGCTATCCTTACAGGTGGTGTTTTAATTTCTGAAGAACAAGGTTTTAAATTAGAAACTACCACTTTGGATATGTTAGGTAAAGCTGAAAAAATCACCATCGACAAAGACAATACAACTATTGTCAATGGTGCGGGAAATAAAAAAGACATCAAAGGAAGAGTTGCTCAAATCAAATCACAGATTGAAAGCACAACTTCTGATTACGATAAAGAAAAACTGCAAGAGCGTTTGGCTAAATTGGCCGGAGGTGTTGCTGTTCTTTACGTTGGTGCTGCTACTGAAGTGGAGATGAAAGAGAAAAAAGACAGAGTTGACGATGCATTGCATGCAACAAGAGCTGCTGTAGAAGAAGGAATTGTTCCAGGTGGCGGTGTTGCTTACATCAGAGCCGTTAGCGCTTTGGCAAACCTTAAAGGTGCCAATGCCGATGAGCAAACCGGTATCCAAATCATTCGCAGAGCTTTGGAAGAGCCATTGCGCCAAATTGTTGCCAATGCTGGTGGCGAAGGTTCAGTAGTGGTAAACGCCGTGAAAGAAGGAAAAGGAGATTTCGGTTACAATGCAAGAACTGATAAATATGAAGATATGATCAAGGCTGGTGTAATCGATCCAACTAAAGTATCAAGAGTTGCTTTGGAAAATGCAGCTTCTATCGCTTCTATGTTATTGACTACTGAATGCGTATTGGCTGAAATTCCTGAAGAGAAAGGTGCTGGTGGTGGAATGCCGGGCGGAATGCCAGGTGGAATGGGCGGAATGATGTAATATCAAAATCCATTATACTAAAAACTCCCTTTCGGCAACGGAAGGGAGTTTTTTTATATCCTGGTGTAAACTAAAAGGAAAAGATAAAAGAGAATGGCGAAATCAAAGATCCATCTTTGCTTCACAGCATTCAAATAATTGGACCCGAGAAAAACCATTGGCAATAAGAGAAAAACGGATTCGAAGCGGAAACCCTTTGTGAAAAACAAAAGTGCTATTCCGAAAAGCGTAAACCAAATCAAAATAGAATAAAACATTCTGATTTTCACCGTGAGTTTATCCATCACTCTATAGGAATAAGTCATCGCCAGCAAAAGAAAGAACAAAGCTAGCACCCAAAATAAATTAGACTCAATAGCCTTGAACAACAGAGGCATCAGATTTAAATTAACAGCCAACAGTTTTTTGGTCATCAGGATATTTACCTCATCTGAAAAAAACTGAAAGACCGAATACAAATAAAACGGAAGCAGTGCACCAAACAACGGCAGTATTAAATCACGCCACTGAAAAGACTTAACAATTCCCAATGCCATGAACAACCATGGGAAAAGCACAATCAGGGGGAAATAAAAATATATTGCAATTCCGAAAAGCAAGCCCAAATTTAACGACTGATACAATTTGCCCTGCGACTGGTAAATGGCAAACAATTGATCCACACAAAAAAGTAAAAACAAAAAAGCCAGTTGAAGGTCCAACGTAATAGACTCACTCCAAAAAGAAAAGCTCAGCAGAGCAAAAAGAAAAATCACCGTTCCGCCTTTATTCTCCATTAGTTTATGAAGCACAATGATTCTGTTCATCCAAAAGGCAGAAAGTAGCCAAAGCCCTAAAAACAAGATTTTAGTAAGGATTTCATTGTGAAATAAAAAAATACCCAGATCAGTAAAAGCGTAAAAATTGTTGCTCACAGTTAACGTGAACACATTAACGCCAAAAGCAATCACCAATACAGCAAATAAAATGTAAGATAGAAAACTGTTGTTTTTTAGAATCTTAAGAAACATGCTGCTAAAGTAAAGTAATTTGTCTTTTTTACCGTGAGTTTAAAATTACCTTTTTTCTTTTCATTAGAATTTTTACCTTTAGCCCATAAACTTTTTGATATGAGCATGAACGCATTCTTCTACGGCTTAAAATCTATCTTCTACGCAACTTTCGAATTGCTTCCCCCATTGGGAGATATCGCGAACTGGGGATTTATCGGAATCATGTCGATTCTTTTCCTTTACTGGATGAGTGTATTGACGAAAGATGCTAAAGACGCTAAGAAATAAAAATACTTGATTATAAAGTAAAAACCCTTTGGAAATTCCAAAGGGTTTTTTGTTTTAAATCAAATCAAAACCGATGTCTTTCCTGTAATATTTTCCTTCAAACTTAATTTTCTGAGCATTGGCAAAGCTGTTCGCCAAAGCTTCTTTCATTGTTGGAGCAATGGATGAAACCGCTAAAACACGACCTCCGTTGGTAACTACTTTATCTCCATCGGCTTTAGTTCCCGCGTGAAAGAGCATGCTCCCCTCACAAGTTTCAAAACCAGTCATGGTTTTTCCTTTTTCATAATCTCCGGGATAACCGCCGGCAACCAGCATTACCGTAACACAGGTACGATCATCCAATTCAATTTTCTTTTCGGATAATTTCCCTTGTCCAACTGCTTCGAACAATTCCAGAATATCAGATTTGATGCGTGGCATCACCACTTCCGTTTCAGGATCACCCATTCGCACATTGTATTCAATCACTTGCGGATCACCACCGTCATTCATTAATCCTATGAAAATAAATCCTTTGTAATCAATGCCTTCTTTTTTCAATCCGGCAATGGTTGGTTTCACTACTCTCTCCTCTACTTTTTTAAGGAAATCACCTTTTGCAAAAGGCACCGGAGAAATAGCACCCATTCCACCCGTGTTCAATCCTGTATCGCCCTCCCCTATTCGTTTATAATCTTTTGCTTCGGGAAGAATTACGTAACCATTTCCATCTGTGAGGACGAAAACCGACAATTCAATTCCTTTTAAAAATTGTTCGATCACCACTTTGCTGCTGGCTTCTCCGAATTTAGCGTGAGCGAGCATATCCGTCAATTCTTGCTGCGCATCTTTTACATTGTCTAAAATCACAACACCTTTCCCTGCTGCCAAGCCATCTGCTTTCAATACGTAAGGAGGTTTTACGGTTTCCAAATATTTCAATCCTTCTGCTAATTGTTCCTTAGTAAAAGAAGCATAAGCTGCAGTTGGAATACCATGCTTGATCATGAATTTTTTAGAAAACTCTTTACTTCCTTCCAGTTGAGCTCCGTCTTTTTTCGGACCGATAACAGGCACATTTTTCAATTGCGGATCAGCAAGAAAAAAATCGTGAACACCTTTCACCAAAGGATCTTCCGGACCAACAATCACCAAAGAAATATTTTCTTTCAGCACCAGATTTTTAATGGCGGGGAAATCATCGGCGGCAATCGCAACATTGGTTCCAACCTGTGCTGTTCCGGCATTTCCGGGTGCAATAAATAATTTCGTGAGTTTTTTGCTTTGTGCAATTTTCCAGCTAAAGGCATGTTCTCTTCCGCCCGCACCCAATATCAGTACATTCATTTTATAGAGGTATATTTCCGTGTTTTTTTCTTGGCAATTTCGCCACTTTATTTTTCAGCATTTCCAATCCTATCATCAGTTTCTCGCGGGTGTCTGAAGGCATAATCACTTCATCTACATAACCGCGTTCAGCTGCAATGTAAGGATTGGCAAACTTTTCAATGTATTCCTTTTCTTTTTCTTTCCACTTATCATCAGGATTTTTAGCAGCTGAGATTTCACTTTTAAAAATGATTTCAGCAGCACCTTTTGCGCCCATCACCGCAATTTCAGCAGAAGGCCACGCAAAATTCAAATCGGCACCAATGTGTTTCGAATTCATCACATCATAAGCACCACCGTAGGCTTTACGCGTAATTACCGTAATTCTCGGAACAGTTGCTTCGCAGAAAGCATACAACAATTTCGCTCCGTTCGAGATAATTCCATTCCACTCCTGATCAGTCCCCGGTAAAAATCCCGGAACATCTACCAGCACTACCAAAGGAATATTGAATGAATCGCAAAAACGAACAAATCGGCCTGCTTTGGTAGAAGAGTCAATATCGAGTACACCGGCTAAGTGACCCGGATTGTTCGCCACAACGCCAATAGATTTTCCCCCCAAACGAGCAAAACCAACAATTATATTTTGAGCAAAATCTTTATGTACTTCTAAAAAGCTGTCTTTATCGGCGATATTGGCAATGACTGCTTTCATATCATAAGGTTGCAAAGCATTGTCGGGAATTATAGTATCCAGTGCGGTTCTTTTTTCATTTCCAGTTTCATATGGAAGCGACGGAGCTTGTTCCTCACAATTCTGAGGAAGATAAGAAAGCAATTTTTTGATGAGCTCAATACACTCAGGATCAGATGGACAGGTAAAATGAGTCACTCCTGATTTTGAGGCGTGAGCTTCTGCTCCACCCAATTCTTCAGAAGTCACTTGCTCATGCGTAACGGTTTTCACCACATTCGGCCCGGTAACAAACATATAAGAAGTGCCTTCTACCATCGTCACAAAATCCGTCAAAGCCGGAGAATATACTGCACCACCGGCACAAGGACCCATAATCGCCGAAAGCTGAGGCACTACTCCTGAAGCCATGGTATTTCTGTAAAATATATCGGCATAACCGGCGAGTGAAACCACACCTTCCTGAATGCGCGCACCGCCCGAATCATTTAAACCAATCACAGGCGCACCATTTTGCATGGCCAGATCCATGATTTTGCAAATTTTTTCAGCATAGGCCTCTCCGAGAGAACCACCCATTACCGTAAAATCCTGAGAGAATACATATACCAATCGTCCGTTGACCAAACCGTATCCCGTCACTACTCCATCGCCTAAAAATTTCTGGTCGTTCAAGCCGAAATCAGAAGAACGATGACTTACAAATTTCCCGATTTCCTGAAAAGTCCCTTTATCCAATAGGAATTCCACTCTTTCACGTGCAGTCAATTTTCCTTTTTGGTGCTGGGCCTCAATTCTTTTTTTACCTCCACCCTCTTCGGCAAGGAGATTCTTATCTTTAAGTTCCTGGAATTTTTGCTTCGTCATATATATGAGTGAAAGAGTAAAAGTAAAAAGACAAATGAGAAATCACGAAAAAAGGTAAAACTTCCACCTAAAATACTGGACTTCTCATTTTTATTAAAAAAAATCTGTTGATAATTTGCCGAGTTTGATTTTTAATTCTATTTTTGTCGCCCGTTTTCCCCTTGGGAGAAGCGTTTAAATTAAAAAATAAGTCACGTGGATACATTAAGTTACAGAACAATTTCAGCGAACAGCAAAACTGCTAGAAAGCAGTGGGTAGTAGTAGATGCTGACGGACAGAACCTAGGAAGATTGGCTTCACAAGTGGCCAAAATGATCCGTGGAAAACACAAAACAAATTACACTCCTCACGTTGACTGTGGAGACAATGTAATTGTAATCAATGCAGCGAAAGTTGAGTTGAGCGGTGCCAAATGGGATGAAAAAGACTATATCCGTTACACAGGATACCCGGGTGGACAAAGAATTCTTTCTGCAAGAGAGGTTCACGCTAAAAGACCAACCGCTTTAATTGAAAAAGCAGTAAAAGGTATGCTTCCAAAAAATAAATTGGGTAACACTTTGTTCACCAATCTATATGTATATGCAGGTGCTGAGCACAAGCAAGAAGCACAACAACCGGTAGTAATCAATATCAACGAAATTAAATAATCCACATGGAAGTTATCAATACTATTGGAAGAAGAAAATCCTCTGTAGCTAGGATTTACATGAAAGAAGGAAGCGGAGTGATCACTGTAAACGAAAGAGAAGCAGCGGACTATTTCCCAACTACAATTCTTCAATACAAATTAAACCAAGCTTTGAAAATTGCTGATTTAGAAGGCAAATTCGATATCACTATCAATGTAGCCGGCGGTGGAATCACCGGTCAAGTTGAGGCTATCCGTATGGGTATGGCCAGAGCATTGCAAGAATTTGATGCCGAATTAAGAGGCCCTTTGAAGAAAGAAGGCTTGTTTACAAGAGACCAAAGAGAAGTGGAAAGAAAGAAACCGGGTCAAAAGAAAGCAAGAAAGAGATTCCAATTTAGTAAACGTTAATATTCAACAATCAATTATAAAACTGTTTCGATGGCTAAGGCGACTTACAAAGAATTATTAGATGCAGGAGTACACTTCGGGCATTTGACTAGAAAATGGAATCCGAATATGGCTCCGTATATCTTCATGGAGAAAAACGGAATCCACATTATAGATTTAAATAAAACGATTGGAAAACTGGATGAAGCTTCTGCCGCTTTGAGACAGATTGCCAAATCAGGGAAAAAAATCCTTTTTGTTGCTACAAAGAAACAAGCTAAAGAAATAGTTGCTGCAAGAGTTAAAGCTGTTGGAATGCCTTACGTTACTGAAAGATGGCCGGGTGGTATGTTGACCAACTTCGCTACTATCCGTAAAGCGGTTAAGAAAATGGGCGCTATTGATAAAATGGCTACTGACGGTACTTTCGATAACATGTCGAAAAAAGAAAGACTGAGCATCATGCGTATGAGAGAGAAACTGGATCGTAACTTAGGATCTATCTCTGACTTGAGCCGTTTGCCGGGTGCTTTATTCATTGTTGATATTCACAAAGAAAATATTGCTGTACAAGAAGCAATCAAATTAGGTATCCCAACTTTCGGTATCGTTGATACCAACTCTGATCCAAATACTGTTGACTTTGCAATCCCTGCAAATGACGACAGCTCTAAATCTGTAGATCTTCTTTTATCTGTAGTTTGCGCAGCGGTTGCTGAAGGACTGGAAGAAAGAAAAGCGATCAAAGGATCTAAGAAAGATGAAGACGAAGACAAAGTAGAAGTTACTGCAGCAGCGAAAGAAGAAGCTACTACAGCAGAAGGAGAAGAATAATCTTATATAACATTTAACATGGCAACAGTAGAAATCAGCGCGAAAGATGTAATGAAATTACGCACGCAAACAGGCGCGGGCATGATGGATTGTAAAAAAGCATTGGCAGAGGCAGACGGAAATTTTGAAACTGCAATTGATATCCTTAGAAAACAAGGTCAGAAATTAGCTAACAAAAGAGCCGACAGAGATGCTACTGAAGGTTTTGTTTTTGCAAAATCAAGTGCCGATAATAAAAAAGCTTTCATCATTGTATTGAATTGCGAAACCGACTTCGTTGCTAAAAACGAAAGCTTCGGAAACTTAGTAGCTCAGTTTGCTGATGCGGCTTTGGCTGCTAACGCAACAACTTTGGAACAAGTTTTAGCTTTGCCTTTCGGCGATGTTACTATCGGTGAAAAAGTAATTGAACAAGTTGGTGTAATCGGTGAAAAACTAGAGATCTCTTACTTTGAAGCAGTTCAAGGCGAGCAAGTATATTCTTACAACCACCCGGGTAACAGAACAGCAGCTATCCTTGCAGTTAACGTTGCAGTAGATGTTGAAGTGGTTAAAAACGTTGCAATGCAAATTGCTGCAATGAACCCTGTTTCTATTGATAAAGGAGATTGTCCTCAATCTGTAATTGAAAAAGAAATTGAAATTGCTAAAGAATTGTTGAGACAAGAAGGTAAAGCTGAAGACATGATTGATAAAATCGCTCAAGGCAAATTAACTCGTTTCTTTAAAGACAGTACTTTATTGAATCAGGATTTTATTAAAGACAACAAACAAACTGTTGGTCAGTACCTCAAGTCGGTAAACAAAGACTTGACCGTTATTGCCTTCAAGAGATATTCATTGGCTGATTAATTATCAGTTAAACAAAAAAAGAGAGAAATTTAATTCTCTCTTTTTTTTTGCATATTAGTGAACCCTATTAAAAAACTATAAGAAATGAAGTACAAAAGAATCCTTTTAAAACTCAGTGGAGAAGCCTTAATGGGTGAAAATCAATATGGTATTGATGCCAACCGACTATTGCAATACGCAAAAGAAATTTCCACTATAGTTGAACAAGGAATTGAAGTAGCTATTGTTATCGGAGGTGGAAATATTTACCGTGGAATCAATGCCGAAAAATCAGGCATCGACAGAGTACAAGGTGATCACATGGGAATGTTGGCAACAATGATCAACAGCTTGGCTTTACAGGCAACTCTGGAAAAAATAAACATCAAAACAAGATTGCTTTCTGCTATTGTAATGGATCAGGTTGCTGAACCTTACATCAGAAGAAGAGCTGTTCGCCATTTGGAAAAAGGTCGGGTTGTTATTTTTGGTGCCGGGACCGGAAATCCATATTTTACAACAGATACAGCTGCTTCCTTAAGAGCCATTGAAATTGAAGCCGATGTGATTTTAAAAGGAACACGAGTAGACGGAATTTATACTGCCGATCCTGAAAAAGATCCTACAGCCACCAAATATTCTAAAGTAACTTTCACTGAAGTGTATGAAAAAGGCTTGAATGTTATGGATTTAACGGCATTCACACTGTGTAAAGAAAACAAACTCCCTATCATCGTATTTGACATGAACAAACCGGGTAACCTCGGCAAAGTAATTCAGGGAGAAGAAGTAGGAACTTTAGTAGAATTCTAAACGAATTTTATATTTTTATCAAAATAATTTTACCATGGAACAAGAGATAAAAAAAACACTCGCTGCCGCTGAAGAAGTGATGAATAAAGCGATTGAGCGAATGGAAAAAGAATTGGTGAGAGTACGTGCCAACAAAGCCACACCATCAATGATCGACAGTGTAAAAGTTGATTATTACGGAAGTATGGTTCCTATTTCACAGGTAGCCAACGTAAATACTCCTGATGCAAGAACTTTAAGTGTTCAGCCTTGGGAAAAAGGAATGCTCACTCCAATTGCCAAAGCAATTACAGATGCAAACCTTGGATTAAACCCACAAAACAACGGTGACGTAATTATTATTTCTATTCCGCCACTCACTGAAGAAAGAAGAAAAGCATTGGTAAAACAATGTAAAACCATAGCCGAAGATGCAAAAGTAAGCATCCGTCAGGGCCGAAAAGAAGCCAATGAAAGCATCAAAATCATTCAGAAAAATGGTTTACCGGAAGATTTAGCCAAGAAAGCAGAAACCACTTCTCAGGATATTACCAATAAATTTATCGCTACAGTTGATAGAGTTATTGCTGAGAAGGAAAAAGAGATAATGACGGTTTAAATAAGAAATACTCAAATGAAAATCCTCGTCAACCGACGGGGATTTTTGTTTTAAAACAAATCCCTCTGCCTGCACACAGAATTCCTTCGCACCTCCCTTTTTCAAAGGGAGAGGCCCACTTCCTGAAAAACATTATTCGAGAATGAATGAGTAGCGCACTTCTCCCTTTGAAAAAGGGAGGTGCGAAGGAATTCTGTGTGCAGGCAGAGGGATTTATTTCAAAGCAGAGATAATTTTCTCATCCATCGGCGTTGTTCCCGAAGAAAAAACATGAGTCAATGTACCTTCTTCATTGATCAGATACTTCCCGAAATTCCAGGTTGGAGCATTATTATTCCAACCATTTTTAGTGGAATCCGACAACCATGTAAATACTTCATTCTGATCTTTTCCTTTCTCCACAGAGCTTTTCAAAGCCAAAGGAAAAGTAACGCCATAATTCAGTTTGCAAAACTCAGCGATTTCTTTGTCCTCACCCGGTTCCTGTCCGCCAAAGTTATTAGCCGGAAAACCAATAACGATCAGCTTTCCTTTATATATCTGTGAGAGTTTTTCCAAATCTTCGTATTGCTTCGTAAAACCGCATTCGCTGGCAGTATTCACAATTAAAATTTTCTTTCCCTTCAAAGATTGAAAAGACAAAATTGTTCCATCGTTCATTGTTGTTTTCAATGTATAAAAAGAAACTTTCGGTTTTTTAGAATTTTGATTGGAACCGGCATCTGCACACATAAAACCGAAGAAAATAGTAAAAAGAAAAATGCTTACGAGACCAATGAATTTCATATTAAAGTTTTGTGCCCGAAGAGAGACTCGAACTCTCAAGTATTGCTACAACGGCTTCTGAGACCGCAACGTTTACCAATTTCGCCATCCGGGCTAATAAAATTCCGAACAAAAAACCCCAACCAAAATCGGCCGGGGTTTGTGCCCATGGAGGGACTCGAACCCCCATGCCTTGCGGCGCCAGATCCTAAGTCTGGTGCGTCTGCCAATTTCGCCACATGGGCAATGAACGGGCGTCAAAGATAGGTTAATTCTTCGGAAAACGAAAAAATCTGTTTATAAGATGTTACAATCTTTTCAATTTAAAAATTGCCGGAGCTTGACCGTAGCACTATCTTTAGTGCACTAAAAAAAGGAAATCATGCTAAGCGTAAAAGGCCGTATCAAAATCAAGATGAACGAACAAGTCATCAGCGAAAAATTCAAAAAAAGAGAATTTGTCATCACTGATGAATCTTCTCAATATCCACAACACGTGTTGTTTCAATTGATCCAGGACAAAACATCTTTGATTGATCAATACAAAGAAGGAGATGAAATCACTGTACATTTTAACCTTCGCGGGAGAGAATGGACTTCCCCGACAGGCGAAGTAAAATATTTCAACTCTTTGGAAGCATGGAGAATTGAAGCCGGACAAGGTGCCGCTGCAGCTGCTCCTCAAACTGCCGGAATTGAAGCTTCACAAGAAGACGATCTTCCGTTCTAAGGATTTACCGAATAAAAGAAAGCGTAAAGATTACAGAGTTTACTTTGTGATTTTTACGTTTTTTTATTTTACAGCTCTCCCCTTCCACTGAGGTTTTAAAACCAAAGTAGCCATAGCAGTCAATAAAATATAAAAAGGATATATCAGCGCAACAACAGGGATATAAGAAATTAAATTCTGCTGATTGGTTCTTTGCAAAACAGGCGCAGTTAGCACTGCATCCATCATCATTTTACAAATGAACATAGCCAAAACAAAAGGAAGTAAATAAGGAGAAAACAAAAGCGATAAAATCACCAAAGCCATTATTACATTGTATAAACCGATAAAAGCAGTAAGCATTTTTGCCGACAAGCGATAACCCTTGCTCTTTCCCGCCCAGCGCACTCTTTGCTGCAATAATTCATTTAAATTTTCAGGAGCCTGCGTACTCACCAACGCAGAAATTTCACTATTGAATCCTATACTTTTGGCACCAAATTTTTGAGCGATTTTTTGCAATAAAAAAACATCATCTCCCGACACAAAATTATCGCCGCTATATCCGTTCACTGCCTGAAAAGCATCTTTGCGAAATAAAAAATTAGTGCCGTTGGCCAGCACCGGAAATCCTGAATTGATCCCTCCTGCTGTAATTCCCATGAGGGAACACATTTCAATATTCAGAAATTTATTTAAAAACCCTTCCTGCTCTTTGTATTTCACCAAGCCTCCCATCGCCTGAAATCCACCATTCACAGCATTAAGCAGCATTGATTCCAACCATGTAACAGGAGCAGTACTATCGGCATCCAAAAGAATAATGTAAGGAAACTGAGCCTCTTCCACTCCTTTGCTAATGGCAGCTTTCTTGCCTGTTGTATCTGTCAGTTGCAATAATTTAGCATTGGCCAATTGTGCTTTATGAAACACTTCCACTGAGTTATCCTCACTGTGATCATCCACAAAAATAAATTCATAAGGAAGAGCAGCGCAATTCAGATTTTTCAATGATTGTATGCATGCAGGAAGATTATTGGCTTCATTTCTAAAAGAAATAAGTACCGAAATTCCTTCTGTGTTTTTTACAGAATCAGCTCTTTTTATTTTTTTAGTCCAGCCGTACCAATGCAGTAAAATCACTACCGAATAAGAAAAAGTGAAGAGCATCAATATGGGGAAGAAAAAACTCATTTTTCAGATTTGAATATTTTAACTCCGTATAAAAATATTGCTCCCAGCATTGCCGGAACAGCCAGATTTATCAGCCACAATACAGTGGAAGCCTGCCAAACATCAGCATCAACAATAGTGCTTTTCGAATAGGAAGAAGAATAAAAAACATGCACCAGCTCCAAGCAAATTGCGCTGCGTGTAAAACCCAATTCCAACAATGCCGAGACAGATAAAAAAGAAAGAAATAAAAATGTAATGGCAATAATTACCAATCCGTCAAACAAAGGCAAATGCACATTGAAAACCATTAAACAGAAATAAAACTGTAATGAAAAAACCACATATCTCAACAAAGAAATAATCAGCACTTCTTTAAATAAATCGGAAGGTTTATACAAAGAAAGTACCCTGAAGTATTTCTTCCATGCCTTTGGCAAAGGAGTTTTGTTGATCACGCTCACCAAAAAAGAAGGATTAAGCAAGGCCATCAACAAAAACAAATTTAAAATGATGATCAGCACAATGTAGAGGTAATACCATAAAAGATGCATGTTTGTAGAGATGTCGTACATTTTAGGTAAAAAATAAACGAGCGCCAAACTGCCTAATAAAATGGTGACAAAAAGCTGAGCCATACTTCCATAAACCGTCAACACAGTACCTTTTATCCTGTTTCCGGAATCCAGATGCAACACCCTTCCAACATATTCACCCATTTTTAAAGGCATGAAAATAGAAACGGTAACTCCCGACAATACCGCTTTGTAGCTTTTAATAAAAGAAACTTTTTCTATTCTCGACATCAGGAATTTCCACTTCAATGCTTCCAGTCCCCAATTGATAAAAACCATCAGTACTGCCAGTGAAAACAAACCAATAGAACCTTGAATAGTATCCAGTGGTGACAAATTTTGAAATTCATCTTTATTCATCTCACTAAACACCTTGCTATAGATGTAGCCAAAAGAAAATAATACGATGATTATCTTTATCGCAGTGCCGAAGTACTTTATTTTTTTACTTTTATCCATCGTCGGTTTACAAGAATACTTCAAGTTATTGAATTTGTCAAAAGAGACCATCATATTAGGAATAGATCCCGGAACAACGGTAATGGGCTTTGGCGTGATTAAAATCACAAATTCTAAAATGCACTTATTGGACATTGGCGCCATTAAATTCTCTCCGCTAAAAAATCACGAGCAGAAATTAAAGGAGATTTATGATGTGATGATTGCCATTATCGACAAGCACCATCCCGATCATCTGGCCATTGAAGCACAGTTTTTCGGGAAAAATGTACAGTCGATGCTCAAACTCGGACGTGCACAAGGCGTTGCGATTGCCGCCGCCTTATCGCGCGAAATACCATTTACAGAGTACGCCCCTAAAAAAGTAAAAATGTCGATTACCGGCAGCGGTAACGCCTCTAAGGAGCAAGTAGCCAAAATGCTGCAAACCCTATTGAACACTAAACAATTGCCAGAACCCTTAGATGCTACGGATGGCCTTGCCGCTGCAGTTTGCCACCATTTTCAGGGCGGAAATAAAAGCGAAGGTAAAAAGTACACTGGCTGGGACGCTTTTGTAAAGCAGAATCCTAAAAAAACAAAGTAATGGACATGCGGTCCCGTAGAGACGCAAGATTTTGCGTCTCATAATAATTGGGAGACGCAAAATCTTGCGTCTCTACAAAACAAAAAGAAGAGATTACTATCTTTACTCCTCAATCTCATAACAATGCTTGTAGTAAAAGACATTCTCGACAATAAAGAAAAAGCCATTGCCGGCTTAAAAAAAAGAAACATTGCAACAGCGGAAGAGCTGATTGAAAATGTGATTTCACTGGATACACAACGCAAACAGGCAACTACCGAAATGGAGCGAGTGCTAGCCGAAAGCAATAAAATCGCAAAGTCTGTAGGTCAATTGATGAAGGAAGGTAAAAAGGAAGAAGCTGAGCAGGAAAAACAAAAAGCAGCTGAATACCGCAATCAATCGTTAACGCTGAAAGAAGAACTGGCTGGTGTTGAAGAAAAGCTGCAGACGTTATTGTACAGCATTCCAAACATTCCAACCGATGTTGTGCCTGCCGGCAAAACCCCTGAAGACAACGAAGTGGTTTTCTCCCAAGGCGATCTTCCTAAATTGCATGAAGGAGCTGTTCCTCACTGGGACTTACTTAAAAAATACAAACTCGTTGATTTTGAAGTCGGTGTTAAAATTACAGGCGCGGGATTCCCTGTGTTTAAAGGCAAAGGAGCGCAACTCAACAGAGCGCTCATCAATTTCTTTTTGGCCGAAGCAGCAAAAGCAGGTTATGAAGAAATCATTCCGCCACTAATGGTAAATGAAGCTTCAGGCTACGGCACCGGACAATTGCCCGATAAAGAAGGACAAATGTATCATGTGCAAATTGATGATTTGTATTTGATTCCAACCGCCGAAGTTCCTATCACCAATTTATACCGTGATGAAATTGTAAGTACAGATTCCCTTCCAATAAAAAATGTTGGCTACACACCTTGTTTCCGCAGAGAAGCAGGATCTTACGGAAAAGATGTTCGCGGATTAAATCGCTTGCACCAATTCGATAAAGTTGAAATTGTACAAATTCAGCATCCCGATAAATCTTACCAAACGTTGGAAGAAATGGTGGAACATGTGAAAGGCCTGGTGACTAAACTCGGCTTGCCTTTCCGCATTTTAAAATTGTGCGGCGGCGACATGGGTTTCACCTCTGCCCTTACTTATGATTTTGAAGTTTACTCTGCCGCTCAGCAAAAATGGCTGGAAGTAAGCTCTGTTTCTAACTTTGAAACCTTCCAGGCCAACCGTTTGAAATTGCGTTTTAAACAAGGTCAGGATAAACCGCAACTTGCACACACACTTAATGGCAGCGCTTTAGCGTTACCACGTATATTGGCAGCATTGTTGGAAAACAATCAGGATGCCGACGGAATAAATATCCCTGAAGCATTGCATCCTTACTTAAGTTTCAAAAAAATAAACTGATTTTGATAAAAATTAAAAGCAATATTGCCCTTCTTCTTTTTAGCTTTTTGCTTTTACACTTTTCTGTTGTTGCTCAGGATAAAATGCAAATCCAGTTGGATCTGGGAAAGCAATTTTACAATGAAGGCGCTTATGATAAATCAGCTGAAATTTTTGAAGAGCTCTACAAAAAAAACAAAAGCGAAGAAAATTACGAGTACCTGCTGAACAGCTACATCGGAATTAAAAATTATAAATCGGCAGAAAAATTAGTAGAAAAAAAAATAAAAGAATTTCCTCAAAGCACTTTATTTCCTATTGATTTAGGCTATGTATACGCTGCTTCGGGACAAGATGAAAAGGCTGTCAAAAATTTTGAAAAAGCTTTAAAATTATTACCAGCCGACAATCAGCAAATTATTTTTACCGCAAGCAGATTCCTAAAAAGAAAACAAAGTCAATGGGCCATTCAAACTTATTTAGCAGGAAGAAAACTGGTGCACAACGATTATCCTTTTTCTTTTGAATTGGCAGAAGTTTACAAAGCTGAAGGCAATATTTCTGAAATGATCAATGAATATTTATTCGTGCTGGAATACGGCGAAGGATATTTAACAGAAGTTCAAAACGCCTTGATCAACGCCATCGGAGAAGATGCATCAGGCAAGAAAAAGAAAGTGCTGAAAGAAAATCTTCTGAAAAAAATACAGGAAAATCCGAACAACGATTTGTATCTGGAAATGTTGGTTTGGGAATTGATTCAGGAAAAAGAATTCTCGGCCGCCATCACTCAAACCAAAGCATTGGACAAAAGAAAAAGAGAAGAAGGTCAGCGATTAATAAGACTTTCGGAGCTCTGCTTAAAAAATGAAGATTACGAAAATGCTGCCAAAGCATTGAAATATGTCATTGAAAAAGGCGAAAACAGCATTTACTACCGTCGCGCAAAAATGGATCTGGTAAAAGTGCTCAATCAAAAAATTACCACGCGTCCGGATTATACCGTTCAGGATCTTACTGAATTGCAAAACGCTTATGTTTCGGGGTTAAAAGAATTAGGGAAAAATTCTTTCACTTTAGAAATGATGCGGGATTACGCACATCTTCTTGCATTTTATTTGCACGACACTAAAAAAGCAATTTCCTTATTGCAGGAAGCCATTGACATGCCGCGCACCTCCACACAACAAATTGCAGAATGCAAATTAGAACTCGGTGATATTTACCTCATCTCCGATAAAATATGGGATGCGTCTTTATTGTATTCCCAGGTGGAACTGGATTTTAAATTTGATGTTCTCGGTCAGGATGCAAAATACCGAAACGCAAAAATTTCTTATTACACCGGCGATTTCAAATGGGCCAAAGCACAACTGGATATTTTGAAAGCAGCAACCGACAGATTAATTGCCAATGACGCAATGTATCTGTCTATTCTGATTACCACCAATACTTTAATGGACACCATCACCACTCCGCTGGAAATGTTTGCAAGAGCCGATTTACTGGAATTTCAAAACCAGGATTCCTTGTGTTTACGCACTTTAGATTCTCTGGAAAAAGAATATAAATCGCGTTTTAATTTAATGGATGATGTGCTGTTTTTACGCGCACAGGTTTTTCTGAAAAAACACCAATGGATACAAGCAGCCGAAGCTTTGCAGAAAACTTATGAATACAAGGATTTACTGGCCGATGATGCATTGTTTAAATTGGCCGATTTGTATGAAACCGTATTAAACGATAAAGTAAAAGCACAGGAAAAATACGAGGAAATATTATTCAAATTTCCGGGAAGTATTTACGTGGAAGAAGCACGAAAAAGATTCAGAAGATTAAGAGGAGATAAAGAATTTTAACCATGATTATTTACAGCATCACTTTCGCAATTGACGACTCCATAGAACAGGAATGGATAGAATGGATGAAAACCCATTATATCCAAAACATCATGTCCATAGGGCTTTTCAACGATTACCGTTTCAGCAAAACGCATCCTGTTGCTGAAGTAGATACTGCATATAACATTCAGTTCCGTTGCGAATCACTCACTCATCTTGAACTTTTTGAAAAAGAACACGCCAATACTATCAACGAAAAAATGATAGAAAAATACCGAGGAAAATTCGGAACATTTAAAATGGTGCTGGAGGAAATAAAATAAGCTACCTATTATTTTATCATCAGCTGTCCGAAACAATTTATTTCAGGTTTGGTTGACTGCGCTTTGTACGACCAGAAATAAAATGAATTTTCACTTTGGCCTAACTCAAATCGAAATTTTGGCACATTAACATCCTTTGCAAATTTCAACCCGGCTGATTCCAGATTATAGCTTGTACTTGTTGTTGCACCGGTTGCAGCTGAAATCTCCATACATTTCAACTCAAGAATGTATCTGTTCGGATCTAATCCCTTTTTATATTCAATAGGATACAACAAGTCATATTTATTGCCATTTTTCATTGCCTTAAAATTTGACCGCCAATAAATGTCTAAAGAATTCACATCAACTTCTATACTCTTGAACCAAACTAAATTAGCCGACGCATCTGTTTTAAGATAAATCACAGAAGCATTTTCATGCGATATATTATTGCTTTTATCCGCAACCGCAAGAAAATACACAATGCTATTGTCTTTCTCTAAGAATGCATCACATACTGAAACAGCTATCTTTTTACCATTTTTTGCTAACGCAGGAGCCAACTGACTCTTCACATCACTTACACTAGTTTTTTGAATAGAAAAATCAGCTTTGTTAATTTCAACTGAATACAATCCAAGTTTCTGACTCTTGTCTTTTTCTCTGCTTTGATAAACACCATAAACAATGAACTTCTCTCCACTATAGTCATACATCAGAGAGATCACTTCTTCTGTTTGTAAGATCGTGTGATACACTTTTTTTCCGGATATCGGATCAATCATTCCAACCCCTTTTATAAGCTCTTTCTTCTCATCATCAAATCTCTTATCCTGAAAATATACCATACCGGTTTTAGCCAGCTTACAACTTGCAAATTCCTCCAAATAATAATAACTGTCTTTGGTGGAGGTATGCATATCAATAACAGGAGAAACTTTGGTTTCACCTGTTTTCTTCACTGTAATCAATTCCATTTTATTTAACGTACTTCTTTCGGGAGAGCTGCTTTTAACGATCAATAAATCAGTATTTCCCTCCTTATTAATTTGTACGGATGTCCAGGAAGAGAATTCACTTTTGCTTGTGGGTTTTTTGCTGTAAACATTGCGCAAGTCGCCAACAGGTTCCAGATTTTGATTCAAAATCTGAACATAATATTCCAACTTATCTTTGGTAAACTTCGACCATACACAGTAAACAACTTCACCATTTGAAACAACATCAATGTACTGCATTGTTTTCATTAAGTCGGATTTTATCTTATCCTGATCAAAACCCTGAATTGAAATTTCATGCGCTATTTTCATAGTTGAAATTTCAAAGGCAACAATCTTGTAGTTGATGATAATAGTCATTGTACTTCTGCTGGAAAACAACACATATACATACTTAGAATTTTCGCCAATCACTTTTGAAGTATATTCATCAAAAACCCCACTCACGCTAAACTGCTCCGACCACTTAGAGGAAATATCGGCAGAATAAATAAATTCGATTTGGCAAAATAACAAGAGGGTAAATAAAATAAGTTTTTTCATAAGGCTGAATTTTGGTTAGACGCGCGTCAAATATAAAATAAATAATTGTGCTACATTAGTACTCACATGAAATACGAATCAAAATACAACGACCCCACTCCCAAACACAACGATGCCGTTCGCGCGAAAAAACATTTGGGTCAGCATTTCTTGAAAGACGAAAACATTTCAAAGGCCATTGCCGATGGTTTAGTGTTTCATCAAGGCTACAACAGCGCCATTGAAATCGGACCGGGAATGGGCGTTTTGACAAAATATCTGGTTGTAAATTCCAACATTAAAAACTTCAAGGTAGTTGAAATCGACAGGGATTCCGTAGCTTATCTCAAAACGAATTATCCTGCTTTAGAAATTATAGAAGCCGATTTTTTACAGCTCAATTTGAATGAAATTTTTGATCAGCCTTTTGCAGTGATTGGAAATTTCCCCTATAACATTTCCACAGAAATTCTTTTTAAAGTTTTAGAAAATCGCGATAAAGTTCCTGAAGTAGTAGGTATGTTTCAGAAAGAAGTGGCCGAAAGAATTGCCGCACCTCCGGGAAGCAAAACCTATGGCATCACTAGTGTTTTGCTGCAAGCTTTTTACGACATTGAATATCTCTTCACCGTTGAACCCCACGTTTTCAATCCGCCACCAAAAGTAAAATCGGCAGTAATCCGTTTGAAAAGAAATGCACGAGAAAAATTAAGTTGTGATGAAGCTTTGTTTTTCAAAATTGTAAAAACCGCTTTCAATCAAAGAAGAAAAACTTTGCACAATGCACTAAAATCAATGAATCTTAATGTCCCTGAAGAATTCAAATCATTGAGAGCAGAAGTATTGAGTGTGGAGGATTTTATCAGGATTGCTACAACAAATCAAAACTCAATTTAGGGTTTTTAAATTCGCCTCTTTCCCTTTTAACATTAAGAAGCTATCTTTGCGCCATGCATTTCGAACACAACGAACAATTAATCAAAGATCTTAAACTGGCGATTGAAAATGAATCGCTGGACAAGATCAATGCGTTGATCAGCGAATTGCATCCCGTAGACATCGCCGATATCACCACCCAGCTTTCTCTGGAAGAAGTAAAAACATTTTTTGACATAGTACCGGGAGAGCTGATTTCGGAGACCATTGCGGAGCTGGAAGAAGATGAAAGAAAAGGTTTGCTCAACAGTTTAACTCCCGAACAAATTGCGAGAAAAGCAATTGATTACATGGAGTCGGATGACGCTGCCGATTTGATCATGGAGCTCCCGAAAGAAAAAAGAACCAAAGTAATTTCACTGATCGATGATGTAAAAAAAGCCAGCAACATTGTAGATCTCCTCAACTACCCCGATGACTCTGCCGGAGGTTTGATGGCGAAAGAGTTATTCAAAGTAAACATCAACTGGGATGTGATGGAATGTGTGCAGGAGTTGCGCAAACAGGCCGAACAGATTGAAACCATCCATACCGTATATGTAGTGGATGAAAACAATAAATTGCAGGGAACTCTTTCTTTAAAAAGTTTGATTCTCACTCCTTCCAGCACAAAAATTGAAGATGTATTGAACAGAGATATTATTTCTGTGAAGGCACACACACAAAGTTCGGAAGTGGCGCAAATCATGGAGAAATACGACTTGGTCGTTCTTCCTGTGGTAGACGATTTAAATCGTTTGAAAGGAAGGATCACCATTGACGACGTGGTGGATGTGATCAAAGAAGAAGCGGAAAGAGATTACCAGATGGCTTCCGGTCTCTCGGATACCGTTGAGTCACATGACTCTATCTGGCACGTTACAAAAGCGCGTTTGCCATGGTTGCTCATGGGTATGGTTGGGGGCGTTGGAAGTGCGCATGTGCTATTAGGTTTTGATTTATCACAACATCCCGAGATGGTAGTATTTATTCCGCTGATAGGTGCAATGGGCGGAAATGTTGGAGTACAATCTTCGGCGATTGTTGTGCAGGGATTGGCCAACAATTCTTTGAAAGGCTCTATTGCTCAACGTTTGGTGAAAGAAACAGGAATCGGATTGGTGAATGGTTTGGTTTGTTCCGCTGTTCTTTTTGCAGTGAATTTCCTTTCTGATTTTTCTTCACGAACTTGTATTACGGTGAGTATCGCTTTGTTATCGGTAATTATTTTTGCGGCGATTTTAGGAACATTCATTCCGTTATTGCTTAATAAATTTAAAGTGAATCCGGCTTTGGCAACAGGACCTTTTATTACAACTACCAATGATATTTTCGGTTTGCTGCTGTACTTTTATATCGGACAGATGATTATTGGGTAAATCCCAGATGTTATGATGGGATTGCTTTAATTTTTGAGTACAAAAATTTTCGCAATGACGCACGCTAGCAGAATTCCGGCAACATCAGCACCAATATCCAACCACTCAAACGCTCTTCCCAATTGCATTAGTTCCTGCAAAATTTCAATTACAATTCCATAAGCAATGCAGAACACTACTGAAATCATTATGGGCTGAGCAAGTCCTTGTTTCCTTAATCCAGTAATCCACAGAAAAGCCAAAGTCCCAAACAAAAAAACATGAATGTATTTATCAAAGTAGGGAATACGCGGAGGATGGGCCTCTCCCAGAGGCACTAAACAAACAAATGCTATCGCAAGCGATAGCATTATGCCTTTATAATTGTACTTTAAAAACAAAGTAAATTAATGTCCGATCAAAGCTTTGTAAGCATCAGCAGATAACAATGTCGACAATTGAGAAGGATCAGTGATTTTAACTTTAATCATCCATCCTTTACCGTAAGGATCATGGTTAACAGACTCCGGCTCTGCTTCAATTCCTGAGTTGAACTCCAGAATTTGTCCGCTAACAGGCATAAACAAATCAGAAACCGTTTTCACCGCTTCCACTGTTCCAAAAACTTCTTCTTGTGCCAAAGTTTCACCTACGGTTTCAATTTCAACATAAACGATATCTCCCAATTCGCTTTGAGCGAAATCGGTAATACCAATGGTAGCAACGTCTCCGTCAACTTTTACCCATTCGTGATCTTTGGTGTATTTTAATTCTGCAGGAATGTTCATCTGATTATTTTTTTATGTACGGCAAACTTACATGATTCGCCAATAAATCACAAAAACAAAAGGGAAAATAGTTGAAGTATTATAAAGTATATCTCAAACTGATTCCTCCATTGGAGTTAGAAGAAGGAAATGAAAGCGAGTTGGCCGGCGTATTAAACACCACATCATAAAACAAGCGCAAATTCAATTTATCGCTTAACACATAATCGGCAAGGGTTTTTATACTCACTATGTTGGTTCCGTTTTGAACATTGCTCGAACCATCTATTACGCGAAGAACGGATTTACTTTGAGTAACAGTTAAATCAACACGCAAATCCAAATTACTTTTTATCTTTTTTCCCAAAATCGGGAAAGGCAATCTAACGTCTTTTATTTTATATCCTGTTCCGGCAGTGATGCCGAAATTGGAAACTTCTGTCACCGAAAGTCCATTGATGCTCAATGAAACCGTTCTTGTTTTTTTCAATTCAAATTTCGCAATCCAGCTGCTTTTCAATGTTGCATCAATTTTAATCAACGGACTCAAACTTTCTGTGATCACAATTCCGCTTCCGTAATTGTATTTAGGAATATAATTGTTGGCGATTGAATCTTTAATTGCCGTATGTCCGGTACCATCATCCACAAAAACCTGATTCCTCGAAAATCCTTCATTCAAAGTAGAAGTATAGGAATGACTGCAGGTGAACGACTGAAAATATTTAGCGATGACAGGTATTTTCATCATCCCGTCATAATTCAATTTCCAGTTAGGCATTGGTATTTTCGGCATTGTTCCCAATGGAGCAGTTGCAGGGTTTCCTCCGGTGTAAGCATTGATAAAAGATTGCACCAATACATCCACTTGTTTTTTTCCGTAGCCCACAGGGAAACCGCCAACTAAATTGGTGGAAGATGCATTCGGATTATCAGCCGCCAAACGTTTTGCAACATCAGCTCTGCTGTCGAGAAAAGACTGATACACCGTAGAAACATTGTCTTTGTTACCAAATTCAAAAGCCGAACCAAGCGTAATGGTAGTGATGCTAAAAGTATAAGAAGTGGTAGTTGCCGAAGGGAAATTGGTGAAATTATTTTTATCATCGAGGCGATATACAAAAGATGAATCCTTACCAAAAGCCCTTGTTCCCGTTAATTCAATCCGCATTTTATTAATGGGCTCTATCGTAGCTCTTAAGTTTAAATTCTCGGTATGTGAACGCGAGTATTTGGTATTGAGCATTTGCGAATTGGTAGTGAGCCAACCGCGTTGGGCAGATTTGGTTAAAATATCTTCCTGACTTCCAAGAATAAATCCCAGTCCGGGCGACATCTGAGAAAAATCCATTCCCACCAATCTTGTGTTCGGAACAAAGCCCGGAACAAAAGTTCCGTTGTTTTCGGAATAAGTAAACGAAACATTTCTCACCAGCATCATGATGCGCAACGCACCATCTACAACATTGATGGGCTCTGCCTTTACTTTCTTTTTAGTAGTATCTGATTCCACTTTTTTAGGAGCAGGCTTGTTGTTGGATCCGTTGTTTATTTTTTTCAGATAAGGAATCTTATTGTAAAAATTCACGAGATTAAAATTGGCCGTAAGTTGTTCGGTATTGTTATTGGAAATGGTATTGTTCACCGCTTCAAAAGAAAGCGGTGCAGCTTGCCAATCCTCTTTAGCTGTGTATTTCACGTTGGCAGTGATCCAATCGGTCCACGGGAATTTTTTGAGCGGAATCTCATAATTGAAATCGAAAGTTTGCGAATAATTAGTCGTTCTCGCCAATTGAAAAACTTTGTTCTTATCCTGAAAAATTCCCAGCAACATCGAATCAATTTTTGGTTTCGTGTCAATTCTTCCCTGCGGTTCATCTATCCTTGAGCGATTGGCAGCAGTATATTTAAATTTTAATTCTTTGGACAAATCCCAGCTTAAATCAAAATTTCTATCCCAGTAAAAATTTTTGTTGTAAACGGGGGTAATCAGCAAAACCGCATCAGAGTTGTTTCTGATGACACTTTCATTGTACAAACGATTCCAATCATTGCGAATGGAAATACGCGACGGCATGATATAAAAATTAAATTCCCGTCCCAGTTTATTGTAAGGAGTTTCCATCAGCGTTTTGGTCAGCTTAGTGAATCCCGCTTTTTTATCTTTCACTTTTTTGAGCTCTTCTTCTGTTTTTTTGAGTTCGGCCGGTGGTGTTTTTTCTTTTTTCAAACGATCCACTTCTTCCTGTAAAGCGTTTTCCTTTTCTTCATAATTATTCAACACTACTTTTTTATAGAAGCCTATTATCGGACTTTGTATAAAGGGCTGAATGTTTTTTGGCTGATGCGTAAAATTATAATTGAATGCTCCCTTATAGGTTTGTAAAACGTTAAAGCGCGTGTTGACATCACTTTTAAAAGTTTCATTGAAAACGTAAGTAGCATCAAAATTTTCAATGTCGTAAGGCATTGGTTTGCGGGTAGAAGTTGTGCTTCTGTTTTTTCTTATGTTGGATAAATTTAAACTTCTACGGCGCTGATAAGTTTGCGTACTGTCCTGAACTTTTCTGCGTGTAACAGGATCCAGCTTGCTCATTTGAACATCCTGATCCAGCGGATTGAACTGCTGATTTTGAAAAGTTTCCGAATAACCCAGATACAAAGGAATAGAAACATTGTATTTGGAAGGAAGTAATTTGCCCAACTCTAAACTAGCTAGGGCATCATACATTTCATAATATTCTTTTTTTCTATCGGCCACTTTATCCGTAATATTTCCCCAGCCCGGTGTATACATTTTACCGGTCACCGATAAATTACCAACATCGGCCAGCTTCATGCTCACCGTTGCTGTGGCGGCCCATCCGCTTTGATCATTGAAACACGACAAGCGCAATTCATTGGCCCACACACCAACCGATTTCCGTTGTCCGGGATCACTGTTGTTGCGCACACCAATTAATATCACCTTTATGGCCGACATGGTTGGATTTCCTTTCACGTAAATATTGTTTTTCCCACTGGTGACACGATAGCGCTGATTTTTAAAAAAGCTCAGCGGATCAGCTTCAATGCTGGCATTACGCGCCAGCTTGGCTTCGGTTAAAACAGCCAAATCAAAATCAAAAGAATTTTCCGATGGCCAGATTGCTGCAATGGCGGCCTCTTTATTGTTAATGTCGACAGTAGTAGGATCGGTGAACTTCATCGGAATTTCATACTCGTAATAGTTGTCATCAAAATCAGATCCCATTCTTAAATACACACTCATTTTATTGTTGTAATCTTCGGCGGCATTTCCTTTTTTTTCAGCGTGAACATACATTTTCAAGCAGTTGTAAGAACGCATGTCGATTAAAGTATTTTTAAATGCAGCGCGACTGTCGCATCCGTCCAGATCATCAATGTTTAAATACAAAGCCTGCTCATTCATGGTGGATTGCGTTTGCACGTTGTACACCCTCGCCACCGGAGGAACGTATGGAATTGGTTCTTTCTGACTGTCTTCTTCAACGTTGATCGAAGTCACCACAAAATGCGTGTTGTTATCAGTCGCCACAAATTCACAATCGCCTTTGAGCTGACTCTCATATTTCCGCCAGGTTTCTCTTACCAAATCGATTTTACCGAATCTTAAAATCACAGGATCCTTCCATCCTTTCATCAAAATTCTGATGTAACGCATCGACCGAAAATCCTGAATGGAACCAATTGCTTTTTCGGGTTTACGAATAGGTATACGGAAATGAATCCATCGGGAACTTAAAGTTTTATTGTAGCCGTTGATCGCAGAAGCTGTAGGCTGTACGATATTGTTGATGTAATTTTTTCCGGCTTCCTGATCCTGAATTTCCAAATCTTCGGGACGCATTGAAATGTGATACTGATAATAACTTTCCCCTTCGTTTAAAGTATTGTCTTTGTTTAAATCCTCTAAATCGGGAATGGTAGTGGCCGATGCTAAAAATCCTGAATTGGTGCTGGCAGGAGAGTTCCCGTCAACACTACTAAAATCCTTATACCGATCAATTACTTTAGCACTCGAAGTATTAAAATTTTCATCGCGGTAATGTCTGAAATCATCGGCAGCAGGATCCTTATCAATTGCAGCAGGAACGGAACCGAAATTTTTACTGAAATAGTCGATGTAAGTGCTGTAAAATTCTTTTTCTCGGGCGTCACTCAATCCATCATAACCAACATCCTGAAAAGGACGTGTTACCGGATCGGTATTAAAGGCATTTACCAAATTCAATCCGCTGGGCACCAATCCCCAAGCAGTAGTATCTACGCCGGAAAGATCAGTATTATCAACCGGCAATCCGTTTTCAAAAGATTTTCGGGAATCGCGTAAAACATCTTCCGATAAATTTCCAATGTGAACATACACATCACCACCTTCCTGCGTTCCGTTAAAAATTTTATAATCGTTTTGTGCGCCTGTGAAAAAAGGATCCATCACCCAAAATTCCAAAAACTCAATGTTGGCATTTTCAAAATCGGGGGTTTCAATTTTTCGCATGATACCGCCCCATCTTGTTTCAGGATCTTTTAAAGTTCCATCGGCATTCACCCCCGAAGAATAAATTCCGCCTACTGTATCAAAATTATACTGACCTCTTTCGTTGGGATAATAAGCCAAATCCATTGTAATGATATTGGGCGTTATACCATTGGTTCCAGATTTTTGCGGAAAAACTTCCGTTTGATTGATAGGGCGAACAAAGTTGTTGTTTTGTTGCGCAGGATCTTTTTTAAGATAGTCGGGAGTGAGTCCGCTATTGTCGCTAAACAAGGGATCAATATTGTACCACGATAATTTACCGCGGTTGAATCCATTGGCCAAACCGTTGTTCACTTTTCCTTCGGGGAACATTCCGTTTTCTTCCAAACCGTGAGGAGTAGAAGCGATAAACCAAGTTGTTCTCACGGTTAACGTGGTATTGGTTTCGGCTCCTTCAAAATTATCAATGAAGGATTCTCCTTTTCCACTGTTCACATTTTCAATGGCATTTGAAGTTCCGGGAATCAATTGTGCAACTTCGCCGGTAACATCAATGGTTGACATTTCTTTGGTAGAAAGTAAAGGCAGTTTGTCTATCCATTTGGTAAGAATAGGAACTTCGGAATGGTACTTTGTATTGAGTCCCCAGATGGTATTCGACATGGGTTCTTGTCCGATATCCACTTTAGTAGTCAGCGGTCTTTCCGTTAAATTCATTATAGTTCCGCCAATATTAAAATTATTGGAAAATTTATATTCGAGATGCGAGCCAAATAAATTTTTGGTTTGAATACCTATCATCGCATTGGATTCCAATGAAACAGAAATCGGAGTAGACGAATTCAATAATCCTTCATTGGTGATGGTAACCTGACCGCCCGCATAATTCACGGTGTAGTCCTGATTTTCCACCAATCTTTTTCCTCCTGCGGTAACCACAACAGATCCCGTTGGAACATTGTAGGAATTAAGATTGATGACATTCGACTGGCTGCTTTGGTATTTCACCCAGAATTTAAAGCGGTCTTTATTCGGAAATTTTGTTCGCGCGGCAATTGGCGTAACGGTGTATAAAGAGTCGAAACAGTATTTATTGGCCAAAGCAGGATCTCCCAATTGTTTTCGTAAAAATTCCCCAAAGGGTTTCCGGACGGGGAAAAATATTTTACCGCTGTTGGCCTTAATCGTAACACCTTCAATAAAATCATAAAATCCGTCGGAAATTTTATCCTGTTGAATATTGATCTGATCGGCATTCATCAATTGCACCCATCGTTTGAATTGTTTTCCACCCAAATCCACAAAGTTGATGTCCTGATTGGAACCCGGATCGGTATATAAAACCTGCATTTGAAAAGTTTCCCCTTTGATACCCGATTCTCCTAAGCCATAAACATTTTTCATCATCAACTCCCAGGTTGGAAGATGCGTGTTATTGACCGTATTTGTTTTTAAAAGCTTCACATACAAAGCCTGAGTATTGCTCGCGCCATCACTGCTGAATTCCCCTACCTGAAACACACCGGGCACTCCGGTAACGGTGTACTGAAAGGCAACGGCCAGAATCTGATCGGCACTCAGCTCAGTGTTCAAAGAAATATAACCCAACTGCGCATTAAAAGTAAATTCTTCGGGAAGCAACTTACGGGCATTTTCAATTTTATTGAAGTTGGCTCCCTCCACATAACCCATTGCAACCAAAGCAGTGCTGGCATTGGTGAAATTACGGATGTTAGAATTTGCTGCTACTGTGGAATGCAAACTGTTTATATCATTGTAAGGATATTGCGCACCCGATTTCACTGAAGCCAGCAACATAGGATCGTAAGGATTGTATTCTCCCAAATCGATGAATCCCACTATCTTTCTTGAATCCTGATTGTTGTTGTTCCCCACGTTGGTCATCCACACTTCCACCCTTGTAATCTGAACAGATGAGTTTACAAAAGGCAATGAATCCAGCGCGCTGTCGTAATGATCGGCAAAATACTGAGCCAGAAAAAAGTGACGATTGGCTTCGTACATATCCGCTTGAATTTGAAAATCTCTTACCTGAACACCACCTGAAGTTTGAATGGTTTTTGATTCTCCTTTTTGCTGCGTGATTACGGAGGTGACGCTAAGCTTACCGAATTGCAATTCGCTTTTCACCCCGAACAAACTCTGACTACCTTGTATCAACTGTGTTTGCAAAGGCAAACTCACGTTACCCACCTCAATTTTTTTAACTATTTCATCTTCACTTCCGGTGTATTCCAGCTTCATTTGATTTTCAAAATCAAAGGTAGATTCAGTATTGTAGTTGGTGGTGAGTTTCAATTTATCGCCAATGGTTCCAACAATGTTGAGCTGAATTTTCTGATTGAACTGGAAGTTGGTATTGGTTTGATTTCTTACGGGAATAGCGGGGTTTTTAGTAGTGGAAGAATTGAGTCCGAAAATCAACTCCGCCGATCCCGTTGGTTTGATTTCCACTTTATTGCTCCCAAACAATCCGTCAACCAATCCGCCATTGGGTAATTTCAACTGAGGCAACAAAGGTTTTTCTTTATCAAAACTTTCCTGCTTTGCTTTTTCCTGAAAATATTTTTGTTCGGCCTGCTTGTAGCGCTCGTTCCAGTATTCGTCGAAAGTCATGGTTTGTGTACCTACTACGAGGTCACCTATCTTTTTAACTTTTGTGTATTTTTTAGTTTCGGGATCGTAGGTCACTTCTTCCTTGACTGCAGCGGGATCATTGGTAAAAGGTTTGGGTACCTTCAAGGAATCAACGGGCGACTGAGCATAGGCCGACTCCGCAAAAACCAATTGCAACAATAGGAACAAACCCCAAAGCGGGAAGCTATTTTTAAAACATTTTTTCACCTACAAATTCTTAAGAGCCAATTTAACTAGCTCTTCAACGCTGTATGCTGGATTTTCCGTTATTAATTTTTGCAACACTTTGTCGACCCCTGCCTTGTTAAACCCTAACATTAGCAGTGCGGATAACGCTTCATCTCTGCTGGTATTGTGCGCTGTAGAAAATATTACCCCTTCTGTTTGCTTGCTTACTTTGCCTTTTAATTCAAGGATGATGCGTTGTGCTGTTTTTTCCCCTATTCCTTTGATGGCTTTCAGACTGTTAACATCAGCAATAGCAATGGCTCCGGCAATTCTGTCGGGATCCATAGAAGACAAAATCAAACGCGCTGTATTGGCCCCTACTCCTGAAACAGAAATGAGCTGACGGAAAATGGTTCTTTCCGATTCGGTGATGAAACCGTACAAAGTATGCGCATCTTCCTTGATGGAAAGATGAGTGAGCAATTTGCAATTTTCCTCTTTGCCGAGTTTATCAAAAGTGAAAAGGGAAATATGAACGAAATAGCCTACTCCGCCGCATTCTATGACAACAGATGTTGGTGTTTTTTCTACTAATCTTCCCGATAAATGATGGATCATAATTGTTCTTGTTTTTGATGAGCATCCACTACTGCAATGGTGGCCATGTTAACGATTTCGCGCACTGATGCGCCCAACTGTAAAACGTGTACCGATTTTTTCATTCCGAGTAAAATCGGTCCGATGGCCTCTGTTTCGCCCATTTCCTGAATAAGTTTGTAAGCAATATTTCCCGAAGAAAGATTAGGAAAAATCAAAGTATTGGTTTGCTGATCGCCGAGTTTGGTGAAAGGAAATTTGCTCATTCTTAAATCCGAATTCACTGCGAAATTCCCTTGAATCTCTCCGTCTACACAAATGTGCGGATATTTTTCGTGAAGAATTTTCACAGCTTCATTCACCTTTGTTGCTTCTGCTCCTTTGGATGTTCCGAAGTTAGAATACGACAACATAGCGATGCGCGGCTCAACATTGAAGCGCTTCACCGCATCGTAAGTAAGCACTGTGATTTTCACCAGATCTTCTGCTGTTGGATCAAGATTCACTGTGGTATCTGAAAAAAAGAAAGTTCCTTTTTTGGTGATGATCATGTACATCCCTGCAATGATCTGGTGCTGTTTGTCCATGCCTACTACGAGCAAAGGCGGACGCACACTATCTCTGTAATTCCTGGTAATACCCGTAATCAGCGCATCGGCCTCACCCTGATCCACCATCATGGAACCAAAATGATTGCGGTTGCGCATCGCGATTTTAGATTCATGAAAAGTATATCCTTTGCGCTTACGCTTTTCGAAAAGCAGTTCAGCATAAGCATTTCGCTTTTCTTCGATTTCTGAGCTTCGTGTATCAATGATTGGCACATCAGACAATTCGAGATTATTTTCCTTGATCAGTTGCTGAATAACAGCTTTACTTCCCAACAATATTGGCTTGGCAATACCTTCATCTTTCACTACCTGTGCAGCTTTTAAAACGCTGTAATTATCGGCTTCCACAAACACTACCCGCTTCGGATTTTTCTTCGCTTGCTGTGTCACCTGATTCATGATTTTTTTATCGAGACCCATGCGCAAAGCCAGATCCTGCTTGTATTTATCCCAATCGGTAATTGGATTCCGCGCCACTCCTGAATCTACTGCTGCTTTAGCAACAGCAGGCGCTACAACCGTTAACAAACGCGGATCGATGGGTTTTGGAATGATATAGTCTTTTCCGAATGCTAAATTTTTAATTCCATACGCCAGATTCACTTCTTCGGGTACGGCTTCCTTCGCCAATGCTGCAATAGCCCGAACAGCGGCCAGCTTCATTTCTTCGTTGATGGTAGAAGCGTGAACATCCAAAGCACCACGGAAGATAAATGGAAATCCTAAAACATTATTCACCTGATTCGGATGATCTGATCTTCCTGTAGCTACAATAACATCAGGCCTTGCAGCGATGGCTTCATCGTAAGGGATTTCAGGATCGGGATTGGCGCAGGCAAATACAATTGGATTTTTGGCCATGGCCTGAATCATGGTTTTATCAACGATATTTCCTCTTGATAATCCCAAAAAAACATCGGCGTCTTTCATCGCCGCTTTGATGTCTTCGTATGATTTACTGTTGGCGAATTGTTGTTTGTGAACGTCTAAATTTTTTCTGTCTTTGGTAATCAATCCTTTGGAATCGAACATGAAAACATTTTCAACTTTCGCTCCCAAAGCCAGATATAACTTGGCACAACTAATGGCCGACGGACCGGCACCACTCACCACTACTTTTATATTTTCAATTTTTTTGCCTGTGATTTCCAAAGCATTTAAAAGCGCTGCTCCGGTGATGATGGCCGTTCCATGCTGATCATCATGCATGAGCGGAATATTCAGTTCTTCTTTGAGTCGCTGCTCAATTTCAAAACACTCGGGGGCTTTGATATCTTCTAAGTTTATTCCGCCGAAAGTTGGCGCAATCGCTTTTACTGTTTTCACGAAGGTATCTACATCGCTGGCGTCAATCTCAATATCAAAAACATCAATGTCGGCAAAGATTTTAAACAATAATCCTTTTCCTTCCATCACCGGTTTTGATGCCAAAGCACCAATGTCTCCCAAACCTAAAACCGCTGTTCCATTGGAAATAACAGCTACTAAATTTCTTTTGGCAGTGTATTTATAGGCATCATCAGGGTTTTCGGCAATAGCCAGACAAGGCTCTGCAACCCCCGGTGAATAAGCCAGAGATAAGTCTCTTTGGGTGTGATATGGTTTTGTTGGAACAACTTCAATTTTCCCGGGACGACCCTGAGAATGATAATCCAATGCTTCTTGTTTTCTAACTTTACTCATAGCTGTTTGATTACACTGTTCATTTGACGTGTAATAGTACTAATTTTGGAAGACTTATTAAAATCCGGAAGCAAAATGAAAAAGGTCTTAGTTCTTACTGGTGCAGGCATTAGCGCTGAAAGCGGATTGAAAACTTTTCGCGACAGCGACGGTCTCTGGGAAAATTATAATGTTTACGATGTTGCCACTCCGCAGGCATGGACGAAAAATCCGGCTTTGGTGCAGGAATTTTACAACAAACGCCGACAACAATGCGCCACCGCAAAACCCAACAACGGACACCTCGCGCTGGCGGATCTGGAAAAAGATTTTGAAGTGCAAATCATTACTCAAAACGTAGATGACTTACATGAAAAAGCGGGATCATCCAACATTCTTCATTTGCATGGTGAGCTCACAAAAGCAAGAAGTTCGAAGGATGAAAAATTAATTTACGATGTTAGAGACAAAGAAATAAAGATGGGTGATCTCTGCGAAAAAGGATCGCAGTTGCGACCTCATATTGTGTGGTTCGGGGAAATGGTACCCAACATTGAAATTGCGCAAGAAATGATGCATGAAGCCGATTATTTATTTATCATCGGGACTTCTCTGAATGTATATCCTGCAGCGGGTTTGGTGCATTTTGTTCCTGCGCACTGCCAAACTTTTCTGATTGATCCGAATGATTGTCCCGCCGGAAATATTTCCAATCTTACCATCCTTAAAGAAGGGGCCGGAACAGGAGTTCCGAAAGCAATAAAAATAATCAGGGAAAAAGTCTAATTTTATTTTTTGTATCTTTTTAGAATTATTTTGGCTTGATTTTAGAATAACTTATTGAAAACAAATAGTATGAAAAAGGTCTTAACCATTTTATCCTTTATCGCGCTTACTTTCGGAATGTCACAGGCACAAACCGATAAAGTGCTTCCATCTATAGCTCTTTCTTCTATCGATGGAAAAACTGTAAATCTAAAAGATGCTGTTCAGGGCCATAAAGTCACCGTGGTTTCTTTTTGGGCAATGTGGTGTACCAACTGCGTAACACAATATAATACGCTGGCCGGAAAAATGAATGAAATCGGTGTTCCATTTTATGCCGTTTCAATTGACGCTAAGGATCAGGAAGCAAAAGTGACTCCCTTTATCCAGGGCAAAGGTTGGAGATTTTCATTTTTACTGGATCCCGACAAACAAGTGTTCCGCGCATTGGGCGCAACCTTCCCTCCGCATATTTTTATTGTTAACTCCAGCGGGAAAGTTCTATGGGAACAACGTGTATTCAATGAAAACAGCGAAGCTGAATTTCTTAAAAAGTTAAAAGAACTCAACGGAAAATAAGTCCGAAAATAATTTTCAAAAAAAAGAGTTCTTCATTTGAAAGAGCTCTTTTTTTTTGTACCTTATACATGAACGATTTTTAAGAGGAGGACTATGTTTGAATTAAGTAAAGAGATTTTAGAAAAAGTAAGTTTCGATAGAGACTTATTTAAAAAAGAATTAGAAAAGGCAATCAAGTGGTTGTGTAGAAGTGAAGAGGTGAGGAGTTTGCGAAAGTGGTGTTTGGAAAAATTCGGTCATGTTTACAATGAAATCATTGTAAGTACCTTCGCAAAAAGTGCCGATTGTTTATCGTAAAACGAAAGATTTTACTTTCAGCATTTCATCGATATTGTTCACTAAAGATATTGAAGCATCTACTTCATCTTTGCGGGTAGCAACACTTTCTATGTTGAAACCGAAAGGAATGGAATGCTCCGCACAATAGTCGGATAAGGTTTTGGCAATCTCATTACAAAGCTGAAGAGATTCCTGTAAAATATCATTAGCTTTTTCCAAACGATTTTTATGTGTGTCGGCAACGTGAATTCCCAGCCACTCCATAAATCGCAAAGTTTTTATTGAACCACAGGTGCTCAGCGTAAAAATCACAGTGGGAATTTGTTCTCCTGTTTTGTCACAGGTATCTTTTAAAGACTGCAACATTTGTAAGCTGTAATCTTCATTGAAAACACATTGCGTCACAAAATACGAAACTCCGCTTTTTATTTTATCCAGCATTCTTTGGTCTTCATCTTTCAGCACAATATGTCTTTCCGGAATGCAAATGGCACCCATCACAGAAGAAGATTGATATTCCGACCAGATCTGATAAGCTTGAGGCAAGGAGATTTTAGGCACATAATCCGGTGAAGGAATTCCCACCAGTATAGGGTGAAATTGATTGTTGTTTAAATTTTTGAACCACTCTGAAATTTCTTCTTCCGTGTATTTTCCAGCCGGACGATAAATGATTTTCTCCAGATTTAAATCCGCTAAATACTGATTGGAATATTCCATCGGATCCATTGCCGCCTGAAAAGGGAAAGGTCTTTCTTCTTTGGTTCGTGACGATTCATCCTGCACATCATATACAATCAAAGCATCAATGGGTAAAGCCTTAATTCGCGCTATGCTTTTTTGAGTTGCTTCTGCTACTTTTTCAAGGGGAGTAATCAGTTTGGGAGGTGTGATACCGTAAACCAATATTCCTGATTCTCTGTTCTTTATTTTTTGTAAAAACATCTTAACTTTTAAATGTGCCTATCTGGTTATGAGTGGTAAATATATTTAATAGTTCGTTACTGGACAAGGTGTAAATACCTTAGTAAACAATCATTGTTCTTTTAATTTTTCTATGATCTTCTTTCTATCAAGAATTATTTTAACCCAATAACTAACAACTGCGTCATAGCCCCCGGATTTTTGCTTTTCATCTTCAGTCAAAACCACTATCGAAGACACTACTTTAGCATTCTCTTTCTTGTATTGGACAATGTTTTTAAAATATTCCGACTTCGTTCCCATTTTACTTCCACTGCTTCCGGTAACAAAAGCAATTTTTTTTCCGGTGAAATCAAAATTTCCTCTTTGTTCACTCAGATAAGTATTTAAGAATTCTGCTTCATGTTTGCTAATTTCAGAGCTATTATCCAAACCACAACTATCCAACGACTGTGCACCTAAAAAAGAATATGCGACAATACAAATGAGCACTAAAAATATTTTCATTGCATGAATTTATTAATCTTATTTTAAAAAATTTATATTTCTTTTTAAGCCGTCAAATTTAGTGCGCTTCACGGCCGAATTCTTAAATAATTTATTGAAAATTTCTTTTGAAATATTTTGCCATTGGTGCTTTGTCATCTCCAGTAAATCGGGATGAGGCATAAATGCTGCTTCGCTGTGCGGTTTTGAAAAACGGTTCCAGGGACAAACTTCCTGACAGATGTCACAACCGAACATCCAGTTATCAAACTGACCTTTCATGGGCACAGGAATAGCATCTTTCAATTCAATGGTGAAATAAGAAATGCATTTGCTTCCGTCAACAACGTAAGGCTGAATGATGGCACCTGTGGGACAAGCGTCGAGGCAGCGCGTGCAGGTTCCACAATAATCTCCGATGGCAGTATCGTATTGCAACTCCGCGTCAATCAATAATTCGCCGATGAAAAAAAATGATCCGCTTTTATTTGAAATTAAATTGCTGTTTTTTCCTATCCAGCCCAAGCCTGATTTTTTCGCCCAGGCCTTGTCCATCACCGGCGCAGAATCCACAAAAATTCTTCCGTTCACCTCCCCTATTTCACTTTGAATAAATAATAAAAGTTCATTCAATTTTCTTTTGATGACGAAGTGATAGTCCTCGCCAAAGGCGTATTTACTAAGCTTTGGTGCTTCAGGATCTTTTTGATTTTCGGAAGGGAAATAATTTACTAAAACAGAAATTACACTTTTACATCCTTCAAATAAAAGGCGGGGATCCAAACGTTTGTCGAAGTAATTTCCCATGTACTTCATTTCGCCATGGCGATTTTCCGACAACCATTTTTCCAGACGCGGTGCTTCTTCTTCGAGAAATTCAGCCTTCGATATGCCACAGGCCATAAAGCCTAATTGCAAAGCTTTTTGTTTAATGAATTCGCTGTTTTTATTTTTAGCGGAAGGATTCAAAATCTAGAATAACTTTCCTTGATTGCCTCTGAATTCCTTACCCAAATGCTGATAAGCCAAAGCTGTTGCTTCACGTCCGCGAGGAGTTCGATTCAAATATCCCTGCATGATCAGGAAAGGCTCATATACTTCTTCAATGGTTCCAGCTTCTTCACTCACCGCCATGGCCAAGGTATTCAAGCCAACGGGGCCACCGGAAAATTTTTCAATAAGGGTAGTCAGAATCTTATGATCCATGTCGTCCAAGCCATACTGATCCACATTCAAAGCACTTAAGGCCATATTGGAAATAGCCATAGTAATTCTTCCATTGCCTTTGATTTGGGCAAAGTCGCGAACCCTTCTCAATAAAGCATTTGCAATACGGGGAGTTCCTCTGCTTCTTCGTGCAATTTCATAAGCAGCATCTGCTTCTATAGGAATATTTAATATTTCCGCAGAACGATGTACGATACCTGTAAGCACTTCGGCATCGTAATACTCCAGTCGGCAGTTAATCCCAAAACGAGCGCGCAAAGGCGACGTAAGGGACCCTGAGCGCGTTGTAGCGCCTACTAAAGTAAAAGGTTCTAAAGTTATTTGAACGGAGCGTGCGTTGGGTCCGGAATCAATCATGATATCAATGGAATAATCTTCCATTGCAGAATATAAATACTCTTCCACCACCGGACTCAAACGATGTATTTCATCAATAAATAAAACATCTCCTTTTGCAAGATTGGTGAGTAAACCGGCTAAATCTCCAGGTTTATCCAGCATAGGGCCCGATGCGATTTTAATGTTCACACCCAACTCCTGAGAAATAATATTGGCTAAAGTTGTTTTCCCTAATCCGGGAGGACCGTGCAATAATACGTGATCCAAAGCCTCTCCTCTTTGCATGGCAGCCTGAACGAAAACCTGCAGATTTTCCAGCACTTTGCGCTGACCGGCAAAATCGTCGAACTCCTGCGGACGAAGAACTTTTTCAAATTCTTTCTCTGCAGAACTCAATCGCTCGCTATCTGGATCTAATGCTTCGTTCATGTTTATAAAAGTACAATTTACGATTTTCTGCAACAAAAAAGCCTTCCCGATTTTGCGAGAAGGCTTTTTTAAATTAGTTATTTCTAATGTCCGTCAGATTCTCCTTCTTTCAAAGGAACCGATTGAGGAACAAAATCCGTGTCATGTCCCGGTTTGCTGTAATCATAAGGCCAGCGGTGAACTTCCGGAATTGCATTCGGCCAGTTACCATGTATTCTTTCAATTGGAGCGGTCCACTCTAAAGTGTTAGATCCCCAAGGATTTTGATTCGATTTTCTTCCTTTGAAAATACTGTAGAAGAAGTTAAAGATGAAAACAAACTGACCAATAGCAGCCATTATTGCAAAACAAGTAATGATGATGTTGATCGGTTGAACATCTTGAAACAATACATATTCTTCGTTAGAGAAATATCTTCTTGGAACACCTGCCAAACCTAAGAAGTGCATTGGGAAGAAAACTCCGTAAACACCTACGATGGTCATCCAGAAATGTAAGAAACCTAATTTAGGCATCATCATTCTGCCGTACATTCTAGGGAACCAGTGGTACACACCGGCAAACATTCCAAAGATAGCGCCCGCACCCATTACGATGTGAAAGTGACCAACTACAAAATAAGTATCGTGAATGTTAATGTCTAAGGCAGAATCTCCAAGGATCAAACCTGTTAATCCACCTGAGATGAATAAAGAAACCATCCCCAGAGCAAACATCATCGCCGGAGATAATCTCAAATTACCTTTCCAGATCGTTGCTAAATAGTTGAATACTTTAATCGCCGAAGGAATTGCAATCAATAAAGTTGTAAAGGTAAACACCGTTCCAAGGAAAGGATTCATACCCGTCATAAACATATGGTGACCCCACACGATGAAGGACAAGAAAGCAATTGCAAGGATTGAAACGATCATCGCTCTGTATCCGAAAATTGGTTTTCTTGAGTTGGTAGAAATCACCTCAGAGATCAAACCTAAAGCCGGTAAAAGGATAATGTAAACCTCAGGGTGACCTAAGAACCAGAATAAATGCTCAAACAATAACGGACTTCCACCCGTTGCTTCCAGCGGAACACCGCTGAAGAAAATATCAGACAAATAAAATGCAGTTCCGAAACTTCTGTCGAAAATCAACAACAAGCAGCAGCTTAATAATACAGGGAAAGAAAGAACACCCAATACAGCCGTGATCAAGAAACACCAAATAGTTAATGGCATTCTTGTCATAGTCATACCTTTTGTTCTCAAGTTGAATACCGTAACAATATAATTCAAGCTACCCAACAATGATGAAGCGATGAATATCGCCATAGATACCAACCATAAAGTCATACCCAATCCTGATCCCGGGATAGCTTTTTGAATAGCACTTAAAGGAGGATAAACCGTCCATCCTGCAGAAGCCGGACCTGTTTCAACGAAACAAGAAGCGATCATAATACAGCTAGAAAGGAAGAACAACCAGTAAGAAATCATATTTAAAAATCCGGAAGCCATATCTCGCGCACCCAATTGATAAGGAATCAAAAGATTGGAGAAAGTACCGCTCAATCCGCCGGTTAATACAAAGAACACGATAATTGTACCGTGAATTGTCACCAAAGCCAGATACATGTTAGGATCCAAAACCCCATCCGGAGCCCATTTATCTCCTAAGAAGAAATTAGAGAAGGCAAATTTTTCGCCCGGCCAAGCCAATTGCAAACGGAAAATAAGAGACATTCCCATTCCGATTACAGCCATGATGATAGCAGTAATCAAAAATTGTTTAGCGATGATTTTATGATCCTGGCTAAAGATATATTTTGAGATAAAAGTCTCGTGGTGTTCATGATGACCGTGATCGTCATGTCCGTGGTGACCCTCATTGTGATGTCCGTGATCTGACATTTTTTATCGTTTTACAGGTTTCTAGTTCTATTAATTATTTTCCGGTAAGTTCATCACCGAAAACTTTGTAAGTTGCTATTCTTGCATCAAAGTCTTTTTGCGTCAGTACTACAATAGGGAAACGCATTTTGTAGTGGGATGCACCGCAAATTTTGTTACACACCAATTCATACATCACAAATTTTTTGCCTTCACTTGCAGCCACTTCTTTCATTTCTTCAGTAGTGTATTTTGGAGTGAAAGTAAAGTAAGTTTTTTGTCCCGGAACACAGTTCATTTGTGCTCTGAAGTGAGGGAAATAAGCAGAGTGCAATACATCTTTTGAGCGGAAAGTAAACTCAGCCATTCTGTCTCTTGCCAAATACAAAGTATCTCTTACCACAACGTCATCTTCGCCACCTTTGTAGTATGCAGCATCTTTTTTATGTTCTTCCTGAAATCTGATCAATCTTCTTTCATTGGCTTTAAAAGCAGATAAATTGTCTTCAGCATCATCTAAATCATCAGCTTTACCTGACCATCCGCCAATGTTTACCAAAGAATCCAATTCTTTTACCGTGATTTCCAAAGCAGCAATTTGTTTTCTTGTATCCACTAAGCTGGAATCAACAGCAGCAGAAGTCATAATACCAATGCCATTAGTACCTGTGATAGCAGAGAAATTCACTTTTCCAAGTACTCTGTCTTTACCCGGGTATCTAACTGTCCATTTGAACTGTTCAGCAACCAATTCCAATTTCACTGAATCTTTGGTTGAATCCTGATACATTACACTTTGCCAGGTGCTCAATCCGTAAGTAATCAAACTCAACAATACAATTGCAGGAATGATAGTCCAGGCCATTTCCAGTTTATTATTGTGTGGAAACCAGTAAGCTTTTTGATCTTTCTTTTGGTAGTATTTGTAAATAAAACCAAACATTACGATATGAGTAACGAAGAAAGTAAAGAGAATAAGATACATTGTTACGTCAAACAGATTATCAATCTCATCTCCGTGAACAGAAGCAGAAGAAGGTAAAATGTATTTCCCCCAAACACACATCTGAACGATGATTAAAATAAAAAGGATAGCGCCAAACAAGGCATACAAAAACCCTTGGGTTTTTATTTCGGATAAGGAGATAAAATCTGCCTGATCACCATCTAGTTTTGTAGATAACTCGTGCGAGCGCATTATCTTTGCAACCGCAACGACAACAAGTACTACCGTAAGAAAAATCAATAATGCCATTTCAAAATATTTTTAGCTCTAACATTTATTTTAGTGATACAAATTTTTGCTTTCCTCGAGATAAGGGTGATTTTTAACCAGTAACGGACGACCCGCTAAAGCTTTTAAAACCACAAACAAAAAGGCCCCAAGGAACATCAAAAACATTCCAAATTCTACCAATCCTATTTTTCCTGCTTCTTTCATTGTAGAAGGAATAATCAGTAATTGTAAGTCTACCCAGTGACTGATAAAGATGATAATACCTACCACCAACAACAATCCTTTTTTCTTTTTCGCATCGGCATCCATTAAGAACAACATTGGAAGGGCGAAATTAACAAGCATCATCGTGAATAATTCAAATTTATAGTCTTTCAATCTTGCCACGTAAGGAGCAACCTCCTCAGGTATATCGGCATACCAGATCAACATAAATTGAGCGAACCACAGGTAAGTCCAAAGGAAACTCAAAGCAAACATCCATTTTCCTAAATCGTGGATATGTCCTTTTTTAACCCATGACATCAATCCCTGACTTTGCAAGTAAATCAACAAGCAAATAGTCATGATGATACCACTGATCCAGATTCCTGAGAACACATACCAGCCAAACAAAGTAGAGAACCAGTGTACATCGAGAGACATGATTAAGTCCCAAGCCAATACTGAAGATCCGTATCCGAAAGCCACCAAGAAACCGGCAGCCATTGCAATGTTTTTGAAGTGTAATTTTGTTCCTCCTTCAGCATCTTCCTGCAAAGATCTTTTTCTGAATTTCATGGCAACATAGATGAAAGCACCAACGAAGCCAACAAAACGCAATAACAAGAATCCGCCATCAGCACTGCTTCCAAAATTGAAGTAGTGTGCTTTGTGAGAAATGATAGAATCGTAAGCAGGATTTAAAGCACCGTTTTCCAGTTTTTCAACATAAACATCCGGATCCATCCAGTGGTACAAATGATGTTGGTGAGCCAAGCCCGCAACAATTACAAATAAAAGAACTCCTGCACCGATTGGGAACCAAGTGATAACAGCCTCTAAAATTCTTTTGTAAACAATGGTATAAGCCGATTCGGTAACATATTGCAATCCTAAGAAGAACAAAGCTCCGAAAGAAACACCGAAGAAGAAAAATCCATTCCCCAATAAATCTGCCCATAATCTTTGTCCTAATCCTGAATGCTCATCTGCATATTGATAATTGCTGTCAAGAGCCAATCCCAATCCGAATAGAAGAATTCCTGCTACTACAAGTAACAGTGTAAATCTTTTAGCTTTGGATGAAAATGTATATTCCATTTTCTGTTTTTTTTAAGTCTTTAAATTCTATTAATGCTTTAGTGAATCAACAGGCGCTACAGCAGAAGTTGAATCCGTTGCAGGTTTTGCCAATTTTCCTTGTAAACTTTGTACATAGTAAACAATCTTCCATCTTTCTGTTTGAGAAAGTTGAGAAGCGTGTGAACCCATCATCCCTTTTCCATAATGAATGGTGTAAAATATTTTCCCTTCAGGAAGATCTTTTAATCCGGCAGTATAAGAAGGAGGAGCTGGGAATTTTTCGTTTTGAACCATTTTACCATCACCTTCACCCTTAGCACCGTGGCAATGATCACAATAGATTTCAAACAACTCTTTGCCATGAGTTAAAACAGTATCAGAAAAACGAAGAGGATTTTTCAATTCCAATCCGGCTCTTTCATACTCTTCATTTGTTTGAGCATAAGAGAAAGGCATAAAGCCTTCCGCTACCGTACCTTTAGCAGGTGAAAATGTTGCATATCCTTTTTTCAAAAGATTATACATGGCTGCCAATTCAACCTCGTCATATCCTTTTCCTTCTTGTCTCTCATAGAAAGATGCCGAATCTAAATCCCCTTTTTTGATGTAAGTCTCATAAGAAGGTGATCTGTACATATCAGGCATATACTCTACTCCGGGGCTATTCGGATCAGATGTACAGGAAAACAAACCGGAAGCAAGAAATGCTGCCAGAGATATTTTACCAATATATTTAAATACCATATTCATATCTTTTTAAGCCGCTTTTTTATTTATTTCAATTGCACCTGTTTCTTTTAACAAAGCAATCACTTCTGCTTCTTTTGATTCTTCAACATGAATCTCCATTACAAATTTATCATCCGTTGTTCTTGGATCAGGATTTTTCGCTTTCATTCCCGGAAGTGTTTTGTTTCTTAACATATAAGTCAAAGCCATACCGTGAGCAGTACAGAAAACCGTAAACTCAAAAGTAATCGGAATAAAAGCCGGTAAATTCTGCAATAAAGAGAAGTTTGGTTTACCTCCGATGTTCATAGGCCAGTCAACGATCATGAAATATCTCATACCGATCAAGGCCAGAGACATCCCTGTTAATCCGTAGATAAAGGCACAAATAGCCAAACGGGTTTTTCTAACACCGATAACGTCATCTATTCCGTGAACAGGAAAAGGAGAAAACACATCTGTGACATGTATCCCTTTAGACACCACCTTCTTTGCTCCGTCAAGAAGAACATGGTCATCATCGTACATTGCGTAAATTACTGTGCTCATTTCCTATATATTTTTTGCTCTGTTCTACTTAATTTATTAATGCCCTTTTTTAGGAGAGTCATTTGTTGTAGGGTGCTCACCTGCATGTATTTGTTTCAGCTGTGCTTCACCCGTAGTTCTCAAAATTGTTTTCACCTCGTTCAAAGCCAATACAGGGAATACTCTGCTGTATAGCAAGAACAATACGAAGAAGATACCTATAGTTCCAAGGAACAAACCGATGTCAACAAAGGTAGGGTGGAATAAATTCCATGAAGAAGGAATGTAGTCACGGTGAATAGAAGTCACGATGATTACAAAACGCTCAAACCACATACCTACGTTTACCACGATAGACATAAAGAAAGTCAATACGATATTTCTTCTCCATTTTTTCACCCACATCAACTGCGGAGAAACCACGTTACAAGTCATCATTAAAGCATATGACCACCAGTACCAGCCTGTAGCACGGTTCATGAAAGCATAACCTTCATATTCCACACCTGAATACCAGGAGATAAACAACTCAGATAAGTAAGCCACACCCACCATTGAACCTGTCACCATGATAATGATGTTCATGTATTCAACGTGTTTTACAGTAACGTAAGCTTCCAGGTGCAATACTTTTCTCATTACAAGCATCAAGGTCAATACCATCGCAAATCCGGAGAATACCGCACCAGCCACGAAGTATGGAGGGAAGATGGTAGTATGCCAACCTGGAATTACCGAAGTAGCAAAGTCCATGGATACAATGGAGTGAACCGAGAATACAAGTGGCGTTGCCAAACCTGCTAAAACCAAAGACACCTCTTCAAAACGATTCCAGTGTTTCGCAGAACCTGTCCAGCCGAAGCTTAAAATGCTATATACTTTTTTAGAAAGCGGTTTAACTGCTCTGTCGCGAATGGTAGCGAAATCCGGAATTAAACCGATGTACCAAAACACTAAAGACACAGAGAAATAAGTAGAGATTGCAAACACGTCCCATAATAAAGGAGAGTTGAAGTTCACCCAAAGAGATCCGAATTGATTTGGCAAAGGCAATACCCAGTAAGCCAACCAGATTCTTCCCATGTGTAATAAAGGAAAGAGAGCTGCCATGATAACGGCAAAAATTGTCATCGCCTCAGCAGAACGGTTAATCGCCATTCTCCAGCGTTGACGGAACAACAATAACACAGCAGAGATCAATGTTCCGGCGTGACCGATACCAACCCACCAAACGAAGTTAGTGATGTCCCATGCCCAGTCAACAGTTTTATTTAAACCCCAAACACCGATACCCACACCAACGGTGTAGCAGATACAGCCTAGTCCCCACAATGCTAATAAGCTGGCAATGGAAAACACCATATACCACATTTTGTTTGCTTTTCCTTCAACAGGGCGACAAACATCCTCAGTAATCTGGTGGTAAGTTTTATTACCAAGAATTAAGGGCTCTCTAATTTGTGATTCTACGTGGTGCATTACTCAGTATTTTTAAATATTAAGCTTCTTGTTCTATATTTCTCACTTTAGTTTGGTAGTAAACATTCGGTTTAACACCAACCTCATCGAGCATTGTATAACTTCTTTGTTCTTTTGACGCTTTGCTTACATAAGAATTCACGTCGTTCAAATCTCCGAATTGAATTGCATGTGTAGGACAAGCCTCGGCACAAGCTGTTTCAATAGATCCGTCTTCCACTGCATGACCGGCTTTTTTAGCTTCCAGTTTACCATGTTGAATTCTTTGAACACACATTGAACATTTTTCGATAACCCCTCTTGATCTTACTACAACATCAGGGTTTAGAACCATACGGCCTAAATCATCATGAGCAGGATTGATTTTGTTGAAGTCAGGATATTGAGTCAAATTCAATGAATCGTATTGGAACCAGTTGAATCTTCTTACTTTGAAAGGACAGTTGTTCGCGCAATATCTTGTACCGATACATCTGTTGTAAGCCATTTGGTTCAAGCCTTCTTGCGAGTGCGTTGTAGCCGCAACCGGACAAACTGTTTCGCAAGGTGCGTGGTTACAGTGCTGACACATTACCGGTTGGTAAACAACTTGTAAATTATCATCACTATCAGGAACCTCAGCAGTATGGTATTCAGCGATAGAATTCAGCTGATCTAATTCAGTAACTTTTTCATCATTTACATGAGAAGAGAAATAACGGTCAATTCTGATCCAGTGCATTTCGCGGGATCTTCTCACCTCATCTTTACCAACAACAGGAACGTTGTTTTCACTTTGACAAGCTGTAGCACAAGCACCGCAACCGATACAAGTACTCAAATCGATCACCATACCCCAACGATGTCCAAGACCGATACCTTGGTCTTCCCATAAATCAAGTTCTTCAGGTTTTTTCTTTTTACCGTAAGTATCCGTCAATAACTCCTGCTCATTATAAGCACCCGGAGCTTTTGCGTCTGCAGTATTTTTGAAAGTATGGAAAGTAGTTTCATTCACAATTTTTCTACCCATCATCGTGTGATGTGTTTGGGTAGTAGCAATTGGATATGTTGTTGTAGTTGTAGCAATATCAACTGTATTGCTGAACAAGAAATCTTTAGAAATTAAAGGGAAAGCATTCACCCCGATCAAAGCACCTTCTTTGTATAATCCACCTTGCCACTCTTCTCTTGCTATACCTGAAGTGATTGATCTTCCGTAACCCAAAGCAACGCTGATAGTTTTTCTTGCTTGTCCCGGTAAAGGATAAACAGGCAATTCCAATGTTACTCCGTTTGCTGTTACTGTGATAACTTTTGCAGGATATTTTTCTCCTAAATATAATTCGTTGTGACCTTCATAACCTTCACCTTTGATGTTGAACAATTCCTTAACATCTTCAGGATTCATGGTAGCGTAGTTGTCCCAAGTTACTTTAGTAATAGGATCCGGCAACTCTTGCAACCAAGGATTTAACGCGTGACGACCATCGCCCATTCCCGCTTTAACATAAAGCTCAACTTCCCATTTATCAGAAGTTTTAAATCCTGATGCAATTTTATTCAAATCAATTTCATTGCTGGTCATCGCAGCAGCCGAAGCCATTGCCATTTCAACATTTGCTGCATCAGCTTTTTTAGGAGCTTTATCATCAACAACTATTGCAGGAGCAGCATGTCCGATGTAAACACCATGTTGAACAGCTTCATTCCATGCAGCAGCTCCCGATACCAAACCGGCAGTTGACCAATGAGATTGAACGTAATCCCCGAAAGAAGTAGAGTTTCCTGACCAGGTCAGAACACTTTCTTGCCATTGACGGGTAGAAAATAATTTATTGATAGCAGGTTGTGCTATGTTATAGTGTCCTTTAGCAGGATTGTAATCATTCCAAGATTCCAGGTAGTGGTTATCAGGACAGATGTAGTCACACTCTGCTCCTGTTTCATCCAATCTGTCGCCTAAATAAACTTTCAATTTAACTTTTGACAAAGCTGTTTTGAAATCACCTTTATCTCCGATTTTTGCTGGAGATGAATATACCGGATTAACACCGGCGATCAAAACAGCACCTACAGATCCGGAAGCCATTTGGCTCACCATAGCAGCGAAATCAACATCGTTACCTTTTCTGATGTGTAAAGCAGATTCGATATCAATTGTATTTCCGTAGTTGCCTAATTGTTTGTTGATAGCATTCACTAACAATTGAACACCGCTGTCGTTGCTACCTGCAACAACCAGTGAATGTCCGGCAGCAGCTTTCAATTCAGCAGCAGCCTTATTTAATTTTTTCTTAGCTCCTTCAGATAAACCTGCAGGAACAGAAACAGATCCACCAACAGCTTTCAATAAGTAAGCAGCAGCGATACCGTTTTCAGAAGGTTTTATAGTTGCTCTAACGTCAGCGTTAGAACCGGTCAATGACAATTTTGTTTCGAACTGATAATGTTTCGACATCCATTCTCCATCCGGTTTTCTTGTGATACCGTATTGAGCAGCGTATTGGTTAGAGTTCAACCATCCGCCTAAGAAATCAGCACTGATACTTACAATTACTTTTGCTTTATCAAAGCTGTAAGCAGGAATTGCAGATTTTGAGAACATTGCAGCATTTGCTCTTAAGATACCTGCACTTGAAATCGGATCGTAAACAACATGTTCAGTTCCCGGATATTTTGCAGCCAGTTCAGCAATAGCTTTTTCAGAAGAAGGAGACATTAAAGTTCCTGTTAAAACAACTATTTTTCCTCCTGCAGCTGATACAGCTGACAATTGAGAAGAAATTTCTTTATCGACAGTACTCCACTCTAATCCTTTTTTCCAGGTACCGGCTACTTTTTTAGCAGGCGCTTTTCCTCTTTTTGCATCGTATAATTCCAATACAGATGAGTTAACTCTTGCGTTAACTGCACCACCTGTGATTTGAGAATGTTTATTTCCTTTGATATGGATAGGACGACCTTCTCTTGTTTTTACAACAATACCGGCGAAATCATATCCGTCGAAATAAGTAGAAGCATAATAATTGGCAACCCCCGGAGTAATTTCCTCAGGTTTGTTCAAGTAAGGAATTGCTTTAACAACAGGAGTTTCACAAGCAGCAAGAGATGCAGCAGTAATGCTGAATCCAAGGTATTTCAAGAAATCCCTTCTGTGCGTTTTGCTTTCCGTTGCTTCGCTATCGCTCAAAAATTTATCTACCGGAACGTGTTCAGCAAATTCTTTTTGACTTTGCTCCACAAATTGAGGCGCTGCAGTTAGCTCGTCCAGCCCTTTCCAGTATTTCTTAGTTTCAGTCATAGTTAAACTATATAAGAGAACCTGTTTTTCTTAATATTAATAGTGACATTTTGCACATTCTAAACCACCAATCTTATCAACAGTGAACTTAAAGTCTTTTTTGTGCTTGAATTCTTTTTTAGCGTCTTCGTGAATTTTGAGGTAGTAATCGTTACCTGCGAAATTAACTTCTGTTTCGCGGTGACAGTTAACGCACCAGCCCATTGTTAATTCAGAGAATTGTTTTACTTCCTGCATTTTTTCTACTTCACCATGACATTTCTGACAAGCTACTTTACCTACCTCAACGTGTTGAGAGTGGTTGAAATAAACGAAGTCGGGAAGGTTGTGAACTTTCACCCATTCTATCACTGTGTCGGTTCTCATTTTACCGTCGGCAGTCATGTATTTCATAGAATCAGGATTCCAGCCAATGTAATCGTATAATTTTTGGATTTCAGTTTTTCCTGTTCTGCAACCGTCTTGTACTGCTTTGTGACAGTTCATACAAACGTTAGCCGACGGGATACCTGAAGTTTTACTTGTTCTTGCTGCAGAGTGACAGTATTTACAGTCGATTTCATTTTTACCTGCATGTAAATCATGAGGAAAAGCAATAGGTTGTTTTGGAGCATATCCTTCATAAACACCGATTCCTGCTAATGCATCCCAACCGATTTTAGCTAAGGTAAGCACAAGGAACAGTCCGATAATGCTGCTTAATTTTTTATGTGATTTGATCCATTTTCCTGTAGCATCCCAAAAAGATGTTCCTTCTTCAACAGACAATCCTTGTTTTAGGTTGTTAACGTTTCTCATTGAACGGTTAACACCGGAGAAGATCACTATGATTAATGTGGCAATGCCGATAATGATCAACAACAAATATAAATCGCTGTAATCAGCTTCAGCTTCTTGAGCAGGAGAGCAATCAAATTCGCCCGGTTTAGGACCATTATTATCTGTTGTCGGTCCAACATGCAAATAAGCAACAACATCATTCAATTGCGCATCGGATAAAAATCCGAAAGCATTCATTACTGAATTTCCGTTTGCTGCAAATACCGCATTTCCGTAGGCATCACCGCTAGCTCTTACTTTAGCGTTGTCCTTGATCCAGGCTTTCAACCATGAGTCAGCGTCGCCATAAGCTCCGGCCTGAACTCTTTCAGGCACACCTTGCAAGGCAGGCCCAAGTACTTTTTTATCCCACGCATGACACGCAGTACAATTTGCTTTAAAGATTTTTTCTCCTGCTTTTGCATCTTGAGCAAAGCTATTGGACGCGAAAAATAGTGTGAACGCCAATAAAAAAAGGAGGGAAGAGATAGATGAGATTTTTCTCATTGTTCTTTTATATAATTTCATTGATCCTCTGACCTATTATTAAACAAGCCGTTTTTAGCTTGCGACAAATTTATAATAATCCTCATTTTTAGCATTGCCTTTAGAACAGAAAAACTTTGGCGAAATGTAATTTAAAATGATTCTAAATAACACAAATTGATTTTGTTCTTCTGAAACACCTTAAAACAAAGAGATACAAAAAATTAATCTTTCAATTGTTTCCATTTCAAAAGTTTAATTTTTGTTAATTTTTTTTATGAACTATTTGGGGATGAAAACTGTTGGTATTTTTCATGTGGCATAATTATAGAGCAGTATTTTAAACTAATTATTTATCTTATTTTTGAGCAAAATATCTGATTATGACCAAAATACTTTCTTTTCTTTTCCTGATTTCTTCCACTCTTTTATTCGCTCAGGATAGCACGAACACCACTTTCTCAAAAAACGGAGATGTTGTCATTTATGGAGATGAACATGTGAATGATCTACTGAAAAAACACGTTGCGATCAACAAAAAGAAGTGTCCGCACCTTGTAAAAGGATACCGGGTTCAGATTTATTCATCGGCAGGAAATGGAAGTCGCGAAAAGGCTACACAGGATCAAATCAGATTTCTTTCTAATTATTCCAGCGTGAATGCATACAGCATTTGGGAGCAACCAAACTGGAAAGTACGTGTTGGTGATTGCAGAACAAGATTTGAAGCAGAGAAACTGAAAAAAGAAATACAGGCTAATTTCCCGAATTGCTTTGTGGTGGTGGATTATATTGACACGGTGTATTTGGAGGAGTGTAAGTAATTTGTCTGAACCTTGATTCAGACAAAATAAAAAGGGCTGAGTTAACAAACTCAGCCCTTTTTATTTTTATTTATAATTGTAAAAACTATATCAGTTTTTGTTTTACTTCCACTTCTTCGAAAGCTTCAATAACGTCACCTACTTTAATATCATTGAAGTTAGTGATGTTCAATCCGCACTCGTAACCAACAGTTACATCTTTAACATCATCTTTGAAACGTTTCAATGAACCTAGTTCTCCGGAGTAAATAACGATTCCTTCACGGATCAAACGTATTTTGTTTTTTCTACTGATTTTACCGTCGGTTACATAACATCCTGCAACAGTTCCCACTTTCGTGATTTTGAATGCTTCACGAACTTCCATGTTACCCACAATTTTCTCTTCGATTTTCGGTTTCAACATACCTTCCATCGCATCTTTCAATTCATTGATAGCATTGTAGATGATAGAGTACA
>JAHEZL010000011.1 GCA_023251095.1 Flavobacteriales bacterium
TCAACATAGTCCCTCTCATTCCAATGATACCACGGGAAGGAATAACGAATTCTGTTTTAACACGTGTTCCAACAGGATACATATTCAATAACTCTCCTTTTCTACGGGTTACAATATCAATTACTGTTCCTGAGCAGTCATCAGGTACATCGATAGTCAAAAACTCAATCGGCTCACATTTCTTTCCATCGATTTCTTTGACCAATACTTGTGGTTGTCCCACTTGTAACTCATATCCTTCACGACGCATTTCCTCAACAAGGATAGATAAGTGTAATACACCTCTACCATACACCATGAACGAATCTGCCGAACCCGTAGGTTCCATTTTCATCGCTAAGTTTTTCTCTAATTCTTTTTCCAGACGATCTCTGATGTGACGGGAAGTCACAAATTTTCCTTCCTTACCGAAGAAAGGAGAGTTGTTGATAGAAAACAACATACTCATTGTAGGCTCATCAATAGAGATGGCCGCCATCGCTTCCGGTTTGTCAATGTCTGCTACTGTATCACCGATATCAAAACCTTCCAGACCAGTAATAGCACAAATTTCTCCTGCTTCAACTTTCTCTACTTTTGCTTTACCTAATCCTTCAAACACCATCAACTCCTTCACTCTTTGTTTTACCTGAGTACCATCTCTTTTGATCAACATTACCGGTTGATTCACAGCAATAGAACCTCTGAACAATCGTCCGATAGCAATTCTACCTACATAAGAGGAGAAATCCAATGATGTGATTTGTAATTGAGTTGGACCTTCTTCCACGCGTGGAGCAGGGATATATTCAATGATTTTATCCAACAACACATTAATGTTATCAGTTTTAACTTTCCAGTCATCGCTCATCCATCCGTTTTTCGCAGCACCGTATACCACTTGGTAATCCAACTGATCTTCATTGGCTTCCAAATCGAACATTAAGTCGAATACTTTTTCATTAACAGATTCAGGATCGCAGTTCTCTTTATCTACCTTGTTTACAACAACGATAGGTTTCAAGCCCAATTGCAAAGCTTTTTGCAATACGAAACGCGTTTGAGGCATAGGGCCTTCAAAAGCATCCACCAACAACAAAACGCCATCGGTCATTTTCAAAACCCTTTCAACTTCACCACCGAAGTCACTGTGACCAGGAGTATCGATGATATTGATTTTGTAGTCTTTATAAGTTACAGAACAGTTTTTAGCACGAATGGTGATTCCTCTTTCTCTTTCCAATTCGTTGCTATCCATGATCAAATCACCAGTGTCTTTGTGGTTTGCCAAGAGTTTACCTGCTTCTAATATTTTATCCACGAGAGTAGTTTTACCGTGGTCAACGTGTGCAATAATTGCGATGTTTCTAATCTTCATATCCATGCTTTTGATCTTTTTAAGGCGGCAAAGATAGGAAAAGACTTGAAGGTTTATGCATATTCCTAAAAGTTAACGAAAGCTTTACTATCTTTGTGCAGAATACTTCCGGGATAGTCTTCTCCACATCCCATAATGATTCATTATAAATTCACATTAAACCATATTATGTCATTTGAACATTTAAAGCTCATTGAGCCCATTTTACAAGCGTTACAATCAGAAGGCTACACAAAGCCAACACCTATTCAGGCAAAATCAATACCTCTTATATTAGAAAAAAAAGATTTACTGGGCTGTGCACAAACAGGTACAGGAAAAACCGCGGCTTTCGCCATTCCGGTTTTACAATTGTTAAATGAAGAACCGCAAACAAGCGGACAAAGAAAAATAAGAGCACTTGTGCTTACACCAACACGTGAGTTGGCCATACAAATTAGCGACAGCTTTGCTGCCTACGGAAAAAACCTCAACTTAAAACAAATTGTGATTTTTGGCGGGGTTTCTCAAAGCAGTCAGGTAAATGCCTTGAGATCAGGAGTAGATATTCTAATTGCCACTCCGGGAAGATTACTGGATTTGATGAACCAACGCTTTGTTCACCTCGATAACATTAAGTTATTCGTACTGGATGAAGCCGACAGAATGCTCGACATGGGCTTCATCAACGATGTAAAAAAAGTAATTGCCAAGTTGCCTCCTAAAAGACAAACCTTGTTTTTCTCAGCAACTATGCCTCCTGAAATTCAACGTTTGGCCAACACTATTCTTGTCAATCCAACTAAAGTAGAAGTTACTCCGGTTTCTTCCACTGCAGAAAAAATAACACAAGGATTATATTATGTCGACAAACCGCAGAAAAAGCATTTATTGAATCACATTTTAAAAGATCAGTCGATTGTTACTGCTTTGGTTTTCACCCGCACAAAACACGGCGCCGACAAAGTGGTAAAAGACCTGAACAATAGCGGCATCAAAGCCGAAGCGATTCATGGCAATAAATCACAAAACGCCCGTCAGCGTGCTTTATCCAACTTTAAAGACGGAAGCATCAGAGTACTCGTTGCTACTGATATCGCAGCAAGAGGAATCGATATTGACGAACTTTCTCACGTTATCAATTATGAATTACCCAACGTCCCTGAAACTTACGTTCACCGTATCGGAAGAACAGGAAGAGCGGGTTTAAGCGGAGTGGCTTATTCTTTCTGCGACGCAGAAGAACGTCCTTACTTAAAAGACATTAATAAACTCATTGGAAAACAAATCCCATTATTGGAAGACAATCCTTATCCTGCTTTGATTGAAGTTGCACCACCTGCAGCTAAAAAACCTCAAGGCAGAGGCGGAAGGTCTGAGGGATCTAATCAAGGCGGACGAAAACCTTGGCAAAATAGAAGGTAAACAAAAAAAGAGGCTTGAAAATTCAAGCCTCTTTTTTTGTTTTAAAATTAGACTTAGTTCATTCCTTTTGTTCTTCTGATTTGATGCACGGCGATTTTCATAATATCAAAAGCCATTTCAGCCATCTTATTTCCTTTATTATCGAGTGTTGGATTGATTTCCACCATTTCGAAACAACATACTTTAGGGTTTTTCAAAACTTCTTTCACTATTTTTTCTGCTTCATGAGCCCAGAATCCGCCCGGAACAGGAGTTCCCGTTCCAACTGAAATAGATGAATCCAAACAATCTACATCAAACGACACATATATAATATCACAACCGGAAAGATATTCTTCAATCTCTTTTCCCATTTTTTCAACGCCTAACTGACGGAAATTATCTACTGTGTAGTTCTTCATGTGATGAATTTCCATCAATTCATCTTCTGCAGGTTCAGTATCACGAACACCAATATAAACAAGGTCTCTCGGTGAAATATCCGGTCCGTCACCACCAAGTTTTTTAAACTTTTCCCAAAAAGCAATGGTCTCTTTATTCGGATCGTGCAACTGATGCTCCTTATGATCTATCCCCAAAGACACGCAAAGTGGCATTCCATGCATGTTTCCCGACGGTGTAGTGTAAGGCGTATGGATATCGGCATGAGCATCAATCCAAATCACTCCGATTCGTTTATCCGGAAATGCTTTTCTGATTCCCGCGATGGTTCCCGCGGCAGGCGAGTGATCTCCGGAGATGACCACCGGAAATTTATTTTCTTCTTTCAGCTGTTTTTTAACTTCATCCGATAAACGCTCGCAAACCGTTAATATCTTATCTATCCTTCTTGCATAGCGGTAAGGAGTTTCTTCAAAAATAGTATCGTTTTCGTGCTGAATTTTTACAGATGGATATTGAAAAAAGAATGGATCCTGTAGGGTTTTAGCCACTGTTTTCAAAGCATCAACACCCATTCCCGCACCCCACTTCGCCGCTCCGATTTCTGATTTATTTTCTATCAAAATAACTGACTCCATATATTTATATTAATTATATTTGTCGCAAAATTATCAATGTAAGTAACTCGGATTTTGTTTTAATGTAATAACCCAACTCAGTTAACATGCAATCAACCTATCACGAACTACATCAAGAGATCCTCGAGGAAAACAATCCTGAATTCGAAGTTATTGATAATGAATTACATTTTTGCAAAATTCCTTTAATGGATATTATAAAGCAGTACGGAACACCATTGCGTATTACTTATCTCCCAAGCATCAGCAAGCAAATACAACGCGCCAAAACTTTCTTTAAAGTGGCTATTGCCCGTCAGAATTACAAAGGAAGTTATACTTATTGCTATTGCACGAAAAGCTCGCATTTCTCCTTTGTTATGGAAGAAGCTTTAAAAAACGACATTCACATTGAAACTTCATCTGCTTTCGATTTACACATTATTAAAAATCTGTATCAAAGTAAAAAACTCACCAAAGACACTTTTATCATTTCCAACGGATTCAAACGTCCGGCTTATACTCAAGGTATTGTTAAATTGATCAATGAAGGATTTAACGTGATTCCGGTATTGGATGATATTCATGAATTAAAAGCCTACGAGAAAATTAAAAAGCCTTTCAACGTTGGGATCCGCATCGCTACTGAGGAACAACCGAATTTTGATTTTTATACTTCCCGTTTAGGAGTGAATCCGAATAAAATTGTTGATTTCTACAAAGAACGCATCAAACCAAATAAACTGGTGAAGCTGAAAATGCTTCATTTCTTTATCAATACAGGCGTTCAGGACAATGACTACTACTGGAATGAGTTGAGTAAATGTTTACAGATATATGTACAACTCAAAAAGATATGCCCTGAATTAGATTCTTTAAATATAGGCGGAGGTTTTCCTATTAAATCTTCCCTGCAATTTGAATGGGATTACGATTATACAGCAGAAGGAATTGTAGAAACCATTAAAAAAGCCTGCGACGAAGAAGACATTGATCACCCTAATTTATTTACCGAATTCGGAACCTTCACCGTTGGCGAAAGCGGAATGATGCTCTACAGCATCCTCAATCAAAAACAACAAAACGACAGGGAGTTATGGTACATGATCAACAACTCCTTTATGACTACTCTACCTGATGTTTGGGCCATTGACCAACGTTATCCAATGTTAGCTATTAATCATTGGGACAAAGAATGCCAACGTGTTTTCCTTGGTGGACTCACCTGCGACAGCGAGGATTTTTACAATGCCGAAAAACACAACAACAAAATATTCCTTCCTAAACTACAAACAAAAGAACCGCTGCATCTTGGCTTCTTCTACACCGGCGCTTATCAAGAATCACTAAGCGGCGTGGGCGGATTGAAACACTGCCTCATCCCTGCTCCAAAACACATCATCATCAGCAAGGAAGAAGATGAAGAAGACTATACCACCAAACTGTTTTCTAAGGAACAAAGTGCGAAATCAATGATGAAAATTTTAGGGTATTAATCAACCCTAACGCCTCATTGAGAAAAACACATTTTTAAAATTCCTTTTGCGCCGTATTGCTTATTTTTATATTTTGCCGACTCAAAACCAGTTAATATGAAAAAGCTATTATTTGCATTACTTATTGCTACTTCCTTATTTTCATGTGGAGAACCTGCTCCTACTGCTGCTCCCGAAACTGTAATTACAGGAACAATCTCTAATCCCGACGGCAACACCATTTGGATTGAAAACTATAAAAATGAGAAAATAAAAATTGACACCTTGAACGAAAAAGGGGAATTTGAAATCAAATTTACTCTTGGCGAACCAAGCTGTTACGAAATAGTAAACGGAAAATCCAGATCCTATTTATGCCTCACTCCTGCCGACACGCTTTCTGTTTCTTTTGACGCCAAAAATACTTGTCAAACTATTAGCTACAGTGGAAAAGGGTTTGCATTCAACAAATACCTTTGCGAAAGACAAAGAAACAGCGATGTTTTGATGAATGGAGAATACGACTCTTTATATTATATGACTCCCGATACTTTTCTGTTAAACGCCGATATTCTTTTTAAAACCATTACCGCGCCTTTTGAAGCCATAAAAGCCGACACCAACATCAGCAAAAAATTAATTTCTAAAGAAGAAGAAGCATTAAAATACGAAAAAGCCGCTTTACTCCTGGATTACAACTATTACCATAAAATGATGAGAATGATAGATAGTATTTCGGGCCTGGATAAAGTAATTGTTTTAACCAAAGATATTAATCCGAACAACGCTGCGGCATTGGAATTAAAAAGCTACCGAAACTTCCTTCAAAGCTACATCAACTTCAATGCTGAAGTGATATATAAATCCGATACTACCTTACATTCCAATCCGGAAGGGATGACAAAAGCAAAGTCAATTTGCATTGACAAAATGATCAGCGATGCTGCTGTTAAAGAATATTTACAAAACAAACTCAAGGTAGAAAATTCTGCCATGTAAGAAAGAAATAAAGACATAAAAAAACCTTCCTAAATCCGGAAGGTTTTTTTATGTCTTATTTATTGATCCAGCGCTTCTTTCTCCATTCGAGCTGTTGCTCTTTGGTTAAAAAAGTCCAGGCAACAATTCTACTCACCTTTTGACCCTGCGCCATTCTTATCATTTTTACTTCCAAAGCCTTAAAGTTTTTAAGCGCTTTATAAACTGCGGGCAAACTCAGTTTTTTCGACAAAGCCGTTGAAAACCAAAAACAAGTGGTGGGAATACTTGCCGATTGTTCCACCATTTTTCTTGCAAACTCCGCTTCACCTCCTTCACACCACAATTCCGCATTTTGTCCGCCGAAATTCAAAGTTGATTTATCTGATTTTTTAGGATCTAAGTTTTTCCATTTGCGCGTTGTTCCTTCTTGTTGATCAGCCAAGGATGCATGAAAAGGCGGATTGCAAATAGAGATGTCATACCACTCCCCCGGCCTCACCACTCCGCGGTAAATCCGAGACTTTGAAGATTGCAATCTGCAATCAATTACATCTTTCAAAGTGCCATTCGACTTCACTATTTTTTTTGCTGTTTGAATAGAAACCGGATCAACATCAGAACCCACAAAACTCCATCCGTATTCTTTATTTCCAATGAGCGGATAAACACAATTTGCCCCAACACCAATATCTAAGCAGCTTACACGCTTTCCCGTGGGTATCACTCCTTCATTGCAGGAAGCCAGCAAATCAGCCATGTAATGTATGTAATCCGCCCGACCAGGAATAGGCGGACACAAATAAGTGGCCGGAATATCCCAGTTTTCCACTCCGTAAAAATGTTTGAGTAAAGCTTTGTTCAACATTTTCACTGCAGCAGGATTACTAAAATCAATGGTTTCCTCCTCTTTAGGATTGAGCACAATGAACTCACCCAACTCCTTACAAGCTTTCACCAGAATTTTAAAATCATAACGGGCGCGATGTTTATTGCGGGGATGTAAATCTTCTTTTTCGGAAAGCGATTGTTTTTCAGTCATCGAAATATTTTAAGCGAGATAAATCTAGATAAAAAAGAAAGCTTATAAAAGGAATTTCAATTCTGGCCCAAAAATTGAAAAGTATTTGTCCGGGTAAGTATTAGTATTGAATTTGCACGCATGGTCATTTCGACTATGGCACTCCCTTCTCTAACCATTTGTAATTGTCATCCACCAATTATTAATGCATCAAAATACCCTTTCACAATGCAAGAGAACGATAATATTATCGAAGACAAATTAGCTGTAGTAAGAGCCTTATTAAATCTTGAAAAAGTTTTAATGACGCAACAGGATTTTTCGGAGAAGACGCGCATACTCGATGAAATCAAAGAAAAGCTCTCTGAACTGGAAATGATATTTCGGGCCAAAGGAAATACTTCTGAAAAAATAAGTGAACTGAGCACCTTTAAAATTCTGACAGATGACGATTGGGAAAAATTTAAAAATTTATTTGAACAAATCTACAAAGGCTTCTTCTTCAAATTAAAAAATGAAATTCCGGGAATCACCAATTCCGAATTGCGCTTATCGGCTTTGATCAAACTGAATTTAAATAGCAATGAAATTGCGCAAATGATAGGAATATCAACTGAAAGCGTAAAGAAAACCAGACAGCGCCTTCGACAAAAAATGGAATTAAAACCCAGTGAAAGTCTGGACGACAGAATAAAATCAATTTTTTAAACCAATCCGCTTCTTATGAATTTTGTACTCCATATTGTACCCCCTTAGCTTAAAAGTAGTCCCCTTTTTTGCAAATACTTTTAAACAAACAAAATATACCCCTTATTATGAAAACAAAAACTTTACTCTTATCGGCCATAGTTGGCTTGTTCCAACTATCGGCTAATGCACAATGGACCGACTTAACGAGTCCGATTAGCAATGATTTAAATTCTATAGATTTTACCGATGCCAACAACGGCTGGGCAGTGGGTCGACAAGGAAAAGTCATTCACACCACCAATGGCGGAACAAGCTGGAGCGAACAAAACAGCAGTACCACCGAAGATCTCAACAAAGTATTTATGGTGAGTAATTCGGTAGGTTACGCCGTGGGAAACAAAGGAGTTGTACTAAAATACACCGGCGTATTTTGGATAAAACTGAACATCAATTACACACAAACCATGATGGGCGTTTACTTTCTGGACGCCAACACAGGATGGGTTTCCGGAGATTGGGGACGCATCATGAAAACAACAGATGGCGGAAGCAACTGGACTACCGAAATGAACAACTCCATTTACACCAATCAGTTCAACGACCTTTATATGTTCAGCGAAACAGAAGGCTGGGCTGTTGGAAGTTATGGAAGAGTGTTGAAATACAACGGCACAAACTGGGTGAATTTCTCTTACTCCAATCCAAACAACGATGCTATCAACGCTGTGCATTTCAACAGCAACGATGACGGATTCATGGTTGGAGAAAGTTCAACTGTTTTTCATTACGACGGTAGTTCATGGACACAACAAAACACTAGCTTGGCTACAAACGATTATCACGTTACCGATGTGGTTTCTATTGACGCCAACACCGCTTACCTCACAGCCAATCCGGGTTACGGAGGTGCGGGAACAATTTTAAAATACAACGGAAATACATGGAGTAAAGATTACGAATACACAGGCATGTACGATGAATTTTTCGACGGACTTACTTTCGTCGGTTCTAAAGGATTTACTGTTGGAGCAGGTGGTGGAATCAAAACAATGGGAGCCGGTTCGGGAACCAATGGGATTGCAGATGTAAAAAGTGACAAAACCAATCTTTATCCGAATCCTTTTGTAAGCGATGTTGCTCTGCGTTATTCATTAACAGAAAATGCTGCAGTAAACATTAAAATATTTGATATTACAGGAAGAGAAGTTGCAACGCTTGTCAATCAAAATCAAGCTGCAGGTGATCACGTGTTTAATATCAGCGGTGCAAAATTGGAAAACGGAGTTTACTTCGTTCAAAAAACAATCAATAACAGCACTGAAACAATTAAGTTGATTAAAGAATAAGAATCATTTGAATATTAAAATGGGATAACAAAACTGAAAAGTTTATTATCCCATTTTTGTTTTTATTACTTCGCCTCAAGTATCGAAATCCCTAAATTCTTTTCAATAAATCTTAAGTTTTTCATTTCATCTTTCATCACTAAACTCAAAGACAAGCCATATTTCCCGGCGCGGGCTGTACGTCCGCTGCGATGAGTATAATATTCAATCTGATCGGGCAATTGGTAATGTATTACATACGACAATCCTTCCACATCAATGCCTCTTGCTGCCAAATCAGTAGCCACTAAAACCTGTAATTTTTCACCTTTAAAAGCACGCATTACTTTTTCACGATCCCTTTGTTGCATATCTCCTTCAATGGCGTCTGCCGGAATATTTTTTGCCATTAATTGCTTTGCTAAAACCTGTGCATTAGATTTTGTTTTGCAAAAAACCACTCCCCTGTTGGTTCCCTGCGTTTTCAAAAAACGAAGCAATACATTTAATTTATCTGAAGGATCGGCGCAAGTAATAAACTGATGATCGATGTGTTTATTCACCACATTGTCTTTATCAATTTCCACCTTAAAAGCATCGGGTGCCATGTACTTACCGATGATGTCTTTTATTTCTTTCGGCATAGTTGCCGAAAACAGCCAGGTATATCGCTTTCCTTTGGTATGTGTAAGCACCATATCCAATTCTTTTTTAAATCCCATGCTCAGCATTTCATCTGCTTCATCCAAAACAATGGTTTGCACATCGCTTAAATCAATGGCTTTTCTTTCCAGTAAATCAATGAGTCGGCCGGGAGTAGCCACCACTATATGTGTAGGACGATTCAAGCGCGCAATCTGAATATCAATTTTTTCTCCGCCGTAAACTGCTTCCACAAAAATTTTGTCGCTGAATTTTGTAAACCTGAACAATTGCTTGGCAATTTGTTGTCCGAGTTCGCGCGTTGGCGACAAAATTAGCGCCTGTACTGTATCTTTTTTAGGATTTACCTTCATCAGCAAAGGCAATCCAAACGCAGCTGTTTTACCTGTTCCGGTTTGTGCCTGACCGATGAAATCACTTCCTTTTTCCAGTAAAAAAGGAATGGTTTTTTCCTGAATTTCAGTTGGTGTAAGTATTTTCAATTCGGTTAATCCTTTGATTAGAGATTCCGAAATACCAAGATCTGCGAAGGTTTTCATCTGGAGACTTTTTTTTAATGAAGCACGAAGATAAAGGAAGTATTGTTAATATGTAGTTTAAAAATAATTGCGCTCAAAAAAGAAAAAACTCTTAAATTAGGCCAACCTTACAACCTATGAGATTACTAGACCTCTTCAAAAAGAAAAATAATCGTGTTTCAGGTGATAGCTATATAGCCTATAGAAATCAATGGAGTCAGCGCATTGAGAACCTTGAAGAAGTTTACGGAACTGATGCTAAGGCATTAATTTACAACAAGAATTTCAATCTCGAATTTTTTCAAAAATTTGAATCGGCTCTATACCTAAGAGAGCTGGATACCACTGCCACCTACGAGGAAAATTTCACGCAAAGAAATCCTTTAAATTTTCCCGGCCCCTTTTACACTTTAGAAACCGACAATTGCGGAACCGGTCAGCCGGAAGCACCTGAAAATATTTTGTGCGACAACGAAGGTCGCGAGCACATTTTTATGCAACCGCGCACCACCAAAGAATTGTCGAATATTTTAACCGCTTCTTTGATAGATCCTTTTGGAAGCTACGCCATCAACGGCAACGAACACTGGAATCTTAAACTCATTAAAGAATGGTGGCGCAACAAACACCGTTTGATTGACACTTTGCTTTCCAGTGATTTTGAAGAAAACAATAAGGGCCAAAATTTTGTTTACATCGAATACTTAAAAGGTCCGGCAAAACTGGATTTACAACGTTATGCTTATTTTTTAGAGACCGGAAAATATCCAAGCGACGAGATAATTAATCTCCCTGAAATTGACTAACACCTTTTTCTTCCCCGCTCCAAAATATTTTATCCTTTCAAAACCTGTTTTCACTAAATCAAAGTGATGCTTCGCTAATTAGCACTATCCGCGCCTTTGTCTTTCACTTAGTTTTGATTCATAACTAAAAAAAGATCTTATGAAAAAGGCGATCCAACAAGGCTTCAAACAAATTCTCTTTGCTTGCATAGGGATAAGTATAATTATTTTAGGCAACAGTTGCAGTGCCGAAAACACAGCAGCCGATGAACCACTCACATCGGAACATTTGAAAAACAACTGGGAACTTGGGAGCATGGTAACATATAAAAACCTCCAGGTATTTTTAATTAAAGGAGCAACAACTCTCAGTAATAAAAAATACGTCACGCTCAACAATGCATTAAACAAAAAAATGGTAGAGGTGATTGAAACAGGAAATGTTGGAGAACTGAGCATTAACAACAATTCCGGTGAATATGTTTTTATTCATGCCGGAGATATAGTGAAAGGCGGAAGACAAGATCGCACCGTTCGTTTTGATATGATTATTGAACCTCATGCGCAAAAAACCGCACTCACCAGCTTTTGCGTGGAACACGACCGCTGGCAACAAAGAGGAAGCGAAAGCTCGGCAACCTTCACCAAAAGCGAAAACACCATCACTTCAAAAAAATTAAAAATTGCTGCACGCTATAAAAACGATCAATCGGATGTATGGCAAAATGTGGCGAAAGAACAAGAAAAATACAACACCGAAATATCAAAAAAATGCAACACCGCTATTGATGTTAAAGACAATGCATCGGGAAGCAGTTTACAACTCACGCTGGAAAATGATTCGCTGATGAAAATGAAAAGCGAGTACAAAAAACATTTTGAAAATCTTTTGAAAGAAAATGCAGGAAGCATTGGAATGGTGGTCTTCATCAACAATGAAATTTCTGAAATAAATATCTACAACAACGGGCAATTGTTTACCGACTTATGGGACAAGCTCATCGATGCAGCCATACTGGAAGCAATAGCAGAAGGAGAAAAAGCAAAAACAAATACTGAATCAGGATTAGATCAAATCACCACCATGCTCAATGCCGATGTGAAAGCCGATACATCTTATTCTGAAAAATCAAACAGCATCACAAAAATCATCACTACAGAAAACAAAAAAAACGGAGTGTTGTTTTTTGAAACTCAGGATTTAAAAGCTAATGGCTTTTGGATTCACTACAATTATTTAAAAGCCGATGCTGTTGATTTCGAAAGCAAACAAGCACGAAACTATGACAACACTTATCAAATAAGATCAAGCCATCCCATAAGAAATTAGAGCAAACAAAAATGCCGTCCATCAGTCGACGGACGGCATTTTTTATTTAAAAGACTATTATCCTCCTTTACCGATAAAGCCAAAAACAGCTTTACCATTTTTATTGGCTACTCTGTATTCCCAGCCGATTTTAACTTTTTTACCTTCGGTAGAAGTTATTTTAAAATAAGCGAAACGCTCATCCCCTTCGGTTTCCGTTCCAACAAATTGAATTTTTTCTATTTCAATAAAATCAACACACACAATTTGTTCACCCAACTCTTCTCCTTTTATTTCATAGCCGCAAAACTGTTCATTCATACAACGCGCAGTATCGTTTTCCAAAGCACTTACACAATGTCGCATCACATAAGCCGAATCATAGAAATACAACATATCGTTAATATTTCCATTTTGAACATAAGCCACAAAAGAACGAAAGAAATTATTGGTGTCAATTTTCTCGAAAGCAATTACAGAAGAATAAGATTCTTCGGATTTTTCAGATGAACCGATATTGGATATCACTTTAAAACCTGTATACACAAATGTTTTCACCAAATCGCCATCTTCTCCAAAAGGTTGTTTTTCCTGATAAAAATTTCCGGTAAAATCAATGCAACCTCCCTGTATATTCTCTAAAGCCAGCTTCACACTGTCGTTGGCAGGAAGCAACTGATAACACTCATCTTCGCAAGTCACTGCAGTAGGATCCGATTTTACTCTCACCCATCCTTTGCACTCGCAGGAGTCGGCTGCTTTTTGAAAAGAATTGGTAGTGGTGTCCTCATCCAAATCCTTTGAAGGTTCGTGGGAACAGGCTGTCCAACCCAAAAACATAACAGCAATAAAAAATATAAATTTCATTTTTTCCATAAGTTTAAACTTAAAAATTATACTCCACTTTTGAAAGGTACAAGCCATGAGCAGGAACTGAAATTCCGGCTTTACCTCTGTCTCTCGATTCAATTATTTTTTTAAACTCTTCAATAGTAACCGTCTCTTTGCCTACCTCTATCAATGTTCCCACGATAGCGCGCACCATGTTGCGCAAAAAGCGATTGGCCCGAATACGGAAAATCAATCCCTTTTCATTTTCTTCAAAAACAGCCAACTGAACATCACAAAGAAAATGTGCCACATCGGTATTCACTTTTGAAAAACATTCGAAATTTTTAAAGGTGGGAAGCAAAGCCGCCGCTTCTTTCATTTTTTCTACATTCAACGGAAACATATACTGATAAGCTCTTTCAATTTGAAAAGGATCTTTTTTGAACAAAAGACAATATTCATATTCGCGCCATTGGGCATCAAAGCGGGCATGTAAATTATCGGCCACTTTAAAAACTTTGAAAACCGAAATATCGGGAGGCAAAAAGCGATTGAGCTTGTGCGTGAAATCTTCTTCTGTAAAAGGAAAATCGTCCACATCCATATGCGCGTAATAATCTTTTGCATGCACACCGGTATCGGTTCTGCCACAGCCGAGCACTTCCACTTCTTTGCGCAACATGGAACTGATGCAATGCTCTAGTTGTTCCTGAACAGTAATGCCGTTCAACTGACGTTGCCAGCCGTGGTATTTTGTTCCGCAATAACTTAAGTGAATGAAATAGCGCATGCTCAAAGATAAAATCTATCCACATTCTTTCTTACTTTCGCCATATGTATTTTTATCTCGTCATCAGTATTCTTTGTTCAGCGCTGACATTCGTGGCTTTTAAGCTTTTCGCGAAATATAAAATCAACACTTTTAACGCTATTGTAGTCAATTACATCGTTGCTGCTTCATTGGCGGCAATGATCAGCAAGGGGAAGGTCTTCTCTGATTTTATTCATTCCGAATGGCAATGGCTGAGCATCCTTCTTGGGTTCATCTTCATAGGTTTGTTTAATGTAATGGCCAAATCCTCACAGGAAGCAGGCGTGGCTGTTACCGGTGTGGCCAATAAAATGTCATTTATCGGACCGATTATTTTTGGCGTATTTATCCTGCATGAAAATTTCTCAGGCTTACAAAGCTTCGGGGTATTACTCGCAATTGTCGCTGTGTTTTTAACGTCCTTCGCCAAACAAGATAAAGAAGGAGAGAAAAAAATGCTGCTGCCGATTATTTTGTTTTTTGGAGGAGTGGCGCTCGACACTCTGTTAAGCGTTGCGCAATCGGGAATTTTCGGAACGATTGACACCCTCTCTTTTACCGGAAGTATTTTTGGAATGGCAGCCCTCATTGGATCAATCATCCTGATTTTCCTTTCTTTAAAAACAAAAAAACTACCCGCTAAAAAAGATCTGCTTGCGGGAATTTTACTGGGAATCCCGAATTTTTTATCCATTTATTTCTTTCTTCATTCTCTCGATTTTAAAGAATTGGACAGCTCTCAGATTTTCCCCGCTTTTAACCTCAGTGTTATTTTGCTAAACACCTTGGTAGGACTCCTTCTCTTCAAAGAGAAACTGCAATTATTCAATTATATTGGTATTATATTAGCCGTCGTATCCATATTTTTAATTGTATTTATCCAATCATAAAAACAACTAAAAAAATAAATTACGTCTTAATAGCAGACAAAGAAAAATGATTCGTGTTTTAGTCCTGATACTCCTTTGCAATATTGCCTTTGCTCAAAAAACAGAGAGCAGAAGCACTCCCTATGCCATCGACGAAATAAAAACACAATCGTATTCTTTTCCTGCTTATGAATTCCCGAACAATGAAAAACAAATTGCACAATACCTCTCTCAAAAAATCACTAATCTTTCTTCACCGCTCTCCTCTTTAAATCTTTTATACACAAAGGAAAGCATGGGCGGAAAACATTTCTGTTTCAATCAAAGCATCAATGGAATCAATGTATACCGCACACAAATAAAAGTGAACATATTAAACAACAAGAAAGCAGTACAGGTTTTTGCCCTCACTTTTTCTCCTGAAATAATTTCCTCCGAAAATTTTTCTGATGCTGATCCGTCAGCGAAATTCATTCAATCTTACCAAGATGTTTCAAAATCCAACAGTACTAAAATTTACTATTTCCATCAAAGTAAATTAATTCCTGCCTACCATATTTACATTGAAAAAAAAGGTTGTTTAAGTTTTGAATATATCTTGAATTCAAACGGCACAATAATTTACAACAACGATCTACTCTCTTACTCAGGAAAGAAAGACAGCGCTGTGGTTTTTACTGTTTTTAATCCCGACCCCATTACTTCAGCACAAACAACTTACGGAACACCGTATGCAGACAATAGCAATGCCGATAATGTTTCTTTGCACAATGAACTGAAACAAAAAAACCTGACGGTAAAATTTGAGAACGATACTTTTTATCTGGAAAACGATTATTACACAATCGCCGATGTTGACTCACCAAACAACACTCCTACCACATCAAAAACCAATTCATTCAACTTTAACAGATCTGAAGGCAGCTTTGAAGATGCCAATAGTTTTTACCACATCAACATTTACCGCAATCATTTAAAAGCATTGGGATTCAACAATCTTGTTGATCATCCTTTATGGATTGACGCACACGCTCATGCCGGTTCCGACAATTCTTCTTTTAATGAATATTCTTCACCCGTTACTTTGCTGTATGGCGACGGCGGAGTGGACGACGCTGAAGATGCAGATGTGGTGGTACATGAATTCGGACATTTCATTTCGGCACAGGCTTCCCCTTTTTCAAATAGCGGATCAGGCGGAAGAAGCGCTATCGACGAAGGTTTTGGTGATTACCTAGCAGCCTCCTATTCCCGTTCCATCAGTGAATATCAATGGTCGGATATTTTCAATTGGGATGGCCACAATGAATTCTGGACCGGCAGAACCGCCGCAACTACCAATCATTATCCCGAAAATTTTAAATCTAATAAATGGTCGGATGGGCAGATGTGGTCTTCCACACTCATGCAGCTACAGGATGACATTGCTCCTTACACTCTCGACAGTATTGTTTTTCAAGCCTTGTATGGCCAGGCGCAAAACACCTCTATGCCCGATGCCGCATACTTATTGCTGGATGCCGATACCGCTTTATTCAATGGAAAACATACTGCTGTTATTTCATGGCGACTGGCAACACGAGGATTTATTCCGTCAAATGATACTCAAGAAATTACTACCGAGCCAAGCATTGAAGTATTCAATTCATATGCTTTCAGCAAAGGAGGCGCATTAAATATTTCCTTTCAGAAACCCGAAGATGCCACTCTGGAATTATATGATGTATCGGGTCGCTTGATTGAAAAGACGAGTATTTCCAATACCAACCAAGCTACATACTCCACAAATAACATCGATAGCGGAGTTTATCTTCTTAAAATCTCCACCTCCGTAAAATCCCTTACTATCAAGCTTTTAAGGTACTAAATCGCGAATTTTTGTATTTGCTTTTTTCTCATTTTTATTTATCTTGCGAATAACAAAGCACGGGGGTGCTAAATTTTTACTATGAAAAAACTACTAACGGGTACCATGCTGTGCATGGCTATTACCACGCAATCACTTGCTCAGGATGAAGTATGGTATTTTGGTGGCTGGAACACCAATCCAACCACATCCGCCGGAATCGAATTCAACGGCAATTCTCTCCTCAACAGAAACAATGAAGCCGCTTATACTTTTTACGAAGCCAGTTCGGTGGTCTCCGATGGCGCCGGAAATGTTTTGTTTTATAGCGACGGTTTAACTGTATGGAATAAGAACCACACCGTTATGACTAACGGAAACGGATTGATCGGCAGCAATGAACCCGGAAATACCACGGGAAGCGGTGTTCAGGGAGTACTCTCTATTAACGATCCCGGAAATGCTAATCGCTATTATGTTTTCACAGGTCCTTCCGTAGAACAAACAACCAACAATGTAGGTTTTCATTACAACGTAGTGGATCTTTCGGTTGGCGCTGCAGGAAGTGTTACCACCAAAAATCAAACGCTGATCAACGGAGCTACCACAAGAATTGCGGAAGCAATGGCTGCAATAGCTAAATCCTGCGACACTACCTGGGTGATTGTTCACGGAGCTACCAACAATAATTTTTATGCTTTTGAAATAACGGCTGCAGGGATTAACACCACACCTGTTATTTCTTCAGCAGGCCCTACGCTTTTAGGAACTCAGTTTGCGCAGGGTTCTATGGACTTTGCCCCGCATGGGGATCGCTTGGCTTATTCTTCGGGCTACGGATTGTATCTTTTTGACTTTAACATTAAAACAGGAGTAGTCAGCAATTCCCTACCTGTTGCTTCCACCACCAGTTACTGGGGTACTGAATTTTCTCCCGACGGAAGTAAATTGTATTATTCACAATACACTCTGGGAGAATTGCGACAATATGATATTTGTACAGGAACCATCACTCTTTTAGATGCTTCGGTAACTACTTTGGGAGAACTGGCAACAGGAAAAGACGGTAAAATATATGGAGTGTACAATGGAAACAACGCTTTCTCGGGAAGAAACCTCCTGTGTATCAACAATCCTGACAACGCCGGTGCCGCCTGTAATGTAAATATCAGCGCTTACAATACAGGAATGGATCTCGGTCCGGGGTTGCCTCAAATGTATTTTTCTTCTCCTTTTTTAAACAAAGGAAGCGTTCAGGCCGACATCACCCGAACGATACCCGACACTATTTGCGACAGCTATATTCCTGTTTGCATGAATTTATCAGCAACACCTTCAGTGGCCGGAATATGGAGATCAGTACCGTCGGGATTTGTTAATTCTCACGGAGTATTTAATCCTTCTGCCAACACAAAAGATACCACAGTAGTAAAAGTATTTTTCGGAATGGGTACTTGTGTAAAAGAAGATTCAACCACCATTGTGGTGATCAACTGCTGCAAAAAAATCAACACCAATCCTCCCGCAGGCTCTATTTGTCCGGGAGACTCCGTTAACCTCAACGCCCTTCTTACCGACGGTATCGGAAGCTGGAGTATTTTTCAAAAACCGGCAGGGTCAAAACCGGCAACAATTGCTGCTCCATGGTTTAAAACAAAATCATTCAGTGATGCAGGAACTTATAAAGTCACTTTCAAATTAACCACTTCTGTAAACGGCTGCAAGGACAGCACCATTGAAAACATTGTTGTAAAAGCACGCCCTGCTGCACCTGCAAATTTAACGGCTAAATATTGCATTGGCGATTCTACTACTATTACTGCAGGCGACTTAAGCTACACTTATCTTTGGAATCCGGGAGGATCAACAAGCAACAGTATCACTGTGAAAAGTGTAGGAAATTATATTGTTAAAAAAACATCACTCATCACAACCTGCTCTGCGCTTGACACCATTGTTGTTTCGTCATTGGCACTTCCTACAGGAAGCATCAGCGACACTTCTGTTTGTGCTGGCGGAACCATCACTGTAAATGCCGGAGCATGGCTCTCGTACAGATGGGATAATGCTGCTACTTCACAAAGCAACAGCATCTCGTCAACAGGCAAGCATTGGGTCATTGTGGAAAACAACAACAATTGCAAAGACACTATTTTTGTTCAGGTAAATGCAGGAAATAAACTCAAGGTATCTCTTGGTAATCCCGGCGCTTTATGTACAGGATCCACGCTTACTTTAAACGCATCCGTAACGGGAATACAGGCAGCTCCATTATCATACAGCTGGGATGGCACTGCCGGTGCTTCTTCAAAAGTTTTCTCTACCACTGGCGATCACGGAGTGGTGGTGAGCGACGGAAGAAATTGCAAAGGAGGTGACACAGTTACCATTGCACAAGCTACTTTACCTAAAGTCAATTTAGGAAAAGACACCAGCATGTGTTTTAACGAAGACGCCATTTACAAAGCGGTGATACCCGATACTTTTACCACTATCTTATGGATGAATGGCAGCAGTGATTCTTCTATCAGCATCAACAAACCTCAATCTGTAATTGTTACTGTTTCCAATGCCAGCTGCAGTGCAAGCGACACCGCTATAGTGAGTGAATACTGCAAACCACTGGTATGGGATTTCCCAAATTGGGTGAGTCCGAACGGCGATGGAAAAAACGATCATTTTTATCCTAAATACGTGAACGATTCGGCCAAAGACAAACTCAAAACAATTTACTTCGTTGTTTACGACAGATGGGGATTAAAAATGTATGAAAATTCACAAGTGATTGAAGTACCGCAATGGGATGCTACATTCAACGGCAAAACCGTTGCCAACGGAGTGTACTACTGGATAGTAAGATGGACAGATACTTCAGACACACCGGGAGAACAAACAGGATGGATGGAAGTAATGAATTAGGAAATCCTTAAAACAAAAAAGGCTCTGAGTTTTCAGAGCCTTTTTTGTTTTGTAGTAGTAGTGAAATCTATTTTTTTGTTTTGATATAAGTGGTCAGATCATCAATACTTCCTTCGAAAGTAAAGCCGTCGTTCACTTTATAGTAATTCTTTTTATCAGTGGTTTTATCATAGCAGTATTTAGCTATATCCAATTTTTGTTCTTCATAAGTAAAAAGAGCCATCAACTGTTTCACCTGATCTGCTGAGAAACAGTTGTTATCCACAATTTGTTTGGCAACCGTCATTTTTGAATCTGCAAAAGTTTTTGATTCTATAGAAGATTTCGCGCTGTTGAAATCATCAGAAGACATTGGGAAACAAGAATTGTCAACAGGTGCCGATTGAGTAACTACAGCATTGTTATTTGTCCCCGCACTGCCATTACCGGCTGAAGAAGAAGATGATGAACTTGACGTTGTTGTAGTAGTGGTGGTCGTGTTTGTTTGAGTGCCCGCTCCGGTAACATTGATATTCATATTCATGCCGTTGGTACCGTCATTCACATTCATATTAATATTAACATCGTCCTGAGCATTCACAGATGTTGATATCGCCATTGAAGCAACTATCATGGTTGATAATAAAATGGTATTCCTCTTCATAGTATTTATTTTTTGGTTGTGTTCTGGTAATTTCAATATCTGTGCCAAAATAAAAATCACTTTTTATTATTTTTCTTTTTTACAAAAAGAAAGATAGGTTGAGTTTCTTTTCTGAATGGCGCTAAGATTAAACAAAGCAATAAAAAAGCGGAAGTAATGAAAAGAATCATAATTCTGAATTTAGGTTTATAGCACTGATGATTGGGTTTACGACCATTCAATGAAATGGTTATAAAATTCAGAATAAATTCGTTTTTCAGTAATTTTTTGCGTTTTGACTCACTACCCTCTTCAGCACTTTTGCTTTGATAATTTCCTGAACGGGCTTATGAAAAATTTTCGATTCGAGCCAGGAGATAATATCAAAATACATGAAAGCCCTCTTTTCATAAGGGTTTCCGGTAAGAGGAGCCAACTGGTCGCGCAACTCTTTGAAGGCAGTGCGAAGCTCCTTATCGGTACGAACCATATTGAGTTTTTTAAGGAAGCGAATGATTCTCGTTTGGAAAAGATGCAAATCTTCTTTCTTGCTGAGGAAGCGATAAGTCGACTTAACATAGTAATCCACCAGATCATTGTTTTTCAATTCGTAGTGACAAATCAAATTTAAAATCCGGGCAAAACTCAAAATATCGGCACGCAAATCAACATCTTTGGTGTTGATGATTTCATTTAAGAAATGAACAGCTTCTTTATACTGATCATTCCCAAAATACATACAGGCAAACTTGTAGTAGAAAAGCAGGAGATCATATTGATTCAACTTATCCTTAAATAAAATCAGCTCATCCGCTATTTTATCTACCTCCAGCGCACCTTTGTCGAATTCCCCCAACATGAAATAACATTCAATTTTATGCTTGGACGAATATTTAAACAACTGAATACTTACGTTATCGGGAATATAAATATCAGGCAGACTTTTAACCTCTTCAAACTTGCGATTGGTATCTAAAAAGTCGTTGAACAAACTCAGCTTGGATTGCGACTTCAGTAAGCTGTTCACTCCCTTGATGTACATTTCCAGCTTTGAAATAATCAAACTTGGATTTTCATCAAACAAAGCCACCCACTTTTTCGCGTAATCATAGCCCCTGTTGTAATCCTGAGTGAAGAAATAATAACCAACCAGAGAATCAAACAAATGAATCTTCTCTTCTGTGGACAAAAGTGTCTCCTGAAAAACAGGCAATGTGGAATACAAAAAACTATTGGCCAATTCGAAGTCTTTGCTGTTACGTATAAATCCTATTTTAAGATAGAAAGCGTACAGTTTCATTGATAAATTAGAGAAAGTATTTATGTTGTTCAACTGAGATTGTAAGCGCTCTCCTTCGGGAATCAACTCCTCTACTCTTCCCTGAATATTTCGTTTTACAAACTTGGTCACCAGCTTCTTTTCCATCTCATGAATATCTAGCAACAATACGGTTTTACCGTACTTTTTAGCCATCTCTTTGGCTTTCTCCAAAATCTTTGAACTCTGCTGATACAAACATTTGTTGTACAAAATACCGGCGTAATCTATCTGCTCCCTGATTTTTAAATCCAAATCATTAGAGGCGTGCAGCATGCGCAAACTCTGCATGATTTGCTTATACAGATGCTGTTTAAGATTAGGCAATTGGGAAGGACTGATTGCTTTTTCTTTTTCGAGTATCTTCTCTTCGTTGTAATTCGACATGGCGTCAATCAAGTCGAAAAGCTTTAAAAACTTAGCATTCTCGCCCCCTTTGTGACGGGTAACCACTAATTTAAAATGCCTTTTTTCCCCCTTACTCAAGGTCTTAATCAATTGATAAAGCTGGTCGGAATTCTTTATAGACATAGTATTATAATAAAATTTTAAGAGTTGTTAAACAACTGTAAATCAAATAATTATTTAACTTAAACAAAGATAACAAAAAGTTTGAACGTAATTAAATATAAGAATATGAATCCTCAATTTTTTCAAAACAAGAAAAGCAATTGTATAGTTTTGATTCACGGGACAGCTTATAACCTAAAATTAATATGATTAATAAAGTTGACATTTTTGATACCACCTTACGCGACGGCGAACAAGTGCCGGGCTGTAAATTAAATACTGAGGAAAAAATTATTATCGCCAAGCAATTAGAAGAATTGGGCGTTGATATTATAGAAGCAGGATTTCCGGTATCGAGTCCGGGCGACTTCAGATCAGTTGTTGAAATTTCCAAAGCAATTAAAAATCCTATTGTCTGCGCATTATCCAGAGCAGTTGAGCAGGACATTAAAGTTGCTGCAGAATCTTTGTCGTATGCTAAAAGAGGAAGAATCCATACAGGAATCGCCACTTCTGAAATGCACAGAGTACATAAATTAAGATTAACAGAAGAACAATTGTTAGAGAAAGCCGTGTTTTGCGTCAAGTACGCCAAAACCTTTGTGGAAGATGTAGAGTTTTACGCAGAAGATGCAGGAAGAACCGACAATGTTTTTTTAGCGAAGGTCATTCAGGCTGTGGTCAACGCAGGAGCAACAGTTTTAAACATCCCTGACACAACTGGATATTGCCTTCCTCAACAATACGGAGAGAAAATAAAATTCTTAAAAGAAAACGTGAAAGGCATTGAAAAATGCACTCTTTCCACCCACTGCCACGACGACCTTGGCTTATCCACCGCTAACTCAGTAAGCGGTGTTTTCAACGGAGCACGACAAGTAGAATGTACCATCAACGGTATCGGCGAACGTGCCGGAAATACTGCTTTGGAAGAAGTAGTTATGATTTTAAAACAACACAGTCACTTAGGATACGACACGAACATCAACACCAAATTGCTTTCTAAAACAAGTAAAATGGTAGCCGATATTATGAAAATGCCGGTACAGGCCAACAAAGCCATCATCGGCGACAATGCTTTCGCGCACTCTTCAGGCATCCATCAGGATGGCGTGATCAAACACCGCGAAAACTACGAAATCATGAATCCTTTGGACGTTGGCGTTGACCAAAGCACCATCACCCTCACCGCCCGTAGCGGAAGAGCTGCCGTTGCTTACAAAGCCAAATTACTGGGATACAATGTAACCAAAGATGAGCTGAACGTAATTTACGCGACATTCATCAAAATAGCCGATAAGCAAAAAACAGTAACTGACGAAGATCTTTTGTCAATTCTGAAAGGCTAATTCATCACTATTTTTAAACTTAACCGAGAACTCATACCTATATGGCTGGAAAAACTTTATTCGATAAAATCTGGGAAAAGCACGTCGTTACAACCATTCCCGACGGACCGGAGGTTTTTTATATCGACGTACAATACATTCACGAAGTAACCTCTCCTCAGGCTTTTGATGGCTTGAGAAAAAGAGGCATTCCTGTTTTCAACACCAAACAGATTGTAGCTACACCCGATCACAACGTACCTACTTTAGAACAGCATTTGCCTATCAAAAATGATTTATCGCGCAAGCAGGTAGATCAACTGATTAAAAACTGTGCTGATTTCGGTATTGAATTGTACGGATTGAATCATCCTTACCAAGGGATTGTTCACGTAGTTGGACCGGAATTAGGCATCACCAAACCGGGAATGACAATGGTTTGCGGCGATAGTCACACTTCTACCCACGGTGCTTTCGGCTGTATTGCTTTCGGTATCGGAACCAGTGAAGTGGAACAGGTTTTGGCCACTCAATGTTTGTTGCAAACCAAACCGAAAAGAATGCGCATCAACATTGAAGGAGAATTACAAAAAGGTGTTTATTCCAAAGACATTATTTTATACCTGATCGCCAAATTAACTGCCGGCGGCGGAACAGGCTATTTCATTGAATTTGCAGGATCAGCCATTCGTTCATTATCAATGGAATCCCGTATGACCATTTGTAACATGAGTATTGAAATGGGTGCCCGCGGCGGATTAATTGCTCCGGATGACACTACTTTCAACTATGTTAAAGGAAGAAAATTTGCACCACAGGGAGCTGATTTCGATAAAGCAGTTACCGAATGGAAAAAATTATTCAGTGATGCTGATGCCGTATTTGAAGCTGAATTCACTTACGATGCTGCCGACATTGCTCCAATGATTACTTACGGAACCAACCCGGGAATGGGAATTAAAATTTCCGAAAATGTTCCGAATTCTAAAGACATTAAAGACGTGAAAGAACAGGAATCTTTCGATAAAGCTTTGGAATATATGGGCTTCCATTCCGGTGATAAATTAATTGGAAAACCAGTGAACTACGTATTTGTAGGAAGCTGCACCAACGCGCGTATTGAAGATTTCAGAATAGTAGCTGAAGTAGTGAAAGGGCGGCAAAAAGCCGCCAATGTTAAAGCTTATATCGTTCCGGGGTCGAAACAAGTGGAGAAACAAATTTATGCGGAAGGCATCGACAAAGTATTGGAAGCCGCAGGTTTCCAAATCCGTCAGCCGGGATGCTCTGCGTGTTTGGCGATGAACGACGATAAAGTTCCTGCGGGAGAATATTGCGTATCTACCTCCAACAGAAATTTTGAAGGCCGCCAGGGTCCGGGAGCAAGAACATTATTGGCCAGTCCTGCAACAGCCGCTGCCACAGCCATCAATGGCTATATTACTGATGTTAGAGATTTAATTTAGTAACAGAAATTATGGAAAAGTTTATATCATTAACCACCACAGCAGTTCCTTTGTCGATTGAAAACATTGACACCGATCAAATCATTCCTGCGCGCTTTTTAAAAGCAACAACACGTGACGGATTCGGAGAAAATTTATTCAGAGACTGGAGATACAACTCTGATAACACTCCGAAAGATTTTGTGCTGAACGACAAGAAATATTCAGGAAAAATATTGGCAGCCGGGAAAAACTTCGGATGCGGATCAAGCAGAGAACACGCCGCATGGGCTATTCACGATGCGGGATTCAAAGTAGTAATATCCAGCTTCTTCGCTGATATTTTTAAAAACAATGCATTGAACAACGGCTTACTGCCCATCACGGTGAGTCCTGAATTTTTGCAAAAAATATTCAATGCAGTTGAAGCGAACCCGAAAGCAGAAATCAAAGTTGATTTGGAAAACCAAATCGTTCAGATTGTTGCTTCAGGAGAAAAAGAAGCTTTTGAAATCAATGCTTACAAAAAAGTATGCATGATCAATGGTTTTGACAACATTGACTACTTATTGAGCATCAAAGATAAAATCAAAGAATACGAAGCAAAAAGAGCATAACAAAAAAGGAGCGGATTCCGCTCCTTTTTTGTTTTCATTGTTTTTGCAATTCATAAGTTTCGGTTACTTCCGTATTCCAGTCGGTGTATTTTCTTTCCCATATTTGGTTGCCATACCCACTCCGAAGCACAGTATAACTAAGTGATTTTTCTTTTTTGGTAATGGTTATCATATTATCCGTAACCGACCAGGTGATAGGATCAGAATCATTATCAGAATAATAAACTCCTGTAAATCCTTCTTTATCAAAAAAATAAAAATTGGCAGGAGGAGAATAGATGTTCTCATGATTGTTGTACGACGTGGTAATTTTCACCACTTTCCATCTTCCTCCATCCAATTCGTTTCTAAGCATGACCTCCTTCCTGCAGGAGCTTAGCATTACGACTATCAGTCCCATGGCTAAAAGAAAATTTTGTTTCATAATATTAGTTTTTTGATTAATAGGATAATTATTATTTCAAATCTTGCAAATTGCTATCTTAGCAACCTTAAAAAACTATACCAATGAATTTTAAAATAGCTGTAATTAAAGGTGACGGTATCGGACCGGAAATCATCGATCAATCCATAAAAGTCTTGAACGCCATAGCCAAAAGATTCAACCACAATTTTCAATATACAGAAGTATTGATGGGCGCTTGCGCAATTGATGCCACAGGTGTTCCTCTTCCCGACGAAACTTTGGAGGTTTGCAAAAATTCTGACGCCATTTTATTTGGCGCTATCGGTCATCCAAAATACGATAACGACCCTAACGCCAAAGTTCGTCCGGAACAAGGTTTATTAAAAATCAGAAAAGAACTGGGCTTATTCGCCAACATCCGTCCGGTGGAATATTTTCCGGCATTGGCACATTTATCCCCTTTGAAATCAAGCGTGATTGAAGGATCTGATTTTGTTGTAATTCGCGAATTGACAGGCGGAATTTATTTCGGAGAAAAAGGGAAATCAGCAGATGGAAATACCGCTTTCGACAATTGTACTTATTCCAAACATGAAATAGTAAGAATCACTAAAGTTGCTTTTGATTTAGCAATGAAACGTCGTAAACACGTTACTTTGGTTGATAAAGCTAACGTTTTGGAAACTTCAAGATTATGGAGAGAAGTGGTGAAAGAATTTGCTGCAGGATATCCTGAAGTGACTTTGGAAATGATGTTTGTAGACAACGCTGCAATGCAACTGATTCAAAATCCAAGAAGATTTGATGTGGTGTTAACCGAAAATATGTTTGGTGATATTTTAACCGATGAAGCTTCTGTAATTACAGGATCCATTGGATTATTGCCTTCAGCATCTACAGGAAATAAAGTTGGTTTATACGAACCAATTCACGGTTCATACCCACAAGCTGCAGGAAAAAACATTGCCAATCCGATAGGAACAATTTTATCGGCAGCACTAATGATTGAATCTGCTTTCAACTTAAACGAAGAAGCAAAAGCCATCAGAAAAGCCGTTGCTGAAGCGATTTCTGCAAATTGTTTGACGGAAGATTTGATTAAAACCAATGCGAAATCAACTACTGAAGTAGGTGATTTTATTACACAAAAAGTTTTGGAAGGAGTGTTGGCTTAAACATCCATAGTTCGTCACTGCCCTCTACGTCATTGCGAAATTTTTGTACTCAAAAATGAAGCAACCTCATTTCACAATGAGTTTGCTTTTTTAGTTACTACCCCTAATGAGTTTGCTTCATTTTTGAGTACAAAAATTTCGCAATGACGTATTTAGTGTTGAAGTGAGAATAAGATTTACAACGTCGAATACCTCGACTTCAAATACGTCAGATATTCCTTAAAATTCGAATGGAACTTCGTTCTGAATTCCTCTTCAAATAAATTTTGCTCTTGGCGGTACATCACATAAGTGAGAAAGAAGTTGTTGTTGGCTTCAAAACCGGGAGAAAAAACCTCTGAAAATCTGTCTTTATTGTAAAAGGAAATGGTATCAGCAGCCAAAGTAATTTTTTTGATCATCTCTGATTTCTCCAGTTTTTTCTGCTCTTCCGGAAGACTGATAAATCTTTCGCTTTGGTACAAAAGCTCCAATTCTTTCATTCCTGAAAGAACATGATTTGAAAATTTTTCAATATCAGTGATGTTCCCCAAATAATCTTTCATCTCTTTGGATTGCTCGCCATATTTAAATTTCAAAAACAAAACCGCGCCCTGATCCCCCACAAAAGTGGCCAGATTTTCATTGTACGTCACACTGTCTTTAATATACAACGTGCCGTGAGTAAGTTCATGAATGATGAGTCGGGCGATGGATCCCGGCGGACTCTTCAGCATTCCCGACAAAACAGGATCCTTGAACCATCCCAAAGTAGAATACGCTTTTGCGGTACCCAACTCAATATCATAACCTTCTTCTTTTAATTCGGCCAATTCTTTTTCGGCCTTCTCTTTTTTGAAATATCCCTTGTAAGTGAATTTTCCCAGAAAAGGAAAATGCCATTCGTAAGGCTTAAATTCATAAGGCTTACAAGCCGTGATCACCCACATGATGGGCTCTCCTTTTTGATCGTAAACAGTAGTGTAATTTTCGCTTTTATAAATCCCTAAAGAATCAACAGCAAACTTTTTAATTTCCTGAATGAGGCGCAATTTCGCTTTTAAAGAATCAGGGAACGCAGTATCGGCAAGCACTTCCTCAATTGGTTTGGCTTCCCGAACAATTTTAACTTGTCCGATTCCCTGATTGATTCCATACAAAATAACATTGCAGTTCCATGCGCAAAATGCGATGACGATCAATAAAACGGTAAGGAGAATTTTTTTAAACACGAGCAAATATAAAAATAAACCCCTGCTATTGTCAAAACCAGGAAGAAGAGGATCGGACAGTCAATAGCAGGGGTTAGCTGGATTTAAAAAGAACAGGTACGATTACTTATACATAAGACAAGCAAAAAATAAAGAGGTTGCCTGAATTTTAAATAAATCTTTTTTAAAGTTGAAAAATTCGTACTTTTCAAGGGTGGAAATACAAGAGAAAAAATTTCTGGTTTATAGATCATCTGCGGGTTCCGGCAAAACTTTTACCCTCGTTAAAGAATATTTATTGATTCTTTTAAAAGAAGAAAGTCCCTACTCTTTCCGCCACATTTTAGCCGTTACCTTCACCAACAAAGCTGCCAATGAAATGAAAGAAAGGGTGTTGAGCAGCTTAAATGCTTTTGCCAACAAGGAAGTGCTTTCCCCGGGTGAAAAAACAATGATGAGTATCCTTAAACATGAACTCTTTGTTGGCGAAGAATTCATCCGCGAAAAAGCAAAGGGAATCATCACTGCCATCCTCCACAATTACGGGGATTTTAATATCAGCACCATTGATAAATTTATGTTGCGCGTGGTACGTGCCTTTGCGCATGAACTGAAACTACCGGTAAACTTTGAAGTAGAGCTGGATGAAAAATCACTAGTTTCAAGAGCTGTAGACGGATTGATTGCCAAAGTAGGCGAAAATGAAGAACTCACGGCAGCACTTTTAAAATATTCCAAATTCCAGGCAGAGGAAGAAAAATCATGGAACATTGAAAAAGAACTGAAAGAAGTGGCGCCGCAACTTTTGAAAGAACAAGGTTACCGCCACATTCAAAAACTAAAAAATTTCGATCTCACCCACTTTGTTGAATTGAACAAAGAGTATTCGGAAAAAATAAAAGCTTATGAAAATAAGCTGAAAACACTGGCTATTAAAGGACTTCAACTGATCCATCAACAAGGATTAAGCGGCGAAGAATTTTACAAAGGGAAAAACGGAATTCACGGCGTATTGAAAAAAATAAGTGTTGTCAATTTTGAAAAACTAAAAGACAATGCCTCTTTCACTGCAGTTGAAGAAGACAAATGGTATGCTGCCAAAACAAGTAAAGACGACGCACAAAAAATTGACGCGATAAAAGACGATCTCAAAAAAATAGTTGCCGAAATAGTTCAAGTCATTAGTGAAGAACAAAAAGACTATGAACTAAATCTTCTTATCAGTCAGAATTTATACGCCGTAGCTTTACTCAACGAAATTGAAAAAATCATTGACGAATTGCGATCGGAAAACAACTCGGTACACATTTCAGAGTTCAACAAAAGAATTTTAGACATAGTCCTCACCCAGCCCATTCCCTTTGTTTACGAGCGAATTGGTGAAAAATACAAACATTATTTAATCGACGAGTTTCAGGATACTTCGGTGTTGCAATGGCAAAATTTATTGCCGCTCATTGATAATTCATTGGCCTCAGGCAATAAAAATTTAGTGGTTGGAGATGCCAAACAAGCCATTTACCGCTGGCGGGGCGGTGATGTGGAACAATTCGCAAGCATAGGCTCCGCTGCTGATTCCAGCAATCTTAATGTTCAGGAAAGACTGGATGCCATCAACAGAAATTTTGAAGAAAAGATATTGAGTCAGAATTTTCGTTCTACTAAAAATGTGATCGCTTTCAATAATTTATTTTTTGAAAAAATACTGAACATCCTTCCTCAAAAGCTAAAAGAATTTTACAAAGATTATTTCCAGGAAGATGATTTCGCGCAGGATGGCGGCTTTGTTCGCTTAACAAAGCTGGAAGAAAAAAATGAAGAATACGTCGACAAAACACTTCAGGAAATTAAAACTCTTATTGAAAATGCTTTGAGCAGAGGCTATGCTTATTCCGACATCGCCGTGCTCAGCAGAAGAAATGAAAACGGAAATATTGTTGCCGATTTTCTCACTGAAAACAACATTCCTGTGGTTTCATCGGAAAGCTTGCTTTTGCATAAAAACAAACTGGTACAAGTGATTATCGCGTTGCTGGAGCTTTCCTTCAATCCGCAAAATAAACCCGCACTGATCAAAGCCATCAGCATTCTCCACAGTATTGGATTTATCAAAGGAGAGCTGCACATAGAATTTGAAAAACAAAGTCAGTCGCCAGAAGTTTTTTATACCCTCCTGAAAGAAAACGGCATCGATTTAAAACACTTTCAACACCTCTCCCTGCCTGAAATTGTTCAGCATTGGGCCAACAAACTACAACTGAATAACAACGATCCTTACCTCGTACAATTGTTTGATTGCATCAGTCAGTACGCCATTCAGAATGGTCCGGATACCGGAAGATTTTTAGAGTGGTGGCAGGAAAACAACGAAAAACTGTCGGTTCAAATGAGCGATGAAGAGAACGCCGTGAAGATAAGCTCCATCCACAAATCAAAAGGATTGGAATACCCCATTGTGATTTTACCTTTTACCGACACCAAGATATTCCGAACCGATAACATCTGGCTCGATCAGGAAAACGAAGCCCTGCCATCGGCCTATGTTAAAGCAAAAAAATCTTTGGAAGAAACCGATTTTGCAGGCACTTTCAGCGATGAGCAAAACAAAATGCTTTTGGATCAGATCAATGTGCTGTATGTAGCGATGACGCGTTGTAAAAACGAAATGTACATTTTCACAAAACCGGGAAAAGTAAGCGACCATCCTCAAAACACAGCCGATTTGCTGGAGTTGTGCTTCAGTGAAAATCCGTCCTTGATTTTTGAGATGGGCAAGCGAACGACTCATGCCAAAGAAAAAGCCCCGCATCCCGAAAAAATCACGCCCTCACCTTATGTTTCCATCAACTGGAGAGAGCATATTAAAATAAGTCGGCAGGCCCCTACCCTATGGGATTCTGTGAGTCCGAAAGAATACGGAAATATCATCCACTCCATTTTAGCCAAAATAAATTATGCGCATGAAGTGGACGCTGTGCTAACGGAAGCCTTGTCGGAAGGGCTGATTGATCAAAGTAAAGGCACCGAACTAAAACTCAGGATTCAGGCCCTCATTAGCAAAACAGAAATTCAGCCTTTGTTTAAGGAAGACGCCCTCATCAAAAAGGAGCAGGAAATCATAAGTGATCAGGGCGAAATCATCCGTCCCGACAGGGTTGTGGAGTTGGAAAAAGAAATTTTTATTCTCGATTTCAAAACCGGGGAAGCCAATGAAAATCACAAAAAACAAATCAAAAAATACGCCTTTCATTTATCCAAAATCAGTCGCAAACCCATCAAAAGCTATTTGCTGTATCTGGAAAACAATGAAATTATTGAAGTCGACTGAGGCAACCATTGCATTTCAATAGCGTCTATCGCGCATAAAGTAATATATTTGTACCATGTATCTTAAAAAGCCGATAGCCTCTTTCACCCTGATTCTTTTCATAGGATTGGCTATTAGTTCCTGCTTCAAACCCAGAACTGACGCGAATGACACAGACACTTCCCTCTCTCAGAATTACAGTTACGTTGAACAAAACAACAACGAAATCAACAATATTGTTATTGAAGTAATTGAAAAAGACACCATCACCTCTTTAAAAACCGATGATGTAAGCGATCTTTTATCTTCTTGTGTGCATTTCACAAAAACAAGTTCCCAAGACAGCATCACTGTTATTATTGATTTCGGAACAAGCAATTGCCTTTGCAACGACCAGAAATACAGAAGAGGAAAAATCGTTATACATGCGCTTGCCAACAAAACATGGGCAAAAGCAGAAACAGTTAATTTTTACGTAAACGACAACTTGATTGAAGGAACAAGAATAATTGCCAGAAGTTCCATCCTGGAAGTAAGTGTTAAAGGTTCTACCAAAATCACTCTTGGCGACAGCGCTACCATTTCCGAAGATTTTAACAGAAGCATCACTCTTACCGAAGGTTACATGACTCCTAGTGTAAGCGACGACGTTTTTACCATTACAGGTTCCACTACCGGAGTTTCCAAAAAAGGTGCTTACACTACTGAAATTGTTTCTCCTTTAAAAAGAAAAAGAACCTGCGCCAATATCGTAAGCGGAGTATTGAAAATTAAGATTGAAAACAAACTCGATCGTTTGATCGATTTCGGAAGCGGTGATTGCGATAATCTCGTGACTTTATCTATTGGAAAATATTCCAAGATAATTGCGCTGCAATAAAAACAAAATCATCCTATTATTTTTTTATTTCATCGGCAACCATTTAAAATTGGTCGTGTCTTATTAAAAAAAACTAATCATTTAAAGAATTATGAAAAATCAAAAACTTATCAAAGGCGGGGTAATCCTATTAACCTCTTTCGGATTGTTACTTACTTCTTGCGCAAAAGAAGACGACAGCACAACAGCTGCTGAATCACATGCTGTTTCAGAACAAAGCAATGATGACATTGATGCTATTTCCGACGAAGCAGAATCATCAAACAAACTTTCTTCTTTCAAAACAGATGACGCAAGTGGAGTTTTAACAGATTCTGTTGTCATCACTAAAACAATGAAAGGTGACACAGGCACTGCAATTGTTGATTTTGGTACAGGAGGCATCACTTGTAAAGATGGTAAAGTAAGAAAAGGGAAAATTAAATTAGTTCGAATTGGCAATCCATTAAACCAAGGTTCAGTAAGAACAATTACAACTGATGGGTATTCTGTTGATGGGAATTCTATTGAAGCAACAAGAACAGTAACTTTCAATGGCTTACAAGCAACTAACGGTCACCCAAGTTGGAACATTTCAGCAAGCTATACCATTACTTTTGCTGATGGATCAACTGCCTCAGGTACTACTACAAGATTAAGAGAATGGTCGGAAGGATCATCAACTTTAGACAACAGAACAGATGATGTATTTATTGTGTCAGGAACTGCTTCCGGAACAAAAGCATCTGGTACTTCTTATGAAGTTGAAATTACTACTCCATTAAAAATAAAAGTTGCTTGCCACCAAATTGTAAGTGGTGTTATTAAAATTACTCCTTCAGGAAAAGCAGCAAGAACAATCGACTTCGGAACAGGAGATTGTGATGGTACAGCAACAGCAACCATTGGAAAAGTGACTAAAACAATTACTATTAAAAAATAATCATTCTCCGCACAGCACACGGATAATATTTGAAAAACCCCGAGAAATCGGGGTTTTTCTTTTGTATTAAAGGGACCGATAAAAAATCTCTATTCACAAATTGAGATTAACTTTTCCACATTCTGCTCACACTCGCTTTTTTGTTTTTAAATTCGTTGCTATTCAAATTAGATAAATAGCATCATGATAAAAGAACACCACGAATGCCTTATTATTGGCGCAGGACCGGCAGGATATACAGCAGCAATTTATGCAGCACGCGCAGATTTAAAACCTGTAATGTATGTAGGCATGCAGCCTGGCGGACAGTTGATGGACACCACAGAAGTTGATAATTTCCCGGGCTATCCGAAAGGCGTTGAAGGTCCGCAAATGATGGAAGATTTCCGCGGACAAGCAGAAAGATTCGGAACCGATGTGAGAACAGGTGTAGCCACTCAGGTGTTTTTTAACGAAACTCCAAAAAGAATACTCATTGAAGACAAAGCTGAAATCACAGCCGATACCGTAATTATTTGCACCGGAGCCACTGCAAAATGGCTGGGTTTAGAATCAGAAGAAAGATTGAAAAGCGGCGGAGTTTCTGCCTGCGCGGTATGCGACGGATTTTTTTACCGCAACCAGGTAGTAGCCATTGTTGGTGCAGGAGATACCGCTTGTGAAGAAGCATCTTACCTTGCTAAAATTTGCAAGAAAGTAATTATGCTGGTAAGAAAAGAAGAATTCCGTGCTTCAAAAGCAATGCAGCACCGCGTAAAAAATACGCCGAATATTGAAATACATTTCAGCACAGAAACAGTGGAAGTTTTAGGACAACAAACTGTGGAAGGCGTGAAAGTAAAAAACAATGTAACGGGCGAAGAAAAAACCATTGAAGTAACAGGATTCTTTGTGGCTATCGGTCACAAACCAAACACTGATATTTTCAAGGGGCAGCTGGAAATGGATGAAAATGGTTATTTAATTACCAAACCGGATAGCACCCACACCAACATTGAAGGCGTATTTGCTGCGGGCGATGTACAGGATCACAAATACCGTCAGGCGGTTACTGCTGCGGGAACGGGCTGTATGGCTGCGTTGGATGCAGAGAGATGGTTAGCGGCTAAAGCGGATTAATTTATTACAGAAAATCCCTCTTGCCATCACACAGAATTCCCTCGCACTCTCCCTTTTTTCAAAGGGAGAAGTGCAGTACTCATCCATTTTCACAAATTACTTCAGGAAATGCCGGCTAACTAACTTCCTCCTTTGAAAAAGGAGGAGTGCGTTGATTGCGCGAGGGGAAGGAGGATTTTCTTACAACTTCACCTGCAACGTCACATAAAAACTTCTGGCATCGGAAGGAATGATTCCCGGACCCGGATAAGCCTCTGCTCTTCTGGTGAAATAACGATTGTCCAATAAATTATTGATACTTCCTTCCAGCGTTAATTTCCTGTAAGTGTACGACAAGCTGAAATCCATTACATTATAAGCCGGAATCAATCCGTTCACGGCATTGGCTGTAAAAGTTGAATTGGTAGCATCTGTAAATTGCTGAGCAGTGTAAGAGTATTGATAAGACGCACCAAACTTTTTGTATTTGTATTTCACTCCCGACTTAAACAATATCGGAGGAACCAGCTCCACTTGCTTGCCTTCAAACGCTTTTTCTTTACTTCCGTTGTAAACCGCATTCATCCATGAAAAATTACTGAAAACAGAAATCTTCATGTCTTTATTTCCTTTGATGAGCCACTTGTAAAAATCCACTTCAATCAAGGTTTCAAAGCCATAGGTTTTAGAATCAGAAACATTGGTGCGCAATAAATAAACGGTAGAATTAACGGTATCGGTTTTCAGAACCGAACCGATACGGTTGTTGTAGCCTAAGTAAAAGAAGGTTGCATCGAAGTACAAAAAGTTTTTATACGTTCCTCTGTAGCCCAAATCATAGGTGAATCCGGTTTCATCTTTTAAATTAGGATCCACCTGAAAATTAGGATTCACCACACGCATGTCATTGAAATTAATGGAACGATAATTTTGTGAAAAGTTAGAATACAACTCAGTAGCTTTTGATGGATGCCAGCTCAAACCCACACCTGCCAAAACAAATGAACGCTGACTCACCCTGTTGTCCTGATACTGCTGTTTGAAAATTACCTGTCCGGCTAAATTTTTATTTTCAACATTGTAATAGCCGCTTGAACGGGTGTCAATGTATTCAAAACGAAGGCCCGGTGTAATGCTTAAGTTTTTAGTAAGTTTAAAAATATTTTCACTGAACACAGAAATGTTTCTGCTAGGAAAAGTATAAGCTGAATATTCGGGATTGGCACCATTTAAAAATGAAAAATGCGGCTGATTCGTACTATCCGCTAAGCCTTGCTTTCTATCGGTATAGCCTTGATAATATCTTCCACCGATTAAAAACACAGAAGGAATTTTCAGCAGTGAATAATAATGCAGCAAACGGATTTCACTTCCGAAGTTTTTGTATTGATCGCTCAGCAGATTTCTTTCTTTACCGTCATCGGCGCGATTGATCTGATTGAGTGTTCCCAAAGCATCACGCGACGCAACGAGTCCGAAAGTTCTCACATTCAATCTTGTTTTTTCACTGAACTCATAATCGAGAGTGAAAGCCATTAGGTTCCAGTTGACATTGAACCAGTTTCGCACACGAATAGATTGTTGCGGATCTTGTTTAAACATTCCATCTGTCAATCCTCCCGGCTGATGCGCCAGATATTGCATAAGGGTATATTCCAATCCGATTTTAAACTTAGCAGAGAATTTATATTGTAGGGAAGCATAGCCCGAATTCACATAAAAATCGGCGTTAGGTCTCCAGCCATTTCCCTGCTTTCTTTGTGCGTAAGCATAGTAAGTCAATTTCCCAACGGTACCGCCAATGCTGTTGAATGAATTGATGAAGCCCCATGAACCCATGGTTTGACGGGTGGTTAACTCGAACTTTTTGTTTTCCGGACCTTTCTTCAGATTAAAATTAAGGAAGCCGCCAAACTGCGTTCCGTATTGTAAAGATGCGGCGCCACGCACAATTTCAATTTTGTCGATGGCCTCTGAAGGCGGACTGTAATAGCTTTCGGGATAACCCAAAGCATCGGCACTGATGTCATAACCATTCTGGCGCGTATTGAAATTTGAAACACGATTGGGATTTAAACCTCTTCCGCCAATGCTCAGCTGAATACCCGCGCCATCACTTTCCCAGATATTTAATCCGCTGATTTTGCCGTAAATTTCACGGGCATTGTTAGTAGATTTATTGCCCGGCGTGGCATTCACATCAATCACCTCCGATTTTTTTCCTTCGTAAATAGAAGTTCCTTCTACCGAATTCAATTTTCCTACATTAAAGTTTTTTGATTTTTCAATAACGATGGGCGCAGTTTTAACAATGGATTTTGAAAATTTAAAATTCAGCCAAATGTCATTATTACTCACTGTTACTTTTGCATTTTGCACTTCTCTTTCCTCATAAAAAAGTGCCACAGTGTAATTTCCAGCAGGAATATTTTCAAAATAAAATTCACCTTTTTTATCAGTGAACACAAAAAGATTCAACTCTTCAACAACAACACGAACATGCTCTACATGGGTTGAATCTTCAGCAGAAATCACCTTTCCCGAAATAGAAAAAGAAAATGCAGAAAGAGGTAACAAAAGTAAAACTGCAAGACGGATACTATGAAGCAAAAACTTATTCATCAATCGCCATCATTGTCCTGATAAGAAATTAGCACTCCCAGTTTGGAAGGCATATCCACTTTCAAAGGAAGAACTACTTTTTGCAACTTTGAATAAACAGCTTCTACTGAAGACTGATTATTAATGATAGTTTGCGACAAGGCACCATTAAGTGCCGAACAGGCCAACAATGCATCAGCCAATTTACTTTGCATATCCTGATCAATGGCAACACCATCAAAAGCAACAAGATGATCATCCAAACCCAAACCGTTCACTGAGCCATATTTGCCTAAATACAAATTTTGAAAAGCTGTAACACTTGCAACAAGCATATCCACTGAATACCCACTATAATACGCTTCTACTTGTTTAGGCAAAGGAATACCTAAAGATTTTACTCCTACTGGAATACCTATTTTACCATCCCTAACATAACGCTCAAAATATTTATTCATGGCATTGATCAGCATACTTAAAGACCCTCCAACACTGTAACTTGTATTTGCCACAAAATTTGGATAATACGAATTCCAGCTACTTACCACTTCATCTACCTTGCCTTTAATAGCCAATGTTAATGCAAGTAAATAATTTTTGCGATTTGTGTTATTTATTCCCGACGAGTATAAAACCAACAACGCCGAATCACTTACGTTTTCTCCGAACAACAAATAATCTATGGCAGGAAAACCCTTTGTGTCGGAATTAATTAATTGATCCAAGTTAAAATTACCTGCACTAATATTGCTTTCTATTTTAGAAGTGTTAACCGGATAAACATTTAAATTAGCTCGCAGCGCAAGCCCTTCTGCCGGACCAAATTCAAAAACATCGCATTTCTGCCATGAAATATATGCTGCCCTATACTTTGCTCTAACTTCAACAAGATTTTCTTGATTTATATTTGCAATAAAACTATCAACGGAAACACTCAATGCATTCACGTTAACTTGCAATTCGTTATAGGAAGGCAAAATGATGTTCTTCCCTACATTTTCAAGCATTCCCTTTAAATCAAAATTCTTTTCTTCAACTTTTGACTTTGGGACACAGGCATAAAGAAATAGAGAAAATCCACATACCGATGCTATAAATAGTTTCAAATGCTTCATCATTACAAAGTTGCTTTAATAGATTCAAAGCCATAACGCGCAGCTAAAAAATCTTTGATATCGTTTAACCCTTGGTTAGTAACATTCCACAGATTTTCGCCCAATTTATTTTTGATCAAATCCTCCACTTCTATCAAAGTCACTTTTCGTTTTGATGGGATATTGTATTGCAAAGCTTTTATAAAACCTAGCATTTCTGACAATTCGTGCAATCTATTTCCTTGATTAGTTTCAATTAAAACTTCATTGGCATAATGAATTACACAGGCTGCAGTGAGTTTTTCCAACTCTAAATAAAGTATGTCGCGTTGTTCATTTTTGGTTTTGTTGTCTTTATTAGTAATCGCAGCTCTCATTTTTTTGAAAGCATTCATAATTTTATCATTGCTTCCTAATGAGGCATCTAACTCGTTGCTATAACTTGCCCAGTAACGAAGAGTTCCTGTTCCGGTGTAATTGGATTTAAAATCGGCAGGTGCACCAAAATAACCAAAAGCCTCATCTGCATGATGTTCTAACAAAGTATAATTTTTACCGCTAATGATAGCAGAATTATCCACAGCATCATCCAATTCATCCGCCAAGTAAGAATTATATAATTGATATAATATCACTGCACCCATCAGCCCCTTTTGATTCAACTGGGTAAACTCAACACCATTCTCGTCCACCAAAATTGTTGCGTTATTGCTCCTTTTAATTAAACCAGCTTTTCCACTGGAAGCTAAAGCACCAACAGCCCCACTATCGCTAGCTAGGGCAGCCTTATCATAAAGAGATTCAAAAATTGATTGATCTAAAAAGAAAGTGTTTTCCTTCAATTGATGCTCAGAGGTGAAGGAGAAATTTCCGGCGCCATTTCCATCCGTATTGGCATACATATCCTTCAGAACTTGCGTGCTCAGTGCTTGTCCGGCATCACCAGTTTTCATTTTAGTATTTAATTCTACCAATTGATTAATTAAGTCGCTTTGTTCCTCTAAATTAACAGAAGAAGAATCAGATCTTAGAAAAGAATAAGTCGCAGGAACTTCATATGAATCGTCGTCTGCAGGAATCTTAGGATCTTTTTTACAAGAGGTGAAAAGTAAAGCTGCCGATAAAATTCCTGTTGCTGATAAACCCAGCCATTTTGTTGTTGTAAATTGACGCATTGTTTTTTAATTTTAAGGTTCGATTAAATAGTGATGGGAAAGTCTTGATTAGTGTTTCGGACACTTTTTACAGGCTTTCCCTTTTTTGTACTTTTTACAGCAATCTTTCTTTTTGGAATCACAGGCCTGCATAATCTGAAGGAGGATGCAAGATGGTCCGTTTTGTTTTTCCGTAAAAGTCATAACACTATATTTTAAGTACGACACAAATGTATCTCCGAAACGTTGGGGGTACAATACCTAAAAAGTGGTATAATGAGATGAGGGGTTCTTTTGTTGAAGAAATCTAAATAGCTTTGAATCAATGGAAAAGATCCTGAAACCCATACAACATGCCCTCCTTTATTTTTCGCAACCCGATGAGCGGATTTATTACCCTTACCTCATCAGCAGCGCCATTATTGCGGCACTTTTGTTTTTAACTTATAACAAAAGCTTTAAAGGTTTGCTAACCTATGTTTTTCCATATAAGAGGCTGATTCATATTTCATCGCTGAATGATATTTTGCTTTTGATCATTAATCACGTCATCAACGTGGTATTCTTCCTTCCTTTTTTAATCAATTCCATTTTACTGGCTTACCTTATACAGCAATGGATGAATGATTGGTTTGGGGAATCCGGCATACAAATTTCGGATACGGAAGCGATAGTATATTATGCTGTAGCTTATTTCATCATCAGCGATTTCAGCAGATATGTGCTGCACTTTCTGTTGCACAAAATTTCTTTTTTGTGGGAATTTCATAAAGTGCATCATTCGGCGGAAGTACTTACTCCTATTACCTTATACAGAGTTCATCCGGTGGAGAGCATGTTGTTTCAATTGCGGTCGGTATTTATTGGCGGATTGGTTTCGGGCGTATTTTTGTGGATTTATCCTTATTCCATCACACCTTATGTAGTTTGGGGAGTTCATGTGGGCACTTTTGTTTTTAATTTGCTGGGCGCAAACCTTCGCCATTCACATGTTTGGTTGTCGTTTGGAAAATATGTGGAAAGAATTTTCATCAGTCCGGCACAACACATCATTCACCACAGCAACGATCCCAAACACTTCAATAAAAACATGGGATCGGAACTGGCCATATGGGACTGGCTTTTCAAAACGCTTTACATCACCAAAGAAAAAGAAGACATCAAATTCGGTGTGGAAGAAAGTAAAGAACACAGGAGTTTGGTGAAAATTATTTTTCAGCCTTTTGGAAAAGTATTTAGAAGAAAAAAATAATACTATCACTCCCCTCCCAACACCGTCACATGTCCGATTTTAGTGGTGAGCAACTGATTGCCATTCACTTTATTTTCCATATAACTGATTTTCCAAACATACACATCCACCTGAACAGGACGACCTTTAAACGTTCCATCCCAAACATCATCAGGATTATAACTTTCAAAAATCAACTCGCCCCAACGGTTAAATATCATCATGCTGTATTGATTGGAAGGCACATTACCATATACTTTCAAGGAACCATTCGGCCCGCCTTTGCCAATAATCAAAGCATTGGGAACATAAAAATTAGTAGGACAATATTCTTTTATTTTGATTTCATCTTTTACCATCGGACAAACTCCGTTGCTGATAAACACCTCATATCTGCCTTCTCTTAAAACACCAATAGAATTTGATTTCTCCTTGTTCAGCTCTCCGTTGATAAACCAAGTGTAAATTAAATTCGGATCGTCGTTGGCTCTTAGCACATGATTTCTTTCCAACTCAAAACACGGCGCAATCTCACCCAAATCACTATTTTTAAGTGTTGACACAGGAGTGCTTTCCACTTTTACTTCAATGGTGTCGGAAGCCGAACAGGAACCGATGGAAACTTTCACGAAATAAGTTCCTTCGTCGGTAACGTAAATACTTCTGCTGGTTTGAGCAGTCGACCATAAATAAGTCACATTTGATTTATTGGCATAACCCGCATTTAAATCCAATCCCGCTTCACAAACCGTTGTGTCTTTTCCTAAGTTCACAACAGGAACCTCTGTATAGGCAACATTAACGGTATCTGCATGAGAACACAAAGTTGTGGGATCGGTCATTTTCAACCAATAAGATCCAGCGGTATTTATAGTTAAATTTTGACTTGTTGCACCGGTATTCCATTTGTAATCCATTCCCGTTAATAAAATAGAAGGCAATAAATTCATTGTTGTTCCTGAACAGGCAATCAGTGAATCGTTGGCAAAATCGAAAGCAGGAATGGGAGAAACAATTAATAAAGTACTGTCCTTGCTTTTACATTGTGTTGTGCTATTGGTAGCTGTCACCAAATATTTTCCGGCCGTTTTCACAAAAATAGCGCTGCTTGTTTTTCCGTTTTGCCAAAGTACATTCACGCCATTTCCAACACTGGCAGTAATCGCAACACTGTCGCTGGTGCAAATTCTATAATTGGGAGCAATAGTAATGACAGGGAGTTGGTTCACTTTAATGTCGATATCCGCCGAACCTTTACACCCGTTTTTTTCAATATCCAAAGTATATTTTCCAGCTGTTTTTACCGAATAAGTTTCATTGCTTCCCGCTCCGCTCTGCCATGAAAAAGTATAACCATTGCTCTTTTTAAAATTAGGTTCAGAAAGAATTAACGAATCTCCGGCACACAATTCTTTGTCGGTATCTGAACTTTTAATATTTACCGACAATGAATTGCTCACCGCTACAACAGCTGTATCATAAGCCACGCAGCCATATTTGTTTTTCAGGACAACGTACACTTTTCCTCCGCCTACAATAAAAGCATCGTTAGCAGAAACAGCAGCTATTGCAAAAGCATCAGCAGTGGATGCATCCTGCCACACATATTGATAAGGTCCGTTTCCATCATTGAAAGTTTTCAATTCATTGAACTGAACATCCAAACCTTCACACACTGTTTTATCTTTCAGTAAGCCCGAAATATTTGGCGCCGAATAAATAGAAACTTTCACTGTATCGGCAGCCGAACAAGAGTTTTGATCGATGGTAGTAACGCTGTAATCATTAGCAGAAGTCACTAAAAGTGAATTTTTATTTGTTCCCGAAACACCCGTGCTCCAAACATAATTTTTAAAAGTAGCAGCCACAGAAAGCGTCATGGATGCACCACACAAAGCTGTATCCTTTCCTAAATCAGGTTTAACAGGTATTATGGTATTGACCAACATGGAATCAGAACTTTTACAACCTTGCGCATCTGTTACATTGATTGTGATTTTCGGACTTCCATCCCAAACAATGCTATCTACTTTCGCACCCCATTTCCCGGTGCTCCAGGAGTAAAAAGAGTAATCATCCTGTACTGAAATGCTGTAAGTCTGACCTTTGCAAATACTTGTATCTGCAGGTAATTTAACCTGCTCCACCGCATTTAAATTTACTTTTAAAGTATCAGAGAAAGTACATCCGTTTTTATCTGTCACTTTAATCTGATAAGTGCCTGCGGTTTTAAATTTCACTCCCGTTATACTATCATTAGCCGTTGTATAATTTGTTGTGTTTGATCCTTTTTCCACATTTACTGAAAACGCGGGAGATCCTGTTAATTTAAAAGTAAGCGACAAAGAATCTCCTTCGCAAATTGTTTTATTTCCCAGTACCGATAAGGTCGGCGGAGTGTTCACTTTATATTTCACGGTATCCGAAATCGCCATGCATAAAGAGTCGTTCGGACTCACCGTATCGGTAATCACCAACTGATAATTCCCTTTTCCGGTGTTCACAAAATCGTATTCTTCCAATCCTGATTTTTTCAAAACACCATCTTTATACCATCTGTATTCATAGCCCTTGATGTGATTTCCTTTGAAAGTAAAAACACTGTCTTTACACAAAGAAAGAGACCCCGGAGTGATCACGCTGGAATCGGGTTTTACACAATCCACATGACATTTGAAAGGCACCAAAACCGTATCTTTCAAAGTACACAAAGGATGCAGCGTGTTGGTGGCAACAACAGTATAAATTTTATCAACGAATTTTGATTCGGTAACATTTACAGGTGTTCCTGTCATATTCCCGGGTGTCCACAAATAAGTATAAGGATCGGGCGTGAAGGGACAATTTGCAGTGTATTCAAAAACAAAATAATCAACCAGCTGTTTGATGGCTCCGGCTTTAATTGTATCTCTGCGAATTTCTTGACCATCAGGCCCTACCAACCACACCTGATATCTGCTGGCTTGTCGGTTTACTGCATCGGTACGGTGCGGATCACAAGAACCAGAAGCAGGTAAAATATGTCCTTCCACTTTCAATTTATCACCGGTACACAAAGAGAATTTTTTACTCACTACTGTATTGGTATTTTGAAACACATTTCCACGGAAAGTTTCGTAACCGCCGGTAGATGGAATGATGTCGAAAAACACATAACGCTCCCAGCGATCAGGAGAAATTTCCTCCATGTTCACAGTGTAATCGCAATGACAATTGGTTTGTTCTACTACGGCTTTTAACTTGGCATCGCATTCGTGCAAAGTTTGAATAGATGCAGTGAGTTTATTGTTCATCGGCACATCATATTTCACTTCCTGCGACAAAAGGAATTTACAGGTCGGATCGGTTTTATCCGTGATGGTGATATTGTAAACGCCATCCACCAAACCTGTGATAGATACCGTTGCTCCGCTACCATTGATGGTTCCTTTAGACGGTCCGTCATAGGCAACAGTATAATTGGCAGCACCGTTAACATTTAAATTGATGATGCCTTTCGGACTGTTCTGACAAGGCGTATTCACCGAAGTTGACGTAGCGAGTAAGTTACAAACCTTACAATTTGAAACATGAATTCTCATAAAACAATTCGCATCAGCACAACCGCCTTCTTTCGGATTACAAACATTGAGGTTAATCATATAATCACCAACCGTATTCGATGAGAAATTAAATAAACTATCGGTTTTTCCGGCTTGAACCACTCCATTAACCGACCATTTATATCCTAAATTCGGACCCTCACCCCCATCAATTACGGCAGCAGCTACTAAAGTCTGACCGATACAAATCGTATCTTTTTTCAAATTTCTGTTTTCAATGTGAGAAGCCGGAGCATAATTTCCCGGACAACGCGAAAACCAGTTTCCTCTATAACCATTTGGTGTTGCATCATCATGCAAAGAACCCATCAAAGGAACTTCTTTAGGGAAAGCCAAAATGATTTCATCCACCACCGGTCCCATTCTTTTAAAGTTAACAGTACCTCCGCCACCTAACTGATCAAACACCGCTTTCACTCTTTTTTTAACCGCAGCATTTTTCACGGGATCAACCGCCAGACTATATTCCCAATAAAAATTACAAACAGTATCGATATAAGCCGATACATCCGACCATTGATAAAGACAATCGAAATCGGCCAGTTTTTTATGGTTTTGAGTTCCCGCAGGCTTATTGTTTTGCTCACTCAACACAGGATATTGATATTGGCAATAGGAAGTATTTCCCTCGAGTACCGACATGTTCCAACCCAATACATCAGGATAAAAGCCCACTGTTCCGGCTAAATCCCAACAGTTCCAGGTAGCAGCAACAGCCCTTCCGGTGTAAAAATTCACTTTAGGATCATACAAGCCCGCAATGTTTTGATAAATCCCACCTATCCAGCTGTTCCAGCCCACTGCCAACAGTTTTTCATAGGCATAGGGATCACAGGCCGGATTTTCAATGATTTCCCATAAACGCGTATTCCATGAATATTCCAATGTCATGTGATTGTACACATTTCTATAAGTTAATGCAATAGCCTGTGTTTCAAAACGGTGAGCCGGAATATTGGCATTAAACCCGTTACAAGGAAAACGGTAAGGCAAAATCTGATTGAGCTGTCCCCAGGCGTTGTATTCCTCCATTTGGAAACAACCTTCATGGGGATTGGAGAATTTACATTTGGTGTCCCAGTTGTCGAATCGTTGGGAAGTCCAGGGCCAGGATGCAGTATCAAACTGAGCCGAACAAGTACAGGCCAAACCTGTTTCTATACCGAGGATACCTAAGTAATAAGAAATCTTAGGATAATTGATTTTACCTATATAATTACGATGCAAATTCCAGGCGTGAGCGATACCGAGCGCCCATCCCGGTTTGTTGTTAGGCAAAACCAACCACATCGGACTCTCTAAATTCAAACCATCTACCCCGGCCTGAGGCAAACGGATTTCACCATAAGGCTCAGCCGTTTTTATTAAACAGTTTTTGTCCCATGAATCATATAAAGGAAATTGCGGGCAATCGAGTTTGATCGGCGCGTCATCCGCAGGCACAATTCCGGTTTGCCCGAACACGGAATTTGCCATCAGAATGAACAGGAATAAGTAGTAAGTTTTCTTCATAAGTTAGTCCCCTTGGATAACTTGAAGATACAACCGGACAGCGCCAGGACAATGGTTTTTATTGCAATGTCAGTGTTTTGTCCGTGGAATAAACTGACCTTTTATTTTTTGTCGGGAGAGGGCAAATTCTTTATCTCATAAACCCTCCAGAAATGGGTGCGATCCACCCAATGAAAAGCATTAAAACTCTTCAGCCATTCGGGTAAGGAATTGTATACTATTTCATTGTTTTGTTTTACCAAAGCTTCCTCCTCTTTATTATCGGTTGCAAAAAGAACGATGGTATCTTTCGGCAAACGAAGTTCATCGAATGAAGCAATTTTCTGAACCCTTAAATTTTCTCTTTTGTAATAAAACACATCCCTCGCCCGAGAATAAGGATTGTTGCTAATGTAATACATCACCGTTGGCTGAGAATAGTTATCATACACCTTTTCGTAAAGCGTTACCTGCGAATCGGCGGCTTTAAAAGCAACAAAGCAAAGGAAGATGCCATTTTGCACCCAAAACAAAAGCACAAACACTTTAAACCATTTCTTTTGAAGTATGCCCTGCCATTTTTCATTAATGATTTCTCCGGCCTCAACAGCCAGTAAAGGAAGGAAGCCTAAAACCGGAAACAGGAAGCGCAATTCCTTATGACCGATGTAAAAATGAATGAGTAAAAAAGGAAGGATGATCCACACCAAAGGATTTTTCCAACGATAAATCAGCAATAACAAAAAGGGAACAATGAAGAGCAGACTGAAAGGAGGAATTCCTTTGTTAAAAATCTGAACGAAATAATAATACCAGGGCGACAATCCGAAGCCGTCCATTTTTTCCTTCAAAATATTTTCGTCGAAATAATTCCAGGTGCTCAGCACCCATTCTCCATAAAACCATTTATCAATGACGATCCCAACACCAAACAACAATAAAATTCCTGAAGCCAATAAAACAATATCGCCGATTTTGCTTTTGTTGATGAAGAACAGCCAAGGCACAAAACCAACAAATAAAAATGCATTTTGATAACGGAAAAGAAAAGACAAGCCAAGAATCAATCCCAGAATGAAATACTGTTTTCGATTTAAATCTTTCCAGATCACAAAGAGCGCGAAAGCGATCACAAACAATCGTCCTGCAATGTTTTCCGATGAAAAGCGTACGCTGTTAAACACTGCAAACCAAAGGAAAAACGACAAGAGCACGAAAGTCATTTTTAATTTTTCGCCCTGAATTTTATCAATGAAAGCTTTAATTAAAAGATGAATACTTAAAAACGACAGGGCTGCTGAAAACAAGCGCAAAACAAAAGCCATTGCAAAGGGACTGTCCATAGCAACCAATCCGAAAACCTTGTGCGCTACATACAACATAAAAGGCTGAATGGCCGGTCGCATTTGTGCCGCAAACTCCCACGAAAGATCTTTCTCCTGAGTTAAGCCCAGCTTCCAGCCCGCAAATTCCATTACTTGCGTATGCTCATCAAATTGAAAAAATCCTGCGGAGAAATAGGCTGTTACTGCAAAGAGGATGGCAGCGAGGAGATATATTTTTTTGTATTGGGCAAGCATAAAGCGAAGGTAATAAAGATATCTATAATCATATTCAAGAAATCCTCCTTCCCCTCGCACCATCAACGCACTCCTCCTTTTTCAAAGGAGGAAGTTAGTTAGCTGGCATTTCCTGAAAACCATCATTGAAAATGGATGAGTAGCGCAACTTCTCCCTTTGAAAAAAGGGAGAGTGCGAGGGAATTCTGTGTGATGGCAAGAGGGATTTTTACCCCTCCTTCTCCGACAACTCCAGCCATCTCACTGATTTTGTACTTACCGCAGCAGCAATATTCGCCAGCTCTATAGAAGAGAGATTAATTTGTTCTCCCGTCATTGTTCCCGATCCCAACTCATTGGCAATTTCCGCTTGTCGCGCTTCCAGTCCCGCAATTTCTTTTTCTAAACTTTCCAGCTCCAGCTTCTCCTTATAAGTGAGTTTCTTTTTTCCTTCAGGCGATTCTGCGGCTTTTTGCACTTTTTCTTTTTTCTCTATTTCATAATCTTTTCGGGCGGAGAGGTCTTTTATACTTTTGCTTTCGCGCCACTGAGAATAATTTCCGGGAAAATCCTGAATCTCGCCGTCTCCTTTAAATACCAGGAGATGATCCACTACATTATCTAAGAAATATCTATCGTGAGAAACCACAATAACACAACCTTCAAAAATTTGCAAATACTGCTCAATAGCCGCCAGAGTGGATAAATCCAAATCGTTGGTAGGCTCATCCAAAATCAAAAAATTAGGATTTTGTATCATCACCGTCAGTAGTTGCAAACGCTTGCGTTCACCACCGCTTAAGCTTTCCACGAGATTGGTTTGTTTTTTCAGATCAAACTGAAACTGCAACAACAACTGGTTAATCGACATAGTTCTTCCACCCGCCATTTGCACCACTTCCGAATAATCTCTCAACACATCAATCACCCTTTTGCCGGGTTTGTATTTTTCCAGTTGCTGGGAATAGTAACCAATCACTACGGTATGCCCCGTTTCCACCCTTCCTGAAGTAACCTCTTCAATTCCCTTGATAATATTGAGTATGGTAGTTTTTCCCGTTCCGTTTTTACCGATGATGCCTACCTTTTCCCCTTTTTTGAAAACATAAGTGAAGGGTTTTAAAATCACTTTGTCGCCATAGGATTTAGTGACATTGTGCAATTCCAGAATTTTATTTCCCAGTCGCGACATATTACTCGCTTCAATCTCTACCTGTTTTTCAGCTTTGAAAGAACTCGCCACTTCACGTATTTCCTCCACCGCATCAATTCTGTATTTCGCCTTAGTGGTGCGGGCCTTGGGCGTTTTTCCTAACCAATCCACTTCCTTACGCAAGGTATTTTTTGCTTTGTCGGCAACTACCTTTGAATTGTGCATGCGCTCAGCTCTTTTCTCCAGATAGTACTCGTAATTTCCGTAATAGGTATATAAAGTGCCCTGATCAATTTCAATGATTTTTTTACACACGTTATCCAAAAAGTAACGGTCGTGGGTAATCACCAGCATGGTGATATCAGAAGATCCTAAAAACTTTTCCAGCCATTCCACCATATCCAGATCGAGGTGATTGGTAGGTTCATCCAGCAAGAGCAGTTCGGGTTGTTCAATCAATACTTTGGCGAGCGCGAGCCGGCGTTTTTGTCCTCCCGACATCACCGAAGTTTTTTGTGCGGGGAAGTTCAGGTTCAAACTCGACAATACCTCCTGAATTTTATTTTCAATGTCCCAGGCATTGAGCTTATCAATTTGAGTCAGTACTTTCTCCATCTCCTCATCGTCGGTATTGCCCGAATCCAACATGGCCTGGTACTTTTTAATCAGGGAAATTCGCGGATTGTTGGAAGAGTAAATATATTCTTCAATGGTTTGTCCCTCTTCAAAATGAGGATCCTGCTCCAGCCAGCCCACTTTAATTTCATCGCGAAAAACAACCTTGCCTTCGTCGGGTAACACAGTCCCCATCAGCATTTTAAACAGCGTACTTTTTCCCGCACCGTTTTTTGCAACGAGGGAAACCTTATCGCCTTTTTCTATTCCGAAAGCCAGCCCTTCAAATAAAACTTTATCGGCAAAGGCCTTCCCTAAATTTTCAACACTTAAATAAATCATGGCGCGAAGGTACGATAATCGTTAAATAAAGTAAATCTATTCCTCTAACCCTCCATACTTCTAAAAAAGAAATATCTTTGGCAAAATTGAAAAATGAATCACAGTAAATTCGTAGGCTTCTTCTTTATTGTAGCATCTGTAATGATATTGGCCGATATTTATTTCTACTTCGGAATAAAATCAAGGCTTTCCCGAAAATGGAAAATCGTTTATCTCATTGTAAGTATCCTTACTTTGAGCTTTGTGTTGTTCAATACTTACTCTTATTTCACAGGAGCACAAATTCCAAAGTTCCTGAAGATTCAGGTGTTCGGCAGTATTTTTTGTTTGTATGTATGTAAATTACTCGGCTGTGTATGGATATTGATCGATGATTTGCGCCGCTTATTTAAATTTGTGACGGCCAAAATAACTTCCAACAATACTTCTATTGAAAATGGAATACCGCGTAAAAAATTCCTGCAATTGGGCGCACTGGGAACCGTGGGCTTAATGTTCTCTACTTTTGTTTACGGCATCGTAAAAGGCGGCTACAACTACACCATTCACACTGTTTCATTGAAATTAAAAAATCTGCCTAAAAACTTTGAAGGATTAAAAATTGTGCAGATTTCCGATATGCATGTAGGTAGTTTTTTAAACTCCGAACCTTTGGAAGAAGCCTTTAAAATGGTGGCCGAGCTCAATCCCGATCTTATTTTTTTTACAGGCGATTTGGTGAACGACATCAGTGAAGAAGCGCTGCCGCATCAGGAAGCGCTCAAAAAATTAAAAGCGAAATACGGAGTGTATTCTATCTTGGGAAATCACGATTACGGCGATTATGTGTACCATGAAGGAATGCCCGACTACCACGAGAAAAAAGCCCACAACAAAGAATTGATTCAAAAAATTCACCGCGAAGCAGGTTGGGATTTGTTGCTGAATGAAAGCAGAGAATTTAAAATCGGCGATGAAAAAATTTCCATCATAGGCATTGAAAACTGGGGCGAAGGTCGCTTTGCAAAATATGGCGACATGAAAAAAGCGATGGCCGGTGTTGACAAAGACACCGTTAAACTTTTGCTCTCTCACGATCCTTCGCATTGGGACGCACAGGTACGAAAGTATCATCCCGAGATTGACGTTGCTTTTGCCGGCCACACACACGGCATGCAATTCGGAATTGAAACCAAGTTTTTCCGTTTCAGTCCGGTGCAATGGCGCTATGACCAATGGGCCGGTTTGTACGAAAAAGGTGAGCAGCAAATTTATGTCAACCGCGGCTTAGGCTTTGTTGGTTATCCCGGCAGAGTGGGTATTTCTCCTGAAATCACTTTGATCACTTTGGGGAGAGCGTAAATCCCTCTTGTAGAGACGCAAAATTTTGCGTCTTCAATAATGCACTTCTATCTCTGAGACGGAAAATCTTTCGTCTCTACAAGAAATATGATTTCCCAAAAAAAGTTAAGAGCTGTTACTTCCTGCATTCATCGGTGTTCCCTTAAAAACTTATTTATGGAGAAATTCTTAATGCTTGGATTAATCAGCGCATTCTGCTGCGGCTGCAATGCACAAACAGAAAAAAAGTACTCAACGGTAGATACATACTACGAAAAAAACAAAGGCGATTCCCTTCCCAGTCAATCCACAGGAACTTACTCGAAAGGCGCGTTAATCAATGGAAAGATGATGCCCTTTCACGGCGACAATTTTACCTACTTTAGTGAAACCAGCTATTTGAGCGGAAGGGCCTGCGTACATTCAAAAGTAAAAACTTCGGTACTCGCTACTTATTCCAAACTAGCAAAATTGCATCCGGGAAGAATTTTCGGACTCATGGAATGCTCCAATAAAAAAGGTGGAAAACTATGGCCGCACCACACCCATCAAAATGGTTTAAGCATTGATTTTATGATGCCTCTTCTTCAAAACGGAAAAGCTTATTATGAGCTGGACGACAAAGGCCCTGATCATTATTTACTGACCTTCAACGACAAGGGCCAATACATTAAAGACACTACTGTTTCCATAGATTTTAATTTAGTAGCTCAACATATTTTATTGCTGGATGAACAAGCCCGGAAAAATGGTTTGCATGTAAAAAAAGTAATCATAAAAATTGAGTTGAAAGATGAATTGTATGCCACCACTTTCGGGAAGAAATTAAAGGCAAAAGGGATTTATGTGGTGCAGGCTCTGACTCCGCAAATCAATAACATTCATGATGATCATTTTCACATTGATTTTGATGGGTTGTGAAAATCATGCGCCATTGTTCTAATACGTCATTGCGAAATTTTTGTACTCAAAAATGAAGCAAACTCATTAAGTATAAGTAACTAAAAAAAGGATGATGAGGTTGCTTCATTTTTGGGTACAAAAATTTCGCAATGACGTAGAGGGGCAATAGTGTTCTGATTAAATTGACTTATCAAATAATTTCCTCTATTTTAGAAACAGCGATGCAACACACTTCTAAAATAAAAATGTCGTTCACTTGCAATGAAAAATGGAGCAAGATGAAAAAAACCACCAATGGCAGATTTTGCGGTGCATGCCAACATGAAGTGATTGATTTAACAAAAATGAGTTTATTTGACATCCATCAACTCAAAAAAGAAAACGATAAACTTTGCGGACAACTCAATTACGATCAGATAGAAAACGACGAACAGGCCATTGAATTCAACTTTTTCAAAAAATCATTTGCCCTCGCCTCTACTTTATTTGTACTGCAAACTACAGATGCAACGGCACAAAATTCAGAGGCCGCAAAAACAGAACAAACTTCAGTGAAATCCTGCAGCAAAAATGATTCGCTTTCCTCCGAAAAAAAGTCTGCTCAACAAAATATTGAACAACGGGATTTAGGTAATTCTGCTGCTTACAAAAGAAAACGACGTTACATTCATTTGTTTTCCGTTGGCGAATACAATGTGCGAATAGTAAAATATTTTCCTTATCTCTCCATCGGGAGAAAACGCAGTCGCGGAATGATAGCGTTTTGATATTTAAGAACTGCGATGCAAAACTCCTCTATTCACTCCGGGGATTTATCTTCCTTATAATGATAAATAATCTCCTGCTCCATTTTTTTTCGTGCTTCTTCTTCCCTCTTTTTTTCATCCCAATAATATTTACCAAAGCGTAATTCATTGCGGGTATCGTCGTCGTCCACCGGAAAAACTTCCCGCTGCGGACCTTCTTTGCGGAAATAAATTGCGAGAACGATTCCTGCTAAAAGTCCCGACAAATGTCCTTCCCACGAAATATTGGGTTGAGTTGGTAAAACTCCCCACACCATTCCCTGATGCGCAAAAATCACCAGAAAAGTAAGGGCCATTAAATTTTTATTTCTGCGGATCAATCCACTCAACGCCAAAAAAGAAAAGAGTCCGTAAATAATTGCACTCGCTCCTATGTGCACACCACTGCGCGCCAAACTCCACGTCCATATTCCCGACATGAAAAACACCCACATAAAAACGGTAAGCGCAATTTCCCTGTAAAAGAAAAACAACATCGTTCCCAGCATTAAAAACGCAAATGAATTGTTGAGGAGATGCTGAACATCACCATGCAAAAAAGGCATAAAAACAACGCCTCTCAAGCCTTTCCATGATCGTGGCTGAATGCCGTACTCCGAAAAACTTTCGTGAAAATAAATCTCCAATCCAAAAACAATCCAGCACACTGCTAAAAAAAGAAGCGGTAAAATTGCGCTTCTCAATACAGCTGATCTTAATTCTTTAACCGGATTTTGCATCACTTACTTTTTTTCCACAATTCGGAAATGGAATCGAATTCTTTTCTGAAAAACACACCCGCTCCCTGCGTTGGAATAGAGCCGTCCTGATCCTTTTGATTTTGCTGCGATTTACGGAAAGCCTTTAAAGTAATGTCCTGCGATAATTTATATTGCACCTCCATATCCGACGCGTCTTTACCCAAATCAAAAGTACCGCTGACCACTACTTTATCGTTGAGGAAATTTTTATTTACCGTTACCGACACGTTCGATAAACTATCGGCTGCCGCACCGTTGTAATCAAAGCCCACATTAAAAGCTTCACCGGTTATCTGCGACAAATAATTATTCACCTGTCCGGTTAAAAACTGTTTGGCATTCGACAAGCCTGCGTTCAACACCGAAGCCCCTGCCACAGCAGTTTTACTATTGTCGGGAACAATAAACGATCCCTGCATCAGCAAGGAAATGGCCTGTTTTGTTTTTTCACTTTCTCCCAAAATATTATCGTTTACAATTTCCTGAGCACGCGGATTACTGGAGCTCACCTCCAAATCCAAAGTAGGTGTAGGATTCCACAAATTACCGTTCAGATTCATCACCACATTTACGGGAACGGTAGAGCTCATGGCATCAATTTGTTCCAGACTGTATTTCCCCGGATCCATGAGGCTGCTCACCTTGGTGCGCACTTTGTAGATCGCTTTTAAATCAATAATAGCCTCCATCGGATTGCCCATCCAGGTAATGGTTCCACCCCTACTCACCAAAAATTTCTTAGCGATAATATTTTTCACAGTAAAGAAATATTCTCCTTTCTCCACTTCATAAGTGCCGTTCATCGTAAATTTTCCGTTGGAAGTAATTTGAAACTGCATATCGGCATTTCCCTGAGCCGTAATTTCATCCCCCACACGCGAATCAAAAATCATTTTCACTTTTGCGTCGGGAGTAATTTTAAAATCAAAAGTCATATCGAGCCACGGCACTTCCAACTCTTCTACAATCTTCATTTTTCTTGTGCGGGTAGTATCGCCTTCTTTCACAAATTCAACAAAATCATACAAGGGCAATTCCGATGCCTGATCCAGCGGCAATTCAATACTGGTGTACTCTACAATGCTGCCGCGTTCAAATTTTTCGGTTTTAAGATTTGCATACATCACCACATTGGAAGTTGATCCACCAATGTTTACCGTTCCGCTCACAAAAGCCTTTCCGTAGTAATTTAAGTTATCGGTTACACTCGTATGCAAAGCAATTAATTTTTTGGTTTTTATTTCCAGATTGAAAAACATGTCTCTAAAACGATTGTGCATAATCACACCGTTGATATAGCCCACACCTTCTTCTTTATCGGCATGATAATAAGGTGCGGCGCCCTTCATCATAAAGTTTTCAAAATAAATTCCATCGGCTTTAAAAACAACTTTATCATTTAAATCATAACTCACATTGAGGTAATCAACGGTAGGTGTAAAATCGCGAAACTGCAATTCACCCAACACCAACGGAGCGCTGAGTTCCCCTGTAATATCCAATGTTCCGTAAACTTTAGCTTTTCCTATATTCGATAATATTCCTTCAAAATAAGGTTGCAGCAAGGAGATTCTGAAATTTTTAAAATCCACCGAACAATGCAATTGTTCTTTTTCCCTGAACGGAAAATAATCACCCGAAAGCTGCATCAGATAACCTTCTTCTCCTTCGGTAATGCGTTTTACTTTAAGATTGATATTTACCTTTTCCTCATCAGGAAGATAGTTGGTAGAAATTTGTGTTTCTCCGAATTTTTGTTTGTTCACCAGTAAATCCTTCACGAGTAAATCCGAATTTAATTTAGGTTTATTCAAAGCCGACGAAAGCTTAACATCGCCCGTAACATGGCCCGAAATTTCAACAGAAGGAAGAATTACATTTAAAAACGCCAATGAAAGTCCGTTGAAAGAAAGACCCAAAACATCGCTGTCTTTTTCACCTATCACACCCGCAACCTTCATGGTTTTGTCTTCCATGGTGAGTAATAAATTAGTGATCTCTGCTTTGTTTTTCGACCAGAATATTTCGTTATCGGAATTAATACTCCATAGCTTATCATCCAGATAAAAATGAGTGTCGTGTAAATTCAGCAGAATACTATCGGCGGAAGAAACGGCAATGCTTCCCGCAATGTGCGCATTGTTTTTAACAGCAGCATCATTGTTCCAGTCGCATATAAAATTCACACCGTTATTTTGCGCAGCGGCAGAAAAATCAAATTTATTTAAAGGAATCTTATTGGCCGGCGAAACCGAAGCTGCAGCCACATGAACCTTGAAATTTTTATCCTCGGGAAAACCCTGCAACTGTAAATTTTTAACGCCCACTCCGGGGAAAGACGCACTGTCAGACACCAGAGAAAGCTGCACTCCGTTTTTATCGTTGTAAACAAAAACAACTTCCGAATTTTTAGCCAGAAAATAATCGGGTAAAAACAATCTTTGTATGGGTTTAAAATCTTTTATTCTTGCACTTAAATTAATGCTCTGACCTTTTTTCACCACATATTTTTCGGGAAGCAAATGATTGGAATAGCCTGCAAAATAAGCACTAATCAACTCATCAGCTTTTTCCATACTGAATTTCCCGCTGAGGGAAGCATCGACAACCGAGCTGCTCAAATCAATTTTTCTGCTGCCGTTAACATGCGAAGCTTTAAAAATAACTTTACCTAAATCCTCATCAAAAATTCCTTCCTTCCAGCGCAAACCTTTAATAACTGCTGTTCCTTCCATTTCATCCAAAGTATTTCCTTTGAGATTTACTTCTGAATTTGCACTCACCACTAAACTGGTGTCTCTGTCGACCAGCTTCAATTTCGTTAAGTAGGCTTTGTTGACATCCGCTTTGAAATGGTAAGCAATGCTATCGGAAGCCAGATTCACCTCACCGCTAAAATCCAAATCGCAATACTTGTCTTTAATGCTCATCTGGCCCGAAAAATTTTGTCCATTCATAGCAGCATCCAGAGTAATACCGCTGTAGGAATAACCGTTAAAATCGAAGCGGTAAATTTTACCATCAAAATTCGCGCTGATATTTTTACCGAAATTAATATTGGTATGTCCGTCCAAAACCAAATTTCCAAGGGTTTCATTGCTTAGCAATCTTCCCAGTTCAAAATGCGGAACGCTGATCTTACCGCTTAAATTTTGCGTTTTATTTTTATCCACTTTCAGCTGAACGTCGGTGATGACAGAGCCTAAATCGGAATTCAGTTTTCCATAGGCCACAAATTCTGTGATAAATCCGGTGAACTCTCCTTTAAAATTAATGGCTCCTAATTTCTTCATCACATCGGGCAAAGGCAAGGTTGCAAAGCCCGAATCGGAAGGATAAGAGAGAGAATGTAAATCGTTGTAATTGGTTTTTAAACTTTTCAGATCCGCAAAAATGAAAGTATTGTTAATGTCGGGAAGACCCTCCATTTCTATGTTTCCGTTCAACAAAGTAGAAGTGCCTGTTTCCAGAAAAAGATTTTTTATGTTAAGGCTGCTCACTTTTCCCGTGATTTTTCCTTTCAAATAAACCTGCTGTTTCCAGTGCATCAAAGCCGGAGCAAAATAACCTAAATCACTCATGAAAACATTTGATTCCTTAATGTCCACCAGCATTCTCACTTTATTCACAAAATCGCTGTAATCATCGTAATTATCATAGTTCAGGGCGATATCGCCTTTCAAGGAAGTAGCATTATAACTAATGAAAAAATGTTTCAGCTCCAGAAAAGAAGAACAGTTTTTTATGTCGGCAGTCATGTCGTGCAAATCAAATCCGCTTTTGTCTTTAGCCGACATTCTTTCAAGATGAGTAGTAAGGGTATCTCCGTCAAAACGAATCTCATTCAATTGCGCATTCACAGCGCTAAGCGCCAAATGTGCATAATCAATCCCGACAGGACTTGCGACTTCATTGGCATTATTGAACCTAACTTCAAAATCTTGCAGCTTCAGTTTTCCGGCAGAGATATTCCAGGGCGCTGATGCAGCGGTATCCTGTGGCACAAACTCATTCAGGAAAAAAGCAAGATTGGTCAAGGTATCTCCTTTGTAAATCTTAATATCCAGCAAGCCTTTGTCAATATCAAAAAGTCGGGCGTCTATATACTGTTTTTCCAAACTGAAGGAATCCACATCAAAGGCGATTTCATTGAGATAAAGCAGGGTATCTTTTTTATAATCCAGCACCAAAACCCCTTCCAGCGAAAGCGCATTGTCGAAAGGGTTAACATCTACCCCTTCCACCGATATTTGGGATTGGTGATCTTTATTGAGATAATCGGTGATTTTTTGAACCAGATAAGTTTGCACCGCCGGACTCCTGAACACGAGATAAGCAAAGCCCAGCAATAGCAACAGCAAAACACCCAGCGAAATCAGTATCCGCTTGAGTCGTTTTTTCCATTTGCTTTTTGGCTTTGGTTCTTCTACCATAACCCTACTAAAATAAAAGTAATTTAGGGAGATTGCTATTTAATGTTGTTAAGCAAGAGAAAAATTACAGAACTTGGCAGAAAATTCAACATCTCGAAGTTTTATATCCTTCATAAATTTTTTCCTCATTTGACTTTTCTCCAAAAAGATGCTGTTTTAAAACTCGTTGTACTTTTCTTTTTTCTCTTGTTCTTTCTAGTTTTCTCCACCATTTCGGACTATTAGAAAATCTGCCATAAAACTGAACATAGAATTCAGTTTCCATTTTATTTTCAATCAATTTCATTTCGCTTTCCAGCTCCGAATCAATAATTTTTCTTTTGTAGATGTAAGCCCTTGAAACTTTAAAATTGAAATAAAACGCAGGAAGAATTGAAATATAAAGTGTTTCAAAATACCCTGGCGTATACATTTCTCTCTGTCTTTTGATAAAAAAACGCTTTGCCTTATCACTTAATTTATCATACTCTTTTTGAGGAAGAGCACTGATACCCGGATACTGAATTCGTTTGTTGTTTTTCGACTGCTCACCCCAGGCTTTTTCCAAACGCTTTTTTGAGCTTCCCCACTTTACCACTTTTGTAGCTTCAAGAATTTCTAAATAAACTGGTACCTCCTTACGCTTTAAAATATCTTCCCTAAAAACAAGTTCCTTGTAAAAACCATGTCGGATAGGCTTTTTCAGATAGGTCCAACCCAATTCTCTTTTAGCTTTCCTTAGAAGCAAAAGCTTCTTCAATAACTTCCTGAATTCTTTTACTTTTGATTCATATTTATGTGTCGGTTTCATTAATTCTATTTGTTTTAGTCTTCATCTTGAAATTCTTTTTCATGCATTACTTTATCCATTATTTCCTTTTCAATTGCAGCAGCACCTTCGTAACGCACATCTTTTTCAAAGAGTGCATTTAAAAACTTCGCTATGCGGATCAGTCCTTTTTTAATCCCTTGAAGCAGTAAAAGAATTTTTCTTTTACCTGGAAATAATATTATTTCATTGGCATTTTTTTCGTCTATTTCAATTTGAAGCTTTTTCATTTCAGTAATTTTTATTCAATCGTCTTTTTCAATTCTTGTTTCTCGTATTAACTTTTGTTTTCGGGTGGAATCGGTAAAATCATCGCCATAAAAAATTCTGATCGGATTCCCTCTTTCCAGTCCGTTGTGTTGTTGCCAGGTGTTTTGCTGCATCAGCTTTATTTGGTTTAAGTTTTCAGCCTGCAAGATCAAAACCAGCTTCTCTCTCGCGTTCTTTTTATTTTGATGCTGCGATCGTGATTCATTGCTTACCGCACTTATTCCGCTTGGCAGATGAATGGCCCTTACTGCCGTTTCAACTTTGTTAACATGTTGTCCGCCCGGACCACCCGACCGAAAAGTTTCATAGCGTACATCCGCTTCTCTAAAACTTTGATCAAGTAATTTTGAGCTTTCCACCTTTTCAATTCCAATGAACCAGTTTTTCCTTTTGTGAAATTTCCTGAAGCGGCTTTGTCCAATCCATTGAACTGTACCCACCCATTTCACAAGGAATTTTTGAACTTCCTTTCCTTCAATTAAAATCATTGAAGAAAACAAAGTGTGTTTTTCCGGTCCGTTTTCCTTGCTCAAAACATTGGCAATTAAACCTTGAGCCCTCGCCTCTTTTAAAAAGACACTCGTAGCCTGAGCCACTGCCCAGCAGCATTCTGCGGGGCCGCGACCACTTGTGATTTGTATGATTTCCTTTTCCATAATATTTTACTTTTTGGCACAGACGCAAAATCTTGCGTCTCTACAATTTTTAATTTTTATCCATCCTCACAATTTTTGGATAGAATTTCCCTTCTATGTTCACTAAATGCTGCTGACTTTTCATCACGTCATCAATGTTTTTGTAGGCCATTGGTGCTTCATCCAATCCACCGCCGATCAAAGTGATTTTCTCTTTTTTGAGAATTTTATTCATCTCACTTTTGGTGGTAGATTCACGCGCTCTGCTTCTCGACATTTCTCTTCCCGCACCGTGCGCCGCTGAATTGATTGATGCTTCCACGCCCTTGCCACTCACAATGTATCCCGCATGAATCATGGACCCCGGAATAATCCCCAACTCTCCCTGATGCGCAGGTGTGGCGCCTTTGCGGTGCACAATCAACTCTTTGCCTTCTACCATTTCCTTCCACGCAAAATTGTGGTGATTTTCAATTTTGAAAATTGAGGATTCACCAAGTAATTTCGACAAGCGTTGATGAATGTGATCGTGACAAGCCTTGGCATAATCACCCGCCAGATTCATCGCCAACCAATATTCCATTCCTTCTTCGCTATCTAAATTGAGCCAGGCCAAATGCTGCACTTCACGTGGCAATAAACATTTTTCTATTGCCAACTTTGTGTAGTGTGTAGCCACCGCTGCGCCCAATCCGCGCGAACCCGAATGTGACAAAACACCCACATATTCACCCGCAGGCAAAGCCATACAATTGTTTGGCGGAAGAGCCACCACTCCAAATTCAACAAAATGATTTCCGGATCCTGAAGTCCCGATTTGAAATCTCGCCTTATTCAGCAAGGGTTTCAGGAAGGGAACTTCTTTAAATTCCGGTCGGTCAAATAAATCATCATCTATAGGGTCGTCAAATCCCACACCTGTTCCAAACCGGGTTTGAGCTATCATCCCTCGGGTTAATTGAAAGTTATATCGATCTAAATAGGACGGCCTGATATCATAAATACTCAAACACATTCTACAACCTATATCAACCCCAACACCGTATGGAATGACCCCGTTTTCAGAAGCAAGTACTCCGCCTATCGGCAAACCATAGCCCTGATGTGCATCGGGCATCAATGCGCCCTTCACTGCAATTGGTAATCGCATTACCTGATCCATCTGTTGAATTGCGTTGGAGGAGATATGCTCCCTGCCAAACACGTTGTATGCACCACTCTCTTTTTTGATTTTAAGTTCCTCTTTGAACCCTACTTCTACCACCACACAAAATTCTGCGGCGATAGCACCAAAAACATCGTGATTTTTGTACTTCTCAGCATTTAAAAGAACGTCATTTAGCAAGGATAATTTTTCGTTTTTTGAAAAATGTTTGTAATGCTTTTGCATCACGTCCATTGCTCTACTTTTTGATTCTGGTGTGGTAAAACCCAACTTACTTAAGTCTTTACCACGAATTATTTCTTTTGCCATTACACAATATTATACACCGCTATAACACTTGAATTAACAAGCACTACAAGCAATAAATTAAATTACTTTGATTTTTTAGAGATGTACCGAAGGCAAAAAAAAAGCCCGATCGGCTGATCGGGCTCAAGAAAAATTCTTGATGTTGGAGCTAACTCCTTCCGACCAATTTTATATATGGGTGTTGCATTTTATACATGTGCTATTTTTATTTTATTATTTGATGAAGACAAAAGTAATTATGATTTTGTAATTTCCAAATATTTTGAAATTTTATTTTGTTATTTAGAATAAATCAAGATAATGGAGAGCCGAATAATTTTAAGTAATATCATGATTATCTTTAGTCCAACTAAATAAAATTGCAATGAACAAAATTTTTATTCTTTTCATTATTGGCTTATTTTCTTTCATCTGGAGTTGCAGCAGTTCAAAAAGTAATTTCTCATTAAATGACAAGTCGGTTAAAACAAATGCCACATATATTGTTCCTTTTCGATTTTACAATTTAAGCGCACAAATCGAAGAGGTATTTGAAAAGAATAAAGCTGAAGTGGATTCCATCATTTCATTTATCAACAAGCACCCAAAATATATTTTTGAAATCGGGGTATATACCGACTACAGAGGAGCCGATGCATTAAATTTAAAAGTCAGTGAAAAACAAGCAATATGCTTTGCCCATTACTTAATAACAAAAGGAGTAAATACCGCTCAGTTAAAAATAAAAGGATATGGTGAGACGAACTTAATTAACGACGAAACAAAAATCAATAGCCTTCAAAGCGAAGAAGAAAAAACGAATGCCCATCTTGAAAATGGAAGAATAATCATTAAAGTCTTGAAAAAATAAAACAAGATATGAAACCCGGAATATACAAACACTACAAAGGCAACAACTACAAAGTAATTGACAGTGCCACCCACTCCGAAACACTGGAAGAATATGTGGTTTACCAACCTTTATATGGCGAAGGAAAACTATGGATCCGTCCGGCGGCAATGTTCAATGAAGAAGTTTTGGTGGATGGGAAAATGGTGAAGAGATTTGAGTGGGTAAAAGAAATCTGATAATTTATTCCAACTTTTCTCGTTATTGTGATCTTTATTAGAGAAATTTAATGCCAATCAACGCCGAAACTATGTACAAAAAAATAATACTTTCCATACTGCTGGGTCTATTGGGAGCAGCTATTTTCGCCTTCAACTTTGAATCCACTTTATTGGATTATGAATTTGAACCTGTAAAACAGGAAAAATTATATGAAAAGGAATGGAAGTCGATAGCAGCAAAAATCGATTCCGGCTTGCCAAAATCGGCATTAAAAATTGTAGATGTCATTTTAAGCAAAAGCATCAAAGAGCAACAACATGCCCAAATTATAAAGGCTCTGGATTTAAAGCTCACGCTGACCAAACAAACGCTGGATGGAAATCATTATGATTACGCCTTAAAATATCTTCAAAAACTGGACTCTTCTTTGGTTTTTCCTTCCAAAGATTTTGCGCAGTTAATGCTCACCAATCTGCTTGCCGAATATTACAACAACAATTCCTGGAGAATGAGCAGAAACACCAATGCAGGAGAAGTAAGCAGCGATTACAAAGAATGGAACCGACAAAATTTTGTGGACACGATCGTTGCTTTGCATTTAAAAATTCTGAAAAACGAAAGCCAACTACAGCACTTAAGTGCTAACAGCTTGGATTCTATTGAAAAATCCATGCTTCACGCCAATCCTTCCCTCTTTGATATTGTAGTACGAAAAATGCTGACGACACAAGAAAAACTAAAAAACAACAGTCCTGCTTCATCTTATGATTTGTCGGCGGAAAATCTCCGCATCCTCTTCAGCAGCGATGCATCCTTCATTAACATCGCCCTGCCCGAAGATGCCGAAAAAAATTATTTCGACTTATACCTGTATCAAAAATTAGAGAAATTTCATTCCGATAAAAAACCACAATCGGCTTATGTTAATGTCATGCTTTTGCGAATGGAATATGTCAACACCCACTTTGAAATTGAAAATAAAAAAGCGATTTATCTGGATGAATTAACTTACATAAGTTATGCTTATCAAAATAATTATTTTCTGGATGAAGTATTTATCAAAATCGCTAAACAATACATAGAAGCAGGCAATACAGAAAAACATTCTTCCAACTATATCTATGCACTAAGCAATTTAAAAACAGCGCAAGAAGAAGCCGACAAGCATAAAAAATACACCATAGCCAACATTGAAATCTCTCACTTAAGAGAAAGAATTCTTGCTCCTTATGTTTCATTGATCTGCGAAAAAACTGTTCTTCCCAACAAAAATTTCCTTGCTAAAGTTTCTTTTAAAAATCTTCAGAATTCAGCAAAAGAACATTTCATGTATGTGAAAATTTACAAGCACGACATTCATTCTTTGAAAAAATACAGCAAAGTACAAGACACCGGAATCGACACGGCCTGGTTTAAAAAATGTACTACTCAAAAAATAAAACTCTTCAATAAACACGATTACAATGAATACTCTACTTTCATTGAATTGCCTGCATTAGCTAGCGGATACTACTCGGTTTTTTACAGCAGCGATGAAAATTTCAGTAAAGAATACAAAGAAAACAGAGTGGGGCATTCTTTCATTGGAGTTAATTCTATTGCAGCTTCCATCGCACAAACAGGAAATGGAAAAGTGGAAATAAAAATTAAAAACAGTGAAACCGGACTTCCCTTAGCCAACGCTAAAATCAACACGTATTACTTTCGGGAATACAGCAATCAGGAAAAAATTAAAAACTCTTACGTCAGCGATTCAGCAGGCATTATCAGCGTGCAGGCCACAGACTACTACAACTTTGCATTTACGGCGGAAGCCAATGGCGAAAAGGTTTTCTTTCTGGATTATTTTTCTTTTTATGATCAGAACAATACAGAATATACGATCAATAAAATATTTACCGACAGAGCCATTTACCGTCCGGGACAAAAAGTATTTTATAAAGTAATTTCCACATCACAGAGCCAGCAGCCCTTTTCAAACAAACCAACTGTTTCATTGCAACACAAAAGCATTCGTATTATACTAAACGATGCCAATTATCAAAAAGTAACAGATACTGTTTTAAGCACCAATGAATTTGGTTCCTGCTCGGGAAGCTTTGTCCTTCCTGAAGGAAAAATGAACGGAAGATGGACCTTGCAATCAGAAAACTCAACTTGCAACATTCAAGTGGAAGAATACAAGCGTCCGAAATTTGAAGTGATTTTAAATGCGCCAAAAGGAGAATTCAAACTCAACGATTCGGTTGTTGTTACAGGGAAAGCAATGGCTTTGTCGGGAGCGGCCATTTCAAACGCAACAGTTAAAATCAACGTCACGCGCACCAAACAAAATTACTATTCCCGTTACTGGTGGCGAATGCCCGAAAATGAGGAAAGTACCGCCATCAATCAAAAAGAAGTGAAAACCAACGACAAAGGAGAATTCACTTATACCTTCTATGCTCTGGCTCCTAAAAAGAGAGAAGACGCGTTTTTCAATTTTGAAATCAGCGCCACTGTAACCGATCTTACCGGAGAAACACGCAACGACAAAACCTCTGTTTCCATTGGTGATAAAGCCTTACAAATAAATCTGGCAATTGGTGAAAATGTAGAAAAAAACACTTCTCTTTCTTTCGCTCTCAACAGCAGCAACCTTCAAGGTGAATTCACTGCCGCGCAGGGTTCTTATGAAATTGAAGCGATAAAAAGCGAGAATAAAATTTCACGAAAAAATATGTGGGGAGCCATTGACACCTTGCTTATTTCCGAAAATGAATTTTACGCAAAGTATCCTCTGGAAAAAATAATTTACAACAATCCCGAAAAAGAAATCCCCGGAAACATTGTGTTGAAAGGTAATTTCAACACTGCTGAAAACAAACAAATGGATTTATCGGCCTTAAAAAATTTAGCTGCCGGGAAATATAAAATCAAATTAAAAAGCAAAGACAAGTACAATACGCCCGTTGAATCAGAACAGGTCTTTTTACTTTTTGATAAAACAGCAAGTGCTCCGGCAATCAATACCGATCATTGGTTTACGGTTTTAAAAGATAAAGGCGAACCGGGAGAAAAAGCTGCTTTTGTTTTGGCTTCTTCCTTCGAAAACGCACGCTACACCGTCACTTTGGTAAACGACAACAAAAGAGAATGGGTGAAAAACGTGACGTTAAATAACAGTCAGCAACTCTTTGAAATTCCCATCACCGAAGCACACCGCGGCGGAATTTCCCTGCTCATTTCCATGACCAAAAACAACCGCACTTACGAGGAAAGAATAGAAATAAAGGTGCCTTATTCCAACAAAAGACTGAATGTGAAATTCGAAACCTTCAGGGATAAACTCGCTCCAGGACAAAAAGAAAAATGGAAATTAATTTTAACAGGACCCGATGCAACCAAGGTGAGCGCCGAAATGCTGGCGTGCATGTACGATGCGGCTTTAGATGAATTAAGCTCTTACACCAATCCCAACTGGGAAGATCATTTAATTGAAGAGCGCTATCAATACAGTTCACTTTTTATAAATAATTTGCACAGGGAATTCATTGAAAATTCTCATTTCGGAAGTGCTGACGTAAGCACTTATTCTTATTCCTATACATGGAATTCTGGTTTAAATGGATTTGCTACCTACGGTTCATTTTCAGTTGGCAATAAAAAAGGTGTCGGAGCGAAATTTTACGCTAAGGCAGAATTGAAAGCAAATAAGAATATGGTCGCTTGCGTAGCAGGTCTAGACTCGGAGAGTGATGAAAACGTGAAAGTAAAAGAAAAAATAAAATTCACAGTACCTGATCCAAGTGAAGACGGAATTGATGATGCACCTGAAAAGCAATCTAAAAACACCGATCAACCCCTTCGCAAAAACTTCAACGAAACCGCTTTCTTCTACCCCCATTTGCGCACCAATGAAAAAGGAGAAATCATCATTGAATTTACTTTGCCTGAATCGCTCACCCGCTGGAAATTTAAAACCTGGTCGCATACGCAAAACATGCTCAGCGCCTTTACCGATAAAGATGTTGTCGCACAAAAAGATTTGATGATCACTTCTTTCGCGCCGCGCTTTTTCAGGGCAAGCGATGAAATTTGTTTCAGCGCAAAAATTGATAATATTTCCGATGAAGCCATCAACACTTCAGCTCATCTGGAATTGCTGAATGCAAAAACAATGCAGCCCATCAAAATAAAAAACGAGGATTTAAAAATCTCCGTTGCTGCAAAATCTTCACAAAAAGCAGAATGGACTTTCACCGTGCCCGAAGATGCCGACGCTATTGTTTGTCGCTTATCGGCCACATCCGATAATTTTAAAGACGGCGAAGAAATCATCATTCCTGTTTTGAAAAATAAAATGCTGGTGCGCGAAACAATGCCCATCACCATTTATTCGGGCGAAAATGAAACTTTCTCTTTCACGAGAATGAAAGAAATGAAATCTTCTACGCTGAACAATCATCGCTACACTGTGGAATTCACCGCCAATCCGGCATGGAGCGCTGTTCAGTCGATGCCTTACCTAATGGAATTTCCGCACGAATGTGCCGAACAAACTTTCAGCAGAGTTTTCGCCAATGCCATCACGCGCCACATCATGAACAGCTCTCCTAAAATAAAAGCGATTTATGCCGAATGGGAAAAAACATCAGGATCGGAAGATGCTTTGCTTTCGGCTCTGGATAAAAATCCGGAATTGAAATCGGTTTTACTTAAAGAAACTCCGTGGGTGAACGAAGCACAAAATGAAACGGAAGCCAAACACCGACTAGCAAAATTATTTGCCGGAAATGAATTGAATAGAAACATCAGCTCTGCAGTAAAAAAATTGATGGAGTTGGAAAACACGGGCTGGTCGTGGTTTGGAAGAGGGCACAGCAGTTTTTACATCACCGAACATATTGTTGGCGGATTCGGACATTTAAGCAAACTCAATGTAAGCGAAGAATTATTTAAAGAGTTTCCGGGCCTGAAAAATAAAGTAGAAAACGGAGTGGAGTTTCTCGACAGGGAAATCAATAAATGGTATCAGCATGAAAAAGACATTAAATACAAAACAACACCAACCTACTCTTCCGAAGTGGTGCACTATATCTACTCCCGCTCTTTCTATCCAACAAAATCAAAATACCCGGCAGCGTTTAATTTTTACAAAGCCAACCTCAAAGAAAACTGGTTGAATTATAATTTGCAAAACCAGGCCATGATCGCCTTGGCCTTTTATAGAATGGGCGATACAGAATTTGCTTCCGCTATTTTAAAATCATTGAAAGAGCGTTCATTTTACAGCAAAGAAATGGGAATGTACTGGAAAGAAAATGGCAGCAGCTATTACTGGTGGAGTGCGCCGATTGAAACGCAATCCATACTGATAGAAGCTTTTGCTGAAATAGCCAACGACAAAGAAAGCGTAGACCGCATGCGCTTGTGGTTGTTGCGCAACAAGCAAACAAACTCCTGGAACTCCACAAAATCAACGGCTTTGGCGTGCTACGCTTTATTGCTACAAGGCAGCGACTGGTTGAGTACCGACAATGCATTGAGCGTTGAAATCGGCGGAAAAGCTTTGGTGATTTCTGCGCAAGCCATCAACGATATTGATCCTTACACCGCTCAAAGCGAAGCCGGAACGGGTTATGTAAAAACCAACTGGAATGATCAGCAAATTTCTCCAAAACTTTCTGAAATAAAAGTAAGTAACAAAGGTGCGTCGGTAGCCTTTGGCGCCGCCCACTGGGAATATTTTGAGCAGATGGATAAAATCAGCGACGCGAACAATACGCCGCTAAAAATAAAAAAAGAGTTGTACAGAGTGAATGGAACGACCATTGAAAAATTAAGCGCCGACAGTAAAATTCACATCGGAGATAAAATAAGAGTGAAGTTATTTATCTCTTCTGATCGTCAGATGGAATTCATCCACCTGCGCGACATGCGTGCTTCGGCGATGGAACCAACAGATGTGATCAGTGAGTATCACTACATGGATGGCGCGTGGTATTACCAAAGCGCAAAAGATGCATCGATGGATTTTTTCTTCGACCAAATTTCAAAAGGAGAACACGTTATTCAATATGATATGAATGTGACCCACAAAGGAAAATTCTCTAATGGAATAAGTACTATTCAATGTATGTACGCACCGGAGTTTTCGGCACATTCAGCAGGGATTAATATTGTAGTAGAACAATAAAAGCTAACTAAACATTATGGGACGTCGAGGGCGATAGATCCTTCCTTCGTCAGGAAGACATTAGCGGGTATTGCCTGAAGGATATGGTTCACATTTGTCTTCCTGACGAAGGAAGGATCTATCGCCCTGCTCTAAAACAATTTTCCCAAAATCGGTTACCTTTTCATTATTCCAACATTAACTATAAAATATCAAAAGTGTTTGTAGTAGTGTCTGGATAAGTGAGACAAAGTCTGAAGAGCCCTCTTCAGACTTTGTTTTTTATAATTTTTTCATGCGGGTGTAACTTTTAGTTATCGGGCCGATCCTATGACTATAAACCACTAAATACAAACTCTATGAAAACTACCATTTTATCCTTAATCGCCTTTGCAGGCTGTGTTGCATTAACTTCTTGTGAAGACAACAGTGTAAGCTACGAACAAGTGTTGGTGAACCACACCAATGAAATCATCACCGTTATGGCCGGCAGCGGAACCTGTGGCGAACACAATTACACCATCTCTCCGGGAGCGAAAAAAACAGTTCATCAGGCCAGGGTTTTAAACGCTCCATCGTCTTGCGAAGATCATCATTACATGATCATGTCGGGACCGAGCAACATCACTGATATTTCCGACATGTCGAATTGGATACGCACAGAAAACAAAGGTTTGGTGAGATGTGAATTTGATTTTGAATACACACACAATACCGACACTACAACAGTGCAATAAATTGAAAAACTCCTTTTAATCTACTCCTCATGAAAAAATCAATTTTAGTGTTTTTTGGAATCCTGCTGTTTTTCGGCAAGGTACAAGCACAAGACAATATGTTGAAAATTCACCCTTTGCATATTTTAAGTTTAAAATGTGAATACGAAAGAAAATTATCCGACAACTGGAGTATTGGCGCGATTGGCAACGGATATTTTGTGTATTCGGGTTTCAGAGTAGAACCTTATCTGCGATATTATCTGAAACCTGATGAGGAAAAAGGAGTTTTTGCCGGTCCGTACATTCAAGGAAAATTTCATTATTCAAGAGCTATCGACAGGAGCGCTGAAAATGAACTCATTTCTGAATATGGATTTGGGGCGGCCTTTGGTTACCAGATAAACCTGGCCGCCAATTTCAATCTGGATTTATTCACGGGATACCGTGCCTCAGTTTTAAGATACCCTTCCAGCAGCGAATCAACAACAACTTTTAAAACGCTGTATTGTTCACCATGGGAACTGGGGATTTCACTGGGTTATTCCTTCGGCACTGTGCCAATCAAACAACACAAGAGAACACACTCTTAATTAAACCCTCAAACCAACTAATATGAAAACAAACTTTGCTACTTTATTTTTTGCCTGCATAGGTTTTTCCTCTGTAGCGCAATGCACCATTGCCAACCATGGATTTGAATCGTGGAATTCACAACCTATTATCGACTTCAACACAAGCACTGTGATAAAAACTTACGATAATCCGAATTTAAATCTCATAACATTAACGGGCTTAAATTACTGGCTCTCTCCCTTTGACGTCGCCTCTTTTATGATGTATGATTTTGTACCCGGTTTTAATGATACCATGAGTGTGTACAAATCAAACAATGCACATTCAGGAAATTATTCTTTGGGACTACAAATCAATACCACCAGTGAAATGGGAGGAATCACTTATATGATGCCCTGTTCTTCCTTTTCCAATGAGCTCAAAGGATTTGTAAATTTTTCGGGACAAGCGGGAGATTCTCTAACGGTTTCAGCAGTCTCCTGGGCCAGCGGAGAATCAATGGAAAATGCTTCTTCTTATGGGTTTTCCGTTATCACTCCAAACGGAGGTACATGGCAAAATTTCACTGTGAATATCGGTCCGAAAACAGATCTTGACACCATGATCATTATGTTTAATCTCACCAGCGATATGGGAAAAAAAAGTACTGCAAAAGTTTTAATTGATGATCTTTCTTTAGCCTACAATGACACCGGTGTTCATCAGGAAGAAGCAGAAACTGTTGGGATTTATCCAAATCCTTCCAACGGAAGTTTCACATTGAAAAGAGACAAAAATGAAAACTGCACAGTGAGTGTTATAGATGTATTGGGCAATGTGGTTTTCAGCGAAGTAATGAATACAAATTCAAAAAACTACGATTTGAGCACTCTTGAAAAAGGAATGTATTTTGTTCGTGTAAGCACTAACGAAATAACGCAAAATACAAGTCTGGTGATTCAATAATTTTTTTTCGCTCGTTCTTTTTAGATGTCCTTAAAAAGCCGGTTAACAGCCGGCTTTTTTTTTTGATTTTATCTCTTCACCACTTTTAAAAACTCAATTGCATTATTGGTTTTTATTTGCACTACATACAAACCCGAGGGTAAATTATTTCCGGAAGAAATAGAGTTTTGAGCAATTCCGCTCTCTATTGTTTTTCCTGTTAGGTCAACAATGGAATAAGAAAATTTCCCTTCGCTTTGCAACACAAAAAATTCAGAAAAAGGATTTGGGAAAAGCTGAGCAGTTTTGTTTGCTGAAATTTCAATTTCTGTTGCAAAATTTGATTCGCCGTAAACAATTCCGCGTCCTACAGTACTCATGTATACGCGTCCGTATACATTCATATCGCCCATCACAAACTGTCCGTTCCCGGGTCCGCCGTATTCATGCGCATCATCATTTACGCGCAACCACGTTGCTCCCACATCAATAGAACGATACACACCTTTCACTCCGCTCACTGTTCCCCAAATGTAAACCGTTGGAAAAGTTTTTCCTGATGCAGCGGCACCAAAACCAACAGCAGCGCAATCGCTGACATTTGAAAATTTGGTGAACGATTGTCCGGAATTCACCGATCTTTTCAATCCGTCCCATCCTGCAGCAAACCACAAATCACCTTCCACTCCGGGCACAGCGCGCAAAATTTTTGATCCGTAAGTATTTAAAGTGAGAGATGAAGAAAAGTTTTTTCCGCCATCGGTGCTCACATAAAATTTACCGCCGGTAATTTCATAAGCGTAAAATTTATTGGCATTTACCGCATCGGCAACAGGAGAAACATCTGAAAAATTCAAACCCATGCAAGAAGCCCATGATGCTCCATTATCAGTAGAATAAAGAGGATTGCCCGATCCTTCAGCACAATGAATAAAAGTTTTTCCGTCAGCAGACACTGCTACTTTTCCTTTTGCTCCTGCTTTATTAGTGCACTGAGTCCAGGTGCTTCCATTATTCAATGAATAATACATAGAATTTCCAATACGCAATAATTTTCCTCCTCCGTAAGCCACACCACTCGTACTTCCCATGCGCGGCGTGTGTATGGGAGAATATTGTGTGAGGTCACTGTGCGTGAATCCATCGTAATCACCAATCACACTAACGAAGGGCCCTCCGGTGATACTCACTGCATCCAGCGGAACCGTTTCTTCCAATCCTGTTACGTTAAATTTCCATGTTGTTTTAGAGGCCGAAACATCGTTGCAGGAAAAAAGTCCGTTACCCGAAGCAACAAAAACCTGAGCTGTATTGAAAGGATTGAACTCAATGGAACCCGTCCAGTGAATAGAATTCTGATTGATCCATGTACAAGAGTTTGCATCTAAAGTAATACCGTTGTTGCCTACTAAATCTTTCCAGTTGGCGCCGCCATCGGTGCTGAGAAACATCCGGTCGCCCCAAACTGTTGCCGAATTCACATCTGTATATTGAGCCATATAAGTATTCATGGTAGCCAAAACCAGGCGTGAAGAATTGTTAGGATCCACGCTGATTCCGCCGAAAGGTTTAGTAAAACCTGAAGGTGTAATATTCGTCCATGTATTTGTTTTGTACTTCCAAACCTGTCCGCTCGAAGGATTCCACGGACCTTCTTTATCGGCGTAAGTGATATACAAAGTTCCGTCGGGAGCCAATACCATGCGCTGTGGCATGAGCGAAGTTGGCGCACCAGATACTGCAGAAAAAGTTGAGCCTCCGTCTTTGGTCACATATAAATTTGTTCCTGTTGTAGAAACCGCTACATAAAAAGTTTGCGTTGCATTTCCTTTGCTTGCGCTGGAAGGATCCATCACCACAGCATTAATTCCGTTAGCATTGGAGGTAGTTGAAACAGCGAGTGAACTCACCGCACTCCACGAAGCACCGGCATCAATGCTTTTAAACAAACCGTTGGCACGGGTTCCGCAATACAAAATATTTCCTTTGTTGGGATCAACCACCAGGCGTTCTCCGTTTTGTCGACCCATTCCATTTCCATCTATTTTAAATTTAGAAGTCACATCCGTAACAGAAAAAGTAGCGCCGTAATCATCCGATCTTAAAATGGCAGAAGCTCCGCTATTGAGATAACTGGTGCCTACCATCATGTATAATTTATTGGTGGCAGAAGGATCTATAGCCAAAGCTTCAACACCCATATAGCCGGTTTGACTTTCCGATAACCAATCCAGCAGCGGTATCCATTCACTATTTGCTGCATTCCATTTGTATGCACCGCCAACATCCGTTCGTGCATACATTAAATTTTGCTCGTTAGGGCTGGTGATAATTCCGGTAACATATCCGCCTGCTCCCATCGCCACGCTTTTCCAGGAATAAGTTTCCGTTTGTGCTGAAAGAGAAAATGCAATAAAGAGGGTTAACACAATAAATATTTTTTTCATTTTTTTTAATTTTTAGTCACTTTTAAAATTTCATTTCCAACTTTTACGATATACAATCCTGAGCGAAGATTTTCACCAAGCGTAATATTTTGATTTCCTTTTCCGCTTTCCACTTCTCTTCCGAGAGCATCATAAATTTTATAAGCGAAATTTCCATCACAAGTGATATTGAAAGTTTGCGAAAAAGGATTGGGGTAAACAACCACATTTTCTTTTTCAATTTTTGAAACAGAAGTAATTTGTGCAACATCATAAACGATGGTAGTCATAGAGGAATCAGGCAAGAACAATCCGTTTTGCGGAACAGCGCCTAAGCTTTGATAATATGATCCTTCCACTGATTGATACACTGCGGAGCCGGTAATGGTATACCCACTCAACTGCAAAGTATTGGTAACACCCAACGTTCCTGTATTAATCAAAATTACAACAATTTGATTTCCTCCCAGATTGATAAAAACAGAAGAACGAATCACACTGTTGTCGCAAGCCCCATCAATTCTTTTATATCCCCCCGACAGCGCCTTACTGAAATGTTTCATGGCATAATAGGTAGGTGTGATGGTATATCCTTTAGCATACTTCCACGAACCTGTATTCCACGGATTTTCAATAGTGATCAATCCGTCATTCGGCCATATTAAATCCCAATGCAAATAAGTAGATGAATTAGCTTGTGTTAAAACATTATTGATCAGCCAGCCTGTTTTGAACCAACCTTCTTTATTGATTTCAAATTCAGTGAGGAAATTTGGCTTATCGGAAAAACTGCTTGAAATAGCAGCAAGCGCTGCATCATAAGAATCGGGCTGACTGGTGGTTCCGCCATGATACATATGAAAAGCATAACCATACAAATATGCTCTGTTTTTTATCGGAGTATTGTAGTTGCTGAAATTATTGTAGCCGATTCCTAGTGGCTCGGCTCCTATGATTTTAGGCGACTTCGGCAAATTTTTAATAGCATTATACACCGAGTCCAAAGCTTTGTCGTAGCCCGGAAAATCAGTAGTTTCCGTTGGTACAAACTTACAGGTTTCCCATTGTGTAGTGAGCCAGTCGGGTTCATTTTGAATGCTGATCATATCGGGATTCACACCAATTTTATCATAGGCCACCAAAGCGTTTTTCCAATACGTTGCGAATTTTCCGTAAACAAATTTTCCGTTTTCCTTGATCAGCGTTCCGCTATCCAAAACTCCCAAACTTTTTAAATTGGCAGGCGGCGACCAAGAACACATCAACACCCTGGCGTTTGGATTGTATTGTTTTGCCTTCTGCACAAACTCCACATCGCCGGTGTTAAAGTTCACCTCGTTGCGGTAGCTGTTGCGGATGCGCAGCCAATCCAATCCCAAATCATCATACAACAACTGATACATCTCTTCCTTGTTAGGATGAGCGATTACCCAGTTATTGTAGAAGGCAATGGCCCCACCGAAGCCTTCCAGGGTTTGATATGTTATAGTGGGTGTTAGGGTTAATTTATTGCTAGTGCCTTGAACAGGCGCAACATATTCAACAATATTTACCGCATCAATTAAGAAGGTTCCTGTTTGCGGAAATTGAAATTTATGTTGCGGATTTACTTCAAGCGCAGTATAGTTCCATTCATACTTCTGCCAGGAAGTAGTGAGCGTAATGTTTTGCGACGCATACTTTGTATTTTGTTCCAGTATAGTGAGTGATGCACCGCCCACAGCCGCTTTAGCATAAAAGCTGATGGTGTATACTTTTGAAAGTGTAGCCGTCCATTTCGGACCCATCGACTGAATGCTCCACGCATTGCTTCCCAAAGTACTCACCACAACTTTAAAAGCCTGTGTGGCGTCATATTTATCGGCAGTAGACAAACTGTAAGCGGCCGCACCGCCATCGCCAGCTAAATTGCTCCAACCGGTAAACCCCGATTCAAAGCCGCCGTTCGTTATTAAGTTTTGTGCAAACGACGCGCAAAAACATAACAGGAAGGAATAAAATAGTAGTTTATTCTTCATAATTTTTTTTAATAATGTTGTAAATAGTGCCTGTTGTAACAAAAAAATAAGGGGGGCGATATTGCTATCACCCCCCTTATTTTTTTGCTTCGTACTTTACCCAAATGCGAAGCAATGATTTAAAGTACTATTTTTTATGTTAAATCCAAAAATAAAACCGCTAATGTGATTCTGCTTGCTTAATTTCGTGGACCATGAAAAAAATAATTTATTTCTTAATTGCACTTGCTCTTTTCACTTCCTGTCAACCAAAAGAAGTAAAAACTTTAAGTGCCGATACAATGGATGATTATCAAAAAATGATAATCGATAAACCATTGATATTAGTAGATTTCAACGCATCCTGGTGCGGGCCCTGCCGCCAACTTTCCCCTATCTTAAATGAAATCGAAATTGAAAAAGGAGACGCTCTGCACATCTTAAAAATAAACACAGATCTATATCCCAATATTTCTACAGCGATGCAAATCGACGGAATTCCGGCGCTGATACTTTACAAAAACAACGAAATTATTTGGCAACATGTAGGCTTGATTTCAAAAGAAGAACTCAATAAAATAATTTCTGCAAACCAATAATATGCTTTTCAAAAAAACTTTATTTCTGTTGCTACTTCCTGTTTTTGCAAATGCTCAGGATTCACTTTCAGAAAGATTTAGCATACACGGACAAGCTACTGTTATCAATCAATACAAACCCGAATTTACAGCACCTTACACAGGAAGCAACAGCTTAACAACGGGCGAAGAAAGTCAGACCTCCATTACCTCAACTCTATTCCTCGGTGCTAAATTATGGAAGGGCGCAAGCATTTTTATAAATCCTGAAATTGCAGGAGGATCGGGATTGAGCAGCACACTAGGAATTGCCGCTGCTCCTAACGGCGAAACTTTCAGAGTAGGCTCCCCCAAACCACAAATTTATATGGCCAGATTTTTTCTGCAGCAAACTTTTGCGCTTGGTGAAGAGAAGGAATATGTACAATCTACTTTCAATACTTTTGCAGCTTCTGTTCCAAAAAAATATTTCAGAGTTTCGTTAGGGAAAATTTGTATGACGGATTTTTTCGACAATAATACATACAGTCATGATCCCCGCGAGCACTTCATGAGCTGGGCTCTCATGACCAACGGCGCTTGGGATTATCCTGCCAACACACGCGGTTATACAATAGGAACGGTTTTGGAATATGTGAGTGAGAAACACGAAATCCGCTATGCGGCATCCATGGTTCCCCTCTTAGCAAACGGTCCCGATTTAAACACAGATATTTCAAAAGCTTCTTCTCACACCTTAGAATATACTTACAATTACAAATTAGGAAATAGAGTCGGCGCCATAAGATTACTTAGTTTTTTCACTACAGCCAACATGGGAAATTACAATCAAAGTGTTGCGCTAAACCCTTTCGCACCCAGCATTGAAAACACACGTGAATATGGACGCAGCAAATACGGATTCGGAATCAATATTGAACAGGAAATCAATGATTACATAGGCGGGTTTTTCAGAGCCAGCTGGAACGATGGAAACAATGAAACATGGGCCTTTACAGAGATTGATCGTTCAGCAAGTTTGGGGTTGGAAGCGAATGGAAAAAAATGGAAAAGAGAAAATGATCACATCGGTATTGCTTATGTAATTTGCGGAATTTCCACTCCTCATCAAAATTATTTGAAAGCGGGTGGACACGGTTTTATGCTCGGCGACGGAAACTTAATTTATGCGCCTGAACATTTAGGGGAATTCTTTTATTCTTTCGCTATGAGCGAACAAATTTTTCTCAGCGGTGCCTATCAGTTGCTCATCAATCCGGGATACAATGCCGATCGCTCCGGACCAATAAATATTTTTTCTCTTCGCTTACACATGGCAATGTAATATATTTGCTGTGATGAAATCTGATCCTATCATTCTGGCCATTGAATCTTCCTGTGACGACACAGGTGCGGCGGTATTGCGCGGAAGAAAAGTTTTATCCAATGTGGTAGCCGGACAAAGTGTTCATGAAAAATACGGGGGCATTGTGCCCGAGCTGGCTTCGCGATCACATCAGCAAAACATAGTTCCCGTAGTGCACCAGGCTTTGGAAAAAGCGGGAATTAAAAAAGAAGATATTGATGCGATTGCTTTTACTAAAGGTCCGGGCTTACTGGGTTCACTCCTTGTTGGTTCCTCCTTTGCCAAAGCTTTCAGCATGGCCATCAACAAACCGCTGATTGAAATCAATCACATGGAAGCACACATCCTCGCTCATTTTATTGAAGGCGATGCTGCTCCCGAATTCCCTTTTATTTGTTTAACGGTTTCGGGCGGACATACACAATTGGTGAAAGTGAGTGCGCCCGATCAGTTTCAAATCATTGGTGAAACCATAGATGACGCTGCAGGTGAGGCTTTCGACAAGATTGCAAAAATCATGAACTTCCCATTTCCGGGCGGACCGATGATTGATAAATTATCCAAAGAAGGCATCGCTGATAAATTTTCATTTGCGCATCCGAAAGTTCCGGGATTGAATTTCAGTTTCAGCGGACTCAAAACTTCGGTGTTGTATTTCCTGAAAAAAGAAATAGCAAAAAATCCAAATTTCATTGAAGAAAACAAAGTTGATTTAGCTGCGTCGGTACAAAAAACCATCATCGATATTTTGATGAAACAATTGCGGATTGCCGCCCAACAAAATAACATTTCTCAAATTGCCATTGCCGGCGGAGTATCAGCCAACAGCGGATTACGCGCTGCTTTGAAAGCGGAAAGTGAATGGACGACCTTCATTCCTAAGTTTGAATATTGCACGGATAATGCTGCTATGATTGGCATTGCTGCGTATTATAAATTTATGAAAGGAGAGTTTACCGATCAGGCGAGTAAGGCGAGTGCGAGGTTGGAGATGTAGTAAATCAAATCCCTCTGCCCTCACACAGAATCCCTTCGCACCTCCCTTTTTCAAAGGGAGAAGCCCCATACTCATCCATTTTCATAATACACTTCGGGAAATGCCCGCTAACTAACTTCCTCCTTTGGAAAAGGAGGAGCGCGAAGGGATTCTGTGTGAGGGAAAGGAGGATTTAAAAATACGTTGAAAATCCAAATTGCAATCCCGATGTTTGCGATGCCGGATTAATCAGCAAATCATGCTGCCAGTGGTAACGGTAATTCAAACGCAACACGGTTTGTGCCGACGGGCGGAAAGAAACTCCGGGAACAATCGCTAAAATATCATCTCCTATATTTCCATTGGTTTGAGTGAATTTCCCCAAATTGTAATCCACATATTCAAATCGGAAACACGCATTGATCTTCGCTTTTTCAAATTTTAAAATTGATCCCTTATACAAAGGCTGAACAACATCAACATAAAAACCCATTTGCTGCTTGCCAAATTGTTGCGCAATTCCCGAAGGAACATTCACACTCACCATATCCACTTCTCCATTGACAACCGTTTGATTAGCGATAGTGGTATTGAAATCCACAGCAAAAGCATTGGCCCATCTTTGTGCATCCACCACTACTCCATCCATTTTCCATTTATTGTAAACACCAAACATAGTAGACAAACCTATCTCCCCTATTTTACGATGTTTGAGTGCAATTTTCGCAGTGGTCATTGGTAAACCACTGTTGCTTTCTTCAAATTTTTCGGCGTTCGATTTGCCGGCAGCCAGAGAAGTGCGGTTGTCGGCATTATCAATAATTTTCCCGTCGAAACCATTAGTGAAGTAAAGTTCATAAGCCAACGACATGTTGTGCGCAAAAACTTTTCCGTGCAAACCGAAGCCTACATTGGATAAAGTGGCAGGTAATATTGTAGTGGCGGAAAGCGGACGATCAATAAATTCCCAACGCGGACCATCGTGATTTTGATTAAACGCGCCAATCGGATTCATCACAATTCCTCCGCGTAAATTCAACATCGGGTGCAACTCTAAATCCATCGCCGCATATTCCAGATTGATTTCTTTTGTACCGTCTTCAAATTCTATTTCCGATAAAAACTTTATTCTTTTGGAAATCGTTGATGAAAAAAACAAAGTGAAACGGCGAAACTGAAAAGAAAATCCATCACTCACACCATCTGTTCCCATGTATTGCGTATTTGCTTCAAGGTAACCGCCAATAGCGATAGGCGATTTTCCAATGACTAAAAACGGACGATTAAAAATCGCATCGCTGTTCATCACCATCGCCGAAGTATCACGCGGAATGCGTTTTATAAAAGCACTGTCCTGTGCCTGTAATCCGAGAGAAAAAAGAATAAATAAAACGAAAATATATCTCATGTCGTTTTAAAATTGAATGTAAATATTTTCATTGTCAACCGTAGTTTTAAATTGCTGCAAATCCTGATCAGCCGGTGGATTCAACACTTTTCCTTTATTGGTAAATTCACTGCCGTGACAAGGACACACCAAATATTCGCCCTGAGCTAAAAGCTCACAACCTTTGTGCGGACAGTACATCAGCAAAGCCGAATATTCGCTTTCACTGTGTTTGTATAAACAAATAGGGAATTCCGACTGGGCGATTCTTACCAAAACATATTTGCGTTCTTTGATTTTTTCACCGTCGGTAAAAGTGAATTCCGATTTTTTTACTGAAATGCGTTTGGTATCCACCACTGTTTTCGCAAAATAATTACTGGTGCTGCAGCCTTGTAAAAGGGCCGATAAGCCAACCGCTCCCACGCATAAAATCCCACAATCTTTTATGAAATCCCTTCTTTCCATTTTACAATGATTTCAGAAATTTAATCAATTGGGCTTTTTCCGCATCAGATAAAGCAATAAAAGCCGCTCTTCTGCTGGCCGCTTCACCACTGTGTAAACTAATGGCGTTTTCAAAAGAAGTAGCTCTTCCGTCGTGCATTAAAAACAATCCTCCCTGCGACTCTTCTGCTAAACCTAAACCCCACAAAGGCGGTGTTCTCCATTCGTTGCTGGCCGCACTTCCTTCAGGATATTTATCATCCAGAGCAGTTCCCATGTCGTGCAAAAGGAAATCGGAATAAGGATAAAAAGTCTGATTGCTCAAGGCTGCTATATCCGATTCGGCGGTGGTAAAAGTAGAAACGTGACAACTCACACAACCAATCTGGGTAAATAATTTTTCTCCCGCCACCACATCCGCATCCTCTGCATCTCTGCGCGGCGGCGCTTTTAGGGTACGCATATAAAACACCAAACTGTTTACAAAATCAACCGAAACTTCGGGATCAGGAATGAGATCACCGGTATAAACGCCTAATTTATAATTGTACAAATCCACCATGTCGAAATCCGACGTAATGCCAATATCCTGTTTCAAGGCAAAAACCACCTGATCCTGAATAGTCACCTTTTCGGCCTTTTTACCAAAGCGCCCTATATATTGACCGTTGTTGCTAACATGAATGCTTTGAGGTAGGAAAAAAGAAGTTGGATTAACGTAATTCACCCGACCCGAAATCCCATCGGCATTTAAATCGGTGGAATCCACATTGGCCAATATCGACAAGTCATTCAAAGCAGCAATGTAGCCCAATCCCATAATAGCCGGGGCCATTCGTTTGGTAAACACGTTGGCTTCCGAAGGCAGGTCTTCTGCCGAATAATCATTGATGCAATGTTGTTGTAACTGGGGGCCGCCTTTAGCGATCAGATAATCTACCGATGGTCCGTTAACTAAGGCAAAGCGGGTAACCACGTTGGAAGGATGTCCCTTTCCGTTGCCTGTATGGCAATTGGAACAGGAATTTTGAACGAATACCGGTCCCAAACCTTCCTCAGTAGTAAATATTTTAGCAAAGGCCGCATCACCTATCAAATGTAGTTTTTCTTGTTGCATGGTTAAACCCGGAATGGTTCCGGCCAATACATCTTCATCCTTTACAGGAGTAGGCAATAATTTTTCGCAGGATACGAGTACCGTTACTAAAATTAAAATCGCAAGAATGACACTAGATTTCTTTTTCATTATCAATTAATCAGCCTACTAATATAAATAGATTTTTGTAAATGGAAAATAAAGTTTAGGTGAGCCTAATTAACAAACTGCCAAATGACAGGAAAACAAACATAACACCTACGTCATTGCAACTCATTACACCCAGTCCGTCATTGCGAAATTTTTGTACTCAAAAATGAAGCAACCTCATCATACGCTTCTTATTTACTGAACCTCATGAGTTTGCTTCATTTTTGAGTACAAAAATTTCGCAATGACGGACTAGGTGACGTAGTAGGTTCAATGATAACGTGCGTAAAAAGTCTGTAAACAAAAAAAACCCTTCGAAATTCGAAGGGCTTTTCTTTATAGTATTTGCTAAACGCTTATTTCGCGTGTTTTGCGTATCTGTTTTTGAATTTATCAATTCTACCTGCAGCATCCACAAGGTTCATTTTACCTGTGAAGAAAGGGTGAGATGACATGGAGATATCTAATTTATACAAAGGATATTCTTTTCCTTCGTACTCAATTTTGTCGCTTGTAGCAGCGCAAGACTTAGTTAAATACATGTCTCCGTTGGTCATATCTTTAAATACAACTTCTCTGTATTCTACCGGGTGTGTGTCTTTTTTCATATCAATTATACTTTAATGGGCGACAAAAATAAGGATTGTTTTTGTTTCAACCAACTTTTTCGTCCAACAAAATTTCTTCAATGCGTTTTATTCCCTTTTTATTCATCACCAAACGGTACCTTTTCATGAGTGATTCATCGGGTCCGTCAAACTCAAACACCAGGTTGATGTGGTAAACCCGGTCGGCCTTTACCTTTTTGATGTTGTTTTCATACATATAGTATAAATCGCGATCGGCCTCCTCCATGTTTTTAGTGAAGCCCATCACATTGAAACGCAAGATATCGGTGATTTCATTAATGCCTATCTTATCGAACAACTTCTCTATTTCCGCGCTGTACAGATTGGTGTGCTTTTCAAAAAGCATGATATTCTGGCCGATGCCTTCACTTTCGATATCCAGTATTTTACTGGAGCGGCGCAAACTCAGAATTTCGTCGGGAACGAGCTCCTCCTTCATAAAGGAGAGGCGCTGGGTACGATAACCTACATTTTTTTTGTTGTCGCTGAACAACTCGTATTTAACATCATACATCTTACCCCTCATTTTTTCGGCGGCATAGTCCCTCACCCACTCTTTAATCCTGTCTTTAAGGATATACCCCACTACCAAAGACATAAAAAACATAAACGAAATTTGTCCATATACCTGCTGAAAATAAAAGGCCACCCCCGTTGCAAAAATCATGGCTACCGCAGCCCCTATAGCAAAGGCATACTCCCTGTTTCTGTTGATTTCCTTATGATTCACTTTAGGACGCAAAAACATACCGTTCAAAAAATATTTCCTGAAAGTGCTGCTGCGGTACATCACGTTTTCATTCTCCCCCTCCGGCTCCACCACCGATTCATATTTACAGAGTTCTTGGTATTCCACCATTTCACGGATAAAATCTTTTAAGATCTGCTCATCGCGAATGCGTATTTTCTGGTAACAAAAGGAAAGTAGGAAAATAGAAATGTATTCATCGGCATATAAAAAAACACTCATCCGGTGTTTAACAAAATTGAGTCGCACCAGCATGTCCTTCAACTTCCTGAACTCGTTCCATATTTCTTTTGTATCGCTAATGAACTGAGTATAATCAATCATTTCGCCGCGTTGCGCGCGACGTAAAAAATCAACTGCCCATTCCTTAAAGGAAACAACAAACAATTTTACGGTGAACTCAAAATTCTGAAGCATTTCCTGATCGTCGCGATTGTCCACCGACTGGCAAATAATTTCTTCAATGTGGCGAATGGAAAAAGATGCGTCGCAAATCAACTCCTGCTTGGTTTTTAGCGGCACCGAGAAATGCAGCAAATTCTGAACATCTTTTAAAAAGTCCTCTTCCTTATAATTGTAACGATCGACAAGTAAATTTCTGGGTAAAAAATAATATAATCTCACCTTGTATTTCTCCTTCTCCATATTGGAATGGAAAGGATATTTCAAAACAATATCGAACTGGAATTTATCTAAAAGCTCTGTTTTGATATTCAACATCAGGGAAATAATTTTATAATTAAAACGTACTGTAAAGTACAAAGTTTAAACTTTAGCGTCTTATATTTACGGCTACATGAAAAAAGTTATTCAGTTTATAGTATTAATATTCGCAGTGATAATAGTGATTCACGCTTGTAAAAAAGACCTTATCACCACCGATGCCAATGCTAAACTGAGCTTCTCCGCTGACACCGTTTTTTTTGATACCGTTTTTGCTACAATAGGCTCTTGCACTCATAAATTTAAGGTTTACAACAACAACGATAAAAAGGTCAGCATCTCTTCCATCAGCTTAAAAAACGGAGCTTCTTCTTTTTTTATTTTGAATGTTGACGGCGTAGCGGGCGCCAGTCATAAAAATGTTGAGATCGGCGCAAAAGACAGCATTTTCATTTTTGCCGAAGTAACCATTGATCCTCAAAACACCAATACACCCTACGTGGTGGAAGAAAAAATACTTTTCGAAACCAATGGGAACAGTCAGGATGTGGATTTGGTGGCCTGGGGACAACGCGCCATTTTTCACAAAGCACCTACCGGATTTTCGGCTTTTGCCATCGGCAATGAATTCTGGAACAGCGATACACCGCACGTGGTATATGGCATTGGCGTAGTAGATTCAGGGAAATTACTAACGATCACACAAGGCGCTCAGATTCATTTTCATGGCGGTGCGGCGCTCTATGTGAATAAAGATGCAACATTAAAAGTGCTGGGATCAAAAGATCAGCGCGTGGTTTTTCAGGGCGACCGGCTGGATCCTGAGTATGAAGAAATTCCCGGACAATGGCAGGGCATCTATCTTTCGCCGCTCAGCAAAGACAATAAAATCAATTACGCCATTATAAAAAATGGAACGATAGGCATTCAGGCCGATACGGTTAACGGCAGTAATCCTACTTTGATTTTAAGAAATTCATGGATCAGGAATATGAGTCAGATAGGCCTTTTCGGAAGAGGCGCCACTATTGAAGCATACAATTCCCTGATCACCAATTGCGGAACGTATTGTGCCGCTTTCACGATGGGCGGCAGTTACCAGATGTTTCAGTGCACCATTGGCAATTACTGGGAAGGAAGCGCTTCGCGAAAAACACCTGCATTGATTGTAAACAATTGGTTTCAGGCGGCCAGCCTTCAGGTGATCCCCCGAAATCTGGTGAAAGCCGATTTCCACAATTGCATCGTTTATGGAAATATAACGGGAGAAGTCACTTTAAGTAAAGACGACGGAGCTGCTTTCAACTTCTTATTTGATCATTGTTTGCTTAAAGTTGATCCTGATAAAACAACTACTACCGGAGCGGAATATGTTAGCTGCATCATCAACAAGGACCCTAATTTCAACAGTACCACAAATGATTATAATTTAGACAACGGCTCTCCTGCGCTTCAGGCAGGCGACCTCACGACAGTCACCGCCAACTTCGCCAATTTATCCAGCGATATGGAAGGAACAACAAGAACCGACGGTCCGAACCCCGATATTGGCGCTTTGGAAAAACAATAATTAAAAAGCGGCTTAATTTTTGCTTCAAAAACAGCGCACTGTAAAACTCAAAAAATGAATTTTAAAATTTCGCTGCTTTGCCTGTTTTTTTCTTTTATTCACTTCACCATTGAAGCACAAATTTCTTCCGATTCCATAAAACTTCCCTTCAGCATTGCGCTGGAAAAAAAATTATGCACCGAAGACATAGCCAACAAAAAAGAAGGAGTCTACCTTACCGGAATTCCTGATATCAGCTCCGATCCGGTAAACGGAATTGGTTTCGGTGCTGAAGGATCAATCTTTTTTAACGGCAAAAAAAATGATCCTTTTTTTTGTTTCACACCCTATCGGGCCGCCGCTAACCTTGCTATTTTTTACACTACAAAATCACAAAGAGAAATCAAACTCGATTTCGATATCCCTTATGTTTTCAATAGCAAATGGCGATTGCGCGGTGAACTGGCCTATGAAGTAAATCCTAATAATTTGTACTTCGGCGTAAATACAAAATCACTTCAAGGTCTCAGCTATTACCCGGGCAACGATAGTTCAAAAACGCTTGTCAACAATGCTAGTTACAATGATTACGAAAACGCTCTCACCGGAAATAGCGCCGACTTTAACACGTACCAAAAACAAGAGGCCATTATAAATCTCAGCGCAGAACACTCTTATTTTGATGGCCGAATCCGGGCATTGATAGGCATTGAAGCCGCCAGTATTAATATTACCACACCACTCAACAAATACGCTTTGCTCCAACAGGATGCGCGCTCCAACAAAGTTTTGGGCTACGGCAAAAATTTAATTACCTTTTTACAAGTGGGCTTGATTTATGATACCCGTGACCTTGAACCCGATCCTTCCAGCGGATCTTTTGCCGAACTCACCAACGAACTATCACTACAAGCGCTAGGCTCCCAGTTTAATTTCAATAAAATTTTTGTTCACTACAATTACTATCACCGGATTTTTCCCTCTGTATTAAAAAAATGGGTTTTTGCAGGCCGCATTGGTTTAGGTTATACCTCAGGCGATGCACCTTTTTATGAGTATCAGGACCAATGGAGCTCTGAAGGAAGTATTGAAGGATTGGGCGGGGGACATACCATGCGCGGCTTCAAACAAAGCAGATTTTTAGGAAGAGTGATGGAGTTCACCAACCTTGAACTGCGCTGCCGTTTATGGCAATTTAAAGCCCTTCAACAAAATTTAGCCTTTAGCCTTGTTCCCTTTGTTGATGCCGGTGGTGTGTGGGACGATTTCAATAAATTAAATTTCAATAATTTTCGTTACTCGGAAGGATTGGGTTTGCGCATTGCATGGAACACCAATACTATTTTGCGTTTTGATTACGCAGTATCAAAAGAAGACCACCAGTTCTTTTTTGAGTTGAATCATGCATTTTAATAAAGCTTTAATCGTATTACAATATTTATTACTTTTAAAACAGTGAAGAAACTTTTAGCCATATCCTTACTCTCTCTTTATCTACTTGCTTTAACAGAAGTTGGACAACTTGTAAAGCTCCCTTTACTGGTAGATCACTTCATGGAGCACAAAGAAAAAGACCAGAATCTGTCTTTATGGGATTTCCTGTCCATGCACTATTCTCAAAGCAATACTACTGACGACGACGACATGAAATTACCTTTCAAATCGCACAACGGTTGTATCAGCACCATTGTGATAGCTGCAATCCCTGCAAACTTTGATATTCCGGCAAATACAGTATTTACAAAAAGTAAAAGCTACTCTGTTTATTCCGAAAAATTTTCACCCAGCTCCTTTCTTGCCAGCATCTGGCAACCGCCAAAATCCTGTTATTTTTTTTTGATCTCTGAATAATCCATTTACGTCATCGTACTTGTGTTTATCAATGCTTTACAACATCAAATAAATTAACATTAGGAATTCATGCTCAATAAAATTATTGCGTTTTCCATCGGGAATAAACTTATTGTAGGTCTCTTCATCATTGCCCTCATTGGTTACGGCGCATACGAAACCACTCAACTGCCCATTGATGCTGTGCCCGACATTACCGACAATCAGGTACAAGTTATCACCATAGCGCCTTCTTTTGGCGCTACGGATATTGAACGACTCGTTACTTTTCCCATTGAACAAGCCAACAACAATATCGCCGGAATCAAGGAAATTCGTAGTTTTTCCCGCTTCGGATTATCGTTGGTGACTATTGTGTTTGATGATGAAACCGATATTTACTGGGCCCGTCAGCAAGTGTCGGAACGCTTGCAAAAGGTGCAAACAGAAATTCCTCAAGGCATTGGTATTCCTGAGCTCGGACCAATATCTACCGGACTCGGAGAAATTTACCAATATGTAGTCCGGGCAAAAAAAGGATATGAAAAGAAATACGATGAAACTGAGTTGCGCACTATTCAGGACTGGATCATACGCCGACAATTACTAGGCGTTAAAGGCGTTGCCGAAGTGGGCAGCTTTGGCGGAAAACTCAAGCAATATGAAATCGCTGTAAATCCCAATAAACTGCAATCCTATAATATCAATATCAGCGATGTTTTTACGGCATTGGAAAAAAACAATCAAAACACAGGCGGTGCTTATATTGAAAAAGGAGAAACTGTTTTATTCATTCGCAGCGAAGGATTAATTGGCAATATCAACGACATTAATAACATCACCATTAAATCCACCAACAACGGAACTCCTTTATTTATAAGGGACATTGCCGACGTAAAGATAGGATACTCTACACGCTATGGAGCACTGTGTTATAACGACGAAGGTGAAGTAGCCGGAGCCGTAGTAATGATGCTCAAAGGCGCCAACAGCAGTGTAGTCATTAAAAATGTAAAAGAAAGAATTGTACAAATTCAAAAAACTTTACCCGAAGGTGTAGTGCTGGAACCCTTTCTCGACCGCACCAAAATGGTAGATAACGCCATCAGTACAGTAGAGCAAAATCTGATGGAAGGTGCATTAATTGTGATTTTTGTTTTGGTGCTCTTCCTCGGAAATTTCCGCGCCGGATTATTGGTGGCATCTGTGATTCCTCTGGCAATGCTCTTTGCCATTATTTTAATGAATGCTTTTGGCGTGAGTGGAAACTTAATGAGCTTGGGTGCTTTGGATTTCGGACTCATTGTGGACGGCGCCGTCATCATTGTTGAAGCGGTAATGCATCAGCTTTCTCACAGCAATAAATTTAAAAACACACAGAGTTTGAACCAGTCGGAAATGGATATTGAAGTAAATCACTCTGCCGGGAAAATGATGAATAGCGCCGTGTTCGGACAAATCATCATTTTAGTGGTTTACCTCCCTATCTTTACTTTACAGGGCATTGAAGGAAAAATGTTTAAACCCATGGCACAAACCGTTGCCTTCGCGTTGCTGGGCGCTTTCGTGCTTTCGGTGACTTATATTCCTATGATGAGCGCTTTGGTGCTGAGTAAAAAAACACAACACAAACCCAATATTTCCGATCGCTTGATGAAGGGCATGGAAAGCTCTTATCAAAATATTTTAGTAAAGGTTTTGCGCAAACCAAAAGTGGTCATCACCAGCGTTATTTTGCTTTTTACATCGGCCGTTATAACGCTTACTTTTTTAGGCGGTGAATTTATTCCTGCTCTGGAAGAAGGCGATTTTGCTGTTGAAACAAGAATTCTCACCGGCAGTAATTTAAAATCATCGGTAGAAAATACACAAAAGGCTTCGCACATTTTACTCACTCAATTTCCGGAAGTGGAAAAAGTGGTGACTAAAATTGGCAGCGGTGAAATTCCTACCGACCCGATGCCAATGGAAGCATCCGATTTAATGATCATACTGAAAGATAAAGACGAATGGACCTCGGCCGATAACTTCAACGATCTGGCCGAAAAAATGAGTAAGACACTTTCAGTTGTGCCCGGCATTACCACCAGCTTTCAGTATCCGGTGCAAATGCGTTTCAATGAATTAATGACAGGAGCTAAACAAGATGTAGTGTGTAAAATATTTGGTGAAAATCTCGATACCCTTGCGCTCTATGCTGAAAAATTAGGCGCATTAATTCATCCCATTGAAGGCGCAAAAAACATTTACGTGGAATCGGTGACGGGCTTACCTCAAGTGGTGATCGACTACAATCGGGCCTCCATTGCGCAGTACAATTTAAACATCAACGACATCAACAAAGTAATTAATGCTGCGTTTGCCGGACAAAGCGCGGGATTGATTTTTGAAGGCGAACGTCGCTTTGATGTAGTGGTTAGATTGGATGCCGACAGTCGTAAAAATTTAGACGATGTGAAAAACCTTCTGATTCCTACGCCACAAGGAACACAAATTCCTTTGTACCAATTGGCCAACGTTGAAATTAAAAACGGTCCCAATCAAATTCAGCGCGAAGATGCCAAACGAAGAATCATCGTTGGATTCAACGTTAGAGATCGTGATGTAGAAAGCATTGTAAATGAACTGCAACAAAAAGTAGACGCGGAAATTAAATTTCCAACAGGTTACTATGTCACTTACGGAGGTGCCTTTGAAAATTTAAATGAAGCAAAGGACCGACTCTTAATTGCCGTTCCGGTTTCACTGATTTTAATTTTTCTGCTTTTGTATTTCGCCTTCAATTCCATCAAACATGGCTTGCTCATTTACTCAGCCATTCCACTTTCGGCCATAGGCGGAATTTTCTTTTTAGCCCTGCGTGGAATGCCTTTTAGTATTAGCGCAGGTGTTGGATTTATTGCTTTGTTCGGCGTTTCAGTATTGAACGGCATTGTGTTGATTGCTGAATTCAATCGTTTGAAAAAAGAGGGGCTCAGCGATTTATACAGCATCGTGATTCAGGGAACAAAAATGAGACTGCGGCCGGTGTTAATGACTGCCTTTGTAGCTTCTTTAGGGTTTTTACCCATGGCACTCAGCAACGGTGCGGGCGCAGAAGTTCAGCGTCCGCTCGCAACAGTAGTGATTGGCGGGTTATTGATTGCTACCTTCCTCACGCTTTTTGTGTTGCCTGTTTTATATATTTTGTTTGAAAAAGGAGTTACCATAAAAGCAAGTGCCCCTGCTCTTTCCATACTGTTTGTGCTATTTCTTGCTCAACAAGGATCAGCACAAAATCCAATCAACTTACAAGCAGCAATGGATACTGCACTGGCTAACAACCTCAATATAAAAAACGAGAAATTATTGTCGGAGTACCAACAAAAACTCATTAAAACCGCTGCCTCTATTCCGCAAACTGCTGTGTTTGGAGAATACGGTCAGTTCAACAGTTCGTATTACGATAACCGTTTCGGACTTACACAATCTTTCAATTTCCCAACGGTGTACATCAACCAGAAAAATCTTTTAAGTGAAGAATGGAAAACTTCTGTTTTACATATTTCTTTGAAAGAAAGCGATACTAAAAAAATGGTGCGCCAAGTGTTTTATTCTTACTTGTATTTAAAAGACAAAGAAAAGTTGCTCTTGAAAAACGATAGTATTTACGCTTCTTTCCTCCAAAAAGCCAACTTGCGTTTTTCAAGTGGAGAAAGTAATGTTTTAGAAAAAACAACGGCTGAAGCACAACGCGGAAACATCGCCATTCAACTAAAGCAAGTGCAGCAAGATTTAGAAATACTATTACTGCAATTCCATTTGATACTCAACACCACTCAAAATCTTATTCCTTATGAATTGAATACAAAGCTGGATTTATCGGTAAATCCCGACAGTAATCAAGTAAGTCGGCACCCCTTCTTACAAATCATTGATCAGCAAAAAAAGATTTCTGTGCTGAATCAAAAACTGGAAAAATCAAAACTTCTTCCCGATATCAATTTTGGATATTACAATATGACGATGCAGGGATCGGGATCCGACAATAAGACTTACAGCACATCTACCCGCTTTCAATCGATGCAGATCGGATTGGGAATTCCTTTGTTTTTCGGCGCTCAGAAAGCAAAAATAAATGCCGCTAAAATCAATCAGCACGTTGCTGAAAATAATTATTTGCAGGAATTTAATCTTTACCAATTGCAATACAAAAGCGCATGGAGTCAGTATCAAAACAATTTAGCCACCATCAATTATTTTGAAAGCAGTGCACTTAAAAATGCGAAATTAATTTTTGAAACTGCCAACCAGCAATTCAATAACGGAGAAATAAATTATCTAGAATGGGTGATGCTCACCAATCAGGCCATCAACATTCAATCGTCGTATCTCGACGCCGTTAAAAATTTAAACGAAAGCATTATTCAAATCAACTATTTAATTAGTAAATAATATGAAAAACTTAAGCCTCTTAGTACTCGCAACCCTTGCTTTATACGCTTGCAGCGAAGAAATAAAGACCAATGAAGAATCCACCACAATTACTTCTGAAAGCAACATCAGTTTAAGCGATGCGCAATACAAAAGCGCAAACATTCAAACAGGGAAACTGGAAAAAAGAAACCTCTCCACCACCCTTAAACTCAACGGGAAAATTGATGTCCCTCCGCAAAACATGGTATCGGTAAGCATGCCGCTGGGAGGCTTTTTAAAAAGCACCACTTTACTGCCGGGAATGCACGTTAAAAAAGGAGAGGTGATTGCCACCATGGAAGATCAGCAATACATTTTGTTGCAACAGGAATATTTAACCGCTAAATCAAAACTGATTTTTGTAGAAAAAGAATTTCAGCGACAAAAAGAACTCAACCAAAGTAAAGCCAGCAGCGACAAAGTTTTTCAGCAAAGTGAAATGGATTACAAAAATCAAAAAATTGCCGTGAGTGCCCTCGCCGAAAAACTGCAACTGATTCATGTAAATCCCGAAACACTCAATGAAAACAACCTTTCCAGAAGCATTAATATTTACTCATCCATTGATGGTTTTGTATCGAAGGTGAATGTAAATATCGGAAAATATGTAAATCCTTCCGATATCCTTTTTGAACTCATCAACCCTACCGACATCCACTTGAATTTAAAAGTTTTTGAAAAGGATTTGGAGAAGCTCAACATCGGACAAAAATTAATGGCCTTCAACAACAATCAACCCGACAAAAAACATCCCTGCGTAATTATTTTAATCAGTCAGGATTTATCATCCGACCGCAGTGCCGAAGTTCATTGCCATTTTGAAGATTACGACAAAACCCTACTTCCCGGAATGTACATGAATGCCGAAGTAGAAATCAAAAGCAGCAACTCCGCATCCATCACCGACGATGCCATAGTAGGATTTGAAAGCAAGGATTTCATTTTTATCGCTAACTCCAAATATCAGTTTGAAATGGTTGAAATCAAAAAAGGAAGTTCCGAAAATGGGTTCTCCGAAATCAGCGCTATGGACGCTCGTGATCTCTCCAACGCACAAATTGTTACCAAAGGAGCTTATTCTATATTGATGCAATTAAAAAACAAAGAGGAGGAATAAGAAAAAGCAACTATCTTTGTTACATCACAGTTCTTTGGGGCCGACCGGTTTTGACAGGAAGTGCAATCGGTTAGTAAGCATGTAGAGAGTTGAGACCCCTCTCTTAAATCAAGGATTTCAAATTTTAAATGGCGAAAATAACTACGCTCTTGCTGCTTAATCTATCTAAGATAGTTTACGCTTAATTTCACTCTAGGAGTGAAACGAGATGTCTCTGAATGAAGTGCTCCTGATACTTTATTCTATAGAGGCACATATGAGTTCGGGATAAGACCATCGAAGTTTCGGCGTTGGTACAAAAACTTAAGAAACTAAGTTTTAAATAGGCTGTTTGTGGCCGGTTTACTACCTACAATCAATTGCAAAATACACATGTAGAAAGCTAACAGTTTCCTTTTTTGGACGAGGGTTCGACTCCCTCCGGCTCCACTCCGAGGGAAGAAACTGAGAAATCAGAATTCTTCCCTTTTTTATTTCCTTTGGAAGCCTCGCCAAATCTATTAAGCAGAGAAATGACATTTAAAGTTTTGGGAGTTCGATACCCTGATTTTTCAAAAATCAACTTTTCGGGGTAAACCGAACTCACTATTCGTTGTTTTGCCACTGTATCCTTAGAGTGGTAATACATTTCTATGTTTTGGATAACATCAAGCCCCTCGTTAATTAAATGCCCATTATTTTCAATACCTGAAATTAATTTCGCCTCTTCACTCGCCAATCTTTCCAATATTTCTTCGATCTCGTATTTCATTTCCTTATAATCGGAAGAGGTAATTTCGCCATCAAGTACCATGTCTTTTGCATTTTTCAACCTTTGTTTCTGTTTGCCTATCTCTTTTTGCATTTTCTCTAATTCAACCCGAACCACACTATTCTTATTCTTAAAACCAATTTTCAATATTTCACCGAATAATCTCAAACTTTGCGCGTTGGCTTTTATTTCTGATAAAACAGCTTCAAACTTCCCATTTATAAGACTTGCCTTATACCTTTCGTTACACCCTTTATTGCAATGGTAATAATAGTACAACACCCCCATTTTGCCTTTTGAAGAAGACGCTGTTAATGTTCTACCACATTGAGCGCAGGTCAAAAATCCTCGCAATGGAAATTCATCTCTAATCGTTTGAAATTTATTGGGCATATTCTTTTTTCTCCCCTCAATAATATCCTGAACAGCGTAAAAAGTAGGCTCATTAATAATTGCTTGATGAATTCCGTCAACCCAATGCGCAGACTCTTCTTTAAATGCAGGAACCAACACTTTACCAATGTATCCCTTATTTCTTAAAAGCATCCAAAAGGAATTTCGATTGCATTTCAAACCCTCTTTGTAAAGTTTTAATCGCAGTTCCTCGATATTGTATAATCCGGATTCAAATTCAGCAAACGCACGTTTTACCAGTTCCTCTTGCTTCCCTCCTTCAGGCGCCATTATTGGTCGGTTGTTTAAATCACGGGTATTGATGTAGCCTCTTAAACGAGCGCCCAACCAACGTCCTTCTTTTTTCCCTCTGCGAATACCATGAAAAATGTTTAATGCCCTGCGATCATTATCTACTTCGGGAGCTGCAAGATAAACAGCTAACATGATTTTGCTTTCAGGAATTTCAAAATCCAACGGTTGTTCAATGGCTTGTGGTTCTATCCCTAATCTCTTTAAATCTCGTATAGTGATATATGCTTCAGCAACATTCCGAGAGAATCTGTCCCATTTCAAAAACAGGATGTTATCTATGTAGCCACGATTCTTTTTAATGAATGCTACAATTTTCAGCCATTCGGGGCGGTTAAATGTTTTACCACTTGCGTCATCGTGGTAAAAGCCAACAACTTCAATGTTGTTATGCTCGCAATACTTGTAAAGTTTATCTTTTTGGTCGGCAGGGCTATATCCGTTGTTTTGCTCATCGGTTGATACACGGGTGTAAATAATTATTTTTCTTTTCATGTTTCTTTTTTAATTGATTCCATGTGGCGTTCAATTTCTTCTCTATCCATTGTGTCAAACACAATGTCAGCCATGTGATATAACCAATCCCTTAACTCAACAACTTCTTCATCGGTATAAAAAACGCCATCTGTATTAAGTATTTTTTTGCACTCATTCAATGACAGCTTTCTATTTTCAGAAGCCGAATTCATCGTAAAAATGCTTGCTGAAATATGTTTTTTACCGAAAAAAAGAACGAGAAAATGGACTTAGCTACACTTGCCAGACACAACACAAGTATAATGATAATCAATAAGTTACGAAATAATAAAATGAAAATATTATCAACTTCTACTTTATGAGGAAGTAGATTACTGGATGAAACTCCGGAATGAATTTTTATGAAAAAGCCCTTGACAAATTGCATGAGCAAATTTGCAAAGGGCTAAGTGAGTTCGATTTCTACTTATGTAAACCTGTGTTTACAAATGTTTTTTTATGGAATCCTGTGAGGTTTAATTAATCCAAGAACAACTAATTGAAAAAATAAGACGCTAAAACCGGCTCCTTATTTCTATTTCCTTTTTAAGATTCCATTTATTTACCATACTCGGTATTAAAAAAAGGTCGATAATCCAGCCTATTCCAAATAATTGCCCTGTTATTAAATAAATGATTGCTGTTGGCACTTTGTTTACGTAAAAGCGATGTAAAGAAAGCCATCCTAAAAAGAACCACAATACATAAGCAACAGTTTTTGATTTCATGTTTAATTAAATTGATTATTTTATAAATGCTAAACTAGCAAATGCTATCGAGCAGAAAAATACTTCGTTACATAAAAAGAACTCCCGAAGTAAAGCTTCGGGAGTTCCTTTGATTTAATAAACGTTGCTATATTCTATTTAGAACCTTCTTTTAAAAGATGGTTTACTTTGAACATCTTATAAAATGAGTCGTATTCCGAAATATTCTTGTTATTGCATTGAGCATCTAATATATCGTGAAATTTTTGATTCAGAGGAAAAGCTTGTTTCAGATTGGCGAGAGTGAGTTCAACCAATTCCCCATTTCCTGTAGCAGAAAAATAATAACGTTTTTCAATACGAGATCTTTTTCCCTCAGGTACAGAGACTTCATTATAAAAAATCCATACAGCTCCCTTTTCCGCCAAATAAAACTGTTTGTTATTTTGAAATCTTACGAGTGGTTTGCCAAAAGCAATAAAACCATAAACACTATCTTTTTGTAGTTTTATTGTTTCACCGTTATGTAGTACAGTGATGTGAGATTCGTCTAAAAACCCATTTAAACGAATAGTATGCTTTTCTGAAGCTGAAGTATTTTCGTACGATAATTTGTTGTTCAAATAATCGTTAAAAGTGAGATAGACTCCACTTTTTTCATTTTGACCAAATGCATTGACTGCAATAACAAGAAATAATAATATCGTTTTCATAAGAATGATTTAAAAATATAAATACTGGAATAAATTATGATGAACCAAAACATCAATAATGGTGGTTCATAAGCAGTATAAACAGGAATTAAATCCGGAAAACTTTGTTAAGCAAATAAGTCGGAGTGGTGATTAAATGCGGAGGAGCATTGGAAAGAAATGTTTTATGTTCCAATGTGGGAATAATTGGAACTTCCTTATTTACATGAATTGCTGTTAATTGAACATCATTTACCAGTTTAGTGGGTAGAAGCTGTTTAGAAGTGCCTTCGTGATTATCCTTTACTTTATATACGATCGTTGTATTTTTGCAGCATTTATTGATTTGTTTTGTTGAACCGCAGCAATCTTTTTTATTTACCTTGAATACAGAAACTCCAACCAAATTCTCCCCACAATATTGAAAGCTAATAACTACCCCTACCGAAAAACTCAAGTAGAACAAACAAAATAATATAGCTAAAACTCTTCTCATCTTCTACTAATGTATCCACATTTGCCATACGAGTCAAAACCCTACGTGAATTTTAACACTCTTTATAGTTGTAATATTAATTACCGCTTCTAACTAACTTCTACTTTTTTTTTGCAAAACATCCACTTGCAAAACTTTATAAAAGAACTCCCGAAGTAAAGTTTCGGGAGTTCCCCTAATTTAAGAAAGTACTTCCTCTTTCACCAATTGGCGAAGATGTTTTGCGGCAGCAACCATTTCAATCATTGCTTTTTTTGTTTCCGGCCAGTGGCGCGTTTTCAATCCGCAATCGGGATTTACCCACAATTGTTCCACCGGAATAACGGCTTTTGCTTTGTTGAGTAAATCCACCATTTCTTCTTTGGAAGGAACACGCGGCGAATGGATGTCATAAACACCCGGACCGATTTCGTTGGGATAATTAAAATCGGCAAAGGCATCCAGTAATTCCATTTGTGAACGCGAACATTCAATGGTGATCACATCGGCATCCATATCGGCAATGTTTTGAATGATATCGTTGAATTCCGAATAACACATATGTGTGTGGATTTGTGTTTCATCTTTTACTCCCGATGCCGAAATACGGAAGGCTTTCACCGCCCAGTTTAAATAGGCCTGCCAATCGGCTTTGCGCAAAGGCAATCCTTCACGAATGGCAGGTTCATCAATTTGAATAACCTTAATTCCGGCTGCTTCTAAATCGCAAACTTCATCACGAATGGCTAGTGCAATCTGAAAAGCGGTTTGGTAACGCGGCTGATCATCGCGCACAAAAGACCATTGTAAAATAGTCACTGGTCCGGTTAACATTCCTTTCATTAATTTATTGGTCAGGGATTGTGCATATTTACTCCAATACACGGTCATTGCTTGTGGACGTGACACATCTCCAAAAACGATGGGGGGTTTCACACAGCGTGAGCCATAACTTTGCACCCATCCGTTTTCTGAAAACACATAGCCTTTGAGTTGTTCACCGAAATATTCCACCATGTCGTTGCGCTCAAATTCTCCATGTACCAAAACATCAATGCCAATTTCTTCCTGCCAGCGAACAGATTCTTCTGTTTCCTTTTTCAGTAGAGCATCGTATTCTACAGCGCTTAATTCTCCTTTTTTAAATTTTGCTCTCCAGCTTCTCACTTCTGGTGTTTGTGGGAAAGAACCAATAGTGGTCGTTGGAAACAAAGGAAGTTTTAAAGCCGTCACCTGTTTTTGTCTTCTGATGGAAAAAGGATTTTCTCGTTGTGCATCTTTATCAGTAATGGAAAAAACACGCTTTTTCACTTCGGGATTATGAATCAAAGATGAAGTGAGGCGGCTTTTCATTACTGATTTGTTTTCTTCGAGAAGATATAGTTTATCTCCCTTTGCCAAATGATTGAGCGCAACTACTTCATCCAATTTTTGTTTGGCAAAAGCCATCCAGTTTTTAATTTTAGAAGACATTTTGCTTTCACTGTGTAAATCGCAGGGCGAATGCAACAAAGAGCAAGAAGGCGCTATCATTACTCGATTTTCTCCCAAAGTGGAAATTGCTTTGTAAATGAATTTCAATGATTTTTCGAAATCATTTTTCCAAACATTTCTTCCATCGATTATTCCTATTGACAAGGAAAGTTTTGTGGGAACTAAAGGAAGAATTTCTTCCAGTTGCTCAGGGCATCTTACTAAGTCGATATGTAAGGCGCAAATCGGTAGAGACAAGGCCAATTCAGTATTGTCTTTTAATCCTTCAAAATATGTAGCCACTAACGTTTTAATTTGTGGAAACTCCTTTTTTATTTCACCATACACATATTGATAAGCTTTTTTGGCTTTAGGTGAAATATCCATTGCCAAAAAAGGTTCATCAAACTGAATCCACTCTATATCGAGCGGCTCCAGTTTTCTTAAAATTTCCATATATACAGGAAGAAGATTTTTAATTAAATCCAATCTGTCAAAACCTTCTTCTTTTTCTTTACCTAATAACAAGTAGGAAACCGGACCGATAATTACCGGTTTTGTGATAATTCCCAATTGCAGAGCTTCATAATAATCGTCGATGATTTTTGTCGACAATAATTTAAACTCTTGGTTTTTGTGAAACTCAGGAACAATGTAATGGTAGTTGGTATCAAACCATTTGGTCATTTCCATTGCAGTGATGTCTAACCCATCTTTTTGATATCCTCGCGCCATAGCGAAATACAAATCCATTTCAGAATTTTCTTTGTTTAAAGCTACTTCGTGATACCTTTCAGGAATAGCACCAACGGTAAGTGATAGGTCGAGTACCTGATCGTAAAAAGAAAAATCATTGGAAGGAATCCAGTCGATACCGGCTTCTTTTTGCAGTTCCCAGTTTTTTTTCCGAATGTTTTTTCCAACTTGTAAAAGGTTTTTGAGTGAGGTTTTGTTTTGCCAGTAATCCTCATTGGCTTTTTTGAGTTCTCTGTGGGCACCAATTCGCGGGTAGCCCAGATTGTGTGTTTGCATCTTAAAAAAGATTTTAGTTTAACAATGTGTTCTATTGTCAACCTGCAATCACGAATAAATAAAAAGAAAGGACATAAGGTCTCCGCTCTGTGATTAGAGGGAAAAGGTAGTGCCTGACTCTTGCTTCATTTCGCGAAAGCATTGTCAATTTATTTGAGGCAAGTCTCCTGACTTGTAACCCTTTTGTCATCCTTCTCATTCCGACAAATCGGAATAATGGATATTCTTAACAAAGGTTTTAGCGTTACTTACAGTTGCGCGACAGTCCGTGATTTACACACGGTTCCTTATTAATTCCCGTTAAGGGAAACCTAAAATAGCATTGATGGTTATAAAAAGAACTTATCGGGACGAAGATATAAAAAGGACATTATAAATGATAGATATAATTTGTGTTTTCGGATTATCGTTAAGAGCGGACATTTTTCAAGGCTTAATTGATATTTTCCTTAAAATCATTTGACATTATCATTAAACACCTATAAACAGGAGATCTAAGCCATACTGACTTAGCCCTGACATACCTCCTTTTTTCATTAATAAGCCCTGACAATAACTCGTCATTCCCATTTGATCGAAGTATAAAGTTGTTTTAGCTAATACCTTTATGAAGGAGCCCCAACTCTAAATTAACTAGTAACAACTTAAAAAAACAACGATGAAAAAAATCATTACCCCCTTTTTTATTTGCCTTTTTTCGGCATTTACAATGAACGCACAAACTGCCCTTAACTACGGTGTGAATTTAGCCGGAGCTGAATTTGGCGATGTTTTCCCCGGCGTTTACGATACAGATTATACTTATCCCAGCAATTCGGTGTTAGATTACTATAGCGGCAAGGGGTTGAAATTAATCCGTCTACCAATAAAATGGGAAAGAATTCAGCCCACCATGAACACAGCATTAAACGCTACTGAATTAAACCGAATCACTGCTGTTGTGGATTATGCCAAAACAAAAGGGATGCAGGTGATTGTGGATATGCACAACTATTGCAGAAGAAGTATTAACGGCACCGAAAAAATTATTGGCGCAAATGGTTTGCCTACTGCCAATATTAAAGATTGCTGGACGAGATTGGCCACCGCCTTAAAAACCAAAACCAATATTTTTGCTTATGATATCATGAATGAGCCGCACGATATGCCGCAAGCTAATTCATGGTTTACCATTGCTCAGCAAATCATCACAGGAATCAGAACCACCGATTTAACAACTACTATTATTGTAAGCGGTGACGACTGGAGTTCGGGAGAAAGATGGCTGCAATCCAGCGACAATCTTAAAGGTTTGGTGGATGCTTCCAACAAACTTATTTTTCAGGCTCACATTTATTTTGATGCCGATGCATCGGGTACTTATGCTGGTACTTATGATCAAGAAGCCGCTTATCCTAATGTAGGAGTTGATCGTGCTACGCCTTTTATCACTTGGTTAAATACTAATGGTTTGAAAGGTTTTGTAGGTGAATATGGTATTCCCGGTGATGATGCTCGCTGGAACGTGGCGCTAACAAATTTGCTTAGCTATCTCACAAGCAATTGTGTGAACGGTACTTATTGGGCTGGTGGAGAATGGTGGGACACATATAACTTATCCATTGAACCATTGAATGGAGTGGATAAACCGCAAATGGCTACGGTAAAAAGTTTCCTTTCTATTCCATTGGGAAACTGTCCGCTGCTGACTTCAAGCACTGAAATTCAAAATGAAGCTAAAGCCTTAAATGTTTATCCTAATCCGGCGAGCGATCAATTAATCATCGAAGGATTGAAATTAAATGACCGTATTCAGATTGTGAATGTACAAGGACAAGTTGTGAAAGACTTTATTTATAACAGTACTGTTTTTAGTATTTCTGATTTGAACAGCGGAATTTATTTTATTTCTGTAAATGCCCTTCAAAATACAAGGTTCGTTAAAGAATAATGGAAGCAGAAGATAAATTATATGAACTAATTCACACTCTCGACAAATCGGAAAAAGGATTTGTAAAGAAGCTGGCAACATTGTATTCTAAAGAAGAAGCCAATGGTGCCCGCCTCTTTGATATTTACAATAGTGTTAAGGAATACGACAAGAAAAAAATTGATCAGCTGGTGCAAAAAGAAAAATTTGCCAACCGCATAGCTGTTACGAAGCATTATTTGTATGAGTTGATTTTAAAGGGACTCAAGAGCTATTACGGTGAAAAAAAAGATCTCTATATTTTAAAAACACAAATTCAATATGCCGAAATTTTAAAAGACAAAGGTTTGTACAAACAAGCTTTTACGATTGTGAAAAAAGCGAAGAAAATTGGCTTGCACAATGAAATTTATTTCCCCTTGATTGAATTGATTTCAATAGAGCGGGCTATGTTCAGGGTGTATGATGCCAATCCGAATGAGCTGGAAATGTTGGCTAAACTGAGTGTTGAAGAGGAAAAACAATACAAATATCTGATAGAAGGAATTTTGTTTTTTGAGAAAACTTGTTTTCAGGTGACCAAATTTGCTCATGATATGGGGCGCGAAGAAAGGTCGGCCATCATTATCAAATTGGATGAAATACTGAACTCAGATGAATATCAGAATTATCTTTATCTGTCGAGTAAAAAAATAAAGTTGCTCCATCAGAATGTAGTGGTGTTCAATCATTTTATCCGACAAGAAGAAATTGAATTTGGACGAGAAGGAGAAATTTTGCTAAGAATGGCTTTGGACAAAAATCAAAGCCATCCTTTCAATCTCCGATGGATCATACAGTTCGTAAATAACCTTGCTGTTGCTGCGGCACAGTTTCATAATCTGGAATTGTTTGTAAAATGCATTGAGGGTATTGAGGCTTTGAAAAAAGAAATTGATGACAGTCGGGATTTTATATATCAGTTGGCAGAAACCTGCTTGATAAATTTAAACTGCATTTACTTTTTTCTCTCTGGTGATTTTAAAGCAGGATTAAAAGACAGTGAGCTTCATTTGGAAAAAGAAACGCTGAACATCAATGCTATTACCGATTCTTTGGCAAGTACTTATTTGAATAAAAGTATTTTTCATTTTTTGCTGGGAGAAAATCATGATGCGATAAAAGCACTCAATGCAATTGAATTGTATACCGAACAACACACCACGCCTTATGTGGATTCGGAATGTTATGTCATTAAAATTTTGTCGCACATAGAATTGGGAAACACTGAAATAGCCTTGTATTTAGCCAAGTTGTACAAAACACTGTTGGAAAAAGAATCTCTTGCATTTCAGCAAAGAAAAATATTAGTAGATACCATTATAGAAAATCCGTGGGCTGAAAAAAATACGATTGCAGAAAAAATATTTCAGCGCATTAAAGAAAAAAATATTTCTGCTGATACTTGCTTCGGCGAAATACTCATTGATGTTTCATTATGGTGTATTTGTGCCATCGACAAAAAATCTTTCACCAAAGAATACCAATCCATATCCTCTAAAAAAACAATTTATTCGTTGATCGAAGCATAATAATTTTGTTTCACAAGTTATTGATTATCAACGATTATATTTCTTTTTACTCCTGTTTTCAACGTAAACATTTCCTAACGTAACCTTTCCTTTTTCTTGCCTTGGTTCTAATTTACCACTGCAATGAATAAAAAATTACTACTAATTTATTTTCTGCTTTTTCTTATGTGCAATTCTTTTGCGTCGGGAAATGCAAACATTTCGCTTACCAATGCAACGGCCAATGGATCGTGGTCATTCGCTTCTTCGGTTTACACTTTTACACCCAGTGCCAATAGTTCAACGATCAATACCGCTGATATACAAAATTGTTTTTTGGGAAGCGGAACATTGGGTGGATCAGGATTGGCATCAGCCGCAACCAACGGAGCAGCAAGTGTTACCATAGTTACAGCTTGCAGCGGTGCAGGCACGCAAAGCGGGAATATCACTATGGCGCAAGGGATCACTGCCGCAACCACAACCAGTACTCAATTTACGTTTACAATTACAGCAGCCGGATCTATAACAACCGCATGGGCAATTAATTTAACTCCTGCTTCTAATGCAGCAACAGGCTATCCCGGAAGCAATATAAATTTTAGCGGAACAACAGGAGTATCGGTGACAGCCATTATTACTACGGACGGGGGAGCTTCTTCAGGAACTTCAACGGGAGGAAAAGCAGGAGATATTACTTTAACTTCTTCGGGAGGAACGGTATCCAACACATGGAATTATTATGCGAGAGGCGCTGCGGGCGGCACGGGTGGTGGCGCTGTCGCTCATGGTGGTGCAGGAGGTAACATTACCTTATCGGGGACAAGCATAACTTTTGGCAATGCTGTTATTGATAACTCAGGAGGTGCAGCAGCGGGTACAGCTAGCGGAGGAGCCGGAGGAGCAATCACTGCTACGGCAACCAGCGGTTCTATTACTACAGCAAATACCATTGCTACTATGGGTGGTGTTGGAGGTTCGGGGAATGGTTCTCCGGGTAATGGCGGTACTGGAGGAGTAATCACATTTACGGCAGCCACTAGTGTTTCTGTTGGTAATAGTTATTTGAAAACAGTGGGCGGTGCAGGCGCCGGAAATGGCAATGGAGGAGCAGGAGGAAATATAAGTATTACTGCTTCAGGAGGAGCGATCACAACTCTAAATATGATATTGGCTGATGCCGGAAATTCAGGTTCCGGAACTACCAACCAAAGTGGAGGAAATGGAGGAGCCATCAATTTAAATGCTAGCACATCTATATCAATTGGTATGGGTGCAACTCTTTCCACCACAGGAGGAACAAGCAGAGGAACCGGTACTTCAACAGGAGGTAATGTAACATTGACCGCACCAAGCGGAATCACTTTAACTGCAAACATTACGATGACAGCGACTACCACGGGAGGAGATTTATCTATCAATGACGGGAATACCACAGTTACCAGCAGTGGCGCAAATGACGGACAAGTGGCGGGTTATGTAATCAGCGGTCGCAATCTTACAAAAACAGGTTCCGGAACTTTTCAATTGAAAGGAACAAATACTTATACGGGTTTAAGTACTATCACTACAGGTATTTTGCAATTGGGAGCCAATAATGTTTTGGCAGATGCAAGTACAATTAATTTTAACGGAGGAACTTTAAACGCATATTATACTGAAACCGTAGGAGCCATAACATTGAGTGAATATTCGGGATTAAATTTAGGAACAGGCAATCACACTTTTACTGCTGCTGCGAGCAATGGCGTAACATGGACATGGAATAAAACATTGAGAGTGTCTGATTGGCTGGGAGGTTATAACAGCACAGCGGCCGGTGGATCAGATCCGAAATTTGTAACGGGATCAAGTGCTGAACTGGATGCGTCACATTTAGGAAAAATTTATTTTTATCGGGCATCTAATTCAACCAATTACACGGCCATTCAATTAGCATCAGGTGAAATTGTGCCAACAAGTACTTTACCTGTTGAATTAATTTCTTTTTCCGCCCACATAGAAAATAAAAAGGTAGAATTAAACTGGAAAACCGCTTCCGAAATAAATAGTGACTATTTTGAAATTTTTCGGTCAGCGGATGGAATTAACTTTGAAAGCGTCGGAAAAATAAGTGCTGCGGGTAATAGCAATAAAATTATTTCTTATGCATTTTTAGATGAAGCTCCATTGAAAGGAACTTCTTACTATAAATTGGTAGAATATGATTTTGATGGTAAGCAACAGGAATCACAACTTGAAGCAATTAATTTTAATGCATTACCCGTGATTCAACTCTATCCTAATCCTTCAAATGAATTTTCAGCACTTTATTTTGAAAGAGAAAGTTTGGACGCTTATAGTTTGTCTATTACTGATATTACCGGGAAGAATGTTTTTTCTGCTTCAACGCCCCGTTTGAATGCAGGAAATAAATTTATTCTTCCCGATGAAATTCCCAATGGAGTATATATAGTAACTCTACTTTCTAAAGAGGAAATTATTTCTTCTCTGCGGTGGGTAAAACAATAATCAAAACTAAACCTTATGAAAAACAAAATTTATTCTTTGCTAACAATATCTGTCCTGAGTTTTTTTACTGCCAATGCACAATTGCCGAATCCTGTTTTGGTAGGCTATTACGAAACTTGGAATAATTTTAAACTCTCTCAGGTCAATTTTAATTACAATGTCATTGACGTTGCTTTTGCAAAGCCTTCGTTTGGCACAACCAGTAATATGGTTTTTTCTTCGCCATCGGGTTACAGCGGAACAATAGCTCAGCAAAAAATTGATTTCATAGCGGATATCGATGCGTTGCATGCGCAGGGGAAAATAGTGTTGCTCAGTATCGGTGGAGCGAATGATCCGATTTTTCTTGCGAATAGTACTGATAAAACAACTTTCATTTCTTCCATCTTGCAAATATTTTCAAGTTATAGTTACAAGTTTGACGGATTAGATCTCGATTTGGAAACCACTTCTTTGAATTTTGGAGCGTGGACAATGAGCGCACCTGCTGTTGGACAAACCAATATGGTTACTGCAATACAAAGCATTATGAGTTCTTTCCAAACTCAAACAGGAAAAAAAATGATTTTGACTATGGCACCGGAGTGTGTTTATGTGCAAGGTGGACTTTCAAACTGGCAGACAAATAACGTTAATGGAGGAGCCTATCTTCCTATAATTAATGGTTTGAGAAATGAACTGGATTTGTTGCATTGCCAACTCTACAATGCTGGAGGGGTAAATGGTGGAATGTTTGCCAGTAACGGACAGGTTTATTATGACACAAGTCCAAATTTTATTACAGCCATGACTGAAACAGTGATTAAAGGGTTTACCCTAGTTGCCGGAAAAGGAACTTTTACAGGGGTCCCTGCAAATAAAATTGCCATTGGTTTACCTGCTAATTCCTGCACTGCTGCTGGAACAGGATATGTTATTCCTGCCGATGTATGCCTTGCTGCAAAATATTTAAAAGGGGATATTTCAAAACCTGCGGGATGGACTTACACCCGAACCGCTACCTATCCTGATCTAAGAGGATTAATGACTTGGTCGATTAATGAGGATAATAAAACCTGTAATGGAGCGTGGTCTTTTGCCAATAATTTTTCTTGTGCATTTACTGTTTCTACAGGAACGGAATCTTTGGATGAAGTTGTTAAAAATAAGATTTATCCCAATCCAAGCACCAACAATTTTACTTTACAAACAGCGGCATTCAGTAATATTAAAGTGTATGATGTGTCAGGAAAAATGATAGAAGAAATTTCTTCGTCGGGAAATATTTCTTTTGGAGATCATTGGAACAGCGGGATTTATTTTGTGAAAATAATATCCAATGAAGGGGAAGCTAATTTTAAAATAATAAAATATTAAGAAGTTCTGTCTTACAACTTGAACCAGTGAAGAAAGGCTTCCCAATTTTTCGGGAGGCTTTTTTTACACCCTCCTCCTTCCTGCTAAATAAAATTATTTTCAATGGCTATTACGCAGAATGAATAATAGTTTTTGTTCAAAAGAGAATTGACTTACCTTACCGACATATTTTATCTCTTATGAAAAGAATAACATTCTCGATTTTATTCCTGCTATTCGCTTCTATAATGAATGCCGCTGTTTTTAAAATCAATACTCAGGACACTTCCGCTTTAAGACAAGCTATTGTCACTTCCAATACAAACAATGAAAATGACACCATTTATTTGGCATTGAAAGGAACTTACTCCTTTACTCAAGGAATTACTTCCGCCACGATAGCCATAGAAAATGAATCCGCATTACCTGATATTAAAAAAGATGGAAATAAAACACTTGTTATTTTCGCCAATGGATCTGTTATAGAAAGAGCGCTCAATGCTCCTGATTTTAGGATCATGCTCATAGCTTCAGCCGATGTTAGTATTTACGATTTACACCTTCGCAATGGAAGTATTGCTAACCTGAAAAACGGAGCTGGTATTGCAAATTACGAAGGAACTCTCTCGCTATATAATTGTACGCTAAGCAACAATAAAAAAGCATTTCTAGGTGGTGGAATTTATGCTACTGTTTCGGCTGTTACCAATCTTACCAGTTGCACTATTACAAATTGTACCGCCTCCACAGGTTCAGCTCTTTATTTTTATTCAGGCAACGGATACATCAGTAATTGCACTATCAGTGGAAATGTAACTACCACAAACAATGGCAATGCAGTAGACAACGCACTAATTACCGATGACGTAAATAGAAGAATTACTGCGACAAACACCATTATTGCACTGAACACCAACTTAAGTGGAAACCCTGCTGACATAGGCGGAGTAATAAAAACCGGTACACATAACCTAATAGGAGTAAATGATGATTCTAACTCTTTAATTTATATGCCAGCAGGAAATCCGAGCTATGTCAATGATTATGTAGGAACGGCTATTTCTCCTATTGATCCTTTGTTAAACGCTTTGGCAGATAATGGCGGACTCACACCTACCATGTCTTTACAGTCTACGTCAAGCCCTGCTTTTAACGGTGCTGGCTTAGCAGCATATTCGCCTGCAACCGATCAGGCCGGAAATAACCGCATAGGAAATCCTGAAATTGGAAGTATGGAATTTAACAACAACACCATACTCAATCCACACATTAATTTAAAACAAGGAACTACCAGTATTAGCAACAATAGCGGACAATACAGTTTTCAAAATACCGAACCGGGGAATTCTACTGCTATCACTTTCACTATTGAAAACACAGGCTTCTTCCAAAAATTAAACTTACTCTCCCATCCTCCTATTTTTATAAGTGGTGCGGATTCTCTCGATTTTATTATTGATTCCATTGGTACTCAGAATAAAATTGCAGGAAATGGATCTACTACTTTTAAAATCATTTTTACTCCGCAATCCACAGGAAATAAAACCGCTACTGTTTGGCTTGCTAGTAACGACACCGATGTTCCCTTTTATAGTTTTCACATTGATGGAAGCGCCGCCGTTCTTACTTCTGTAAATCATTTACAAAATGAAATCGCTTTTGAAAATCCTTATCCCAACCCTTCACCAACAGGAAAATATACCATCTCTTACAAAGCCGCTGAAGGCACTACTGCTTTCTACCGAATCTATAATTTACAAGGGCAACTTATACAAGAGAATGTAAACTCAAATTCTTGTTTTCAAATTCAGGTTCCTGAAAACACCAATGGATTTATTAATATCCTACTTTACAATAAGGAGGGGCAATTAATTAATGAAAAAACATTTGAAATTAGCGGGCTTTAGTTCTTGATTTAAACTTGACCTCCACACAAAAATACAGCGACTCAAAGTATCTCCACTTGTAGCGTTCTTTTAAACCATTGTATCAGAATTAGAATTCATTTACATTTGAAAATTATTTCAAATGATTATGAAAGCTATCGAATCTGATTTGTACCGCAGGACTACCGAGGTATATGCAAAGAAAGGAATAAAAAACATTACAATGGATCACATGGCTAAGGAATTAAAAATTTCTAAGAAAACATTGTACGCGTATGTGAGTGACCGTAAGGAATTGGTTGCAAAATCAATGGAATGGAAATTAGCTCACGACATAAAAGTAGTTGATGACATCATTGCTAAAAATTTAAATGCCGTTGAAGAATTGTTTGAGATGAGTAGCTTTCATCGTAGCAACTTAGAAAACATTCACCCTTCTATCCATCTTGATTTGGAGAAATATTATCACGATGCTTGGAACAAGTTCATTGAATACAGGAACAAATTCCTCTACAACACTATGCTTTCAAACATCACAAAAGGAATAAAAGAAGGACTTTACAGAGATAATTTTGATGTGAAAGTCATTGTAACATTGTATATCTCAAAAGCAGACATGGTTTTTGATCCACGGTTTTTTCCTGTTTCGAGATTTAAATTTTCAGAAGTATATCTCGAAATGGTGAAATATCACATTGCAGGTATTGCAAGTAAAAAAGGTTTGAAAGAAATGAACAAGCTTATGGAGAAATGATCTCTTACGTCCCGCAAACAACCGCCATTTACGTTAATGTATCAGCAAACATATAAAGTTATAAGTGAATTTAAAAGGGAGCCTTAGATTTCACTCCATCCCAATATTTTACTTTACCTCCCTTCTTAATGGTATGTGCTTTTACCGTATTCGCGTTATTGCAAAAGGACTTTCACAGAGTTACTTTTGTTCAGGTTAAATAGTAAATGCTTGTTTTGCTCCCACGGTTTGATTCATTGTCCTCTCTCATCAAAGTTGCGCCGTTCTTTTTTTCAATCAGGACAAAACGTTGTAAAAGCATACATTACTTTCATTGTTGTTTTACCGGAACCTTCGGAGGTTCCGGTTTTTTTATTTTACATGGTCGTTAAGGTATTGAACGAAAATTACCTTGTTTGGGGTATTTCATTCCGCTGTTTCAGAACATACATTTACTCAAAATATTTACTATGAAGAATAGATGTCTTGATGAATTAATAGAGCAAAATAAAATTTATTTGTATCTCACCGAAAAAATGGACATTCCTAAATCCCTTTATTCATCAAGCATATCTACTGTTTGTGAAAACATGAATTGGAATTGTTCATGGATAGAGTCTTTGTTAAAAGCCTACGATGACAGCTGTGAATTTCCACATGAAGAATTTCAGAAATTTTCGGTGAATGAAATATTGAATTATCTAAAGCTGACTCATGAATTTTATCTCGATAAAAAGTTACCTGAAATAGAACAAACCGCTTTACAGGTGTTCATAAAATACAATGACAGTCATCAAACGTTAGGATTGCTGTGTCTGTTTTTTGCCGATTACAAAAGGAAACTAGAAGATCATATCAACTATGAAGAAAAAGAGCTTTTTCCTTACATATTAAAGCTTTCCAAATTGAACAAAAATAGTACAGAAGAAGAAATATTAAATGTTTTAAGTTCTTTCTCAATAAGACAATTCATTAGCAACCACACTAAAATAGAAGATGAATTACAGGAAGTACGTAAAATTATTTTGAAATACTCCGGAAATAAAAGCACTCCACTTCCATATCGTATCTTTCTTTCTCAACTGCACCATTTTGAAATAGAGTTGGCTAAACACGCCATGTTGGAGGATGAAGTTTTAATCCCTATGGTAATTGCAAAAGAGTCGCAATTACTTACTCAGGCAGCGCGTATGACTTTGTCTAAACATAACTTCTCCTGATTTACAACACGCATAATACCATATTGTAGGTATTTCAAGCAAACTAAATGCTTTATAGCTTTGACCCCATAATTTAAAATTAACTTTTATGAAATATTTTTCGCTTTTCGCTTTAGCCCTAGCCCTAGCATTTTCTTCATGTAAGAAGAAAGACGTTGTTGATCCTCCTTATGTTGATCCTAATGCGGCACTGAAGAAAAGCATTATTGAAAACTATGCTGACATAGCGTATTACACTTACCTTGACAGCTACAATAAAGCGGTTGATTTAAAAACTGCCATTAATGCCTTTACCAATGATCCTACCAATACAACAAAGTTTGCTGATGCTAAAGCCGCTTGGCTTTTTTCCCGTGAATCATACGGACAAACAGAGGCTTTTCGTTTTGCCAGCGGACCAATTGATGACGCTAACGGCCCGGAAGGATTATTGAATTCATGGCCGCTGGACGAAGTATATATTGATTATGTAAGCGGTGATGCTAATTCAGGCATAATTAATAATACTGTATTGTATCCATCTATCACCAAAAGTATGTTGGATTCTTTAAACACTCAAGGCGGTGAAACAAACATCAGTGTAGGTTACCATGCAATAGAGTTTTTATTATGGGGACAGGATTTAACCGCTCCATCGGCTAAAATTCCCGGACAGCGTCCGAATACCGATTTTGTAGATGGAGGAACTGCTTCTAATCAATCAAGAAGAAGACAATATCTTTCTATTTGTGCCGATCTTTTAGTGGAACATCTTGAATATGTGAAAAACGCTTGGGATCCTGCCGTTGCCAATAATTACAGAACAACGTTTTTAGCTTTAAGTGCCAACGATGCTATTAAAAATATGATGACGGGAATGGGTGCATTGAGCAAATCGGAATTGGCAGGACAGCGCATTTTTACTGCTTACGATAATCAGGATCAGGAAGATGAACATTCTTGTTTTAGTGATAATACGCATCGTGATATCCGACTGAATGCTTCAGGAATAAGAAATATCTATACAGGTAATTATACGCGTGCCGATGGAATCAGCGTAGTGAGCGGAGAATCACTGAATGATCTTTTGAAAATCGTTGATCCCACATTGGCTGCTACTGTAATGAGTCAATTGAATATGGCTTTGCAAAAAGTAAACGACACAGCAATTCCTTTTGACTTCGCTGTAACTGATGCTAATTCTCGTCCTGCGGTATTGGAAGCAGTAAATAATCTTAAAGATTTAGGAGATGAATTTGTTTTAGCCGCTAAAGCTTTAGGTATCACTATTAGCACCGCTACAGAGTAAGGTAGTCTACAATGCGAAAAACTATTGTTATATGTGGTTTGACTTTTTTAGTTTTCTTTTTACAGCAATGTAAAAAAGAAATTAAACCAGACGATCCATTGAAAGCCGAAGAGAACGAGCAATATTCAGGCGGACAAGTAACTGTTTTTGATGAATCTCCGAGTGCTTTTGGCTCTCAAGCTCCGGGTTTATCGGGTGATGACGAACTTTTGTTTTTTGTAGGCCATGCGTTTTTTACTGAAAACTGGGTGACTGCTCCTTCCTCCACAAAAGGAAGAGATGGTTTAGGTCCGTTTTTTAATTCTAATTCCTGTTCCGGCTGTCATTTTAAAGATGGACGAGGAAGAGCGCCTCAATTTGATGGTGAAGTTTCAAGTGGTTTGGTATTGCGCTTAAGTATTCCCGGACAAGGTTCTCATGGAGAATCTTTGAATGAACCACTATATGGAAAACAACTGCAAGACCAAGCTATTTCATCGGTATTGAAAGAAGGGGCTTATACAATTTTATATACTGAAACTTCCGGAACCTTTAATGACGGGACTACTTATAATTTGAGAAAACCGGAATACCAAATCAGTAATCTGAATTACGGAGCGATGGATGCTTCTGTTCAGGTTTCTGCAAGAGTGGCGCGACAAATGATCGGACTCGGATTATTGGAAGCTTTAAGCGAAGCCACCATACTTTCCCGCGCCGATGAAAATGATGCTAATGGAGATGGGGTTTCAGGAAGAGTAAATTATGTATGGGATTATAAAAATCAACAAACAGCAATAGGTCGATTTGGATGGAAAGCTGAACATCCTTCATTGTACCAACAAAGCGCAGCTGCGTTGTATGAAGACATTGGCATTTCTACTTCTTTATACAATACTCAAAATTGCACTACCGGCGATTGTTCTTCATTGGCCAATGGCGGAGATCCTGAAATTGATGAAGATGATTTATTAAAAGTGGTGTTGTATTGTCAGACCTTAGCTGTACCTGCAAGAAGAAACTGGACGGATCAAACTGTACTTAAAGGAAAACAATTATTTATCAATTCAGGTTGTGTTTCCTGTCACGCTTCATCCATGACAACAGGATCACATCCTACAGTATCAGCTCTGTCAAATCAAAAAATTTATCCATATTCCGATCTTTTGTTACACGATATGGGCGCTGGACTAGCAGATAGTCACACCGATTTTTTAGCCACCGGCAGAGAATGGAGAACTCCTCCTTTATGGGGAATAGGATTGTTTCAAACAGTGAACAACCACACTTTTTATTTACATGACGGCAGAGCAAGGAGTTTGGAAGAAGCCATTCTTTGGCACGGTGGAGAAGCCGGAGGAGCAAGATCAAAATTTGTTACTATGTCTAAAGCAGACAGAGATGCATTAATCGCTTTTTTAAAATCTTTATAATGGCACGTTATCTCAAAAATATTTTTCTCTGTTCAGTATTGATGGCAATACTTATCGGTTCGTGTAAAAAGAAAGTAGATGAAGTTAAAACGCCTTTTGATAAAAAGGCAATGCTCACCGATATTGGTGAAATAGTTATTAAACCACTTCACCAACGTTTTATGGATGAATGCAGCGAATTAGTAGTAGCTGCTCAAAATTTCGCTGCCCAAAACGACAGCGCGAACCTATATGCTTATCAGTTTCAATGGAAGGAAACCCGTCATTGGTGGAAACAGTGCGAAGCTTATATTCTTGGCACTCCCGCTGAATTGTACATCAATTATAAAATTGATAAATGGCCAACCAATCAAACTTTTATAGATAATAATATTGGTGGTGCTTCCACTTTAAATGAGGTTTTTGTTGAATCGCAAGGTTCTACCGCTAAAGGATTTTCTGCAATTGAATATTTAGTATTTAATACGAATGGGGATTCTGCGGTTTTGAAAAAATTCACTACTGATATTAATGCAACAAGAAGAATGGATTATTTGCTTGCGCTCACATTAAACCTTAAAAGCAAAGCAACTTATCTTGCGCAGATTTGGAACGATTACTTGCCGGATTTTGAAACCAATGAACGCTCGGATATTTATGGATCGTTAAGTCAATTGATTAACGCACAAACAACATTATTAGAACAGATTGTGAATGCTAAATTAGGTGCACCATTGGGCAAAACAAATGGCGATGTTGCTTTACCCGAATCAGCAGAGGATTATCTCAGTAAAGAATCTTTAAGTGATATAAGAATTAACCTTGCAGGAATACAAGAAGCCTATCTCTGCTCCTTCGGTGGCAATAGCGGTAAAGGCGTAAGAGATTTATTAAATTATAATAAAGATGAAAAAGGAGCTGTTTTAATATCCTCATTAGATAGTAAATTTGCGGAATGCTTTACGGCTCTAGATAAAATCACCGTCCCTCTCTCCGAAGCAGTCATTACTCAAAAACCGGAAGTGGAAGAACTATCTACTAAAGTGCGTGAGTTATTGATTTTATACAAACTTGATATGGCTGGTAATTTGGGAATTACGATCACCTTTAATGATAATGACGGGGATTAAATCTCTTTATGTGTTATTCAAGGGGTATTTTATACATTTGCCGACATGGGAAAAGTATTACTACTATGTTCATTTTTTATCACCACTTACTCCTACGCACAAACTTCACCTTCCGATAGTTTAATTCTTAAAATGATATACGGGAAATTGGATTCCGGAAAGAACTCCTATTCCCGTGCTTTTCGTGATGGTGAAGCTGACTTTTCCTATAAGGATAGTGTTACATATAGCATTGTTTTCAAACACATGATTGATTTGAATAATCAAAGTGTTTTATTCGTAATTATTGAAGCACCGAACTCAACTCAAACCGGACACCAATTTGGATACAGGAATTTTTATTTCCTTGATTCTATTGATGGAATTTTTTCTTGTATCGATTCTATCGTATCAGATTCTGAAATTCCAATAGGAGACAATAGTCAGTTTGAAATAACAGATATAGGGACAAATAAAAAAGCCTTGGTTTCAAGTTTCCAAAGCACTGGCAATAATCATTTTGAGCATACAAAATATTTTGACTTGATAGAAATAGGTCATCTCTCCAGTTTATTTTCAGTAGACATTGAATATGATAATTCTACATGGAAAATCCCAGAAAAAAAGAGGGATAAATGTGCTGCGGAAAGATATGAAAACAGCTATGAAATAGTTAAAGGCGATCAAGAATGGTTTGATATAAAAGTACACAACGTCGAATATACTTATTCAAGAGGGTGTTTAAAACGCTACGTAAAAAGCACGTCGGATAAGGTTTTTGTTTATTTGAATGGAGAATACATTGAAAGAAAAAAAGAATAATTTATGATAATAGGAACAAGATTTTTCGGGAAAATAAAAAAACATGAAAATCAATGGATTGAAACCAAGTTTATAGTGATTGGCTTTCCGTTAATTCCGATACAAAGTATGTTTGTAACAAGTGTGAAGTACAACAAAAGAAACGGATTGGAAATTGGACTTTACGGACCAAGTTTAAGAAAAGCCTATTTTGGTATTTGGGGACTTCTATTGGGTGCTATTTTAGCTTTTGCAGGTATGAAAGGAGGCTTCATTGTTCAACTTCTTGGCATTACTCTTTTTATAACATCACTGTATTACACGCTCAGATTTGGTGATTCTACTGAAACCGAAAACGCCGAACGAGTGCTTTATGAAAAAGCGACTGGTATTAATGCCTTGCCTGAATATCTAGATCAAAAAAACTTAGTGATTTTAAGAGATCGAATGATTGAGTGCGCAGTAGAAAAGTCAATTGACAAAGATGTGAATTGGTTGCGAATGGTGGAGAGAAATAATTACAACGCAGAACAATTGCCTTTCCTTTTTGCAGCGATGGGATACCATAGAAGAATGGATAAGAGCGATAAAAATGAAAGGTTGTATGAGGAATTAAAAGCTAAATTCACAAAACAACTTGCTTAGTTGGTTTTATTTTTAAACGCGTTAACTCCATTTTGCAACCAAGCGGCGTATTCTGTAATTCCCGATTGATAAAATCTCGGAGCAGACAATAACTGCTCTTTCTCATCCAACAAAATATAAAACGGAAGTGCATTTGTTTTGTAAATGGTTTCTTCCATGTATTTAAATTTATCGCCAACCGTTGTTATTTCACGTTCTTCCCCATACCAAAAAACTTTTTTAACATCCTTAGGATCTAACTCTTGTTTATCATCCACATGAAGGGATACTAAAACCACATCGTTGTTCAATATATTTTTTACACTGGCGTCCGGCCAAATAAAATCTTCTGTTTTCCGACAGTTGGCACAGGTATAGCCTGTAAAATCAACCATCAACGGCTTACCTACTTTTTTTGCATAGGCCAACGCGTGTGCATAATCATTTGTAAAATGAACGATGCCATTTTTATTTCTTTGAATGTATGGCTCAAATTCAGGATCAATAAATGGTTGGTTTGCGCTTTTTTCCGTCGCTCCAAAACCATGTGGTGATTCAGAGTATTCAAGCGGAGGTAATACGCCGCTCAATAACTTCAAAGGAGCGCCCCATAAGCCCGGAATCAAATAAATAGTAAATGAAAACGAAATTATAACAATGAAAATCCGCGGAACGGAAAGGTGTTTTACATCGCTGTCATGTGATGTTTTAAAACGCCCTAAAAGATAGAAACTCATTAAGCCAAAAATGGCAATCCAAAAAGTAATGAATACTTCACGGGTGAGAATGCCTAAGTGATAAGCCAAATCAATATTGGAAGCAAATTTTAATGCGAGTGCCAATTCTAAAAAACCAAGCGTTACTTTAACTGCATTGAGCCACCCTCCGCTTTTAGGCATCTTATTAAGCAAGGAAGGAAAGAATGCAAAGAAACCAAAGGGCAAGGCTAAACCTGATGAGAAACCAAACATTGCCCAAAACGCACCTCCTGTATTTTGAGAAGTAGATGCTGCCACCAAAGCATTGCCCACCATTGGTCCGGTACATGAAAATGAAACTACAACAAGTGTTAATGCCATGAAAAATATTCCAACAAAACCTCCTTTGTCGCCCTGTGCATCAATTTTATTGACAAATTTAGAAGGCAATACAATTTCAAACGCTCCTAAAAATGAGGCTGCAAAAATCAACAACAAAATAAAAACAACTCCATTAAATCCTGCACTACTCGAAAAACTTAAAAGCGCACCGCCACCCCAAACCGCCGAGATGATTAATCCCAATGAAATAAAAATGACAACGATGGATAAAGCATACAGTAGTGCATTGAGCTTTCCATTTGAATTTTTTCGTTTTAAGAAAAAACTCATATTTAATGGAATCAAAGGAAACACGCAAGGAGTAAACAAAGCGGCCAAACCCCAAAAAAAACCTGTCAGGTAAATCAGCCACCACACTTTCCCTTCTATTGACTCTTCGCCTGCTTGCGGTATTTCATTAGCTTGTAAGAGAGAGGTGTCATTTGGTTTTGAATTGGCACTAGTGTTTTCAATGGCAGATAATTCAACGACAGCTTTTTTTGCTGCTGTATCTAGGTTTTGTGAACAGGCTGCCATTCCCGTTAGTTTAAATTCAAAAGATGATGCAGGAGGAAAACAACATTTATCTTCTGAACACACTTGATACTGGTATGTTCCTTTAATAGAAACTTTTTTATTGGTTTTTAATTTTATTTTTTGGGTAAAGCTTACTTTTTTTTCAAAATACGCCACGTCCACATTGAACATTTTATCGAATGATTTAATAGGTGTACTTTCTTGTGTTTTACCTATTAATTCAAAATCATTACTCTTTAAAAAATCAACTTTTGATGGCACAGGGCCCTCATCACCTAAAAGATATAGCGAGTACAAATGCCAGTGTTCATCAATGGCTCCGTCAAAAACCAGTTCGTATTCGCAATCGTTTATTTTTTTGTTTAACAAAGTCCATTTTACCGGATTTACAATTTGTGCGCACAGTGAACTGAAAACAAAAATCAGACTTAGGAGCAGAGTTGTTTTCAAAAAATATTTTTTCATAACGAATGACTAAATCAATTTGATTTTAAAAACACGCCGTTACCTATGATATATATTTTACCCGAAGTAAATCCCTGTACAGCACGCAGTGTAACAGCTACCGGATCAATATTTTGTGCTGCCCAAGTGCTGCCGCCGTCATTGGTTTTATGTACTTCGCCGTATTGACCAACAATATATCCATTGTTTTCATCCATGAACCAAGCATCATTTTGTCCATCATCAACAGAATATAGCGGATGAAAAGTAATGGTGTCGTTCTCCATAGGTTTTATTTTAATGAGGATACCACTTTGTCCGGACGCATACCCTATATCATTTTTAAAAAACAGATTATTGTATCTGACTGACCCCGCCTCTAGGTTGATGGTATTTACCCTAGTCCAGGTACTTCCTTTGTCCGATGTTTTTATAATAGTTCCTGTAGCGCCTACTCCGTAAGCAGTGCTATCATTGTACCATGCAATACCTCTTAAATCGGTTACCGCTGCTAAACCAGTTACGGTAGGTATTGTTTTACCTTCCCATAACACTCCGCCATTTGTGGTTACTAAAACAAACTTACCGCTAGTACCACCACCCTGACATACCGCAATTCCATTGTTCGCGTTTCTGAAGCTAACCGAATAAATATTTCGTGTAGCCGATATCCCTCCCGGTTTATCTATTACCTGCCAAGTAGAACCACCATCAGTTGTTTTCAATAAGCAACCAGTTGCAGCAGCCCAGCCGTTGTTCTCGTCTAAAAACTCTACCGATCGTATGTTTTGGATAGTTCCTGAATTGGCTATTGTCCAAGTAGTACCGCCATCGGTAGTTTTAATTATCCTTCCCGCACTTCCTACCATCACACCCACACTTTCATTAAAGAAATACATATCGTTGTAATTGTATTTACTAATGATTGTATCGGTATTATAATTGTAATTCGGCTCTATCTCTATAGGTTCAGGCATTTCCTGTTCTTTTGCGCAGGATGCCAATTGCAATCCCAACACTGTCAAAAAAAATATATGTATTGATTTCATTTTTTTCATTTTAAGTAATCACTATGAACTATTTTGTTTTTAGCACCATTCCTGTTCCTACCAAATAACCGATTTTAGTATCAGGGTATTCAACGGCATATAAATTTGCCGAAACACCTGATTTTATTCTCGCCCAAGAATCTCCTCCGTTTTCGGTTTTATAAACCAAACCAAAATTACCTACCACATAACCAGTGTTTTTATCAAAGAAAAACAGCCCTCTCATATTTTCTTCAGTAGGTGCTTTTTTCAAGGAAAAGGTTTTGTTAAGGAAGTCGGCATATATAACATATCCATTCGCTCCACACAGATATGCTGTATTAACATCAATGGATTTTATGTTTAATAAATTAGCTGTAACGCCTGTTACAGCAGTTGTATCAAACGTTGCCGCACTATCAACAGAAGTTAAAAAATATCCGTTGTTTGCACACACATAAACATTACTGCCTTGAGCATACACAGCGTTTAAGTTTCTGCTTACTACTAGTGGTTTCGAAACAATCCATGTTTCACCACCATCAATCGTTTTTAAAACTGTACTGGTAGCTCCAACAGCGTACCCGGTCATTGCATCAGTAAAATGTACTCCCAGTAAATTCACGGTGCTGCCTGTTGGCATTTTTGTCCACGTTTCACCGCTGTCAGTAGTTTTTAAAATAACCCCTGCATTTCCTGCAACATATCCAATACTTTCATTTACAAAATAAACGGAGTTTAAATTTTCAATTACAGAAGTTGTTTTGTTTTGCCATGTAACTCCACCGTCAATAGTTTTTACAATTCTTCCTATGCTGCCAACGGAGATTCCTTTATAAATATCAAAAAACTGAGCATCGGTATGCGCCATGATTGACGCTTCAGCATCCAATACTTTGTAGGGTTGTGTCTGATATTCATTTGCCTGTTCAACAGTAGTGCGCTCGCAGGAGCTTAAAACAAAAATCAAAGAGAGAGAAAATATGCTGGTGAGTGTAAATGTTGTTTTCATAATAAGTTTATATTATCGGTTATGTATTTCAAAAATTATTTCAAGTGTTGCTATATCTGCCTGTAGATTATCCTGTCGGACATATCTTGCATATCGCACACTAATGTCTTTTAATGTGATCATCTGATTTTTTGTAGCGTTTTTTACCGCAGCGTGTTTAAACGGAACATATCTAAGAGCAGCTCCAAATTTATGTGCAGTAAAAGTTCCTAAATCCATATCGCTAGTGTAATAACTACCCGGCTTGTAAACGTGCTGTCCGTAAGCTCTGTAATAAGTAGAACCTTGCTGAATATGGTATCGGTAAAAAGGAGTAAAGGATAATTCTTTATTTATTTTAATAGGTGTTTCAACAGCCAGTGTAGTGGCTTTTATTCCCCACGAATCGTTGTAATAACGGGCTTGTGTGCGAACAACTACATAGGGAAGAACAAACCAATTGTATCTTGCTGAAAGAGATAATTTTTGTCGCTCTCTCGGTAAATTTTCTACTCTTACTTCTTTTTGATCTTCGTCACCAATTCCATCATTAAAGTAAACTCTGTTAAATGGAGAGGAAAGTAATCCGGTTTGCATTAATAAATCAACGCCTAATGCTGCATTCATTTTTTTGTTGATGGCAAAAGAATAATTATTGATGAAAGCATACGACTGACGCCAATCAATTGGATAAAGTTGTCCGTCTTTTCGTAAAACAGAACCGTGGTAGGTGTAAGGAATAGCGTAAGAAGAATTAGCATTAGTACTTGCCGATGTACTTGCATCCGTAGATAAAGGACGAAACTCACCGGGGAAAACCATCATCCAGCGATCCACTATCATTGAGAAAGAAGAACTATAATTGGCGTTCCATTTTTTGATAGGTTTTAATAATGACAGTCCGAAATTACCTGAAGAAACATCGTACTCCGTTGAAAAACCTACGCTTGGTGAAAGCACCAATCCTTTTTTAAATCCTAAATCAGAACCTAAATTAAAATAGGCGCGAGTTTCATCACCCGACACACTTTTTCCGGTTCCTCCTTTATCAATTTGTTGTAACGATGCTGATGTATAATAATCAACGCCTCCTCCAACTTTTATGGCAGATGAATCTTTTATAGGAAAATAAATATTTACATCTTCAGCGTAGCTATTCAATTGCTGGGATCCTAGTCCGCCGTTAATAGCGCTCCTATTACCATCTTGCTCGTAATAGTTGCTCAACAAACTTACTTTAATGGCTCTTTTTTCTAGAGCAATCTCTGTTGTGTCTTCAATTTTAGTACTGGTACTATCTTTAGTTGATTGTCCGAATGCCAATCGACCAATCAATAAAAATAATCCTACCAACAACGCAGGTATGCTCGGATGAAGAAAAAGCAGTGTTGATAGTAAGGTAGGCGTGATTGATATTAGTGTTTCCATTTTATGTTTTGTATTTATAATTGATTAATTGCAGCCGCAACCGCCGCCAGTGTGTCCGCCATCACCACCCGTTGCTCCTTCACGAAACATTATTCCTTCGGATTCTAATTTTTCTAAAGACAATGAATTGGGTTGCATTTGGCTATCGTTTTGATACACCATTTGGTAGCCTTTTAAAGTAGTACAACTGCTTAAGCTTAATACCGCAAAAAATGCTGCGGCAATTATTTTTGGTTTAGTTAATTGATAGAGCATGGTTATTGGATTTTAAATTTAAATGAGCTAATGTGGAATAGTGTTGTGGTTTTAAATTCTCTGAAAAATGATACATATTGTAATCGTCAACAATGAAACATTGTATGTCGTTGAATTGATTTGCGAATTTCAATCCTTCTTCTACACCCATTAAAAACAGTGAGGTTGCTATGGCATCGCTCAATTCAGCATCGGGACTTATCACAGTGGCGCTCAATATTCCTTCTACCGGATAACCTGTTTTAGGATGTATTATGTGTGAATATTTTTTACCTGAAAATTCAGCGTAACGTTCGTAACTGCCCGATGTAGCTATTGCTTTATCATGGACAGGCAATATTGCCAATTCATTATTTTTGTTGTTGGGATCGGCAACTCCTATTTGCCAATCAGAACCATCGGGCTTTTTGCCCCAACACACCAAATCGCCACCGGCATTGATGAGTCCTGATGTAATGCCAAATTCACTAATGAGTAAATCTTTCATTTTCGTAGCAACAAAACCTTTTCCTGTTGCGCCCAATTCTATTTTAGTTCCTTTGTTGTTAATGAATACCGATTGCTCATCGTCATTCATTTGTATGTATTGGTAATTAATGTTTTTTACCGAATCACAAATAGCTTGATGTGAAGGCAGCTTCGTCATTGGACGATCGTAATACCACAATTTATCTATAGAAGCAAAGGTGATGTCAAATAATCCGTTTGTCATTTTGGATATGTGAATGCCTCGTTTAAGCAAGCTGTATAATTCATTGCAAACTTTTATCGATTTTATTCCTGCGTTTTTATTGACCTCATACATTTCTGTACCCTCTTGCCATGCCGATATAATGCCTATTACTCTTTCAGCTTCACTGTAAGCAGCATTAAAAATGGACGAAATTTTCTTTGCGTTATTTTCTTCAAAATAAAAACACACGTCCAACGGACTTTTCATGTAAAAACGAGAATCAGAAAACTTTGCCAGTGCCATCGTAATTATTTTTTGATGTTGTTTTCTAGCTTGCTATAAGCAGAGTTGAATTCTTCACTTTGAAAAATGACAGTTTTTATTTTTAGCTCCTCATCAACTATTACCAACTTTGGAAAATGCCCTTCGGGATTCAGTTTTTCGGCTAACGATTCATTGAATGCAACAATTGATTTTTCTAATTTTTTGCGTTGCGGAAAATCTGCGATATAATAGATGTAGTTGTTTTTTAAAAGTGAATCCACTTTGGAATTGCTTAAAAATCCCTTTTTAAAATTGTTACACAGACTGCACCAGTCGCTTCCGCAAAAATAAATGGCTATGTTTTTTTGAGATGCGTGCGCTTTGGTTTGCAAATCGTTATCTGTTGTTTCGAAATTTATCCCGAAAGACATCAGGCAAAAAATAACAGGTATTAATATTAAAAGTCGTTTCATATTCGCTTTATTTAGAATGATTCTAATTAACGCGACAAAACTATATTTGAAGGCTGGTTTCTACAATCGCATAAAGAAGTGAAATTATCTCATCAAAACAGGGTAGTAGCAATATACCACGATCGTGGTATTTTTAAAGATTTGTTTTAATTAAACCCGTATTAATTGCGTACAAAACAACATCAGAAGTTGATTTTGCAGCTATTTTTTTCATGATGTTTTTGCGATGGGCATGAATGGTATGTGGACTTAGTCTAAGGTTCTCAGCAATTCCTTTGTTTGTGAACCCTTGAGTAATAAGAATAACTATTTCAATTTCTCTTTTGGTGAGTGACGTAGGTTCACAGTTCGGATCAATTACTTTTTGATTAATGTTATTAATGATAATACTCAACACTTTGTTACAGAAAATTTTACCTCCTTTTAATATCGCTTTTACTGCTTCTATAATTTCTTCTGTATCGCACTCCTTAGTAAGAAACCCATGTATTCCTAGTTCTGAAACTGCTAATATTCTCTTTTCATTTTCATCCGCTGAAATGACTAATATTTTAACCTCTTGAAAAAGTGTTTTTATCAAGAAAATGTTCTCTTCTGAAAATGATCCGGGCAAATTATAATCTAAAATGATGAGCTGCGGCTTTAAATCTCTAACCAATTGAATTGCTTGTGATCCATCAGTTGCTTCATATACCTTATAGTCCTGAGAGAGGAGCTGTGACAAACCAATACGAGCAAGGTGTTGAGCGTCTGCAATAATAATGGATGTCTTATTGTTCATCTTTGGAAATGTTATGCCCTCTTTTTAAGAAGGCACAAATATGGAGTCATATACTTTACCACGCAATACCTTGAAATAGGTATGCAATGCAATTGAGAAGTATTTAAAAAAAGATGTGGAACAATTGAAAATAATTAAAAACGAGCGCTAAACTGGATATTCCTCATAAATTGAGCAATCCATTCCTAATTGCATTGAGCACGTAAAGTTAATTGGCAGTTTGCATAAAAAAATGTTGAGTTCGATTGCGGCATTTATTTGTTTTTATTTTTCA
>JAHEZL010000012.1 GCA_023251095.1 Flavobacteriales bacterium
CACCAAAGAATCAACACACTTTGTTTAATAACTGATGCTGGACACATTCAAACATAAAGGCTTACGCAATAAAATGGTAGATGAGCTGAGAGCCCTTGGTATTTCTGATGAGCAGGTTTTAACTGCTATTAATAATGTGCCACGTCACTGGTTTCTGGATAATGCTTTTTTGGAATACGCTTATCAGAATAAAGCTTTCCCTATTGGTAGCGGACAAACCATTTCACATCCGTTTACCGTTGCATACCAAACGCAACTGCTGGAAATAAAAAAAGGAGAAAAGGTTTTAGAAGTGGGAACAGGGTGTGGTTATCAGACTTCGGTTTTGGTACAAATGGGTGCCAAAGTTTTTTCTATTGAAAGACAGCAGGCGTTGTTTGTAAAAACAAAACAGTTTATGACGGATGCCAATATCCGCGCTAAATTATTTTATGGCGACGGTTATCAGGGAATTCCTGTTTTTCAACCTTATGATAAAGTAATTGTAACGGCCGGTGCGCCATATATTCCTGATGCACTTATTGCGCAAATGGTGGAAGGCGGAAGATTGGTAATTCCTGTTGGTGATGGCGATAAGCAAATCATGACGGTGATTGATAAACTCAAAGGCGGAGTGCTCAAAAAATACGAGCTGGATGAATTTTCCTTTGTGCCTTTGCTGGTGGATAAAAACTGGAAGAATTAAAATAATTTATTTAAGAAATCCTCCTTCCCCTCGCACAGAATCCTCTCGCACTCCTCCTTTTCCAAAGGAGGAAGTTGGTTAGCGGGCATTTCCTGAAGTAAGTTGTGAAAATGGATGAGTACTGTACTTCTCCCTTTGTAAAAGGGAGAGCGCGAAGGCATTAATGTGTGATGGTAAGAGGGATTTTTGGATAATCTCTATATCTTCTTCACATCCACCAATTTTTTAAAATCCTCCCGATAGTTTTCTCCTAAAGGAATTTTTGCTGTTCCGATGACAATAATATTTCTTTCAATTTCTTTTATTTTATCGAAGGCCACGATGAAAGAGCGATGGATTCTCACGAATTTATCTTTTGGAAGTTCTGCTTCAACATAAGTCAAACTTAGTAAAGACGATATTTTTTCATCGGCTAAATGAAACACTACATAATCTTTTAAGCTTTCTATATATAAAATATCGTTGAGGAAAATCTTGGCGGTTTTGTATTCGGTTTTTACAAAAATGAAGTCGGCATCGTTAGTAATATTATTGATTGGAGTTACAGGTTTATTGTTGTTTGTTTTTTCCTGAACTTTCATGATGGCTTTCAGCAAACGATCAAAAGGAATGGGCTTTACCAAATAATCAATGGCGTTCAATTCATAGCTTTCAACGGCATAATTGGGATAAGCCGTAGTGAAAATCACCATGGGTTTTTTCTGCAGGATTTTTAAAAATTCAATGCCGGTGAGTTCGGGCATTTGAATATCCAAAAAGATAAAATCAATGTTCTGACTGTTGATGATTTCAATGGCTTGTAAGGGATTACGAATTTTAGCAACCAGATTCACAAAAGGAATTTTGCTCAAATGACTTTCAATAACATCCAAAGCCAAAGGCTCATCATCTATTGCTATGCAGTTAATCATGGTGGCTAAATTTAGAAATATTTATGGTTAATGATGTGCCTAAAATGGAGGCATAATGCGGTAGAGGTAGATTCACGTATTTTTCTAAGGCTGATATAAACAAAGATGTATTTTGGTTGTTTTTAAAAGAAATAACAAAGCAGGAGTTGTTTTGCGTAAGCTCATAATCTAAAGAGTTATGTTCGCAAAGCAGGGTGATGAAATCGTGAACAACTTCAGGTGCTCCATTTTTATGATGGTATAAATTGTGCTTCAAAACATTGGAAAGTTTGAGAATAGTGCTTTGTGTTTTTTCGGGTGATAGCACAGCTTGTTTTTCGGCAAGGCGCAAACTGGAAAGCATAAAGGGGATATTGATAAACGATTTTAATGCGGCAAGATGGTGTTTTCTTTTTTGCTGCTCCAGGTCGGCTGTCTTTTTCAGGTTCATAAAATAATCATATGACAAGCGGCAGGCAAGGCACAATGTAGCGTATTGAAACGCAACATAAAAACCAATTCCATAACAATAGAATATTCTTTTTATAGGAATGTCCTGATAGGAGGACCAGAAAAATATTCCTAAAGTTCCGTAATGGATGATGAAAATAATAAAAAATTGGAGTACCCATAAAGCGTAGTGTCCCGACTTCCTGTCCTTAAAAAAATAGGGAATGAGTTTGAAGTAATTCCAGTAAAAAAAAGCCATGATAGGAATTTGTTCAAAGAGGGCAACTTCTATTCTGTATCCTCTTAATAAAATATGATTGAGGAAGGTAAGTATCCAAAACATACTATGAAAAAAGAGGGCTATTTTATTTGCTTTCTTCACTTAAATCAACATTTAAAATTGTTTTGTAGCTTTCTCTTTTCTTATAAATATCAAGCTGGTATTTCTTTTTGTAAACCAAATCCAACCTTCTTTTCACATTTTTGATTCCAATACCGCCTACATCATCTGTCCGTTTGTTTTCTTTAATACTGTTTTCAACTGAAAAATAAAGACTGTTGTTTTTAGCCAGCAGTTGAATATCAATTAACGCATCATCATCGATGTTACCGTGTTTGAAAGCATTTTCAATAAAAGGTAAAAGAATCATTCCTTCAAATAAGCTGTTTTCCATTTTAGTATCAAGATCTATTTGGAAATTAACTTTTACATTACAACGTAATTGGTTCAGTTGAATAAAGTTTTGCAATTGCTGTATTTCATTTTTCAAAGTGGATTTACTGGAAGTGGAAAAGCTATCTACATTCATCATTAACTCTTTAAGCTGGCCGATAGCGGTGGCGGTTTTGATCGATTTATTCAGGCATAAACCATAAATGTTGTTTAAGGTATTAAAGAGGAAGTGCGGACTGATTTGCGATTTTAAATACAATAATTCGGTTTGTTCATTTTCCTTTTCTAATGCAATTTTATCATTTTCACTTTTAAACCAAAAGTCGATAAGGGCGAGACCTGTACTGGCAAAAAGAACATGCGTGGTTGAGCCTGCAAAATCACTGAACATGGAAGCCCATAATATGAAACGCCCTTGGGCATATCCTCCCCAGCACAATTGAATTCCAATAGAATAAATGAAAATAACTGGAATCAATAAACCGAAGTATTGAACATACTTTTTTTGTATTAAATATTTAGGAACTAGCCAGTAGTAGTTGATATAAAAAAGGGCAATATCAATCAGTAAATTAAAGAAATTACTACCGTAGAAATTCCATTTCGTAGCTTCTTTATAATGCGGTAGCGAAAATAGTAATTTACTGCTTCCTTGCTCGAAAATCCAATAGGCAAGATGTATCCAGATTTTTATCTTTCTATCCATTTCAATCAAATGTACTAAAAGCCTTTCCGCTACTCAAGTGTTCTCTATTCAACGCGATTAATTCTCTACCAACAGGTCGGTTTTGTCTACGAAACCTTTAGTCGCTAAAACTGAGGGAAGCATCGGTGTAATTGCTGTGTATAAAGATTTTGTTTTCCGGGCTATGGATAAATCCAGTGCTTTGTTACACTAAAATTTATGAAATGAAAAATATCCTGATCTTATTTTGTGTGTTTACTTGTGTTTTAAATACAAATGATGGAGCTTGTCCAATCGTGACCCTTGAAGTAAAAACATGGAATAATTAATTTTTCTTTTCTTAATCTTGTAGCGATTTTACAAGAGAGGAATATTGCCTAGCTTACATCCGCCAAACTATGATAAGATATTTCTTTTTGTTCGCTTTATTATTGCTTATTCAGTTCACTATTTGTGCTCAGCAAATCTCGGGTTTCGTATATCGCGACAGCATTAAAACTCCTTTGGAATTTGCTATAATATCTTTAAGTGTTGATGGCGATACATCGGAGCAAGCGGTGGTGACTACCGATGCGGTGGGGTTTTATAAATTCAATGATGTTAAAGCGGGGACTTACATTCTTAAAGCGTCGTTCACCGGTTTTGAAAACTACGCTTCTTCTCCGTTGACAATAGATTCTCTTAAAATTTCTCATGATATTATATTGACGGAAAGTCTGGTAAAATCCAATGAAATCGTCATTCAGAAAAAGAAAAGTATCATTAAGCAGGAAGCCGGAAAAACTACGGTGGATGTAAAAAATATGTCGGCAGCAACAGGTTTGACTGCCATTGATTTATTGCGAAAAATGCCCGGAGTTCGTGTAGATAACGATGGTAATGTTTCTTTAAAAGGGAAATCCAATGTGACGATTTTACTGGATGGAAAAATGACCAATATGTCATCAAAACAAATTTCAAATATTTTGCAGTCGATGTCGGCTTCCGAAATCGATAACATTGAAATCATTACTGCACCTTCGGCAAAATATGATGCACAGGGTGATGGCGGAATGATCAATATCAATTTGAAAAAATCGACGAAGAAAGGATTTTCCGGGAATTTTCAGGCTACTTACGGACAAGGGATTTTGCCCAAATCGAATACCGGTGTGACTGTGGCGTTCAATTCGGGCAAATGGAAATTAAATGCTTCGTATAATCTTATGGCCAATAAAGAATGGGTGCATGGTTATAACAACAGAAATTTCGGTGCGCTTAGTTCCGGTTTCACTTATCTGCAAACCTATACCAACGTGGTTCCCGGGTTCAATAATTCTTATTCTGTTGGTGCCGATTACAAAGTGAATTCAAAATTAGATGTTGGCATTTCACATCGAGGAGCATTGATGAATAGTGCGTGGAATGCCACAACCGATGGTGTAGTAAGAGATTCGTTAAATAATGCTCAGCAGATTTTTACAACTTCTGATCGTGGGATTTGGTTTGGAAATTCATTTTCAACAGCAACGGATTTCAAATACAAAATAGATACAACGGGTTCATTTTCGGGGTCAGTGAATATGATGAATTATTCGGATGGAAGCCACGGAAAAGTAAGTGTTACCAGAAATGTATCTTCTGTTGCTGATGTCGCCAATCTCAGCAGCAGGCTCACTACCCGGAATAATATTTTCACAGCTAAAGTGGATTACGAAAAAACTTTTTTCAAGAAATTATATGTGGAGTCGGGGTTGAAATGGATGTTTAATGAAATTGACAATAGCGTTGATTATTCGGTAGCACAAACTGTTGAGGTGGTTCCTGCCATTCCTTCAAAAACACTTTTTCTTTATCAGGAGCAAGTGAGTGCGGCTTATGTTCAGGCCAAATGGTCGGAAAAAAAATGGCAGTATCAGGCTGGTTTGCGTTCCGAATACTGGCACGCGAAAGGCGAGGAGTTCTTGTCGAAAAGCACTTTCACCCGTGATTATTTACAGTTTTTTCCATCGGCTTATCTTAGTTATAATCCCCATGAAGATCATTCGTGGAGTTTTTCATACAACCGCCGTATTCAGCGTCCGGAAGCGTACATGCTTACTCCTGTGAGTTATTTCGAAGATCCTTATTTTTTGTATTCGGGCAATCCGAAGTTATTGCCACAACTGTCGCACAGCGTTGAATTGTCGCATAGTTTTAAAGACGGTGGATTGATCACTACGTTCAATTATATGCACAGCGACAATTACATTCAGCAATGGTCGGTGAGTCAGCGTGATTCTTCCAATATAATAGATATGACCACCATCAACATTCCTTTGTATGAAAACATGGGCTTGTCGCTGTCGTATTATCAGCCGGTGAAAAAATGGTGGACGGCTCAGCTTTATGCCAATGTTTATCAAAATCATCTGGCGGGATATTTAAGCAATTCCAAGGTAACGGTGGATAATAGATATGTGAGTGCAGGTTTTTACACCACACAAACTTTCACTTTGCCTAAATCGTGGGTCATTGAATTAACAGGCAATTACACGCTTAAACAATTGGTAGGTTATACCATTAACAATCCTATTGGAAGCGTGGGTTTGTCGGTTAAAAAAGATGTTTTCGGAGGAAGAGGAACTGTTAAAGTGAACTGTCAGGATTTATTTTTCACTTTTAAATATTCGGGAATCACCAGATACAACGGTCTGGAAAGAACCTATTTGCACAGCTGGGACAATAGGGTAGTGTATCTTTCTTTCAACTGGAAACTGGGTTCGAAATGGTTTGTCGATAAAGAGGAAAGCAAAAAGAAAATTGATGCGATACAAGGCGGGCGCTAGTTTTAAATTACGCTCACCCCTTTTTTATCTTCCCCGATCGCCACAAAAGTAAAAGTGCCCGAAATCGCCTTTTCTCTTTTAAGAGCATACATTTCTTCAATGTAAATTTCTACAGAAACCGATAAGCTGGTATTGCCTATCCGCGCGATTTTTCCGATGAGTTCAATGATCACGCCTGAAGGAATGGGCTTAGTGAAATCAATACGGTCGCTGCTCACCGTTACCATTTTTTTTCTGCTGAACCGGGTAGCGGTGATGAAGGCTACCTCGTCCATCAGGCTCATTGCAGTTCCTCCGAATAAAGTATCATAATGATTGGTGGTGTTGGGAAATACTGCTTTAAAAATATGGGTTTCGGCTGCTGCTTTTCTTTCTTCGAGCGTCATGTTGTATTTTTTATTTAACGGGAAATTAATTTAAAATAGTTTGAATTTATTATTTCCGTGAATTATATTTGACTAAGTAAAGTTTTAAATTAATTAAATTAAGTTGGGATTGAGAGGTAATTCATTGTTATCGTTTGAACCATGAAAAAGAAAGAATTCGACAAAAAACCCGTGAAGAAAAAAACTCTTGGCGCGGAAATCAGCAAAAAGGAAAAAATTAAAATCAAGAAGAAAGCTTTCGAAGAAGATGAGGATGATTTCGATGGAAGTGATTTGAGCGGTTTGGATTTGTTCTTAGACGAAGATTAATTAAAAGTTAACCTCGTTACCATTTTTTGAATTGCTAATGCCCGGTGGCTGACCTTGTTTTTTTCATCCATCGATAATTCAGCAAAAGTTTTGGTGTACCCGTCCGGTAAAAAAACAGGATCGTAACCAAATCCCTCCACACCTTTTTTTTTAGTAGTAATTGTTCCGTGAATTTCTCCTCGGAAGAAATATTTTTTACCATCCATTAATAGGCATATTACGGTGACGAACTTCGCTTTGCGGTTGCTGATGCCTCGTAGTTTAGTTAGTAATTTATTGATGTTGGCTTCTACATTGTTGTGTTCCCCCGAGTAGCGGGCCGAATACACTCCGGGCTCTCCGTTTAGTGCTTCCACAACCAAACCCGAGTCATCAGCAAAGCAGGAATAGCCGTAATGGGTTAAAATATATTGAGCTTTAATTTCTGCATTTTCTTCAAAGGTTGATCCTGTTTCGGCAATATCTTCAAAGCAGCCGATATCTTGCGTACCAAGGATTTTATAGTTGGGTAAACGGTGGCGGACTTCCTCTAACTTGTGTTTGTTGTTGGTTGCGAAAATGAGTTGCATGATTATTTATTCATTTTTTGCATGAGTACTTTGTAAGCCTTCAGCATTTGCTCAATATCGGCAATGGCTACTTTTTCATCGGGAGAATGCACATTGTCTTCGGGCGCGCCGATGAAACACCAGTCGAAAGGGTAGGGGGAATGCTGCAAAACATTGCCGTCGCTGCCACCTGCCGATTCCACTTCAATTTGATAGAGCACTTTACTTTGATCTAAAATCTTTTTGATTTCATTGAGGTAAGATCTTCTTGGAATGCCTGAATCCCTCATAGAAAAGGCAACGCCGTTGCCGTGTTGCACGCCTGATGTTACCCAGGTGATATCACAGATTAAGGCTTGTCGCACTTTGTATTTCTCAAAAATATGTTTTGCAATAAACTGAGCTGTTCCGCCGCCGTGTTCTTCATAAGTGGAAAAAACGATGATGCCGTTTTCCAGATTCTCTGCGGTTTTTAAAGCGGTGAAAACTCCTAGTCGGTTGTCCATGTAAGGCGACTGGATATAATCTTCACTTTCTCTGAAATTCGGTTTGAAGGTTAAAGTAGTTCCTCTGTCGATTTCTCTTTTATACAAGTAAGATAAGTTGCGATCCTTATCAACATGCAGTTTACATTCAATTTCTCCTTTGCTGTCTTCGCCCACTAATTTAAATCCTGATTTTGAAGCCGGTCCGCCAATGCGAATCAAACTACTGCTGTATCCAACAGTATATCCAATAGAATCCAAATGCGCGAACATTGCCGTTTTAGGTTTTCCGAAAACCAAAACAATAGTATCGTGAAATTCCTTTCCTGAAAGAATAGTAGGTTGCACCTTCCATTTTTTCTTTTCCTTTTTAATGTAGGCCAAAACAAATTTGGTCATGTTGTGTTCCGAGCCGGAAGGCGCGTGAATACTACAGAGGGTTTTTAGTAGGGAGAAATTCATTAGCGGAGTCTATCTACGGAACGAACTTTTTCTTCGTCTTTTTTTATGGCACGAAGGGCGAGGAAAATAAATAGTGTTTGTAATATAGGAAGTATAAGATTCCCAAAGTGGAATTCTATGTCCCATCTGCCAGGTATATAATCAGGATTGTTGTTGATTGCCCACATTAAAATTCGATCATAAAAAATGAGAATCACACTATCAGTGATTGTTAATAGCAATAAGATTTTATTGAGCTTAATTTGTAGGATTCTGTTTTTGAATTTAAAAAGTATAAAAACAGTAATGAATAAAATCGGTATTTTAAGCGCAAGAAGGGTAGTGGTGAGTTCTGCGGGAATATCGCACGAGAGCATTGAAGTGATCCAGTAAACCTGAATTGCCATCGCCCCCAATAAATACAAACTCTGAATTCTCTGTATCATGAAAAAATATTTTGATAAAAGTAATAAATAATCTTTCTTTGCCTCACCAGAACCAAGCATAACCAATCCGTAAAATATTTTTAATTTATTCTTTCATATTAAATGATTAATGCGTAACATTGTACAGCAATCAGATTTACCGATTCCGGTAAGTTTAATTTCAAACAAAAATTCCCTGAAATAAAAATCACACAAAACCTTTTACGATTTATTTAACACAAACACATGGACGATAGTTTAGATTTAACTAAAAAAACGGTTTCCGAACTTCAGGAAATCGCGCAAGCCTTAGGATTGAACGATATTCAAGATTTGAAGAAAGAAGAACTGATAGAAAAAATATCAGGCAATACAGGTGATGCGCCTAAAGATGCTCCCGCTGCTGAAACAGATGCAGAAGCCAAAAAAAGAAAAAGAACCCGCGTTATTAAAAAAGTAGCATCGTCAACTGTTGGAAGCAGCATGTTTTCGGCTACTATAAAAGATGAAGTTGCTGCTCCAAAAGCAGAAGAAAGCACTGAAGCTCCGGTTGAAAATGTTGAAAAAACAGAAACACCTGAAGCTCCTGTAACCGAAGAGCCTAAAAGAGAAGTTATTGCTGAAACAAGAACTGAAGCTCCTGCACCTGCTCCGGTAGAACGCAGATTTGAAAGAAGAGAAGACGATAGAAGACCGCAGCAACAAAACAGACCGGATTATAACAATCGTCCCGATAACAACAACCGTCCCGACAATAACAATCGCCCGGATAACAATAACAGAGCTGATAATCGCCCTGAGCCGGGTAACCGTTCCGACAATCACAACAGAAGAGAAGGTTACCAGGAACCAGCCAACAAAGAAGACGCTGAACCAATGTTCAACTTCGACAATATCGTTGACAGCGAAGGGGTTTTGGAAATTATGCCTGATGGTTACGGATTTTTGAGATCTTCAGATTTTAACTATCTGACTTCTCCCGATGACGTTTATGTATCACAATCACAAATAAAATTATTCGGTTTAAAAACCGGTGACACCGTTAAAGGCAGCATTCGTCCGCCGAAAGAAGGTGAAAAATATTTCCCATTAATTAAAGTATTAGAAATCAATGGAAGATCTCCGGAAGTTATCCGCGACCGTATTCCTTTTGATTATCTGACTCCTTTGTTTCCCGATGAAAAACTGGAAATCTGTAAGCACAAAGGTGCAAGCATGTCGATGAGAATTGTCGACTTGTTTTGTCCGATTGGTAAAGGTCAGAGAGGTTTAATTGTTTCTCAGCCTAAATCGGGTAAAACCATCTTATTGAAAGAAATTGCCAATGCAATTGCTGCCAACCATCCTGAAGTTTATTTGATCGTATTGTTGATCGATGAACGTCCGGAAGAGGTAACAGATATGGCCCGTAGTGTGAACGCGGAAGTGGTTTCGTCAACTTTTGATGAGCCTGCCGACAAACACGTAAAAGTTGCCAGCATCGTTTTGGAAAAAGCAAAAAGAATGGTGGAATGCGGACACGATGTGGTGATTCTTTTAGATTCTATCACTCGTTTGGCCAGAGCTTACAACACCGTTTCTCCTGCATCAGGTAAAGTATTGTCGGGTGGTGTTGATGCGAATGCATTGCACAAACCTAAACGCTTCTTCGGAGCAGCAAGAAATATTGAAGGCGGTGGTTCATTGACAATCCTTGCAACAGCCTTGGTTGACACAGGTTCTAAAATGGACGAGGTGATCTTTGAGGAGTTCAAGGGAACAGGTAACATGGAGTTGCAATTGGATAGAAAAATTGCCAATAAACGTATTTATCCTGCGATTGACTTGAATGGTTCAAGCACGCGTAAAGATGATTTGTTGACCGATGAGAAATCATTGGCGAGAATCTGGGCACTGCGTAAATTCCTAAGTGATATGAATCCTCAGGAAGGAATGGAGTTCTTGTTGAGCAGAATGAGAAACACCAAAAACAACGATGAGTTTTTGGTATCAATGAACAGCTAATAATGTTGAATTTATAAATAAGGGATATTCGTAAAAACGGATATCCCTTTTCTTTTTATTTTTTATGGGAGAGAAAACAAAAATGGTTCTGTATTGCTTATTTGTAGGGATGCTGGGGCTTTTCGCAAGAATGCTGACGCCCGATGCGGATACTATAAATATTGTGCGCTTTGTGGTGGCAAGTTTATTCATCATCGGTGGAATTTATTACTGGTGTTACCGCATGTTTGAGCAGGATTTGAAATACCAGTTCAGGATTCGTCCCTTCATTAAAAAAGGATTGTTGATTGGCGGATTGATTGGCTTTTTCACAGGTTTGTCGGTGGCACTTCAAATTCAAATTTTTGGAAATGAAGCACTGGAAGGCAATTTGATTATTATCCCTTTGCAAATTAAACCCGAGCATCAGCAGGAAGCCATTGAAGGAGCTTATATCTCGTATTCCTGGTGGATGTTGTCACTCAAACAGGTGTTGAGTACTTTGGCGATGGGCGCTTTTTATTCCATTATTGTTGCGGCTTTATTCAGCTTTCACCCTGATAAAATTAAGGTGAAGAAGTAATTACTTCGCTTTCGAGAAATCCTCCTTCCCTTCACACGGTCAACGCGCTCCTCCTTTTCCAAAGGAGGAAGTTAGTTAGCCGGCACTTCCTGAAGTGCATTGTGAAAATGGATGAGTGTGGACTTCTCCCTTTGAAAAAGATTTGATATTAAGAGGAGGAAGGAACTTCCGGTCTTTGCTCGAAGGATTTCTGTGTGATGGCAAGAGGGATTTTACTTCACCTTTATCACCATATACCCATCTGCATTATACGCCGGGGAATTTTCCTCTGTTCTTGCTTCCGCAGGGATTTTATCACTTTTTTCTGTTTCTATTTTCGCCATTCTTTGGTCGTAAACAATAGTGTATGGATCGTTCTTCAATTTCACCGCGGCCAATTCATTAAATTCTAAAACTGGTATTCCGAAAACTCCGTCTGACTGTGCAAGAGTGATACTTTCAATTTTATCATTTCTTATCACGGGATCACAACACAGCTCCATTTCTCTTACAGTGTTTTCCCATTCGAAAGAAAAAGACACCATACAACTGTCGGCATTATCCACTTCTTGCTCAACTACTTTAAATACAACAAAATCAAAATCTTCTTCTTCATCGGGGTGGTAATTAATAGTTAAAAAAAAGAAACCCACAATCAAAGTGAATCCAATTCCTGCCGCTGCGGTAGTGATAACTAATGTTATTTCTTTGAGTCCTTTTTTGAGGAAGCGTTTATAAAAAAGAAAGCTGAAAACAGCGGTGAGCAAGATAAATATTGTAATAAGTATTGCAGGGCTAATTAAAGTTCTTGAAATCAAATCGGTTTTTGAAATCAAATAACATAAGTATCCTCCAGCACCTAAAAGCCATAGGTTATTATTTCTTCTACCGATGGCTTTTTCTTCTTTGCTTTCCTCGTCTTCTTCCTCTTCCTCCTCGATATCGTAAGGATTTTTTCTTTTTCCTCTGATTTTATCCCAAAAGGAAATCTTTATTTCACTGGCATTTAATCCATAATCCTGTAGTGAATGATTGGCCATCCATCGCACTTTCCAGTTGGGGTCGTGGATGAGCGCTTTCATTTTTTCAATGACAGCACCGTGATTTTTTTGATTTCCTTCGCGGATGATGTAAGAAAGTAAAGTAAGGCATCTGTGGCGCAAAGCGTCTATCGGACTGTTGAGTTCCTTCTCCAGAATACGAATGATTTTATTGTTGAATTCAGTATCAATTTCATATGAACCCAATAACTCTTCGAGGCAGGAAGTAACGGCGAAAGGATGATCGGATTTTTTCGCCAGTTCAATGATTCTTCCCGTTTCTTCTACAAAAAACTCTCCCCAGTTTTTACTGTCGGCAGTGATTGATTGGTAAATAATATTTAAGACTGAATCTTCTTTTGCTTGCAAACTTCTGCAAAAGGAAATAAATTCTTCGCGGTGTGCATTGGCATATTCAGCAATATCCAGCAGCAGTTTTTCCGACTCCGCATCTTCCATGTCGTAATAAACTATTACTTCGGCATCGATTTCCTTTAATTTATCAATGAGTTTGTTCATACAGTTTTGTTTGGCTCTGCTAATTAACAAATCTTTTTTGCAAATCACCATTAACTTACTACTTTCGCCCCGTATTCGGTTCTTTCATTTTTACAATGAAGATTAAAAGGGAATTCCGTTAAAATCGGAGACTGTTCCCGCAACTGTAAGTTCTTCCCGAAAGGGAATGTACCAATCTGAAGCCACTGTTTTTACGAACGGGAAGGCGGTACAAGAACGAGTCAGGAGACCTGCCCAATACACATATATTTCAATGCTTCGGGTAAAAAGCAAAGGATGGACAAGACGCAATTCTTATCTGTTCCCTTTTTATTCCTTGTTTAATTTTAAACGTGCTTAGGTGCAAAAGGAGAAAAATATTGCTGGTGTTTTCACTGCGCTCATTTTCATGAGCGCTACTTGCTTTTCTCAGGATACTGTGAGAACAGAAGAGATATTAATTCCTTCCAATCGTTTGCAGAATTTTTCTACCGGAACAAAAATTCAAAATATCGACAGTGCTTCATTGGCGCAATACGGCACGGGAAACATGGCTGATTTGCTGAGCTCTGAGAGTCCGCTGTTTATTAAATCTTATGGCTTAGGAAGTTTGGCGGTGAGTTCCTTCCGCGGCGGAAATGCCGGTCAAACCGCCACTTTATGGAACGGCTTTGCTTTGAATAATCCTATGTACGGACAATTGGATTTTGCTTTAGTGCCTGTTGGTTTTTCCTCTTCGGTGAGTATTCAATACGGCGGCACCGGCGCCTTGTGGGGAAGTGGCGCGGTGGGCGGTGTGGTGCACATCAATAATAAACCGCAGTTCAACAGAGGTCTCACCATCGGAACCAATTTATCTGCCGGAAGTTTTCAAAATTATGGCGAGCAGTTTTTTGTAGAATTCAGCAAACAAAAAATGGTTTCTTCTTTGAAAATTTTCAATAGTTCGGCGAAAAATAATTTTGAGTTTTACAATTCTTCCTTAAGTGGAAATCCTTTGGTGCATCAAAGCAATGCAGAAAGAAAATCGTACGGAGTGTTATCCGAAAATTCTTTTAAAATAGGAGACAAACAAAATTTAAATATTGCTTTCTGGTATCAGTTTAACGACAGGAATATTCCGCCAACGATGACGCAGCTTGTTGCTGCGAACAATCAAAAAGATGAGAGCTACAGGGCAACAGCGGAGTGGCAGTGCAAAATGAAAAAAGCAAATTATTTTGTTCGTTCTGCTTTTTTTGATGAAGGTTTGAATTACAATTCTTCGTTGAGTCACTCTCAGGTTTCCATCACTGAAGCGGAAATAAAATATGCTTTCTCTGCCTTGCATTTGATCAATGCGGGATTGAACAATTCTTTTGCTCAGGCTACTTCCGAAGGTTATGCTTCAACATTGCAGCAAAATAAAATGGCCTTATTTGCTTCTTACCGTTTTCAATCGCGAAAGCAAAAAGTATCGGCGAGTATTTCGGCGCGACAGGAAATGGTGAATAACAAAGCCGTGCCATTTACTTACTCTGTCGGAGTGGACGTGAAAATAAAAAAATGGCTGTCGGCAAAAGCCAGCTTTTCCAAAGTATACAGAGTGCCGAGCTTAAATGATTTGTATTGGAATCCGGGAGGAAATCCTGATTTGTTGCCCGAAAGCGGATTTAGTGAAGATGCAGGGTTGATTTTAAAATGGGAAAATAAAAACAAGTTTTCTTTTCGTTTTGAGCCTTCGCTGTTCAATAAAAATATTGACAACTGGATCATCTGGTTGCCCGGACAAAGTTACTGGAGTCCGCAAAACATAATGAAAGTGTGGAGCAGAGGAATTGAAACTTCTACTAGTTTAAAGTTTAAGGTTCAAAGTTTAAAATTTGGCATTTCAGCTTTAACCAATTATGTGATATCCACCAATTCACAATCAAAAACAGAAGGCGACGCATCTGTAGGTCGACAATTAATTTATGTGCCGATGTACAGCGGTCATGCTAAGTTTTCAGTGGAATACAAAGGTTTTTTATTTTCTTACGGACACAGTTATACGGGCTATCGTTATACATCTACGGATAACACGCAATACCTTGCGCCCTTCAATATTGCTAATGTTTACCTCTCTAAAAATTTTAATGTAAAAGGTGTTCAGTTTTCGGCTTTTGTGCAAATAGATAATTTATACAATCAGCAATACCAGGTAGTACTGAGTAGGCCAATGCCATTGAGATATTACAACACCGGACTTTCAATTAAATTCAATTATAAATCTAAAATCAATTAAAAAATGAAAACACGTTTACTTTCACTTGCTGCTTTGTTTTTATCCCTTGGGATGAATGCACAAACGGCTTCAAGTTTTGAATCATTAGCGCTTGACGTTGATTCTTTTTGGAATGGAGCCGATATGTCGGGATCTTTTACCAATGGAAATGCAATTTTTAAAAATGATTATCATACTTCTCAATGGGGAGATTATTGGGGAGGATTTAGTTATTCAAATAAAAAGGATAGCACCACGGCAGGATATACCAACATGTATAGTGCATATCCATTAGCAGGTTATTATGGTTCGGCAAAATATGCTGTGTCAAGTGGTGTCAGTCAAATCAATCTTACTGGCTCTGCTGCCGGAAAAATAGTGAGAGGCTTTTATGTGACCAATACTACTTACGCTACTCTAAGTATGAGAAATGGTGATTCTTTTACTAAAAAATTTGGTGGTGTTTCGGGCAATGATCCTGATTGGTTCATGTTGACTGTTAAAGGTTGGTACAATGGCAGTGTGATCAGTGATTCTGTTAATTTTTACCTGGCTGATTTCCGTGCTTCCAATAATCTTGACGACTATGTTGTTAAATACTGGGAATGGGTTGAACTTAGCTCTTTGGGGAATGTAGATAGCTTGAAATTTTCTTTGTCTTCCAGTGATAACGGACTATACGGAATGAATACGCCTGCTTATTTTGCAATGGATCAGTTTGTCACTTTAAATTCAGGAGTTGCTGTAAATGAACTTTCTTCATTGGAATTTTCAACTTATCCGAATCCGGTTTCTTCTTCTTTAACTTTGAATTTGGGAACTGCTCAAAATGCAAATGTTACTATTTTTGACGCTGCGGGAAGAACAGTTTTGACTGAAAACATGAATGGCATTTCAAAATCATTTGATGTGTCTTCATTAACGGCAGGAGTGTACTTTGTGTCGGTTTCAGGCAATGAATTTTCTACTACTAAAAAGTTTATAAAAGAATAAAAATGAAAAAATTAGTTAGCGCTTTTTTATTGATTTCATTTACAGCAGAAGCTCAGTTTGACCCGTCCGCGGGTCAAACCGGCTCTCTCGCTGTTTATAAAGACAGCTCGGAAATTGTAGCTTGGGCCACTCAGTGCCACGTTACAAGAGGGTATCAAAATGTTATCGATAGCTCGTTGGGCTATGCTTCCGCCGGAGATTCATCAATGGCTATGGGCGCATCAGATGCAGGGATTGTTAGTTTGGGGGACGGAGGTTCGGCCATCCTTACCTTTGCTTTCCCGATAGTGAATGGAGCGGGCAATGATTTTGCTGTTTTTGAAAATGGATTCAGTGATACTTATTTAGAACTGGCTTTTGTGGAAGTGAGTTCCGACGGGATAAATTATTTCAGATTTCCGGCAACATCAAATACTGATACTACTCCGCAAATTGGCGGTTTTGGCGCTTTGGATGCTACTCATCTGAATAATCTGGCGGGGAAATACCGTGCGCAATACGGCACTCCTTTCGATTTGGAAGAGTTAAAAAATGAAATTGGATTGGATGTGAACAACATCACGCATGTTAAAATTATTGATGTGGTGGGAACTATCGACAATACCTTTGCTACTCGTGATAAAAACAACAGTAAGATCAATGATCCATGGCCAACTCCTTATGCGTCATCAGGATTTGATCTGGAAGCTGTTGCCGTTCTCAATATGAAATCGGAAGGAGTGGAGGAAAATGAAATTTCAATTTTTTCTGCATATCCCAATCCTGTTTCATCTGTGCTGACGGTGAATGTTTCTTTGCCGGATACCTACACCCTTACTGTGTTGGATATGAAAGGACAAGTATGCCGGGAATACAGTGGAAACGGGCTTTTTCAAATGGATGTGTCGGCGTTAATAGAAGGAATTTATTTGTTGAGAGTGAGCTCTTTTAACAAGGTATCTGTTGGTAAGTTTAGCAAGATGTAAGCGAGGGGGCTTTCTTTGAATCGAAAAATATTCTAATTTCCCCATTATAAATGAATTTTAGAATACTCTCTATCGGATTGTTTTTGTTGCTCGCTCTAAGCTTTAATGCTAAGGCTCAGGTGGATTGTGTGGGCAATGTTCCCAGCGATTTTTTTATTCCTAATGTCATCACGCCCAACAACGACGCTAAAAACGATGAGTTTAAAGTGGTGTCGGCGAACCTTACCAAACTGCATGTTGAAATTTTCGACCGTTGGGGAGTGAAGGTTTACACCATGGATGGGGTGAACTCCATTTGGGACGGTACCGCTTATGGTTCTGTTCAGTGTTCCGGAACTTATTACTATAGCGTTGAATACAGCACCAGTTGCACTCCTTCGCTGGTGTTGAAAACAGGAGGGTATTTCACCCTGCTGCGCTCCAATTAATTTTCTTTTAAACATTTCTCTTCGGGCGTTGCTCATTTGCCACTTTCCAACTATCTTTGCGCCTCTTTAAAAGTCGTACCTTTTTATATCTATAATATGGCAAAGATGAAAGTTTTAAAATTCGGCGGAACTTCAGTGGGTTCAGCTGCAAGAATGAAAGATGTTGTTAAACTGGTGGTGAATGACGAACCGAAAATCGTTGTGCTTTCCGCTATGTCGGGAACAACCAACACCCTGGTGGAAATAGGAAACTTACTATCTAAGAACAAGCAAGCCGAAGCTGTTGCGAAGATTGAAGAAATGGAAGCGAAGTACAACGCTGTAATGGACGAGTTGTACAGTTCAGCTGCGGTGAAAGCAAAAGCGATAGCTGCCATCAAAGAAAACTTCAGTTTCATGAAAACCTTTGTAGTAAAGGCTTTCAATATCTATCAGGAAAGAGCTTTATTGGCGCAAGGGGAGTTAATGTCTACTGCCATGTTTCAGTTTTTATTGGAAGAGCAAGGCGTGAATTCAGTATTGTTGCCGGCTTTGAATTTCATGAAAATCACTAAGGATGAAGAGCCGGATCTGGCTTACATCAAAGAACATATTGCTAAAGAATTGAAAAAATACGGAGGCGTTGACTTGTTCATTACTCAGGGCTTCATTTGCCGAAATACTTTTGGTGAAATTGACAACCTTAAAAGAGGTGGTAGCGACTATACCGCGTCAATCGTGGGATATGCTATCAATTCATCTGAAATCCAAATCTGGACTGACATTGACGGTATGCACAACAATGACCCTAGAATGGTGGGAGAAACCCGTCCGGTTGCTCAACTGTCGTTTGATGAAGCTGCTGAGCTGGCTTACTTCGGAGCTAAAATTTTACATCCGCAAAGTATCCTTCCGGCAAAACTGGCGAACATTCCTGTGAAGTTGTTGAACACTATGGATCCAACTGCTAAAGGAACTACCATTACAGAAGAAAGCGGTAAAGGCGAGGCTATCAAAGCTGTTGCAGCTAAAGATGGCATTACAGCTATTAAAATAAAATCAGCAAGAATGTTGCTGGCTTACGGATTCCTGAGATCGGTATTTGAAGTTTTTGAAAGATACAGAACTCCAATTGATATGATCACAACTTCTGAAGTAGCGGTTTCATTAACGATTGATGACAATGCTCATTTAACGGAGATTGTTAAAGAATTAGAAGCTTTCGGAACTGTGGAAGTGGATAAAGATCAAACTATCATTTGTTTGGTAGGCGACATGATTTCCGAAGAAGGTGAAATGGCTATGAAGCTGTTCACTGCTTTGAAAGAAGTTCCTTTGCGAATGATTTCTTACGGAGGAAGCCGCCACAATATTTCGGTGTTGACCAACGCAGAAAACAAAGTAAAAGCTTTACAAAAAATCAACGAAGGTTTATTCGGATTGAAAGGCGCGAAAGCAGCTCAAAAAGTTTAGTATGATCATTACCCAAGAACAAATCGCTCATTTTAAAACGCTTAAAACGCCGTTTTACTTTTATGATATTCAGTTGCTGGAAAAAACTTTAAGTTTTGCCCAAAGTGAAGCGAAAAAGTACGGTTATATTTTGCATTATGCCATGAAGGCGAATGTGAACGATAAAGTTTTGGCATCTGTGCAGAAACACGGATTTGGTGCTGATTGTGTAAGTGGTAATGAAGTACAAAAGGCTATTGACGCCGGATTCCCGGCTGATGAAGTGGTGTTTGCAGGTGTTGGTAAATCGGATGATGAGATTTTAACTGCTCTGTCTCACGATATATTTTGCTTCAACTGCGAGTCGGTTCAGGAAATTGAAGTAATCAATGAACTGGCTGCTCAGGAAGGAAAAACAGCTAAAATTGCGGTGCGCATCAATCCTGATGTGAGTGCCAATACCCACCATCATATTTCTACCGGACTGAAAGAAAACAAATTCGGCGTTAACATGTCGGAAATGGACAGTGTACTCGAAGTTATCGCTGCTTCGGCAAATATCAAACTCGTTGGAATTCATTTTCATATCGGTTCACAAATCACGGATTTAAGTTCATACAAAAACTTGTGTGTGCGAGTGAATCAAATACAAGAGTGGTTTGCAACACGTCATGTTTCTTTGGAGTTTTTAAATGTTGGCGGCGGATTGGGAATTGATTATTACAATCCTGAAACCAATGATATTGCAGACTTCAAAGAATATTTCGCCATTTTCAATGAGTTTTTGAAATTACAACCCGGACAAAAACTGCATTTTGAACTCGGTCGCTCCATGGTGGCGCAATGTTCTTCTTTAATCACAAGAGTATTGTATGTAAAAGAAGGAGCAACTGTTAATTTTCTCATCCTTGATGCAGGAATGACAGAGTTGATCCGTCCGATGTTGTACCAGGCTTACCACAAAATCAATAACCTTACTGCCACAGCAAATGAGATTGAAACTTACGATGTGGTTGGACCTATTTGTGAATCCACTGATACTTTCGCAAAAGCTTTGGAATTACCAAAATCAAAACGCAAGGACATTATTGAAATCAAAAGCGCCGGTGCTTATGGTGAAGTAATGGCCAGCAACTACAATCTTAAAACCTTACATCCTGCAGTGTATTCGGATGAAGTAGGGGTGGCGGTATAATCTTTAATCACCTACGTCTTTCTACTTATTTTTACCTTTGCCTTTTCCACAATATTTTGCTAATATTGCATACTATTCAGAGGGGGTAAATATTCTGATACGACTCAACTTATGTCCGGATTTTATTCACCGGATGCTCGAACAAAATTAATTTAATAAAACAAATAGAAACATGTGCGGAATCGTTGGTTATATCGGAAGTAAAAATGCAATTGAGGTTGTAGTAAAAGGATTGCAGCGCCTAGAATACAGAGGTTACGACAGTGCAGGGGTTGCGGGAATCAGCAATGGAAAAATTCAAATAGTTAAGAAAAACGGAAGAGTTGATATTTTAAAACAAACCGTTGAAGATATAAAGTTTACCAGCCATGTAGGTATCGGTCACACCCGTTGGGCTACCCACGGTGAACCTTCTGATATCAACGCTCATCCTCACATTTCATCAAAAGGAAAAGTTGCTATCGTTCACAACGGTATCATTGAAAACTACCTTACGCTCAAAAAAGAATTGCAAAAAAAAGGAAAGGTTTTTTTAAGTGAAACCGACTCTGAAGTAATAGCGCATTTGCTGGAAGAAGTGCTGGAAGCCAATGGCGGCGATATGATCGCTTCTTTACAAATTGTTCAAAGAACTTTAGTTGGAGCCTTCGCAGTAGTGATTTTATCGGTAGAACAACCCGATATGATTTATGCCATTAAAAAAGGAACGCCTTTGGTGTTAGGCATCGGACAGGGAGAGAATTTCTTGGCCAGCGATGGTACTCCTTTGGTGCAGTACACGAAAAGCGTTATTTACATTGGTGATGGCGAGATTTTAAGAATGTCGGCCAAGGATTTTCAAATTTACAATTCCGATATTCAGGAAATTTCTCACAAAACCAGCACTCTGGAAATGGAGCTGTCGATGATAGAAAAAGACGGTTTTGAGCATTTCATGTTGAAGGAAATTTTTGAGCAGCCTAAAACTATTTTAGATAGTATGCGCGGCAGAATCACTGCTGATTTTTCAGAGGTGAAACTGGGCGGTATCAACAAATACGCGCCTCAGCTATACAATGCCAATCGTTATTTATTTTTGGCTTGCGGTACATCTTTCCATGCAGGAATGGTAGCACGTTATGTCTTTGAGCAATGGTGCCGTGTTGCCTGTGAAGTAGATGTGGCCAGTGAGTTCCGTTACCGTAAACCGGTGATTCATTCGGGTGATGCAATTTTCGCCATTTCACAATCGGGAGAAACTGCCGATACTATTGTAGCTATTGAAGAAGCAAAAGAACATGGAGCCAATATTTTTGGAATTTGTAACGTGGTGGGATCAACCATTTCACGCGTTTCTCATGAAGGAGCTTATACCCATGCAGGTGTTGAAATTGGCGTTGCCAGTACAAAAGCTTTCACTGCACAACTCACGGTTTTATATTTGTTCGGATTGAAAATAGCGCAAAGTAAAGGCACTTTGACTGCTGAACAAATCAAACAATACAACAAAGAATTGTTGGCCATCCCTAACCAGGTAGCTGAGATTTTAAAAATGTCGGCTGAGATTTTAGAAATCAGCAAAACCCTGAAAGACGCGCACAGCATGTTGTTCTTAGGAAGAGGAGTTCAATTCCCTATTGCTTTGGAAGGTGCTTTGAAAATGAAAGAAATCACTTACATCCACGCCGAAGGTTATGCTGCAGGCGAGATGAAACACGGTCCGATAGCATTGATTGATGAAAATGTACCAACAGTGATAATTGCCGTTAAAGACAGCAACTACCTAAAAGTAATTTCAAACATCAAAGAAATTAAAGCCAGAAAAGGAAAAGTGATCGCTATCATTACCAAAGGCGACAAAGATATTCCGGGCATTGCTGATCATTGCATTGAAATTCCTGAAACGAGTGATGCATTGTATCCATTGCTGACAACCATTCCGCTGCAATTGTTGTCTTACCATACCGCTAACGTAAGAGGTTGCGATATCGACAAACCAAGAAACTTAGCTAAATCGGTTACTGTAGAATGATGATAAAAAGAATCAAAGAAACGAAAGTAGGTTATACTTTCGTTCCAACTGAATACCAAAGGGAAGGCAATCCGCATTACACGCGATTCATACAAAATCCCAAAAAAGATTATCGTTCACTCAGCGCTGCTGAAATACAGGAATTAAAAAATAACAACAATTACTCTAGCGACTGGTCGCAGGTTTTTGTGTCGGATGAGTTCAATGCCGAATTCATCAGAAACTCCAAGTTTTATGGTTTAGTGCGCATTGGAAAAATCTCTGAAGTTTATCTACAACACAAACGTTTGACGCTGCAGGTGGGGATTTACAACTCCACCATTGTGTCCAGTGATATCGGTGATTTTTGCGCCATTCATGATGTGAAATACATGTCGTATTACATCATTCAAAACGATGTGATTTTGCACAACATCAGTGAAATTCAATGCACTGATGTTTCGCGTTTTGGTAAAGGAATTATCAAACAAGGAGAGGAAGAAAAAGACAGGGTGTGGGTGGAAATAGGCAATGAAACCGGAGCGAGATCTATTTTGATGTTTCCAGGAATATTGACTGCAGATGCTTATTTGTGGTACAAATACAGAGGGGATAGCGCTTTGATGCAGAAGTTTAAAGACTTTACCCAGCTGGATTCTGATTCATTTCGCGGACAATATGGCGTGATCGGTGAGCATTCCGTAATCAAGGGAGTTACCTTTTTAATGAACTCCTTCGTTGGTCCAGGAACGTATATCAAAGGTGCGAATAAAATTAAAAACGTATATCTCGACAGTACTTTGCAATCGCCTATCAATGTGGGGGAAGGAGTGGAATTGGTGAACGGGATAATGGGCAAAGGTTCAAAAGCATTTTATGGTGTAAAGGCAGTGCGCTTCGTCCTCGGACAAAATTCGGCGCTGAAATATGGAGCTCGTTTGATCAACTCCGTGTTGGGAGAAAATTCCACTATTAGTTGCTGTGAGGTATTGAATTCATTGATTTTTCCAAATCATGAGCAGCATCACAACAATTCATTTTTAATTGCAAGTACTTGTTACGGACAATCGAATATGGCTGCGGGTGCAACGATTGGTAGCAATCACAATAGCAGAATCAACGATGGTGAAATAGTGGCAGGAAGAGGTTTCTGGCCGGGCTTGTCGGTGACTTTAAAACACCATTCAAAATTTTCATCGTTTACCATCATTGTAAAAGGAAATTATCCATCTGAATTAAACATTCCTTTTCCGTTTACGCTGGTATCTAACAATACCGATTCTTCGAAGTTGGTATTGCGTCCGGCTTACTGGTTCAATTACAATATGTACGCTTTGGAGCGCAACTCCTGGAAATTTGGTTCCCGCGATAAAAGAGCCGATAAAATTCAGCCTTTTGAATATGAATATATGGCTCCCGATACTGCTTTGGAAATAGTTAAAGCCATTGAGTGTTTGGAAGATTTGGGAAAAAAATACGGAGTGGTGGATGACAATATTCACATCGAAGGAAAAAACGATTTGGAGAATTACGGTCGCGGAGTTCAAATTAATAAGGTGAGTCTGGCTATTCAAACGTACAAAGAGCAAATCATGCTCTATCTCGCAAAATCAATATTGAACGTTCATAAACTGAAAGGAATTAATGAATGGAAAGATTTGCTCATGCTGGGACAATCGGTAGAACCGTGGATCAATATGGGCAGCCAGCTGATGCCTGAAAGCAAAGTGAAGAAAATAATTTCCGATGTTAAGTCGGGTAAAATAAAAGGCTGGGAGGAATTGCATCAGCGTTATACTAAAGTAGGTGAAGAGCTTCCGGTAGATAAATTGAAAAATGCTATTGAATGTGCATCGCAACTGGGATTAATTACTCCGGGCGATCCATTGGAAGTAGAAAAAATATTGAATCAGGCGGTGGAGGTTTATCGCAAAAATGTAGACAATATTTACTCATCAAGAGAGAAAGATTTTTCACATCCTTTCCGCAAAATAACTTGCGATACAGAAGAAGAATTTATTGCTGTGTTCGGAAAAATTGAAGACAATTCTTTTGTGCAGGAAAGCAGACAAAATCTTGCTGTTTTTGAGCATGAAATTCAAGCCTTGAAATCTGAAATAGAAAAAACTAAAGTGGTCAATCGTGGGTAATATAAGTAGTGAAGGTTGGGTAGATGTAACCGTTGATATTCGTCACGGAATGCTGCACTGGCCGGGGGATCACGATATACAAATCACACAATCAGTAACCATTGAAGAAGGCGGAGTTGCGAATGTCACTTATGTGCAGTTAAGTGCTCACACAGGTACACACGTTGATGCTCCGTTGCATTTCATTGACAAAGGAAAAGACATCACTGCAATTTCTCTGAACCGATTGATGGGAAAGGTGAAAGTGATAGAAATTAAAGGGATTTACGAAATCACTTTGGATGAAATAAAAGACAAAATTTCTTCGTCTGATGAGCGCGTGATTTTTAAAACCCGAAATTCAAAAAGCGATTGGTTCAATAAAGATTTTACAGAAAACTTTGTTTATCTCGCTACCGATGCTGCTGAATTTTTGAAAGAGAAAGGCGTTTTAACCATCGGTATTGATTATTTATCCATCGCCGGAATGGCCAATGGTATTGAGGTACATCGAATTTTACTAGCCGAAGAAATATTTATCATTGAAGGATTGGATCTTCGTTTTATTGACGCCGGAGATTATGAAATGATTTGTTTGCCATTGAAAATTCAGGGTAGCGATGGTTCGCCGGCGAGGGTGTTGTTGAAACCTTTGATATAAAATCCTCCTTCCCTTCGCACAGAATTCCTCCGCGCTCCTCCTTTTCCAAAGGAGTTAGTTAGTTAGTTAGTTAGTTAGTTAGTTAGTTAGTTAGTTAGCTGGCATTACGTGAAAAGCATAGTTTGAGAATGTATGAGTACTGGGCTTCTCCCTTTGAAAAAAGGGAGAGTGCGGAGGGATTCTGTGTGATGGCAAGAGGGATTTAAAGATTTACCTCGCTTTCATTTCTTCCTTGAATTCCTCTTTCTTTAAAAGCGGATTGGCCGTGTCGAGTAGTGTGAATCTTGGTTTTCCAAGCGGCCATATAGCAGGGTCTTCATACGTCATTGGGTCAACACAAATGTCTCCAAGTAATACAGGCATAACATTTCCAGAAGTATAAGACTCTAATATAGTGATTGTAGTGTCCACATGAATAGAGGATTCACTAATAGGTTTGACATGAATTTTAGTGGAGTCGGTTTTTACAGAATCAATTTTTGGAATAATGCTATCATTTCTTTCAGGAGCTAAGGGTTCATTTGTTGTTTTTTCTTCTTGTGAACAGCCTGTAATAAGCATCACAAAGCTCAAGCCCGATAAGACTATTTTTTTGAAACGAGGAAGAGTGAGTTTTTTCTCAATAAAAAACTGAAGCTTCAGTAATTGCACATGGAATTTAGAAAGGGATTTGCTCACCTGAGAAGTATAAAATCGTCCGCAAACTTTTTTGTCTTTTCGTGTTTCAAAATATGATTTGATTTCCTCCGGCTGCATGTTGGTGAAATCCACCACGGTTTTTTCGCAAACGCAGCAATGTTTGCCTTGTTCATTGGGTGTCATACTATCCCAGTTTTCGCGACAAGGTTTGGGTATGGTTATTTTAAAATCCTGCATGGCCTCTTTAAACAGGAATGTGCTGGTATTATTGCCTCCCTTAAAAAATAAATGTCCTTGTTCCATTGTTCAAAAGTATCTTCAAAAATCTTTTTCCCTCTTTCTTTTGATTCTGTCAATAGTGCTATCTTTGCCACATGCAGGAAACGATACTTATTTTGGATTGCGGTTCACAGTACACTCAGCTGATTGCCAGACGTGTGCGGGAGCTCAATGTATATTGTGAAATTCATCCTTACAATAAATTCCCGGTGGTGGATAAATTCACCAAGGGAGTGATCATCGCGGGAAGTCCTTTTTCGGCTTCCGATAAAGATGCCCCTAAAATTGATGTAAGCTCTTTCAAAGGGAAATTGCCTTTGTTGGGTGTTTGCTACGGAGCACAATACCTGGCTTTGGTGAGCGGTGGAAATGTGGAGAAATCCAAACATCGTGAATATGGCAGAGCCAATTTGGAAACCCTAGATGTAAAAAATCCTTTGTTGAAAGAGATGAGCAAAGGCTCTCAGGTTTGGATGTCGCACGGTGATACCGTTACCAAACTCCCCGAAAATTTTGAAATCATTGCTTCTACCAAAGATGTTGAGGTAGCGGCTTACCATATCAAAGGCGAAGAAACTTTTTGTATTCAGTTTCATCCCGAAGTGTATCATTCACTGGAAGGAAAAACTTTATTGAAAAACTTTGTGGTTGATATTTGCGGTTGTGAGCAATCGTGGACGCCCGATTCTTTTGTTGAAACTACGGTAGCTGAATTGAAAGCTAAAATAGGAAATGATAAGGTGGTGCTCGGACTCTCGGGAGGTGTTGATTCATCAGTGGCGGCAGTTCTTCTGCACAAAGCCATCGGTAAAAATTTGTATTGTATTTTCATCGACAACGGCTTACTTCGCAAAAACGAATATGCTCAGGTTTTAGAGCAGTACAAAGGAATGGGCTTGAATGTAAAAGGTGTTGATGCCGGAAAAAAATTCCTTGGGGAATTGAACGGTGTAAGTGATCCTGAACAAAAAAGAAAAATAATCGGTCGCGTTTTCATTGAAGTATTTGATGATGAGTCGCACCAGATCAGCGATGTGAAATGGCTGGCGCAAGGAACTATTTATCCTGATGTGATTGAATCCATTTCGGTGAAAGGTCCGTCGGCAACCATCAAGTCGCATCACAACGTAGGCGGCTTGCCCGATTTCATGAAATTGCAAATTGTTGAGCCGCTTCGTGCTTTGTTCAAAGATGAAGTACGCAGAGTAGGCAAGACTTTACAAATCTCTCCGGAGATTTTAGGAAGACATCCATTTCCCGGTCCCGGCTTGGCTATCCGCGTTTTGGGTGCCATCACCGAAGAAAAGGTACGCACTTTGCAAGAGGTAGATGATATATACATTGGAATGCTGAAAGAAAAAGGATTGTACGATAGCGTGTGGCAGGCCGGCGCGATATTTTTACCGGTGCAAAGCGTTGGTGTGATGGGCGATGAGCGCACGTATGAAAATGCAGTGGCGCTGAGAGCAGTTTCTTCTACCGATGGAATGACGGCCGACTGGGTACACTTGCCCTACGAATTTCTGGCCGAAGTGTCCAACAAAATCATCAACAGAGTTAAAGGAGTTAACAGAGTAGTTTACGATATCAGTTCAAAACCACCAGCAACTATAGAATGGGAATAATGAATAAATATTTTACGGTTTTATTGCTTGTTATAAGCAGCTTCTCGGTGTGCATGGCACAAAAGGACAGCATCTTCGTGAAAGACGGAATGCAGTACAAAGTGGTGAAGGTAAAACCTCATCAGACTTTATACGGTTTGACGAAAGAATACTCTGTTTCAACCGATAAGATCAAAGCGGCCAACAATGATTTGCCTCACGGCTTAAAAGCGGGTGCTTATATTTTCATTCCAACCGGAATTGCTGCCGTTAAAACAGAAGTAAAGCAAGTGAAAGTGAAATCGGCCGAAGAAGAAAAAGTGGACGACAATCTTAAAGTCATCCGCGATTTTTACAAAGCCAACGACACCATAAAAAGATTACCGGGCGGAATTTGCCCTTCTCCTTCTTTGCTGAGTGATCCGCGCTTGAAAGATCCTTCGTATTTAAAAGTGGCTTTCATTTTACCTTTTCAAATGGCACTGGTAGATACTTTGGCGAGTCATAAAAAAGAATTCCAGGATTTTCAAATCCCTTTGGAAGTACAAGTGTTTGCTGATTTTTATGAAGGAGCTTTAATTGCTTTGGATACCTTGAAACAACAAGGATATAAAATTCTGGTGAGTGTTTACGATGATAAAGCGGATACCAATGCAGTGAAACAAATTTTGAATTTACCGGAAATGGCGGGCATGGATTTAATCATCGGTCCGGCTTACTCTTCCTGTGTTAAAGTAGCTGCCCGAATTTGTCAGCAAAAGAAAATTTTCATGATCTCTGCCTTTTCAAAAAACAATGATCTGCTGGAAGGAAATCCTTACGTGATTAAAACCATTCCTTCCCGTACCAGTTTTTTAACTGCTATTTCCGAACATGCTTCTAAAGCTTATCCTGCAAGCAATATCATTTTAATTGGAGAAGGAGAAAGCAGTAGAAAAAATTGCGAAACTATTTCTACAGCCCTGAGCGCAAAAAGTGTGAGTGCCGTTACTTTAAAAATAAATGCTTCTAAACTGGCCATCAGCATTGATGAATTGAAATTGTCTTTGTCGAAAGACAAAATGAATGTGATTGTAATGCCAACAGAAAATGAAGCTTTTGTAACGCGTTTCGTTAATAGCTTGAACAAACTTGCTGCCGATTATAAAATTGTGGTTTACGGCATGGAAAACTGGAAAGATTTTTCGGGTATCGACATCAATCATTTGCAGGCTTTGAACGTACATCTTCCTGCTATAAATCTTGGCAGATATGATTATCCACTCAATGATAAAATGCTGCATGCTTATGCGCACCGCTTTAAAACAGAGCCTTCCGATTTCGCTTTTTCGGGTTACGATCTTACCAATTTGTTTGTCACTAACCTGAAAAAAAGCAAAGATTTCGGCAATGAAAATTTCCTCAATAGAAAATGGAACGGAACGATGACCGATTATTTTTTCGTGAGAAAAGATTCTTTTTCAGGAATAGAAAATATCAGCGTTGGAATGATGATGTTTGAGAATTTCCAACTCGTTTGGTTGAATGAATAATCAAAACTTTAAATCGGAAACACAAACTTTCTTCCGTGATTTGCAGGAACGCATTTGCGCTGCTTTGGAAAAAGAAGACGGGAAAGGTGTTTTTGTAAAACAGGAGTGGCAGCGCGATGGCGGTGGTGGCGGACGAACAATGGTGATGCAGGAGGGAGCTGTGATTGAAAAAGGAGGAGTCAATTTTTCAGCTGTTGAAGGAGAGTTGCCCGATAAAATTGCGAAGGCTCTGGGGTTAAATTCCAATCATTTTTTTGCTACAGGAGTTTCTATCGTGATACATCCGCACAATCCTTGGGTGCCTATCATTCACATGAACGTGCGCTATTTTGAAATGTCGGTTAACGGCAAAGTAGAAGAGCAGTGGTTTGGCGGAGGAATTGATTTAACGCCACATTATATTATTGATGAACAGGCAACATTTTTTCATCAGCAATTGAAAAATACCTGCGATAAATTCGGAAGTAATTTATATCCTGAATTTAAAAAATGGGCCGACGATTATTTCTTTATTCAACACCGCAATGAAACACGCGGTATTGGCGGAATATTTTTCGACAGGTTAAAAACTACTGAAGAGTTTTCAATGAACGATCGTTTTGAATTTGTGAAAGCGGTGGGAAATACTTTTGCATCCACTTACACAAAACTGATGTCGCTCAATAAAGACAAGCAATACACGGAGGAAGAGAAAAACTGGCAGCTGATTCGTCGCGGAAGATACGTGGAGTTCAATCTCGTTTACGACAAAGGCACCAAGTTCGGATTGGATACCAACGGCCGCATTGAATCTATTTTAATGAGTTTGCCTAAATTGGCTGCATGGCCTTATGATCCTCAGTTTTCTGAAGATAGTAAAGAAAATAAAACGCAAAATTTGTTGAAGAAAGGCATCAACTGGTTAGCATGAAAAAGGCTGAACTAAAAGAATTTCTCGAAGCCAAAGTTTTACAATACAACACACCCGATTTCATTGCGGAAGATCCCATTAGCATTCCTCATTCGTACGCTAAAAAAGAAGACATAGAAATCTCCGGATTTCTGGTTTCTGTTTTTGCATGGGGACAAAGAAAAGTAATTTTAAAAAACGGGTTTCGATTGATGGAGCTCATGGACAATGACCCGCATGAGTTTGTTGTTTCTCATAGCAAGTCGGATTTAAAGTCGGTACAAAAGTTTGTGCATCGCACTTTCAACGGTGAAGATTGTACTTTTTTTCTGCAACGTTTACAGCAAATTTATTTGAAGGAGGGCGGATTGGAAAATGTTTTCGCTTCTGCTTACAAAGGAAATATGCAGGAAGGATTATCGCTTTTTAAATCGAAATTTTTTGATGGCTCTCATCCGCACCGTACCGAAAAACATTTGCCCGATCCCATGAAAGGCGCATCCGCAAAGCGCATCAACATGTATTTGCGGTGGATGGTGAGAAAAGACAATGCGGGAGTGGATTTCGGAATATGGAAAAAAATAAAACCCGCAGCGCTGTATTGTCCGCTGGATGTGCATTCGGGAAATGTTGCACGAAAACTCACTCTTTTAAAAAGAACCCAAAACGATTGGGAAGCGGTGGAAGAACTCAATGCAGTATTAAAATCCTTTGATCCTAAAGATCCCGTGAAATATGATTTCGCGTTGTTCGGACTGGGAGTGAATCAGGAGTTGTAGAATAATTCAAAACATATTTCGTTTCACTATTTCGTATGAAAAAAATTATTTTTTTATTGTTCATTTCCATTCAAATGAACGCTAACAGCTGGCAGAAAATTTCTGATTTTCCGGGAACAAAACGCGATGACGGAACAGTATTCACTATTGGGAATAAAGCGTATTGTGTAACGGGTTTTCAAGAAGGATGGAACTGTACGCGTGACGGATTTGTGTTTGACGGAAGCAATGACTCGTGGTCATCTATGAGTGGCATGCCTGCGTCCAATGAACGGCAATATGCTTCTTCATTTTCATACAATGGCTTCGGTTATGTTTTCGGAGGAACTTGCGGAGGAAGCTGTTTATCTGATTTGTGGAAATACAATCCAACGAATGATTCGTGGCAGAATGTGACAGCCTTGCCTGATTCAGGACGGATGGGTTGCAGTTCTTTTGTGTTGGGAGATAAGGCTTATATCATCGGAGGAAGTACTTCTTCTGCACAAACTAAAAATGAAGTGTGGGAATATGATATTTCCAACAACAGCTGGCAAAAGAAAAATGATTTGCCTTTTTCCGGAACCTGGAGAGGAAATGGATTTGCCATTTCGGATACGGGATATATTTGCAATGGAGTGAAAGCCGACGGATCTTATGTTCATGGAATTTATCGTTATGATGCACAACAGGATTCCTGGAATCTTTTACCGGATATTATTTTACCGGCCCGAAAATATGCAGCGTGTGCCGTCATTGATCGCAATGCTTGTTTTTACGGAGGCATTGATTCGCTGAATACTTTCACCAATGACTTTTGGGTGTTTCATCCCGATTCGCAAAATATTAAAACACATTCAGGATTCACAGCGGCGCGTAAAGGAGGAATGGCTTTTTCACTCGGAGGATATTTTTATTACAGCTGTGGTATTGCAGGTGTTAGTCGCTTGAACGAAACCTGGAAAAATGATTTTATGGTAGGGGTGGAGGAGATTGAAAATTTGTCCATCCATTATTTTCCTAATCCTGTGGAAAAGGAATTAAATATAGTTTTTGTAAATCCTCAGCATCAAAATTGCATATTATTAATCAGTGATGTATATGGGAATTATATTGCACGACAAGAGAATTTGAATAATGATAAAATTATTTTGAATGTCTCCGATTTCACTGCAGGAATCTATTTTTTTTCTATTGTTAGTCAAAGTAACGGACTCATATTTAATGCGAAGTTTGTAGTAAAATAATTTTTTCATATCCTTTTTTTATTGTTAGATTAGTTGACCTAGCAACCTAATATGAAAAACAAAATTGCCCTTTTCTTTATTTTTTCGTCTTTTTTATTGTGTGCACAAAGCAGTGTTTATAAGCCTTTTCCTGAGGTTTATGGAGATTGGGTAACTATTTATGATGCTGATGAGTGTAATTGTTATACAGGGTTCATTTCATTTACTTCGGGTGACACCATTGTTGATGGGAAAACATATATGAAGGTATATCAAAGAGGAGTAATTCTTAAGTACGGAAATTATGGAGGTGATGCTATTGGAGTGACCGGATCTGCTGTTTTATATTATTTATATCGCAATGATCTACAGCACAAAAAAGTTTACATCATTTCGCTTGAAGGAAATCATACAGAAAGTTTGTGGTACGACTTTGATTTGAATTTAAAAATTGGAGATTCCTTGAAAACAAATACAGCGTCTTATGATTATAATCAATATAACTCAATACAATTAGTTCTCTCTTCTGTTGATAGTGTTTTGATTTGTAATGATTATCATAAGGTTTATCATTTTAATAAAGATGCACATCCTTGGGGTGGAATAGATTTGACGGAAGGCATTGGATATTCTACAGGCCTATATCAGGTTAGCTTTGGAGGAATGCCTCCTCCTCCAATAGTGACCTATTCGTCAAAGGATAATTGCTTAGATACTGCTTCGCAATATGAGAAGCTTACTACCGGAGTATCAGAAGTAGTACAAATAAATACTGAAGTGATTATTTACCCTAATCCGGCAAGTCAACAAATTACTATGCAAAGTCAGCATGCAAACGGACTTCCTTTTCAGTATAATGTGCTGAATAATTTAGGGCAAAAAATACAATTCGGTTGGACAAAAGGTTCCGGTGATATTGATGTATCAGAACTTCCTTCAGGAATTTATTTTCTTCAATTAATCAATGAGAAGAAAATTTATTCTCAAAATAAATTCATAAAAGAATAAGTATGAAAAAAGTTCTTCTGTTTTTTTTACTGGCCTTACCTGTGTTTTTATCAGCTCAGAATAATCTGAACATATTGCGGTCAAGCATTTATGATTTTAATATTGGAGATGAATTTGAATACTCTTTCTATGTGGATTATCCTTATAATCCACAACCTGTAGATAAATATTTTCAATACATCAGAAAAACCGTTTCGGTAAAATCAGTTTTTACCGATTCTGTTTGTTATGAATTTAATGTACATACGGTCTCTGGTTCATGCGCCCATTGTGATTATAATGGACAATGGATATACAGTAGTACTGACACCACTGAAAAACAATGTTACGGACATTTGGGAGATACTTTAAAAAAACAAACTGTTTGTCAGTTGGATTCGGGCCAGAACCAATGTGTTGATTGTGAAAATTTTGATCAGAATGGTTGTTGGGGAACTGCCGCCGGAGACAGTACAAAAGCAACAGCTTTTTTTGATCACGATATTTATTTTCAGTTTCAACATACCAGTACAGCCTTGAGTGGAGAAAGTTTTTTATATGAAACTTTTGCTGAAGGATTAGGGCTTGTGAAGTCTTCGTATAACCAGTTTAGTAATGGACCTCCGGCTCCACAAATCACGAAATTGGTGTGGTTTAAAAAAGGATCTGAAACTAAAGGAACTCCTTTGGATTTTTCAGTTTCAACGAATGAAATTTTTCAGGAGGAGATTACTTATTCCATGAAAAATAATTCAATCACTTTTTCACAACCTGTGCAGCAGATAAATATTTATAATGTTCAGGGGCAATTGGTTTATAGTCTTAGTAATGACTCAATTATCGATTTTGAAAGTTTGAATGCGGGCATATATATTATTCAGTCTTTGGATAAAGAAGAATTGGCTGTCATCAGGTTTATCAAATTTTAGACTTTATGCTATCTTTAGCGCAAAAGGTTTAAGTTATGGTAGAGTACGACAATAAAAACTGGTTTTCTTTTTTGCTTAAAAGAACCGGATACCACTATGAGGGTGTTTTTGTAAGTTTATTGGTGTATGGCATTATTACCGCCGGACTCACTTATGTCCACTTAAATTTCGATTGGAAAATTTTTCATATTCCTGCCACTTTTCACACCGTTTTAGGATTGGTGATTGGTTTGCTTCTGGTGTTTAGAACAAACACCGCTTATGAGCGCTGGTGGGAGGGAAGAAGGCAGTTGGGTTCGTTGGTGAATACCTCGCGCAATCTGGCCATGAAATTCAAAAGTTATGGTACCAATGATGCTGAATTGTATCAATTGTTATCCGTTTTTCCTTTGGTGATGAAAGTGCATTTGCGCGACAAAAATTTTGCTGAAGCCATAAAATTATTGCCTGCGCATTTGTTGGAAAAATTCAATAACGCTGCTCATAAACCCAATTTTATTTTGCTTGAATTATCTGTCAAAACAAATCATTTGTATAAAAGCGGAGAGATTTCGGGAGAACAACTTCTTGTTTTAGAAAGCAAAATAAATGATCTCACAGATATTCTGGGTGCTTGCGAAAGAATTCACAATACGCCTATTCCAATTGGATACGCCTTGCATCTTAAAAGAATTTTACTGATTTATTTACTTACCCTTCCTTTCGGATTTATTGAAAGTTTAAGCTGGTGGTGCATACCTGTGGTGATGGTGGTGTTTTATACTATGATTGGCATTGAGCTGATAGCCGAAGAAATTGAAGATCCTTTCGGAACCGACGTCAACGATTTGCCTTTTGACGAGCTGGCCGAAAAAATAGCCGCTAATGTTGAGGAAATTAAAAACAGCTGATTACAGGAAATGGTATTTGTAGAGACGGAAGATTTTCCGTCTCCGGTAACCCATTCCTGAGACGCAAAATTTTGCGTCTCTATAAGAAAAACCTGTTTATTGTTTGATAAACTTCAAACTGCTTCCTTCAAAATTAATCAGGTACAATCCGTTGTTCAGTTCACTGATGTCGATATTGTTGTTTGATAGTTTTCCTGTTTTTACAACTTTACCCAATACATCGCAAATGATGTAAGATCCTTTTCCTGAACCTGTAATTTGAATGTAATCATTGGCAGGATTCGGGAAGAGAGCTACTTCTTCTTTTGCAGAGATATTATTTATTCCGGTGGTGATGCAGCTATTCGCATTTACGCAATTGGTGAGCGTTCCGCTAAAAAGCATTCCGCCTCCGCTTACTGTATTGTTGCTGCAAACAGTACTCATTCCTGTTTTGTGGAGGTATAAGGCATATTGCGTTGCGTCAACGTTGGACGCATTGTTTGACAAAATATTGTTGTGGCCATATACTATGGATGAAACCGTGTTTTCATGCACCTGAATTCCATTGGCATTGACCAAGGTTCCTTTCAATCCTTTGGCCACCGCTCCTGTATTGCATTCAATAGTCCAGTAGTCTCCTTTAACATCTATCCATGAATCGGCAGAGTTTGCGCCGTTCAGTCCTTTGCCGTTAAAAGTACAGTTGGATATGGAACCATATCTGGTTCCTTCTTTGATGTCAATATTTTCAGAAGGAATACTATCGCCAAACACAACACCTGTGATGATGTTGTAATTGGAAGTATCGGGTTTCCCTTTGGTGTAAGTCCCCCAGTTGCTGTTTGCAGAACCAATGTACAAACCTTCAGCAAATCCTTTTTGCCATGCGCCGTTTGTAGCCATATCTCTGCCGGTGGAATCAATAAAACTATTTTCAAGGGTGTTGTAAGAGCTGAAACTTCTGAAATGAATTCCTTCAGCACCAATAAAATGTACCGATACATTTCTGATGATGCTGTGGCAGGAACTATCGGTAACAATACCTTTGGCTGAATTTCTTACTGTAAAGCCATCTAAAATCCAGTAATTATTATTCCCTTTCAAATAAAATCCATAGCCCGAAGTGAGGTTATTAGAAGTAAGTACGGAGGAAGAGCTTCCCTGAAGAGTAATGGGTTGATTTTTAGTTCCGGTAACACCTACAGGCACAGAAAATCCACCTGATTTTAAATAAGTGCCGGGAGCCATTACAATGGTTTGACCGGGTTGTGCTGCCGTTAAAGCATTTTGAAGTTCATTAGCTGTACTGACGTTTATGGTTTGCGCTTGTAAAATAATTTGCGACAAGATGAGGATGAAAAGTAAACTTCCTTTTTTCATGAATATCAATTTTAAATTAAATTACCCCTTGATTGAAAGGTAGTTAATTTTAAAAGGGAAAGAAAGGTTTATTTGATTTTATAGTCCTGACAAAGTACCGCCGGTAGCTGATTCTAGGGTGAAAGCTGTATCAGGGAGCGATGCGGAATATGTTCCATCCCGTATTTTCTTTGTTGTACACGAAACGGTCGTGCAAACGTCCCGCCCGTCCTTGCCAGAATTCAAATTTTTCGGGGACTAAACGAAAGCCACCCCAGTGTTGCGGACGAGGAACGTCTTTTCCTTCAAATTTTGCAGAAAATTCGGCCACTCGTTTTTCAAGATCTTCTCTGCTTGTGGTTTCACTTTGTGGTGAAGCCCAGGCGCCAATCTGACTTTCTCTCGGACGCGTTTTAAAATATTCGTTGGAAGCAGTTTCACTTACCTTTTCCAATACTCCTTCAATGCGAATTTGTCGTTCATTTTCTTTCCAGAAGAAAAGGAGGGCGGCATATTTATTTTCGGCAATTTGTTTTGATTTGGCGCTGCTGTAATTGGTGTAAAAGGTGAAGCCTGTTGCGTCCAGTTCTTTCAGTAAAACAATTCTTGATGACGGACGATTGTTGTGCACCGTGGAAAGTGCCATGGCATTGGCGTTGTGCGCATCGGTTTGTACCGCAAAACCAAACCATAGTTTGAATTGCTCAAAAGGATCGGGAATCAAATTGGTGATGTCGAGTCCTTCGTTTTTTTGATAATCGAGTCGCTTTGCTTCCATTTAAAATAAATTTTTAATGATGCGCAAGCGGTGAGTATACTGGTTCATTTCCTTATTGAAAATTCCCTGATGATCTAAATTATCAATGCGTACTTTTCCTGAAGCATGAATGATTTGTCCGTTCCCCATCACTATTCCAACATGAACAATTTTTCCTGCTTCATTATCAAAAAACGCTAAGTCTCCCGCCTGAGCTTCTTCTACAAAGCTATAGGAAGTGCCCAGTTCGGCCTGCTGATAAGCATCACGCGGAATAATGACGTTACTCAGTTTGTAAACCATTTGTGTGAATCCCGAGCAATCAATGCCAAAAGGTGATTTCCCTCCCCACAGGTAAGGAGAGTTTAAATACATGAAAGCGTACTCGAGTATTTTTCTTTTATCGGGTTGAGCTGCCTGAAGTAAAGAGCCGTCGAAGAGAAAAGTTCTGTCGCCCACAGTCATTTTTTTGTTTTTCAGCAAGGGCAAAGCGCTTCCTAAAACAATGGGAATAAATTCCTGATTTTCCTGAACTACCTGTACCAGTTCATTCGACAGGGAGTAGGGAGCAGAGGTAATTTCTTTGAATTCTTTTTCGCTGAGTGTTGTATGTTGTTTGGCGCAGATCCAGCATTCATAAGCATCAAAATGAGTGCGTATTTTAATCCATTTTTCGGTAGTTTCAAGTACGCTGTAAACATCACCGAAGAGCAATTGGCTAACCATTTCGCTTTTATCGGAAGCGTCTTTTCTTGCTGGAATCTGACTCAGTAAACAAATGCCGTACATTGTGCTTTAGGTGTTATTTACCGTTTACAATTATAGTTCTGCTTTCTCTGTTGGTAACGCTCACGCATTTAATGTAAACCGTTGCACCGGTTTGAACCGGAACAGGAGCGGTGTATTTAATCCATGAGTCGGCTTTTGCTGTTTTATCAAAAGTATAAAGGATGGTGAATCCCGGTATTTCCAGGTTTATCTCCAGCGTATTGTTTTCAATTTTAGCGCCCGGCACAGGAATACGGTATCTTACAAGATTATCGGCAGCAAGGTATTCCAAGCGCACTAAATCTCTTCGGCCTAAAGTATTGGCGAATTTGTTCCATGCTGCATCCGATGCTTTTTTAAATTGATCTTTGCCGTCTACCGCAGCCCATGCAGGATCTTGCGCCCATGCTCTTTCGGCTAAGCTGATCATTTTAGGGAACATCATGTATTCCATTAATTCCGGACCTTTAACGGTTTCGCTCCACAGTTGTCCCTGAATTCCCATGATGTTTGCTTTTCCTTGTTTGGAAAGGCTTTCGAGTCCAACTAAATCTTCACCCAAAATTTCATGACCCATTCTGTCTTTAGGAGATCCTTTGCTGATATCGAAAGGAACAAATTCCCATGGTTTTCTGATATCGACAAATCCACCCCAGTAGTAGCCGCTTTCCAGAGGATCTTTATCCACTGCAAGGTCGAAATACAAATTGTTCACATTGGATAAAACAACTTTATATCCGAAGTTAGCCAGTTGATAAGCTCTGTCTTCGCCGCCCCATCCCCAAACGGTGTTCCATACAAAAGGAGTGAAATTGCTGGTGGCAAATTCCATGTTGGGAGCAATAACATCTTTGCCGTCAACTACTTGTTTATCCAAAGCAATTTCTTCCCAGCCGGCAGTGCTGATGTTTTTTGCCGCCAGAATTTTGCTGAAGCGGGATACAAAGTAGTAGAATAAGTCGGACGGTTTTTTGTATTTATCCGATTTGTTCATGAAATCAATACATACAGGAGATTTTACCCACGCACCATTTTCGGGTTCATCTTCAGAAGGGTGAGGAACCTCATCGCCTCCTGTGTGAATCATTTTTAAAGGTATTCCGGCTTCCGTGTACATTTTGCTTAGCTCGTCCACCACTTTTTCAAGGAATTTGTAGGTGGATTCCTGACAAACATTGGTGATGTTGTCGTTGTAGTATTGAACAGAAAGGTATTTTGATTTGTCTTTCGGATCGCTCAGTAAATATTCATTGGCTTTTGCCGCATCGGTTTTGATGTATTTGTTGTAGCGAGCCTTCATAGATACGATGGCAGCGCGGGCATGACCGGGAAAGTCGAGTTCAGGCACTACTTCAATATGGCGTGCGGCAGCGTATTTTAAAATTTCAATAAAATCGGCTTTGCTGTAAAAACCTGTTCCGAATCCTTTTTCAGTATCGGCAAAAGGGCCCGATCCGTATGCAGGCATCAACATATCATGCTCGTCTTTGGTGTGTCCTCTTTTTGATCCGACTTCAGTCAATTCAGGAATCCCCGGAATTTCAACTCTCCATCCTTCATCATCGGTTAAGTGGAACTGGAATTTATTGAGTTTATAAAACGACATCAGATCGAGTAGTTTTAATACTTCTTCTTTTTTGTGGAAGTTCCTCACTACATCCAGATGCGTTCCTCTGTATTGAAAACGAGGATAGTCGTTGATGATAGAGGACGGAACTTTTACTGCTCCGTCGTTTTTCACATAGCTTTTCACAGGAAATAAAGCACGTAAGCTTTGAATTCCGTAGAAAACACCTGCATTGTCGGAACCAACAATAGAAATTTCTTTAGGAGTAACACTTAAAGAATAAGCTTCATGGGTTCCGTTAACGCTACCCGTACTCAGTTGAATTCCTTTTCCGCTTCCTTCTTCAATTTCAAGTTCTTTTGCCAGCAATTTATTTAAAGCAGTTTTTAAATAAGCAGCTTCGTTTTGCAAGCCTTTCTGGTAATAAATTTTAGTGCTTTCGCTGATAAGGAAATCGCCTTCCGTTTTTTTGTAAGACACAGGAGTAGGGATGATCGGACTGATTTCAGCTTCCGGAATTTCAAAAATGATTTGGTTGTTTGCATATCTGCTTTCGGGAGTTGGAATCGGAGTGCTGTCGCCCACAACTCTTGTTAGTTGTTCTGCTTTGTTTAAAGGTGCGTAGGTTATCTCTGAAATAACTTCAGGTTTGGTTTCTACTCCTGAAGAGTCTTTAAATACGATGTAAAATCCGCAAGGAAAATCCGCATTTTTGATCATGAAATCCCTGTTTAAAAAAGAAAAGGAAATTTCTCCTTCAGATTTTATCGGAGCGTAATCTTTAGATGGTTCAATTTTATAATAATCACCACTGATATGGTTAACTGTTACCGGACCGCTAACGGTTGCGGGAATCAGGGGAAGTGGTTGATGGAAGTAAATCGTCCAGTTGCTTTGCAAATCAAATTTGCTGTGATTTTGCAATACAAAATCATTCATGTATTGATTTTTCCCTTGGTAATTGCCGCCCGGCATTTCATAAAAAATTTCAATATCGGCACCGGTAGGGCGGTTCACCACCACTTTTTCCTCATCGCCACCGCAAGCAGTGAAAAGGCTGATTGTGAAAAGGGCTAACAGTAATTTTCTCATGGTTTTTCTTTTACAGTAATAGAATCCCAAATTTAACAATATTAAGGAAGGATAAAAGAAAAATTGAAGGGGATTTGATGAAGCTCGATTACGTTATAAAATCCTCCTTCCTCTCGCACAGAATTCCTCCGCACTCCTCCTTTTCCAAAGGAGGAAGTTAGATAGCTGGCATTTCCTGAATAGTGTTGTGAAAATGGATGAGTACTGCACTTCTCCCTTTGAAAAAAGGGAGAAGTGCGAATGAATTCTGTGTGATGGCAAGAGGGATTTTTAAATTTACTTAGCAATTACTTTTACAACTCTACTTTCTCTTCCTTTAAAGTTAAGGGCTTTCAAGGAAACTGCAGCTCCTTTTTTCACCGCAACGGGAGTAGTGTACTTCGTCCATGTTTTATTATCCAAAGAATACATAATGGTAAACCCGGGAATCTCCATATTTGCATACAGCGTGTCGTTTTCAATTTTAGCTCCCGGTAGCGGAATTCTGTAATTAACCGAATTGGTTTTTGCCAGATATTCCAAACGAGGCAAATCTCTTTTGCCTAAGGTATTTACAAATTTGTTCCAGGCGATGTCTTCATCGCTTTGTGTTTTCCAGGAGGGATCACCGGTCCACGCTCTTTCGGAAAGGGCCATTAATCTTGGGAAAATCATATATTCCATCAGGTCTTTTCCTTTAACGGTTTCGCTCCACAATTGTCCCTGAATACCCAATACATTGCTTTTTCCTTTTGGTGTCAGAGCTTCCAGCGTTTTCATATAATCGGGAGCGAGTAAATGGCCCATTCTGTCTTTGCTGATTCCTTTGCCCATATCTAAAGGGGAGAAAGACCATGTTTTTTTCAGATCCACGAAACCACCCCAGTAGTAGCCGTTTTCCAGAGGATCTTTATCAACTGCCAAATCGAAATACAAATTACTTACGTTACACAAAACCACTTTGAATCCGGCGTTGGCGAGCTTGTAGCCTCTGTCTTCATTTCCCCATCCCCACATGGTGTTCCAGATGTAAGGAGTTAGGTTGGTGGAAATGAAATCCATGTTCGGACTCATCATTTCCACGCTGTCTTTCATTTGTTTGTGTAAGCCAATTTCTTCCCAACCTGCAGTGGTGATCTTTCTGTCGGATAGTATTTTATTGAATCGTGAAACATAGTAATAAAAAAGATCCTGCGGTTTTTTGTATTGCTCTGATTTACTCATGAAATCAATACATACAGGAGATGCACTCCATGCGCCATGCGGCACTTCATCTCCTCCGGTATGAATGGTTTTAAGTTCAATGCCTGCATCTTCATACATCGCGCTGATTTCGGCTACTACCGTATCTAAAAAAAGATAAACCGATTCGTTGGCAACGCAAACAACATTGTCGTTGTAGTTTTGCACCGAGTTGTATTTTGATACGTCTTTAGGATCGTTCAGTAAAAATTCAGCGGCTTTTGCCGGATCACTTTTGCTGTATTTGTTGTAGCGCGCCTTCATGGAAATGATGGCTGCGCGGGCGTGTCCCGGGAAATCCATTTCGGGAATGACTTCAATGTGTCGTTCGGTAGCGAATTTTAAAATTTCAATAAAATCTTCCTGAGTATAGAAACCTGTGCCGTTGCTTTTTGCAGCATCAGCAAAAGGCCCTGATCCGCATGTTGGATTGAGCATATCGCTTTCGTTCTTGGTGTGTCCGCGTTTTGATCCAACTTCTGTCAACTCCGGTAAAGCTTCAATTTGAATTCTCCAGCCTTCATCATCCATCAAATGAAAATGGAATTTGTTGAGTTTATAAAAGGCCATTAATTCGAGGAGTTTTAAAACACTTTCTTTGGAATGGAAATTTCGGACAACGTCTAAAAACATTCCGCGGTATTGAAATTTAGGAGCATCCTGAACGGTGCAGGCTGCAACTTTAACAGCGCCTAAATTTTTGTTGTAATCGGCTACGGGGATCAAAGCTCTTAAGCTTTGAATACCATAAAAAATTCCTTCGGGGGTGTTGGCGCGGATGCTGATTCCTTTGTCGCTAACCTTTAATTCATAAGGAGTTCCGTTTACAGCATCCATTTTGTAAGCACCAAGATCCAGCATAATTCCATTTCCTTTGGCTTCCACGGTGGTGAGTTCTGAGCGCAATAATTTTTTTAATGCTTCCTGAAGATATTTAGCTTCATTTTGAGCGCCTTTATTGTAATAGATAATAGTGCCGGCAGAGATTTTAAATTCGCCTTTTTCTTTTTTGTAATGGATAGGAGTGGGGAGGATGGGAGAGTAGTCGTCTTCCGACAAATCGGAAATCATTTTATTTTTTTCATATCTGCTTTCGGCACTTGGTACAGCTACGCTGTCGTTGGGAGTTCTGTTGACTTGTTCGGGTTTATTGAGTGGTGCATAAGTGATGTTTGAAAGTACTTCGGGAGCGAGATCTTTTCCTGCGGAATCTTTAAACACGATGTAAAATCCGCAAGGGAAATCGGCATTTTTGATGATCCATGCTCCTGTTTCAAAAGAGAAGCTCAGTTGGCCTTTTGCAGGAAGGGTTTTAAATGTTTTGGCAGGTTCTATTTTATAGAAATCACCATTGATACGGGTGATAATAACATCTCCTTTTACTGATTTGTCAATGATGGTACGTGTTTGATTGAAATAGATGGTCCAGTTGGAAGCAAATTCTCCAGCGCTATTGTTTTGAATGACGAATTGATTGAGTGATTGTTCTTTTCCCTGATAGGTGTTGCTTACCATTGCATAAGATATGGAAAGGTCTTTTGCTGTTGCGGGAGCGCCGACTTTCACTTCGGTTTCATTACACGCTGAAAAGGAAACAGCGATCAAAAAGGCGAAAAATAAATGCTTCATCATGTACAAAGTTGAGTAGGATTCAAATCTAATAATACTATCTCTTCTTTTCAAAGAAGCAAAGACTTACTTTTTTTCTTGATAAAAAAAGTAAGCAAAAAAATCAAGAGCCAAGAGATGCTGCCACCGCACGAAAAATCTTTCGCGCAAGACCGAAACTTCGTTTCTCCTCTTAATATCAAACCTCTTGGCTCGGGCCGTCGCACGAAGTTAGCGACCATTTCCTGAAACATTTGAGTTAAAATAGTTCAGATAAAGAAACCTTCTGAATTTCATAAGGATGCTTTAAATTACTGCAAACCGTTAAAAAATAATTTGAATTGTGTTCTAAATCACTTTGCAGATAAAATGGTTCTCCTTTCATTTCCACTTCATCATTTAATACTAAAAAAGAGCTGAGCGGAATTCTGATACCTGTTCCTGTAGCCTTTACCACGGCTTCTTTGCGCGTCCATATGTGGGTGAAGGCATGATTTAAATCCTTGTGATTTTTTATCCATTCCACTTCTTCTGTGGCGAAAAACCGTTCGGCTATCAGTAAGCTTCCTTTGCTTTTTTCCTGAATGTCGATACCTACTTTTCCCTCTGCATCAAAAGCAACTACCACTACATTTCCTGAGTGGGAAATATTGAAATCGATTTCGCCTTTCGGACAAACATATCTTCCGAATTTATTGCGTTCTATACTCAGTAGTAAGTCCTCTTTGCCAAAATCGGTAAGCCCTTTTTTTACCAGTAATTTACCTATTAAGCTACGCGCAAAGTCGTTGTCGTTTCGGTACTCTTTGGTGTTTTTTTGTAAAAAAACCGGAAGTTTATCCAGTAGTGTTTCACGCTGTGCCGCATCAGGAAACTGATCGATGGTGCACCAATAAATTACTCTTTTCATAGTGTGTAGGTCGTTAATTCGACGGGGTTCTATTAATATAGTAATTTATTTTCTTAGCCAGTAATTCCGCGTCATTTTTATTTAGCTGAATCCCTAAGCGACGCAACCTGTCGGCGGCTTTAAATTCCAATACTTCATTGCCGGGCATCCAGCTGGATTGGTTGAGAACATTGAAAAATCCTTCGTTGGCGGTGGATATATAAGTGAGTGGCGACAATGTTTTTGTTTCGTAAATCCTTTCTGTTCCGCGTCCGCTGATTTCTTTTACATAGTGCATTTTACCTTCGGCAATTTTCACTACTTCGCGTCCGGTTTTCCTCCAGCGCAAAGCCTGCATCACCTGATACTCAAAGTAAATCCAAAAAACGAGGAAGATGATTAAAAACAATTTCTGGTTTCTGTCCATATCGAAAAAAAACTGAGAGATCACTGCTGCTCCGCAAAAGCTCCAGGCGATGAACCATATCAGGGCCAGATTATATTTGTTTTTATCGTAAAGTGGTTTTATTTCAACGTACAATTCCCCTTTGTCTTCTTTGTAAAAAATATTTTTGCCTATGTTTTTCATTTGATTTTCAATTGGTTTAAAAATGCGTCAATTTCTTCGTAAAGATGCTTTAATTCATCAGAGGTGATACAGTAGGGAGGCATTACATAAATGATGTTTCCCAGCGGACGAAGTAAAATATTTTTTTGCATGAAAAAATTATAAATGTCGTCTCTTATGTTGCTGAAGTACGAAGAGTTTTTTCCGGTGTTGATTTCAAATGCGTTGATGGTTCCCAGATTGCGCGCATGGAGCAAAGCAGGATGAGTTTTAAATTTTTGCATCCATTGTGTTTGCCGGTCACAAAGGTTTTTAATGTTGCACAATGTTTTTTCTTGCGCCAGTAACTCCATGTTGGCACAGGCTGCAGCGCAGGCGATGGGATTGCCTGTGTAGGAATGTCCGTGAAAAAAAGTTTTGAATTTGTCTTCGGAAATAAAAGCATCAAAAATATTTTGTGAGCAGGCCGTAACGCCTAAAGCCATGGTGCCGCCGGTAATTCCTTTCGACAGGCAGATGATGTCCGTTCCGGCTTGTAAATTATTGGTAGCAAAACATTTTCCGGTGCGGTAAAATCCGGTGAGCACCTCGTCGGCAATGGTGAGTACTTTCGCAGCGGAGCAGATGTTTACCATTTTCTGCAATACATCGGCGCTGTACATTTGCATGCCGGCGGTTCCCAATAAAAGCGGTTCAAAGATAAAGGCAGCAGTGTTTTCGTTAATGCTGTTTTGCAATTGTTTCAGGGCTTCTTCTTCCTTTCCGGGAAGAGGTGCATCAATAAAATCCACTTCAAAAAGCAAAGATTCAAAAGGCCGATTGAAAGAACCTCTTCCTCCAACGGCCATGGCACCAAAGGTATCGCCGTGATAAGCTTCTTTAAAAGCAATGATTTTATTTTTTTGTTTTCCCTGATTGTGCCAGTATTGCAAAGCCATTTTTATAGCCACTTCAACAGCTGTGGAACCATCATCGGAAAAAAATATTTTAGAGAAATTTTTTGGTAAAATTTTTAATAAGTGTTCCGATAATTCAACCGCTTTAGGATGTGTAAATCCTGCAAAAATCACATGATCGAGCGTATTGGCCTGTTCGGCTATTTTTTGCGCAAGGTAAGGATGGCAATGTCCGTGAATGTTGGTCCACCACGACGAAACAGCATCCATTATTTTATCGCCGTTTTCGGTGATGAGGTATAAGCCTTCGCCTTTAACAATTGCTACAGGCGTTGCGCTGCCATATGTTTGAGTGAAGGGATGCCAAATGTTTTGTATGTCGGAGCGAAGAATGGACATGTTATTTTATGCGGCCAAGAGATTTTGGTTTTTTTCTTCGTTTGGCTCTGCGGTCTTCGCTGATGTATATATTGCAGCGAACACCTGCTTCGGCGTATGATAAAAATATGAGTGGATAAGCTTTCCATGAAGCGTAAAGGCTTACGTATTGATTGAATTCAAAATCGATTCCTCCTCCGAAAAAATGTGAATTGTCTTTGTGGTAGTGATTGCCGTTATCCTTTTTGGAAACAGCGCTGCTGAAATAGGTTGAAAATTCATAATCTCTTTGCCAGTAGCCGTAATTTAAGCCCATCAAGGCGTGGGTGGAAAATCCGCCGACTTTAAAAAACACCAGTTCAATTCCTGCTTCCAGGCGGTATTCTTTATACTTCTCGCTGCTGGGAAAAAGAGTTACTCCCTGTGCGTAAAAAGCGAGTCCGTTATTGGTTGGAAAATAATATTTTGCAAAGGCACCAAAATCTTTGGAGTCTACTAAAAACGAAGTTCCTGCAGATAATGAGAAGCTTGGTATTTTTTCAACGTATTTGTATATCTGAGCATTGGCTGCTGCAACAAAGGAAAATAAAATAAGAGCAAGAAATTTACTGCGCATTTTATATGGGTTACCGTTGCTAAAGGTAAATAAAACAGTTTAATAAACGGAGTGGAAATTTTTGATTTTGGAAGCGCTTACTGAACTAAAAAATAAACCGAGTAATTGTTGGATGTTTCGGCGCTCACCTGGTGAATTTTAACGCGGTTGTAGCGTCTGTCGTATTCAATAATGAAAGGAGCTTCATTAAGGTAAATGTCTTTTCCGGTGCAATAATACACCACAATTCCATTTTCAACGGATTTGCTGTTGATGGAATAAATACCCGACGGAGTGGAAATTTTATTGGCGCTTTCGAGTACTTTGATCAGTCCGGAATGAGAATAATGTTGTTGTGTTTTTTCTTTGGATATGCCGTCTACACTGAAGTAGGTTACGCCTTGATAGTTCAGGTTTTGACCGAAACAAACTGACATGGAGAACAAAGACAATAAAGTGAAAAAGACTTTCATTGTAGTAAAAAATTAGGTGGATAAACAACTATATAACCGGCCCACTTTTGTAAATCCGCCTGAAAATTAAAAGATTGATGTTTTAATGTAAGCTGAACTTGCTTTTTCTTTTCAAGAAGGAGTGGTTGATAACCACAATGACAGAAGGGTTACCTCACCTCAATAATCCCCATTTGTTTCAAATGCTGGTTGAGTCGGAAGAGGGGCAGTCCCATTACATTGTAAAAACAACCGTTGATTTTTTCAATGCCGATATAACCTATCCATTCCTGAATGCCATATGATCCGGCTTTGTCGAGAGGTTGAAAGTTATCAATATAAAAAGTGATTTCAGCCTCGGAGAGTTTATTGAAATACACTTCGGTGATTTCGTGAAAAGTAGTGCTGCGGTGTTTTTCCTGTAAGGTAACTGCAGTTACCACACGGTGCATCTTACCGCTGAGTTTGTGTAAAATTTTAATGGCGTCGGCCCTGTCTTCAGGTTTGCCTAATATTTCATCTTCCAGCCAAACAATGGTGTCAGAAGTGATGATCAGTTCATCTTCCTGCATTTCATCTTTGAAAGCTTCGCCTTTGAGTTGACTCAAAAAGATGGGAACTTCGGGACCTTTTAAATGTGGCGGATAAATTTCTTCAATGTCTTTGCCGCGGATTTCATACTCCAAATGCAATTCTTTCAGCAGCTGTTGGCGGCGTGGCGACTTTGACGCCAGAATTATTTTTTTTGTTTGAGCAATCATGATTTTGAGTTTTTACAAAAATCCGTAAATGATACATGTTCCAAATCCCGCCAGCATTATAAGTTTCCAGAGATTGCTCAGTGCAGTGAAATCTTTTTTGTCTTTTGTCTTTACCACTTTCAACATAGAAGAACCCACCAGAAGTGCGATGGATAAAGACTGATAAGCAAAGTACACTATTGTGTTTTGTGAAAAGATGGAAAGAAAAAATAAAGCAGCGTAAAGCACTGCGATAAAAATCATGGAAAGAACAACTACAATTTTTTTCGCATTCGTCATTCCAAAAACCACAGGAAGCGTGCGCGCACCAAATTTTTGGTCGCCTTCAATGTCTTCCATGTCTTTAATGATTTCTCTGATGAGAGTGCTCAGAAAAGCAAATACAGCAAGGTAAAAACACCATTCGGGCATGAATAATATAGGATTTCCATATACATTAATATTCAATACTTCACTGTAAGCACCCAGCATGGCGCCGTATTCAAAAGTGAGTTGTACCAAAGGGACGCATGCTGCAAGCACAGCAATGGCAAGGTTTCCGAGTAAAGGTGATTTTTTAAGCTGGGCTGCATAAATCCACAAAAGCAAAGGAGTGAATATATGAAACAAGGTAAAGGAAGTGTTTTTTGCTTCTAAGGCTAAATAATAACCCAGTGCAATTCCGCTGAGTGTAAGCACAAAAAATAAAATCCATGCTTTGGTTTCGCTGATGCTTTTTCCTACAATTTTTTTGTCGGGTTTATTGACGTTGTCGATTTCCTGATCGTAAATATCGTTCACTACATTTCCTCCTGCAGCGATCAATACTACAGAGGCAACCAAAATCCAAAAACTGCTTTGAGGAAACTGAAGATTGAAAAGCAAACCTGAATTTTGTAATCCTTTTTCAAAAATGAATAAACGAACAATCACCATGAGTAAGGCGATGATCAGTAAGTTGCTCCAGCGAATCAGTTTTAAAAAGTTCATTACCATGTAAAATGTTTGTCGTTGATTTTTGAAGGATCAAACCATTTTCCCTGTGCTTTCAATGTTTGTTCAATCACATCTCTCACACAACCTTCTCCACCTTTGTCGGGTGAAATATAAGTAGAAATATTTTTAATTTCTATACAAGCGTCTTTCGGACAGGTAGGCAGGCCAATCATTGTCATCACTTCGTAATCGGGAATATCATCGCCCATGTACAAAATTGTTTTCGGATCAATGCTGTATGCCGAAATCACTTCTTCCAGTTTTTCTCTTTTATCGGAAACACCTAAATAAATATCGGTGATGCCCAATTTGGTAAATCGCGATTTTACGCTTTCTGATTTTCCGCCGGAAATAATAGCGATTTTATATCCCTTTTTTACTGCGTATTGCAAAGCAAAACCATCGCGGATATTCATGGTACGCAGCTGATCTCCTTCGGGAGTAATGGTAACGGTATTGTTGGTCATCACGCCATCCACATCAAAAATAAAGGTGGTGATATTGTTTAGAAGGAATAAATAATTATCCTGCATTTTCCTGTTTTTTAGAAGTTTTAGTTCTGTGCACAATGGCGATGGTGGTTCCTATAATCATTACGATACAGCCTGTCCACAAGATGTTGATGAGCGGAAATTGAATGGCCTTCATCACAATGAATTCACCGCCTGAATAATCGGTCATTTCAAATTCGAAATATTGTTTTTCATAATTAATATCAACGAGTTTGAATTTCGCCTTCAGACCATCTACTTTGGTTTCGGGCGACGACATTTTTTTTCCTCTCACGTCGTTCATCACTACTACAAATTCTTCTTTTGCTTTTCCGGGATAGTACACTTCTAAAACTGCTCCCACGTTTACTGCGGAATCATTTTTAGTTGGATGAGTAATGCTTACCTGCGCTGCTTTAAAATATAAGATGGCGTTGTTTACGCTTACGGTATCGCCCTTTCCGAGTTTAATTCCTTTGTGTTCGGCAACCTTATAAGTTTGTAAATGCGTGTAAATATCTTTGTGTAAATAGTGTTTGGTGTCGGGTTCGGGTACCTTTCCCATTTTGTCGTTCAATTGAAAAAACGGACTCAGTGTAAAATCTTTTTCGAAAGTGGAATCGGATTTTTTACGCAGGTAATCAACATCAAAATGAAGGTCGACACCCTCCTGATAAATTTTATTGAAAGTCACATAGTAATCTCCCATTGGTAAAGTATCTCCGCGGGAAAGAAAAAGATTCTCATTGTTTTTCATGGTGTTATCGCTCGCCTTTTCCAAATCAAATTTCGAAGTGTTTTCTGAAATCACTTCGCTTTGTGAAGTAGAAATAAAGGCGCCCAGCATAATCATTCCAAAACCCAGATGAGCGATGGGTGCGCCCGACGATTTTAAATTTCCTTTGAGCACTCTTACGAAGTAGCCCACATTGCCTACAATAGCGAAAGTAGCGGCAAAGAAAAACAGCCAATACAGCACCAAACGGAAAGGGTCGTTTTCATAATCAAACTGATAGGAAAAGGCGATCAGTAAAGAGATGAAAGCAGTAATTACAAAACTGAGGGCTAAATCGCCCAATAATTTTTTTGTTGGTGTTTTGCTGTATTTCAAGTACAAGCCGCTACCCATCAATAAACAAATGATAAAGCCAAAAAGAATCTGATATTTCACATAAGATTCAAAAACATCTTTGTTGGAAGCGAGGTTTGTACCGAACACTTTATTGATGACAGGGAAGGAAGTGAAAATGATGATTTGCAGACAGGAGATCAACAGCATGATGGCAGCAATGAACATCCAGAATTCGCGGGAACTCACATCTTCTTCTTTTTCGTTTTCCTCTTTCGGGAAAAATTTAAGATAAGAGAAAACAAAAAGCGCGAGGTAAGCAGTGATTAAAATAATGGACAGTACTTTTAAATCTTCCACATAAAACTGAACGACAAAAAAGCAAAGGGAAAGTACGGTGTAAGCAATGCGCAGCATTTTGTTCCAAATCACTAAATAGCCTGCCAGCCACCAAAAGAAAAAGAGAAAAATCAATAGCTGTCCGGGCAAACCATCTGCGAAAGAATGCACCGAAGTATCGCCTAAAATTCCGCTGCGGGTGAGGTAAGTAGAGTAGAGCACCAGTAAAAAAGAAACCATTGTGAGCAGGAAAGTAACATAAGAAGATTTTCCTTTTTTGCGTTGAACGATCATCACGTGCGCTGCGCCAACAAAAGTGAGCCACGGAAATAGCGAAGCATTTTCAACAGGATCCCATGCCCAGAAACCACCAAAGCTCAAAGCTTCATAAGCCCATGCACCACCCATTAATATTCCGGTTCCGAGGGCAGCAACACCAAAGAAAATCCATGGCAGAGCAGGTGTCATCCATTCATTTAATCTTTTGGTCCAAAGTCCGGCAATCGCAAAAGTAAAAGGAACGAGAGTGGAGGCGAAGCCTAAAAACAACATCGGCGGATGAATGGTCATCCAGTAATTTTGCAGCAAAGGATTGAGTCCGTTACCATCTAAAGCATGCAAGTACTGCGGATCTTTGAAAAAAAGTTCGTTGGCAAATTGAGGATATTCGCGGGTGAGGATGTTAAACGGACTGCTTCCGATTTGAAAGCCGGGAATATTTTTATTCATAATAAAGCCGCCAATCGCAAGGATAGCGCCTCCTATGGTGAATCTTTCAATATTAGATAAGCGGTTCCAGATTAAAAACAAAATGAATAACCCGGCAACAATAATCATGATGCCCGCATAAGGTCCGTCGGGAATGTGAATACCGAGCAACATGGAAATTAAAAAAACCTGAACAGCTGAAAACACAGCCATTACCGGACTTTCCCATTTTTTTGCAGTGAAACATAAAACACTTCCCAACACTACATGCCAGATGGTCCACAACAAAAAGCTACCTTCCTGACCTTCCCAGAAACAGGAAAGAATATAGCGCAAAGGCATAACGTTGCTGGAGTGTTTCCACACGTAGTAATATTCGTAACGGTGGTTGTACAACATTGTGAAAAGCAAAGCCACAATACCAGCCACCGCAAGAGCATGAGTGAAAAAAGCCCTGCGACCGATTTTTCTCCACGATTCTTTTTCATGCTCGGGGCCTTCTACAGCGAAGTAGTGAGCGACAGAAGAGAGGATAGCAAACACAAAGGCGATGAGCACAAAGATGTGTCCCCATTTTCCCAATTGTAAATTTTCGCCGATGTAGTTGAGTTCCATATTTAGCGGGATGTACCGAATTGTTGATCTTCCAGTTTTTTCGGATCCAGCTTACCATCCTGGTATTTGGAAGGGCATTTCACGAGAATGGTTTCTGCGTGAAAAATATTTTTCACCATTTTTCCTGTTAAGGTGATGTTTTCCGATTTTTCGATGTCGCGGGGTTTAGCGCCGTGAAAATAAACTTCACGTTCCACATGTTCTTTATCACTTACAAACATAATAGTGAGATCGGTATTTTTCACCGGATCGTAAGTCACCGGTTTTTCTTTGTTGAGCGTGCCGATAATGGTAATCGTTTTATCGGGATGTTGTTCCGCCTCGGTGAAGGTAGAGTAAGTTCCTGCGCCTTGTAAAGCCAGTAAAAGCAGTACAACAGAAACCACAATAATGGAAAGACCTATGACAGCTCCTTTATTCATTTGTTTTTTTGTTTTTCAATTTTCCCGATTTTTCTGTCGAGGAAAAAAAGGTAGCCTAAAATGCCGACAAGAATGATCACTAAAACACCCACCACCACGTAAATTTTTCCGTTTTGGTAAAGCATGTCGGCCATTTTCGGACCTTGATTTTTAACTTCTTCCATGGTTATATTGAATTGTCTTTTTTAAGTAAATCGATTCTTATTTTAAGTTCGCTGATCCACAATCCTAAAAGGATCCATGCGGGAATAGCTACATAAAATACCGCGCTCAAGCGAGCATCTCTGTCGTAATTGTTGAAGCCAGGGTTTCCACCATTGCCCGGATGCAATGAATCTACCATGCGCGGATAAACACCTGTGAAAATCAGCAGCATGATGAAAGCGAAAATATTGAAAGCTCCTGACAAATGTGCTTTCTTTTCTTCGTCGTTTACAGAAGAGCGCAAAATGAAATAAGCGAAATAAATTAAGATGGCTATGGCAGCGCCAATGATTTTAGGATCCTGCGGAAGGGGCGATCCCCATGTGTATTGTCCCCAAAGCATTCCGGTAACAAAACCCAAAACTCCGAAGAAGCAGCCAACATGTGCTAAAGCAGAAGCATATAAATCGTATTTCAAATCTTTTTTCTTGAGGAAGATGATGCTGTAAATCATCGATATCAGCAAAAGGAAAATCATGGTAAACCACATCGGAACGTGGTAAAACAAATTTCTTATGGTTTCATGAAGGGTGTGTAAAGCAGGAACGTCGCTTATCATTCCGTAAGCTACAGTGTAGATCAGTAGCGCGCTGCAAAGTATTTTCCACCAAATTTTCCGCATGTAATTTTTTTACCGTGCGAATTTAGCCATAAAAGTTTGAGAAATAGAGAGATTTTGATTTTTAACTTTTTCTTCTTTAAAAAGATAGGAATGAAGTGAAATTGTTCGTGTTTTGGCAGGGTCAAAATATCTTTAACTGCCAATATTTATTCAATAATCAGTTTGGTGATAAAATTGGTTTTATCAGTATTTACAACATTCAGGAAGTACAAACCGCTTTGCAGAAAACTTACATCAATCTTGTTGTTTGAATTGGTTAAAATAGTTTGTCCCACAGCATTTACAATGGAAAGCGATTGGAAGGAACCTAGGATGTTAATTTCTTGAGAAGCTGGATTAGGGAATATGGAAATTGGATTGTTGTTGATTTTTTCAATTCCTACTGTGCAGGTTTCGGAATAGGTGCTAGTGTTGTCTTTGATGAAATTGATATTTGATTGGGCAACGTTGGCGTCTGAAACACAAATCATAGCTAAACTCGCATTGCCTAAACAATTCATTTTTGTTAAAGCGGTAAGGTCCCTTAAATCTAAAGACGTGAGTTTGTTGTTGCTGCAATCCAAAATACTAAGGTTAGGATGCCCTGAAGTTTTTAAAGAAGTGCTGTCACCAAAAATAATATTAGTTAATTGATTATTGGAGCAGATCAGGGAAATTAAATTTGAAAGAGAACTGACGTCAAGAGAGGTGATTTGATTATTAGATATGTCAAGGGTTTGAAGGTTGGAGAAATATTTAATAACACTCAAGTCGGTAAGGTTAAGATTGGAAAGTATAAGATTTGTAATCGCCATTGCTTCATCTGAATCAATTGCCTTATCATTATTTAAATCCGCTCCTAATTTGATTAATGCATTAAGCAGATCCCCTGAATCAATAATTGATTTTATCTTTACAAAGGTCGTAACAGTATCTGCTGCGCCACATCCATAAGAATTGAAGTAAGAATATACAACAGTTGTGTACCCCCCATGATTTATTAATGAATCTAGCGTTTTGGTTTTAGTATTTAATATTGAATAATAACCACCTATTGGAGTTCCTCCAGTTGTAGGAAGCTGAATGTTATTAAGTATTAATGTGTCTGGTAAAGTAAGTTTTACAAAAGGTTTTGGGAGTTTGTTAATATTGTATGACATACTATCTTTGCAATTATTGAGATCAGTCACTATGAGTTTCCAAGTTCCAATTGCAGTATCAGTTATATTTTCAAATGAATAAGTTAATCCCCATGGATTATGCCATTCAGACTCGATTGAATTATAGCTGTTGTTTATCAATGTAACGGTATTTCCATCACAAACCTCTGTCGGATCAGCAAAAAAATAAGCTATCGGACCTCCTTTTATTGCAATGGAAGTTGGTTGACTAACGCCACAAGCATTGCTGTCTGTTACATTTACAATTTTGAATTTTTCATCTGGAATAAGTGTATCGCCGCTTCCCAGATGTTTTCCATCCAAAGAATACCACTTTAGTATACCAATTCCTGCTGCTGAAAGGGTTTTAGCGGTTGATAAACATGGATTGATACTGTCCAATACTGTTGTGTTAATTGGTTGGGGAGGTGCTATGCAAGGGATGTCTCCGCCCTTAATATAATGAATGGTTAATGATGCATTATTTAATGCAATCGGTGCATAACCGTTATTGGGATCTTCCATTCCAACTATTGACATAGACATTCCGCTTAGCTTTGTTATATCAAAACCGGAATCATAAACACATCCGGCGCCATTCCAGAGTCCATTATAAACATTTATGCAAGTTGCTTCATCCATTGTATATTGCACAGTTTTCATTTTTAGCAAGTCTATCGTAAAAGTTTTGCTTTCAAAAGGAGGCAGGGTTAAAAACATGGCGAAATGCGTACTGTCGCAATTTATAATTTTTGAATTAGAGTCGCCCGCATAAGCATTGCTATAAAACGAAGGAAGAATATTTACTAATTGAGAGCTATTGTTCTCTAGGGATATTTCAACAGTGTTTTTTAAATTTCCATAAGAAATATCGACGAAGTTATTTGAATCGTTTCCTAAATTAAAACCTACGTGATTCTCCCAGCTGTAAGAAATTGTGTTTACAACAAGGCCTAAATCACCATTTCCATTTCTTATTCTAGTTGTACCAGTAAAAATGCATTCTGAATTTCCGTAACAAACATTGGAACTATCGGTTCCAACATCTTGTTTTCCATACCATGAGGTGGTATAGCCATTGTCTCCGTTAGTAGAGCCAATGGTAATGAAATTTTCATTGAACCCATTCGGACCTATAAAATCCTGAGCTTTTGAAAATGTAAAAGTTATGGCAAAAATGTAAAGTAAAAATATTCTCATGATTGTTTATTTCAGCGGGAACGAAGCTACATTTTTTCTAAAATGCAGGCAAATCAAATTTAAAACTTTGCGATCTTTGGATATAAAAATAATCCAACTACCAGCACAATCAGGGTAAGTAGGGTGAGTGCTCCGTAATATTTCACAGAAGTTTCGGTAGTCACGCTGGGTTTGCTCCAGGCTGATGAAGCGTAAAAAATATTTTTTTCAAATTTTCCTTTCACGATCATTGCTTCATCTGTCTTGTGAACGAAATCGCCGCAAAAAACCATAGTACTTTCTTTCTTTTTGTAATCTACAGCGCTGAATTCATAGCAGTTTAAATCGTTGATGTTTTTTTTAAAAAGAAAGCGATCACACAAAATTTCCACTTCCATTCCTTCTCTTGCGGCAGCATAGTGAAAGTCTTTGTATTCCTTGTTTCCAATAAGATGATTGGTTTGCGCCACCAAAATAATAAAGAAGGGAATCAGCATGGGAATACTTAAAATAGGCATCAAGGTATTGTTGAAAGAGGCTTTGGAGGAAATAGCATTGGTGAGCGATAAAACACAAGCGAAACCGAGTCCGCCGATGATCACCAGTAAAATAAACAGCGCGTGATTTTCAATTAAATTCCCTACAAAAAAAGAATAACACAGGTAATTTAAAATTCCTGTAGTTACCATCAATAAAGCGTTGTACAATGTTTTTGCCAGCAGTATCGATTGTGGATGGGCCAATTGATTCAAATACAATTGTGTGCTTTCGCTATCGTTGCGAAAAGTATTGTTGGCTGCGTTGATAAAGGCAAACAGCGTAATGATCCAGAAAAGAGCATTCCATGTTGGTGCGTGATCAATGTTTTCCAGCGCTAAAAAACTAATGAAAGTAGTGGCTGCCACAAAAAGTAAAATGCTGTTGATGCCTGATTTGCGGCGGAGTTCCATGCGGAACTCTTTTTGAAACAGATATTTTACTTCGTTGAAGTTCAAGTTAAATTAAAGCTTTTAGAGAAGAAACTCCCAGAGGTCGCTCGGTGGTGAAGCCTTCTCCGTGCAGTTTTCCTATTAAGCGACCATATTCAATGGCTCTGCCTTCGAGGTAAGAGAAAAACTCCGGACCGGAAATAGGGGTGAGGATTTCTTCGGAATCGGGATTGTAAAACTGAGAACGGAAAGCTTTTACGGTTTCCATTTTTTTATCGAAAAAACCGGTGATGTCAACAATCAAATCGGGTTTGGTGAAACGATCCTGAATGTAGTGGTAAACCACTTCGGGTCGGTGCGGATTTTGTCCGGTGTCAATTCTTATCAATCCGGAAAGGAAGCAGGCTTCGCTTACTAATTGTGCTGCGCGACCATGATCAGGATGCCTGTCGGATATGGCATTTGCCAACACTATCCTCGGTTTATATTTACGAATCATTTTGATTACGCTGATTTTATTGGCTTCCGATAAATCAAAAAAACCGTCGGGCATTTTTAAATTTTCGCGCGCTGAAATTTTCATGAGTTTGGCAGCTTTGTCGGCTTCTTCCCTGCGGATTTCTTTATTGCCTCTTGTACCTAATTCTCCTTCGGTAAGATCAATGATGCCTACTTTATAACCTTGTTCAATGTGTTTGATCAGCGTGCCCGAACAAGAAAGTTCAATGTCGTCGGGATGCGCTGAAAATGCCAGAATATCTAGTGTTTCACTCATACAAAGAGTTTTTATCAGCGGTAAATATAATAAAACAGAGTGAGTGTAAGAGTGGGTTTTGAGAAAATCAGAGTGAGGCCGCTCTCGGGTCTCACTCTCACGCTGATTTTTAGACGAGCCACATTAATAAATTATTAATTCCTAATATTTTTTTTCAAATTGCTTTTCTATTCTGTAGAAAATCCTATTTTAGCGGCTTCGCTTTTAAAGGGGATGAAAAAAACAACAATGTTCAATTAAAATTTCTAATCATCATGGCTAAAATTAAAGTTGCTTTCAATGGAATGGGCCGAATCGGCAAAAATGTAATGAGAGTTATCGTTGAAAAATTTAACGATCAGATTGAGATAGTGGCGGGTAACGACTTGGTTCCTGCTTCTGAGATCGCAAGCGGTTTACCTAAAGATTCTATTTTCGGAAGATTTCCGGTAGATGTTAAATTGGTTTCTGACAATGTAATTCAGGTTGGTACACATAAAATCACTGTATATGCTGAAAAAGACGCAAACAACATTAAATGGGCTGCCCATGATGTTGATGTGGTTTTTGAGTGTACAGGTTTTTATTTAACTACTGAAAAAGCTCAGGCGCATATCAATGCCGGTGCAAAAAGAGTAATTGTTTCTGCACCTTGTAATGATGCAACTAAAACGGTTGTTGTGGGTGTAAACCACGATTCAATCAGTGCTGATGATAAAATTGTTTCTAACGCTTCTTGTACTACCAACTGTTTGGCTCCAATGACCAAAGCTTTGGATGATACTTATAAAGTGATTTCTGGTTTGATTTCTACAACTCATGCTGCAACTGCAACTCAAAAAGTAGCTGATGCTTTCGGTGGTGGAAAAAACAGAGCGACTTTGAACAACATTATTCCTGCATCTACAGGTGCTGCGAAAGCAGTAGGAAAAGTATTGCCTCACTTAAACGGTAAATTAAACGGTACTGCATTAAGAGTTCCAACCGATACAGGTTCAGTAGTTGAAGCGGTTTATCTGATTGAAGGAAATGTAACGAAAGAAGAAATTGCAACTGCAATGAAAGCTAACGTAGCTAAAATCAACAGCGGTTCAATTTTGAAACAAACAGCTTACTTCGGTGACTACTACGAGTGTTCAAGAGACTGCGTTGGAGAGCCTTTCTCTTCAATGATTATGGATGACGTTTTGGTTGTTCCAAGCAATGGAAATACACTTGTTAAAATGACAAGTTTTTATGATAACGAAATGGGCTTCTCTCACCGTATGGCTGAGTTGGCGCTTATCTTCACAGGTAAAAAATAATTGTGGCTGAAGCGTTGAAGAAGATACAGAAAATAGGAGTTTATACTTCAGGAGGAGATTCACCGGGAATGAACGCTGCTATACGAGCAGTCGTTCGTTCGTCGGTGTATTACGGATTAACGGTGTCTGGAATTTACCGTGGTTATGAAGGGATGATAGACAACGACATCATTGATGAAATGGATGTTCGTTCAGTAAATCAGATTTTACAAAAAGGCGGTACCATTCTGGAGTCGGCGCGCTGCGAGGAGTTCAGAACTCCGGAAGGCAGATTGAAGGCTTACAAAAATTTGAAAGCACGTAAAATTGATGCATTGGTTGCCATTGGTGGTAACGGTACTTTTACCGGTGCAGAATTATTGTCGCAGGAACATGGAATTCCGATTATTGGTATTCCGGGAACTATTGACAATGATTTGAACGGAACCGATTATACTGTTGGTTTTGATACAGCAACCAACACAGCCATCAGCGCGGTAGATAATATCCGTAACACAGCTATGTCACACAACCGCTTGTTTTTTGTGGAAGTGATGGGACGCAATTCCGGTTTTATTGCAGCCAACACAGGTTTGGCTTCAGGCGCAGTAGATATCTTGATTCCCGAAAGAGAAGGAAGCATTGATGCTATTGTGGAGAAACTGGAAAAAGGTCGTTTAAGAAAAAAAACATCAAGTATAGTAGTGGTTGCAGAAGGTTGTAAATTAGGCTCAACAGCGGATATTGCACAACAGGTTTGCAGCAAATTAAATTACTTTGATGCTAAAGTGACTATTCTCGGACACATTCAAAGAGGCGGAAATCCAACCTCTTTCGATCGTATTTTAGCAAGCCGTTTAGGTGTTGCAGCGGTAGAAGGATTGATTGCCGGCAAAAAGAATGTAATGGCAGGATTAATAAAAAATGAAGTTGTTTATACTTCATTTAAAGACGCCATCATTGAGAAAGATTATGTTGATGAAGAAGTTTTGCGCGTAGCAAATATCCTTTCGATTTAAAGACTATACCCAATTAAAAATTTAAAACCTGTTTAGTGAAAATTAAACAGGTTTTTTTCTTTCATCCTGAAACATCTTTTTGTTTATTGAGTAAAGCGGCTTAATAAGAGGGTATTCTACTAAGTAATGCAATGTTTGAAAAAAATATTTTTTTTCGGGCATTGCATTATTTATTTGGAAGTGGAAATTATTTTTCCATATATTTGAAACCATTGGGAGTTTCGTTTTACTTTTCTTGTAAACGTTTTCGAATTAATATTAAATGTGAAGTGAATTTAATTTCAAGGGGTTGAAATTATTTCGTTGATCGTAAAATGTGAAACATGAAGAAACTAACTCTCATTGCTCTAATGCTGCTTGTTGCAGGTGTATTTCAAAATTTGAAAGCACAAAAACAAGATCCACAAAATGCAGTTCAAACCACAGGGAATCCAAAAGAAATCATTGCCTATTTCCCGTCGTGGCAAATGTACAAACGCAATGGTTGCGTTGTGCCTGAGGTTTTAGATTACAGCCGCTACACTATTTTAAATTATTCTTTCTACGCTCCTGATAAAGATGCGAACATTGAAGGAACTGATCCATGGGCCGATACTATCCTGTTAAAAGGAAGAATTGACTGGAGCAAACCTCAGCCGGCTTACTATCCGAATTCAAGCTTGGTGGATTACGCACATTTATATGGTGTTAAAGTAATGGTGTCTATTGGCGGATGGACTTTATCAGACAATTTCCCGACCATTGCTGCCGATCCTAAAAAGAGAGCGCACTTCGCAAAAGAATGCATAAGATTGTTGCAACACTATCAGTTTGATGGAATTGATATCGACTGGGAATATCCGGGTTATGCTGAGCACAGCGGTACTCCGCAAGACAGAGACAATTATCCTTTGTTCATGAAAGCCATTCGCGACTCTATTGATGCCTACGGAAAAAGAATCAACTATAAATTCCTTTTAACAGGTGCTTACGGCGCCAACATTCCTCAAATGGATCAGATCAAATGGGATGTTATCACTCCTTTCATGGATTACATCAACATGATGACTTATGATTTCAACGGTACCTGGAGTGATGATGCCAACCACAATTCTCCTTTGTACAACCCTTCTAAAGGATACAAAGGAAGTTTAGATGAAGCTTATCGTTTGATGACCGGAAAATACAAAGTGCCAAGCACCAAACTCAATATGGGCGTTGCCTTTTACGGTAGAACCCTGCGTGGTTTTGAAGGGGAGGAGCCAATCACTATTTACAGAACAGGTCATAAGAAAGCAGAAGATAAAACTGTTTTTGTAGAACATGAAGGAATGCCGCAGTATTTCAATATCATGGAAGAGTATAAAAAACATGGCTACAAAGAATACTGGGATGATGTTGCGCAGGTTCCTTATCTGGTAAGTGAAGATGAAAAATCTTTTGTATCCTACGACAATCCGAAATCTGTAAGACTCAAAGCAGAATACATCGTGAAAAACAAATGCGCCGGAGCAATTATCTGGGACGTGTTTGGCGATTACATGGAGAAAAAACCGGGATCGTCTCTGATCACTGGTACTCCGTTGGTGGATGAATTGGTGAATGCCTTTGGCACCAACCAGGTTGTTCGTCCGCGAATCAAAAAAAGATGGAATTAATTTTCCGCACTAAAAATTCAAAAAATTAGAAATTAATATTTTCAATCTGATGATGAATAAGATTTCAAAAAGGCGCACAATTCGCCTGATGGGTACTTTCGGAATGCTGCTTAGCTGCGGAACCGCATTTGCCACAGGTAATTCAGCCGATTCAACGCAGCAGGCGAACGATTCGCTGGCACTTCGTGAGAGTTACAAGCAAAGCAAACCTGTTCTTTTCGGCACAGGTTCTGTATTGCTCAATCCAACCTATTCTCCGGGAATAGGCGGCATAAAAATCAACCCCCATTTTAATTTTAATGGATCTGAATCTCAGGGCAAAGCCTTGTTTGCCGATGACGTTGTTATTTCGGGAGTAATGCGTGCATTGATGGTTTATCGTGATATGAACAAATCATACGACGATATGATCACCAGTGAAAAAAGCATTGCTTTCTCTGATTATCCTACGGCAAATGTCGGTACAACAAATGGTGGGGGATATCCTATGTTAGAGTTGAACTTTTCTTCAAAGTTCCGTTCAAAAATCGATTTCAATGTTGGTTATTCCATCACTCCTATATTTACAGGTGATCCGTTGAGTAATAACAGTCGCAGTTTGAGTGCCCGACAAAACATTAATTTCTCGGGACGCATCAGAAGCGGTTTGTTTGAAACCAGCGTTACTGCAGGTGAGGTGCTATGGGTGAAGATGAGTAAGTTCACAATGGGACAAGCGGAATACCGCGACAATTATTTCAATCGTTTGCCTTGGGACTGGTACAGAAGATCTTTCGAAAGATTTGAAGAATATTTCTCACAATCCAGCAACATCGGAAACCAGGGATTGGGCGGTAGCGCAGTATCGGGTGTGGTGTTTGAAACAAAATATTTGCCTTGGCAAGTGGGTGTGAGAGGGATGTTCGGACGTACAAGTTCAAGCGTTGCCTTGTCGCAAGGAATCAATTATTTCCCATCTTACACAGGAGTGGTGAAATTGGAAAAAGTGATTTTCGAAAGATTCATGTCGGGAACTGTTGGATTGAACTTCTATGCAAAACGCGCACAGGTTTCTTTTGAAGACAAAAGACCGGATAACAACACAGTAACCACTTTGGATTTCAATTTTAAAATTAAAAAGGTATTGGTGTCGGGAGAGTTTGGTGTGGGCAGAGTTGAAAATCCGGGATCTCCTGCTTCAAGTCCAATCGGACAAGGGTATTATTTAAAAACAGAATTCGACAAACGTATAGTATTGGTTCCTTTTTCTGTTGAGTATTACAACATCAATACAGCAATGGCGAGCATCGATGGTTCTATCTTAAACTCTAATTCAACTTTGAGTCAGGGTGGATACGCTACCGAAAAAGTGTACGATGCACTTTACTTACCAAACATTGCGCAGGAGGTTGGACAAATTGCCAACAACCGTCAGGGTTTTAACTTCAGAGCAGAAGGCGGGTTAGGAAAATACATCAGAATTCAGTTTGGTTATGCTGCCAGCTCCGAAAAAGAACATACTACGGATGACATTACCATTCAGCACAGGATAAATGATTTCTCCCGTTCAAGAATGCGCCCATGGTTTCAGGCCGATGGTCCTTACCACAGAATTAAATCAGCGTGGTTCCGTACTTATGAAACCATTACAGTGAATTCATCAAAACTGACGAACAGCACTACATACCTGAAAGGGTTCAATGCTGCTGAATTGTTATTGAAAGGACAATTTGAAATCAACAAACACAAATTGATCATTTTAAACTACAACAGTTTCAATACGGTTCAAAACGGATTCAATCCTTTGAATCCTATTCCGAACAACAATACTTTTATCTCAGTTTTCTATGAAGATTTAACGGTTGCTTTCAGCATCCTTAAAAACTTATCGGTAGTGGCAGAGGCAGGATTTGAAACGGTGAAAGGAAGCACTTCGGTGAATCTTTCTCCTGATAAAGCAAGTGCTGCCGATTCAGATAGAGTGATTAACCAATTGGGTAAAACTATTGCCTTCGGTATTGATTACGATATCGCCAGAAACATGAACATACATCTTCGTCGCAGATATTTTACACATCAGGATTACAACTTCACCAAAGATGTGTTTGATGGCAATGAAACAACTTTCGAATTTAAAATTTTCTTCTAATAATTTATAAAGCAATGCAAAACAAAAAATTATTACTTACATCAGCGTTAACGGTAGCTATAGGAGGTTCTCTATTGGCGCAAATGATGGGACAATCACCGACTAAATTTTCTTTGAATGGTTTAGGACGGTCATATATTACCAATAGCAATTTGAGCGGGAATATTATGAGTGGCGACACTAAAACCCACAACGCGGGGATTGGCGGTTACAACTTATTTGACCTTCAAAATAATCTGGCTATAGATTCTGCTTTTCAGGCTACAGCCACTTACAGGGTGAGAAGTGAGTTTGGTGCTTTTTACGGAAGTGCAAACTCTTTCAAATTCCGTCAGTTTAAATTAATGGGTAAAATAAAAGATTTCAGATATGAGATCGGTGATGTTCGTATTGAACTCACTCCTTTTACCGTGTTTAATTTCGGCGATATGTACCACAAGTACGAATCGGAAATCTTCCAGATGAGAAGAGCCATCACCGAATACGAAAACATGAACGTTGGTAACGGATGGTTGCTGCAAGGTGCGCACCTGAAATACGGTCATGATTTCGAAAACTGGGGAATTGGTGCTTATGGTTTCGTAACCAGAACAACTTCAACCAATGAGATGAGTATTTCCGACAGATTATTGTCGGGTGCAAGAGTTGGCGCTTCTTTTGGCGACAATATTAAAATCGGTGGAACGTATGTTGGATTAACCGATGTGGATATTCAATCGGCTACATACTCTTACAAAAACTACGTTGGAACGGGAGATGTTGAATACCTGATGAATTCTGATGCAAGTGCTTTAAAAATCAGATTTGAAGGTGGAGCATCAAGTTTCAACTACAAAAATGTTGCTGCGGTAATCGATTCATCAAAATCATATCAGGATTATTTCCTTGATCTTACAGCAAGTTTAGCATTGAAAGGTCCTGGAATTAAATTCACCTTGGGTGTAACAGATGTTGGACAATATTATAACTCTCCAACTGCACAAACCAGAAGAGTGGTTGACAACATGAACCCGGCTTTATTCGGATTGGTGAACAATGCAAGTGTATTGAGAGCTCCGATTTTGTTCGACAGAATGAATTCTGAACAATTGTACAACAGCAAAATCGCTTATGTATTGACTCCTTATTTGAATCAATTTAACAATGCTCAACCTTATGGCAAGGCAACCCCTAACCGTCAGGGTGCGTCTATTACAGTAGCGTCGGATACTTCAATGCAAAATGTTGATTTCGAAGTAGGTTTTGATTACTTACAAGAGATCGTTGGAGAAGGAACAGCTGACCTTAGAAACTTTATGGTAGTAAAAGGGGGAGTTAAACTGGAGATTGGTAAAATGATAGGCTTGGGTCGCAAACTTGATTTCTCAGTAGGAGGAAGAATGGAAAAAACGGCCAGAGCAGGAGCAGGTTCAATTGCTTTATCAAGCACAGTTGCTGATGCAGGAGTTTCTTTTGAAGTAATTAAAAAAGTGGATTTATTGTTCGGCTACAAAATGTTGGTAGCTAACGGTAATGAATATGCTTCACAAAGAGATGCTTTCAATTCTATTGCAACTATCAACGGATTAAGCATCAATTCAAATGAAGGAATTGCTTCGGCAGGAGTGCAAGTGCGTTTCTCTCCAATGCAATCTTTCTCTGTACACTACAACATGGTGACGTACGTCAACACTTTGGTAAGTGCAGGTTCATATAATATTTCTCAATTGCTGTTATCATACACAGGCAAATTTTAATAGAGACTACTATGTATAAAAAAGGAATATATACAATTCTCTCTTTTCTGGTCCTTCTGGGCGCAGGGTGCAAGAGAGAAACAATGGTGGGTGATAAAGTGGTTTTCGTAAAGGAAAATCCTTTGGTTGCCAATACCGGATTAACAGTCAATAATGCTAATCCTGATTTTACTACTTCTAACAAGAAAGCAGGAACTGCTGTAAGTTTTGCTGCAAGCTTTACTACAGAAGTTTCCTGGAAAATTGTGATAGAAGGAAATCTTTCCAAGGCAGTGAAAGAAATTAAGGGAACAGGACAAACCATTGACAATGGCAATTCAGTTTGGGAAGGCGACGCAAACACTATTCAGTTTTTCATGACTAAGGATACGTGTTCTATTTCTCTTTATGTAGCCGGAATTGACACTGCAATTTCTTCTTCAAGTTTGATCATTAAAAAAATGCTTTCTTACCACCTCCGTACGGTGGATGGAGTAAGATATCTGCTGGTGGATGATTACGATGGAAATCATATGGGTACCAAAGGAATGGAAGGCTTGTCGGCGGATGCTTTTGATTACGACAATAATTCTTTCACTACTATTCAGTCGCAAAGAATCAACGGAAAAAACTCTTTCCATATTGAAGGCAAGGATCTCAACAATAACGGATGGATATTTAGTATGAACCATAAGGATTTGGTGGAGATGGTCACTACTACCGACAGTACTAAAAACATCCTGTCGCACGATCCCTCAACTTTTTACGTGAATATTTATGTTCGCGGAACAGGGAAAACAAGTTCTGCCGTGGAGCTGAAAATGTATGAGTATGATATTGCCACTACCTCTAAATCCCTAATGGATTCTTTAAAGAAAACAACCTTTGTATTTACGGTTCCTTTGCAGGCTAAAAACGACGGATGGATTTATATCATTGATGTCAACTGGGAAGGCTGGAAGCTGGTAAGTATTCCTTACTCTCAGTTCCGTGTGGACAATGATTTAACTAAGGGTGGTGGTGGAAACCATATTCAGGAGCCATGGAAAATTACTGCAATGGCAGTGTCGCTCTTATCGGATCCTCAATATGGCAATGATGTTTCTGCAGATGTTGATTTCGTGGTCTTGTCTGAAGGTGGTCCGTTTGTTCCAAAATATTAAAATTAATGTCTATGACAACTATATTAAAAAATATAACATTCAAACTCACTGCTCTTTCACTGGTTGCTGTGATTTATAGCGGATGTCATAAAAAAGATACACTGGGTACAACTGATGTTTGCCCTTCTGCAGATTTTAAAGTTACCACTCCTTTTTACTTTGTGGGTAATTTAACTACAGTTGATCCTGCAACACAGAAATTATCAATGATTGCAGGTTTTTCTGAGGAAATAAACTGGACGATTACCATTACAGGGGATAGCCTTGGGGTTAAAACTTATGCAGGAAAATCGGATTCATTAAACATCGATTTTTATGGCAATTCAGAGAACGATCATTTCTTTAAGAAAAACGAAAATGTACATGTGAAGTTTGAATTAGGCTGTGGTCATGAAAAGGACAATGCTACAAAAACCTTTACTTATGTAGGAAAACCAACGATGCACAATACTGATTTCGGATATCTTTTGAATGATTTTGACGGTTATCCGAAAACAGGAGCATACAGCACAAGTGGCGGCTGGCCTGATGCCAGTGATAAAACTAAGGATTGGATGAAAGTAAATAATTATACCGCTGATCCTTCTCCTCAGGGTACTTATAATAATAAAGCCATGCTTTACTACGGTTATGTAGAAGATTCTCTTGCAATGCCACCGGTTAAATTATGGTATTTCAGCGGTTTCACTTCACCAATCTCTACTCAGATTACAGCATTGAAAACAGCAGGAATCACCGATACCAAAAGGTTGTATCTCAATATGTATGTAAGAGGTTATCATACTGATTATCCTAATACTCAACTTCAGTTGTCGTTAGAAGGTATACAGGAGTCAACAGAAAGCGGTAAAGTATTAGAACCTAAAAATTACAATTTGAATCTGGATTGGGATGGTTGGAAAATGGTTTCTATCAAATTTTCTGATTTTTACAATTTGCATGATTTCCCTTCTATAGAGAATACGGCTACTGCATCCAGCATCACCAATCTTGGATTTGGTTTGGGTGCCGGTCCGGAGCAAGCTTCGAAAACCAAAGCATTGATTGATTTCCTCTTCATTTCTGTTGATGCTCCTTACAAAGAGGTGAAAAAACAGGTTTATTAGAAATGAATAGAGTTTTTAAAAATGAGGATTCCTATGGGGTCCTCATTTTTTGTTAAAACATATTTAAAAAGTATCCATTCATTCTATGCTAGATTAAATAATCTGAATTATATTTGTCGACACAATAAATAAACAACTACTACTTTGGAAAATATTAAAACACTTGTTTACGATGATGCGGATGCCGGATCAAAATTCGTAGCCGAGAAAATCCGTAATCTTATTGAGTCTCGCAATAAGAAAAAAGAAAAAACAGTATTGGGTTTAGCAACAGGAACAACTCCTTTGAAATTGTATGATGAGTTAATCAGAATGCACAAAGAGGACGGACTGAGCTTCGCTAACGTAGTGACTTTCAACTTGGATGAATACTATCCGATGCAGCCAAAAGCGATTCAAAGTTACCATCGCTTCATGCACGAGAATTTGTTCAACCACATCGACATTAAAAAAGAAAACATACATATCCCTGCAGGAGACATTGAACTTTCCGAAGTGGAAAATTTCTGTCAGAAATACGAAGAGGATATCGACAAAGCAGGAGGAATTGATATTCAATTGTTAGGAATAGGAAGAACGGGTCACATCGGTTTCAACGAACCGGGATCTGCCGTTCAATCCAAAACAAGATTGGTTACCTTAGACAGAATCACCAGAAGAGACGCGGCGTCTGATTTCTTCAGCGAGGAAAACGTGCCGAGAACAGCCATCACTATGGGGGTTGGAAGTATTTTTAAAGCACGCACAGTTTATTTAATGGCATGGGGAATTGGTAAAGCTTCTATTTTAGCAAGAACAGTAGAAGGTGAAATCTCTCACCAGGTACCAGCCACTTATTTGCAAAATCATCCTGATACCACTTTTGTTGTTGATAAAGCTGCATCCGATGAATTGGCAAGAACAAAAACACCTTGGTTGGTTAGCTCTTGCGATTGGACAGAAGAATTGACTTACAACGCGGTTATTTGGTTGGCTCAGCATTTGAAAAAACCAATTTTGAAACTGACCGATGAGGATTACAATAAATTCAGCATGGGTGACCTGGTTTCTAAAGCCGGTTCAGCTTATGAAATCAACATCAAGGCTTTCGAAAGAATTAAATATACCATTACTGGATGGCCAGGTGGAAAACCCGGTACAGAAGGACAAAACCGTCCGGAAAGACCTAGTCCGCAATACAAACGCGCCATCATCTTTTCTCCACATCCCGATGACGACGTAATTTCCATGGGTGGAACTTTCATCCGTTTGGTGGATCAGGGACATGAAGTACACGTGGCTTATCAGGTTTCCGGTAATATCGCGGTTCATGATGACGATGTGATTTGCTACGCTGATTTCATGCAGGAAGCTGCTGAAATCATTGGAATGCCAAAAGATAAAGCAGAAGAGTTTTACAATAAAGTAAAAACCTTATTCAATAAAAAAGAGATTGGTGCTGATGATGCAGCTTATGTTCGTCAGATGAAAGGAGCCATCAGAAGAATGGAAGCGAAAGCCGGTTGCAGATATTGCGGTATTCCTGATGAAAATGCACATTTCATGAACTTGCCGTTTTACGAAACAGGTAAAGTGAAAAAGAATGGAATCGGAGAGGAAGACATTAAAATCACGATGGACCTCATTCGTAAAATTCAACCACATCAAATTTACTTAGCAGGTGACTTAGCGGATCCACACGGAACTCACAAGGTTTGTCTGGACATCATCATTGAATCTGTTAACCGCTTGAAAAGCGAAAAATTCATGCAGGATTGTTATGTGTGGATGTACAGAGGAGCTTGGCACGAGTGGCCAATCCACGAAATCCACATGGCAGTACCATTGAGTCCGAATGAAGTAACCCGTAAAAAAATGGCAATCTTCAAACACCAGTCTCAAAAAGATGTTCCTGTTTTCCCTGGTAATGACAGCAGAGAATTCTGGCAACGTGCGAAAGAAAGAAACGAGGAAACTGCACATTTGTATGATATCCTTGGATTGCCTGAATACGAAGCGATGGAAGCTTTCAGAAGATGGAATTTCCAGGCTGGAGAAGTGTTGTAGAGATTTACAATTGATATAAAAAAAGCCGTTGCGATTTTTTGCAACGGCTTTTTTGTTGGTGATTTTTAGGGCGATAGGTCCTTCCTTCGTCAGGATGACATTACCGAACCATTCTCCGTAATTCACACTATAGATGGTTATCCTGACGAAGGAAGGACCTATCGCCCTGTACTTAAAACCTCTTCGTATACTTATGGCAATACGGAGCATGCCCATTGCTATCATAATAATCCTGATGGTATTCTTCAGCCACATAAAAAGTAGTGGCAGGAGTGATTTCTGTAATCACATTATAACCTTTGGTTTTTAAGGTGGCTACCAGTTCCTCAGCAATTTTCTTTTGCTCATCATTGGTATAAAAAATCCCTGAACGATACTGATTGCCCAAATCCGGACCCTGTCCGTTGGGCTGTGTAGGATCATGTATTTCCATAAACAGCATGGCTAAATTGCGGTAGTTGGTTTTTGAAGAATCAAAAATCACTCTCACGGCTTCCGCATGCCCGGTTCTTCCCGTGCACACTTCCTTGTAGCCCGGATTTTTAACGTGACCTCCTATGTAGCCTGATTCTACTGATATTACACCATCAGCTCTTTGTAAATAATATTCTACTCCCCAGAAACAACCTCCTGCAAAAATAGCGGTGTCGGTTTTTGTAGCATCAATTTTAGGAGTGAAATTCAGAGAAATAGAATTCACGCAGTGACGGGTGTTTTTATCGGTGAATCCTTCGCCTTTAAAAACATGGCCGAGGTGAGCACCGCAATTGTTGCAGGTGATTTCCACTCGGTGACCATCCAGATCAGGCGTTTCTTTTACAGCACCGGGAATGGCGTCATCAAAGCTTGGCCATCCGCAACCGCTGTTGAATTTATCGGTAGATTCATACAAAGCAGCGTTGCAGCGTTTGCATACATACTGTCCCGAATCCTTTGATAGATAATATTGTCCGGTGAAAGGAGCTTCTGTTCCTTTGTTGATAATCACATACTCCTCTTCGCGAGTGAGTTCATTGTATTTTCCGTTGTTGTTGGTTTTCATAGGATTTTGTTTTTGCGCACAACTTTGCAGGATGAGCACGGTTAATAATGCCAGGATGATGGTTATGCTTTTGCTGTTCATATCTGTAAAGTTTAAAATTAATACTTGAATTCTTTTACAATTAGTCGACAGTATTTTTATTTCCTGACGGAACTTGGATTAAATTAGCCGCATGAAGGCTTTATTTTATTTTATTTTAACAATTGTATTTCTAGGTTCTTGCGCTTCCTCAACTACAGAAGCTGGTGTTGCAAAGGAATCTCTTTCGAAGTATGCCGTAGGTTTTCACTTGTACGAGCACAATGATTCCATGGAAGTACTTATTGGCGACAAACATTTTGTTTACGCCAAATCCGTGAAAAATACTTTTGTGATTTCAAGTTCAACCCAATTGACCTTTTTGAAAGAGATGGGTTGTTTTTCTGATATCATCGGACTTTTTGATGCCAATATTTACAGCGATTCTTTATTGCTCGACGGATTAAAAAAAGGAAAAATCCTTTCTTTTAAAAACGCTGCATCTCCCGATTGGGAAGCGCTTTCTGCACATAGCAAAAGCATTGTGTTGGGCTACAAACATTTCCCTTTGCATGAAAAAACGGTGGAAAATTTGAATTTAAATGTAGTTCCCATTAATGAATACATGGAAGAGCATCCGCTTGGAAAAGCGGAATGGATAAAGGTAATCGGTGTTTTGTCAGGAAAATATGCTGCGGCTGATTCTATCTTTAAAACGATTGAAGCAAAATACAATGCCGTAAAATCCACCGCTAAGCAAAACGGAGTAAAAGTAATGGCGGGTGAATATTACGATGGATACTGGTCGGTTCCGGGTTCATCCAGCTATGTTGCTTTAATGATCAGGGATGCGGGAGGGGAGTATCTGGTGAAAAACATTTCACAATCCACGCTTCAGATGAACAAAGAATCTTTTGCCGAGTTATTGAAATCGGCTCAATACTGGCGCAAATTAACGCCTATGGATTGGCAGGCGAAGGTGTTGAGCAAAGAAGAAGTGCGCTTGCAGTTTGATGTTTATCCCACTCAGATGAAAGGCATCTTGTATTGCGATGTGAATAAAACGGCTTACTTTGAAAAGGCTTTATTGCATCCCGATGAGGAATTGCAGGATTTAATTACGGAATTGAACGGTGGCGAAGGAAAAATTTTTTACAGATTGATAAAAGTTGACTAGCATAAAACACATATTGCTCAGGGAGAAAAGAAGATTCCGTTTGTGGATGCTGCTTTTGCTTTTGATCATTGTACTTTTTTCAATTTTAGAATTGAGTTTGGGAAGTGCGGGAGTTTCTTTTGTAGAAGTTTTCAATCCGCAGGACGACTACTCAAAATTTGTTTTACAGGAAATCAGGATCCCGCGTTTGCTCACCGCTTTATTGATTGGCGGAGCTTTGTCGTTTTCGGGATTAGTACTGCAAACTGTTTTCAGAAATCCTTTGGTCGGCCCGTCGGTACTGGGGATTTCATCCGGAGCCAGTTTGGGTGTGGCTTTGGTGACTATGGCCGGAGTTTCTTCTTTCTCCAATTCAGATGTGCCTAAAGTATTTGCTGCCATTGTGTTTTCAATGGGAGTGCTGCTGTTGTTGTTTTCGGTGGCGGGTCGTTTCAGAGACAATGCTTCGGTGTTGATTGTTGGAATGCTCATCAGTTATCTGGCAGGTGCTGTTGTGGATATATTGATTTTCATGAGTGATAACGATGCTTTAAAAGAATTTACCTTATGGGGAATGGGTTCTTTTTCGCGCATGAATTACGGAGAGATTCTGGTGGTTTCTGTTTTGTTGCTCATCGCTTATGTGATCGTTTACCGCAATCGTCACTTAATGAATTTGTATCTTATAGGAGAGCTGGATGAAGTAAATGAAAAAAAGAAAAGGCGTTTGGTGTTTTTACTTATCATCATTGCCGGAGTAACTACTGCTTTTGTAACGGCGTTTTGCGGACCGATAGCTTTTATTGGCATTGCCATTCCTAATCTGATGCGTTTTGTTTTAAAAATTTCCGACCATAAATATTTGCTTCCGGGTACTGTTTTATTGGGCGCTGCAGTTGCCGTGATGTGCGATTTACTGTCGGCAATGCCCTGGTCCGACCATTCTTTACCGGTAAATGCCGTGACTTCCCTTTTTGGGATTCCTATTATAGTATTCATGATTTTTAAATCGCGACACAAAACTTTATGAGTTTATCAGGGGAAAATATTGTTTTCGGTTATGATGCGAAACCTTTGGTAAATGCTTTCAGTTTTGAAGTACAGTCCGGTAAAGTTGTAGCAATATTGGGATTGAACGGCAGTGGTAAAACAACTTTTTTTAAAACACTGATGGGTGGAATTCCGTTGATTGACGGTACTTTACTGTGGAACGGAAAAGACATTAAAGATTTATCTTTTTCAGAACGGCACCAAATATTTTCATGGCTTCCGGCACGCAAAGTAATTGAAGAGCGCCTAAAGGTTTTTGAAGTACTTACTTTTTCGGCTCCGGTTAATCTTTTGAAGCAGGAAGAAGATTTGTCGGAAATGGATGAAGTGATTCGCTTGATGGGAATTGAATCCTTTTTAGAAAAATCGTATCATGAGTTAAGTGAGGGACAAAAAAAGAAGGTGGAAATTGCTGCTTTGCTCATGAAAAAATCCTCCGTTATTCTATTGGACGAACCTTCCGTTTTTTTAGATATTGCCAATCAGGCTGATCTGGTAAAAGCGATTAAACAATTGAGTAAAGAAAAAGGAAAAACCATTTTTATAAGTTCTCATAATCTCGATTTTATTAGATCTTGTGCCGATGTGTGTTGGGAGATTTCAGGATCTCAAGTTGTTGTTAATGATAGCGTTGCTGATATTTTGATGAGTTATTCTGATAACATTAACAGGGATTGTTAAAAAAAAATGTTTCCTGGTACTGGTGCCGGGATAAATAATTTTTTAAATTGCATTAGTAATTTACTAAAGTGGTTAAAACAACAACCAGTGCTATAGAGATTGATGATTTTGGAGTTATTCACAATACCTTCAAAACCCGTTCGGCTTTTAAAACCGTTTATATACTGGAGCAAGCCAATACCATTCGTCAGATTTTAAATGGAAAAAAAGCTCCTATCATGGTGGATGTTTTAAAAGTCGACAAAATTAAAATATCCCTTTATTCCAAATTATTTCACAATAACAATTTAGAAAATGCTTCTGCAATAGCCGTTTTAGTAAATTCAGTACTTCAGAAAAAAATTCTTAATTTTTGGTACCGTGGCAAAAAGCAATCTTGTCCTTTAATGGTGTTCACTTGTAAAATAGAGGCCAACAGTTGGCTCCAGGCTCATGTTTAATAAAATACTTTTCCAACTTCTTTTTTCTGTTTTACTTGCGTTTAATTGCTTCGCCGCAAAAGTGGAAGAGATTAAAATCAACAGCGTTTATCTGGGGAAAGAATCGCCGCTCACTATTGTTATTCCTGATGCTTATTCCGTTTCTGATTCATTGCCGGTGATTTTTTTGTTGCATGGTTATAGCGGCGACAATAACAATTACGTGAAAAACATCAAGGAATTACTAAGTACCGTTGATGCATTGAAAATTATTGTGGTGTGTGTTAACGGGGAAAATGCTTGGTACATGGACAGTCCGGTTAAAAAAGAATCCCGCTATGAATCGTACATTATTAAAGAGTTGATTCCCTTTATTTCCGATAAGTATAAAGTATACCGCTCAGGCAATAAAAGAGGAATTGCCGGGTTAAGCATGGGTGGCTTTGGTGCAGTTTCACTGGGTTTTAAAAACCCTTCGTATTTCGGGTATGTAGGAAGCACCAGTGGAGGAATGGACATCCTTCCTTTCCCTGGAAATTGGGAATTGAATAAGGTGTTAGGTGATCAGAAAGATAACATGCAGCAATGGAAAACTTATTCTCCTTTGTATTTTATAGACAACATCGACATGAAAAAAATAAAATTCAAATTGGTTCTGGATTGTGGTAAAGGTGATTTCTTTTTCGAGGCCAACAATCAGTTTGATACGAAACTCACAAAGTCGGGATTTGCCCATGAATACCTCATTGCCGAGGGAGTTCACAACTGGGAATACTGGAACAAAACCATTCCTGTGCATTTGAATAAGTTTTGCGAAGCGGTAAGATAAGTGTGCTTAACAATGAATAAACTCTGCCTTTTATTTTTGATTTTACTCGCCAACAATTCCTTTGCTCAAAGGGATACCGTGTTTTTGCATTATAAAATTCTCAACGATAAAGAAACAAGATTGGCGCAGTACAAAGATTCCGACGCCGATTTAAAATTGAAGCTGCAGCAATTGCTGCTGGTGAATGAAAGTCGCAAACAACACAAGGCTGCCGAAGTGCAGCTGGATATTTTAGCTTCCCGTGTTGCCAATAAAATGTGCAAAGAGGCAGCCGAAAATAATTTCAACGGGCATTTTAATATGGCCGGTGAAAAACCTTACCATCGCTATGCTTTTGCCGGCGGAAAGGATCATGTATCGGAAAATGCTTCGGGCTATTGGACTTCCGGAGAACTCGCTTCGGATAGCGCTTCTATACTGGGATTGATGAAGGAAATGCATTCTGCCTTCATGGACGAAAAAGCTCCTAACGACGGACATAAAAAAAACTGTATAGAGAAAGCGCACAATTACGTGGGACTCGGATTTTACATCAACAATCAGCAGTTTCGCTACTATGAGGAATTCATTGATCGCTACTATATTTTTGAAAGTGTCCCCGATACGGTGCAAGTAAAACAGGAAATCACTCTAAAAATCAAGCCCGAACAAGGAAAATATTTTTATTGCCTCTTTGCTTTTTATGAAAAAGGATTGCAGCCAATGACGGTTACAGCGATCAACAGAACAAGTTCTTATGCCGATTATTCCAACACAATGGCGGAGGATTTATGGCCTGCCGATTTAGCCGAATTCAGAAAGGGCGATGTTTACGAGATAAAATTAAAATTTAAAAAGAAGGGCATTTATTACATTCATATTTGTGAGGACGCAAAGGAATATCGTAAAGCTCCGCGACGGGCGTCAAGCAATGGAAAATTGCAGGCCAGCGGGATTGTGATTGTGGTGGAGTAATTCCCCTCTTTTTTTCTTATTTTAGCGACTTCAATTTTCAATTATGTTCGATAGTTTATCAGATAAGTTAGACAGAGCCCTCAAAGTCCTTAAGGGACAAGGGAAAATCACCGATATCAACGTTGCCGAAACCCTCAAGGAAGTTCGTAAAGCTTTGTTGGATGCCGACGTTAGTTTTAAGGTAGCCAAGGATTTTTGTGAAAGGGTGAAGGACAAAGCAATGGGACAGAATGTTCTCACGGCTGTAAGTCCGAGTCAGTTATTAGTGAAAATTGTTCACGATGAATTGACGGAATTGATGGGCGGAACAGAAACCGACATCAATCTCAAAGGCAATCCGGCCATCATATTAATTGCAGGTTTACAAGGTTCGGGTAAAACTACCTTCACCGGAAAATTCGCTAATTATTTAAAAACCAAAAAAGGAAAAAATCCTTTGCTCGTTGCTGGCGACGTGTACCGTCCGGCTGCGATTGATCAGTTAGAGGTGCTGGGCGCTCAAATCGGATGTAAAGTATTTGCCAATCGCGAAAGCAAAGATCCGGTGGCTATTGCTAAAGCAGCCATCGATTTCGCAAAACAAAACAGTCACAATGTTGTTATCATAGATACTGCTGGTCGTTTGGCTGTTGATGAAATGATGATGGATGAAATTGCCAACGTTAAAAAGGCGGTTTCACCGGGTGAGATTTTATTTGTGGTGGATTCCATGACGGGGCAGGATGCGGTGAATACTGCAAAAGCTTTCAACGACAGATTGAATTTTGATGGGGTTGTCCTCACTAAATTAGATGGTGATACACGAGGTGGAGCAGCACTTTCTATTCGTGAAATAGTCAACAAGCCTATCAAGTTTGTTGGTACTGGCGAGAAGATGGAAGCGCTGGATGTTTTCTATCCTAAGCGTATGGCCGATAGAATCCTGGGAATGGGGGATATCGTGAGTTTGGTGGAAAAAGCACAGGAGCAGTTTGATGAAGAAGCGGCGCGTAAACTTCAAAAGAAAATTCACAAAAACGAATTCAATTTCAACGACTTTATAGAACAAATTCAGCAAATCAAAAAGATGGGTAACATCAAAGATTTGATGGGGATGATTCCCGGAATCGGTAAAGCGATGAAAGGCGTGGAGATCAATGATGATGCGTTCAAAGGCATTGAAGCCATCATTCAAAGTATGACTCCGGCCGAAAGAGAAAATCCGACTTTGCTCAATGGCAATCGCAAAAAAAGAATTGCTAGCGGTAGCGGACAAGGCATACAAGAAGTAAATAAACTCATCAAGCAATTTGAAGACACATCTAAAATGATGAAGATGATGTCCAACAAATCCAACATGATGAAAATGATGAAAAATTTCCCAGGAATGGGCTAAACCAATAAGCTATGATCTTACTCGACGGCAAAAAAATATCGGCAGAAGTTAAAGCTGAAATCAAAATTGAAGTGGATAAACTCCGTGAGTCAGGCGGAAAAATTCCTCATTTGGCAGCGGTTTTAGTAGGTACCGATGGTGCCAGCGAAACTTACGTAGGCAGCAAAGTGCGTTCTTGCGAAGAAGTTGGATTTCGTTCTTCACTCATCAGAATGGAGGCTGCAACAAAAGAGGATGAGCTCATGAAAGTAATTGAGGGGCTCAACAACAATCCAGATGTGGATGGCTTCATCGTTCAATTGCCTTTGCCAAAACACATCAACGAAGAAAATGTCACCAAAGCTATTTTGCCTGAGAAAGATGTAGATGGTTTTCATCCTGTGAATGTTGGCAGAATGACCCTCGGACAACCTTCGTACATTTCTGCAACGCCTTATGGCATCATTCAAATGCTGGAAAAATACAATATTGAAACCTCAGGAAAACATTGCGTGGTAGTGGGAAGAAGCAATATTGTGGGTCGCCCGATGAGCATCCTGATGTCGCAAACTTCAAAATTCGCCAACTGTACCGTAACGCTGTGTCACAGCAGAACCAAGGATTTGGCGAGCTTTACCCGCATGGCCGATATTTTAATTGTGGCTTTAGGAAAAGCCGAATTTGTTACTGCCGACATGGTAAAAGACGGCGCTATCGTGATTGATGTTGGCATTACCCGCGTGGCCGATGCTTCTAAAAAAAGCGGTTACACCATTAAAGGTGATGTGAAGTTTGATGAAGTAGCTCCAAAATGTTCTTATATCACGCCTGTTCCGGGAGGTGTTGGTTTGATGACGGTTGCTTCTTTGATGAAAAACACTTTACTCTCTGCAAAAAAAGAAATTTATAAGTAATGAATCGCCTTTGGTATTTAGTGTTTGTCGTTTTCTTTTCCTGCGCTGGACAAAATACTTCTACTGAAGAAAATGAAATCCAAAGCTTAATTGACTCTGCCGATGTTTTGCTGAAAAAAGAAAATTTCAGCGCGTCATTTTCCTGTCTGGAAAAAGCCAGAGTTCTTGATTCCACTAACATTGAAGTGAATTTAAAACTGAGTCAGTTTTACTTGTTTTTAAAACAATGGGAACCTGCCATTGCCCGCGCCAACGATGCGTTGAAAGCAGATCGCACCAACGCCAAAGCATACTTTTTAAAAGGCATGGCCTTCAAAGATTTTGGAGATACAACAAAAGCTATTTCCAATTTTCAAACGGCGATTGAACAGGATGCTGATTTCTATGAGCCTTTTATTCAGTTGGGATTGATCAGCACAGCCCAACATGATTCGGCTGCAATTGTTTATTTTTCTAATGCGCTCCTTTTAAAACCCGCTTCTTCTGAGGCAATTTATGGTAAAGCCTGGTTTTGTCAAAGTCATGGAAAATGGAATCAGGCTTTGGACTTGTATCAATTGATTGAACGCGGACAGCCTCAGTATTTCAACGCACAATACAATTGCGGTTATTTGTTTTTCAATGCAAAAGATTACGCTTCTGCTTTAAAATTTTTCAATGAAGCAGCGAAATATAAAATTCCGAAGGCACAGTACATGAAGGGCCTCACCTTTGAAGCCATCGGTAAAAAAGACTCCGCTCAGGTTTATTATCGCAGATGTTTGGCGATTGATTCGGGTTATGTAGAGGCTAAAAAAAGATTAAGGTAATTATGGTCTTTGTAGAGACGGAAGATTTTCCGTCTCCGATAAAATACGTCAGAAAATTATTTAAGACGCAAAATTTTGCGTCTCTACAAGAAACCAGCCCCAAAAAACTATCGATTTACCAGATAAATACAGCCTTTTTTATATATTTGCCCCTCTTACTAACACGCATAAATTAAAGATTATATAAGATGGCAAAAATTCTCTACACAATGACGGATGAGGCTCCAATGCTGGCCACTCATTCTTTTCTCCCGATTGTAAAAGCTTTCACCGCTCCGGCCGGTGTAGAAGTGGAAACAAGAGACATCTCCTTAGCGGGAAGAATAATTTCAAATCTCGGAGAATTTTTAAAGCCTGAACAAAGAATAAAGGACGACTTGTTAGAGTTAGGTAAACTAGCTACAACGCCTGAGGCCAACATCATCAAGTTGCCTAACGTATCTGCTTCAGTTCCGCAATTGAAAGCAGCTATCAAAGAATTACAAAGCAAAGGTTATACACTTCCTGAATACCAGGAAAACCCAACTACCGATGCTGAAAAAGAAATCAAAGCGAAATATGCTAAAGTTTTAGGATCGGCTGTAAATCCGGTGTTGCGTGAAGGTAACTCTGATCGCAGAGCTCCTAAAGCGGTAAAAGAATATGCGCGCAAACATCCGCATTCTATGGGTGCCTGGAGCAAAGATTCAAAAACGCATGTAGCAAGCATGTCGGCAAATGATTTTTACGGAAGTGAAAAATCTTTGACAGTTGCTGAAGCGACCAACCTGAAAATTGAATTTGTTGCGGCTGATGGTGCTGTAACTGTATTGAAAGACAAAACACCATTGTTGGCTGGTGAAATCATTGATAGCGCTGCTTTGAGCTTAAGCGCTTTAAAAAGCTTTATCGCTAAAGAAATCGCTGATGCCAAAGCAAACAACACTTTGTTCTCTGTGCATTTGAAAGCTACGATGATGAAGGTTTCCGATCCTATTATGTTCGGCGCTATCGTTGATGTTTTCTTCAAAGATGTGTTTGAAAAATATGCTGCTCTGTTTAAAGAGTTGGGAGTAAATACTAAAAATGGTTTTGCCGATGTGTACGCTAAAATAGCTGGTAATGCTAAAGAAGCAGAAGTTAAAGCGGCTATTGATGAAGTCTATAAAAACGCACCGGCTTTGGCGATGGTGAATTCCGATAAAGGAATTACCAACTTACATGTTCCGTCGGATGTGATCGTTGATGCTTCAATGCCGGCGATGATCCGTACTTCCGGACAAATGTATAACGCACAAGGAAAAGGACAAGATACTAAAGCCGTAATTCCCGACAGATCTTACGCAGGTGTTTACCAGGCAACCATCGATTTCTGTAAAAAGAACGGAGCGCTAAATCCAGTAACTATGGGAAGCGTTGCAAACGTTGGTTTAATGGCGCAGGCTGCTGAAGAATACGGTTCTCACAACAAAACTTTCCAGATTTCTGCTAAAGGTGTGGTTCGCGCTACAGATGCTTCAGGCAAAGTATTGATGGAACAAAATGTTGACGCCGGAGATATTTTCAGAATGTGTCAAACCAAAGATGCTCCAATTCAAGACTGGGTGAAATTGGCCGTTAACCGTGCTAAAGCAACAGGAACTCCTGCTATCTTCTGGTTAGATTCTAACCGCGCTCACGATTTACAACTCATTGAAAAAGTAAATAAATACTTAAAAAATTACGATACCAAAGGATTGGATATCCGCATCATGAATCCTGTTGATGCTACCAATTTCTCTTTGGAAAGAATTGTGAAAGGTGAAGATACCATCTCTGTAACCGGTAACGTATTGCGTGATTATCTCACCGATTTATTCCCGATTTTAGAAGTTGGAACTTCTGCAAAAATGTTGTCTATCGTTCCGTTGATGAACGGTGGCGGATTGTTTGAAACTGGTGCAGGAGGTTCTGCTCCGAAACACGTTGAGCAATTCATCAACGAGGGTCACTTGCGTTGGGATTCATTAGGTGAATTCCTCGCTTTAGCGGTTTCTTTAGAGCATTTAGGAACAACCTTGAACAACGCTAAAGCTTTGGTTTTATCTGAAACGTTAGATGCTGCAACAAGTAAATTCCTTGAGAATGATAAATCACCTTCCCGTAAAGTAGGTGAGTTGGATGTTCGTGGATCACATTTCTACGTTGCTTTATACTGGGCGCAAGCTTTGGCTGAGCAATCAAAAGATGCTGAACTGAAAGCACTCTTCACTCCAATTGCAAAAAACTTAAGCGAAAACGAAAGTACAATCGTTGCTGAGTTTTTAGCTACAGAAGGTAAAGCTCAAAACATTGATGGGTATTACAAACCGGATAATGCTTTGACGGATAAGGCAATGAGACCGAGTAAAACTTTTAATGTTGCGTTGAGCGCGTTGGAGTTGGTGAAGTAGGGAAATAGAAATAATAAATAAGAGGAAATCCATCCGTCAGCCGACGGATGGATTTTTTTGTTTTCTGAGAACGGATTTTTATTTCACCAAACTTATTTGTGAAGAGTATTTTGAATATAAATCATAAATAATACCGATCAATGTTTCAATTATATCATTCCAATCCGAATCATTTTTTATGTTTATTTTTAATGCTGATCTAAAATGAGCAATTGAATTTCTAGTTTGGTAAATATGTTTTGATATAAGAGGGATTTCATTGTCCTTTTGTATTGTATCGGTAATTTTAAAGACAGATTTAATACAAGTGACCATTTGAGATACAGAGTCTTTTTCTTCGATTTCTTTTATAAGCTTTTCTAAAGCTTGATCCTCTCGAGGTCTCCAGTTTAAGTCGATTTCAGTGTTTTGAAATAATTTCTTAAAATGGATTGGGTCTCCTAAATTATTAGATAGGCATATTAAATAAGGAATTGGATATAAATATTCAATGCATTGATAAAGCTCTAAAAAGGAATGTTTCCATTCCATTGAAACTATTGCCCGAAGTAAGTTTCCTCCGATTAAATCAATAGGTAATTCTTCGATTAATAATTTTAGGTTTAATAAAGTATCGCTATAAAAATTTAAATTAAAATTCTTTTTCTGTTCTATTAAGAATCCTGCGTAAAGTGCTAAAAGTGTATTAGGAGTAATATTAAGATCGATATCTAATTCCCATATTGAAAAGTCACTAAAAAATTGTGTTAATTCATTTGCTTCAAATGCACCTTCGGCTTTACCTTCTCTAGAAAAAACCTTTTCCATTAATTCATATCGGATATCCCTATTTGAGATAGGGAATTTTTCTTGTGAAAACAATAATGTAATTAGTCCAGGATTATGTTTGAAGTCTTGTTCTGTATTGTCAGGATCCAACACTGGATAAACTCCTTTGAGAGAAAAAGAAGATGTTTCGAATGCTCCTGTTATTATTAAGAATATTCTATCTTCCATTGAAAGTGTGAATATCATCGTTTTGTTAGAGGTCTCTAAGACTTCATTAATAGAAGCTTTTGTCAGTATTTCTTGTGCAAAACTTTCTTTTTTAGTTTGGATATATCTAATCGTGTCGGATCCTAAATTAAAAGACTTTACCGTAGCGTTTTCAGTTGGCAATTCTCTTTCTAATCGTTCAAAGAGAGTTCTGTTTATCTCTTTCTTGTTGTTAGTCATAGAGAAAAAATAAAAATCTTAATATGCTCGCCAACATGGCTCTAATGATTGGAAGTTAAATTCGTCTGAAAAAATCAAGCGAAAAGCTTCAAGATAAAAGGCTCTTTGCCAATCTCCAATTTTATTAGTAGGAGCTTTTTTAATCATTTCATTTAATATTGAAAAAGAGAAAAAATCTTTTTTTTCTTCTGGTTTAAGAAGGTTTATTTTTTCTATCATTTTTTTTGTTGAGGTCTCTATTTTTTCTAAATATTTTTTTTGTTCATCAGCTGTTTTATTTGTTCCGACACGACCAAATATTAATTGAGAGCAAGCGACAGTAAAACCAATTTTAGCAGGCATACTATCAAATATATGTCTGCCAATATTTATCTTCCCCTCATCAATGGTTGTTTTAATAGCATCTTCAAAAGCTATATCCAATTTTGAAATTGATGCAAAAACAGCAATAAAATCTTCTAGGAAATTCTCATTGGCAAGAGCTTCAATTAAATCTAATCTTGTGAAGTCTTCTGCTAGAACTGAGGCAGTGTCAATTTTTTCTTTCCTTAATCCAAATGAAAGATACATTTCAATAATATCATCAGCATGAAAATGTCCAGCTTTTAGTCTAGCGCCGTTCTGATCAATTTTGATGAAAATTATTCTTTGTGCAATATCAGGATATTTGTTTTTAACTCTTTTGTCAATTTCCTTTATTAATGGTTCATAAACAACTTCTATTTGTCTTCTGAGGTTCCATGGTACTTGACCTGTATTTAAAACTAACATTCTGTATGTTAAACTTTCTGTTTTAGTAGTTACCCAAAATTCGACTCTAATATCTCTGTCTTTTGAGTTTTCTAAGCATTCTTTGTATACTGTTGTTCTTTGCATTCCATCAATAATAGAAAATGCATCTTTTGAATGATCACTTATAAGAGTTAAAAGCTTTTTGTTGTCATCAATTTGTTTGACCCAGTTAAATTTTTCTTGATCAACAACAAGCCCAACAACAACAGAAGGAAATACGGCTTTCTTTTCAAAATCTTCAATCATTCTTTTTCTAATCCGTATTCCAGAAGTTGATGATAACTTATCTCTTTGACCACTAATTTTACCTTGAGCGTCATATGCAGGAGTAACCAGTGATATGTAGTTGGAAAGCTTCATTTCTGTTAGAACACTATAGCAATTTGAGCGTTCATCAAATTCTGTATTTAAAAAAGTGTACATGTTATATAAATCTTATTTGTAGGTTTATTTTGATAAATAATTTCCCGTCCTCTTGATACAACCATCCGTAATAATATTTTTTAGTTTCCTTTGTTGTTCGAGGTACACCAGGGTTATTTCCATCTTCTCCAGTTGACGGCTGTTCAAATTTTGTGTTGTTTATTAAGTATTCTCGTAATAAGTTAAAGTCGTATATGTGAAAACAAACAATATCACCGTCTTCTTTTGCGATTATTACTCCTCCCGTAGCATCATAAACTCCTTGCCAAACAGTTTCCGAGGTCATTCCCATTGCGCATTCTGCTAGGAATCTTTTAAGTTTATATTCGTATAGTTTTTGTTCGGATTCCTCACCATTATAAAAATTAAGAGGGTCTCTCTTTTCTAATAATTCACTTATTTTCATTAAAGATGAGTCTCTTTCTAGCCATCTATATAATAATGAATGAGCAATGATTTCAGGTAAATCACCATCAATCATTTTTAAATTTTTAAATAATTGAGGAGATTGAATTCCTTTAAACTTGATTTTTAAACCAAGTTCTTCGGTAATCATTTTTAAACGAGCAGTTAGCTTTGAGACTCTGCCTGGTGGTTTGTAAGTAATTCGATTAAATTCTTCTAAAGAAATGTTTAAATCATTTTCAACTTCATAAATGAAATTATTTCCTAATCCGGTATTGAATAACGTGGAATCTTCTCCAATTAATGATTTTACACTGAAGCCTAAATCTGCTTCTGTAGCTAGTCGATGGTCGTATATTCTAAGTTTTATATCAGTTTTACCTGATGTTAATGCAGTGAGTTTTTTAATCTGTGCATTTTCAATAAAATCATTTGCTTCTTCTATGTTAAAACTTTTTCCTTTGTTTTTTTTGATTCCCTTATAAATGAGTTCGGATTTTTGATTAAGATAATTTAGGTCTAAGCTACCCGATAGTGTTTTTTTACCATTCATTACCTTGTAAACTTGCACTTCGTTGCCTCTTTCATATTCGATTGATGAGTTTGATTCTTCTCGATATGCTTTTGTTATTTCATAATAGGAATTTTCATTTTTATTTAAATTGATATCTGATTGAAATAATTTTCCTTCAGCTAAAAGTTTAGCAAAAACATAAAGTTCACTCCATTCACCTTTATTTCCTTTCAACATATTATTTTTATTCCAATCGTTTCTAAAATTTTATTTGCCGTTGCTTGAATTGCCGGAACGGCAACAGAGTTCCCGAATTGTTTATATGCGGAAGCATCAGCAACAGGAATAACATAATTGTCGGGAAAACCTTGAAGTCTGGCCCATTCTCTGGGGGTCATTTTACGAACACCTTCACGATTTACACCTCCTTTAATTTTTGTTTCCGGAGTGAAGTCTGTGATTCGATCATCTATAACTAAATTCCTTTCACGTCCCATACCTCCGCAAACAACGGCGTTCGCAATACCTGTATCAGGAATAATTTCAAATCCAAAACCATTGCCTTTGCTTGCATGTCGGTTTTTGTGATTATGTAAAGTTTGCAAGTATTGAATGGAAAGGTAATAACGCGTTGGTACAACTTTTTTCTCTTTCACGTTTGAAAAAGTCACTTTTTTCTTTACGGGTTTTGGATATTCAAATTCAGTAATATTCAAATCTTTTCGAAATCCGACAATGTATATTCTTTCACGATTTTGAGGAACTCCAAATTCTTTTGCGTTGATGATCTGAGGTTCCGGAACAAAATATCCGAGGTCGTTTCTTAAAACATTTAAAATGGTTTCTAGTGTTTTTCCTTTATCGTGACTTCTTAATCCTTTTACATTTTCAAGAAAAATTGCTTTTGGCTTTTTACGCTTAATGATTTCGGCAACATCGAAAAACAAAGTTCCTCTGGTGTCATCAAAGCCACCGCGTTTACCTGCAATTGAAAATGCTTGACAAGGGAATCCTGCACACAAAACATCGAAACCATCTGGGATATAATTTTTCACTTGATCTTTGGTTATGTCACCAAAGGGAACTTCTCCAAAGTTTGCTCGATATGTTTTTTGTGCTTCTTTATCCCATTCACTTGTAAAAACACATTTCCCTCCCAGATTTTGCATTGCCAGTCTAAAGCCGCCAATCCCTGCAAATAGATCTATGAATTTAAAACTATAATTGTCAGGGGTAGGGAATGGAACATTTTCAACTTCAAATAATAGCTGTTGTAATGCGTCTTCTGCTGCTAAAGAAAAATTCTCTTCGTCTTGTTTGTATGTGACGAACTCTTTTAAAACTTTCAGAGCATCTTTTTTGTAGTGTTTTGACACGCCATTATCTATGTTGTGGAGATAATGGGTTAAAACAGCCTTTTTATTATCAATTGGCTCGACAAGTCTTATTTGAAGACGTTTGCCGTCAAATTCATTAATACTTATTTTTTCTTTTAGCTTCATTGATCGTTTCGATAATTGTATCAGTGCAAGTTCGTGAATTTTTAATTATGTCCTTACCCCAAAACCTTAAAACTTTCCAGCCATCTTTCAACAATTTTTCATTCACTTCTCTATCTCTTTCAATATTTCGTTCAATTTTAGCTAGCCAAAAGTCTTGATTGGTCTTGTGATCATGCTTTTTTGTTTCCCAATCCTTCCCATGCCAAAATTCACTGTCTACAAAAACAGCGATTTTTAGTTTTTTGAAAGTTAAGTCGGGTTTGCCAAATACGGTTTTGTCATTTTTACGGTAACGATATCCGAGGGAAAATAAAGATTTAGCTAAAACAGTTTCAATTTTTGACCCCTTAGACTTAACCGCTTGCATATTTTTTTTGCGTTGTTCTTTGGTTAGCTTGTCCATGGAATCTATTGAGATTTTGTTCTATTGATAAATTTAATGTTGATTTATCATAATGTGCAATTTTGAAGTGATAATTGTTTAACAAAACAGTGATAAAATAGGGGTGTCTATTATTTCCAAGTAATGCAAACAAGAGAAAATAGCCACTATTTCTTATACTTCATATCATGCAATTCCTCCGCCTCTTCAATAGAATGCGATTGAGATAAATCGCTTTCTTTTTTTGCCATGGTACTCAACTTGTGAAAATAACTACTCAGAATTTTCAATTCTTCTTCATTGAGGTTTTCAACGTCGATGAGTCGGTTGCTGGGTCCATTGAGCGAAGCGATCAATTCATTTAGTTTGAGGTGGATGGCCTGAGAGTCTTTGTTTTGTGTGCGCTGAATGAGGAAAACCATCAGGAAGGTAATAATAGTAGTGCCGGTGTTGATGGCCAGTTGCCATGTGTCGGAAAAATCAAAGAGGGGTCCGGAAATCAACCATCCGATAATAATGATCAGCGCTGTAATAAAGGCGAGGGTAGTACCTGTGAAAACAGTTGCTGAACGGGAAATGCTTTCAAAAATGTTGGTTTTTTTATTGGTTGTCATAACAAGAGATTTTCTTTTAACCAAAGTAACACTTTTCAAAAGTAAAAAGCCCGTTTTGCAACGGGCTAATAAAGAATAATTTTAGAACGTTGAATCTGTCAAATTTGTCTTCGAGTCTATAGAGTAAAAGTCTGTGCCAGAGAGATGATCGGAAACTTATTAATAAACATTATTTTAGCGCCAAACCATAATAGTACTGAAAGAATAAAATGAAAAAATATATTTTTCTGTTGATTTTCGCCTTTTCATTGATCGCTTGTAATAATGATAAGAAGGAGGCTGTGCCTGTGAAAGAGACTGTTGTTGTTAAGAGGTTTAAGGAGATATTTGTGCATTCTGCCGATGAAGCTATTGCGGAATTGAAGGCAGGGAACAAACGTTTTTTGTCGGATTCGCTAATCAATATTGATCATCTGGAACAAATTGAACTTACCAAGCACGGACATCAACCGCACACTGTTGTTTTGTCGTGCATGGATTCGCGTGTGCCACCCGAGATCATTATGGATCAGGGAATCGGAAATCTTTTTGTTATTCGCAATGCCGGAAATCTAGAGGATCATAATGTGCTGGGCAGTATGGAATATGCAGTTGAACATTCGGTTAAACTGATAATGGTGATGGGACACAGCCATTGCGGAGCAGTAACCGGTGCTGTAAATGAAATTAAAATGGGACACTTAACGCAGCTCGTGGAACAAATTACACCCGTTATTACCGAAGGTGCATCAAAGGCACACACCATTAATGAAACTGCGAAAAGCAGCATTTTCAATACTATTAAAGATATTACCGACAGAAGTATTATCATCAGAGGAAAACTGAACGACAAAAAAATAAAAATTGTTGGCGCTTTTTATGACATTGAAACGGGTGAGGTTTTATTTTTAGAGTAAGGATTTTAAATAAGTAGCTTCAAAAAAAACATATACAATGACCTTTTCTCAACTCGGCTTAAATTCTTTTTTACTTCAATCGCTCACTGAAAACAATATTGTTTCACCCACTGAAATTCAGCAAAAGGTGCTTCCTTTTGTGTTGAGCACACGCAAAAATTTAGTGGCTGTTTCACAAACCGGAACGGGAAAAACGGCGGCTTTTGGTTTACCTATTTTACAGTTAATTGATCCGAAGCTGATGCAAACGCAAGTGCTGGTGATAGTGCCAACGCGTGAGCTGGCGCAACAGGTGGCGAAGGATTTGTTTGTATTTTCGCGTTACATTGTGCGCATTCACACAGAGGCAGTATTTGGCGGAAAACAAATTGAAGAACAAATCAAAAAGTTAGAAACACCCAAACATATTATAGTGGCAACACCCGGTAGATTGGTGGATCTGATGAATAGAAAAATTGTGGATTTATCTCATCTTAAATTTTTGGTACTGGATGAAGCCGATGAAATGTTGCGCATGGGTTTTAAAGCCGATGTGGAAAGAGTTCTTCGTGCTTGTAAACCAGGTGTGCGCAAATTTTTGTTCACGAGTACAATGCCTGATGAAATTAAGCAAGTAGCGCGTCAGTACTTAGGAGAAGGTGTGGATGAAATTCATATCAAGCCTCAGGAATTTGTGAACAGAAATATTGAGCATTTGTATATTCCTTATGCTTACGGCTATAAATTTGAATTTTTAAAAACCTATTTATTGCAGCATCCCGACGAGCGCGGAATTATTTTTTGCAGAACTCAGGCTGCCGCGAAATTGTTGCGCCAGCAGCTGATTGGTTGTGATATCTCTGCAGGTTCTTTGTATGGCGACCTCAATCAGTTTGAGCGCGACAAGGTAATGGCTGCGTTTAAAGGAAAGCGCATTTCTTTGCTCATCGCTACGGATATTGCAGCGCGCGGCATTGACGTTGCCGACTTGAATTTTGTTATTCACTATCATCTCGCAGAAAACGAAGCGCAGTACATCAACCGCAGCGGACGCACAGCCCGTGCCGGAAAAAAAGGTCTTTCTATTTCTTTGGTACAAGACGATGAGTTGTTTCACATCAAAGAAATTGAAGATATTTTGCGTATCAAATTTTCTGAAGAAAAATTAAAGGTGGTGATTGATAAAACTCCGTCGCATGATGTGGAGTTGAAAATAAACATCGGTACACGCCATGAACTCAATATCGCTTCGTTTAAAGAATTTCTTTTGGAGTTTGCAGGCTTGAAAGAAGATGCAATTCGTGATGTTAAATTGTTTAGAGCTGAAACTACTTTTGTGATGGATTCACGTTATGAAAATCAGTTGATGAAGAATATTGATAACGGGAAGTTTTTTCATCAGAGAATTTTGATTGAAAAGATTTAATTAATTTAAGCAGATGTCGCTAGCGAACAACATAGGATTTAATTTCGATAATACTTATCTCTCGCTGCCTCAAAAACTATTTGAGAAGTGTTTGCCTACTGTTGTGGCTGAGCCTCGATTGGTGATTTTCAATAAAGCATTGGCGAAGGAATTAGGATTGAATTCAGAGAATATTTCAGAAGAGGAAATCGCTGCGTATTTATCAGGAAATAAAATCATGGAAGGTTCGCAGCCCATTGCGCAGGCTTACGCCGGACATCAGTTCGGGCATTTCAATATGTTGGGTGATGGCAGAGCAATTTTGTTGGGTGAACATGTTACGCCGCAAAACAAGAGATTTGATATTCAGTTGAAAGGTCCGGGACCAACGCCTTATTCCCGCAATGGTGACGGTAGAGCTACGTTGAGTTCCATGTTGCGCGAGTATATCATCAGCGAAGCGATGCAGGCCTTGGGTATTCCTACCACAAGAAGTTTAGCGGTAGTTGCAAGCGGTGAGGAAGTGCACAGGGAATACACGCATGAAGGAGGAGTGCTCACAAGAATTGCTGCCAGTCATATTCGTGTTGGAACTTTTGAATTTGTGCGCAGATTCAATGACCTTGAAACATTTAAAACATTTGTTAATTATACCATTCAGCGCCATTATCCGGAAGTGATGAACACTGAAAATCCGCCATTGGAATTGTTTAAAGCGGTGATGGAAAAACAAATTACACTCATCGTAAATTGGATGCGTGTTGGTTTTATTCATGGCGTGATGAATACCGATAATATGAGTATTTCGGGAGAAACCATTGATTATGGTCCCTGCGCATTTATGAATGCCTATCATTCTCAAACCGTTTTTAGTTCAATTGACAGAAGTGGACGCTATGCTTTCGGAAATCAGGTTGTGATAGCGAAATGGAATCTCACGCGCTTTGCTGAAACTTTGCTGGTGCTTATTCATTCCGACAGCGATAAAGCGATTGAAATGGTACAGGAAGTTCTACAAACTTTTATTCCAAAATTTGAAGAACAGTGGTTGAGGATGATGCGGAATAAATTGGGATTGATGACTGAGGAAGAGAATGATGAAAAACTCATTAGCACTTTATTATTGTGGATGCAGGATCGTGGTGCCGATTATATCAATACTTTTAATGCTTTGGAGTATGAAGAATTTTTAAATGATGCTGTATATCAAAACAATGAATTTAAATCGTGGTATGAGCTCTGGCGCAAAAGAAGGGAGAGTGAAAACAGCAAAGCTTCTTTTGAATTGATGCGAAAAACCAATCCTGTTGTTATTCCGCGAAATCATAGGTTAGAGGAGGCTTTGCAAACTGCCGCTCATGAAAATGATTTGTCGCTTTTAAATGAATTGCTGGCTGCGGTATCGGATCCTTATCAATTTAAAAAGGAATTCGCTAAGTACCAAAATCCGCCTGAAGATGGGGGTAAAGGATATAAAACGTATTGTGGTACTTAATTACTCTTGATTTTCTACTTGTACAACTTTTCCGCCTTTGTAGAACATTGTTTTAATTAATTTACCGTTAGTACCATACTGAAAAACCTTTCCGTCGATCAAGGCTCCGTTTTCAAACATGCCTTCACGTGCCACTCTTCCTTCTCTGTCTTTCAATTGATATAGTCCGTTGCCGTCAAAGTTGCCGACTTTAAATTTTTCTTTGGCAGCGTTTTGGTCGGCGGGAACTTCTTTTGTTTCTAATTTAGTTTCGGAAGCAGTGTTGTTGATCGGATTTTTTCTGTCGTATTCTTTTGTGGCCTTCGCATTCATTTCTCCATTTGCGTAGGTTTTTTCAGATTTCAAATCTCCGTTTTCATAATACTCTTTGATGGTGCCATTTTCTTTTCCGTTCACCCATTCACCGCTGATTCTTATTTTCCCGTTTTCGTAATAGTATTTTTGTTCACCCGTTCGTGAGCCTTGGTTGTTGTAGTTCCATTCGCTTGCCGGCTGACCGTTTTCGTAGTAGAATTTATATGCTCCTATCCATTGTCCGCTTTTCCAGGTTCCTTCCTCTTTTTTATTTCCGTTAGGGTAATAAAAAACAGCCGGACCGTTAGGTAAATTCTTCTGAAAGGTGAGTTGTTCTTTAACTTTATCGTTGTTGAAATAGTGGAGCCATTTTCCGTTTTTAAGATTGTCGACGTAATCGCCTTCCTCCACTTTTTGATCGTCGCCGTAACCCGGCAATTTTTTTGCCTTGTCTTTGTTCAGGAAAACCCAGTGACCTTGTTTTAATTTGTTTTGATCGATTACGTTTTGTGCGCTTAGCACAGCAGCACAGCCAACAAGAGCAAGCGTTATAATCCCTTTTTTCATCTTTCCCATTTTATCCCATCTTTATATAATACATCGTTTAGACGTTGTTGTGTAGTATCAAGTTGCCCGATGTATCCGAATTGCAAAATAATAATAGGAAGAAATTTTGTGCAGCACAAATTAAGTTAATCACAAATGGCGGTGAATAACTGTGTTTTGAGACTTATTCAATCACTGTTTTTTTGAGTGCTTTTAAATAGTTTTCGTCAACACTGGCGCCTAATCCGCTTGTTTCAGGCACAGTGATTTCTCCTTTGGAATTGTAAAGTATTCCGCCAAGCACATAATCTTCTTTGAGCATCAATGGAGAATCGAAATCAAAGTGAATAATATTGTTGCTGCTCAAAGCCAGATGTGCGGAGGCGGTAAAGGCCAAACGCGATTCCAGAAAACCGCCTACTTGCATTTTAATGTCGGCAGCCTCGGCCAGTTGAATGATTTTTAAGGCTTTAAATATTCCTGATGATTTTCCCAGTTTCACATTAAACTGATCGCAGGCCGATAGCGCAATGAGGCGTTTGGCGTCGTGATGATCGCAGCAGGATTCGTCGGCCATGATGGAGATCGGACTCTCTTTTTTTATTCGGGGCAGTTCCATAAAATCCCAGCGCGGAATCGGTTCTTCGCAATGTTGAAGGTTGTAAGGAGCCAAAGCCGTTAAGATATCAAGAGCTTCTTCGGCTTTCCAGCCTTGATTAGCATCAATTCGTAAAGGAATTTCATTACCGATGGCTTCGCGTATGTTTTTGATGCGTTCAATATCCTGTTCTTTTGTACCGCCTAATTTTACTTTGATGATTTGAAATCCTGCTGCAATAATTTTTTGAGCATCGGCGGCCATTTTATCAGCGTTATCAATGCTGATGGTATAATCGGTTAGAAGAATTTTATTGTTTTTCCCTCTCAAAAAAGCATAGAGTGGAAGTTGTGCGTGTTGTGCGGCGATATCATATAGCGCAATGTCAAAAGCACTTTTGATGCTGGAGTTTCCGTAAATTGTAGCATCCATAACGGCGGAGCAAGCGGCGATATCCAGTGGATTTTTACCGAGTAAATTTTGCGCCAGATATTTTCCCACCACAACGCCCGATTCCATGCTTTCACCATTGATGGTTTTAAACGGACAGCATTCTCCGAAGCCTGTCAGCCCATCATCGGTTTTAATAAGAACGATTATATTTTCGGCATATTCGTGTTTTCCTAAGGAGATGATGAAGGGCTCTTTTAGTTTTATCGGCGATGGATAAATTTCAATTTTCTTGATTTTCATGCTTGCAAATTAAAATATTAAATTTAGAATCTAATGAATGATTTCACCGCCATAGATTTTGAAACTGCTAATCAAAAGGGTTCCAGTATTTGTCAGATAGGATTGGTGAGGGTAGAAGGTGGCGAAGTGGTGAAAACGATCAATCAGTTGATTTGTCCGCCGGGCAATTTTTACTCCTATTGGAATATTAAAGTACACGGAATTAGTCCTGATAAAACTGCCGATGCGCCAACCTTTGAAGAGGTGTGGGGACACATAAAAGTATTTATTGAAGATCAGGTTTTGGTGGCGCACAACGCGTCGTTTGATTGTTCTTGTCTGAAGCAGGTGTTGGCTTTTTATGATTTGGCCTCGGTTGTTTATGAGCGACAATGCACTTACAAAATTTATAAAAAAGGATTGGCTGTGGTTTGCGAAGAGCAGGGGATTACCCTCAATCATCATGATGCGTTGAGTGATGCAATGGCGTGCGCGGAGTTGTATAGGAGGTATTTAAGTAAATAGTGTCTTCTCTCTTCTTACTTTTTCCTTGATGAAAAAGTAACAAAAAATCAAGAGCTAAGAGATGCTGCCATCGCACGAAAACCCTCACACACGCTCGCCTCTTAGCTCGGGCCTCCGCACGAAGTTAGCGGCCCATTATCTGAAGTACATTTTTTAAATTTTAAAAGTTTTATCAGAAACAATATTATTACAAGGATTAAAGTTTCACACAAAACTCTTCCTATGGATCTTCTATCACATATTTTATCGGGATTAGCGATAAGTACCGTTATCGTTTCTTTTTCAAAAGTTTCAAAAAAACACAAGGCGGTGATTTTATTTAGTGGGGCCTTGGGTGGCGGATTTCCTGATTTTGATGTGCTGTCGCACTGGAGTCAGTTTGATACTACCTTCGGGAAGTTTTTTGAGCTGGATATGCCGGGCTTTCAGATTTACCATAGCAAACGCTGGTATTCGCATCATGCTTTTTTGCATTCACTGACGGCTGCCGCGCTCATTGCGGGTTTGATAGGATGTGTCATTTATCTTTTTAAAAGAAAAGAGAAAACTTTTAAGCAATCTTTTTACGACAGCAGATATATTATGCTGGCTTTCTTTCTTGGTTTTTGCGTGCACTTGCTGGAAGATATGCCTACACCAACGTATGCCTGGGGTGGCGTGAATTTCTTTTGGCCAAGCGGTGTTTACTTTGGCGGAACAGGAGAAATATGGTGGTGGAACAATTACGATTTGTTTTTAATTATACTCAGTGTGATCCTGATCAATGCGCTTGTTTTAATTGTCCGCTCTTATGTAAAGTTCAATGCGCGCATCATTTCAACGCTCATATTATTTAGCGGCGTTAGTTTGTATCTCTATCAAATAAAAACCCGTCCTTTCGATTTTAATTATCAGAAAGCCGAGCACGGTAAAGTGTTTTGGGAGTATGAACAAAAATCAAAAGCCATTCAAAAAGACATATTAGGCGAGAGGCTATATGGAATAATGGTGGAGTTTGATAAGCATGTTCCTTTGTGGTTTTAGTTGTATGGGATTGCTTCAATTTTTGAGTACAAAAATTGAAGCAATGACGAATACAGAGTAAGTTTCAGGAAATGGTCGCTAACTTCGTGCGGGGGCCTGAGCCAAGATGCGGGCCAGCGGTGGCGGGAGCGAAATTTTTCCGTCACCGACGGATAAAAAATTTCGCGACGCGCGCTGAAGCATATCTTGGCGCTTGATTTTTTGTTACTTTTTCATCAAGGAAAAAGTAAGGAGGAGTTATTTAAACTCCGCAATAGTACTAATCCCGCCTTTCACCACATCATCAATTTTAACTTTGATTTCTGTGCCGAGCGGGAAAAATAAATCTACACGGGAACCGAATTTTATGAATCCGAATTCACCGCCTTGCACCGCTTTGTCGCCTTCTTTAGAGTAGTAAACGATGCGTCGGGCAAGGAAACCGGCAATTTGACGGAAGAGTACTTCTTTTCCGTTCGTATTTTGAATTACTAAGGTAGAGCGCTCATTTTCCGTTGAGCTTTTTGGATGCCACGCTACTAAATATTTTCCGGGATGGTATTTCACGTATTTCACAATTCCGCTGATGGGATTTCTGTTTACGTGTACGTTGATGGGCGACATGAAAATAGACACCTGAATGCGTTTGTCTTTGAAATATTCGGTTTCAACAGTTTCCTCAATCACCACTACTTTTCCATCGCAGGGAGCAATAGCCAAAGAATCATTGAGTGTTGTAAGTCTTTTCGGATTTCTGAAGAATTGCAAAACCAACACCAGCAAAAATGCAGCAATGGCATAGGCCAGATAATGAACGATAGGCCAGCAGGTGAAATAAAGCGCGCTAAAAACTACCAATCCTGCAACTAGTAAAGTGATGATGATGGTTGGAATTCCTTCTCTGTGTATCATGTGTTTGTTTTAATTTTTTGATGTGGGCGTAAAAATAGAAATTAAAATTTCAATCCCAATTCTACTTGTAATCCTATGTCGTTTTGATATTTGTAAGCATTGGTAATTCTTTCGAAAATGCCTACTCCTAATATCAATCCGTAGGTGGTTCTTGGAATAAAAAATATTTCCTGAATGGGGGATAATCCTACAATAGGATGATAAATGTTTTGACTGACCAGACTCGATGGATTGTTATATACTTCCACTCCCAAAGGAATTTGCAAACCTATATTGATCCATAAATTGGTTCCTACGTTTTTCATTGCGGAAATTCCCGGCACTATGAAATTAGGTCCGGGTGTTGGGTAGCCATTAAGTTCACTGATGCCATTGGCCATCACAGAAATGTTTTCCAACGATAAAGAATAAGGAAAGTACCATCCTTTAAAATCACCTTTTATAAAACGATAGTAAGTAAAGGCGTATCCGTTGGAATGACCTCCTGCTTTATAAGAAACAGACAATAAATTATTTGGATTGACTTGAGCGTTAAAGGAAAGCGCCGTTGAATCCTGAGCTGCCAACTCGCAAAAAGAGCTGATGATGAATGCTAAAACGAGTAAGATCTTCTTCATGCGATTGAATGCATTAATAGAAAACAGAATATATTTTAATTAAAAAATAAACCATTGGGGCTGCTAAAAGCAAGCCGTCGAAACGATCTAAAATTCCACCGTGACCGGGAAGAATAGTGCCTGAATCTTTAATGCCCAGACTTCTCTTCAGCATCGATTCGGCAAGGTCGCCAAGTGTTCCGAAGATCACCACTGTTAAAGCCATCAACAGCCAGAAACCGAGGTTATAGCTTTGGAAGATTAAATGACAAACGTAGCCGATAATTAAAGCAGCGATGGCACCGCCAATAAATCCTTCCCACGATTTTTTAGGGGAAATTCTTTCGAAGAGTTTGTGTTTTCCGTATTTGGTTCCCGAGAAATAAGCACCGGTATCATTGGCCCATAGCATGAAGAAAAAAGAAAAAGCTACATCAAATTCTCTGGTGGCTAAGGTTAAGTTTTTTGTTTCTTCAAAATTGGCCACAAGCAAAAAGCCGAAAGGCAGAATCACATAGCCGATTCCTGAAATGGTGAGAGCGATATTGGTAAAGGGCTGATCGGTTTTTCTATACAACTCGGCAATAAAAATCCACACCACCAGCGGAATAGAAAATGAAGCCCAGGCCATGTAATTGTGATTGAGTGTGTAAGCGATAAAAGAGCAATAAGCAAGCGCGCCGATAACCAATCCGAGAATCCTGTTGGGTTGAATCACTGAGTTTTTAAAGAGTCCGTAAAACTCATTTAATCCAATCAAAGCAATCACACCAAACAACGCAGCAAATGTCGCAAAGCTGAACCACATGGCGCTTAGCAGAACCAGTACAAATAAAACACCGGTAGTTGCTCGTTGTGAAAGATTGCTCTTCAAATTAAAAATCTAAATTAATTTGAAGGGGTGGTTTTTTGTCGTCTTTGTTCTCTTCCGCTTTTTCTTTTTCCTCTTTTGAAGAAGGTTCTTCAGCAGCAGCTTTCGGCGCTTCACTTTCTTTCTTCTCTTGTTCTGCTACTTTTTCGTTGATTCTTTTTTCAACGTCTTCTTTCTTTTCTTCCGCACTTTCTTCACCCGGACGGGTACCGAAAATTGCTTCCAAATCTTCTTTGAAAATCACTTCTTTTTCAAGGAGTAATCTTGCTAGTTTCCCTAAAGATTCTTTGTGTTTGGTTAAAATATCTTTGGCTACTGTATAAGCTTCTTCAATGATTTTGCGAACCTCTTCATCAATGGTTTCAGCAGTTTGCTCACTATAAGGTTTAGTGAGTGCGTATTCGTTTGCGCCTGATGAATCGTAATAGCTAACGTTACCAATTTTTTCATTTAAACCATAAACAACAATCATAGACATGGCTTGTTTCGTTACTTTTTCCAAGTCGCTCAAAGCACCTGTTGAAATTTCACCAAATACAATTTGCTCGGCAGCTCTACCGCCTAAAGCAGCACACATCTCGTGAAAGATCTGATCTTTCGTAGTGATTTGTCTTTCTTCAGGAAGATACCATGCAGCACCCAGTGAACGACCTCTCGGTACGATAGTCACTTTTAATAAAGGTGAAGCGTGACGCATGAACCAGCTCACTGTAGCGTGACCAGCTTCGTGGTAAGCAATGGTTTCTTTTTCCTTTGGAGTGATGATTTTATTTTTCTTTTCTAATCCGCCAATGATACGGTCAACAGCATCGAGGAAATCCTGTTTGCCTACGGTTGATTTATTGGTACGGGCAGCGATTAAAGCCGCTTCGTTACATATGTTAGCGATATCAGCGCCCGAGAAGCCCGGAGTTTGTTTGGCCAAAAATTCAACTTCAACAGTACTGTCGATTTTGATTGGTTTCAAATGCACTTTGAAAATATCTTTTCGCTCGTTCAAATCCGGCATGTCTACGTAAATCATACGATCGAATCGTCCGGCACGCATCAATGCTCTGTCGAGAATATCCGCTCTGTTGGTAGCAGCCAGCACGATAATTCCGCTGTTGGTACCGAAACCATCCATTTCAGTTAATAACTGATTGAGTGTGTTTTCTCTTTCGTCATTGGCGCCTTGTGCAGGATTTTTCCCGCGTGCTCTACCAATAGCATCAATCTCATCAATGAAAATAATACAAGGCGCTTTTTCTTTGGCTTGTTTGAATAAGTCGCGCACCCTTGAAGCACCAACCCCTACAAACATTTCCACGAAATCCGAACCTGATAAAGAATAAAACGGAACTTTGGCTTCACCGGCAACGGCTTTGGCCAATAAGGTTTTTCCTGTTCCCGGAGGTCCTACCAATAAAGCACCTTTTGGAATTTTAGCACCGAGTTCAGTATATTTTTTAGGGTGTTTCAAGAAATCAACAATCTCTTTAATTTCTACTTTAGCTTCTTCCAATCCGGCAACGTCAGCAAAGGTAATATCTACTTTAGCGTCTTTATCAAAAAGGGTTGCACGTGATTTACCGATGTTGAAAATTTGTCCGCCCGGACCGCCGCCGCCGCCCATTCTGCGCATCATGAAAATCCAGAAAACAGCCATAATACCCAGCATCAGCAAGATTCCTGAAATACTTTCAAGGAAAGAATGTTCACGGTTTTCATTGTCGACATTCACTATGTTTTTAGGTAAAGCCTTTGCATTGTAAGTATCCACTTCTTTCATGAAGGCATCGGCTGAAGAAATATCAAAAGTGTATTGCGGACCTTTTTGCGATATTTTACTATCGGCTTTAACTTCTTTAGTCGCCAGTATAGAATCGTTAAGGTAAGCCTCTACAAAAAGTTTTTCGTCGAGTTTAACGATCACCATTTTTTTGATTTTGCCTTTTTCAAGCACGTCTTTTTTGAATTCGGAGAACCCAAGTTCTTTAGGGCCGCCCGGCATATCATAAAACTGATACATGAAGATCAATCCGATTACCAAAAGGAAAATCCACTGTATCGGGAAATTCATTTTTGGCTTTTTAGGTATTTTGGCTGATGACATAATTCTGTAATATTTTTTAATTAATCTTTGTTTTCAATTTTAGTGATCGCGGCGTCGGCCCACAGATCTTCAAGGTTGTAAAATTCTCTGGTGTGTTGCTGAAAAACGTGAGCAATAACAGAAACGTAATCTATTAAGATCCATTCCGAGTTACTGAATCCTTCTCTTTTCCATGGATATTCACCTGTGGTTTGTTTCACTTCTTTTTCCAGGCTTCCGGCAATCGCATCAACGTGCGTGCTGGAGTTTCCGCTGGCAATAACAAAGAAGTCGCAAACTGAGTTTTGTATTTTTCTTAAGTCGATAACTACGATATCCAGCGCTTTCATTTCTTCCATTCCTGCAACAACTAGGTCGCTTAGCATTTGAGATGGACTCTTTTTAACGCTTTCTTTTTTTGCGACTGCTTTTTTAGGAGCAGCGGCTTTTTTGGTACTAACTTTTTTTACCGGTTTTTTTTCGGCTTTTGGCTTTACGCTTTTTACTTTTGTCTTTGGTTTAGCTGTTGCTTCCGTTTTCGACTTTTTAACCGTAACTTTTGCCTTAACTTTTTTGGTGCTCCCTGTAGCTTTTCCGGCCATTGAAAAATGATTTTATATTTACGTTCAAAAGTAAGGAAATAAATCAATACTTTTTTCACCGATTTAAAGGCTTTTGAAAATTAACATTGTTTATGAGTAACGCTGTGTTCACAAGGGTTTTAGAGATAAATGAGGTGGCTTCCACCAGTGCGGAGGCGAAACGACTTTGCAAGGAGGTGAGCGGACAGAATTTAGCGGTTTGGACGAGAAAGCAAACTCAGGGTCGCGGACAAGTTGGTGCTTCGTGGTTCACCGGCGATGAAAAAGACATTGCTTTAAGTTGTGTTTTTTACCCCGGATCGTTCCCCGTTCAAAAGCAGTTTTTGCTGAATATGGTGGTGTGTAATGCTGTGTTTAATTACGTGAAATCCAATGTGAATAAGGAGGTGAGCATTAAATGGCCCAATGATATTTTAATCGGACAGAAAAAAGTGTGTGGTATTTTGATTGAAAATGTGCTGAGGGGTGCTGCGATTGATCATTCGGTGATTGGGATAGGAGTGAATGTGAACTCAAAAATATTTCCCGGAGAGCTTGCTCACGCTACTTCCATAGCCATTGAAAATTTTGCTTTTATAGGTTCTCAAAGAAGTGAAACGCTGGATCTGATAGATCATTTGGGCAAACATCTGGAGGAATTTTACCAACCCATTTTAAATGAGGTTCTGATCAGAGAAAATTACCTTAAACATTTGTTCGGATTGAATAAAGAACTTTCTTTTTTGAGGGGAGAGCAGGAGTTTAAAGGCACCATTACAGGCGTTGACGATTCAGGGAAACTAAAAATGCTGGTGAATGGGGAAGAGGTGTTATTCGGATTTAAAGAAATACAATTTCTTTATTTATAAATCTCCTGTAATTTATGCATGTTGTAATTGAAAAACTGCGTGAGCGGTCCTTTTACAACCATTTCCATAAACATGTTAATGTCACCTTCAAAGTCCATGTAAGTCTCACAGGTAGTGTCGCTCAAAGGAGTGATGATGCATTTTAAATTGAATTTTATCGGAGAAATATCTGTAGAGATTAAATGCACCAAAGAAGGTTCTGTTTTGTCTTGTAATTTTAAACCGATAGCTGCCATTTTTTTAATGCTGAAAGAGCATTCCGTTTCGGAGCTTACCCATTTTTCAACTTTGTCGGCAGGAAGCAACTGATTGAAGTTGTTAAGGTTTGCCAGAAAAGTAAAAACGGTTCCCGCAGGAGCGTTGATTACTTTTTTATCGGTTTGAATTGAGGTCATTATTTTTCTATTAATTTCCCCCAGCTTTCAGGATTCATTCTCCATGATTTGATTAAATCCTGCTGGGATTCGGTGATATATCCTGACTTAACAGCTTGTTGAATCAACACATCGTAATCGGAAAGTGTTACCAAATCACATTTTTCTTTTTTGAAGGCTTTGTGCGCCACATCAAAATCATAAGTGAAAATTGCTGCCATTCCCAATACTGTTGCTCCTGCTGCACGCAGCGATTCAACAGCTTTTAAACTACTTTTTCCTGTAGAAATCAAATCTTCTATCACTACTACTGATTGTCCGGAATTCACCACACCTTCAATAATATTTCCCAATCCGTGGTCCTTCGGAGCCGAACGAACATAGGCGAAAGAAACACCTAAATCCTGTGCTACCAAAGCTCCCTGAGCGATTGCGCCAGTAGCAACACCAACAATTACATCGGGTTTGCCAAAAGTTTCAATCACCGCGCTCGCCAATTGCTGACGAACGTAAGTTCTGATTTTAGGATAAGATAAGGTTACTCTGTTGTCGCAGTATATAGGAGATTTCCATCCGGATGCCCAAGTGAAGGGATCATTCGGTTGAAGCTTTATCGCTTTGACTTGTAATAGATATTCCGCAACTTTGGACGCTGCATCTTTATTAAACACCATAATCGCAAATGTATAAAGTTTTTATTAACGATAAACCCCTGATTTTTTCACCACAAAGGTTTTCAACATTGAATTTGCTGGAAGTCAACGGGGAAGAATCAAAAAAAAAGTTACTAACCATTATTGAAAAAATGGAAGATGGTACTTTTTCAAGCGGATTGGAAATTGTGTCCAACGATATTGAGAAAATATGGGAAGAGTTCAATTCCTTCTACAAACCAATAGCGGCGGCCGGTGGAATAGTAAAAAAAGACGACAAAATTTTAGTGATTTATCGTCTTGGAAAATGGGATTTGCCAAAAGGGAAAATGGAAGAGGGCGAATCAAAAGAAGAATCGGCCTTGAGAGAGGTGGAAGAGGAGTGTGGGGTAACGGCACTCAAAATTGTTGATAAACTTCCTGAAGTTTTACATACTTACACCTTGAAAGGGCAGAGAATTTTAAAAACTACTTACTGGTTTGAGATGACAACGGACTTTTCAGGGACGATGAAACCGCAGACTGAAGAAGATATTTCTATTGTAAAATGGGTGGATGCAGAAGGGATGAAAGAAGTGTTGGCGAATACTTATCCTTCGATAAAGGATTTGTTGGGGATATATTTGATAAAGAGTTGATTCTCTCCAGTACGTCATTACTCTCTACGTCATTGCGAAATTTTTGTACTCAAAAATGAAGCAAACTCATTACGTACTTCTTATTTACTGAACCACTATAAGTTTGCTTCATTTTTGAGTACAAAAATTTCGCAATGACGTACTGGGGGAACACTTGGAATGCGGATTGTAGAAGTTTTACCCCTCAATCAATCGTTTCAACTGATATTCAAAGCCCTGAGAAGGACTTTTAGCAGGATAATAAACAATTTTCCCGTCGGGACTGATCAGTATCCACTGTGTAGTTTGGTTTCTTTCGTAGTTCTCTACACGGATATCCTCAATACGGTAATTGATTAGCACGTCTTCATTTTTCTGGTAATGCAGAATGGGCCAGGTGTATTGGTTTTGCTGAATGAATTGCTCGTAGAGTTTTTGATCGTAATCGGTGGAAATGCTAATAATTTCAAGATTTTTGGCGTAGCGTGTTTGCAGGTAACTCAATACTTTCATTTCTTCTTCGTAGCCTTTGTCCCATACTTTAAAGAAACTCAGGTATACATATTTGCCTTGATGCGCACTCAGTTTAAATTCTTCTTTGCCTTTGTCCTGTAAAATAATTTCAGGCGCAGCTGTTCCGGGTTGTAAATGGAACATCAAACTTTTTACATCTAAAGCCATTCGGTGAAGATCGCTGTTTTCGGAGTGAGCAATAACAGAGTCGAGAAGGCCGCTCATCGCCTTTTCGTTATAAGCCGGATTGTTTTGCAGCTCCAGCAAACCATTGATGAGTATTAAGGAAGAAAGTTCAGGATTGTATGGGTTTCCGGGAGAAACTGTTTTAAGAATTTCAGAGTATTTTTTTGCGTTGATGAGATAAATGATGTTGCTTTTATCATCGTTGGCCAGATCAAACTTAAAGTAACCACGGTAAATGTTTTTGAACATCCCTACATATTGTATGTTGTTCAAATCGACGGGCTGTGCTGCGAAATATTTTTTTCGGATATTTTCCGGATGGTTTTTTTGCAGCATGGCATCAAAGGTGCCGATGGTGTATTTGAGGTATTGTTTGAAATAAGGATTCTCGTATTTGTTGAGTTTTTCCAGTTGAGCGATGAAGTTTAAAATCAGTTTCGGACCCTTCGCGTAATACAGGTTTTGCTTGTGTTTACTGATGAATTCATTAACGGCCCTGTCGACTTTATCAATTAAAAAATTGAGTTCGGTAGTGTCTTCATTTTTCAAACGGAAGGGTTGAACATCTTTGGCTAAATAACCTTCTTCCTTTACTAATCGCGGATTTAAAGGCGGGATAAAAACAGTGTATTGTTTTCCCGGTTCGGCAAATAAAGTGCGTTTTGATTTTCCTAAAACAACAAAAATCATTTTCACTTCCTTGATATCGAAAGCAGCAGTAAAACTACCTTTTTCATCAGTGACACCGGCATAAACAGCTTCTTTTTGTTCGGTTAAAAAATCGGTGACAATATCTATTCTGAAGGGTTGATTAACGAAGGAAGATTTATCGCAAACTATAGTCGCATCGGTTGCCCATGCACGAAATCCAAATAAAAGAAACAGTATACTGATACTTCTATACATCTTCATTTACCTCTTTAGGGAGGAACTGACTGGCGTCGCCTCCGTGTTTTAAGATATCACGAATGATGATGGAATTTATTGCTGAGTATTGTGGTTCGGTTACTAAATAAATGGTTTCAATGTCTTGTGCAATCGCATGGTTCATCATGCCTAAGCTGCGTTCATATTCAAAATCTTTCCCGTCTCTTAGTCCTCTTAAAATAAAACCGGCATTTACCGATTTACAGAAATCAATGGTTAAACCTTCGTAAGTAAGGACTTTGATGTTAGGATTGTTTTGAAATATTTTTTTGATCCATTTCAAGCGTTGTTCCAGTGGGAAATAGCCTTCTTTATTGGAGTTGCGACCAATGCCGATAATGATCTCATCGAAAAGGGAAAGTCCGCGTTCAATTACGCTGATATGACCCAGGGTAATAGGATCAAAAGTTCCGGCGAAAACAGCTATTTTTTTTGTTGACATAAACCAAAGATATAAAAGTTCAATTTACTAATCTCTGAATATCTTAATATAACAATCGGTGATTTGATATTCGCCTCCGGGAGCTTGTCTTTCCACGAATTCGGCACCTATAAATTCCAGAATGCTGCGCTTCTCCGATATCCGGGTTTGGGTATCGTGTTCCCAGTCGGCATCTTCGGGAACGATGATCAATGCCAGTAAAACATCGTCGTCGCCATGTTCATACTTTAATTTGAAAGAAGTTTTTTCGTTCGTGTATTCCAGATACTGATCCTTCTTTATGCTTTTAAATGTCACCTTCTGCTCCATATCTTTTTCTTTTAAATAGTTTGTTTTAAAAATCCGGAAGTATGTGTTTTTCCTTTCTTCACCATGTCCTCGGGAGTACCCTGAAAAACAATTTGTCCGCCGTCTTCACCGCCTTCCGGACCAACGTCAATGATCCAATCGGCACATTTTATAACTTCCATATTGTGTTCAATCAGCCACAATGAATTACCATTTTCAATCAATTGCTCAAATGCCAGCAGCAAGTTACGAATATCGTGGATATGCAAACCTGTTGTGGGCTCATCAAAAATAAAAAGGGTAGAGGAGGCAGCGGCTCCTTTAGCTAAAAAAGATGCGAGCTTGATGCGTTGCGCTTCGCCACCGCTGAGGGTGCTGGAGGATTGCCCGAGGGTGATATAACCCAATCCGGTTTCCTGCAAAGGCAATAATTTATTTACAATTTTCTGGTCGGGAGTACTGCGTCCTTCTTTTGGAGCATTGCTTTTGAAGAAAATTAATGCTTCATCTACCGTTAAGTTTAAAATATCATTGACGTTTTTGTCGCGGTATTTTACTTCTAAAATTTCCTCTTTAAAGCGTTTGCCGTTGCATTCATCACAAAGTAAATTCACATCGGCCATAAATTGCATGGATATGGTTACTGTTCCTTCTCCTTCGCACTTTTCACATCTTCCGCCGTCAACATTGAAAGAGAAATGGGAAGGTTTATATCCGCGGGCTTTACAAAGCGGCAATTCAGAAAATATACCTCTTATATCATCGTATGCTTTTAAGAAAGTAACGGGGTTGGATCGCGAGGATTTTCCAATAGGATTCTGATCAATGAACTCAATACCTTTTAAACGATGAATGTCTCCGCTTACTTTTCCGTTGCTTCCCGAAGGAATTTTGTTGATGTGGTTTAGCACTTCTTTGTAAGCGATGTCCTGAATCAGGGTTGATTTACCTGATCCGCTAACGCCTGTAATCACGGTGAGTACTTCGAGCGGAAGATCCACATTTACTTTATTCACATTGTGCATTGTGGCGTCTTCCACTACAACTTTATATTTCCACTTTCTTCTTTCTTTAGGAGTAGGGATGGATAATTTTCCTGATAAATACTGAGTGGTTAAACTTTTTTTAGCCGACAGTAATTCTTTGTGTGTTCCTGCAAAAACAATTTCACCGCCATTGGTTCCGGCCATCGGACCGATATCAATGAGGTAATCGGCCTCTTTCATAATATCGGGATCGTGCTCTACTACAATTACAGTGTTGCCTAAATCGCGTAAGGATTTCAATACTTTAATCAGGCGTTGGGTATCTCTGGAATGAAGGCCAATGCTGGGTTCGTCCAAAACATACATCGATCCGACGAGAGAAGAACCAAGCGAAGTAGCCAGATGAATTCTTTGTGATTCGCCGCCTGATAAAGTGTGTGACGGTCGCGACAGGGTTAAATATCCCAAACCAACATCCATTAAATAGTGCAAGCGATTTTTAATTTCTTCCAGTAATCTTTTGGCAATAATGGCGTCGTTCTTATGCAATTTAATATTGTCGAAAAAAGATTGCAATTCATGAATAGGAGCCGACATCAGCTCCAGAATATTTTTGTCGTTTACCTTCACCCATGATGCTTCCTTGCGCAGTTTGCTGCCTTTGCAATCCATGCAAGCGGTGCGACCACGGTAGCGTGCCAGCATTACTCGGTATTGAATTTTATAGAGTTTGCTTTCTACATATTGAAAAAACTGGTGAATGCCTTTGAAATGTTTACAGCCGTTCCACAACAGGTTTTTCTCTTTTTCATTGAGTTCGTTGTAAGGGCGGTGGATGGGGAAATCTGCTTTTTCGGCAGAGTTGATCAGCTTGATTTTCCATTCGCTCATCTTGTCGCCTTTCCAGCAGGCAACAGCGTCTTCGTAAACGGAAAGATTAGGATTTGGGATAACCAGTTGTTCTGAAATCCCCAAAACCTGACCGAAGCCTTCGCATTTCGGACAAGCGCCGAGCGGACTGTTGGGATTGAAAAAATGAGGATTCGGTTCGGTGAATTTTATCCCGTCGGCCTCAAATACATTGGAAAATTTTTCGGAAATTATTTTGTCGTCGTGAATTTCAATTTCACAATAACCATTTCCAATCTGGAAAGCCGTTTGAATGGAATCTTCAATCTGCGATAAAAAATCATCGTCGTCGGAAGCAGAGAATCTATCAATCACGACCAATATGTCATTGGCTTGTTTCAGCAGTTCTTTATTAGTTAGTACTTCAGAAGCTTTTACTATTTCCTTTTTTATTTTAATTCTTTCAAATCCTTCTTTAATGAGGTTTTTCAAAAAATCTTCCACAGAAGTTTCTCCTGCGGAAACAGGAGCAAGCAGTAAACCTCTTTTCCCTTTGTGCTTTTTAATGAAGAGAATAACATCCTGAACATTGTGTTTTTTCACTTCTGTTCCCGATTCGGGAGAAAAGGTTTTTCCGATGCGGGCAAAGAGAATTCTTAGGTATTCGGCAATTTCGGTGCTTGAACCAACCGATGAGCGTGAATTTTTAGTGGTTACTTTTTGTTCAATCGCGATGCTGGGCGACAAACCTTTGATGTAATCCACATCGGGTTTGTTGATGCGGCCTAAAAACTGACGGGCGTAGGACGATAAGCTTTCTACGTAGCGTCTTTGTCCCTCCGCATAAATGGTATCAAAGGCCAATGATGATTTTCCCGATCCCGACAAACCAGTAATCACCACCAGTTTATTGCGGGGAATCACTACATCAATATTTTTGAGGTTGTGCACACGTGCACCTTTGATGATGATGAATTTTTTTGGATCGAGGTTTTCCGACATGCTGAAAATAATATCCGGATTAGGCCGGGAAAATAATATCTGGTTTTACTTCGCTGTCCTCAATTTTTAAGGTCAGTACAGGTTGCTGTCGTTTTTTCACAATGTCTTCGCTGATGCTTCCGAATAAAAAGTGGGATAGCCCGCTTCTTCCATGAGTTTCCATAATGAGCAGCTCGGGAGTGGCTTCATCGCAATAGGCGTTGATGCCTTCTTCCACCGATTTTGCTTTCACGATTCTGCAGCAATAACCTTTTAAGTTATTATAAGCAGCGAAATCTTCCATGAGTCGGGTGCTGTATTCCGGAGTTTCTGAATTCGCCGGCGTGACCACTTTCAATAAATGTATTTCGGGATTGTAAACATCTAACAGCGCTTTGATTTTTTTGAAAGCGACATTCGCTTCGTTGAAAAAGTTAGAACTGAAAACAGCGGTGTTGATGCTGAAATCGGGAGTGCTTTCTTTTACAATTAAAAGCGGCAGGGAAGAACTTCTCATCACGTTATCAGTGTTGCTTCCGTAGATGTGTTGGTGGTTTTGTCGCTGTCCGTGACTTCCCATCACAATCAGCTCAATATTATTTTTATCGGCGTAATGCTGGATGCCTTGTGTAATGGAGTCGATTTTTACGGCATCTATCAATTTAAGTCCGGCCAGACTTTTTAATTCCACAATTTCCAGAAACTTTTTATTAATTTCGTCATTACTTTCTGTGGCCGGAGCTTCTAAAATGTGCAGTAAATGTATTTCTGCCTTCGCTTTTCTCGCTATATCCGCCGCTACTCCCAATGCATTGTAGGAATAAGATGAAAAATCGATAGGGACTAATATTTTTTGCATGGCATTATTTTAAATGTGAAATTAATCAATTTGTAAGTTAAAGTAGGCCTTGCAAGCTTCTTTTTCAAAAAAATAAAAGAGCCGGCAGAACCCTATTGAATAAATTTGGTATAATGTTAGCTTAGGAAAGAAAAAAATAACAAAACTCTATATTATGAAAAGCAAAATATTTACTCTTTTAATGTTTGTTGGAATGACCGCTTTCTCTCAGGGAAATGTGGTTTTTTTTACTGAATTCGGTGAACTTTTTTATGTGAGTATGAATGGTGTAAAAGTGAATTCAACACCAATGGCTAATGTGAAGGTGGAAGGAGTGAAGGCTCCGGGTGCAATGGTGCTCATAACTTTTGCCGATCCGGCTTTGGGTGTGCTTCATAAAAATGTAATGGCTACCGACGGAATGGAGAATACATATAAAGTAAAGAGAAATAAAAAAGGAGAATGGAAGATTCTTCCATTTACAAGTGTAGCTATGGATGCTATGGTTACTTCAAATAATACAAATACTTCAAGTGATCCGGTATTGATTCAGCAAAAAGTGGCTGATCCCGTTGTTGATCAAACAGTACAAAATAACACGGCAGTGCAAGGAACTACAGGAGTAGGTACAACAACAATAAATACCAATACTCAAACTTCTGCTAATCCAAACAATTCCGGACTTTCCCTAAACATTAATATGAATGGTGCACAAAGCAATCAGCAAGTAGTAAGCAACACAGAGGTGCAACCGGTAAATACTTCTACCACAACAACTACCACAACAACCAATACAGTAAATACTACTCAAAGCAATACAGCTAAACCAAACAATACAGGTATTTCATTTAATGTAAATATCAACGGAGGATCTTTAAATACTGCTTTAAATAATTTAAGTAATACTGTCACTTCTACAGTAACAACAAATACCACAGCAGATCCGATTAGTACTAATAATGAAGTGATTCTTGTTGATAACACACAGCAGCAAACAACGCAAAATGCAATTCCTGTTACCGATGGATCTCTTACACAAACCACTACTATAAGTAATTCAGGTTCGGGATGTATGATGGCGATGAGTGATGGCGATTTCAGCGATGCTAAAAGCTCCATCTCTTCTAAAAGCTTTGAAGATTCTAAAATGAAAGTGGCCAAACAAATTACAGAAAACAATTGTTTGTCGGTTTCTCAAATTAAAGAGGTGATGGGCTTGTTCAGCTTTGAGCAATCAAAACTGGATTTCGCAAAATATGCTTACGGACATACTTCCGAAAAAAACAACTATTATAAAATCAATGATGTGTTCACGTATGAATCCAGCATTGATGAATTACAAACGTATATCAAGGCAAACAAATAATTGATGGCCGAAAGTTTAAAACCGTCTCCGCGAAATCGGAGGCGGTTTTTTTTTGGTTATCAACAAGCGCTTATTTTTTGTGATGAATGCTTACCTTTGCCTTCTGTTTTAAGGAATGGGGTTTATAAACGACATAAGGCAAAAATTGGCGGAAAGGGCTGTTAAATCGGCTGTTTCCCCTGAAAGAAAAACAGTACCCGTTAGTTTGAGCGATGCGAAAAGCTGTGGAATAATCTATCGCGCCGATCATCCTGAGGAAGAAGAGCTGGTAAAAAAATATGTAAAATATTTACGCGATTACAAGCTCACAGTGAAGGCTTTAGGATATTTTGATTTGCCGAAAATGCCTGAAGGTGTAAATCCGAAATTAGAATATGATTATTTTACAAAAAAGGATTTAAATTTGCTTTTGCAGCCCACCGGAAAAGTGGTGGTTAATTTTATTGAGGAGCCCTACGATATCCTGATTGATACAAGCATTATTGCTTTTTTCCCTTTCAGATATATTGTAAGTCAGTCGCAGGCAAAATTTAAGGTTGGCCGACAGGAGCTGGAATATAGCTCCAGTTTTGATTTTATGATTAAGGTGGAAGAGGGAAAAGATTTAAGATATTTATTGAGATACATTGATCACTATTTGAACATTATTAATAAAGCATAAGTATGTCTATTGATTTGAAAGGAACAGGAGTAGCTCTGGTAACACCATTTACCAAAAACAATGAAGTGGATTATACTGCATTGGAGAAATTGGTAAATCATGTGATCAGTGGAGGGGTGAACTACCTCGTGGTTTTAGGAACAACCGGTGAATCTGTGACGCTTTCAAAGGAAGAAAAGAAAAAAGTAGTGGAGAAGGTACTGGCTGTTAACAATGGCCGATTACCTGTTGTATTGGGCTTGGGTGGAAATGACACGACGGAATTATTAAAAGAACTGGAAACTACTGACTTCAAAGGGATTGATGCATTATTGAGTGTTTCTCCGTCTTACAATCGTCCTTCTCAAGAAGGCATCTACCAACACTATGCGGCTCTGGCTAAAAAATCACCTTTGCCTATTATATTGTACAATGTTCCCGCCCGAACGGGTGCAACGGTTGAAGTGGAAACAACTTTAAAACTGGCGAAAGAATTTAAAAACATCATTGCGATGAAAGATGCATCGGCTCATGTGAACCAATGTATGGACATGATGTGCGGCGCTCCCGAGGGTTTTGTGGTTACATCAGGCGACGATAGTTTGGCTTTGCCCATGATGGCTTTCGGTGCTCACGGATTGATTTCTGTAATTGCCAATGCTTACCCTAAAGAAACTGTAGCCATTGTTAATGCTGCTTTGAAAGGAGATTTCGCTGCTGCACGCAAAGCACATTTTGCTTTAACGCCGGTAATGAAAGTTATTTTTGAAGATGGAAATCCTTCCGGTGTGAAATATTTCCTACATAAACTGGGCATGATGGAGAATGTTCTTCGTTTGCCTTTGGTTCCTGTTAAAAAGGAAACTGCGGCGAAGATTGATAAAATGTTTTAGGAAGTTTTCCTGAATCTTTCTGTATCTGCCGAAATCACCATATTTGAAACTGCGGGGATGTGCTTTTTTGCAATTTAGTAATGTAATAGTAATGAGAAAACTAATTTTTTTAGGGCTTGTATTTTTGCAATTTATTTCTTGTAAAGAGAAAGAACAAACAGCGAATTCATATAGGGTGGCAAGAATTGGTAATGATTCCATATACTATAATGTGAATTCCTTGGGGGATTTTGAGGATACGATGAAAATATTTAGTAGAGCAACAACCATTTTAACTTGGAATAACGGCCTAGTAAGAGATATGTACATTGTTTCTAATAATGGAGAACTTTCAAGAATTAATTATAAAATCAGAAAAGAAAAAGGGGTTGTTTTTTATTCAGATACTTCTAATAATTTAGAAACACCACCTCCTTTGATTGATGGAGATTCTATTAATAGTTTCTTTTTCAAAAAAATGAAGATAGATGTTACTATAAAAAACAGAATTGACACCGCAACTCTAAATATCAAAAATACTTTCCCTGGAATCTTGCATTTTTCTTTTTTGAGTGGAATAAGTGAGGTTTACTTGATTGATAACGAACAAACGATAAAGTTTTTACCAAATAACAAGAGAGATTCTATTAGATTAGGCTTTACGTGTTACTATCCCAATAGTGTTGGTTTTGTTCGAAAGTCTTTTGTGTTGCCACCTATAGATACTACCGTTAAATAATTCTGCCAACGATTCATTCCCAGTATTTTCAAGCATGGTAATTTCAGATTTTAGCGCAGCGGAAAATGAAATCCTTTTTTCAGGCATTTTCAATGCCGATACGCAATCTTTTCTTTTGTCCATTCTAAATCACAAATGCGATTGAAAATCGCTTTATTTCTTCCTTCAAAGAACGAAGGTTAAGTTTATCTCTTTTCTAGCATTTGACATCTATATTATATATATTTAGTTAAATTTGCCACTATGAATATTCAAGCTGAATTAAACTGGATTAGAACAGAGTTGGACAATGTCAATGATGTCAACTTAGTTACTGCTATTAAGAATCTTCTTGCTTATGCAAAAAAAAACAACAGCAACATTGATTTCTGGGATACTCTCACAATTGAGCAACAAGGTGAGATTGAAAAGGGAATAGCTGAATTAAATGCAGGCAAAGGAATATCTCATGATAAAGTAATGAAAGAAGCTAAAAGCAGACTCAAGTAGTTGTTGTAATGAAGAGTAAGCATACTATCATTTGGTCTCCTCGTGCCAAAAATCAATTCTTCGCTATCGTTGATTTCATTAATGAAAAGTGGAATAAAAACACTGCTGATAAATTTATTGATAAAGTAAATAAGTCTATCATTGCATTGCAATCTATGCCTGATGCCTTTCCTGAATCAAACAAAAAGAAAATCAGAAGATGTGTTATAACCAAACAAACAACAGTCTTTTATTGTTTAGAAAAAAACTCCATTGAATTAGCTGCATTTTTTGACACCCGTCAGAATCCTAAAAAACTAAAGAAAAAAATCTAAATAGGAAACCCATCTTCTATTGCATTCCTACAAGCTACTCAGGTATATAAATCCGGTTAATACTGAATTACCATAGTTGAAAACTTTGCGCAGGGATTGCGCTTTTCCTGCTTATTTTTGAAGGGCATGAGCGAAGTATCTTCAAATAACGAATTTCTTTCTTTACACCAATTGTCGCTGCACATTAAAGATGCCATTGAAGGTAATTTTATGGGGCAGATATGGGTGGTGGCGGAGATTGCGGCAATGAATATCAATCAGGGGAGCGGACATTGTTACCTCGAATTGGTGGAGAAAAATGAAAAATCATTGCTGGCCAAAATGCGCGCAAATATCTGGTCGTTCAAGCTGCAAAATATCCTCAATAAATTTTTTCAGGTAACGGGAAGTACGCTGCAACAAGGCATGAAAACATTGTTGCTGGTGGAAGTTCAGTACCATGCCGTGTATGGCATCAGTTTAAATATTTTAGGTGTTGATCCGAGTTATTCTTTGGGAGAGCTGGCGAGAAAGAAGAAAGAAATTGTTGATCGCCTAGAGCAGGAGGGTTTGATGGATAAAAACAAAGTGTTGGATTTTCCTTTGGTGCCGCAACGAGTAGCATTGATTTCTTCTGAAACCGCTGCAGGATATGAAGATTTTGTAAATCAGTTAAATAATAATCCTTACGGCTATCATCTCGACTTAAAAATATTTCCGGCAGTGATGCAGGGAGATAAAACGGTTGCATCAGTGTTGAGTGCTTTAGAAAAAATAGCAGCTAAAAAAGATTTGTTCGATGCAGTGGTGATTACCCGAGGAGGGGGATCATCTGTGGAGCTGAGCGCCTTTGATAGTTATGAACTGGGAAAGGCCATTGCTTTATTTCCTTTGCCGGTGTTAACCGGAATTGGTCATGAGCGAGACGAATCCGTTGCGGATATGGTGGCCCATAAAAAATTAAAAACACCTACAGCTGTTGCTGAATTTTTGATTTCTTGCTTCGTTACTTTTGAGGAAATGCTCATCGATGCAAAGTTTCGGGTAAAAGAATTACTAAAAGAAAAATTGCTTTTTGAAAACAACAGAATTAAAGAGGCGTCTAATATCATTTCCAGAAAGTCATTAAGTTTTATTAGCGACAGAAGAACGGAGCTGACAAGTGTTTCAAGAGATTTAAAAGAATTTTCTCTAAAATATCTGGAAATCAAAAAGCGGAATTTAACGGGCAATAAACAAGCGGTTTCTGTGGAAACATCACGATTATTAAAGCAAAGAGAATTTCAGCTTAAGGTCATTCAGCAGGACATTACAGCAAAGAGCTTACTTTTTTTGCAGCGACAACAACATCAATTGTTGTTGATCGGAGAAAAAGTGAAGTTGCTGGATCCGGCGAATGTCATCGCGCGAGGTTATACCCTTACATACGCCAATGGCAAAGTAGTGAAGTCGGCCAAAGATTTAAAAGCAGGAGAACATCTCACCACGCAATTTAAAGACGGAAAAGTACAAAGTAAAATCACTGATATATGACAAAGAAAAAAGCAGGCTACTCTGATGCTATCCAGGAGTTGGAAAGCATTGTAGCAAAAATTGAAGGAGAAGAAGTGGATGTGGATGAGTTGGCAGAAAATGTAAAAAAAGCCTTGCAGCTCATCAAAACCTGTAATCTGAAATTGAAAAATACTGAGGAGGAAGTGAGCAGAATTTTAAAGGAAATTGGTGAATAAGATTTAATAATTACTTTACAGTCAAGGCTGTTTTTCTTACTAAATTCGCAGAGTGAATAATATTAAAAACATATTGTTTTATTTTCTGGTCACGGGAGTTTTTCTGTACGTGATGTATGCCATTGTGGAAAAGGGGGAGTTGCAGGAAGTAAACAAGATTACCAGTGTTGTGACGCATAAGGACAGCAGTGGATTTGATCAGATCAAAAGTACTTTGGTTCATAACCTTGAACATCCGCTCGCTATATTGTTACTGCAAATCATTACCATCATTGTTACTGCACGGATTTTTTCGTTTTTCTTTCGGAAAATCGGTCAGCCTTCTGTGATAGGAGAAATCATTGCCGGTATATTTTTGGGGCCTTCTTTTGTCGGCTATTATTTCCCTGAGTTTTCCCACTTTTTATTCCCAAAGGAATCCATTCCTAACCTTCAGTTTTTGAGTCAGGTTGGATTGATTCTCTTTATGTTCATCGTTGGAATGGAGCTGGATTTAAAGATTTTGCGCAAGAAGGCTTCGGAAGCTATAATAATCAGTCACGCCAGCATCATTTTTCCTTTTGCCCTTGGAATGGGACTCGCTTATTTTCTCTATGAAAATTATGCTCCCGATAATGTTAACTTTTTGTCCTTTGCTTTGTTTACGGGTATTGCAATGAGTATTACCGCATTTCCCGTTCTGGCACGTATTGTACAGGAACGACAATTGTCGAAAACAAAACTAGGGGCTCTCGTTATTACCTGTGCCGCTGCCGACGATATCACGGCCTGGTGTATACTTGCCGCTGTAATTGCTATTGTTAAAGCAGGTTCGGTGGTGAGTTCTGTGTACACTATAGCGATGGCCATAGGGTATGTGATATTGATGTTGAAAGTGATTCAGCCTTTTTTGAAAAGAATAGGTGATGTGTATTCCAAGCAGGATTCATTGAGCAAACCAGTAGTTGCTATTTTCTTTGCAACGCTTTTATTGTCTTCTTATGTTACTGAAGTAATTGGTATTCATGCTTTGTTTGGTGCTTTTATGGCTGGTGTGATCATGCCGCCCAATCTGCATTTCAGAAATATTTTTGTGGAAAAAGTAGAAGATATTTCTTTAGTTCTTTTGCTGCCTTTGTTTTTTGTGGCAACTGGTTTAAAAACGCAAATAGGATTGTTGAACGATTTTCATTTGTGGCAGGTGTGCGGCGTTATAATTACTGTTGCTATAACAGGTAAGTTTTTAGGAAGTGCTTTGGCGGCGAAGTATACCGGACAAACATGGAAGGAAAGTTTAACTGTGGGAGCTCTAATGAATACAAGAGGTTTGATGGAGCTGGTAGTATTAAATATCGGTTTTGATTTAGGCGTTTTATCTCCCGAAATTTTTGCGATGATGGTTATTATGGCGCTGGTGACAACGTTTATGACCGGTCCGGCTTTGGATTTAATCAACTACGTATTTAAAGAAAAACCGCAGGAGCTTATCGACGAAGACAGTCCGCGCAAATATAAAATCCTCTTTTCCTTCGGTGATCCTGAAAGAGGTAAAAGCATGGTGCATCTTGCGAACAGCTTGGTACATAAATATCAGAATGAATCTACCGTGTCGGCAATGCACCTCCGTTTAAGCAATGAATTGCATCAGTACAATATGCTGGAGCTGGAACGCGAAAATTTCCGACCTATTAAAAGAGAGGCGGCTAAACTCGATTTGCCCATTCAGACTTTATTCAAGCCGACTCTGGATATTGATAAAGAAATTGTGGAAACTGCCAATGAAGGATCTTACGACTTACTGATTATTGGAATGGGACCTTCTATTTTTGAAGGCAGCTTTTTAGGGAAGATGATAGGCATCACTTCTAAAATTATTAATCCTGAAAAGTTTTACAACACCATTACTGGTAAGGAAAATATAGTGGAAGGTACTACCTTTAATTCCCGCATCAACAACATTATTAAAACTACGAAAGGATCTTTAGGGATCTTTATTGACAAAGGATTGATTAAAGTAGAAGTGGTTTTTATCCCTATTTTATCTTTGGCCGATGCGTTTATTTTAGATTACGCACACAGGGTGATACACAACAATGGCGCGCGCGTAAAAATCATTGATGCGGTAGGTGTGATTCAAAATAATATTGCTTTTCAAAACATGATCAACGCCATTGAACAACAATATCCAATGCATTTGTCTTTCTTGTCTGAAAACAAAATTGATAAAGAATTTCTTTCCCAGACGGACATTATGATTTTAAGCATGGACAGCTGGAAACGCTTAATGGATGGGCGAAGTGAATGGCTGATCAACTCTCCTTCAGTGCTGGTGGTGAAACCATAAAAGGCACAGTTCTTGTTTCTTTTTCTGAACGCAATTAACAAATCGATGTTGATTTCTAATGCGCGTAATCGTGAACTACTTATGGACAAGCGTGTACAAGCAACATATATTTGCTATCATATAAAGGAAGATGTTATGAGTTCGGACACAATTGCCATACAACGCTTGATTCAGGAACAAATTGAATTATATAAAAAGAACTACAACAAAAAGTTAAAAGTTCTGGTGATGGACGATGATGATATGTGTTCGAAGCTGGTGAAGCATCAGTTGGATACCAGCTTTAAGGGCTTACTGGAAGTTGAAATGTGTAACAATTACGATGAGTTTATTAAAAGCGGGAAAATTTTCGACATTGCTGTTATCGATTATTTTTATGAAGATCAATTGTCGCAACACGATGGTTTATCCATTCTCAATAAAATAAAAAGTTTAAATCCGGCCACAACAGTTTATATGATGACCGGTCACAAACAAATCAACATAGCGATACAGGCTATTAAAACAGGTGCTGCCGATTATATCATTAAAGGAGAGGTGGGCATGCATCGCTTAAATGAAAATATTTTAGAGCTCCTTCGTCGCAAAAATACCTATAACAAAAGGGTTTCCGTACTATCTCTGTTCCGTAAGCGCATGGGGCTTTTTATGTAAGCATATTTCTCGTACATTTAGCTAAGTAACATTAGTCAGGCAGTGTACTAGGGGTATCATGGAACAGTTAATTAAAATTCTTTATGTAGAAGACAACGAGTATGACGCTCGTAATTTTCAGCGTGAGCTGGAGAAATCTTCATTGACTACCACTTTACTTACGGTAAATACTATTGCAGAAGCATTGACCTATGCTGAAAAGAAAGAGTTTGATATTGTTTTTTTAGATTATCATCTTCCCGGTGAAAACGGACTCTCCTTATTAAGAACCATCAGAAATAAAGGCTTCAGCATTCCGGTGGTGATCATTACCAATTATGCCGATCCGCAAGTAGCGGTAGAAATGATGCAGTCGGGAGCCAGTGATTACATTCCGAAATCATTATTGAATACAGAGGGGATAGAGCAGTGCATCAGAAACTCCATTCGTTATTCGGAATTGGAGCAGGTAAGAAAAAGCGTAGAATCGAGTTTAAAATCGGCTGAAGAAAAGCTGTCGACTATCATTTCACATACTCCCGTAATTTTATTTTCTGTTAATCCCAATGGTGAACTCACTTTTGCTAAAGGAAGAAATTTGGGTTCTATAATGCCCGGAGGTGATGAATTGGTGGGGGAATCCGTGTTTGAGCTTTTTGAAGGACACGATGAATTCATTGGTCAGATTAAAATTGCTTTAGCCGGAAATGAAGTTACTCAATCCATAAAATTCGGCAATACGGTTTATCAGATTTCCTGTACGCCCAGGATGAATTCTAATGGCAAACTGGAGGAAATTGTTGGTATTGCTTATGATGTTACCAAAAGAGCCGAAGCGGAAGAATCTTTGTTAAAGGCAAAATTGCTGGCCGAACAAACCAGTAAGGCGAAACAGGATTTTATTGCCAATATGAGTCATGAAATCCGCACGCCGATGAATGCCATCGTTGGATTCACCAATCTTCTGGAGGAAACTGTTTTGGATGAAGTGCAGCGTGATTATGTGAAAACCATTCAACTGTCGGGAGAGAGTTTGTTGAATTTAATCAATGATATTTTAGATTTCTCAAAAATAGAAGCGGGAAAACTTTTCATAGAGAAAGAAGAATTTGTTTTGCGCGACACGCTTTCCTCTGTAGAGCGTGTTTTAAAAGGCAAAGCCGATGAGAAAAAATTAAACCTCATCATTAAGGTAGATCCCGAAGTTCCTGTTAGTTTGTTGGGTGATCCGAACAGATTGTATCAGGTATTGATGAATCTGATGAGTAATGCCATTAAGTTTACCGATAAAGGAAAGGTGTTGGTGGAGGTTAAAAAAATGTCGGAAAAATCCAATAAAGTAAAATTGAAATTCATTGTCGCCGATACAGGTATTGGAATTCCTAAAGATGATTATGAATCTATTTTCGAAAGTTTCTCTCAGATAAGTTCAGGAACTACCCGTAAATACGGAGGTACAGGATTAGGCTTGGCGATTGTAAAGCGTCTGGTGGAGTTGCAAAAAGGAAGCATAAAAGTAAAAAGTGAATTGCGTCAGGGTTCTACTTTTGAGTTTGATTTGGAGTATTCTATTGGAAAAGGGAAGTTGGATAAATTGGAAAAAGCTTTTGTGGAAGCCATTGATTTGAGTGTGTTGAAAGGTAAAAAAGTGATACTAGCTGAAGACAACAGGATGAATCAAAAGTTGATTCAAAATATTCTGGCCAGTTTGGAAATGGATTTAAAAATAGCCAGCAACGGTAAGGAAGTCTTGGATTTATTACAAAAGGAAGCGGCAGATATTTTATTACTCGATATTCAAATGCCCATTATGGATGGCTTTGAAGTGGCGGGGCATATCAGAAAAAAAATACAGGGACCTATAGGAAATATTCCTATTATTGCTATGACGGCTCATGCATTTAAGGAAGAGAAAGAAGCGTGTTTAAAAGCCGGTATGAATGATCATATTGCAAAGCCCATTCAGAAAGAAGAATTGTTAAGAATAATGTATAATCTTCTGATGGGACATGTGGAAAAAACGGTTCAGCCTATGATTGATATTAGTTATTTAAAATCCTTATCGGAAGGCAATGATGAGTTCGTTACCGAGATGCTCAATATTTTTGCGGAAGACACTCCTGTGTTAATGCAGCAAATGAAGGTTGCGGTAGAGAAAGAGGATTGGAAAAAAGTGAGTCAGCTCGCTCATAAATACCGATCGCCATTGGCTTTGCTTGGTATTAAGTCGATTGAAGAAATCATGAATACCATTGAGTACAACGCGAAGGAAAAAACAAATCTTTCGGAGTTGCCCAAAATGTTTAACGAAGCGGAGGTTCTTACCTTAAGCGCTTTGGAATATATCAATAAGGAACTCACTAAAAGTTAAGTTCACCCGAAATAATTCGCCACTGACCGTTGAAAATAATGGCTTGGGAGAAAAATCAATAAATCTTTCAAAATAATGCTAGCGTTTCTCTATATGAATTGTTAGCTTTGTTCCGATTAAAGTTTACTTGCTATTTATAGTAAGTAGTTTTTTCATAGTTGTTTTGGGGTGCCCGGAAATTTATTTCCGGGCTTTTTTTTGCCCGGAATTCAGCAGGAAAAGTATTAAAACTTCATGTTGAAAGATAGTCCCATGGCCGATGAATTGGCCATTCCCAAGTTAAACATTGTGGGTTGTATGTGGAAGGATAAATTGTCGTCCACGTTGTAATTGTACAAGTGTCCGTCAACTGTTGCATCTAAAATATTACATAAATAAAGAACGCCTGTGAAGAAATACGATAAGTCGCGGTTTCTTCGGTAGTAATCATTTTCTGTCTGGAATTCTGTTTCCGATATTTTTGTGGAAAAATAAGAAGCGGGAATATCTGTTTTTCCTGCAGAATGGTCTTTTGCGTAGTTGTATAATTCAAGGTCAGTGTGGTAAGGATTATTTTTAATAATTAAAGCTCCGTGCCAGAAGTTATAATAATCAGTGTTGGTGTAAGCAAGGTAGCCCACGCCGCCCAGTAGGGCATATACCACAGGGATTTTCCAGTATTTTTGGTTGTAAGCTTGTCCGAGTCCGGGAAGAATTGCCGACAGCATTCCTGCTTTTTTTGGAGAGTGGTCGGGATCTTTAACGACTACCGATTTTTCTTTTACGCCTTCCACTTTTGCAGTGTCATTGGCGAATTTTGTAGAGTCCTTAAGAACTTGCACCGTGTCGATTTGTGCATTGAGATTAAATACAAAGCTTAGCAGAAAACATATGATGAGCAAGCAGTATCGCACGACTTAAAGATCTAAAAGGTCCTTAATTCTTTGCAGGTCTTTTTCTGATTTGAAAGGAATAACGATGCTTCCTTTTCCTTTTGGATTTTTCACCACTTTAACTTTGGCGCTGAAGAGTTGTGATAAATCTTCCTTCAGTTTTTGTTCGTCAAAAGAAAGATTATCGGCTTTCTTTTTTGCGGGAGCATTGGTGGTAGGTTGCTCGGCGCTTTGACGGGCCAGCTCTTCCACGGTTCTAACGCTTAATCCTTCGGGAACAATTTTGCGGTAAACATATAAAAGCACATCTTCATCATCAATGGCCAACAGCGCACGGGCGTGGCCCATGGTGATTTCCTGATTTTTTAAAGAGACTTGTATTTGTGCGGGTAATTTAAGTAAGCGTAAATAGTTGGCGGTGGTAGATCGGTTTTTCCCAACGCGTTCTCCCAGTTCTTCCTGAGTCAGCTGACATTCGTCCATCAGGCGTTTGTAACTCACTGCAACTTCAATAGGGTTGAGGTCCTGACGTTGAATGTTTTCCACCAGCGCCATTTCCAGCATCGCCTGATCGTTGGCAATGCGGATATATGCAGGAATTTCAGTCAATCCCGCAACCTGCGAAGCGCGAAATCTTCTTTCTCCTGAAATGATTTGAAATTTATCGTAGCCAAGTTTTCTAACGGTAAGCGGTTGGATGATTCCAAGTTCCTTAATGGATTGGGCCAATTCCAACAATGCTTCTTTTTCAAATTCTGTTCGGGGTTGAAAAGGATTGGCTTCAATGTGTTCAATGCGGATGTTGGCAACGGTGCCCACATTCTGATTGGCTTTATCGGCGGGAAAGCTGGAGGTAATGTCCGTTCCTGAATTTTCCAATAAAGCGCTTAAGCCTCTTCCCAGTACATTTTTTTTATTAGAGCTCATCTTCTATATCTATCACTTTTTCTTCCTGACTGATGCGGGTCATGTTGTTTTTCTGCAACACTTCTCTTGCTAAATTTAGGTAGTTTACCGATCCTTTGCAACTTGCATCGTGGGTTAAGATAGATTGTCCGAAGCTTGGCGCCTCGCCCAACTTGGTGTTGCGTTGAATAATGGTGTCGAAAACCATGTCCTGAAAATGTGTTTTAACTTCATCCACCACTTGATTCGACAGGCGCAAACGCGTATCGTACATGGTTAATAAAATGCCTTCAATTCTCAGTTCGGGATTCAATCGGGATTGAACAATTTTAATGGTATTTAATAATTTGCCTAAACCTTCCAAAGCGAAGTACTCGCATTGTACCGGAACGATCACTGAATCGGAAGCGCTTAAAGCGTTGATGGTGATCAATCCCAATGACGGAGAGCAGTCGATGATGATGAAATCGTAGTCGTCCTGAACTTTTTGCAAAGCCAGTTTCAGCATCTTTTCTCTGTTCGGTAAATTGATTATTTCTATTTCAGCACCTACTAAATCAATGTTTGCAGGGATGATATCAACGTTGGGAGTTTCGGTTTGAAGAATGATGTCTTTCGGTTCAACTTCATTGATGATACATTCGTAAGTTCCCATCTTAATGTTTCGGGGATCGAAGCCTAAGCCCGAAGTTGAATTGGCTTGCGGATCCGCATCTACCAACAAAACTTTTTTCTCCAGTACACCCAAGCAGGCTGCTAAGTTAATAGCAGTAGTTGTTTTTCCAACGCCACCTTTCTGATTGGTAATCGAAATTATCTTGCCCATCACACAAAAATTTAAAAATTAAAATAAACTCAGATTTTCTATATTTGAAAACCCTTGTAAAGGTAGATGATATAGATCACTATTTCAGGGTGATTTTTAAACAAAATTTTGTTAATAACGGCATTATGATAACAGTGGTCTCTGGCACTAATAGAAAGGGAAGTATGACGCTTCAGGTTTCAATGCTATGCGAGAAAATACTGAGAGAAAAAGGGGAGGAAGTTAAATTGCTCGACTTAAGTGATTTGCCTCACGATTTTGTGTTTACGGCTTTGTATGGCAACAAAAATGCAGACTTTGAAAAAATTGTAGAAGAGTATATTTATGCCAGTTCGAAAATGGTGATTTTGTCGCCCGAATACAACGGCGGATTCAGCGGTGTTTTAAAAGCATTTATTGATGGATGGAATCCTAAAATGCTGCGCGGACAGAAAGTAGCGATGGTGGGAGTGGCTTCCGGAAGATCGGGTAATTTAAGAGGTTTGGATTATCTCACCAATGTTTTTCATTATATGAAATTACATGTTTATCCGGATAAGGTGCCGGTGTCAAGTGTGCATACTTTGGGAACTGCAGAGGGTGTTCATGATGAGGCAACGAAAGCGGTGTTGGAAAAAATGCTGAGTGGGTTTATTGCTTATTAATCCAGTACGTCATCCTATGTTTGTGCAAACGAATAAAAATTGATTTGTTCGTAGAATAAACAGAAGGAAAAAGAGAAAGGAGCAAAACAATCAATCGTCATAAGGCAAAAAGCCCGATCGCAATGC
>JAHEZL010000041.1 GCA_023251095.1 Flavobacteriales bacterium
TGGAATATAAAGAGAAAATGAAAGAGATGGGAATTCAAGAGGCCCTTGAATATACCGAGAGTATAATAAATACTGTTCATGATTCATTGATAATTTTGTATGAGGACTTAACGGTAGCCTTAGCCAGCCGATCCTTTTATCAGGCCTTTGAGGTAAAACCCGAAGAAACCGAAGGACAATTAATCTATGATCTTGGAAATCACCAATGGGACATTCCGAAGTTGCGGCATCTGCTCGAGGAGATTCTTCCTAAGACTACGAGCTTTGATGACTTTGAAATCGAACATGATTTTCCTCATATCGGTAAACGAATTATGCTGCTCAATGCCTGCCGGATTTATTTAAAGGCCAATCGCACGAAGTTAATTATCATTACCATTAAAGACATCACTGAACGCAAAAAGATAGAAGAACTCAATGAGAAGGTAAGAGATTTGGAGGCGCGGTTAAAGAAAAATTCATCAGAACCGCATTGATGCTTTAAATATAGAAGGGGTCCGTGAAAAATAAGCAAAAAGTACTAACGAAAGAAGAAAAAGAAGATTTAAAAAATATTTCAAGCTCTGAGGATGAAGGATTCGGCATAATTTCTGAAGGGTATCGTTACAGAGATGCTAAAGTGGAAAAGCGATTGGATCTGGTCCTACGGAATTGAATACATTTTTTTATCAACGCGTTCGATTTTATTTTTTAGAAGATAATGGATTTTCTTTTTGATATGAGGGATCAAAGATGGCTGGACGCTGAAATTTCTTATACCGATACTCAAAAGATCCGCAGTAAAGTTTAGATTACCAGCTAATTCTCCGCATATATTACATTCTTTCCCTTTTTCTTGGGCTTTAATAATGACTTGCTTAAGCGCTGGTAGAATTAAATGATTGCCGGCTTCATAATAATCGGCAACATCAGGCTTTTCTCGTCCGGCAGCCATAACATACTGCACCAAATCATTAGTACCAAAACTTAAAAAATCACAATATTCAAGAAGTTCATCAATGGCTATGAGGGCTGCTGGTGTCTCTATCATAGCCCCAATGGGAAGTTTGGAGTTAAAGGGCAGGCCATCTTTCACAAGCTTTTCTTTTTCTTGGGAAAGAAACTGGTGGAGCTCTTTCATATCCTTTGGAAGTGAAACCATGGGGACAAGGACATTTACATTAAACTTTGCGCTCAATCTTAAGAAAACTCGAAGTTGTATTTTTAATAGATGGGGGTATTTAAGAAGAAGTCTGATGCCGTTTAATCCCAAGGCAGGATTTTTCAATTCAACAAGATTAAGAAATGGAAGAGTTTTATCGCCACCAATATCCAAGAGTCGAAGGGACACTTCTTGGTTCGATACTTGATTTAAAGTTTTTTCCATGTAAGTGTAGAGTTCTTTTTCAGTAGGAAAACTGTTTTTGCTCATATAAAATGCTTCAGTTCGAAAGAGGCCGATACCATCAGCTCCTAGTATTTTGGCCATTTTAAATTCGTTTTCCGAAGATACGTTTGCACATACTCGGATCAGTTTATTATTCTTCTTAAGAGGAATATCTTTTAACCGGTGAATGATTTTTTGTTTAGATTGTAGACGTCTTCGAATCAGCTGTGGATATGATTTTAGCTCCGCAGGGTGGGGATTAATGATAACTCTTCCATTTTCTCCATCAACGATGACTTGAGTTCCAGCGGGAAGAGATGCTATGGGGATGTTAATTTTTGTTACGTAAGGAATATTGAGGGCTCTGGCAAGAATGGCGGTATGAGAATTTTGACTTCCCTCAACCGTTACGATGGCCTTCGCATTTTTTATGTTTAAAAGAGCTGTATCGGATGGGAGAAGTCTTGGTGCAAAGATTACAGCATCGATGGGAAGGGTCGACAGATTGTTTTTGTTTATCCCTATAAGAGTTTTAAGGAGACTTCTGCCCACATCAGCAATATCATTTGCCCTATCTTGAAAAATATTATTTTTTGCGCCTCTTAATTTTTGTTCCCATCGCTGAAATACGTTCTGGACAATTTGCTCAGCGTTTAGTAATTTATCTTTTAGTTCTTTTTCGATTTCTTTCAGGAGTTCGACATCCTTTAATATGAGTTGATGGACACTGAAAATTTCGGCATGCTTTGCATCAATTTCTGAAGTCACTTTTGACTTAAGATCCGAAAGATCAATGTGAACTTTATCAATGGCGTTTTGAAGCCTTTGAACTTCCCCTTCAATTTGGTTTTCATTTATATTCCATAATTCAAGCTCGCGGGTCAAAATATCTTGGTAATAAAATACTTTTCCGACGGCAAATCCGGAGACAATACCCTCCCCCTCAATGATCAA
>JAHEZL010000042.1 GCA_023251095.1 Flavobacteriales bacterium
CAGACCTCCTTACCCATTCCCGTAAAATTAATATAAAGATAAGATTTGTTCGTAAATAAAAAATGCATGTATTTTTGCATATGCAATTACTACTGCCATTATTTTCGGTCGAATGTAAAATGGTATCATCCACCGTTGGGGTATATGAAAGCGATGGTATTATTCAATACATTGTAAATGGGTTGCCCGTTTTCAGTCATGGGAAGGATGACCTTAAAGAATTCCGTTATATCACCAGCAACCTTATAGAACAGGGCCTATGCAAGCAAACAGAAGTGGAGCGATGTTTTTGTGTATCTTCCGATTCAGTGAGGCGGAGTTTGAAAAAATTCCGCAAGAAAGGAGCGCATGCATTCTTCTCAGTGGGAAACCGTGGAGGACATTGTCATAAAATACATGGAGAGGTAAGCGCACGTATTCAAAAAAAATTAGATATTGGAGAGAGCGTTAATGCCATTGCCAGAGGAGAAAATCTTACCGAAGGCGCCATCCGGTATGCTATCAAACAAGGTTATTTAAAAAAAAGTCCGCACTAAATGGTGAATCCGCGATTGTAAGTGGTCATGAGCAGCGAAATGAGATTGATCTATCGAGTGAATTAGGCATTGCTGCTACACGTTATCAGGAGCGTATGCAAGCCGCCACGGGCCAGTTGCAGGAGGCACAGCCTGTATTTGAAAACCAAACCGAACTCTGTCAGGCTGGAGTCTTATTTTCCTTACCTGCCTTAATAAGTCAGGGGTTACTGGAGTATAAAAAAATATATGCACCATTATCCAAAGGCTACTATGGACTTAAATCTATCATCCTCACTTTTGCCATAATGGCCTTGTGCCGCGTTAAAAATCCTGAACAGCTCAAGCAATGTAAAGTAGGAGAACTTGGCCGCATCATCGGACTTGATCGCTTACCTGAGACAAGAAATTTACGTCATAAACTCCATCAGATTGTTTCACAGCATAAAGCCATAAATTTAAACGAACATCTATTAAACCGATGGCTGGATAAAGAAGAATGTATTTATTTTTATGTAGATGGACATGTACGCATTTACCACGGGCATCAGGCACAGCTTACCAATAAATATGTATCACGTCAAAAGCTCTGTCTGGCAGGTACTACAGAATATTGGGTGAATGACACCAGTGGGATGCCCTATCTGGTAGTAACGGGAGAGTTACATGAAAAATTACAGGATGTGATAGAAACACAAATCATCCCGAAAATTCTTAAAACAAATTTTATCCGTGAAAGACAACAAAAAAGAGAGAAGATACTCTTTACCCTGGTTTTTGACAGGGAAGCCTATGAACCATCCTTTTTTAATCGCTTGTGGAAAGACTATAAAATAGGCGTGATTACTTATCGTAAAAATGTAAAAGATTTATGGCCGGAGCAGTGGTTTAAAACCCAAGATGTACAAGTGATAGAGAACAATGTTGCTATGCGGCTTTACGAACAAAAAGTCATCCTTGGCGGGCATCCTTTTCGTGAGGTGCGCTTATTGAGCGATGGTGGTCACCAAACTTCTATTATTACTACCAACCCTCTTATCAGTATTATCCAAATAGCCGGACAAATGTTCTCCCGATGGAGTCAGGAAAACTTTTTTCGCTACCTGATTGCTGATTATGATTTTGATAAAATGGTTGAGTTTGGCACTGAGACCATTGATGAAAACAAAGTGGTTGTCAATCCAGAGTACCGAAAAATAACAGCACGAATCAAAAAACTCAAAGAAAAAATCAGACGATTAGAAGCAAAGTTCTATCCCCTTGTAGAAAAAATTAATGATCAGAGCATAGACCACTTGCCAACTATTACAGCAAAGCAGGCGGTATATGTGCAAACCATACAAGAGTTAAAAAAACAAGAAACAGACCTTATCTGGCAACGTGTGCAAATACCAGCACGTATCACATTAAAAGAAATGCCTCAAAGCAAACGTTATAACAAACTCAAAACGGAAAGTAAACTCTTTCTAAATATCATAAAAATGATTTGCTACCGAGCAGAAACAGCTTTAGCACAGCAACTCACTCCTGTCTTTGCAAAAGCTAAACAAGAAAAAAGAATGCTCGTCAAACAAATCTTCAACACAGCGGCTGATCTGAAACCCGACCAGAAGAATAGAACACTTACAGTTAAACTCTATTCGCTCTCAACACCTAGAGCTAACAGGGCAGTACAAAAATTATGTGAAATTTTAAATGAAACGGAAACTATATTTCCTGGTACTAATCTAAGACTGATCTTCAAAACATCGGCATCACAGCCTACGAAAGGTCAGGAGGTCTGAA
>JAHEZL010000013.1 GCA_023251095.1 Flavobacteriales bacterium
TAATTTTGTGACTTCTAGTCCTGTTGTTAATCTCAACGCTTCTTATGTTTTTTCAGGACTGACAGCTACTACCAAATATAAAGCAATAGTAAAATCGGGAGTTTGTCCGGCAGATACTTCAACCAGTGCAACAATCACTGTTGATCCTGTTTCTGTTGGTGGATCGGTAACTGCAAGCACAACAGTTTGTTCGGGAACCAACGCAGGTGTTTTAACTCTTGCAGGACATACAGGAACCATTACCGGTTGGGAAAGTTCAACAGATAATTTCTCTACTAAAACAGCGATTCCTAACGTAACAACTTCACAGGCTTATAACAATATTACTACTACAACTAAATACAGAGCAGTTGTAAAATCAGGAATTTGTTCTTCCAGTAGTTCAGCAAGTGCAACCATTACGGTTGATCCTGTTTCCGTTGGAGGTACAGTAACTACAGATGCAACGGTTTGTTCGGGATCTAATTCGGGACAAGTAACTTTGGCCGGACAAACAGGAGCTATTACCGGTTGGGAAAGTTCCGAAGATGATTTCGTAGCGGATATCAAACCAATTATAAATACCTCTGCCGTTCAGAATTTCAATGGCCTTACCGCAACAACAAAATACAGAGCGAATATTAAATCGGGAGTTTGTGCTGCAGCCAATTCAAGTGCTGTAATCATTACGGTTGATCCGATATCGGTTGGAGGAACTGTAAGTTCCGATGCTATGGTTTGTTTGGGAGTTAATTCAGGAACATTAAACCTTGCAGGAAATACAGGAGCAGTAATAGGATGGGAAAGCTCTACAGATGGTTTTGTTACTTCAACACCTATTTCTAATTTAACTTCTTCTCAGGCTTATCTTAATCTTACTCAAACAACGGAGTACAGAGCCATCATCAAATCGGGAGTTTGTTCTTCTGTGAAATCAGCAGATGCTACCTTGACTATTGATCCTATCACAGTAAGTATCGAAAATAAAACAATATGTGAAGGAAGTACTTCTTCATTTAATGCTGGAACAGGATACACTACTTATACATGGACAGGCTTAGGAACCGGAACCGATTCAATTACTCCTGCATTAATAGATGGTCAATACATCATCACAGTAACTGATGCTTTGGGTTGTGTGGCTACGGATGACGCTTACTTAATTATTAATCCTTTTCCTATGCCTGATTTAGGCGGAGATACTTCTATGTGTCAGGGGAAATCAGTTGTTTTAGATCCTTCCACGGCAAGCAATTTAAATTATGTGTGGATGCCGGGTTTACAAAACACCTCTACTTTATCGGTTAACACTACCGGAAATTATAAAGTAACAGTAAGTGATAATATTGGCTGTTCACGAAGTGATTCTGTTTTTGTACAGGTACATGCTTTGCCAATTGCGTCTTTAGGAAATGATACAACAATTTGTGACAACGGATATGACCGTTTGACTTTACATCTTCAATACAGCGGAACAAAACAATTGCTGTGGAGCACAGTAGATAAAAATGTGGATGCTATCATTATCGGAGAAACCGGAACTTATTGGGTGGAAGTAACCGATTCTAATCAATGTTCAATAAAAGAAACAATTGAGGTGAGCAAACTTTGTCCGGATTACACCTTCCAATGGCCCAATGTATTTACACCAAACGGTGATGGAAAAAATGACGACTTCCAACCTAAAGATGTTGATGATGTGAACTTCCAGCAAATCATGGCCAATATGGAAAAACTCAACTTCGTGGTGTACGACAGATGGGGAATTAAAGTGTTTCAATCTGAAAAAGTTATTCCTCGTTGGGATGGTAAATTCAATGGCAACGAGATGCCGGGAGGAACTTATTACTGGGTAGTATTTTATACCAACACAGCAGGAAAATCTTATGAAGACAAAGGATTTTTCACTTTGATAAGATAATTTAATCTGCTAGCATAAAATTCAATATTTTTAGAGCCGCATAACCTGCGGCTCTTTTTTATGACGAAATTTTTCTTTTCAATAGCATTTGTTTTTGCTCTGTTTGCAGCTTTTGTTCCTCTTCAAAAAAAGGAGAACAAAGCAATGAAAACAGAGAATGTAATTATTGTTGTAATTGACGGTCCGCGCTATTCGGAAACATGGGGCGATAGTTCTTGTCAATACATTCCTATGATGTCGGGAAAGCTATTACCGCAAGGTGTTTTGTATAAAAACTTCAGAAATACGGGACATACTTTTACCAATGCGGGCCACACATCAATAACTACGGGAGTAGATCAATTTATCAATAACCTGGGAATGGAAATTCCTGATCATCCTTCCATCTTTCAGTATTATCTGAAGTCGAAAAATATGGATCCTGCCAACACCTGGATCATCACCAGTAAAGATAAGTTGGAGATTTTATCGAATTGCAAGGATTCTGTCTGGAAAGATAAATACAAACCTTCCACAGATTGTGGTGCAAAGGGTTTGAGCACAGGCTATCGCAACGATTCAATTACGGTTATGCGCACTTTGGAGGTAATGAAACAACATCATCCGCATCTCATTTTAATTAATTTGAAAGAGCCTGATTTTTCCGGTCATGCAAATAACTGGACAGGATATTTAAAAGGAATTCAAGTCGGCGACAGATATGTTTATGAGATTTGGCAAGCGATACAGAATGATCCGTTGTATGCTGATAAAACAGCCTTGCTGATTACCAGTGATCACGGCCGACATTTAAATGGAGTGAAAAGCGGTTTTACCAATCATGGTGATGAATGTGAAGGTTGTCGGCACATCAACTTATTGGCTCTCGGACCCGATTTTAAAAAGAATGTTATTTTAGATACTACCCGAAATCAAAAGGATATTGCGAGTACTGTGGCGTATTTACTGGATTTTTCCATTCCTACTTCACAGGGTGAAATAATGCAAGAAATGTTTGTGAAATGAATTTCAGAACCGAATTAAATATTCTCCCTTCTTCACTACAATTGAATTATTCCGATACGCAAATGTTTATCGGTTCTTGTTTTTCTGAAAACATAGGGAAGAAAACGGAAGCACTTCGTTTCAATACTTTGATCAATCCTTTTGGAATTGTTTTTAATCCTTTTTCGCTTTCAAAAAATCTTTTGAGAGCCATTGAAAACAGGGTGTATACAGAAGAGGAGCTTGGATTTCATAACGGACTTTTTTATAGCTTCGATCATCATTCTTCTTTTTCGCATGCCGATAAAAAGGTGTGTTTGCAAAAGATCAACGAAGCACTTTTTACAGCACATGAATTTTTAAAAAGAAGCAAAGTTTTGTTCATCACTTTTGGTTCGGCGTGGGTGTATTTAAAAGATGAAAAAGCGGTGGCGAATTGTCATAAAATTCCCAATCAGCATTTTGAAAAACAATTGTTGCAGTTGGAAAATATCACTTCATGGTACAATGGTTTGTTGTTGCATCTGAAGAAAATAAATCCGCAGATGAATATTGTTTTTACAGTGAGTCCGGTGCGTCATTTAAAAGATGGATTTATAGAAAATCAAAGAAGCAAAGCAATTTTATTGGAAGCGGTGCATCGCATTGTGGAGCACAATAAAAACGCTTTTTATTTTCCTGCTTATGAGTTGGTGATGGATGATTTGAGAGACTACAGATTTTACGGAAAAGATCTTTTGCATTTAACTGAAGTGGGAGTGGAGTATGTGTGGAAAAAATTTATGCAAGCGTATTATTCGGAGCATACGCAGGGAATAATGAAAGAGGTGGATAACCTTAATTTATTTTTAAATCATAGGGCGATGAATGAAGATGAAAGTGCTTTGGCGGTGAAAAAAGAGAAGGAGGTCGTGGAGTTGAAAAATAAATATCCTTTTTTGAGGTTGTAAAAATAAATCCCTCTGCCTGCACACAGAATTCCTTCGCACCTCCCTTTTTCAAAGGGAGAAGTGCGTTACTCATCCATACTTAAATAATGGTTTTCAGGGAATGGGTCTCTCCCTTTGAAAAAGGGAGGTGCGAAGGAATTCTGTGTGCAGGCAGAGGGATTTAATTTATACCAACAAAAAAAACCGCCCCTTTTCAGGAGCGGTTTTTCTATGATTTTAAAAATCTTATTTATTCATTTTTTCCATTTCAGCTTCGAAAGTTTTTTTGAATTTTTCGTAATCGTAATCCACTTTCAAGCTTTCGTCTTTTGTTAATCTGTCGTTGATTGCAGAAACTAAATCATCAGCGCCCAACTCAATAGCAACATAAGATTTGTAGTTGCCTTCAGGAGTTTTGGTTAATTTATCGCAGATCACTTTGATACCGCTTAATTTTTGGTTAACCACCTCTCTTGTCAAGCCTTCATATTTTTTCTCCAAATCTTCTTTTTTGTTGTGTTCGTTGTCTTTAACGTAGTTGTCTAAAGTAGATTTGATCGTTGTTGAAATGAAAGAAGCTAAATGTTGTTTCGCTTCGATCAACGATTTGTTTTTAGCAGTTTGCTGATCCATGCTCTCGCTAACGGCATTGGCACGGAAAGTTTTTTTGTCGGAGAAGAATTCAGGTCCGGTGCAATATTCGTTTACCAATACTTCACCTACCGGTTGTTTAGCTGCTTCTTTCTTTTTGCTTTTACATCCTATAACTGCAACTGAAGTAATCAATGCAAATAAGAACAATGAGGTTTTAAATGTAGTTTTCATGTTTCGAGTATTTAATTTATCAAATCTTTTTTTAATTAATTGTGATAGGTAATTTTCAATTACTGTGCCAAAATAAGAATTTACTTTTTATAAAAGCAAGAAGGCGGCATTTAGCCGCCTTCTGCAATTAAAATAAGAGGTGATTACATTGTAACATTGATGGTGATTTGTTGAGTTGCATATCCGCCTGAACATACTGTAATAATAGCTGTTCCCGGTCCGGTTGCAGTAATAACACCTGAGTCCTCATCCACATTTGCAGCCTGAAGGTTATCACTATGGAATTTAAGTGCAGGGTTTGCAACAACGTTGTTATTGGCATCCTTAGCAGTTACAGTCAACGTAAGTTGATTAGTTCCAAACAAAGAAAGATTGGCTGAGCTTCCCTGAGAGATAGTGATAGAAGCTACATCAGCGTTTCCTGTACCACAATCGGCACCGCCGCCAATAGCCACAGAAACCAAAGCAGCACCGCCTATATATTCCGAAGCATTAGGTACGGTAGCAATTACTACAGAAGCCATTCCCGGCATTGCATCGGATTTAATGGTCACTTTTCCGTTAGCATCTACAGAACCAATATCGAATATAGAGATACCATAAGAAGGAATCGTCCAGTTAAATTGGGTAATGCTCATGATTTGCGTCATTGTTTTAGCGTTGTAAGCTTTAGCAGTAAAAGTTTTGCTTCCGCCGGCAGCGATAGACATCATCATTGGATCAACAATAACGATAGTATCCGGAGAAATAAGGATTTCAGCCATACCTGTTATTCCTTTTGCTGTTGCGCTGATGTTCACAGAACCAACGCCTTTTGCAGTTACAATACCATTGGCATCTACTGTAGCCAAAGCATTATCGGCACTGCTCCATGTAAAAGAAGTGCTTACTTCGGCGCCACCCGTATCAAAAGCTTTAGCAGATAAAGTCACCTGGTCCCCTTTGAACAAGTCGGAAGATCCGGGAGTCACTTTTACTTTCGTTACAGGCAGACTGATTTTGATTTCGGCCAATACTAATACAGGAACAATCACTTCTGATTCTTTTCCGTTGACAGTAGCTTTAACATGGATCAAAGTAGAGCCTTCTTTCACTAAGCTGACCAATCCTGTATTGCTTACAGAAGCTACACTAGCATCGTCGCTGGAGTAAGTATACGTTGGTGTGCCACCTGCATTGAAAAATATTTTTTCCAATTGAATGTTTTCACCGGCGTAGAATACAATACCGCCAGGCAATACAGTGAATAAGGAAGGCATGCGGATTTGAAGCGGAGCCTCGGCAGTCAATGTGCTGCCTTCGATTTCCACTGTGGCTTTTACATAAACCACACCCGAAGATTTTACAGAAATTAAACCACCACCATCAATAGTAGCAACAGCTGCATCGCTGGTGCTCCATTTCAATCCATCGGCCAATTTGTAATTTCCTGATTTATCAATGAGGTGGGCGAGATAAATAACGCCTTGATCGGGTTGCAGGGTTACCGGACCGTTATCGATGACCAGTACATAATTTTCAGCGCCTTTGCCGGTGTCTTTGTCCTTGTCGGCATCCTTTTTACAGGCGGTAAAACAGAGTAATACGGGGAGTATGCCCGCGACGATTTTTTTTAGTGTAATCATAATTTTGGGTTTTAATTATTAATAGATGCCCGTCATTTTCATAAACCGTACCATAATTTTTGTGAGCGGTTATTTAATATGTTTCGCTTATTTTTACCGCAAATCATTATTATGTATCCTGCTTTATATTATTTCTTTTATGATGTTTTCGGTTGGGAGATCGACGGACTCAAATACTTGCCCAGCTTTGGTTTCTTTGTGGCCATGTCATTTTTGTCGGCTGCTTATTTTTTCGGAAAAGAATTAAAAAGAAAAGAGCAACTGGGATTCCTTTCTGCGGGAACGGAAAAAATTTTAAAAGGGAAACCTGCTTCTGCGGTGGAATTGATAAGCAATGGAGCAATTGGATTTGTTTTAGGATTCAAGTTTGTCGGTTTGTTTTTAGGAAGTACGGACGGTGTTGAAATCAAAGAATATATTTTTTCCTCTAAAGGAAATCCGCTGGCAGGAATAATACTCGGTGCTTTTTTTGTTTACTTAAAATACAAAGAGAAAGACAAGGAAAAATTGGTGGAGCCTAAATGGGTAGAAGAAACCGTGCACCCTTATCAAAGAGTGAGTGAACTCACTATGATTGCTGCTTTAGCAGGAATTATAGGAGCTAAACTTTTTCATCAGTTTGAAAACTGGGAGGAGTTTATGAGAGATCCCATTGGTAATTTATTTTCTGATTCAGGACTGACTTTCTATGGCGGATTGATTTTAGGTGCTGGGGCGGTGATTTATTATGTGCGAAAAAAAGGAATGAATATTCTGGTGGTGGCCGATGCTTGCGCTCCTGCATTGATATTGGCGTACGCCATTGGAAGAATAGGTTGCCAGGTTTCGGGAGATGGTGATTGGGGCATTGAAAATTTGGATCCTAAGCCTGAATGGCTGGGCTTTTTACCCGATTGGATGTGGGCTTATTCTTTTCCACACAATGTAAATGAAGTGGGTGTTCCTTTGGCTGATTGCGGAGGGTGGGAGCCTTATTGTACTATGTTACCGGCTCCTGTTTATCCAACAGCCTTTTATGAAACACTGATGGGCTTGGCCATTTTCGGGTTCCTCTGGGCGATCAGAAAAAAAATATCTATTCCCGGAATGATGTTCAGTATTTATCTTCTTTTGAATGGAGTCGAACGCTTTACTATTGAATTAATTCGTGTGAACAATGAAGGCGACTTCCTGGGAATGAAAATCACTCAGGCGCAATTCATTTCTTCTACATTAATGCTCATCGGATTGACCGGCATGGCCTATTTTTATAAAAAAGGAAAGAAAGTATAAAATGAATTATCAGCTTTTGTGCGAAGAAGTAATTGTCCTTTCAAAAAAAGTAGGACAGTTTTTAAAAGAAGAAAATAAAAAAATCCGTGCTTCCGATGTGGAATCCAAAGAACACGGCAATAGCTTGGTGACCTACGTTGATAAAGCCGCCGAAAAACAAATCATTGAAAAATTATCGCAAATGATTCCCGAATCGGGATTTATCGCCGAAGAAGGAACTTCTGATATAATAGGTAAGGATTACAACTGGATCATTGATCCTTTGGATGGCACTACCAACTTTATTCATGGTTTGCCTATTTACTCGGTATCTATTGCTTTACAAGAGGGAGAAGAAATTGTTTTAGGAGTGGTGTATGAAGTCAATCTGGAAGAATGTTTTTATGCCTGGAAAGACAGTAAAGCTTATCTGAACGGAAAAGAAATTCATGTTTCATCGGCAGCAAGAATGGAAGATTCATTGATTGCAACCGGCTTTCCTTACTGGGATTTTGGAAAGATGGATGCCTATCTGGAAATACTAAAAGATTTTACTGCAAACACCCGTGGTATTCGCAGAATTGGTTCAGCTGCGGTTGATCTGGCATATGTTGCCGCCGGAAGATTTGAAGCGTTTTATGAATACAGCTTAAAACCCTGGGATGTTGCCGGAGGTGCTTTTATCATTGAAAGAGCAGGAGGGAAGGTTACTGATTTTTCAGGTAAAAGAGATTTGATTTCCGGTAGGGAAATGTTAGCCAGCAATGGCGTAATTCACGACATTCTTCAGAAAAAAATCGCAGATAAATTTTTATAGAATTACTTCGTCAACAACTCCTTCACCAAAGTTGAAATTACTTTTCCATCGGCTTTTCCTGCCAAAGCTTTAGTTGCAACACCCATTACTTTACCCATGTCTGCCGGAGAAGAAGCTCCTGTTTCTGTGATAATTTTTTCGACTGCTGCTTTGATTTCTTCTGCGCTCATTTGTTGTGGTAAATAAGCTTCCATCACAGCAGCCTGAGATGTTTCAACTTCAGCTAATTCGGGTCTGTTCTGACTAATATAAATATCAGCAGTTTCTTTTCTTTGCTTCACCATTTTTTGCAAAGCTTTTATTTCACTTTCAGGAGTTAATCCCTCAGGAGATGTTTTCAATAATAAAATTGCTGATTTGATTGCGCGCAAAGATTCCAGTTTTTTAGAGTCTTTAGCCAGCATTGCGGTTTTGATATCTGCGTTGATTTTTTCTTCGAGTGTCATTTTTCTTCTTTTAGGAGCGTAAAATTAATAAATTAAAGAACTATTTTTAAGGAATGTTAAATGCAGTACATCATATCGCCATCATTTGTTCTGATTATGAAAGGTCCAAAGCTTTTTATGTGGATGTTTTAGGATTGGAAATTATCAGGGAAATATACCGGTCGGAGCGGGAATCTTACAAATTGGATTTGGCTCTTAACGGGCAGTTTGTGATAGAATTATTTTCATTTAAAAATCCTCCTAAACGCGTATCCGGTCCGGAAGCAGCAGGTTTGCGTCATCTTGCCTTTGAAGTGAGCGACCTCGATGCGGTAGTGACAAAGTTAAAAGACAAGAATATTGCTGCGGAAACTATCAGGGTGGATGCATTCACAGGAAAACGCTTTACTTTTATTGCTGATCCTGATGATTTGCCAATTGAATTTTATTCAAAATAATACTATGGAATTTAAACTGGACGGCCAGCAATACATTGAATTGAACGCACTATTGAAAACATTGGGTTTGGTAGAAAGTGGCGGTCATGCTAAAGTAGTCATTGATAGTGGTGAAGTTAAAGTCAATGGAGCAATTGAAACACGCAAGAGAAAGAAGCTCCGGGATGGAGAAAAGGTAGAATATAAGGGAAAAACCGTAGTCATTAAGAGCTGATAATCAATAACTTATTAACATATAAATTCGAGGACAATCAATGATTTTAGAATTAGATTGTTGATTTTGTTAATTAAATGCCATTGCTTTCCTTTCTATTATTTACTATCTTATAATCAGCTTTTTACAACTAACATTAAATCTTTTTTTATGTCGCAAGGTAATAGGATGATTGTTCGTTCAATGATCGAAGAGGGATCAAAAAGAAAGAAGTCTATTCTTGTGTTACAAAGGTACTTGAGGATGAAGTACAAAATTTTCATCAGCTGTACTGTTTTGGAAAGAAGAATGAGTTCAGAACCGGCAATGGGTTCAGCTGCATAAGCTGTAACGGTTCGATCAAAAAAATTAAACCCCTTTCTGTTTTAACAGAAAGGGGTTTTTCTTTTTACAATATCAGCTTAATGTTTCGCCAAATAATTAGCAATTCCTTCAGCATTTGCTTTTAAAGCTTCGTCACCTTTTTTCCAATTGGCCGGACAAACTTCACCGTTTTCTTCATTGAAGATTAAAGCATCTACAATTCTTAATGCTTCATCAATGCTTCTTCCTAACGGGAAGTCATTTACTACCTGGTGTCTTACCACACCTTTTTTGTCAATAAGGAACAAACCTCTGTATGCTTGAGGGGCATTGCCCACGAATTCAGATTCTCCTGCTTCGTTGATGGTGTATTCTCCTGCTAACACATCATAATTTTCTGAAATGGATTTTGATAAATCAGAAACCAATGGGTATTTCACACCTTGGATACCGCCTTTGTCTTTTGGAGTGTTCAACCACGCCCAGTGAGAATATTTTGAATCCACTGAACAACCTATTACAGCTGTGTTTTTACTTTCGAATTCTGCCAGTTTTTCCTGAAACGCATGTAATTCAGTAGGACAAACAAAAGTAAAGTCGAGTGGGTAAAAGAAAAACACCACATTCTTTTTTCCGATATATTGATCGAGAGAGAAATTTGCAACAAATTCTCCGCCGTTAACAACTGCATCCGCTTTAAACAAGGGAGCTTTTTTTCCTACAAGTACTGCCATTTTTTTAATTTTTAGTTATGGGTCAAAAATATAATTTCTAATTCTATTTGTGTGTCAGGATCACATAGATTTTACTGATGAGCCAATAATCTATATTAATAGGGCACATCCCAATCCAACAAGAATGACCAGCATTTTAATCAGATTGAATTTATGAGAATCGGCTGCTTCAAATAATATTGTTGTAGAAATGTGCAAAAGGATTCCCGCCACGATAGCTAAAGGAATAGCCAGCATTTCAGGAGTAAAAAACCAGAGATTGGCGCAAACTGCTCCTAAGGGTGTTAGCAATGAAAAACCAAATAAGAAGAGGAAAATAGTGCTGTTTTTTATGCCTGAATGCTTGAGCATATTGGTTAAAACAATGGTAATAGGAACGTTATGTACTAAAATTCCGGTGACCAAAGCATGATGTAATTCTTCGTTTTGTAAATGGGTATGGGCGTTCAGTGGCCATCCTTCAATAAAAGCGTGAGTTCCCAAACTAATCAATACTGCATAAGGAATTTCATGTTTATGCGGATGTGCGTGTCCGTGTTCAATTCCACCCGAAAAAACACCCAGCAGCAATTGTGTTAAAAAGCCAACAATTACAAAAATACCAGCATAACTGTGATTAAGCTCGTAGCTTTCAGGTAATATATCGGTGAAGCAAATACCAATTAAAAAGGCTGCACTAAAGGCATTGAGTAATTTAGTGGCGCTTGCCGGAAGTACTTTTGAATAGAGGAAAATAGATCCGATAAGGATCACTGCTCCGATTAAAACTATGTATTCTATTGTGTTCATGCTAATTTCTCTGCCAAGATAATTAATCTGTCGGATTCTTCAGTAAAGCCCTCTAAATTGTATGATCCGAAGGTTTCTTTGATTTTGAATCCGCTTAAAGTTAAAATTCTTTCGAAATCGTTTAGCGTCAGTAATTGCACTTTCTCTACATAGAAAAAGTCTTTTCCCTGATCATTAAAACGAATTTCTTTGATGATTCTATTGTTCTCAATGTATTTGTGGATGTTGTACACAAGGCCTCCGACTTCTTTTTTTTCATCGGATTGCAGGTTTTTCGTCACTTTTACTGCATTGAGGAAGTCGATGACTAAAATTCCATCCTTTTTTAAGCCGGCATGAGTAGATTTAAGGGTTTTGATGTTTCCTCTCTCATTTTCAAAATAACCGAAACTGGTAAAGAGGTTAAAAGCGTAATTGAAATAATTTGTAAAAAAAATATTTCTCATATCATGCACATAAAAGGCAAGATGATCGTTTTCCAGTTTTTTAGCCTCTTCAATGCTTTTTTCAGATAAATCAAAGCCTGTTACATCAAAGCCCATTTGATTGATTATCTGTGCATGTCGCCCTTTTCCACAGCCAATATCAAGGATTTTAGAGTTTTTGGGAATGTTTAAATAAGGAAGTAATTTATGTAGGAAAACACTGGCCTCATCCGTATTTCTACATAGATAAAGCTGGTGGTAATAGGGTGTGTTAAACCAGGATTCAAACCATTCCATTCCGCTTATTTTACTGCTAAAATACAATTCCCTGTTGTTTTGGCGTTGTATAATTTTTAAAATACCGTAATTTCATTAGTTTTGTTTGAGATGAAACTCAAATTCGTTTGCTGCGTTCAATGTTTAAAAAGTAAGCTTGGTGGACAATATATCTGATAAGCCCCGTATGAAGTTTGATATTTATAGTTTCTATAAGAAGATGGAACATAATGATATTATGCTGTCTTTCAAGGGCGACATTACTTCTGAGCTCCTCACTTCCATGCTGCAAATTATGGAAACCAAGCTTGAAAACATGGACGAACAACCTAAAACCCGTAGAAAGGTTTATAATGTCTTGGTTGAATGTCTTCAGAACTTATACCACCACAGAGACGAAATGGAATCGGCTGCTGCTAATGATGAAACAAAGAAGCAGGCTATCTTCATGATCAGCAAAAACACATTGGAATACAATATAATGACAGGGAACTTTGTGAAAAACGATAAAGTGGCCATGTTAAGAAACAGAATAGATAAGATTAACGGAATGACCAAAGAGGAGTTGAAACAACATTACCAGGATGTTTTGAGCCTGGAAGGGTTCTCTGAAAAAGGCGGTGGCGGCCTCGGTTTTATCGATATTGCCAGAAAAAGCGGGCAAAACTTATCTTATGATTTTCTGCAAATAGATGCAGATTATTCTTTCTTCAGTTTATACATTAAAATCTCTCAATAATATCTCACTATGGACAAAATTACAATAGAAGGCACATCAAAAACACCAACGATTATCTTTGATTCAGAAACGGGATTATTGGAATTGAAAGGGCGTTCGATTCCTGAAAATTCAATTGAATTTTATAAGCCTGTTGTGGAGTCTCTCGACAAATATGCTCACGAGCCAAAAGAAAAAACAAGTGTCAATATTCAGTTGGAATATTTTAATACCAGCTCTTCTAAATGTATTTTGGATTTATTTAAAAAATTGGAAGCCATTCATAAAACCGGTAAAGAGGTAGTGATTAACTGGTACTACGAAGAGGATGATGAGGATATGTTAGAAGCAGGAGAAGACTATCAGGCTATTATTAAAGTGCCTTTCAAAATGATTGAAGTAGGAGATTGATTCTCTAATTAAAATAAAACAAAAATGCCCTTGAAGATTCAAGGGCATTTTTGTTTTGTGATACAGTGAATTAATACCACTTATATATCTTCAGTCCCACCAAATAAAGCAAAACGCCCACAGAAGAGAGGATAGCCAAAGCAGGCCAAACTTGTGAGAAACCTGCACCTTCAATAAATATACTACGTACACTATCAGCCAGTAAAGTCAAAGGAAGTTTTTCAATGACAGGCGTGATCCAATCCGGGAAGTTATGATAACTGAAAAAGATGCCCGAGGATACCATCATAGGCATTACCACTACGTTGATGAGTCCGTTCCCAATTTGTGTGTTAGCGGTGCGGGAAGAAGCCAGTACAGCCAATCCGAAGAAGATGACATTGCCCGCGATGATCATTGCAATTAAAGCGGGAACGCTTCCCTGTACGGTAATGTCAAAATAGAAGTAAGCAAAGGATAGGAGCAAGGTGGCTTCTATGGCGCTCATGATGATTCGCGTGATGAGGTGTGAAAAGAGGAACAAGGATTTATTCATTGGAGTGGCTACCATCCGGCGTAAAAGCTTTTTAGATCTTCTGTCGATTAAAGTATAGCTGATTCCCCACATGCACGACATCATGATGTTCATGGCCAATAAACCGGGAATAAGGAAGTCGATGTAGCGTGTTCCAACCTGACTGAAGGTTTCGATTTCACCACTGTTTGCGGTGATATTTCCGTTTTTCAAAGCGTAGGATACTTGTAGTTGTGCGAGTTGTGCCTCAGCATTTTTAGGATCAAGGTGGTATTGTAAACGATCTCCTTTTTCAAGGATAATCATAGCCACTTTTCCTTTTTTGATCATTTGGATAGCCTCATCCCATGTAGCTTTTTCAAAGATGTAGTCGGTGTATCCTGCTTTATCGTTGCCTATTTTTTTGTGATTGAGATCTGAGCCGATGAAGTTACTCATCGTTTTAGAGGATGAATTTTCATTTACCCAGGCCACGTGTTTTATAGGTTCGCCTTGTTTGGTGAAAGCGATACCTAAGCCCCAGGCCATTAAAATAGGGAAGCCTAATACCCAAAACAGAATTCCGGGATTGCGATAGAATTCCCTGATTTGTACCAATACCATTTGCCACAATTGTTGCATAGCGTGTGTTTTATTCGTTTAATCTTCTTCCTGTCATAGCGATGAACAAATCGTCCAAAGTCATTTTGCGACATTCTAAAGTTTTGATTTTTTTAGTTTGTTTTTTCATCTCATCCAGGAAGAGTGGGAGATAAGCAATGATATCGTCAACGAGTAATTGCCATTTTTCAGTTTTAGCATCGTAAGTCAGTTGCTTTTTTCCATTGCCGTCGGGAAGTTGAATAGATCTATTGTCGCCTTCTATACTGAATTCTATGATTTCCGAGCTTTCATTTTTAGATAATAATTCATCTAAAGTTCCCTGAGCCAAAATGCTTCCTTTATCGAGAATTACAATACGATCGCAGAGGTAATCCGCTTCTTCCATATAATGGGTAGTGAGGATCATAGTGATGTTCTTTTCCTTTTTCAGTTTGAAAAGAATATCCCATATTTCTCTGCGGGCAGTTGGATCTAAACCAGTTGTGGGTTCATCCAGTAAAATAATTTCAGGGTTGTTGATCAGTGCGATACCCAAAGCCAATCGCTGGCGCTGTCCGCCGGAAAGATTGATTACAAAGGCTTCTGCTTTTTCTTGTAAATTGACAAGATCCAATATTTCACTGCAGCGCTCATCGCCAATAGCATAGAAAGAAGCAAAAAGTTTTACGGTTTCTTTAACTTTTAATTTATCGAAGAAGTGGGTTTCCTGAAGGGAAATTCCTAATAATTTATGGAGTTCATCCTCATGGTCCTTCCAGGTTTTTCCATTAATGAGAATTTCACCTTCGTCCTGTTTCTGAATACCTTCTACCATCTCCATGAGAGTGGTTTTACCTGCGCCATTCGGACCGAGCATGGCGACGTATTCGCCTTTTAATATTTCAAGATTCACTCCGTTTACCGCCTTAAGCGCACCGAAGCTCTTTTTTACATTTTGTATGGATATAGCAATGTTGTTGCCTGTCATCACGAAAAAATTTCGATAAAGATGACAATTTTTCCAATCAATTGTGTTTTTCCTTGTGCTTTTTCAATTGTTTTTCCACGCTATTGATGGAGTGTTCCAAAGCCGATTCAAAACTACCCGCAATAGATCTTGCGAAAAGTTCATGTCCGGGAATATGCGCCGCCAGCTCACACTCAAAATGTTCGTCTTTATGATTATTGGATAATTTGTAAAACACTTTACAAGTAGTGATCTCACTAGAGAATTTTTTCAGCTTGGAGATTTTCGTGCTGGTGAACTCTTTCAATTCTTCTTTGGATTTGAAATTCACATCTTGAATAGTAATTTGCATAGCTTATATTTTATTGATTTACTTATGTTGAAGATAGAAGATACGGTTTTCTTTGCAAATGATAATGGACACTAAGGAAAATGTTTAAACGCAGGAAATAAAAAATCCCCCGCCAATTGACGAGGGATTTCTTTTATTTAAGAGTATTTCACGAATTATTCGCTTTCTTCTTCTTTAGCCTTTTTTTTGTTTTTTGGCTTTACCACTTTAAGAAGGATTTCTTGTTTTTCTTTATCGAAATCGATTTGGATAACATCACCTTCCTTCAGGTTGGATTGAATGATTTCCTCGGCTACAGCGTCTTCCAGGTATTTTTGGATGGCGCGTTTCAGCGGACGGGCACCGTATTCAGGATCATAACCTTTGTCGGCAATAAAGTCTTTCGCTTCGGTGGACAACTTCATTGTCAATCCGATGTTAGATAAACGTTTGTACAATTTCTCTAACTCAACATCAATGATTTGGTGAATGTCTTCCGGTCTCAATGGATTGAACATAATAACATCATCAATCCTGTTTAAGAACTCAGGAGCGAATGATTTTTTCAAAGCACCAGTGATTACACCTTTTGCATTATCATCAGCCGCAACAACTTTAGCAGAAGTTTGGAAACCAACACCTGTACCGAATTCTTTTAATTTACGAGTACCAATGTTAGAAGTCATGATGATAATAGTATTCTTGAAATCAATTTTTCTACCCAAACTATCTGTCATTTGTCCGTCATCCAAAGCCTGTAACAACAAGTTAAATACGTCTGGATGTGCTTTTTCAATCTCATCTAATAAAATGATAGAGTATGGTTTTCTTCTAACTTTTTCAGTCAATTGTCCGCCTTCTTCATAACCAACGTATCCCGGAGGTGCTCCAATCAATCGGGAGATAGCAAATTTTTCCATGTATTCACTCATGTCGATGCGAATCATTGCTTCTTCAGAATCGAACATGAATTTCGCTAATTCTTTTGCCAATTGAGTTTTTCCAACCCCTGTTGGTCCGAGGAAAATAAATGAACCAATCGGTTTGTTCGGATCTTTCAATCCTGCGCGGTTACGTTGAATGGCTTTCACCACTTTGTCAATCGCTTCGCCCTGACCAATTACCTTACCTTTCAATTCTTCAGGCATACGGGCCAGTTTACCGCTTTCTTTTTCAGCGATACGCATGGTTGGTATACCTGTCATCATTCCTATTACTTCAGCAACGTCTTCAACGTTCACTGTTTCACGGTGATTTTTAGTTTCTTCTTCCCAGCGTTTTTTAGCGTCTTCTAATCTTTCAATCAGCTGACGTTCTTTGTCGCGTAAGCGTGCGGCTTCTTCGTATTTCTGACTTTTAACAACTTTGTTTTTTTCGTCTTTGATGCCTTCGATGTCTTTTTCAATATCTAGAATTTCTTTCGGAACATTAATATTCGTGATGTGAACACGTGATCCCGCTTCATCTAACGCATCAATGGCTTTATCCGGAAGGTGTCTGTCGGTAATGTATCTTGCGGATAATTTAACGCAGGCTACAATAGCTTCAGGTGTGTAGTTCACATTGTGGTGAACTTCGTATTTGTCTTTGATGTTATTTAAAATCTGAATTGTTTCGTCAATGGTAGTAGGTTCAACAATTACTTTTTGGAATCTTCTTTCCAAAGCACCGTCTTTTTCAATGTACTGGCGGTATTCATCTAAAGTAGTAGCACCGATGCATTGTAGTTCACCTCTTGCCAATGCAGGCTTGAACATGTTGGAAGCATCCAGTGATCCTGAAGCTCCACCTGCACCAATGATGGTGTGGATCTCATCGATAAATAAAATTACTTCCGGAGATTTTTCAATCTCGTTCATCACCGCTTTCATACGCTCTTCAAACTGTCCGCGGTATTTTGTACCGGCAACTAGTGAAGCCAAATCAAGGGTAACAATTCTTTTTCCGAACAATACGCGAGATACTTTTCTTTGGATGATGCGCAAAGCGAGTCCTTCAGCAATTGCCGATTTACCCACACCCGGCTCACCTATTAAAATTGGATTGTTCTTTTTTCTTCTACTTAAGATCTGAGATACTCTCTCAATTTCTTTTTCTCTACCAACGATTGGATCTAGTCTACCTTCAATGGCCATTTTGGTCAAATCGCGACCGAAATTGTCCAGTACAGGAGTTTTAGATTTAGTGTCGGTTGGTTTTTTAGCAGTCGGACCGCCTGATGAAAACTCATTGGTTTCATCTTCGTTCTCGTCATCTGGAGTTCCAGGTAATTCTGCTTTTGGTTCTGATTCGTCTTCTACTGCGTGCATTTCTTCTTTGATTGAATCGTAATCGATGTTGTAGTCATCGAAAACTTTGGTTATTATATTGTCTTCGTCTTTTAAGATAGATAAAAGCAAGTGCTCGGTACCTATCATTTGACTCTTAAACAGCTTTGCCTCCAAATAGGTTATCTTTAATGCTCTTTCTGCTTGTTTTACTAAAGGAATATTTCCGGGTTGGTTGAAGTTTTTAGATTTTGATTTAATGCTGTTCTCAATGGATTTGCGCAATTCCGCAAGATCCACTTTCAGGTTTTTTAAAATCTTAACTGCATTTCCTTCTCCTTCGCGCAAAATTCCCAGGAAAAGATGTTCTACGCCAATGTAGTCATGGCCCAGTCGGAGTGCTTCTTCCCTGCTGTAGGTGATCACATCCTTAACTCTCGGTGAAAATTTCGCTTCCATATTATTTCGTTTGTAAATATAGTACAAGGGTAAATATATTGAAAAAATAGTATTCATGCTGCTTTCAGACCGAAAAGTGAATTGTTAATTTCTAACAAAATTTTGTTAGTAAGTGGGGGTAAAAAAATTGCTGTTTCCGACCTTTGATTTAGTATTTTCGTTGCCCTGTACAATATAATATAGTAACTATGGCCGACGGAGAAAAAATTATTAGAGTAAATATTGATGAGCAAATGAGAGCATCGTACATTGATTATTCAATGTCGGTGATTGTTTCAAGAGCTTTGCCTGATGTTAGAGACGGTTTAAAACCGGTTCACAGAAGGGTGCTTTTCGGGATGCTCGAATTAGGAGTATTGTCCAACAGAACTTATAAAAAATCCGCAAGAATTGTAGGAGAGGTTTTAGGTAAGTATCATCCGCATGGTGATACCTCTGTTTATGATGCTATGGTGCGTATGGCACAGCCGTGGTCATTGAGATACCCTTTGGTGGACGGACAAGGTAACTACGGTTCCGTTGACGGCGACAGCCCGGCTGCAATGCGTTATACAGAAGCGCGTTTGCAAAAAATTGCTGAAGAAATGATTCGTGATATCGACAAAGAAACAGTTGATTTTACAAATAACTTTGATGATACCTTAACAGAACCATCAGTAATGCCAACGGTTTTGCCGAATTTATTGGTAAACGGTGCATCAGGGATTGCAGTAGGTATGGCTACAAATATGCCGCCTCACAACTTAACTGAAATCATCAATGGAATAGTTGCTTTTATTGAGAACAATGATATCACAGTTGCTGAATTGATGCAGTTTGTAAAAGCTCCGGATTTCCCTACAGGTGGAATTATTTATGGATACGACGGTGTAAAAGAAGCTTTTGAAACCGGTCGCGGACGAATTGTTTTGCGTGCAAAAACTGAAATTGAAGTAAGTTCAAGTGGTAAAGAAAGAATCATTGTTACTGAAATTCCTTACCAGATCAACAAAGCGGAAATGATCAGAAAAACTGCTGAATTGATCAACGATAAAAAACTGGAAGGCATTTCTGATATCCGTGATGAGTCAGACAGAAGCGGGATGCGTATTGTTTACGAAATCAAAAACAATGCGATTACCAATGTTGTTTTAAACAGCTTATATAAATATACTTCTCTTCAGTCTTCTTTCAGTGTGAACAACATCTGTTTGGTAGGTGGTCGTCCGAAGTTATTGAACTTAAAAGAATTGATTTTGTATTTCGTTGAGCACCGTCACGAAGTGGTGGTTCGACGTACACAATACGATTTAAGAAAAGCAGAAGAAAGAGCGCATATTTTAGAGGGATTGATCATTGCTTCCGACAACATCGACGAAGTAATTGCATTGATCAAAGCGTCGAAAAGTCCGGATGAAGCCCGTCAGAAATTAATCGACAGATTCTCTTTGTCTGATCTTCAATCGCGTGCGATTGTAGAGATGAGATTGCGTCAATTGACAGGTCTGGAGCAGGATAAATTGCGTGCTGAGTTTGAAGAAATCATGAAGAGAATTGCTGAGTACAAAGAAATCTTGGCGAGCAAAGACAGAAGATTTGAAATCATCAAAGCAGAATTGATAGAGCTGAGAGATAAGTTTGGTGATGGAAGAACAACTGAAATTGATTTCTCAGGTGGAGATTTCCGAGTGGAAGACATCATTCCTAATAAAGAAGTGGTAGTGACTATTTCTCACTTGGGTTATATCAAACGAACAGAATTAATTGAATACAAACGTCAGGGACGTGGTGGAGTAGGCTCTAAAGGAAGTGCAACGAGAGATGAAGATTTCTTAGAGCATTTGTTTATTGCTAAAAACCATGACTGGTTATTGGTGTTCACTGAAAAAGGAAAATGTTTCTGGATGAGAGTATTTGATATTCCTGAAGGAGCTAAAGCGACCAAAGGAAGAGCGATCCAAAACTTAATTAATCTCGAAAGAGATGATAAGGTTATGGCTTACATCAACGTTGGTGATTTGAAAAACGATGAATACATCAACAACAACTTCATCATCATGGTGACTAAAAAAGGTGTCATCAAGAAAACAAGTCTGGAAGCTTATTCCCGTCCGAGAGCTAATGGTATCAATGCCATCAACGTACGTGAAGGAGATCAGTTACTGGAGGCTAAATTGACTAACGGAACCAATGAAATATTAATCGCTATTAAATCAGGAAGATGTATTCGCTTCAACGAATCAACGGTTCGTCCGATGGGAAGAAATGCTACTGGTGTGCGTGGTGTTAATATGGAAGACGACAGCGATGAGGTAATAGGAATGATTTCTATTATTGATCCGTCAAAAGAATCTGTATTGGTAGTTTCTGAAAAAGGATTTGGTAAACGTACTTTATTAAATGATCCTGAAGATGGTGAACCTGTTTACAGAATCACGAATCGTGGTGGTAAAGGTGTTAAAACCTTGAATATTACTGATAAAACAGGCCATTTAGTAGCTCTGAAAAGTGTAACGAATGAAGATGATTTAATGATCATCAACCGTTCGGGAATCGCTATCAGAATTGCAGTTGCTGAATTGCGTTTGATGGGAAGAGCTACTCAAGGAGTTAAATTGATCAACCTGAGAAATTCTGATGGAATTGCTGCAGTGGCGAAAGTTCCTGCTTCTGACGAAACAGAAATCGCTGCTGACGGAGAAGTTTCCGAAGAAGGTGCTGATGAAACAACCGAAGGTGAAGTTGAAGGAGGAAACGAAGAACCGGCAGAATAATATATTAAATAATTCTAGGAGCCCACTCGTCAGCCGACGGGTGGGCTTTTCCTTTATATAAGGATAGATAAAGCTTATTGAAAAGCTTCAAAAAGGGATTATGTAATTCCTACTTTTACCACTTAAAATAGCATTATGGCCATAGCAATAGATTTAGAGACAAAGAAAAAAGGAACTTTTTCCAAATACGAGATTTTTGTTATCATTTTATTGGCCTTCATCCAGTTTTCAGTAGTACTTGATTTTATGGTGCTGGCGCCATTGGGCTACCACTTGATGCCGGCATTAAACATGTCGAAAGCTGATTTTGGTAATGCTGTGGCGGCCTATGCTTTTAGTGCATTTGCTTCGGGACTTTTAGTAGCCGGCTTTGCAGATAAATTCGATCGTAAAAAACTGTTGGTGTTTTTTTATATAGGATTTATCATAGGGACTTTTCTATGCGCGCGCGCCAATACTTATGAGTTTCTTGTTTTTGCAAGAATAGTAACGGGATTGTTTGGCGGAGTGATCGCTTCTATTTCCAATGCGATTGTAACCGATACTTTTCAGTTGCATGTGAGAGGAAGAGTGATGGGTATGATACAAATTGCTTTCGCGGCAAGCAACGTACTGGGGATTCCTTTTGGTTTATATTTTACGCGTACCATAGGCTGGCACATTCCCTTCCTGATGATTGTTGCAGTTAGTATTGTTGCGGTAGTAGTGGTTTTTGCCTACCTGAAACCTGTAGATGCGCATTTGAAAATCAAAAGTGATAAGAATCCTCTTCAGCACTTGATAGCTACGGTGTCCAATCGCAATTATCTGGTGCCTTTCCTGGCAACAACTTTATTGGCTACCGGTGGTTATATGTTGATGCCTTATGGTAGTGATTTTGGAGTACATAATCTGGGAATTTCCGAAGAAAACCTCACGTATCTATACATGCTTACCGGAATCGCTACAATTGCAGTAATGCCAATGGCAGGTGCTCTTAGTGATAAAGTAGGGAAGTATAAAGTGTTTTTTGTGGGATCTGTAGCCAGTATAGTTTTGATTTGTATTTACGGTAATCTGGATGTCACCCCTTTCTGGATTGTGGTTGTACTGAACATCTTGTTGATGTCGAGTATCATGTCGAGAATAGCTCCGTCGCAAGCCCTTATGTCGGCAATTCCTGATCAAAAGGACAGGGGTGCTTTTATGAGTATTAACTCCTCGGTAATGTATTTGGCGGGAGGTATTTCGGCCTTTATTGCAGGAAAGATTGTAGGTGGAAAAAAAGGAGGTGTTGTAGAAAATTATGATATCCTTTGTTATGTGGTATCGGGAGCAATTATCGTTACTTTAATCCTTATGTTCTTTGTGCATAAGCAAGTGGAGAAAAAAATAGCACAGCACAAAAAAGTGTAATTCAGTACAGATTGAAAACAAAAAAGTCCCACAGTTTTCTGTGGGACTTTTTTGTTTTCAGGTTCTTCTTAGAACATAATGAATCCAGCTCTTTTCTTACATTTTGATCTTGCAAAATATCCGAGATCCCAGTTCAATTCCAGCATCAACTGAACGCTTATCGGGAAAGTAACTGCGTATTTCTGGTAGGTTGTAGAAAAATCGGGACTGTCGATAGGATAATACTTTGTTGTGCCTTTTCCTCCAGCGTTTGAAATAAGATCGGTTAAGCCTGTATCAAAACGGATTCCGATAGTGCTGTAAATGTTATCTGTTGCAAAAAGAATGCTTCCAAATCCGAAAACAGCGCCATAAGTTTTTTCTTCAAACTTTGATGTTACGTCCATCGAAGCAGTACCGCTTTCTAAAACAGTTTTTCTGAAACCCAGGCGCGGACCAACTTCAAGGTAGCTTCCGTTGTCGCTGTTGTATCTGAATAAAATAGGAATATTTACTGAATTGATTTGAATGTTTCTTTTAACCTCAGCATCTGAAGCATTTTTGTAGGTGTTGTTTTGATTCGCCTGATCCCACATATATTCACCAATGATGGCATATTCTGCACTGAAATCGAAGCCTGCTTTGAATCCGTAGGAAAAAGCGTAGCTCGGTGTTTTGCTAATTCTATTGTCTTGCAGAGTGTTTTCATTGATGAACATGGATGTACCGCCACCGCCTTTGAGTCCGATCTCAAAAAAACTTTGGGCTTGTGCCATCTGACAAACACATAAAAACAAGATTGATAAAAGTAAATTTCTCATATATTTGATTTGTATTGCGAAAATAAGCTTAAAAGGAGCACATTACAAAATCAAATTTTTAATAGATAAAACAAAAACGATTATGAGTTTACTTCAAGGAAAAGTTGCCATTGTTACAGGCGCATCAAGAGGAATCGGAAGATCAATTGCCAAAAAATTTGCAGAGAACGGAGCCATAGTAGCCTTCACATATTTGTCTTCAGAACAAAAAGCAAGAGAGCTGGAAGATGAATTGAATGCTTTAGGTGGAATTGCCAAAGGATTTAAATCGGATGCGGCCAATTATGCAGCAGCCGAACAATTGGTAAATGATGTGGTGGCACAATTCGGAACAGTTGATATCGTTATCAATAATGCCGGAATTACCCGCGATAATTTATTGATGAGAATGAGTGAGCAACAATTCGACGAAGTGATTTCAGCGAATTTGAAATCTATTTTCAATTTAACCAAAGCGGTAACGAAACCGATGTTGAAAGCAAAAAAAGGATCAATTGTAAATATAGGTTCAGTGGTGGGAGTGAATGGTAATGCCGGACAAGCGAACTACGCTGCGTCAAAAGCAGGAGCTTTCGGATTTACAAAATCAGTGGCTAAGGAATTGGGATCAAGAAACATTCGTTGCAACGCCATTGCTCCGGGATTTATAAAAACAGAAATGACAGAAGTTCTCGATCCTAAAGTGGTAGAAGGATGGGTAAGTGGTATTCCGTTGAAAAGAGCAGGAGAGGGAGAAGATGTTGCGGAGTTGTGTGTTTTCCTGGCGTCAGATAAAAGCACTTATATCACCGGACAGGTGATTAATGTGTGTGGCGGAATGTCGATGTAATTTTTAAATAAAAGCATTCGTTGAAAATAGAAATAGTAACCCAATACCCGGCAGGATACTTTGTGTTCTGCATTTTGTTGGGATTACTGTATGCTGGTTTTGCTTATTACAGAAATAAGAAAAACTCAGAAATTCCCCGCGGAATAATTGTTGCCTTGTTTAGTTTCAGGTTACTTTCGGTTGCTGTTATTTCTTTTCTTCTTTTGGTTCCCTTTATCAAAACAATTCACTCGAACATTGAAAAACCGGTGTTGATTATTGCTGCCGATAATTCCAGATCTATTTTGGCTACAAGCAAAAATTACGGAGCGGAAGTCAATGCAAAAGTGAAAGAGTTGAAAGGAAAACTCAGTGAAGATTTCGAAGTGCGTTTTCATTCTTTCGGAGAAAAAACAGGAGAGCCCGATTCCTTAAATTTTTCGGAACGCAGCACCGATTTTTCTTTGTTGTTTGAAGATTTGGAAACCCGCTATTCCAATAAAAATATTGGAGCATTGATAGTGTTGAGTGATGGGATTTATAATGCAGGTCAAAATCCGGTATATGCCAATAATTTAAAGCATGTGCCTGTATATTCGGTGTTACTGGGAGATACTACTTTGCGCAAAGATCTTTTCATTAAAGAAATGTATTTCAACAATATCACTTATCTGGGAAATGAATTTCCGGTGGAATTGCTGATAGATTGTGAGGCTTGCAAAAATGAAAAAACTGTTGTTTCCATATCTGTGGATGGTGTGGTGAAAAAAGAAGAAGAGTTGCTTCTAAATACTTTGCCGCTCACTTATAAGTTTCTGCTGAAAGCCGAAAAAACGGGTATGCATAAAATAGGAGTGAAGTTAAAAGCACTCAACGGAGAAATAATTCGCATCAATAATTCCAGAGAAGTTTATGTGGAAGTGTTGGATGGTCGTCAGAAAATACTGGTATTGTCGAAATCTTCACATCCTGATGTGGGCGCCATTAAAACCATTGTTGAAGCCAATGAAAATTACAAAGTAGAGGTACAGCAGTTTGATAATTTCAAAGGGAATATTGATGCCTATAATATGGTGGTGATGCATCAGTTGCCCGATGATGCTGCGCAAAGCGAACAGTTGTTGAAGAAGATTACTAAAAATAAAATTGGATTGTTATTGGTATTGGGCACGCAAATGAAATATCAGCAATTGTTGAGAGTGAATTTCGGAGTACAATGGCAAAATATTTTGTCGGGAGTGAGAAGTTTTAATGATGCATATCCTGTTTTACAAAAGAATTTCACTTTGTTTAATTTAAGTGCAGGAACGCAGGAATTTTTCAAAGATCTCCCACCGCTTAAAACGCCGTATATACAATTTACAGTTCCGGGCAACGCCGAAAATCTGGCACTGCAGAAGATAGGAAGTGTAAGCACGGAATTGCCTTTGATTTCTTTTTACAATTTAGAAGAAAGTAAAATTTGTTTGATTGCCGGAGAAGGTTTGTGGAGATGGAAGCTCAGTGATTTTTTGAAACATCAGTCGGAAACTCATTTTGAAGAACTCTTTCAAAAAACCATTCAGTACTTATCTGTGAAATCCGATAAGTCGAATTTCAGAATTGCGCACAAGAAAAAATTCTCTGAAAATGAAGAAGTAATTTTAGATGCGGAGTTGTACAACGACAGTTATGAATTGATCAACGAGCCCGAAATAAAATTAAAACTGACCAATGGTTCAGGGAAAGAGTTTTCTTATGTGTTTGGTAAAACGGCTGATAAATACCGATTGAGTTTAGGGTTTCTTGCTCCCGGCAATTATCACTTTGATGCAAAGGCAGTGCTGGGTGCAAAGCAATACAATAAGCAGGGCGCTTTTGTGGTAGAAGAATTGAAGCTGGAGGATATTACAACAAGAGCCGATGCTTCATTGATGAAAAAATTGGCCGAAGAAAGAGGAGGTAAATTGTTTTTTACTGCCAATACCAATGCTTTAATTCAAGCCATTAAAGAGAGAGAAGACATTAAGCCTGTTGAGCATTCCATGGTGGAAATGAAAGAAATGATTCACCAGAAATGGATATTCTTTTTGATCATTACTTTGTTGACGGCAGAATGGTTTGTAAGAAAAAGATCGGGAATGAACTGATTATTTTATCAATTCAATTTTTTTGAATAGCACTGAATTTTCAGTGTTTATGCGCACTACATAAGTGCCAGCCGGTTTTTCCGATAAATCCAGTACCCCTGATAAATAATTTGAAGAATAAACCATTTGTCCTAAAGCATTGGTGACTTCAAAGGAAGAAATCTGATCTTTATTTCCCGAAAACACAATGTTGAATCTTCCTGATGAAGGATTAGGGAAAATAGAAAAATCAATATTTTTATCTTTGCAATTGGTAGTGGAAATCACGGCGGAGTATTCAAATCTCCCGTCGAAATCCGTTTGTTTTAAGCGGTAGTAAGTGATTCCCGGTAACTGATTTTCTTCATTCCCTGTGTAATTTATTATTTGAGTAGAATTTCCTGCGCCTTTAGCGGTAAAAGAAATTTCCCAGTTTTGAAGGTCTTTGGATCGCTCGATGCTAAAGAAATCATTGTTGATTTCACTTCCTGTTGTCCAGTTGAATTCCAGTTCATGAAGGTTGTTGCAGTTGGCGTCAAAACCTATAAGGGTAATTGGTAAGCTTCCCACTTCAAAAGCACCTATTTCAGGCGGATTTCCTCTGCTTCCGGCAGAGGTGATGTCATTGGTGACTAATCCCGTTACACCTACGTTTGCTGCAGGTGATCCTGATCCGATGGTTAAATTACATATAGAGGCGTTGGTATATCCAGGATCTCCGCTTGTTCCATTTGCTTCGGGTGTTCTTCCGGAAGTTGAGTTCCAAAGAGCTCGGGTAGTATAGTCTGTATTTGCCCATCTGGCAACATTTGATCCGGCAGTGTAATATAAATTGTAATTAACGTTGGCACCGGTGAAATTACTTGTACTATTAAAATACAAAGGATAATCTGAGGCGGTGTTACCATAACAATAAAAAATATTGTTTTTCAATATAGTTGAAATACAAGCTTCATCCAGTTGGACGCAATAATTTTTACAATAAAAGGAATTGTTGTAAAGTACAGCACCTGCTCTGTCCTGACCACGGTAAACTCCAGTTAAGAAATTGGAAAAGAAATTATTTTTGCAGACAAAATTTGTTGATCCCTGATCGTCATATACTCCCCAATTCGCTTCTGATCCGCTAACTCCATCAATGTGATTTCTTTCGATTGTAAGATCGCTGCATGCCGAAGCCTGCTCTACGTGAATGGCTTTTGATGCTGTTCCTGTTGCCCTTACGTCACATAAGGTAAGTGTACAATTGTTTGCCGCGTTGAAAGTATGAAAAGCCACACTTCCTGCATCAACGCCTATGAGAATGGAGTTTTGTACAGTAATGTAATCGGGCTGACCAAGATAAAACACATCGCTGGTGGAGGCAGCAGTCATGCTTAATCCGTCAAAAGTAATATAATCATAGGTGTCTGAACTACTCGGAAACTCAAATAAAATACCTGAACTAGAAGTAATAGCTGTTGTGTAGGTGCCTCCTGTACCTGCTCCCTGTATGGTCAATACGTTTGCTCCCGTACCTGTTCCATAGTCGTTACTTGCGCTTGTGTTCCAGTTAATTCCTGTCCAGGAATATGTCCCATTGTCAATGTAAACAATGTCTCCTGCTCCAAGATCATAGGATGTTAAAACGGATAAAAGAGTAAGTTTTGGAGTACCGACAGCTGTTCCATTATTGGCATCATTACCAACAGCTGAACACCATCTGTCTCCTGCAGTACTATTGTTGTTTACGTAGTAACTTGTTGCTTTAGCCTGAAAGCATACAAGCGAAAACAAAATCTGAAAAAATATTACAACACTTAACTTTTTCATATAAAAGAATTAGTGTACAAATTACACTTTAATTACATTCGGTGCAATGAAATTAGTAAAATACTGTCAAAATACAATGCGATCTATGTATTTTCCCGTACTAATGTTTTGGAAACGAAAATTGTATTTTTTGTTTCGGCAGAAACGATGATCTTAATAGATAGTGATTTTTTGTGTTCGGATTCTCTCTCCATCGCTTATTCTCACTAGGTAAATTCCTGAAGGAAGAAGTTGTGAAATATGGATGATATTTTCATTCCATATGGATTCATTCCGGAGGATACTGCCCATTGGATTAATAATTTGAAGGGTTATTTTTTTTGAAAAATCATTGTTTAATGCAATATTGAATTCTCCTTGAGAAGGATTTGGATAAACCATAAAATGAAGCGGTTCAATTTCGGCAACAGTGTTGCTGATTCCTCCCGTAATGGTTTTTAATACGATGCCATTGTCTCCAACAATAATAGCCGTGGTATCGTTGATGAATTGTATGTCATTGAAATGATTGTTGTAGCTCACAGCAACGCTCAACCACTTTTCTCCTTTAGGAGCAGCCATAATTTTTGCATTTTTCCCAACGGTAATGCAGTTGTTGCTAATGCAATTGATGCTTCGGAGTTGTTCGCTGCATAAAGAATCTGTTTTCGTTTGAGTGAATGTTTTACTTGTTTTTAATTCAAATCCTTTGTCGCCAATAAAAATTAACGAATCGTTTTCCAGTATCACATCGGTTAAATAGCGCGTGGTAGAAGCGTTTACCAATGTCCAGTTGTCGCCTCCGTTTACCGATTTAATAATGGTGCCATTTGCTCCGCAAGCAATAATTTCGGTGGCAGAGAGATAAAGAACCTTGTTCAACAAATAAATAGTGACAGGAGTGATGTTGCTCCACGATGAACCACCATTGATGGTTTTTAAAACAGTGCCGTTATTTCCGACAATGATTCCATTGGTGCTATTGAAAAAAGCTACTGCATTTAAATCGTTTGCACTTGGAGAAGTTATGGTGTTCCAGTTGGATCCGCTGTTGGTACTTAATAAAATAGTACCGCTGTTTCCTACTGCAACGCCCACCGCAGAACCATTGATGAATTTTACGTCTTTCAGATTTTTATTACTTCCTGAGCTCACAATGCTATAGGAATTTCCGGTGTTGCTTGTTTTCAATATAGTTCCTGTATCACCTACTATTATTCCCGATGAGGAAGAGCTGAAAGCAATCGCATTTAAATTTTTAGTAGTGCTTACAGTAGTTTTGGTCCATTGACAAAACAAGGAAAGCGGAAAAATGAAGAGTATTAAAAACAAATTATTTTGCATTGGCAGAAGTATTAAGCTGACCTGTAACTTTAAAAATAATGCGTCGGTTTTGTTGGCGTCCTTCGGGATTGTCTTTGCCATCAGGCATGGTATTGAAGGCGATGGGTTGTGTGCTTCCATAACCTTTCGCTACCAAACGGTTTTCATCAATTCCTTTTTGTATTAAATAATCCACAACGCTTTTTGCGCGGGCCTGTGATAATTTTAAATTATAATCGGGAGCACCTTTGTTATCAGTATGTGCAGCAATTTCAATAATCAAGTCGGGATTCTCATTCAGGAAAGTAAGCATCTGTTGCAATTCATTAACGGATTCACCGGTGAGTGTTGCCTTGTCATAATCGAAATAAATATTGTTCAAGCGGTATTCTTTATTCATTTTGATAGCTTCCATAAAAACCTTGATGGTTGTGGTGTCAGTGGTGAAATCAGTCATTTTGAAAGAACGAGTAGTTTTCAAAAATCCTTTTTTGTGAGCATTCACAACAATAGAATCGTTAGGAAGAAGAGAATAAATTTTTCCTGGTTCAACAGTGATTGAATCTTTGTTGTGATAAAAAATCAAGGAAGTTTCGCTGAGTATTTTTTCAGTGCTGTCGGTAATTTCTTCTACAGAAGAAACAGTAAAATGTTTTTTTTCTTCTTTGTAAAAACGGAAGATATCATCACAGCAATTGCTTTTTTTAATGTCGGTTCGGTTGGAGACAAGGTAGCCTGAATTTTTTTTGAAGCTGCGGAAATAAAAATCATCGAGATTGCTGTTGAAAGGTTTGCCCATATTCTTTGGCTTTTCAAAGTTTTTCCCTTTGTCGGTAGCCACCATAATATCATACCCGCCCACACTTTCAAAACCATTGGAAGAGAAGTATAAATTTCCGTTAAACGGATCTATGAAGGGAGTAATTTCATTTTCGGTGGTATTGAATTTCCGTCCCATGTTGGCTGCTTTTTCCACCACAAACTGCGCATCAATTTCGGCAAACCAGATATCGAGTCCGCCGTTGCCTCCGGGTTTATCCGAAGTGAAATATAAAATATCCTGTTTGTCTTTTTCATCCCAGGCCAGTGCCGGATGCGTAGAAGTAAATTCTCCCGAAGGATCATTCACCAGATCACTTATTTTTACAGGAATTTCCCAGCTGTCGCCTTTTTTTGAAGTAGCATAAATTTTACAAATTTCTTTGCCGTTATCATTTTTATTGCACTCGGTAAAATACATTCTTTTGCCGTCGGTAGAAAAAGAAACATCGGAAATGTCTCCGCTGAAATCTTTAAAAAGCAAAGGCAGAAACAATTCTGCTTTGGCAGTGCTGTCGCTAATTTTTATGGCGTACAATCGCGATTTAGGGTTGGCAGCAGTCACATCAATTTTAAGTAAAGTATCTGAAATCAAAGTGGAAAAAACCAGCAAATCATCCTGCACTAAAGTAGGCGATAGTTCGCTGTATCTCTTGTTAACAGAGCTTGGAAGTGCTTCAATAATGAAGTTGGGATTAACGGGCATGTTGGCTGCCACTGCGCACATTTTTATTTCGTCTTTTGCTTTTGCGGTGTAATACGACTGGTTATTTCCTTTGTAATTTTTTTTAAAATTTTCAAAATGCTCTTTTGCTTTTTCGTAGTTCCCCAGTGTTTTGTAAGAGAGTGCCAGTTGAAATTCCGCCAGTTGAAAATCTTTGTCGTTCAGTAAAAAAAGTTTTTCTGTCCAGGAATGCGCTTCTTTAAAATCACCAATTTTCTGATAAGCCAAAGCCACTTGCTGCATGGCGTAAGGATTGTTTTTATTTTTCTCCAGCTCTTCTAAAAAGAGTTCAATGGCTTGGTAATAATTTCCTTCATACAAGGAATTATCGGCGAGTTTAATCAAGCTGCTTTTGTGCTGACTGAATGCTGCAACTGAAAATAGCAGTGTGAAGAAACAATATGTGATAAAAAGTTTTTTCATTTAAAAGAGTCGGTTACAAGGCACAATGCGCAATTTGTTTTTTTGAATGTTGAATAAATTGTGTGTGTATATAATTGATAATTCCAAAGCTCCATTGTAATTGCTGGCAACATACAAATTGGAGGCATTGACGTCATAAGTAAAATTGAATTGCCAGTTGTTGTGATTCACTCCCACTAAAAAATTAAAAGCGTCACCAACGCGGTACCAGAGTCCGGCTTTGAGATAAATATTTTCTTTAAATGATTTACCAAAACCGTGGTTGATCACCGCACCGATATTCAATTGCTTGGCTTTGTTTTGATACAAAAACATAATAGAAGGCGTGATGAATAAATATTTTGAAATGTTGTATTGACCATCGGCATGAACAATCAGTTTGGGCGACAAAAGATCTTTGTTGCCGGTAAAAGATTGATCGGGCATATTGATGTGCGCCACCGAGATTCCGCTGTTGATGTAATAATTTTTTGCGTTGTACCAGTAGCCCGCACCAATTTGAATATCGGGACGGATGATGCTGGTGTTGGTGATGTTTTCTCCGTTGGAAGATCCTGTGAAATCAGCATCTACATAATTGAATTGATTTTCATAAACAAGGATAGCAGGGTTGATGGATTTTTGAAATAATCCGATTTGAATGCCTCCGAATATTTTTTGCGTTTGTGTTTTATTGAGAAAGTGGTGGTAAGATAAATTGAGTCCGAGGTGTATCATGGATAATGAGCCTGAGCCTGTGTTATCTGACAGCAGCGACAATCCGCCACCAACAAAATTCCCTTTTAATTTTTCTTCCATAAATTTTTTGTCACTATAAACAGAGGAAGAAATAAACGGTGAAGCCACAGAGTTCCATTGATTGCGATATAAATATCCCAAACGGAATTCTCCGTTGATATCGCCAGTTAATGCGGGATTAAGCGCTAATGGCGCATTGGTGAATTGTGAAAAATGAATGTCCTGACTTTTTGCTGTAAAAATAAAAAAGGACAACAGCAAAGTGATTAACTGTGAAGCAGAAACTTTTATTTTTAAATTTTTTATCATCTTATCAGTGCAATATTTCCTTTTTGAAAAACTTCGGTACTTGTTTTTTTATTGATGGCTTTGATGTAATACACAAAGGTTCCTTCGTTTTGCAAAGAGCCTCTGTAATTGCCATCCCAACCTTGTTCTATATCCGAAGTTTGAAAAACTAATTCACCCCATCTGTTGTAAATGGTGAAATCGATGAGCTTCATTTCTCCGGCATTTAAAATTTTCACGAAATCATTTTTACCATCGCCATTGGGTGTAAATCCCGAAACTATTTTTACAAAATCCTGAGCGGAAACCGCCAGGACTTTGCTTATGGAATCCATGCAGTTTCCTTCATTGGAAGCGTACAATGTAATTTTGTATTCGCCTTTTTTCGCATAATTTTTTGCCGGATTCGGTTTGTCGGAACTGCCGCCATCGCCCAAATTCCATTTCCATTTTGAAGTATTATCGGAATTATCCGTAAAGAAAACAGTACTGTTGACCGACGGATTTTCGGGTTCAATATTGAAATCGGCAACAGGCGGATAATAAGAAGAAAGAGAAATCAGTGAATCAATCTGACAAAGAGTTTCACCATAAATAATATGCAGATTAAAATTTTGCGCTCCTGTTTTATCAATCGAATAAGAAGCCAGAGTAGAATCCTGTTTCACCAGATCATGCTCCCAAAACCATTTGTTGATGGCTACTGTATTGTCGGTGTTTACTGCTTTTAGCTGAGCCGTGAAAGGAATACAAAATAATTGGGTGAGTGTGTCAATTTTCAATTTAGGAGATTTATAAACGCTTATATTTTTAACAGCAGTGTCACTACAACCAATACTGCTTTTTGTAATTAAAGTGATGTTGTATTTTCCTTGCGCCAGGTAGGCGTGCAGCGGACTGGTGATAACGCTTGAGTTGTTGTCGCCGAAATTCCAGTTGTGTGTTAAAGTAAACTGCCCCGACGATACATTGGTGAATTGCATATTGCCCAATGAACACAACAAACTATCGGTCATTGCAAAATCACTGATTACTTTTTCGGCGTAAACTTTTTGTCCTTTGAGCGAAGAGATGCAATTGTTGGAATCCAGTAATTGTACTTCGGGATTGTACAATCCTTTGGTGGTGTAATTGTGATAAACTGAATCCTGCTGAACAGCATAATTAAAGGATTCTATGTTGCCATCTCCATAATCCCAAACGTAAAAATCGGTTCCCGTAAAATTCTGATCGAGGAGCACAGAGATGGGAACACAGCCTGAATCGGGATTTAAAATATATGATCCGTAAGGTCCTTTCACGTGAATGTATTTCGATTTTGTAAGAGAATTAGAACAGCCATTGGTATTGGTAGCAGTTAATTTAACATCAAACTTTCCGGGATGCGTGTAATTGTTGATGGCATTTTGCTGATTGCTGATATTGCCATCACCCATGTCCCACAACCAGCTTTGTATATTGCTTTGGGAAGAATCGTAAAAAGAAACTAAAAAAGGAGAACAGTTGGCTACTGTTGAATCGGCAGCGAAATCAACAACAGGCAAGGCAGCAATATTGGTGAGTTGTAATTTGGTGTTGGTGTCTCTGCAGCCAAATGGATTGAGAGCATACAAAGTGATGTCGAAGATCCCTGTTTTGTTAAAAATAAAAGATGGATGTGTCGCCGATGAAGTATCATTTCCTCCGAAATTCCATTTGTAAGTCAGTGTTCCCGACGGTGCGGATTGATTGATGAATTTAACGGTATCGCCTATACATCCAATGGTTTTATTGGTAGTGAAATTGGCGCTTGGTTTAGAGATATTGATGAAGTTTGATTTTGTTATGGAATCTTTACATCCATAGCTGTTTTGTAAAACCAAACTCACCGAATAATTTCCTGCGGTGTAATAAGAATGTGTGGGATTAAGCAGTACAGAAGTTTTATTGTCGCCAAATTTCCAGAGCCGTGAAGTAATGGTTTTGGTAGAAGCAGAGGAATCGGTAAACTGAATCACATCGCCCTTGCAATAATTATTTTTGCTGCTGCCGAAATTGAGTTTTATTCCTTCAATGCGAATAGTATCGAGCTGCAGACTTTGACATTCCTGGATGCTGTTGATATTGGTGCTGATATAATTGTAAGGCACGCGGGATGCTGCATAAACCTGAACTACAAATACGCCGGTATCTCCGTAGGTTTTATTGGTGGTATCGGCATCGGGCCCACCTAAAGTACTGCCATCACCAAAATCCCAATCGTAATCGTAAATATTTCCCAAAGTGCTTTTGGTCAGATTAATCATCGTAACATTTTCATGGAGACAGGCTGTTGCCGGAACTACTTTCTTTAAAACCATGGAATCCACTTTTATGGTCCGCGTGGCATTGTCGGTACAACCTTCGGTGGTATTGGTGGTGCTGATATTAATGTCGTAAATTCCTGAATTGGTGATATTGATAAAAGTAGTGTCGTTGGCTTTTATTTTCGCCAGGGTATCGGTGGTGCCGCGTTTTACAACATTGAAATAATTGAATTGATCCCAGCCGGATGATCCATTGAATAGTCCCACTGAAAACGGGGGTTTGCAAGCGCCTAAACTCAATATTCCATTGGGGAAAACATAGTTGGGCATAGCCATGTTGGATTTGATAAACACCGGTTTTTTAACTTCAGCATAACAACCGTTGTTGCCCACAATCATGTTTACATAATAAGTTCCTGTTTTGGGTTGAGCGTCGTGTGCCCACAAAGTATCATTGATTTTATTGGTTTGATGCGGCGTCCATTTTTCATATTTATGCGATGGATTTTGAATAGCAACGTAATCTTCAATGGCGTAGTAGTAACCTGAATCGGGACAAGTACTCGGTAATTTTCCATTTACATCCAGTAAATTATTTCCGTTCTGATACATCGACCAACACCAGTAATTGGCTTTAGTAGCGGGATTGGTGTATTTCGTTTTATCGGTATATTGATGCTGGGTGTGAAAACAAAAAGTATCGGCATCTGTAGTGAAATCAGTTACACTTGGCTTTTCTCCTGTTTTTACGGCTTGATATACTGTATCACCGGAAATACATCCATTTGCATTTTCAACAACTAAGCTTACAGCATACACTCCGGTGTTATTATAAGTATGTGTAGGGTTTTTAAAAGTAGAGCTGTTGGCTGCTCCAGAAGAGGGATCACCAAAATTCCATTTCCATTTTATGATGGGAGAGGTGTAGGTGATGCTGTTGTCTTTAAATGAAACATTCAGCGGAGCACAACCGCTGAAAGGAGTATCAATTTTAAAACCTGCCAAAGGAACGGGAAAACTCAGTTGTACGGTATCGCCATGGCTGCAACCCCATAAATTACTTTGTATTAAAATGGCTGTGGCCAGGGCCGGAGGAACTGTAAATGTTGCACTTGGATTGGTGAGCAGAGAGCTTTGTCCGTTTGAAAAATACCATTGCGATGTAGCGTTTGATCCCACAGCCTGATTCACGAAATTAACCGTGAACGGTGCTTTGCAGGTTAAGGGAGAAAAACTGAAATTGGCTGTCGGACTGGTATAAACCTGTGTGGTAGTATCAATACAACTTTTATTAAAGCGACTGATTAAACGAAGATTGTAAGTTCCTTTTGCTGCAAATTTATGCGAAGGATTAACACTCATTGCAGTGTCTCCATCTCCGAAATCCCAGATATTCATGGTGCCTAAAGGATTTCCTGTGTTGTTAAAATGAATGGTGAAATCTTCTTGTCCGTTGCAGGCTACAGTATAATTGAAATTGGTTTTGTAGTCGGTGATCCGTATTACTTTTTTTAAAGTATCAGAGCATAAAGATCCCGTGCTGTTTACTATCATACTTGCCGTGAGCGTATCAAACTGAGTATAATTGTGTTTGGGTGATTTTGCAGTAGAAACATTTCCATCGCCAAAATCCCAGCTGTAATTGAGGTTGGTGCCTGTGGATGTATTTGTAAATTGAACAGCTGCCGGAAGTTCACACACAAAAGTATCGGCTGAAAAAACCGCGTGAGGTTGATTGATGTTGATGTAATTATTGATTACGTAGGTGTTTGTACATTCATTGGCATCTTCAATTTGCAGGTAAACATTGAATTTCCCTTCTTTGGAATAACTGTGAACGGGGTTTTGCTGAGTGGAAAATAAACCGTCGCCAAAACTCCAAAACCATTTGGTAATGGTGGCCGATTGTGGCACGGAAAGATCGCTGAATTGAATAGGGGAGTATCCGCACAAAGCGGTTTTGTTGGCTATGAATTCCGCGTCGGGTGAAGCATATACGGGAATGGTAATGCTTTTAGAAGTAGAGCCCTGAACATTGGATGCAGTAAGAGTGATGGTGTAAATTCCGGGGAAAGAAAAAAGCAATGATGGATTTTCTTCCGTGGAAGTACTTCCGTTTCCAAAATCCCAGCTATAGCTGATAGGACCTTGTGTAGATTCATTGGTGAATTTTATTAGAACAGGGGCACAACCTTTGGATTTATCGGCTGTGAAATCAGCAAGAGGCTGAGCATACAGTGAAATAACACTAAGATGAAGAAAGAGAAATATATAGTGTTTAAAAAATCGCATTTATAGTTTTGGCTGTTGTCTTGCGAAAATAAGTATTTTAAAAGAGGGGGTCAACTTTGAATTAGTTCAGCGACGGCGTATCCGAAAAATTACTCAATACCGAGAAAGGTGAATTATTGTCCTTTAATATTTTTCCCCACAACTGTCGGGGTGAATTAAAAAACACATATTCTTTTTTGCAGGGAAAACAGAACCATGAATTTTTTTTCATTTCTTCTCTGATCTGAGAGGGTCCCCAGCCGGCATAGCCCATAAAAAAACGAATGTTGTTGTTGTTGAGCTTGTTTTCTTTTGCCAGCTGCTGAACCGAACTGAAATCACCGCCCCAAAATATGCCGCTGCGGATTTTAGTGCTGTTTGGAATTTCTTTCTCTAAAGTATGAATGTAAAAGATGATGTCATTGTCAACAGGACCACCTAAAAATACCGGTAAATCTACTTTCGGGAAATCTTTGATGGCGTCACACACTTTAATATTGGAGGGAGAATTGATCACGAAGCCCATTGTGCCCTGTTTGGAATGTTCAACAAAAAGCACCACCGACCTCTTAAAATACGGATCGTGCAAAAAGGGTTCGGCTACAATAACTTTTCCTTGTTCTATACGTGGCGTTTTCACATTCAAATAATTTATTTTTATGGTAATGTGTTATACCCACATTTTCTTTCTGTTTTTTTCTTGTGGAATGAGGGGTATTTCATACTAAATCAAACAATGAATATACTACAGTTTTTACAATGTTTTTTCTTTTTGACAGAAATACATATTTTTATCACATCTATGGTAAAAATAAATTACTTCCTCCTCCTGTTTTCTTTAGTGCTTTTTTCTTGCGCTGAAGATAAAAATGAAAGCAAACAAATTGCAGCTGCTGACTTAGTAAAAGAGGTGGATACTACCCTTTTAAAAGACATTGTAGCGTATAAAACGGTATTGAATGTGGTGCGTGAATCTGAGTTGATGCCCGATTTTACTTTCGTGCCGGGAGACGTGGAAAAAGCAAAAGCTTATATCGCCAACAATGAGCGATTACTGGCTTACAATCCCGATTTTATTAAGAAATTACAACAGCAATCTTTAAACGATACCAATTGGACCGGCATCAGTATTCTGGCCAGAGAGATCAGCCATCATCTTTCTAAACACAAGATGGAAGGCGGTACGCCAAGTGCAGCCGAAAATCTGGAAGCCGATAAAAATGCAGGTTTTGTTTTGTTTAAAATGGGTGCCACTCTGGAAGAAGCTATCAGAGCTTTGGAAGAAAGCTCCAACGAACAAAGTCCGGCACAGGCCATGATTTTAAACAAACGTATTGTTGCCTTAACGGAAGGATGGCAGGAAGCAAAAATTTTACACGCTCCTCAGCAAAAAATAGAGGACCTTACGCCAAAAGAAATAACCAAGAAAAATGAAGCTGAAAAGAAAGTAAAGTCTGAAGCAGTAGCAGCCAATGGCGGACATAAAGTTTTGTACAATGTATTTATTGCCGGCGACAGTTTGATTTATAAGGTGGCTGCCGACAATCAGATTTTTGTAATGATCAGCGGAAAACCGGTGATTGTTGGAACAAAACTATCTTCTAATAAAATAGGTTTCGATTGGTTTTTTGAACAAAATCATCACCGCTATGGAGTGGATAAAGCCGGTCGCTTATGGGCCCGCTCTCTGGAAGGTGAATTTAAAGTAATAGGTCAGGCCATCGCTCAATAAAATATAAGTATGAAAAAAATAATATACACTTCGCTTTTGGCAAGCTTGTTTTTTGCCTGCGGACCGTCAGCTGAAGAGTTGGAAGAGCATGAAAAAAAAGTGGAGAGTGAGGAATTGAAGTTGCCCGATGAATTTGAAAAAGAATTGGAAAGCATGGGCATGGAGGCTGATTCAACCGCTGCCGATTCAACTAAAAAATAATGGAATTTAAAAGTCAGGGATTGTCAAATGAACTGATGTTAGATCTCTACCGTCGTTTAGTTACTCCCCGTTTATTTGAAGAAAAAATGCTGGTTTTGCTCCGACAGGGGAAAATCTCAAAATGGTTTTCCGGTATCGGTCAGGAGGCTATATCCGTGGGTGCTACAAAAGCATTGAACAGCGATGAATACATTTTTCCGATGCACCGTAATCTGGGTGTTTTTACCGGCAGAGATATTCCTTTCAACAGATTGTTCGCACAGTTTCAGGGCAAAGCTTCGGGCTTCAGTAAAGGTCGCGAGCGTTCTTTCCATTTCGGAACAAATGAATACCATATAGTTGGAATGATTTCACATTTGGGACCGCAATTGTCGCTGGCCGACGGTGTGGCTTTGGCCTGCAAACTCAACAAAGAAAGAATAGCAACTTTGGTTTTCACGGGAGACGGCGGTTCGAGTCAGGGTGAATTTCACGAAGCCTTAAACGTTGCCGCAGTTTGGCAATTGCCCGTCATCTTTGTGGTAGAGAGCAACGGCTATGCTTTGTCAACTCCTTCCAAAGAACAATTTTTAAATCCAAGTTTTGTAGATAAAGCCCATGCTTACGGCATTGATGCGGTGAGTATTGATGGCAATAATATTTTAGAAGTGTACAACACTTTTGCCCAAACGGCTGAAAAGGTGCGCAAAAATCCGCAGCCTTTTTTGGTGGAGTGTCGTACTTTCAGGATGCGCGGACATGAAGAAGCATCGGGCACAAAATACATTCCGCAGGTTTTATTTGAGGAGTGGGCTAAAAAAGATCCTGTCGCCACTTACGAAGCTTTTTTACTGAAAGAAAATATTCTTTCCGAGTCGGAAAAAGAAAAAATAAATAAAGAACTCAAACAGCAAATTGCCGATGCTGTAAATGAAGTGATGGAGGAAGAAGAAATCATTCCTGATCTTGCTACAGAGTTAGCAGATGTTTATGCGCACAATGAAAACGAAGAAATAAAACCTTCGGGTGAAAATAAAGAAGTGCGCTATATTGATGCGCTGAGTGATGCACTCCGACTGGCTTTGCGAAAGCACGACAATTTAGTGCTGATGGGACAAGACATCGCAGAATACGGCGGAGCTTTTAAAGTGACGGAAGGAATGCTGGAGGAATTCGGCAAAGAAAAAATAAGAAATACACCTTTGTGTGAATCGGCAATTGTAGGCGCAGCAATGGGCTTGAGCATCAAAGGGTGGAAGTCGGTAGTGGAAATGCAGTTCGCCGATTTTGTCACTTGCGGCTTCAACCAGATTGTAAATAATTTAGCAAAGAGCAATTACCGCTGGCAGCAAAATGCTGATGTTGTAGTGCGCATGCCAACGGGTGCAGGTGTTGCGGCGGGCCCTTTTCACAGTCAGAGCAATGAAGCCTGGTTTTTTCATGTGCCCGGACTCAAAATAGTTTATCCCGCTTTTCCATACGATGCCAAAGGATTATTGCTGGCAGCCATTGAGGATCCCAATCCTGTAATGTATTTCGAGCACAAGGCGATGTACCGAAGCTTATCGCAACAAGTACCCGAAGGCTATTTTACACTTCCAATCGGTAAAGCAGCATTGGTGAAAGAAGGAGAAGCAATTTCCATCATCACTTATGGAATGGGTGTGCACTGGGCGCTAAAAGCAATTGAAACAAGCGGCATCTCTGCTGACATTTTAGATTTACGAACTTTACTTCCTCTCGATACGGAAGCTATTTTTGAAAGCGCCAAAAAAACCGGAAGAGTTTTAGTATTACATGAAGATACGTTGTTAGGTGGAATTGGTGCGGAAATCAGCGCTCTCATCACAGAGAATTGTTTTGAGTATCTGGATGCTCCGGTGGCGCGTGTTGCAAGTTTGGATACTGCGGTTCCTTTTAATTCGCTACTAGAAAAACAGTTTTTAGGAGAGGTGAGATTGGTGGAGAGGTTGAAAGAATTACTGGCGTACTGAAAAAAAATTACTCCATCAACTTCTTCAACCTATCCATAGAATCCTGATTTCTTGGTAATTGCATCGCCTTTATAATCTGCTCTTTTTCTTTGTCGGTTAAATGCCAGCTCAAAGAAAGTTCCTTGTGTTTACCGCCCTGAGGCAATTCAAAATTGATTACATCTATATCACCACTGAACCATTCGGAGCAGTATTGCAGGAGCTGATCGTGGTTCATGTCCTGAGTCCTGAACATGTTTCCGTAGATACTTCCCACCGGTGATAATAACGATTGTAAAAACGTTCGGTGTTTGTTTTCGGGCACGGTGTACATTTTTTCGCTGTCGCGGATTTGAATAAAAACAATACCGCTGGTGTTGGTGCTGATCCAGTTTCGGTAGGTGTAAATAAACTTAAGAGAAGATTCAATACCGAAATTATCCCGCACTCCTGCGTCCATGACCTGAATCTCAGGGTCACTCGGTAAACTGGCAATAGGCATAATGAAAGGGAAAGTGGAACTCATGCGCAGTGCTGAAGTGAAGCGGAGGTTATCGGCATCCTGATCTTTAAAGAAGCGGGTGAATTCAATGGCGTCTAAAACATAATCGTTGCGGATATTGTTTTTAGGCGACATATAAGACAGATAGGAAATAGGCTGAGAAGAAATGAGGAGTTTACTTCCATCGTTAATGATGGTAGGCGCCAGAATAAGCATAGGTATTTCGGCATTGTTTTCAGGCTCGCGGTATTCCCACAGGCGCTTTTCCATAACGTGTTCGGTGTTTTCGTTTAAGTCGGCTTCAAAGGCATAACCCCTGTCTACTTTGTATTTGTATTTCCCGTCGTCAAAACTGCGGAACTTAAAAATAAGGTCGTTCATGGTGACGTGAAAGGAAAGTTTGTTGAGCAAATCTTTTGAAATATTTTCGCGGTATTTTCCTGCGTACAAGTCCTTGATTTTCCCTTGTTGTTTTCTTAAATACAATTCACGTAAGTAAGCAGCACCCACCATTCCTCCCGAAGAACCGGTAAACATTTGTGTGTGGTTTAAGAGTTGCCCTTTTAAAGTACTGTCGGCATAGGTCATGGTGTAAAAGGTCCAGAGTCCGGCACGCAATCCGCCTCCCGAGCAATTCACAAAAACCAGTTTTGGTTTTTGTCCGCGGGCCAATGAATTTTTATTATTTTTTTTCCGCCATTTATCCAATATACCAATGGTGTGTTTAAAATCATCCATGTAAATATCCGAGTTGATATTGCTGGCTAAAGTGTGGGCGCTGAAATTGGCTTTTGAAGTTTCGTAATTGAGTCCGTAAGCTTTGTTGTTGGAATCAAAAAAATCGAATTGAGAGAGGTAATTAAACAAAAGAAAAAGTCCGATCAGCACTGCGCCGGCCCAGCCTCTGAACCACGAATGAATGGCCGAATCGAGCATGAGGAACAAGGTGAAAAGTAAAATCAAACTAGCGCCGGCCGGAATAATAAAATAGCGGAAATCGCTCAAAAAGCTCAATCCCACGATGGAACAGAAAACCAAAATTTCAAACAGGGCAGCATTCAAATGATTTTGATCAAATACCTGCTTCAGCATTTTATTGTCGTAGTGATCAATATTTCTGGCCAGTTTTATTTTAAAAGGACTGGTCAGATAAGTGGATACATTCCATTCCCTGTCGATGTTAATGAAGTCATCCCATTGCACTTTTTTATGTAAAACGGCTTTGATGGTTTTTGTGCTTTTTTGTTTCTCGTCGGGGTAAATATCTATCTCATCCTCATCGGTCACTTCTTCATGTCCTTGTTCTACGGCAAGGTCAACACCAAACATTTTTTTTATGTCTTTATTGGTAGAAGAAAAATAAGCGAAGCAAAGGAAAATATTGATGACGTACCCTATAACAAAAAACAATGCTGTACCTCCTATAAACATCCAGCCTTCGTTGGTTTCGTACATGTAATAGGAGATTACATTCCAGAGGTAAACAAAAATACCGATGAGGGGTAAAATAGAGTTATTTACACAGTATTTTATGAAGGGCCGCGACAGAGTTGCCAGAAACGCAAAGCGATGACCGTTCATTATATAAGAGGAAATATTGAAGGCCATCACAAAACCACCATATGAAAATCCTATGATGAAATAAGAAAACATGGACACATTATGGAGGTATTCAGGGGAAAGAAACAAGTGTTGAATTCCGTAATTGCTGGCGATGTTTCCGTTGATAAAGCCCAAAACAATCAGCCAGAAGAAGATAATGAAGTGATTGTTTTTCAGATGAACCCAAACCAATTGTAACGGAAAAAAATAAAACCATCTTTTGATAAAACGGTTTTTAAAAATGTGTTTTCCTACACTCATTGGCGGATGGCTAAAAATGATTATTAAACGCTTTACGACAAATTAATAATAATGTTAGCGGCCCGTTAAACATTTGCCTGAAGTTACCAACAGATCGCTGAGAATAAACAGCTTTTGTATTGATTTTCAAGCCTCCTTGCGTGGCATGTTTAATATTTCTATTTTCGCGGCCTACTAAATATTTAAAACACTATACAAATGAAAAATTTATTGATCGCCTTTTTGTGCGTGGCTTACCTGGGTACAAATGCTCAAAAAGTACATGACGAAACAGTGGAGTACCACTACAAGCAAATGCCAACAAATCCAATCAAAACATCTAAGGATTTCATAAGTAAATTGGAAGTGGAGTATGAATCGGAAGTGATGAGAGAGCTGCAATCGTGGGAAACTCAAAAGAAAGACGCGAGAACAAAATTCAAAGCAGATTCAGCCATGTGGGTAATGGAAGATAAAAGAGCTGAAGAGCAATACCAGGCTGATTTAGTGGAATACAATAAAAAGAGTGTAGCTCAAAAAGTAGTGGAGAAAAAATTGTTGGAGGAGAGCAAGCCTTACCGACACTATCCTTCAAAACCTTACTATACCGAACCGGCAGAGCCGAAACACAGAACTTTATTCGATAAAAAAGTATTGGCCGATCAGCATTTGGTGTTGTACGGATACAACAAAGTAGCTACAGGTACTGCTATTACTTACACAGTAACCATTCACGGATTTGAATTGGGTGAAAAGAAAAAAGAATCATTCAGTTCTATTGAAATGTCAAACAACGTAGCCAAATCGGTGATGCATTATTATTACACATACAAATACAGATTCCCAATGACGGTTAAAGTTGTTGATGCCAACGGAACAGTATTGATGAGTGAAAGAGTAGTGAAGTTTGATGAATATGCTCAGGCTTCTACGGGTCAGCAAACTTACGATTACAACGTGTCAGATGATGAGTGGTACCGTATTCAAAAGCGTTTGGAAGAAGAAATGACTTCTAAATACCTGGATCAGATCAACGATATAGTGAATGGTAAATACGGTTTCCTTCCTGTAAGAGTGAAAACAGAAGTGTTTTTCGTGAAAAACAAAGACGGATTATATGATGATTTCGATAAGGCACTTACCGCTGCAAAAAGAGGGTATTCGGAGCTTATTTCTACTCCGGAATCAGCAAAAGAAAATTTGGAAATAGCAACTGCCATCTGGACTAAAGCATTGGCTGAGTCAAACGTAGCAGATAAAAAAGCAAGGGTGAATGAAAATGTAACGATAGCTTTGTTGTTCAATCTGATTGAATCAAGTATCAATATTTATCATTTGGATCAGGCAGGAGAGTTTATTGCCAAACTGGAAAAAATGGATATCAGCAAAAGAGAAAAAGAAAGAGTGAAAGCTTTTGCTGAGCGCTTGTATGACGCGCAAAAACGATTGAAGGCGAATAACTAAGTAAAATAATTTTTACAAAAAAGCCGGACTTACTTAAAGCTCCGGCTTTTTTGTTTTATAAATCCCGCCAGTAGAATTGCTATTAACCAGGGTTCTATCAGGAGTCGGTGCCGACTTTCAAAATAAAACCAGCATTGCAAAATGCTCAATGCAATAAAGGGAAGCATTAGTAAAAGAGATTGCTTTGATCGGATCAATACAATCACTAACAGCATTACCAATACAAAATTGAAAATGCGGTAGATAAACCATACGGAATTCACTTTTTCAGAATAATTTTTTCCAATGTGATCGGATAAAAGCCAAAAGTTTTTCAGCTTAATGAAAAACATGGAAATAACATGGGCGGGCTCTTCTTTCAATAGATTTTTATATTTCTCCATGAAGAAATCATTCTGATCTTTAACAGAAAATTTTCCTATTTGCAAGAGTTCGTCTTTGCTGAGCGCGCTGTAATATGTTTCACCGTTCAGCAAATAATTTCCGCCTTCGGAATTATGCAAACTTCCTTTCCACAGTATTTTACCATTGGTGGAAGTGAGTCCGGCAATGTCATCGCTAATGTAGTTGTGTATCACCCATGGAGCGAGCATAAGCAGCATTCCTAAAATCGATAAGCTAATTTTTTTATAAGCTTTTTGATACAGCAGAATAGCTATTGCAATGAATGGAAATACAATAAATGTCCCGCGTCCTAATATGGCGAGTCCGGTGAATATCCCTGCTTCAATAGGTTTGCTGCTTTTTTGATCAATCAAATAAAGAAGAGTTGCAATGCCGACGTTGAGCATCATGAAATCGTGAGTGAAAGGATGAACGTTCTTAAGTTCGTAATACAAAAAAGCCGGATGAAGTAGTGGAATCAAGGAAAGCAAGCGGATGTTGTTTTCAGATAAGGTGATCCATTTCTTCTTTTGAAGTTTTGTTAAATTGCGTTTTAACAGCAGGCATCCAATAATTGATAAAAGGATATTTAAAATAATTCCCGCGATGGGTGCAGGATAAATGGCCAAGGCAATGGAAAGTAAAACCGGATAAACCGGAAATTGAAAGCTGTGGTTAACGGTGCCATCATTGAAATAAAAGAAGTCGCCATATTTTAAAATATTCTCCGCTATCACATAGTCTTCCCAGGTTTGAACATCGGGGATAAAAAAGGCAACAGTAATTTTTAAGCAAAGAATGGAAAGCAGGGCGATATAGAAAATTTTCGATTTCAAAATATCACAGAGCGTTTCGTTTTATTTTTCCTGAATCGGTATAATTGAATTTATCAATGTTTCTTATCTCTTTGATTTGCTCGTATTTTCCAAGGTATTTGTTGAGTTCATTGAGGTTGAGTGCGGCATCGTTTTCTACTACCAGTATTACTTTATTGGTGAGTTTTTCATCGGGTTCGGAGGAGATGATGAAAGGTAGAGGAATCAAGGCGCGCAGCTTGTCTTCAATGGTTTCGGGATTGAGTTTTATCCCGCCGGTGTTGATGATGTTGTCGTGTCGGCCAATCCAGTCGAATTGCTTGTCGTTGTGTAAAATAACCACATCATTGGTGATGATTTCTTCCTCTGATATTTTTGGAGCGTTGATGATGAGGCAATGCCTGTCGTCCACCGAAAAGGAAACTCCGGGCAAGGCAGTGTAATTCTTTTTCCCGGGAGGATTTATTTGCTGGATGGCAACATGACTAAGTGTTTCCGTCATTCCGTAAGTATGGTAAACCTCGCATTTAAAGTTGTGCAAAAGCGTTGCTGTTTCTTCGCTCATCGGTCCGCCGCCAACAATTATTTTTTCAATTTTATTGATTCTTTCTGCAAAAGGGGAATGTAAAATATCGTAGAGCTGATTGGGTACAAAGGCAGTAAAATCAATATAACTGTTGAATTCTTCCAGCGGATTTCCTGTTGGTTCAATGGCAAAAAGATTCCATTTCAGTACCGCACTGCGCACCATCATCATTTTTCCGGCAATGTAGTTAGGAGAAAGGGCGAGGAGGGCTTTTGTATTTTCGCGCAAAGTGAAAAAACTTCCCGTCATGAGGGCGCTGTTGGTGAGTCGCTTTTTTTGAACTTCTATTTCTTTTGGAATACCTGTTGTTCCTGATGTTTTAAGCGTAATGGTTTCGTTGTCGTTTAGCCATTCTAAGGTAAATTCGGCCAGATCTCTGATCCATTTTTCAGAATGATTGTTCCATTCATTGCATTGATCGATAATATCCTGCTTTGAAGCGGAGGCGAAATTGATGTTGATTATTTGGGAGCTCACCGGGTAAAAATAAGCATATGATTTTTCTAATTCTTAATCTATTTCAAAATAATAGCAGCTCTTGCATCAAAGCGCAGAAAGCGTTTTTTATTTTTCGCAAAAGGTTTTAGCCAATCCGCAAGCAGGGCGCTGTTTTCCATTTTGGCAATGCCCTGCAAAATACAGCGGTGTTGAAGGAGCGAGTCGTTAAAAGTTAAGGGTTCTTCTAATTCAGCATAAAAGAAATTCAGGGAATCGCTTTTGAGCAGGATGGTATTTCCTTCAATTTTTTCAATGCTGCCAAGGATCTTGGCTTTGGCTTTTGTATCGTCCACCAATTCATGTTCAATAAAAGGAGCTTCAAGGGCATTAAAGTGATCCATCTCCTCCAGGCCTATAAACTCGCCTTCAATTAAAATGCTTTTTTGTACGCCTTTATACGTATAAGAATGGTGTGTGACAAGGCTTTCGGAGCAAGAAGCCAGTGCTAAAGTAAAGAGTATTAATAGTTTAGAATGCATATTCATTTACAATATTAACAGATTTAATTTGCTTCGTAACATAATTTCCACTTACCTTTGACTCCACGCAAAGTGAGGGTTTTGCGTTAACCTAGAAAAAAATGAACCAAACAGAAGCTAAAAAAATCATCAAGGACACCGAGTATCTTAACAACAGGATCCTGGCGTTTAAAAATGCAGAAAGTACTACAGGGATGAAGTACTGCAAGGTAATTGATAAAAAATATCTTTTTTCAAGTACTGATGAAAACAAGAAACAGGGAGATGTTAAAATCCGCTTTAAAGATTTAATGACAGGAAAAGAATTCATGGAACAACTTACTATCGTTGCCCGTGAATACAGCAAAAAAGTAGTTAAGGAGACGGACGATGTAAAAGCTGCTTTATTGACTATTCTTTCTGATGAGACTGAACCTGTTAAATCTTTGGAATGGGTGTTGAACAACTTAAAAGCGCAAGCTCCTAAGTTATATACAGCCAATAAAGACAAAGCTGAAGGTCATTTATTTGAATTGTGGTTGGAAAGCAAAGTAACACGTTCTACTTTTAAATCGAAAAACCTAACGGTTTATTCTTTGAAGAAATAATTAAGAAGAAGGAATATATAGAAAACGGCATCCGTCAATTGACGGATGCCGTTTTTTTTTATGTCTTAATTGTGATTATTAATAAATCTGCCTAATTTGCAGATGATAGTATGCGAAATACTATTTGTTGGATGAATCTAAATAAAATGGAATTGAATCAGAATCCTCATACAGCAAGGAAAAAAAACCTTCCGCCTGTTGCTAAAGGAGCAATCCCTCTTGTAGGGCACTTATTTAAATTTAAAGGAGATACTTATCGTTTTTTGGGTGAGAATTGTAAAACAATGGGCCCCGTATTTTCATTTAAGTTATTGTCGCGTAATTTCTATGTATTGAATCATCCTGATTTCATCAAGCATGTTTTGGTAAGCAATGCAAAGAACTATACCCGAAAAAAATCCTATCAGTTTTTAGAGGAAATGCTGGGGCAGGGTTTGTTGACTACGGAAGGGGAGGAATGGAGAAGAAAACGAAGAATTGCCCAGCCTGCTTTTTACAAGGATCAGCTGGAAAGATTGCTGCATCAAATGGAAGTGTCCATTAATAAATTTACCGACAATTGGGAAAACAGAGCCCCCGCAAGAATTGATCTGGATACCGAAATGAATCATTTGGCCCTGAGTATTTTGAGTTCTTCCATTATTCAAGCGGATTTAGAGCATCAGATACCTTTGGTAAAAAAACATCTTTTGGATGCGTTGACACATTTATCCAATAAGCGTTTCAGGGCAATAAAATGGTTGAACTACCTTCCCGGCAAAACAAAATCCGATGGTGAAAAAGGAATACAAGCCTTGAAAAGCATTGTGTCGGAAATCATAGCGTCCCGTAGGAAATCCACTGAAGAACACACCGATTTACTGTCGATGTTCATGTCGTCTACAGATGAAGAGACAGGAGAGAAATTAAGTGATCAGGAATTGCTGGATGAAGTGATGACCATGTTTGTAGCCGGCCATGACACTACCTCTGTAGTGCTGACCTGGGCTTTTTGCCTGATAGCTCAGCATCCTGATATTGAAGAAAAAGTGGTAAAAGAAATCAATGATAATTTCAAGGAAGATTTTCTTTCCATGAGTGAATTGAGAAACTTTCCATATACTAAAATGCTGATACAGGAGGTGATGCGACTTTATCCTCCAGTTTGGAGTTTTGGAAGAAAAGCAATAGCCGACGATGAGATTAATGGCTATCATGTGCCGGCAAATACCTTTTGTACCATGCCGGCCATTTTTGTGCACCGTAACCCGGAATTCTGGGAAAAACCAAACGATTTTTATCCTGAGCATTTTTTGCCTGAAAAGGTAAAGGCCCGGCATAAACATGCCTATTTCCCCTTTAGTGCCGGTCAGCATTTGTGTATAGGAGAACATTATGCATTGATGGAAATACAGTTGGTACTCATCCACCTGCTCAAAAAATATAAAATCACACTGGAGTCTGATCAACCCATTGAAATGCAATTGCTGATCACTTTAAAGCCAAAAGACATCGTTTATGCCCATTTTGAAAAACGAAAATAATTTATCTTATGGATTCATATACAGAAAAGCCTTGGCTTAGCTATAGAAATGACATCATTGATTTTTTAAATTTAAGGAAGGATCAAAATCCTGCATGCGCTATATTTGAAGCGGATATTACTAAGGCAACACAAATTATTACTAAACATAAAGACAGGAATCCTTCAAATTCTACCCTCGCGTATTTGTTGTGGTGTTACGCACAAGCCATTAAAAAACATCCGGAGATGCAGGCCATCAAAAAAGGGAAAAAACTTATTTTGTTTGATGATGTTGATATCACAATGATATTTGAAAAAACACTTCCCAACGGAGAAAAGGCTCCTGTTCCTCATATTTTTCGTTCGGTTCAAAATAAATCTTATGCTGATATTAAAGCAGAAATCCTGAGTTTGAAAGACAAAGATTTGTCAGAAATAAACAAAAGAAAGAAGAGTCGGTTTTTTAAAGTATTACCTGCTTTTTTACGAATGTCCATTTTAAAAATGGCGCTAAAAGATCCTGTTCGCCGGAAGCAGGCATTGGGAACAGTTGCTTTTACTACGCTGGGACTTACCGTAAGAAACAGAAAGTTCTGGCCGGTACCTATCGGTCCTTATCCATGCTCCATAGCCGCGGGTTCTTCCGTAATTGATAAAGGAATACAGGGCGATAAAAATATTTGGTGCTTAACGATCAGTTTTGATCACAATATGAATGACGGGGCTCCGGCAGTGCGTTTCGGTCAAACGTTTATTAACTTATTGGAAAGCGGGGAAGGATTATTATGAAAAAAAATAAGCCAAGTGCCACCGCAATGTTTGTCGCCAACGGCATGTATTACAATATTCATCAGGAAATGCTGCAACAGGACATTCCTGAAGATGTGAAAAAATACAATGCGCAACTCATTGAGCATTTTTATGGAATCAAAAGTAAGGGCTCAAAACGCTGGCGCCTTTTCATTTGTAACATTGTGCAATTGTTTTCCATCAGAGGATTTTTTTTGCATTTCCTTATCCGGAAAAAATGCATAGAAAAGCAAGTGAAAGAATCGATAGCACAAGGATATGGTCAAGTTGTTATTTTGGGTGCGGGTTATGATACCTTGTGTTCACGATTGGCAGAACAACATCCAAATGTAAATTTCATTGAATTGGATCATCCGGCCACAGCTGCTAATAAAGTTGCTCTATTTAAGGACTTGGAGTGGCAGAAGTCGAATATTAAATATCTCGCACATGATTTAAAAAATATTGATGCGGCCTTTAAAAGCAATGAAATCAATACGAGCTTAAAAACTGTTTTTGTTTGCGAAGGTGTTTTTATGTATCTCCAACAGGAAGAGGTAAAACAGATTTTAAATGCAGTGAATCAATATTTTAAAAGTGATTGTAAATTTGTTTTTACGTTCATGGAGGAATCAGCATCGGGCAACTATATGTTTAAAAATGCCACAGCTTTTGTGAAGTTATTGCTGAAACTGAAAAATGAACCTTTTACCTGGGGCATGAAACCGGAAAACATTGGGAAATTTCTCGAAAGTAACTCATGGTATTTGATGGATATCTTCGATCATCAAAAATTAAAAAGAGATTTTTTATCCAAAGAAAACCAACACCTTCCTGTAGCGATAGGTGAAAATGTTGTGTGTGCTATAAACCACAAAAATGGGAAATAAAACAAGATATAAAGTATTGCAGTATGGGATTTATCCTGTAACCATGCTTCTTTCTGTTGTTTTGTTTTTTGCTTTGCAAGCTGTTGATGAAAAATACTTAGCGGCTACTACCGTGCCGGTTTTGTTTGCCATCCTCATTATTATCATCAGTGAAAAATACCTGCCGTTTAAAAAAGAGTGGAAGCCAACTACAAAGGATTTTAAAAATGATGGACTCTATCTTTTGCTGATTCAAACCCTATTGCCTAAGATTTTTGTTTGGTTGCTGGCCTTGTTTACGCTGCGTTTTTTAAAGCGGAATGATTTGATCATTTTCGATATATGGCCTTCTCATCTTCCTCTCGGAATTCAGGCCCTGATGGTGGTGCTCATATCAGATTTTGCAAGGTACTGGCTGCATCGGTTGAATCATACTATTCCTGTTTTATGGCGCTTGCATGCGGTTCATCATTCGGTAGATAAAATGTACTGGATGAATACTTCCCGTTTTCATCCGCTGGAAAAAGCACTACAATTTCTAATGGATGTTCTTCCATTTATGCTGTTGGGGGTTCCGGAAGAAGTACTTGCCTTGCATTTGGTGTTGTATGGTGTGAACGGATTTTTTCAGCATTGCAACATCGACCTGAAGTTTGGCTGGCTCAACTACATTGTGAGCAGTACGGAGTTGCACCGGTGGCATCATTCACGCCTTCCCGAAGAATCCAATAATAATTATGGTAACAATGTTATTGTTTGGGATCTTTTATTCGGATCGTATTTTATACCTGAAGAAAGAAAAGTTGAAGAACTGGGACTGATCAATAAAAACTATCCTTCGGATTTTACGGGCCAGATGAAAGCGCCGCTAAGAAACAATTACGATAAAATAGATTCGCCTGAAATAAGTCTTTCAGCTTTGCTTTTGAATTGGCTGATGAAAGTCAAAATTGCCATTATTAAAAGAACCAGCTACAAAGATTTTTATGAAGGAACTAAGCGATGTGCTTTTCAGCAAAATCAGGTTTTGTTGCGTATTATCAACAACAATAAAAACACATCTTTTGGTGAAAATCATTCATTTAATTCCATTGCTACTTACCAGGATTTTAAAAAGTTAGTTCCTGTAAACACTTATGAAGATTTAAAACCTTACATCGTTGAGCAGGCAAAAAACAAAAACACTAAATCAATAATAAGCGATGAAATTATCATGTTCAACAAAACGAGTGGTACTACATCGGAACCTAAATTGATACCGGTAACCCGGCAGACTTTAAAAGGGCTCAAAAAAAGTCAGCAGATATCTATGTATTTGCAATATAAAAGTCAGTCTTTGGGTTATGTGGGGAAAGTTATGGGAATTGTAAGTCCTGCAATTGATTCAATGAGTGAATACAATATTCCCGTGGGTTCAGCATCCGGACTTTTTTATAAAAACATGCCTTTCTTTGTCCGCAGTAAGTATGTGGTGCCGCACGCTGTATTTGAAATTGATGATTATGAATTAAAATACTACTGCATTTTGCTACTTAGCCTGCAACATACAGATGTCACTTATTGCGGAACTGCAAATCCTACTACATTTTTAAAATTGACTAAAATTTTAAATGAAAGAAAAGCTGATTTTTTAAAGGATTTAAAATCGGGTTCTGTTTCCGGCTTAGCAGAAAAATCTGAGATAAGAGAAGTGATTTTAAAAAAGCTGAAGCCTTCAAAAGAGAGAATAGCGGAACTTGAAAAAATATTTGAATCGCAGGAAAAGCTGGCCTTTCACCATTTGTGGCCACATATAAAATTGCTCACTACCTGGTCGGGAGGAAGCTGTGGTGTTGCATTAAAAACGGTTCTTGAACTGATGCCTGAAAACACAACAGTGATTGATCCTGGCTATCTTTCCAGCGAATTGCGCGGATCGATTACCTTCGATGCAAAAACGCAAGGCGGACTTTTTACTTTTCAGGATAATTTTTTTGAATTTGTTGAACGCAGCAACTGGGAAAGCGAAAAGCTTGAATTTCTTCTTCTCCATGAGCTGGAAGTAAATAAGGAATATTATCTTTTTGTGACTACTTCGGCAGGGTTGTATCGTTATAATATGAATGATATTATAAAAGTAAGTGGCTTCGTTAATCAGTGTCCGCTTGTACATTTCATTCAAAAAGGAAAAGGAGTGTGCAACATCACCGGTGAAAAATTATATGAAAGTCAGTTGTTAACGGCTTTAAACCAATTGGGATTAAACTATTTATTTGTTCAGGTTTTGGCCAATGAAGAAACCTGTACTTACGAATGTTATATTGAAACAGATAAAACCATCAACAGCGATTCGGTTTCCGATCAGCTAGATGCATTGATTTGCGAACAAAATATGGAATACAAAGAAAAACGGGCCAGCAAAAGATTGAAGCGCATTGAAATAAAAAACCTGAAAACAGGCGCCTTTGATTTAATTAAGCAACAATTCATACTCACGGGTAAAAATGAAAGTCAGTACAAAACCATTTTGCTGCAGTATAAAAAAGATATGGGTACCGACTTAAATCAATATCTGAAATAAGATGCTGAAAACTTTAGAATTCGTCAGTTTAAAAATTCCTTTCAAGTTAAGTTTTAAGCATAATTCTGCTGAAAGAAAAGAAACTCAAACATTAATTATTATTGCTGATGATGGTATATTCAAAGGTTATGGTGAAGGTTGTCCGCGGGAATATGTGACGAATGAATCCATGCTTACGGCAAACAATTTTTTTAGTAAAGTAAAAAGTATAATTATAGAAGAGATTTGTGATCTGGATTCCCTAGTGCTTTTTAAAAATAAAAATGCCCCTGATATCGAAAAAAATCATGCAGCATGGTGTGCGATTGAAATTGCCTTATTGGATTTGTTTGCAAAACAAAAGCATTGTTCTGTAGAGAAATTATTGAAGCGGAATGAACTCAGCGGTGAATTTAAATATACTGCTGTTGTGGGGGATGGTTCTGTGAAATATTTTACGGAAATAGTGCGTCAACATCTGAAACTTGGTTTTAATGATTTCAAATTAAAAATAAGTGGCAATGCAGAAATTGACTATGAAAAAATAGCTATTTTAAAGGATTTGTGCAGCTCATGTACCATCAGGCTGGATGCCAATAATGTTTGGGAAAATACAGCGGATGTTGTTCGTTATATCAATAGACTACCCTTTCCGATTAGTGCTTTGGAAGAACCGCTTCAGGATAAAAAACTGGATAGTCTTATAGCACTTTCCAAAGAAATTAAAACACCAATTATTCTTGATGAATGTTTCAATCATTTTGATGATCTGCAAAAAATAGCGCTGTATAAAGAAGCTTTTATTATAAATCTTAGAGTATCGAAAATGGGCGGAATCATTAATTCATTAAGGATAGCTGATTTTTGTGTTGAAAATGGAATAGCAGTGAATATAGGTGCTCAAGTGGGAGAAACAAGCATTTTAACTCGTGCAGCTTTGTTTATTGCTAATGCAATTAGCCCACATTATATTGGCTTGGAAGGTGGGTATGGAACTTTTTTATTGCAAAATGATCTTGTTGAAAAACCTTTAATGTTTGGTGAAGGAGGAGTAATGGATCCGAAGGTTTTGTTGGATCATGAAGTAAATGGACTTCAGCTCAATGTTTTAGGGGATAATTTAAAACTTCGCTAAAACTCTAAAGTTCAGCAAGCGACTTGTTAAATGGTTGGGCACTGCATATTGCGTGTTGGCCACATCTTTGATCCAAAAATAACTTACGGTATTTTCAATATCGAGCAAATTGAACACTTCGGCGCGCAGCATCAATCCATCCAGAAAGCGGAGCAGGCTGGTTTGTTTGATAGGTACCAATTGTTTTCCTTTTCGGAGGAGATTGTCTTTAATGACTTCATAAGAGAAACCGATGTCTACACGGCGGTAATCAGGAATGCGCAATACATTGCGAAATTGCACCGACCCCGGCACTCCAAAGGGATAACCTGTTCCGTAGCTCAGGGTAAGGTGAAGTTTTAAAGCAGGGAAGCGTGGCATTTCATCTTGAAAAAAGAGATTGGCTGCAAAGCGCTGGTCGGTGGAGCGGGGAATGAATCCCGGATTCACTTTTAAACTGTCGGTAGCCACATTGTTGGTGGTGTAGCCGCTGTGAATTTCTTCTCCTTGTGAATTGAAATAGCGGTAATAATAATTGTTGGTGATGTCTTCCTGAGTGGTCATGTAAGTGAGACTTAACCAGGATTCCAGTCCTTTTACAAATTCACCGTTCAGTCGCCCTTCAATTCCTCTTGCAAAGCCGTGTGAACTGTTTGTGCCATAGTAATTGATTTGTACCTGATCTACATCGTAAGGAATTAAATTGTAGAGGTCTTTGTAGTAGGCTTCTGTGGTGAGTTTAAAGGGGCGTTTCCACCAGTAAAAGCTGCTGGTCATAGCTATGCCATACTGAATAGAGGTTTGCGCCATTACGCCTGTTTGTAATTGGTATTGCAAATTTCTTAGTTCTTTGTAAAAAGGGGGTTGCTGGTAAACGCCAACATAGGCGCGGTAAGCAAATTTTAAACTGTCGCTTGCTTTGTGGGAGGGGAGGTAGTTGAGCAATACACGCGGACTCACCACCACTTGTTGATTGTAGTCCCAGTAGTTGGCCCGAATTCCGGTGGACATTGTTAACTCTCTTCCGTTTTTATTACTGAACAGCGACCAGTTTCTTTGCAGAAAGGCCATGAAGCGATTGGTTTGTAATTGATTGTTGGCTTGAATCGAAACGGGAAAAACAATCTGCTGACCGGTGTTGGGTAAGGAATAGCCCGCCGAATCCAGGTTTTGCCATTGTTTGTAGGAGGCATCAATGATTTCCATCTGGTATTTCAATCCCCACAACCAGCCGCCTTTTTCGTATTTGTATTCGCCGTTCCATTCAAAATTATAAATGGTGGCGTTGAGCTGACTCCGCGTGTGATTGAGAAAGGAACCTGCGCCTAAATTAAAAGCTACTTTTCCGAAATCGGTACTTCCCAAATCATTTTCCAGAGAGTTAAGCGCATAGGCACCCAAAATATCGAAACCTACTTTTTCATTTGTGTTGTAGGCCGAGGTGTTGAATTTCATTTTTAGGCGGTAGTTCGGTTTGTATTCGGCCGAGAAGGCTCCGAAATAACTTTCAAATATATCGTCCTCTTTTCCTTCAAAAAATACTTTTAACTGAAAAGCATTGTTGATCCCACCAAACCTGGTTTCTCTGTTGGCAGGAATAGAGAAAAATTCATTGCGTGCGATGTTTCCCAAAAAAGAGATTTCCCATTTTTTACCGAGAGGATAAGTGATGTAGGTTTGAAAATCAATAAAATTTGGTTTGTAAGTTCCCTGTGTTTCTGTGGAGTTGAGTAAATAAGCATTTGATTTTTGGCGGAAGCCCATCAGATAAGTTCCTTTGTTACGGGCGAATTTTCCTTCGGTATGAGCCCGAACACCTAGTAAACTAAGGTTAAGCGAGTGGGCTATGGAATCGGGTTTTTTGTAGGTGATGTCCAGTACCGACGACATTTTATCTCCGAAACGGGCTTCGAAACCACCGGCATAAAAATTAAGATTGTCGACCATATCCGAGTTCACAAAACTCAATCCTTCCTGCTCTCCCGCACGCACCAGTAGGGGTCGGAAGATTTCAATGCCGTTGACATAAATTAAATTTTCATCGAAGTTTCCTCCGCGAACGGAGTATTGACTGCTTAGTTCATTGTTGTTGCTTACTCCGGGCAATGATTTTATAATGTCGGTTGCGTCACCACCGGCCGAAACAAAGTTATTGAGGTGTTTCGCATTGATTTTTATTTCTCCCTTGCTGTTTTTTTCTCTTTCAATTTTTATCACTTTAGTGGATAAAATATGGAGAGTCATTACCATATTTAAATTAAGCTTTTCACCCGGTGCCACTTTAATTTTTTTGATGATGGGCAGATAGTTGATCTGGGTGAATTCCAGCGTGAAAGCTTTATTGGCCGGTAATTTTATGGCAAAGGTACCACTGTCGCCGGTGCTGTTTATTTCACGGAGTTCACTTACGTATATGTAAACGTCTTTAATTAAAGTTCCGTTGCTGTCTCTAAGGGAACCATATACTTCTCCCTGATCTTGCGCCAAACTTTGAATCGAACAAAAGGCAAGAAAAAAGAGAATGATATGTGAAAAGCTACTTTTCAATTTTTAAATCACCGTTGCGCCAGGCTTTGATAAATTGAGCCCATGCGATAGGATTGAGCAGATTGTTTGGAGGCAATTGTCCGGCATAATACAATCTGCTTTTGTATTGATCCTGCTGCCATTTGTAATTCAAACTTGCGTCAGCGCGGTATTCAACAGAATTGTCCACCTGCATTCTATTCAAATTCTTTTTTGCATTTTCCATATCGCCTTCGGGAACTTTCATGTTTTCGAAAGCATATTTAAACTGCTCATAAGTGGGCCATCTAGAAATAATGATGGGTTCAATTTTACTTACTCTTTCCATGGTTTGAATCAAAGAATAAGAGGATTGAGAAAGGGTATCGGCAAGGATATACATTTCTGATTTATAGCCGTCGCAATAAAATCCTAGGGTGTCACCCAATGTAACTACCAAAGAGAAATAACCTGAAAAGTCGGTGAGGGTTTCGCGGGATGTTCTTTTCACCAGAATGTGGGCATAAGCCACGGGGTGCAGACTGTCTTTAGTAATGATAATCCCCGTGAGCTGAATTACTTTTTTTGAATTTTGTGCCACTAAGGACGAGCATGCGGATGAGAATGCTATCAAAAAGATATATAGAAATTTGTTTCTCATGATGTAAAGCTAATAAAAACGGAGGGACTATTTTATTATTGTAAGCTTTACTTCTTGAGTATTTTTATTGCCGTCGGAAACCACCACTTTAACAGTGTGAGGGCCTTCTGTGAGGTATTTAGGGATATCAACTGTTAGGGTTTTGCTTTTCGGTTCAAGGAAGGCAATTTCCCAGTTGTCATCAAAATACACGTCGTATTTGTAGAGGCCGGTTCCCCAATCTTCAATCGTGAATTTTAGTTGAGTAAGAGCGGCAATACTTCCGTTGTTTTTAATGTTGACGAGAGAAACAAAGGGTTTTAGCGTATCGATACTTAAGCAGTAAGCGCCCAGATATTTCACTTCGGCTTTCACGGTGTTGTTTCTGAATTCGGTGGTAAAGTGTTTGGAAGGAATACCATTGTTGTTCACCTTGGCAATGGTCAGTTTTTCTTTCATGGGAAAGAGAGAACTGTCTACCGTAAAATACAAAATTACTTTTCGTTGAATGGGCGTTCCTTCACCCAATACCTGATGGATGTCGCTTAAGCAGCGGCCAATTTTTTCGCGTTTGGTATGTTTGAAGTTGGTGGAATTGTAAAAAGTGTAAGGCTTGATGTCGATGGTAAAAGTACTGTCGGTATATTGAAAATCCTGATTGTGACAAACCAAGGGATCTTTGCAAATGGCAGGAGCAGTTCTTTCTATTTTTTTTCCCTGGCGCACCTTAAAATTTAAAGTGGTTTTATTTAAATAAGCATCGTAAACGGTGTAGGTGATGGTGTGCAGGTTGGTGTCCGACAAAATTATTCTTCCTTCATTTTCAACATTATCGTAGATGCCCAGTTGATTGTTTTGGTCCAGATAACTTTTGTGTATCCAGCGGTGATAGTTTGCACGGTAAGAATAATCGGTATGTGTGTTGATGTAGCGCGTATTACTGAAGGCAATGTGATCCATTTCGTGGCGGTATACTTCGTGACTGTCGATGGCCAATGAAATGATATAAACACCACATTGATTGGCATAGCCACTTAAGCGGTCGATAGTGGAAACCCCAAAGCCAATCGGGCCATACACCTCAATAGGATGGGGATGTACGGTAGAATCTTTTTCAGTATACAAATGATATTTTCCCTGAATTTTTACGGTGTGAAAATATTGTGCGGAAATTTGATTGTTGACAGATGACGAATCGGAAAGCGGATAAACTCTGATGCCATAAATTTCGGGAGGAATTTTATCTACTACCGGTAAGCCGAAAAGCAAAGGATTGCATTGAATATCTCCTTTTCTGATTTCAAAATGAATGTGAGGATGTTCGGAAGCACCTGTATTTCCTGAAAAAGCAACCATCTCTCCTTTTTTAACGAGGATAGAGTCGGGAGCAAAACGGTAGTCGGCGTCGTTCCATTGAACGTTGTGTTGTCGCTGACGGAGCAGACTGTCGATTCTCGGACTCATTTTATTTAAATGTGCATATACCGTTGTGAAACCGTTGGGGTGAGTAATGAAAAGAGTTCGGCCATAGCCGTATGGCGATAAATCAATTCGTGATACATAACCATCTGCCGCTGCATAAACATTTCTCCATTCCACTCCGCCTGTTTTTACATCGAGTCCGCCGTGAAAATGGTTGTTTCTTAATTCTCCGAAATTCCCCGCACAGCCCACCGGACCATCAGTCGGCCATATGAAATAACCTTTAGGATATTTTATAGCGTTGCTGTCGGTAACAATAGAATCCTGAGCGAAAGCATTCACACTGAAAAATAAAAGCAGAAGGAAAATGTTGTAAAAATTGTTTTTCATCGCAGGCCCAAAAATACTCATCCTTGACCTTAATTGGATGCAAATAATATCAACAAAGGATTGTTTAGTTCCATCGGTATTTTTATTATTTGTGTAAATTTTACACTTTTGTCTTTGAATTCATCTTTTTATAAAATATATTTAGTTTCAAAGAGATTGTGTTATGAGAAAATTATTGATTGTTACGGTGGCAGCTTTTGTGTTGTTGAGTTTTCAGAACAATGAAAAACAAGCTTTGTATAAAGACGCTAAAGCCCCGGTGAATGAAAGAGTAGAAGATTTATTATCGAGAATGACTTTGGATGAAAAAGTGGCGCAGTTGATGTGCATGTGGGAAACAAAAAAAGCATTTTGTGATGCTAAAAATAATTTTGATGTAAAGAAAGCTTCTGTTGTTTTGGCCAATGGTATGGGACAAATCGGAAGACCGTCGGAAGGAAAAAACGCTTATGAAACGGTAGTTTTCGCCAATGCCATTCAAAAGTTTTTAATTGAAAAAACCCGTTTGGGAATTCCTGCCATGTTTCACGAAGAGTGTTTACACGGACACGCAGCGATTGACGCCACATCATTTTCACAACCCATCGGATTGGCTTCTACCTGGAACACTGAACTGATTCATGAGGTATTTACTTTAACCGCTAAAGAAGCGCGTGTAAGAGGAACGCATCAGGCGTTGTCGCCCGTTTTAGATGTTGCGCGTGAACCGCGATGGGGAAGGGTGGAGGAAACTTATGGTGAAGATCCTTATTTAGTAAAAGAAATGGCGGTGACTGCAGTAAAAGCTTTTCAGGGAAATTTAACCAATGGATTAGATAATGAACACGTGTTCTCTACTTTAAAACATTTTGTGGCGCACGGACAACCTGAAAACGGCACCAATTGCGCACCGGTGAATGTATCCAACAGAGTGCTGCGCGAAGTGTTTATGTATCCTTTTCAAAAAGCCATTGAAGCCGGAGCGGAGAGTGTAATGTCTTCTTACAATGAGGTAGATGCTGTTCCTTCTCATGCCAATAAATGGCTGCTGACGGAGGTTTTAAGAAATGAATGGAAATTTAAAGGAGTGGTGGTTTCTGATTATTACGGAATTCAGGAATTGAATAACCGACATCACATTACCGCCGACACGCTTAAAATGGCTGATCTGGCCATCAATGCGGGAGTTACCATGGAACTTCCCGAACCGGCTGTTTATCCTAAACTGAAAGATCTGGTAAAGCAGGGAAAGATTTCTGAAAAAGTAATTGATGAAAAAGTGCGTTTGGTTTTGCGACATAAATTTTTGTCGGGAGCTTTTGATCATCCTTATGCTGATCCTAAAAAAGCGCAGGAAATAGTGGGTAGTGCGCAAGGCGATGCTTTGTCGCTTAAAGTGGGAGAGGAGACGATGGTATTGTTGAAAAATGAAAATTCATTAGCTCCTCTCGATGTAAAAAAATACAAAACCATAGCAGTGATCGGTCCCAATGCTAAAGATACTTTACTGGGTGGCTACAGCGGAGTTCCCAAACATTTTGTAACGGTGCTGGAGGGTGTGAAAAAATTGGTAGGTGCCGAAGCAAAAGTGAACTATGCCGAAGGTTGTAAAATCACCTTGCCCGGAAGATGGGAAGACGATAAAGTTTTGTTGAATTCATATGAAAACGATGAAAAGCTCATCAATGAAGCCATTGTCGTTGCTAAAAATTCTGATGTAATTATTTTGGCCATCGGCGGAAATGAGCAAACTTCCAGAGAGGCGTGGAACGACAATCACATGGGAGATCGTTCGCATTTGGATTTGCTTGGCCGACAAATGGATTTGGTTAAAGCCTTGGAGAAAACAGGAAAACCTATTGTGGTACTGTTGTTCAATGGCAGTCCGATATGCATCAATTATATCAGTGAGCACATTCCAACCATTTTTGAATGCTGGTATCTCGGACAGGAATCGGGAACGGCTGTGGCCAATGTATTGTTTGGAAAAGTGAGTCCGTCGGGAAAATTACCCATCAGCATTCCGCGATCAGTAGGGCATATACCATCTTACTACAATTACAAACCATCGGCAAGAAGAGGTTATTTGTTTGATGATGTTTCATCTTTATACACTTTTGGTTATGGCTTGAGCTATTCCTCTTTTGAGCTGGGAGCGCCTGTTTTAAGTAAAAATAAAATTGCTACAGATGAAAAAGTAACGGTTTCGGTAAAGGTGACCAACACCGGAAAATATGAAGCGAAGGAAGTGGTGCAATTGTATATTCACGATGAGGAATGCTCGGTTACTAGGCCAATAAAGGAATTGAAAGGTTTTAGAAAGATTTCCTTAAAACAGGGAGAAAGCAGGGTAGTGGAATTTTTACTCGACAAAGAAAGTTTTGCCTGCTGGAACATCGATATGAAATATGTGGTGGAGCCGGGAAATTTCACCATTATGACGGGAACTTCCTCTCTGGATAAAGATCTTCAGAAAACAACGTTAACAGTGGTGGAATATAAGTAAGCTAATTTCTGTCTTTGAAGGCATTCCATCCCTGAGCTTTCAACTCATGACGCGAACCATCTTTGGCAATAAGGCTGCAGCCGTTGCTTTTGGCAGTGAAATGGCCTATTACCGTAACCAGAGGATTGCTTTTTACTTTGTCGTAATCAGCCAAATCAATGGCAAATAAAAGTTCATAATCTTCACCACCGTTTAAAGCGGCAACAGTAGGGTCAATACCAAATTCCATGGCTCTGTCGAGGGTTTGCGGATCCAACGGAATTTTTTCTTCGTACAGTTCCACACCTAAATCCGATTGAGAACAAAGGTGTAATATTTCAGAAGCCAATCCGTCGGAAATATCAATCATTGCTGTAGGAACCAACTTCATGTCTTTAAACATTCTGAATACATCGGCACGTGGTTCAGGTTTAAGCTGACGTTCCAGTATATAATCATTTCCATCAAGATCAGGTTGTGCTTTCGGACTCTCCATAAAAACTGCTTTTTCTCTTTCCAGCACTTGCAGTCCCATGTAAGCTCCGCCTAAATCGCCGCTTACCACCAGTAATTGATTTTCTTTTGCAGTGTTTCTGTAAACGATATTTTTTTCGTCGGCATAACCAATAGCAGTGATGCTGATCACCAGTCCGCTGGTGGAAGAAGAAGTGTCGCCACCCACCAAATCAACGTTGTAATTTTTGCAAGCCAGCAATATTCCTGAATACAATTCTTCCACTGCTTCCAGGGAAAAGCGATTGGATAAAGCCACTGAAACCGTAATTTGTTTTGGTTCGGCGTTCATCGCGTAAATGTCGCTGAGGTTTACTGACACCGCTTTGTAGCCGAGGTGCCTGAGCGGAACATAGGATAAATCAAAATGAACACCTTCTACCAGCATATCGGTAGAAACCACTGTTTTTTTTCCTTCGCTATCTAACACAGCAGCATCGTCGCCAATGCCTTTGATAGTGGATTTATGTTCAATGTTAACACTGTTTTTAATGTGATTGATCAATCCGAATTCTCCTAATTCAGATAGTTCGGTACGGTTGTCTTTGTTTTCAAACATGAAACAAAAATACACATTTAGTTAAGAGAATAAAGAATTTGAGAGATTAAGCGCCAACGGTATTTGAATAATTTAGGGAAGAAAATTTTTACAATCAGGTGTTCTCTTTTTTGTAGTCCGTGGCGTTCACAAAAAGAAAGGATGTTTATTATTTTCTCTTTTTTTCTCAATAAATAGTTGAGTATTTCAAGGTTGTCGGTTTTGTTGTATTGTGTATATATTTTTTGAATTTCTGCTATTCTTTTTTCAGCTCCGCTTCCCGATTTATGGGCTTCGTGAATGCGGTAAGCGGAAAGGTATTTGTTGGTGAAAACAGAAATCACTCCTTTTTCATGTGCACGAATGAACCATTCCCAATCAAAGCAATAATGCATGTTTAAGTTCAGCGCGCCAACTTTTTGCCAGGCTTTTTTAGTCCAGAATGAACTGGGCTGAATATAAAAATCATAGTCGGTGATTTGATGCGTATCATTTGCTTTGCATACATCTGATCCGTAAGCAAGCGGCGAATTTTCTTTAAAATGAAAGCAATTACCGGCAAGGATTGTTTCATTTTCAATATTGAGTTGTTGCGCAACATAATGCAAGGTTCCCGGCATAAAAAAATCATCGGAATTGAGCCAGCATAAAATATCACCTGTAGCTTTTGCAAACCCCTGATTGATGGCGTCAGCCTGACCTTTATCGGGAGCACTTTGCCAGAAGGTAATGTGTTGAGCATGTTTTTTTATTATATCCACAGTGTTATCGGTGCTGCCGCCATCCATAATGATATACTCAATATTAGGATAGTCTTGCATCAATACCGATTGTATGGTTTCTTCAATAAACTGGCCTTGATTGAAGCTGGGGGTGATGACTGATATTTTGGGGAAATTTCCTATCACGCTTGTGTTTTTGCTTTCCAGATTCGGGGTTGAATTTCTTCAAAGATATAATTATTCATGCCCCAGGAATCATTGTTTTTGTATGGAATGTTTTTTCCGTCAATAATATAATCGATTCGGCTTTGATCACCATGAGTAGCATTCGCTCCATTGATTAAGGATTCGGGATGATCCAAATGATAGTGATTGCCAAGAGCCATTGTTTTAAGGGAAGAATGCAGTAATTGTTTAAGACCGTTAGAATCTACGCCGTTTCTTACATCACTTAAGCTTTCATCGTAACCCGTCGCTTTCAACCAGTTTTCCTTATGTGTTAAGATGAAATTACCCACTACGCTTTCCAGCACGCTGTTGGCAGGAAAAGAACTTAAAATGTTCTTCTTGTTCTCAAGATATTCTTTTTTAATGGGTTGATTGTCCCATTGAATATTGTTGTAGTGTGTGCCATATACCAATTCTTTGTTTAAAGTTTCAAATGAAATATCGGCTCCTATCAATACATCGGCATTTACCAAAATAATCCAATCACCGGATGCCTTTCGGATACCGAGGTTTTTAGCAAAGTATTCTAAGATGGGAAAATTCTTTTTGGTAATTAATTGTTTATGAATTTCATTGGAAACAATGAAGCATTTTGCGTTGGGGTACCGGGCCGAAATCCATGTGCAATCACTGTCTTTGTCTTCAATAGGATTCCATTCAATGTAAATCAGTTCCGCATTTGGAAATAAACTGAGATTCCAATCCATGGTGGTTTTTAAGCGCAAAGAAAAATCGCCGCCGTAATTGTCATTTCTACCAACCACTACAATTGATAGGGAAGACACCTTTTCTTTTTTTGAAAAATCAATCAGTTTTTTAATGCGCCATTGTAGTTTTATCACACTATGCTTCAGTGTTCTAATTCTCCATTCCAGTGCGGCATTAATTCTTTGAAGCATGGTTTATTGTTCTGATTAAAGATACAAGATTAGATAAATTTTTAGTGTCGTACAATTCTGTACATTATAGAATGGATTGTTTAGCGTAAAAATGCTAATTTCGTAGCGATTCCACCCAAGTGAAAATATTTTAGAATAAATATGAAAAGAAAGATAGCAATAATGGGATGTTCAGGGCATGCGATGGTTGTTGAAGATGCATTATCTTCTAGTGATATAAGTGTGTATGGCTATTTTGATAAAGTGGAAGCAGGGGGAGCGCAAATTCAATTTTTAGGAAGTGAAAATGAGCAGCAGAATATGGAATGGATAAAGGCTAATGATTTTGTGGTAGCCATAGGAGATAATGCACTGCGGGCAAGTATGTATAAAAAGTGGACGGCCATAATTGATTACGTCCCTCTTTCTGTAATTCATTCTACAAGCTACATTTCCAAAACGGCAGTCTTAGGAGATTATGTTCAGATTTTAACAAATGTGGTGATTCATGCCCGAGCAAAAATCGGACGAGGAACTATTTGTAATACAGCCTCTGTTATTGAGCATGAATGTGAGGTTGGTGAATTTTCTCATGTTTCTGTTGGTGCGGTTTTATGTGGGAATGTAAAGGTTGGGTCGAATACATTTATTGGTGCAAATTCAGTAATCAAACAAGGGCTCAGAATTGGAAAAAATGTAGTTGTTGGAGCAGGGTGTGTGGTTTTGAAAAACATTCCCGATAATTCAAAAGTGGTAGGAAATCCGATGCGGTTTTTATAAGTAATAATGATGAATTTAAATTTATAAAGTAATGCGTGTTTTAATTACATTATGTGGAAGGGGTGGTTCTAAGGGAATTCCGGGGAAAAATATAAAATTGATCAATGGTAAAGCTTTAATTGGCTATTCTATTGATGCCGCAAAGAAATTTGCTTCAAAATACAATGCCGATATCGCCGTGACTACGGATAGCATTGAGATAAGGAAGGTGGCCGAACAATTCGGTATTGTTACCCAATATTTGCGCCCGGCAGAACTGGCAACAGATTCAGTAGGGAAAATGGGTGTTTTAAACCATGTTCTTTTGTATGAAGAACAAAATCGTGGAGTGAAATATGATTTTCTATTGGATTTGGATATTACCTCTCCGCTTCGCAGTTTGAATGATCTGGAAAAAGGCTTCGAACTTTTGTTGCAAGATGAAAATGCACTCAATTTATTTTCGGTTAACAATGCTAATCGGAATCCCTATTTCAATATGGTTGAAAAGCAGGAGAACGGTTATTATGGATTGATTAAAAAAGGTGTTTTTAAAACCAGGCAATCTTCGCCCCCCGTTTATGATATGAATGCTTCGTTTTATTTTTTCAAAAGAAAATATTTCGACATGGGCATTGAATCATCGATATCCGAAAGATCATTGGTGTATGTAATGCCTCATATCTGTTTTGATTTGGATCATCCTGCCGACTTTGATTATATGGAATATTTACTTTCGGCAAATAAATTAGATTTCGACTTATGAAAGTATTGATTATTGGATTAGGCTCAATAGCAACAAAGCATATCAATGCCTTAAGACAATTGAATAAGTCGGTTGAAATTTACGCTCTTCGCACAAGCAAAAATTCTAATAAATCAGAAGGAGTAAGGGATCTCTTTTCCTACGAAGAGATTAATTTTAAGCCTGATTTCATTTTAATTTCTAATCCAACTATACAGCACAAAGAAACCATCCTGAAAGCGCTTCAGTTTTCTGTTCCTTTATTCATAGAGAAGCCGTCTCTTGCTTCAATGGAAGGTGCTGATGATTTGGTTAAAGCTATTGGCGATAAAAACATTATTACCTACGTGGCTTGCAATTTACGCTTCCATGCGGGGGTTTTATTCGTGAAAGATTTTTTAAATAAAAATGAAAAAGCGATCAATGAAATAAATATTTATTGCGGATCGCATTTGCCCGATTGGAGACCGGGAAGAAATTTCAGAGAAATATACAGTGCCAATGCTGAGCAAGGCGGAGGAGTGCATTTGGATTTGATTCATGAAATAGATTATTTATACTGGCTTTTCGGAAAACCGGTCGCAGTAAATAGTGTGAAGAGCAGTCGCTCCTCTTTGAAAATTCCGGCCATTGATTATGCCAATTATTGTTTTGAATATCCTTCTTTTTCTGCGGGCTTGATTGTGAATTATTACAGAAAAGATCCTAAACGGATTTTTGAAATTGTGCTGGAAGATGATACGCTGACTCTGGATTTGATTAAATGTACCGTTGTCAATTCCAAAGGAGAATTGCTCTTTTCTTCCGAAGAAAAAATTATTCATACCTATATTCCGCAAATGGAATATTTCCTGAAATGTATCCATGCGAAACAAAAAACAATGAATACATTTGAAGATTCTGTTGAAGTACTAAAAATGTGTTTGGATGAAACTGAAAAATAAAATAATAGTTGTTACTGGAGGCAGTGGATTGTTGGGATCTTCGTTGATTAAAAAAATTAAGGAAGAAGGTGCCATTGCTATAAATGCAGATGTGAATTGCAGCAATAATTTAGGTGCAAATGAAATTCATCTGGATATCACAAAAGAAGAATCTATTCAGTCTTCAGTTAATGCAATAGTAGAAAAACACGGTAAAATAGATGGTTGGATAAACAATGCTTATCCCAGAACTTCAGATTGGGGAAAAGAATATTTTTCTAACGAATCCATGGAAAGCTGGAAACAAAACATGGATATGCATCTGGGTGGTTATGCAACTTGTTGTCATTATGCATTGAAACAAATGGAGATTCAGGGTAGCGGTTCATTGGTCAATATGGCGTCCATATATGGTATTTTAGGAGCTGATTTTACTGTTTATGAAGGTACCGATATGAAAAACGTATCGGCATATTCAGCCATTAAAGGAGGTTTGATTAATCTGACTCGTTTTTTGGCTTCGTATTACGGACAATTTAATGTTAAGGTGAATTCAGTATCGCCAGGAGGGATTTTCGACAATCAGAATCCTTTGTTCGTAGCTCAGTATAATAAAAAGACGCCATTGAAGAGGATGGGAAATCCTGATGAAATTTCTTCGGGAGTTTGCTTTCTCCTTTCAGATGAAGCTTCTTACATCACCGGTCACAATCTGGTAATAGATGGAGGCTGGTCGGTAGTATAGCAGGAGCAACTTTAAACAACAATCTGTTCTTCTATTTTCCTAACAACTTCCTGAATTGTTTTGGTGACTTTACTTGATGTTTCACCGGATGTAGGGAAGTTAAGACCTACTTTGGATAATCTTAAACTATTTGAATTGGAAAAAAGGTAGGGTTTGTAAATTTCCATTTCACCTAACGAGATAAAAAATGGTCTTACATCTATTCCGGCTTCTTTTAATTTTTCTACCACCAAATCCTTGTAATTGCCTTTTACCAGAACACTTACTAACCAAGTGATTTTGTCTCTGTTTTTCAAATCATTTCGTTGGAATTCGATGATGTTGGATCCGGCCAATAAAGTGCGATACTCATTTTCAAGGCCGCTTCTTTGTTGCAGTATTTCTTCAATTCGCTCCAATTGAGCAACACCGATAGCTGCCTGAAGATTCGTCATTCGGTAATTGTACCCTATAACCTCATGGTAATATTTTTTGTTTTTATTCATTCCATGGTCCCTCATTACTTTCATGAGTTCCATTAAACGAAGGTCATTGGTGGTGCACATTCCGCCTTCACCCGTAGTAATTACTTTGTTGGCAAAAAACGAAAAACATCCGATGTGGCCAATAGAACCTACTCTTTTGCCATTGAATCTTGCTCCATGGGCTTCAGCACAATCTTCAATTACATATAAGTTGTGCTTTTTTGCAATGGCCATGATGGCATCCATATCACAGGCTTGTCCATAGAGATGTACCGGAATGATTGCTTTTGTTTTTGGGGTAATTGCTTTTTCAATTTCCTTAGGATCAATACACCAGCTGTCGTTTTCAACATCCACTATTACGGGAGTTGCTTCTGCATGAAACACGGTGTTGATGGTTGCTGCAAAGGTTAAATCGGGAACAATAACTTCATCTCCTTTTCCAATTCCTAAGGCTTTTAATGCCAAATGAATGGCTACAGTTCCGTTAGAAACCGCAACGCCATGTTTAGCTTCACAAAAAGCAGCAAAATTATTTTCAAAAATTTCAATATAACTACCAGAGCTTGAAATCCAGGTAGAAAGGAAGGCGTCTACAAGGTATTTAAATTCATTGCCTCTTAAATTTGGTGCAGAGATGGGAATTTGAAAAAGATTTTCTTTATGAAAGTAATCCACCACAATAAAATTTTCATCCACAACAGGCAGTATTTTTACGCGATGATCTAGCTTTTTAATTTTCTCACTGGTGCTTTCAGCAGTGGTTGCGTAGGTGAATTTCTTGTTGTAAATGTCTTGAATGGAGTCATTTAATTTTACGTTATTCAAAAGGGCTCTTCTTATGTCCCCGTCTGTCATCACGCCCAGTATTTTGTTGGTGGAATCAACAACAAAAACAACCCCTTTTTCATTGCTGTTTATTTTATCTAAAACATCAATTACAATTGAGGTTTCAATACATTTGAATTTGTCTAAATGAGCCATCGTTTGTTTATATTTCTTCAAATAAATTTATTGATTCTTTAATCTCTTCAATGGGACGATAAACCTCAAAAGTAAAGATTTTCTCCGTTCTATCAGAAGTTGTGAGTAATTCATGAATGGGACTTCCTTTTTGTAAGGCCCAATTTAAGTCTTTCAGCCCATCGTTATCACTGATATGAATGTAATCGGTTTCTTTCCATAAGGTTTTTGCCTCTTCCATAAAAGGAAGTTTCAAAGTGTTGGCGCTTACATAAAGGTGAGCCACATCGAGGAGGATTTTAAAATCTATTCTTTTTTTCAGTTCAAAATAATCTTCCTGATTGGTAAGCATCAAAAAATTAGTGTTGTCGTAATTTTCAAAATTATGTTGGGCTATAACATTGTTTTCTATGTATAAATCTACTTTGCCTTCGGCGTACTTTTGAAGTTTTTTGTAGCTTTTACAAAATTTAGAGATGCATTTTTCTTTGTCGTACAGCTCTTGCTTTACTATGTTTTTCCCAATTTGATTCAATACAATATCTGTGTAAAAGCCGGCATGAAAACCAAACTTTTTTGCGCCAATTTTTTCAGATAAATCAATGGATTTCATTAGATGATCCATCGTCATTTTGTGAATGTTGTCATCCAGCGATGCTAAATTCAAAACAAAGGCTGTTGGAGGAGGAGGGAAGTAATTGTGACACAAGAGATTTATTCCGTTTTGTTTTTTTAAAGTCAATAAGTCCTTCTCTAAATCATCATAAAGATCAGTTCCTCCCGATAATTCGATGTTATTGAATCCTTGATCATAAAGCCGACGAACGCTCTCAGATATTTTATTTACTCCCTTAATGCACGAACTCGAAATATAAATCATGATTTTAAAACTTAACGCATCCCACCTAATCAGTATAATTCAAGAGTTTATTACAATTCAATAATATCATTTTTGTTAAATGCTTTTTTCGCTTTTTGACCGTAAACCACATTGTAATACAATGGAGATATTCCTGCTCCTCCGGTTCTCTTAGTGGTGAGATGTTCTTCTGAAAATATTGTTCCTGCAGGAATATCCATTTTTGCTACAAAACATTTTTGCAATGATTTTCGGGTATTATTCTCTGATATGGTTGGGATTTTCTCATACAGGCCTAAGAATTTCTCTACTCTTCTGACGTCTATAACAAACTGAGAGAGTTCCTCGGGAGAAAGAGAAGCTTTGTGATCAGGCCCTTCCTGAGATTTATCTGTAGTAAAATGTTTTTCCACCACTTTTGCTCCCAAAGGGATCGCATACGGTGCAGCACCAACTCCAACAGTATGATCGGAGTATCCTAAAATCATTTTAAATTTTTCTTTGAACGTATGTAAAACATTCAGATTGGCTTCTTCATCAATGATAGGATAGTTTGCAGTACACTGTAGTAAAACAATGTCCTTATTAATCTTGTGTAAATCTTTTAATACCAGCTCCAATTCCGACATGTAAGTCATGCCTGTAGAAAGAAACATGGGTTTTCCTTTTTCCGCTACTTTTTTAAGAAAAGGAATATTGGTGGTGTCCGTAGAGGCAATTTTATAGGCAGGTAAATTTAATTCATCCAATTCATCAAGGCTCTCTTCTTCGAAAGGCGTGGTTAGGAATATTACCCCCATTTTTTTGCAATACTCTTGTAGTTCAAGATTTTGTTCACGGGTAACTTCCAATTTCTTCAGCATTTCAAACTGAGATTCAGATTTGGCAGTTGTTTCCTTTTGGTAAGGAGCTTTCTCTACTCCTTGGAGAATCAGGTTTTCGGTTTTGAAAGTTTGGAACTTTACTGCATCTACTCCGGCTTTACTTGCTACGTCAATCAGTTGTTTGGCTACCGCCATATCTCCTCCGTGATTCACGCCGGCCTCAGCAATAATAAATACCGGACTTTCACCGGAGATTATTTTATTACCAACTTTGATTTCCGTATTAAACTGCAACATGTGAATTTGTTTAAAAATGAATGAGTTATTTTTCTGCTATGGCTATGATAGTATCGGTTTGGTCAATATTATTAAGCATTGCTTCGTATTCTTTTTCCAATGTGGGCGTTCTCAGGTGGGCATAATGATTCTGCCCTCCGGGTTTCCCTGTATTTAACCAATGTAAGTGATTGGCTAAAGGATAACGCTGATATCCTGAGATTTTTATGTTTTTAAAGCCTGCATTTGCAAGAAAGCTTTCTAAACTTTTTCTGGTGTGCAAAATAAGGTGCTCGCTCCAGAAGGTATGTGCTTTAAAGCTTTCTGCTTTAAACGTTTCTAATAATGCATCTTTTGCATGAGGAATTTCAATTACTATTTTTCCTTTTGCATCCAATAAGCCATGCAATTGTTTTAATAAAGTCAAAGGGTCGGTTAAATGCTCGAAAACATGAAAAAGAGTGATCACCTCAATATTTTTAACCGTAACATTCTCCACGGAGTTAAATACTTTATAACCTAAAGAGTTTAATAATTCTCTTATTTCATCTTGAGGCTCCACTGCATAAATTTCTTTAGCAACGGTTTTGAATAAATCCAATACCCCGCCCAATCCTGAACCAACATCTAAATAACTTTTGTTTTTTACCAATTCTTTGAATTGATCAAAGCGACGATGGTCATCTTCGAAAGTGGTTTTTAAACCTTCTTCACGGGTTGCGGAACTCCAGTAATCGGTTCCTTTTTTATCGTTGTAGTAAGCCTGAGCAATATGATTTGTAGAGGATAAATAAATAACGCCCGAATGATTACATTTTAAAACTTTTACATCGTCTCTGTCGCGTACTCTCGGATAAAACTCTGTTACTTTTGATTTGTCGATAATACCAAGCGAAATCAGTTGATCTTCTATAAGGTGACTCATAAGTGAAATAATTCAGTTGCTATTTAAATGAAGGGTAATCAAGTGTTTGATTAGCTGCAATAAAGTTAACAAAAACTTCGGTTTTACAAACGGTAATTTGGTAGTTCCTGAGCTGTATTTTCATGGTGATGAAAAGATACCGGTCGGTTTTCCGCTACAGGGATCAAATTATTGATAAATTTGCTTTGGAAAAGCATATATTTAAATATCGACAATCCTTTATCTGTAAGAGTACAATGATCAATAAGCATTTTGAACAAATTCTTGAAATTCAACATAAGAGCGCAAAATTAGATTTACAATATAAAGGGGTTGATTTATGGCCCTTTTTGAGAATCATTGTCGGATACAATCATGCGCTTGAAAAGGAAAAAATGCCGGAGCCTTTAATTCATCAATCTTTTGAAAGAAAAAGTTTGAAACAGTTGATAGGAATCGCATTCTATTATTTTAAACAATATAAGGAGGCGCCAAAACGGGACAAAGAAAAAATTTGTGTTGAGAAGGTAGATTTTTTGTTTCTTTCCGACCATGATCGCTATATAAAACATGAAGGCAAGTATCAAAATGTTTGGTTGGCGGCTATCAACAACTTAGTGCAAAAAGAATTTGGAGCCAATACCAGAACAGTAGTTGTTTGCCATAAAGAGTTAGCGGTAGGTGTTTATGATGAAATGTTGGCGGGGCTTGAAAAAGAACATTTATTTTTCAAAAATTTATTGCCAAGAGTCCGAAAAAAAGTTTTTTTTAAAAATGCGATCCTCTCATTAAAAAAAATATTTAGCCCTGAGTCAAGTGTTGGAGTGAAAGATATGCCCGGAATCAAAGAGTTTTATAAACTACTTTCAGATTCGGAAATAGGGGTGACCATCAGTCCTGAAAATTTAGAAAACAGAATATTGAATTTGTTTTCTTTGTTTGATTTTTACGAGGAATTATATACGAAAAGCCGACCTAAAGTGATTGTGATGTATGCTTTTTACATCGACTTTTTTTTGGCGGCAATTTATGTTGCAAGAAAAATGAATATCCCTGTGGTTGAAGTGCAGCACGGGTTAATTAGTCCTTTTAGTTTTGCTTATACAAATTGGAACGAAGAAGGCAAGGGGAAATTGATGATGCTTCCCGATTACTGTTTTACCTGGGACGAATATGTTACGGCCAGAATAAATGAAACATCAAATAAAACCACAACGGCAATTACCACGGGCAATTTATCGAGGGAATACAATGCTTTGAAAAAAAATGAAAATACTCATTCTTTAAATCAATTTAAAGCAGATGGTAACGTACATGTTTTAGTCACTACGGGATATAAAATTATCCCTCGCAATGTAATTGATGTGATCAATAAAAACATTCCAAATGTTTTTTATCATTTTAAGCTACATCCTCGCTATACCAGTGCTGAAAGACTAGAATACTACAAAAAAGAGATAAAAAACGATCAGGTGAAAATATATTCGGGGAATGAAGTGAGTTTGTATGATTTTTTCAATTTATGTAAAGTGCATATCACAGAACAGTCGGCGGTTTTAATGGAGGCAGAGGAGTATGGCTTGAGTAATATTATAGTCAGTGAAGTCGGAAGAGATCTTTATGCTCATAAAATTGCTTCGGGAGAGTACTTTTATTGTAAAAATTCTGAGGAGCTTTATTCCTTACTGTTGAATAAGGATATTTATAAATTGAGAGAAGTGAAAAATATTGTGAGCAAAAGCGATATGGAACAATCACTTACTCGTTTTTTCAAAGAAAATATTATCCGTTAAATTTTATTTGGGATTTGTAGTCGCCAAGGTCCAAATGATTTCAGGGGCAACAATAGCGTCATTTCGGTACAATTGTTTTTTACCTCTTAACGTTTTTGAATCTATAATTTCGATGTTCAAAAGACTTTTAAATTGTTGTACAATAGGGTAAAATCTGTTGCAAAAGAAAAGATCAATATTGTATTTGGAAGGTGCCAACAGCTTGGCTGGAATGGTGAAGTTATAGGTGTATTCACCTTCAGTCAAATTTCCTGCAGCATAACCTTCCGTGTAATCTTCATCTGTGGTGGTAAATACAGCTACTTCATTTTGATTTCTGAGCGTAAGATTAATATAGTAGTTCGGAGATGTTTTTGTTATTTTAAAACGGAGAGAAACATTGATTTCTTCTGTGTGTTCAAAATGATTCAGTACTTCATTTTGTTTGTTTTTAAGTGATAATTCCAGCAATTGAAAAGGCAGATCTTCATTAGGAGGAAGTTTAACAAAGCCAAAATCCGATTGGTGTTGAATATTTGCGTTTTTATAAGCATCAATGATTTCACTCACTGTTCCGTCGGCAATTTTTTCTCCTTGTTTTAAAAGTATTGCTCTGCTGCACAATTGACTTATTGCAGCCATGTTGTGACTTACAAATAAAATTGTTTTACCGCCTTTGGCGACATCTTGCATTTTTCCGATGCATTTGTTTTGAAACTCATAATCGCCTACAGCCAATACTTCATCAATAATTAATATTTCAGGATCTAAATGAGCCGCAACCGAAAAAGCCAATCGAACTCTCATTCCGCTGGAATATCTTTTAACCGGGGTGTCAATGAACTTCTGTACTCCCGAAAATTCAATAATCTCATCCATTTTTTGATTGATTTCCTTTCGGGTCATTCCCAAAATAGTGCCATTCAAAAAAATGTTTTCGCGCCCTGTCAAATCAGAATGAAAGCCGGTGCCTACTTCCAGTAAGCTCGCTACCCGGCCTTTAATGGAGATCTCTCCTGTAGTAGGTTCTGTAATTCTTGATAGAATTTTTAATAGCGTACTTTTTCCTGCGCCATTCATCCCTACTATTGCTAAAGCATCGCCTTTTTTTATTTCAAAGCTTACGTTTTTTAAAGCCCAAAAAACATCTTCTCCTTCGCCATCAAAGGAGCTTAAGTTTTTTAATTTTCTAAAACTTTTAAACGGGGATTTTATAAAAGCGGTGATTGATGCGGCTAAACTATCATGCATTTCTTCTTTCAAACCAATGCGATAGCGCTTTGATAGTCCTTCTACTTTTATAACAGTTTCGTTTTCCATTTTAAGCTACATCTGCAAAAATACTTTCTTTACTTCTAAAGAAATAAACTCCGCTAATTAGTAAAAACAATGACATAATACTTCCGTTGATTATTAAATCCCAAGGCATGCTGGAGTATGCTGCTCCTCCAATCAAGCAAACCCTGAATCCTTCAATAACGCCCGCAAGAGGGAAGAAGCTGTATATTTTTTCAAATGCCTTGGCCGTTCCTTCAATGCCAATCCATAACTCAATGTTTTGAGATATTTCCTTCAAACGTGAAAAGGGCCAAACTATGGGAGCGGCATACATCATGAACTGGGCAAGAAAAGTGACAATTTGGTTGAGGTCTCTGTATTGAATCGCTAAAGCCGAAAACCACAAAGAGATTCCGAAAGAAAACACAATTAAAATTAAAATAAGCAGAGGAAGAAACAATATGTTTTCATTGATATTAATGCTGCCGGGTTGCGTTTGATAATAATAGAAGATCATAAATCCCAAAACAATCATAGCGATACCAAAGTCTACCAATTTGGCAATTATAGGAACCAGAGGGATAATTAATCTTGGGAAATATACTTTTGTAATAAAGGATTCATTACTTATTAAACTGGAGGTTGAAGCCGTTAAAGCACTTGAGAAATAAGTGAAAGGGACTAAGGCAACAAAATTGAAAATCATATATGGAACGGAGTCATCATCCATTTGCACCTTAGCAATGTAAGTAAAGAGAAAAGTGAAAATAACCATTTGAACAAGAGGCTTGATCACAGCCCATCCGAAACCTACAACGCTTTGCTTGTACACCACATAAACATCCCGTTTGATCAAGGTATAGAGAAGATCCCGGAATTTAATTAATTCAATAAAGTCTTGTTTGCTGAAGAGTTGCCAGGAATGCCTTTTCTTTATTTTTAAGTCATTCATTAGCAGAGACTATTTTAAGGATGATTCGGTTTTGTCAATAAATACAGCTTTATATACTTGCTGAATTCCTGATTTTAAATCAATTTTTGGTGTCCATCCCATAGCATTTAAGAAGGAGCTATCCATTAATTTTCTCATTGTTCCGTCGGGTTTTTCCGTGTTATAAACAATCTCTCCTTTATAATCGGTTACTTTCTGAATGATTTCAGCAAGTTCTTTAATACTCAAATCAGATCCAAAGCCAATATTTACTATTTGTTCGCCTTTATATGATTCCATTAAAAAATAGCAGGCACTTGCTAAGTCATCAACATGTAAAAATTCTCTTCGAGGATTTCCGCTTCCCCATACTTCTACCTGAGGTACATTGTTTTCTTTTGCTTCATGAAACTTTCTCAGAATAGCAGGTAAAACATGTGAGTTTTTTAAATCGTAATTGTCGTTCGGACCGTATAAGTTGGTAGGCATTGCGGAAATAAAATCACAGCCGTATTGCTTTTTGTAATTCTCACACAATTTTAAACCTGCAATTTTTGCAATGGCATAAGGCTCATTGGTTTGCTCTAATACACTGGTTAATAAATATTCTTCCTTGATGGGTTGAGGCGCATTTTTAGGGTAAATACAAGACGAACCCAGAAAAAGTAATTTTTTTACGCCTACAAGGTAAGATTGATGAATAACATTGCATTCAATCATCAGGTTTTGATAAATAAATTCAGCCCTGTAAGTATCATTAGCATTAATTCCTCCTACTTTGGCAGCAGCCAGAAATACGTATTCGGGTTTCTCTGCAGCAAAAAAATCTGCTACAGCCTGTTGATTGGTTAAATCTAATTCCTTTGAAGTACGGACAATAATATTTGAAAAACCTTTTCTTTTTAGTTTTCTGACTATGGCAGAGCCTACCATACCACGGTGTCCGGCTACATATATTTTGCTCTCTTTTTTCATTATTGCTTATTCACTCCAGTTCTTAATGGTATGTCCGGCATCTTTTAGAACTTTATCTCTTGCAAATAAGGAAAGATCGGAAGCCACCATTTCTTTTACCAATTGGGAAAGATTTCTTTTTGGTTTCCATCCTAGTTTTTTCTGTGCTTTTGAAGGGTCTCCGATCAGGAGTTCCACTTCTGTTGGTCGGAAATAACGAGGATCAATGCTGATTACTTCTTGCCCAACTTCAATTCCTGTGTATTCCGGATTAGCGATTGAAGCTATATATCCTTTTTCATCTATTCCCGAACCTTTAAACTCCAGCTCTACGCCAATTTCTTTGAAGGCCATTCTGATAAAATCACGGATGGTTGTTGTAACGCCTGTTGCGATAACAAAGTCTTCAGGCTTGTCTTGCTGAAGCATCAACCACATTGCTTCAATATAGTCCTGAGCATGTCCCCAGTCTCTTTTTGCATCAATGTTACCCAGAAAGAGTTTCTTTTGTAAACCAAATGCAATTCGGGCAACTGCGCGGGTAATTTTTCTTGTTACGAATGTTTCTCCTCTTAACGGAGACTCGTGGTTGAATAAAATACCGTTACATGCGTACATGTTATAAGCTTCTCTGTAATTCACAGTAATCCAATAGCCGTAAAGTTTTGCTACCGCATATGGAGAACGGGGATAGAACGGAGTTGTTTCTTTTTGAGGAACTTCTTGTACTAAACCATAGAGTTCAGAGGTTGAAGCTTGATAAAATCTTGTTTTTTTCTCTAAACCAAGGATTCTGATGGCTTCAAGAATTCTCATAGTACCCAAACCATCAACATTTGCTGAGTATTCAGGTTCTTCAAAGCTTACATGTACGTGTGACATGGCGCCGAGATTATATATTTCATCGGGTTGAACCAATTGTATGATTCTGATGATGTTTGTTGAATCGGTAAGGTCTCCGTAATGATTGATTAATTGCACATTTTTTTCGTGCAAATCTTTATATAAATGGTCAATACGTTGAGTGTTAAAAAGAGAAGATCTACGCTTTATACCGTGCACTTCGTATCCTTTGTTTAATAAAAATTCGGCTAGGTAAGCACCGTCCTGACCTGTAATACCTGTAATTAACGCTTTCTTCATTTTTATAAAATTAACGGCTCAAATATAGTTTTTTTTAAATTATGACTTCCTTTTTTTTAGTTTAATCACACTTAATTATAAACGAAAATTGGAGCAACGATATAAATAATAGTATTTGTTGCTTTTTACAATGCTTATATTAGGGATATCAAGAGGGTAAGCTGAAAGGATATAGTCGATTTCCCAATTGCCGAAAGTATGAAACTTTAATGGTATAGTTGTGTTTTTAGGGCTGTATCGGTTAGAGGTATATAGAATTAAGCTGCCATCTTTCGAAAGTGGTAAAAAGCAGGTGAGGTAGTTTTCAGGGACAATGAAATCCGGCGAATAGCAAAGTACGTGCGTAACCTTTTTTTTGAGGGCTACTTGATCGAAAAGACGAGAAATTTCATGATTGAAATCTGAATATTGGCAGACTTCCGTGTAAGCGTTTTTTCTTTCAGAATAATTATTTATTGTTTTTATCAGTGCATGGGGAAGGAATACTCCAAAAGAGATGAAAAGTATCAATGGAATATTTTTTTGTGAATGGATGATGATGAAAATCAAGATTGGAATTAAAAAACCGATTTGTTTTTCGAAAAATATTGCAGTGGTAGTGTATAGGGAAATGAGTGTTAAAAAAGTGATAGCTACTACGGCAAATAGCCCTAATTCAATTGTTTTTTTGTTTTTTAAAGGAAAAACATTGAAACCTGCGACAGAGAAAAGTGTGAAAAATGTTACTACAGATGAATGTGATTGGTTGAATAATTCATATAAATTGGTTTTGAAATTATTAAGAATGTTTGTAATGAATGTAAAGATAACACCTACTGATAATTGGTCGGTTTCGTGTATGGCCTTCAAGCCAACAACAGTAGAGCTGGCTTGAAAAAATTTCATGTATAGAAGCATTGAACCCACAAATAGGATACAAATGAGAAAGCGTAATTTTAAAGAAAGCTTAAAGTCTTTGAGGAAAAGGATACTAAAGATCCAGAAAACCAAGGTAACTCTCGTTAGTGCAAAAACAAGAATCAAAATCAGGAATAGATAAAAGCGATTTTTGTTCTGATTGATTTTGCTGTAAACCAGTAAAAGAATCATTGATAAAAATATCTGTATTACTTCCGGATAACTGGTGAATACAAAAGGGCAAATGATATAAGTCGATAAAGTGACAGCTGCATATATTAGTCGGTGAAGCTGACTCAGTGGCAGGTATCGAATCATCAAGAGGCAAAGTAGTAATAATATGTAGTGGAAGGTGATCATGTACATGTGCTGGGCACCAAATAATTTAAAGATGCTCCCGTAAATTAAATTGTAAAACGGACCATACCATCCTATTTCTCCAATGACCGATGCCTGTTCGTCCAGAGTAAAGGAGGCCTTTAGTGATCCTGTTTCATAAAACATTCTTCCGTAATTATAATATAGGGCCTCATCGCCATGGAAATTAAAATAATTACTGAAATAGATGGAAATGACCATGATTGTTATCAGTAGCATGAAAAGCACCAAATATGTTCTTAGTAACAGGGTCGCGTTATTTCGAAAAAAAGACATTTTAATGCAATTACTTTATTTATAAATCAATATCAGGATAACTATACAAGTAGTAATGTTTATCTTTTTTTGTCAAAACAATATTTGGAATATCTAGGGGTTGTCGGGATAAGATATAGTCAATCTTACATTTATTAAAAGTGTGAAATTTTGTTTGTATTGTAATGCCCTTATGATATTTAGGATTAACTGTATATATAACAGGGGTTCCATTTTGATTGAGTGGTAAAAAGCAAGAAAGATAATTTTCTTCAATTTCAAAATCAGGGGGATACAATACAACATGTATGTCTTTATTGTGTTGAGGAACGTTTTTAAAAAGATCTGCGATTTCATTTTTAAATTCTGCATGATAAGCCTCGTTCTCATGGGGGAATTTCCTTTCCTTAAAATTATTCATTGATTTGATTAGTGCATGCGGAAGAAAAACAGTCAATGAAATAAAGAAAAGTAATAAATTGTTTTTTTTAGAAGAGACGATGATGAAAATCAGTATGGGGATTAAAAACCCACTTTGCTTTTCCATAAAATAAGCCTTGGTATTGTATAAAAAAAGTAAAATTATGTAGGTCATTACTACAATTAACAGTAATCCGAATTCCTTTGATTTAAAGCGGTCTTTTTTTATTTGTAATACATTGAATAGAGCGATGAAAAACAACAGTAAAAATGTTGCAATAGAGGAATGTGTTTGATTGAATAATTGATACAAATTGGTTTTGAAGTTGTTTATCAGATTTTTTAAAGATGCAACTATATTGCTGAGGTTTGCTTTTGTTTCGTGTATCTCATTTAGTCCTACAACATAAGAAGGCGCTTGAAAGAACTTCATGTAAATAAGGATTGAAAGGGTGAAAAGGACGCAGATCGCAAAGCGAATTTTAATTGAAATAGAATTTTTTGGAAGGAATAAAATGCTGAATATCCAGAAAACAAAAGTGACCCTCATTAGAGAGAAAAGGACAATCAAAAACAGGAAAAAATAAAAGTTTTTGCGATTTTCATTTTGTTTAGCAAAGACCAATAACAATATCAATGACAATAAAATGTGAAGTGTTTCAGGATAACAGGTTAGTACAAACGGACAAACAATATAGGTAGACAAAAAGATGCAGGTAAATAACAGGCGTCGGAGTTTGCTAAAAGGGAGGTAGTAGATCACCAGTAAACAAAGTAAAAACAAAACGTAATGAAAGGTGATTATATAAACTTGTTTAATGCCGAATAGCTTAAAAAGACCTCCGTATATGATATTGTAAACAGGTCCATACCATCCATATCCTCCAATTACAGAAGCCTGTTCTCCTAAAATATAGGGGGCTTTCAGTGAATTGGCTTCATAGGCCATTCTGCCAAAATTGAAATAAAGAGTTTCGTCTACATGAATACTGAAATATTCAGTGAAATGCGTGCATATTACCAAAGAAGTAATGACTAATAAAACCCCAATGATATAGAGGTAAAGAAGAAAGTAGATTTTTCGGTGCAAAAACAGCATTCTGTGGTTTGATTCCTTATCTAAAAAGTTTTAAAAATATAGATTTATTGTTAATGTGCAAGAAACCGCCTCGGAAGGAATCTGTTTTTATTGACTTTATATAAGTATAAATAAAAAGAGGTTGTTCTTGCGAGCAACCTCTTTTAATGGTTTTAAAATATGATTAAGCGTTTTCAGTTGTGCTGATAGGAGCTCTTCTTTCTTTGATTCTTGCTTTTTTACCCGTAAGGTCTCTTAAGTAGAACAATCTTGCTCTTCTTACTTTACCACGTTTGTTCATTTCAATTTTTTCAATTGAAGGAGAATAAACCGGAAAAATTCTTTCTACACCAACACCACCTGATACTTTTCTGATAGTGAAAGTTTCGGTAATGCCTGAACCTCTTCTTTGGATAACAACCCCTTGAAAGAACTGAGTTCTGGTTTTGTTTCCTTCTATAATTTTGTAATAAACAGTTATAGAATCACCTGCAGCAAAATCAGACCATTTTGTCTCTGGTGTAAATTCTTTTGTAATCTCTTTAATGATGTCCATTGCTATAAAATTTATGTCCCTAAAAAATAGGGAGTGCAATATTAAGGAAAAAAAATCAAAACACAAGAAGTCTTAATTGATTTTCACTGCTAAAAGTGGATAAAATAGTTTTTTAAGTCGGAAAAGCACTGAAATAACCATTATTTATGCATATGATATGAGGGTATAACCAAATTCGGTAGGCGTCGTAAAACGCCTACCTTATGCAATAAGGGGTGTAGTTGAAAAGTGATTTTAAAAGTTAAACTGTTACGGAGTTGATATTGAAATGTTTTAAATATAAAGCATTAATTCTAATTGCAGGCCTGTTTCTGGCTTTGCCTCATTTGTCGTATTCTCAAACGAACAGCGGTACCCCGAGTGCGGCCGAATTAAAGAAAAAGTATAAGGAAGAAGCCAAGAAAAAACAACAAGACAGAGAGCGTGAAAATAAGGAGTACCAAAAACAGCTGAATGAGAAGCGAAAAGCTACAGAAGAGCGTCAGAAACAAATTAGAAAAGAGGCTAAATTAGCTGAAGAAACCAGAAGAAAAGAACGTGAGCAGCAGGAAAAACAGCTACAGGAACAAACCAAACAGAGTCGCGAAGAAGAATTAAGAAAGGCCAAACAATCTACAGAGGAAGAAAAGAGAAAGGCTGAGCAAATCCGGCGCGATCTGGTGCAGCAGGAAAAGCACCGTCAAATGATGGAAGCCGAAAGGATGAAGCAGCAAAAAATCCAAACCCTTCAGGAAGACAATCTAAAAAAAGAGCAAGCTAAAGATGCAAAGGCAGCAGCTGAAAAACAAAAGCTCCGTTTGGCAGAAGAGAAGTTAAAGAAGAAACAAGCGGAAATTGAAGCTGAAGCGGCTAAAGCAGCTGAAAAGCATAAAAAATACAACGATAGTAAAAAAAGCAATCAGCAGGCTCTTGATGAAACGGAAAAGGAAAAAGCTGCAAGGATAGCAAAAGAACAGGCTCAGAAAAAAGCAGAAGAAGACAAAAAGCGTATTCAGTCGAGTACCGCCAAAGAGCAGGAAAAGGCAAGAATAAGAGCGGAGCAGGAAGAAGTAAACAGGAAAATTCTCGAATACAAAGAGAAAGAAAGAAAGGCGCAGGAAGATATTCAGAAATTTAAACAGGAAGCAAAATCCCGAAGGGAAAAGGAAGAAGCTGATTATAAGGCAAAACAAGCCGAGTTGGAAGCCGACTTGCAACGCAAAAAGGAAATAGAAGAGTTTAAGGCCAAAAACAAACAGAAGGAGGAGGAGCTTTCCAAAAAATTTGAGCAGCAAAAATCCGGAAAATCAGAGCAGGAGAAATTAGAGGACCTTAAGAGACAGCAAGAACAAAAAGAGAAAGATGCCATAGCTCAGAAGGAAAAGGAAGAGTTTGATAAAAAGCTGGCTGAAGTGAAGCAAAGCGGGAACGTGGAGTTGCAAAAAGCTATGGAAGCCGCTTCAAAAGCGGAAGATAAATTAAAAAGCGAAAGAGATAAAGAAGATGCTCTGGTAAGGAAGATGGAGGAGCAGCGCAAAGCAAAAGTGGCTAAGGAGGAGCAGCGAAAAAAGCTGGAGGAAGAAAAGAAACAGGAGCGCGAAGGAGCTGTTGAGGAGCGGGAGGAAAAGAAATTGGAAAAAGAAGAAGCCGATCAGAAAAAGAAGGTGGAATTTGAAAAGCGTAAAGTGGAATTGCAGGCTGAGCAAAGCAAGGAGCAGGAAGAAAAAAGGCAGGCCAGGGAAGCCGATAAAGTAAAAAAGGCGTTGGAATCAGCGGAGCGTGCCGAGCAAATAAAAAAGGAAACAGCCGAAACAATGAAGCTGGAAGAAGAAGCCAAAGCTTTAAAAATGAAGGCTGAGCAAACGCGTAAAGAAGAGTCGGAGAAAAGAAAATTATTACAACAAAAAGCCAAAGCGGAAGCCGATAAAAAGAAAGCGGATCAAAACGAGCAAAATATAAAAGACCAAATAAATTCCGGGAATAAGGATGCCGAGAGTTCTTATAAAACAAGAAAGAACGATGAAAACAAAGCGGAAAATGAACAGAATCAAAAGAAAGACATCAATGAATCTGTGGAAGATTTGAAGCTCCGCAAACAAATTGAAAAGAGGATGGCGGAAGAGAAAAAAGCCCAGGAGAAACAAAAGGAAAAAGATGCTCTTACCGCTAAATATGCGGAAAAGAAAAAAAAGCTGAAGGAAGATATTGATAAGATTAAAGCAGAAAATGAAAAGTTAGCCAAAGAAGAAGGGGCTAAAACAGCCGGTGAGCAAGAGAAATTAACCAAGGAGCAGCAAGCTCAGGCAGAGAAAGAAAGGAAAAGCAAAGAGCTGAAAGATGCGCAGATGCAGAAGGATGCCGACAAAGAAGCTGCTCTTCAGAAAAAAAGAGAAGAAGCCATGAAGCTGGCGGAAATTAAAACCGCCGCAAAAAAAGAAAGATTGGAATTGCAGGCAAAATCCAGGGAAGTGAAAGCTCAAAAAGTAAAAGCGGATGCGGAAGCATCTGTGAAAAAGGAAAAATCCAAAACAGAAAAGCTGGAAAAAGAAATTAAAAAAACCACGACAAATCAGGATGATTCAAAGAAAGAACAAGAAATAAAACAAAAAATCAATCAGCAGGCTAAAGAGAACGTTGATAAAGCCTCTAAGGAAGAAATCCGAAAACAGAAGTTGGCTGCGAAAATGGAGCTGCTTAAAGAAAAAGAGAAAGCAGAAACTGAGAAAGTAAAACAGAAACTGGCTAAGTCGGAATCTTCCGACGCAGCAAAATCAGGTCAGTCTCCAACCTTTGAAGAACAGGTTATTAAGGATTATTATGATGGTAAGAAAGTAGGGATATGGAGGAAGGCTGAAAAGGAAAAGATTTTAGAGGAACATCGAAAAAAACTGGAAAAGGACCTTCAGCACAAGAAAGATTCTATTGCTGAAAATATTGAGAAGATGAAATCGGATAAAGGGAAAGCAGATGAAGCGTCGCTTAACTCTGCAAAAGATCTCAAAAATATTGATCATAAAATTCAGGAATTAGAAGATCAGTTATTGGTTGAAAAAGAAGCTAAATCTTTATTGGAAAAAAATCTGGCAAAGTTGAAGGAGTCGGGTTTAAGCGGTTCTAATATTACTTTGGAGCAAAATATCTTACAAAAACAGGCGGAAGAAAAACTAAAAGAAATTGAAAGGATAGAAGACGAATTAAATAAATTAAAAGGAAGGGCGGCCAATATCAAAAGAAAGAACAAGGAACAAAGCAAGGAATTAAAAGCGCAGAAAGAAGAATTGCTTAAAAAGAGCGGTGAGGATTTAAAAAAGCTGGAGGAACAATCGGCGATGAATAAGATAGAACTTCCGTCGGAGAGAGCTGCGCGTATTAAAAAAGAAAAACTGGAGCAGCAACGTTTGCGCAATGAATACAAAGTTAAGATGGCCGAGCAAAAGCGAAAGCTGAAAGAACAGTCGGCTGAATCTGTGAATAAAATTGCTACTGAACAAAACAAAGGCGTTAAATCCGATAAATTAAAAAAGGCGGAAGCCGATTTCGGTAAAATGAAAGCTGAAATTGAGCGCGACAGTTTGGCCAGAAATCAGTTCCGCAATGATATGTTGCGCGACAGTTTGCGCATGGCGGAAAAACTGGAAAAACAAAAACTGGAAACAGAAAATAAAATAGAGAGAGAAAAGAAACTCACCGAACTCCGTCAGCAGCAATTGGCTTTTGCAAAGGAAGTGGAAGAAAAGAAACTGAAGCTGCAACAAGAAAAAGCCGCGTTGAAGTCGAAAAAAGATGTTTCAAAACCTGTTGAAGAGCAAAAAACAGTTGCTAAAACGGAAGAACAAAAAAACAAGGAAGATATTGAATTGGCTAAGCGCACAAAAGAGTTTGAAGCAATAAAAGCAAAGGAGTTGGAGAAAATAAAAAAGCAGGAAGAAGAATTTGCCGCAGCTAAGGAAAAAGTAAAAGTCGATGAAAAAACAGAACCCAATAAAAAGCTGTCTAAAAAAGAGCTTTATCTTTTGGAGTTAAAAGATCGCATTGCGCAAATGGAGATAAAGCTGAAAGATAGTTATGTTGTGAAGGAAGATTTACAAAAACAAGCCGAAGAAATCAAAGAAAGAGGAACAGTGGATGATGCCATTGAAGAATCAAAAGTGAAGCGTAAATTAATGGAGAAAACAGCTGAGATTGATCAATTGGCACTTCAGTTAAAGGCATTGAGAGATGAGTTGGCGAAGGCAGATAAAGTTGAGCCGGTGACCGAAAGTAAGAAAGTAAATGTTTCTGATGAAGAAGAATTGAAGCAAGCACAGGCCAATGCAAAGGCTAAAAAAATTGCGGATAAACAAAAGCAGGCGGAAGAAGAAAAAATAAGAACCGACAAATTAAAGGCTGCCAAAGAAAAAACCCGACAGGAAATTGAAGCGCAGCAAAAAGCTTTGGCATCTAAATCCGCAGAAAGTGATGTGGAGTATGAAAAAGAAAAAAGACAACTGGAAGAAGAGCGTAAAGAGTTGCTGATAAAAGAACAAAAAGAGAAACTGCTGAAAGATGAACAAGAAAAATTGAAGCAGCTCGAGGCAAGATCCGAACAGGAGAAAGCGGCAGCATTGTCGCAATCGAAGAAAATTGCAGAATTGAAAGAACTCAAAAAGAAAGAAGAGTTGGATAAAATGAAAATGATGGCCGTTGCGAAAGAACGGGAAATAGCCGCTCAAAAATACCGATTGGAATTAGACATGTTAAAAGCAGAAAAAGAAAGAGCTATCCGCGATTCTATTCGTGTAGCTTATCAATCTGCCGATAAAACGCATGCCAATAACAAAGTGGCTTTTGATACGCTGGCTCAGAAAAAATTCCAGGAAAATAAGTTGTTGCAGGATGAGTATACTCGTTTGAAAATCCAAAAAGACCAGGAGCTGGTTCAAAGGAAAAAAGCGCTGGAGCAGCAAAAAGCCAATCAAACCAAAAAACAAGTTGTTAAGGAAGTCAGCAGTGAAGAGGCAAAGAAAGCGCTGGAAGCTAAATTAAAATATGAAGCCGAGCTGAGAAACAATAAAAAGCTGGCAGAAAAAACCATACAATTAAGGGAAGAAGCCAAACGCAAGGAACTGGCAGAGCAACAAAGATTAAAGATGTTTGAGAAAGAGAAAATGATTGTGGTCAAGCAAAAAGCACGGGAAGATTCGTTGCGCTTGGTGAAAATGGCCATCGACAGCAAGCAAAGACCGCTACAGGATCAAATCACTCAAAAATCTATTCAAAGAACTTCTCTGGAGGAGGATGTAGCGCGATTGAAAGAAAAAGAAATGTTGATTTTACAAAGCTATGTGCGCGAAAATTCAACTGCCAAACAAATGAATTATGATGCGAATACTATGGTGGGCATTGAGAAAATAAAAAAATCGGCTCAGGTTGTTCTTCAGGAGAAAAAAGCTTTGGAAACAAAATTGCAGGCCAAAGAAAATTATTTGGTTCGTTTGGGAAAACAGCAGGAGTTGAATAAAATCCGACAAGAATTAAATATTTTACAATTCCAGCTGGACAACATGAATGGTAAAGTGGATACCACCGCTTTAAACGGAGTGTTGGTGGTTCAGGGACAAAATATTGCGCAGTCGATTGAAAAAATAAAAGCAGAAATTACTGTTCTGGAAGGCGACATCAAAAAGAAAGAAGCAGAATACAGCAGTGAGTTACAACTGGCTAAACAAGAGGAAGACAAGCAGAAAAAATCTGAAGCCCTGAAGAAAAATTCAAATCGTTCCATGAAGGATTTGAATCAGCAGATGGAGAATTATCAGAAAATGATGAAGGATGCTGCAACCCCTGTGGAAAAAGAAAAAATCAGAAAACAAATTGCCGAGCTGGAGAAAAGTTATCCTGAAGGTGTTTACGAGGAATTAATTACCGAAACCAACCGAACCATTAAAAAAGTGGTGGTAAGTAAGGCCGGCAAAGTGGTGATCTATAAAATGATTGTGTATGGTTGGGGTGGTGCTTTCTATTTTAAAAATGAGTTGAATATCACCAAACAGGTATTTGATAAAGAGACATCCTATTAATGAAAGCAGCAATTTTAACTATCGGAGATGAGTTGCTGATCGGGCAGGTGGTAGACACCAATTCCTCGTGGATGGCGCAGCAGCTGAATTTTGTAGGGATACGTGTGAGTGAAAAAGTGAGTATTGGCGACGATGCGTCGGCCATCACTAAAACACTGAAAAGATTGCTAAATGAAGTTGATTTTATTTTCATTACCGGAGGCTTGGGTCCTACTAAGGATGATATCACAAAGCATACGTTGGCGGCATTTTTCGGAGATACTCTGGTGATGCACGAACCCTCTTTAGAAAACGTAAAAAGAATTTTTAAAAATGCGGGAAGAGAAATAAATCGGGTAAATATTCAGCAGGGAATGCAACCTTCTAAAGCCGGAATTTTTATCAATCACAATGGTACCGCTTCAGGGATGTGTTTTGAAAACGACAATAAAGTGGTGGTTTCCATGCCGGGTGTTCCTTTTGAAATGAAGGCAATGATGCTCCATCAGGTTATTCCCATGATCACTCAGCGCTTTCATAAAGTAAATATTATTCATAAAACAATTTGTACTCAGGGGATAGGAGAATCTTTTGTGGCCGAAAAAATTGAGGATATCGAATCGTCGCTGCCTGAAAATATTCAACTTGCTTATCTGCCTTCCGTGGGACAATTGAAATTGCGTCTTTCGGGCTATGGAAGCGCTACCGAAAAAGAAATCAATGCCTATGCAAATAAGATCACTGAACGAATATCTGAGAATGTGTTTGGTTTTGGAGAGGACATATTAGAGGAAGTGATCGGCCGACTTTTGAAGCAAGAAGGTAAAACTTTGTCGACAGCCGAAAGTTGTACAGGAGGGTATATCGCACATTTAATTACTTCGATACCCGGAAGCTCCTCTTATTATAAAGGAAGCGTGATCGCTTATTCCAACGACATTAAAATCAAACAGCTTGGAGTGAATGAACAGGCTATTGAAGAATTTGGCGCAGTGAGTAAGCAAGTGGTAGAGCAAATGGCTGCCGGTGTAATGAAAATCACAGGTTCTGATTTTGCCATTGCTACTTCAGGAATAGCGGGTCCCGACGGAGGATCTCCCGAAAAACCGGTAGGTACTGTTTGGATAGCCGTGGCAGGAAAAAGTGGAATATTCTCAAAAGATTTTAAATTTGGCGACAATCGTGAAAGAAATATCGTCAGAGCATCTCTCACGGCCTTGAGTATTTTGAGAAGAAAATTTTTAATAACAGCTAAAGAATAATCACATGTGGGAAATTGTCATTGGTGTATTAACACTAACGTTCATGGAAATTGTACTGGGGATAGATAATATCATTTTTATTGCCATTGTTGCAGATAAATTACCAAAGAGTGAACAGCCAAAAGCCCGCCGGATAGGATTGATGTTTGCTCTGGTGGCAAGGATTATCCTGTTGTTGAGTATCACTACCATTATGAAATTAAAGGATCCTCTGTTTACCATATCCTTTACGGAAGTGCCTATTGATATGAGCTGGAAAGATTTGATTTTACTGGCAGGCGGTATTTTTCTGCTGGCTAAGAGTACTCTTGAAATTCATGAAAAAACAACAGGTAAAGAAGGCGAGAAAAAAGCCAAAGCCGGTAATACGCTTACTAAAATCATTATTCAGATTGTTATTATCGATATCGTATTTTCTTTCGATTCAATATTAACAGCCATTGCTTTGGTAGACAGCGTATGGATAATGATAGCGGCGGTGATAGTTTCAATGGGTATTATGATGTTCTTTTCGGGTCCGGTGGCGGATTTCATAAATAAACAACCTACCATTCAGATTTTGGCCTTGTCTTTCCTTATTTTAATAGGTTTTATGCTTACCGTGGAAGCCTTTCACATTGAGGTACCTAAATCATACCTGTATTTTGCTGTAGCGTTTTCTCTTATTGTGGAGATGATCAACATGAGAGTAAGGAAGAACACATAATTGTACATATATTTTGATCTTTGAAAAAAATATATGATCTTTGGCATCCTTAAAAAAATGAGTCATGTCTAAAGTGTGTCAGATTACCGGAAAAAGAGCGATATCAGGAAACAATGTTTCTCACGCTAATAACAAAACAAAAAGAAAGTTTTATCCAAATCTTTTTGAGAAGAGATTCTTCTTGGAAGATGAGCAAAAATGGGTGAAATTGAAGGTTTCTTCTGCTGGGTTGAAGTTGATTGATAAAAAAGGTGCGTCGGCAGTAATCAAAGAAGCTAAAGAAAAAGGATTTCTTAAAAAATAATTTGAAATAACTTATTATTGTGCATTGTCCCGCTCAACAGGCGGGACAATGTTTTTTTTATTCCATTCATTTGCAAAGATTCGTTGTCATATCACTTTTATTCTTCTTTGCTCCCTTATTTTTATTTGCTCAATATTCCCGCGCCGATTCCCTGCGTGGTGCTTTACGGCCTGAGAGAACCTGCTTTGATGTAGGGTTTTATAATTTGAACATTTCAGTTGATACCGCAGCAAAATCCATTTCAGGATACAACGAAATTGTGTTTAAGGTGTTAGATCAAACCGAAAGGATACAAATCGATTTGTTTGCCAATATGGTGATTGATTCTATTGTTTTTCACCGGCTTCGTCTTGCTTACACCAGAGAGTTTTCTGCGGTTTTTGTCGACTTCCCCGGTTATTTGATGCAAGGGATGCAGGAGAAAATTAAGGTGTATTATCATGGCAAACCAATTTCCGTAAGTGCTAAAGAATCCCCTTGGGAAGCGGGTTTTGTTTGGCAAAAGGATAAAAACGGTAAGCCATGGATCGGTGTTGCCTGCGAAGGCGGAGGTGCTAGTTTGTGGTGGCCCAACAAGGATCATTTATCGGATGAGCCGGATAGTATGCGCGTTACTTGCGAAGTACCTGGAGATTTACAATGCATTTCCAATGGAGTGCTGGAAAAGCATAGTGTATTTAGAGGAAATATTAATTATCATGTTTCTGTTTTTCAGTGGAAGATTAATTATCCCATCAACAATTACAATGTCACTTTGAATATTGGCGACTATGTTCATTTTGGAGAAGATTATATTTCAGGGAAGGACACGCTAAAATGCGATTATTATGTATTGCCTTACAATCTTGAAAAAGCAAAAGAGCATTTCAAACAGGTAAAACCAATGTTGGCGATTTATGAAAATTTGTTCGGACCTTATCCTTTTTGGAAAGACGGATATGCTTTGGTGGAAACTGCTTATTGGGGGATGGAACATCAGGGAGCAGTGGCTTATGGCAATAGATATTTAAAAGGAAAATTCGGGCATGTGCCTGAAGACAGTGTTGGTGTTCAGTTGAAGAATATCGATTTTGATTATATCATTATTCATGAATCAGGACACGAATACTGGGGCAATAGCGTAAGCATGAAGGACATGGCCGACATGTGGATACATGAAGGTTTTTGTACTTATACCGAAGTATTGTATGTAGAGAAATTTTACGGATATGATGACGCCCTAAAATATTTGAGGATACAGGCAGAAAGTATTGATAATGATAAACCTATTATAGGTGATTACAATGTTAACAAAGAAGGAAGCGGAGATATGTATCCCAAAGGTTCATGGATGTTGCACACCATTCGAAATATCGTGAACAATGATTCTTTATGGTTTGCCACAATCAAAGGAATAACGACGGATTTTAAAATATCCAATGTTGATACGAAACAGATAGAGGATTACATGGAGCTCAAATTAAATAAAGAATTAACGCCTGTTTTTGATCAGTACCTTCGTCACAAAGAACTTCCTGTTTTGAAAGTGGAAGTGAAAAAACATTTCTGTAAGGTTGATGTCACTTGTGCTTTAGAAAGCAATGTCCCCGGTTTTTCCCTTCCTCTGCTTTATTCCATGGATAATGGTGTAACATGGAAGGAGCTTACTTTAAATAACAATAAAGCGGAATTGCGCATTTCTAAAAAGCAATATCAGCAGATGAAGTTTTCCAATCATTTGCATCTTTTTAAAGTGCAGATTATTCCAAATGAAAAGCTTAAAAAATAAAAAAGATTAATGAATAGTTTCTTCTATTTTTGAAGCCAGCATAAAATAAAAACATGTCGAAAATTAAAAATTTAGTATTGGGTGGTGCCGGAATGATTGGTTCTCATTTATGCGATTTTTTGCGCAGTAAAGGAGAAGAGGTAATCAGTTTGGATTTGTTGACAGGTTTCGACTTGAGAAAAGACGATTTGAATAAATACAAGGATGTTGATTTCGTTTGGTTTTTAGCCTGGGATGTGGGTGGATCAAAATACCTTACCGATAAAAATAATTTCATTTCGATCATCAAAAATAACACGCAGATCTGCGAAAGAGTTTTTCAGTTTCTGGAAGATACGCGTATCCCGTTTTTATTTGCCAGCACTCAGTTGGCTGCTCCCGACAATGTTTATGGCGTAACTAAATTGTTGGGTGAAAACTGGACGAAAGCATTGGGTGGAAAAATCGTGAGATTCTGGAATGTTTACGGTTGGGAAGATCCCGGTGAACGTTCGCATGTGATTACAGATATGGTGCTCAACGGATTAAAAGACAAGCACATTAAAATACTCACCAACGGAGAAGAAGAGCGTCAGTTTATTCACGCGGAAGATTGTGTGAGAAATCTGCACAGCATTAAAAATCTGGAAGGAGAAGAGTTTGATTTGTCCAGCGGCAAATGGGTTTCCATAAAAGGATTGGCTCAGGTTATTGCAGATAAGTTGGGAGCAACAGTTGCTGTAGGAACCGTAAAAGGCTATAACAATCGGATGGATCCTAAACACAACGTTCACCTTTTTAAATTTGAATACGATTTAGAAACCGGAATTGCAGAAGTAATTGAACAAGGAAAGAAGTACTTGTCTCGCTAATTTCTTATTTTAAGATGTGTCAAATTAATATTAGATTTAGCCTGATAAATTCACCTATTTTTCAAAAGTTGTTATAATGCCGAAAATAATAATACTGTCGTTATTTATTCTTTTCTTTTTTGCATGTAAAAAGACAACCTCCTATCAGGTGGTGGTTTACAACGATTCCAGTGAGCAATTAAAAGTGAAAGTATATTCTCACCTTACTTTAAAAACCGATTCTTTTATTGTGAATTCTCTTTCGCAGCATGAAGTTTTTTTTAAAGAGGAGGATGGAACCAATTTCACTTACGATTGCACAACAACGCTCGATTCTCTTTTTACTTATTCGGCTACCAATAAAATGAAAGTAAAAGTAGGTAAAGCAAGTTTGTGGGAATATTTTCCCAATGCAGGATCTTATAAAGAAGAGCACCGTTGTACGCTGTATATAGGTAAAGGCGATACGATAAAATAATTCAGAACTAAAAAATACGGGTAAATGGGACTTTCTATTTTCAGAAGAAAATCATTAGATAAATTAATTGCGGAAGCCGATGATTCCGAAAAAGGTTTTAAAAGAACTTTAAGTGCCTGGGGCCTGATTGCTTTAGGGATTGGCGCTGTGATTGGTGCCGGACTTTTTGTGCGAACTGCAGCAGCCATTGCAAATAATGCCGGGCCATCGGTAACAATAGGCTTTATAATTGCCGGAATTGGTTGTGCTTTGGCGGGTTTGTGTTATGCCGAATTTGCTTCAATGATTCCCATTTCCGGAAGTGCTTACACCTATAGTTATGCCACAATGGGAGAGTTGGTGGCGTGGATCATTGGCTGGGATTTAATTTTAGAATATGCTATTGGTGCGGCCACTGTAAGTATTGCCTGGAGTGAATATTTAAATACGCTGCTGGGTTATTTCACCGTGGGAGGAAAGCCTTTGCATATTCCTTATGAATGGAGCCATTCACCTTTTGAGGTTTTAAAAAACAGTGCCGGTGTTGAGGTGGCTCATGGAATAATGAATATACCCGCTTTGTTTATTGTTTTTGTGATCACTCTTTTGCTGATCCGGGGAATGAAGGAATCGGCTTTTGTAAATGGAGTAATTGTAATTACCAAAGTAACAATCGTGATCATGGTGATTGTGTTGGGTTGGTCTTTCATAAATCCTGCAAATCATACTCCTTACATTCCTCAGGAAACAATCTTTCAGGATGCCCAGGGTGTGAGTCATAATTTTGGCGGTATTATGGGAATACTAGGTGCAGCAGGAGTAGTATTTTTTGCTTTTGTAGGTTTTGATGCGGTATCCACTGCTGCACAGGAAGCAAAAAATCCGAAAAGGGATATGCCTATTGGTATTTTAGGATCTTTGGCTATTTGTACAGTATTGTACATTTTGTTTGCCCATGTATTATCGGGATTGGCAACAGTGGAAGATTTCAGGACCAATGGAAAAGAGGCTTCGGTGGCCTTTGCTATTCAAACATACATGACCGGTTATGGCTGGCTTGGGAAATTAATTACGGTAGCCATTTTAGCCGGATTTTCTTCTGTAATTCTGGTATTGTTGATGGGACAGTCGAGAGTGTTTTATTCTATGGGTCGCGACGGCTTGGTGCCTAAAGTATTTTCAGATCTTCATCCAAAATTCCGTACACCTTACAAATCCAATCTGATATTCTTTGCTTTTGTTGGCTTGTTTGCAGCTTTTGTGCCCGGAGAAATTGTGGGAGAAATGTGCAGTATCGGGACTTTATTTGCTTTTATACTGGTGTGTGCCGGCGTGTGGATTATGAGAGTAAAGCGTCCTGATATCCAGCGTCAATTCAAAACCCCATTGGTTCCCTTGGTTCCTATTTTAGGAATTATAGTTTGCGGAGCAATGATTTACGGATTGGGATTAACCAACTGGATTCGTTTACTGGTGTGGATGGGAATAGGTATTGTGGTGTACTTTGCTTACAGCAGAAAAAAGAGTCATCTCAATAATAATTCTGATAGCGGAGAATAGTTTGCTGCTTGCAGATTGAAACTTTTTTCTTATTTTGGTAAAAAACAAATCATTTTAATGGTTAAAAATTTATCAAAATGAATTTCTTCTCTACCAATTTAAAAGCATTGCGCAAGCGCAAAAAACTTTCTCAGGAAGACATGGCCGAACAAATAGGCATCACTCGTTCGAGTCAGAGTGCTTATGAAGTGGGCAATGCAGAACCTAATTTTGATACCCTCCTCAAAATTTCAAAATTCTTCAATTTCCCTGTCGATATTTTATTGAAGGAAGATTTATCCACCTATTCCGAATTGCGTTTACAAAATATTGAAAACGGTTATGAAATAGATATTACCGGTCGCCAGTTGCGCGTACTCACCACTACCGTAGATGAAAATAATGAAGAGAATATTGAACTGGTTCCGATAGGAGCGAAAGCCGGTTATACCGCAGGCTATTCTGATCCCGAATACATAAAAGTGTTGCCCACTTTTCAATTGCCATTTTTATCCAAACAGAAAAAATACCGCACTTTTCCCATCAATGGAGATTCCATGCCGCCTGTTGCTCATGGTTCATACGTGACCGGTGAATTTGTTCAGAACTGGGAATACATTCAATCGGGTTATCCTTACATCATCATCACTAAGGACGATGGCATAGTTTTTAAAGTAGCTTACAATCACATCAAGGATAAAAAAACTTTGCTGCTTTGTTCAACCAATCCCGAATATCAGCCGTATGAAATATCAATAGCCGATGTGTTGGAAGTTTGGAAGTTCACCAATTACATTAGTTCTCAATTGCCCGAACCTAATTTGTCGAGAGATAAACTTGCGGAAACAGTATTGCAACTGCAAAAGGACATGGCGTATTTGAAGAAGAAAGTTTAAAAAAGAACAGGTTGTTTATGTTTGGCGCAGTTGAAAAAAAATCTTTCCATATTGTTCCTGCTTTTTGCTGCCCTGTGTTGTGCCCAAAAACACACTGTGAGCGGTTATGTATATGATTTAAAAACGCATGAAAGTATTATTGGTGCCGGTGTTTTTGATCAGCGCAGTTCAAGTGGAAATACCAGTAACGCCTACGGATTTTATTCCGTCACCTTAAAAAAAGATTCAGCCGAATTGCTTTTTTCTTATCAGGGTTATGAATCATTGACGATTTCTGTAATCAGTAAAAAAGATACGGCAGTCAATGTTTACCTGAATCCTGTAGTTTTAAAAACAGAGGAAATAAAAATCATCAGATCAAAAAAAAATGAAGCAGAGAAGGCCAGCGGTACTACAATGAGTCAGCTGAAAATTGATCCTAAAAAATTAAATTCACTTCCTTCTTTTGCAGGAGAAGCCGATCCCTTAAAAGTTTTACAATTGATGCCGGGCGTGCAGCGCGGACAAGAAGGAACCAACGGTATGTTCATCAGGGGCGGAACGGTAGATCAGAATTTGATTTTACTGGATGATGCTCCGGTTTATAATGCCGGACATTTACTAGGATTTTTCTCGGTATTCAATAATGATGCATTGAAAGATGTAAAGCTGGTGAAAGGCGGATTTGATGCCGAGTATGGCGGTCGCTTATCATCGGTGGTGGATATACGCATGGATGATGGCAATATGAAAGAACATCAGGTGCAAGGAAGTGTGGGTTTGTTGTCTTCCCGAATTACTGTGCAGGGACCTTTAAAAAAAGATACCATTTCCTATATGATAGGGGCGAGGCGATCGTATCTGGATCAGTTGTCGAAAGTGGTGAATTTCCCCGTGCCTTATTACTTCTACGATCTCAACGGGAAAATCAATTATAAAGTAAATTCAAAAACCAGAATTTATCTGAGTGCTTATTTTGGAAATGATATTCTCAATATTGATAAAAGCATGCGCGATCAATACAGAGATATTGCCGGCTTCGGATTTAATCTGTTGAACTCCACAGCAACATTAAGGGTAAACCGAAAACACAGTTCCAAGCTCTTTGCAAATTATTCCTTGATTCATACTCAGTTTGGTTATGATGTAAAAGGTGATTTCAGCGGTAATTCAATTTTGGTGCGTTCTACCATCAGCGATTGGGGATTAAAAGCCGATTATACCTATTATCAAAGCAATGCCCACACTATTAAGTTTGGCGTTTTTGCCGTGCAGCATGTTTTCACTCCCAATTTTATCAGTACCACCGGTGAGATAACAGAGTTTATTAAGAGTAGAAATCCTCAACCGATTTATATGACGGAGTATGCAAGTTATATTTCCGATCAATATAAGGTGAATGAAAAACTCACATTGAATTTTGGTTTGCGACTCTCGGGAGCGCTGGTGCAAGCTACTTCTTATGCAGGATTGGAACCCCGGTTTTCGGGAAGTTATAGTCTGACTAAGAATTTTTTCTGGAAAGCAAGTTATTCGCGCATGAGGCAATACATGCATCTGGTGTCGAGTTCAACCGTGAGTTTGCCAACCGATTTGTGGTATCCCGTTACAAAAGCTGTTAAGCCTTTGGTGTCCGATCAATACGCTACAGGTTTTGAGCTGGCCTTACCAAAAATCAGAAGTAAAATTACTACAGAGGCTTATTACAAAAACATGAGTAATCTGATTGAGTTTAAAGAAGGCGCTCAGATTTTACTCAATGATAATTTTGAAAAGGAATTACTCACCGGCACAGGAGAAGCTTACGGAATGGAATTTATGTTTCAGCGCTTTGCCGGAAAATGGAGCGGATGGGTGAGTTATACTTTGTCGTGGTCAACCCGTCATTTTGATGGATTGAACGGAGGTAAAACTTATTTTGCAAAATTCGACAGGCGGCATGATTTATCAATCGTGTTGAATTACCAACCCAGCGCCAAATGGCAATTTTCTGCAGTGTGGGTGTATATGACGGGTGCGCGCTTTACGCCTCAGATCGGACAATATTTTATGCCGAATGCCTCACTCACCAACGTTGATATTTTGCCTATTTATACTGCGCGAAATGCGGTGACCATGTCGCCAACACATCGTTTGGATATCAGTGCAACGCGATCATCTGATCCGAATAAAAAATTTAAATACGATTTGGTTTTTGGCATTTATAATGTGTACAACAGAACCAGTCCGTTTTTGGTAGAGATAGCACGTTCCACCAACGGATCTCTGGTTTATCAGCAGCCCGGTTTATTTGGAATAGTTCCTTATTTCGCTTTTAATTTTAAAATATGAAACAGCTGTTATACATATTGTGTTCATTGGTATTACTGGTTTATTCCTGTAAGCCTGCACCTTTGGATATTGATGTTAAGCCACAATCACCAAAACTGATTATTGCTTCGCAAATCATTCCGTCAACAGTGATGGCGGTATTGCTTACGCGAAGTTTTTCGGCTTTGGAACAAGGAACTTTTGTGAATGGAACAGGAGAAGTGTCGCCTGATTTCATTGATAAAATAATTGTGCAGAATGCTTTGGTTACCGTAAGTTACGGCGATATCATTGATACGCTTTACGGAGTAGATACCATTCCCGGAGTTTATGTAAGTGCAAAAACTTTACAAATTCCTCATCAGACTTATACTTTACATGTGTATGATCCAAAATTAAATGAATCGGTTTCAGCGCAAACACAAATGCTTCCGGCTGTTAAAATCGACACTGTTTTTCCTATAGGTAAAACAGATTCCACCGTGTCTTTGAAATTTCGTTTTACAGATTTGCCCGGTCAGAACTGGTATTTATTCAATGTGTATAAAGCAAGTGAAAAATCGGGTGTAGCCAATCTGGATGTGAATACCGTTCCTTTTGCAGTTGGAGAAAATCAGTTGTTGCAATCGCAGCTGATCACGGATTTGGTGTACAATCAAAACCAGATAGAAATTACCACTACAGTGCCGGGCGTGTCTCCGAGTGATACCATAGGAATCACTTTTGCCAATATTACCGAAGGGCATTTTTTGTTTTTAAGTGCGCAAAGCGGTACCGGAGATTTGTTCGGACAGTTTTTTCATGAACCCGTAAATATTCCTACCAACGTTGTAAATGGTTTTGGTTATTTCAGTGCTTACGATCCCGACGTAAAGGTGATCGACCTGAATAAGTATTAACATTTTTCCCCCGATAAGAGTATAATTTATAAATCATAAAGTCGACAGGGCTTTGGGGCTTGAATTATATTGTTAAAAGTACACTTAGTTGCAAAAATTAATTTTGAATACAGAGGTTTAGTATATATATTAGTGTAAATAGTACAATTACAAACGGTTATTTCATCGACCAAAAACCCCTGTAAGTCATGATGAACAACGTTTACATAAAAAAAATGCCTTTAGCCGATCTTAGGATTTTTACTTTCCTGATGATGGGCGTGTCCTTTTTATTTTCTTTTAATGAATTATCCGCTCAGCAAAAAACGCCCGGAGGCGGAGCAGGAAGTTATAATTTAACGGAACCTACCGGAAATGCCGTTAATTATGGTCCTATCGGTTTTGGTAATGAAATCTTTGCCAAAAAGGGAGCGACCTATCCCGGTCCTTTCCAAACCCACAACTGGTGGAACTCTGCTTTGTGGAATGTTCAGTACGGAAGACAGTTTGGTGGTGACATGGTCAATTCGAAACCCATGTTTCCTTTGCCATTAATGATGCATGTCATCGGAAGCGGAATTCAATTCGGTTACCGTACTTTGGATCAGCAAACAGAAGACGGACTTACCCAAACGCCGGGAGCCAATGCAAGAATTACCGATGTTGGCGGAAAAGCCTACGATTTAAATATGGGTATTGACGGCAATGTTGGTTCAACCAGCAATGTGATTGCCGATTATGGCGACTGGCATGCTAAATTCGAGCAGCATTTTGGCGCTACTACAATGTTTACCACAGTTGCTAAAGGAAATCCTTTTGTTTTCTTTGAGGTTACCGGAGCAGGAGCAAATGTTGTTTTCAATACCAATAATGAAGAGAGTCAGCCTAGAATTGTAGCCAAATCGAACAATTCATTGTTGTTCAATATTTATCCCGATACGATCATTAAAAACGGACCGCGAAAATCTAAAAAACATCCCGAAGGATTTTATGCTTTTTATTTTCCTGATGGAACCATGCTGGCGGGTAATGACAATAATTATAAATTGGTTGCAGATTGGAATGTCAATGAAATTATTGGTGGTCCTTTAAAAGTAAAATTACCGGGAGATGGTACAGGAACTTTTTCCATGTCGGTAATGCCCGATGGTAATTTAAGTACGCTGAAATTGTTTGAACCACATGGTTATTGTAAAATAACCGATACGCGTTTTACTTACGCTTATAATCCTGCAACAGCGCGTGTCACCAATACTTTTACTGTTTCAACAACTCCTTTCGACAGCCATGCAAATGTGGGGACCATGCAGGTTCTTTTTCGTCACCAATATTTGTATTCTCCCGAGGCACTAGGAGGAGGGACAGGTTTATCTTATTACGGTCCGAAAGGCGAGGCTAAAATAATTGAAGGAAATGTGTTTAATGATATAATGACGTACTATGGCTCCGTCCCTGAATTAGGCAAAGCCGCCAAAAGATTTAATGAAGCTCAAATTGTTAGTCTGGTCAATGGCTTGTTTGCCTTTTCTCAATACGGAGCTTATAAAACAGCCAATTACGACGATTATAATTATTTCCGATCTATTGCCATTTGGACTCAGGCTGCTGAAATAGCCCATCAAATAAAGCGTCCGGATTTACGAGATAATTTGTTGGATCACGCTAAAATGGTCATTGAAGATTTTTTAAAATCTCCCGATGGTGATAACATCGCAACAGTGTACAGTCCCGAAGTAAATTTCATGACCACCTTTCCCAATTCCTTTAACTCTTATGCAGGGATGTATGATTATCACTTTGTGGTATCGTATATGGCTTACGCCTGCGGAATGGTAGCCAAGTTTGAAAAAATCCGCTCCGGAAATCTCGATTGGGTGCAACAATACAAACCAATGGTGGATTTAATGATTCGCAATATTGATGATTACAGAAGAGAGATGACTGCGCCTTCAGATCCCAAAGCTCCATGGTTTCCGTACTTGCGTTATTTCGATCCTTATGCGGGTCACTCGTGGTTTGCCAATTATTGCGAGGCACAGGAAGCGGTGAGTGAATCGGTGTTGTTTGCTACCGGCGCTATGATGTGGGGAGATGTTACCGACAATGATTCTTTGCGCGATATGGGCGCGATGTTGTATGTCACCGAAAGTGAAGCAGGCCGACAATACTGGTTCAACTACGACAATGCAGATTGTATTAAAGGTGATTTCGCTACCGATTATCCAAGCACACATGCGGGTATTGTAGAAGAAGACGGTTATATGTATTCTACTTTTTATGATCCCACACAACCCAACACTGCTGTTGCTATTCATCGCGCGAGCATTATGCCAATCACAGGTTCTTCGGTTTGGCTGGGAACGAGTACTTCCGGTATCGACAGGGATATAGCTTCTTTCAATGCGCGACAGGGAGGATTTAATTTTGCAGCCAATACCTGGTCGAATGAAATTCTGGCTTATCAGGCTCTTTCCAATGCACAGGCAGCCCGAGCGATATATGATCAGAATGTGTGGAGCGGGAATCCTCCTGCACAGTCTCTGGATCAAATGCTTTTTCCGGTGGTGGATGAGCACTGGATTGCAACGCTCGACAGTGTTGGAAATTTTGATCCTACCGTGCAAGGGGATATTCCGTTTTTCAGCGTTTTTGTAAAAGATACCTGTAACACAAAAATGCGTCATTACATGATGTATAATTCGCCGGGAGTTGGACCGAATCATATGAGGCGAACAGTGAAATTTACCGATGGAACCTGTTGGGATTTGCCCGAAGATACGCTGATTGTATATAAATTAATCGCTCCTGATACTATTAAAACGATCACTGCTACTGGAGGTGCATGTGAATCTGATTCGGTAAAAATTTCAATTACGTCGGATATTTGTCCGAGCAGAAATCCAGCTGCGTATTACCAATACTCTACAAATAATATCACCTGGAAAACATTGTATAATGTAGCAACCATTAAAGATTCAATGACGGTTTCTTTTGTTCCGAATACAGCAGGTAATTATTATTTCAGGGCAATTATGATTGGCGATAGTGTACCGGGTTTGATGTGTAATGCGCACAATCGGGATACCTCCTCAGTTACAATGCTTACTGTGAATAGTTGTTGTCCTTTGAAAATTGATTCAGTATCGCGTACTGCTGTAACCTGCAGTGGATACAGCAATGGTAAAATTGTAATTCATGCAAGCAATGGTGCTCCCGCATATAAATATTCTATTGATAACGGAACTACTTTAAGCAACAGCGGAACATTTTCAAATCTTCCGGCAGGTACTTATCACATTTATGTGAAGGATATTAATAACTGTGAAAAGCGCGTAGATGCTGTAGTTGCAGCGCTTTCTTCTATTAACATTACTGCAAAAGACAGTACCAACAACAAATGTTTTGGTGAGAAAAAAGCATCGGCAAGTATTGCTGTTTCAGGAGGATCAGGACTTGGCACTTATTCCTATCTCTGGGATGATCCCAAACAACAAACAACTCCTAAAGCCGATACTTTGTATTCGGGAACTTACACTGTGAAAGTGACGGATTTAAACGGATGTAACATCAGTGTGAAATACAATTTGCCCGAAGCTCCGCAACTCAATATTTCATCTATTGATATTACAAAAGTAGATTGTTTCGGGAATTCAACAGGAGCACTCAAAGCCAATGTTACGGGAGGTACGCCGTCGTATAATTATTTGTGGAGCAATGCTGCAACAACTGCAACCATCAGTAGTTTGCCGGCTGCAAATTATACTTTGAAAGTCACCGATCAAAACGGCTGTATTGCCTTGTCGCAAGCTGAAGTGAAATCGCCTGCTTTGCTTTTGGCAACGATTAATAAAAGCGGAGAAAATTGTTTTGGTGCGGCCAATTCCGGAAAGTTAAAAGCGGTGGTGACCGGTGGTGTGAAAAATTATACTTACCAATGGGATTTGCTTGGTAGCGGAAATGTAGACAGTTTGAGTAATCTGGCAGGAGGGACTTACAATCTTATAGTGACCGACGCGAACAATTGTGTGGTCAATGCCACCAGCACTATTTTGCAATCCACAGCCATAACTTATTCTACTTCTTTTGTGAGTCCGAATTGCGGACAAGCAGACGGTACCGCAACAGTCACTTTAACTTCAGGAAGCACTCCGGTGTATACTTATTTGTGGGATGCAAGAGCTGCAAATCAAACTACTACAACAGCAAATAATTTGGGTACAGGTTGGTATTCTTTTAAAATTACCGATGGTGCGGGCTGTGTAAAAAATGATTCTGTTGAAGTGAAAAATTTAAACGGAGTAAATATTATTTCCAGTGCTTTTACACCTCCGAGTTGTTTCGGAAAGTGTGACGGAACGGCTAAAATAACAGCGCAAGGAGGAAATATGCCTTACACTTATGTGTGGAATTTATCTTCTTCCACCGATTCTTCCGCAAGTAATCTTTGTGCAGGAAATTATACGGTAACAGTCACCGATCAAAGTTTGTGCAGCGCTACAAAAAACTTTATTCTTAAAGATCCGAAAGAGTTGAAATTATCCATCGCGCCTTCTGTTGTGTCGCCTATGTGTGTGAAAGGTTCGGTGCAAATTAGCGCTAGCGCTACAGGTGGAACAGGCAGTTCTGTACCGAAATGGAATGCCGATATTTCTATCAGTGATGTCAATAAATGGAATCCTGTTATTACGCCAACAGCAAAAACAATTTATACTCTGATAGCGAAAGACAGTATGAATTGTAAGGATACTGCAACCTTTACTTTGCAGCCAATGCCGGTTGTTAATTTTACGGTGGATACCATTGCTGATTGTGAAAATATTCAGGCTACTTTGAGTGCTGTGACTACTGCTATTTCTCCTTATCAAACCACATGGCAGATAGGAAATAATTCATCCACTGATCCCATCGCGGCTTTCACTTTTACGCCGGGAACTTATCCTGTAAAACTTTTGGTGCAAGATGCAAATGGCTGTACTGATTCTGTTTCACAACAGTTGAGTTTCTCTGTTAAGAATCATCCTTATGCCGATTTTGATTTCTCTCCGCAGCACATAACGATGGTGGATCCAACAATTTATTTTTCCAATTTATCAACGAATGCTTCTACATATAAATGGACTTTTGGCAATGGCGACAGTACTTCCATGACCAATCCTACATACACTTATTCCGATAGCGGATCTTACTCTGTATGCCTGAGAGCTGTCAATGAATACAATTGCTACATGGATACCTGCGTGAGAATTCACATTGATGGAATAACGGTGTTTTATGTGCCCAATGCTTTTACTCCGGGAGGCGATGGAAGGAATGAAGTTTTTATTCCTATAACCAGCGGACTCGATGCAAATTCCTACAAGCTGGAAATTTTTAACCGCTGGGGAGAATTATTTTTTGCCACCAATGATTTAAGTGCAGGATGGGATGGAACCTACAAAGGCAAAGTGGTACAAACCGATGTGTATGTTTGGAAAATAGATTTTAAAGAGAAGGATTCGAAAAGGAAAATTTCTAAGATGGGACACGTGACGGTGTTGAGGTAGAAGAATTCAATTACAGAAATAAAAAAAGCATTCAGGAATTTCTTCTGAATGCTTTTTTGTTGTTGAGTTTCTTTAACGAAGCAAGCTTAGAGTATCATTTAATTTATAAGTAAGTCCGTTGTTTTTTAAATACCCATATCCATAGATCAAACTAACTACAGAATCAGGATATTGAATTTCAATTAATGCTTCGGAATGAACAATTGCAGGTTCTTGTTCGTTCTCATTTAAAGCAGATAAGAACTCTTGAATCGAATCGGGATTTGTAAAAGAGCTTTTTACTTCTTTAGTTCCAAAATTCAGGAAAGTTACTTTTTGTACCTCTGCATTTTCGATTTGTAATTCATTGTTTTTACAAGCAAATAGAAATAAAGAGATACTAAAAAATAAGAAAGTGTTTTTCATCTTGGTAAAGATACAAATGCGATTATAAATCGCTTTAATATTTGTGTCAGATTAAAAATCTGACACTACGGAGTGAGTTATTCAAACCCAACACAACCATTCATCGTTCTTGGTTTTTTAGTTTTTTGACGGCAGGTAAAGGAATATCCAACTGCAATTTCATGAGAGCCAACAGCGGCCGTGCTTAGGTTAGAAAGTGTTACGTCATAACTGTATCCCACGCGAAACTGTTTGGTCTGAAGAGCAATACTAACAATCATTGCATCGCGTGTACGGTACCATACTCCACCGCTGATAGGTCCTTTTTTTACGAACACACCCAAATTTAATTCCCTGAAATCCTGTTGCTGTTGAAAAATTACCTGCGGTGAAATATAGGAATCCATTTGTCGTGCTTTTGCGCCCCGTTCTCCCCACATCGGAATAGTAACTCCTATGTGTGCCGTATATTTTCTGGGTAAAACAGCAGGTGTCGTACTGATAAGAAAATTTTGTTTCGGTTCTAGTAAATGATGCACTGCAAAACCGGCCTGCATGTATTTACTGTAAATAATGGCTCCGGTAGAAAAATCGGGATAACTTATTGTGGTGGATGGAATGACTTCACCGGGAAGGTTAGCGTTATAGCCGGTTTTGGGATCTATTCTATCTCCTAACATAAAGTTTTGTGAGTTCACACTTTTCTGTTCCAGATCGGCCTGCATCGCAAAACTGAAAGTATAGTCGCGATTTAAATTCTGGATATAAGAATATATGGCGCCCACTCTGTTGGTAATCAAACTCCCTTGTCCGGCATTATCAGAAGTAACCAGCAAACCCAATCCTCCGCCAACAGCAGAGGCATATTGATCATACGACGCGCTGTAAGTAATAAACTGACCACTGAGCTGAGGCCATTGATCTCTGAAATTAAGATTCAATCTTCCGCAGCCTTTGGTTCCCGTAAATGCGGGATTGAGATAGAGCGGATTGGCATAAAACTGACTGAATTGAGGGTCTTGTGCTTCAAGGTCTGTAGCCAGCATAGCTGCGCCAAGCCATAGTAATAGCGTCTTTCTCATAGTCGTAAGGTTTAAATTATAGAGTGCTCCGTTTTATATAGCCAATCAAATTTTACTTTGATTGTTGTTTAATTACATACCTCAATGTGATTTGATGCGATGGCAGCAAATGGTTAGACGTGCTAGAGTTAAAAGGTAAACTTGATAAACTATAGCTGTATGTCAATCTTAAATTGCTGTTTGAATAACCCAAGCTGAACAACATTGCGTCGGCAGTAGAGAAGCTTGCGCCTGCAATTACATTTTTGTATTTCACGATGTTGCTCATCCAAAGTTTGTTGTACAATCCTTGTTTTCTGTAGCTGATGCCCGGAGAGTAAGTCCAGTTTGATTTCGAATTTTTTCTGATATCAGTTCCTAACTGAGCTGTGATTTTCAAAGGAACATATATTTGCTGATCGAAATTAGCATCGCCATAGGAAGGATTGAAGAGGTTGTCCACCGCAAATCCTCCATAAATGGTTTTTCCGTTGAACAACACGCCTGCACCGAAAGTATTCATCATAATATGACTTGCTGCTGCGTTTTCAGGAATGAAAGCAGAGGAAGCCATCAGAGTACCTGTACGAGGATCAAAAATATCTCCCGCCGCTACCTGATTCCAGTTGATTGTTCTTTCGCTTAAAGTATATTTTACTGACGGTTCAACCGACCATTTGCCAACTTTAATTTTCGGAGAATAAACAAAAGAGAAAGCGTTGGTGTTGATTTGATTGTTCCCCATGATATCTGAAGAATATACCAAAGCCAATCCGCCTTTTACTTTATTTACATAGCCGTCAATAGATACTGTGTTGGTAAGGAAGCTGGATTTCAATTCAGGCCATTCACTTCTTGCCAGATATTTTAAACGGATTCCGTCGGTATTTCCTGCAAATGAAGGGTTTTCCTGAATAGGTGAAACTCCGCCGTACAAGATGAAAGGATCTCCGAGGTTGATGACTTCCAATCCTGATTTTTTATTCATTTCATCTTCTATTAAAGTAGGAGACAAAGTGATTTGCCCTTCTGAATCAAAAGATAATTTTTTATCGGCCAGCGCGATGGTGTTGAATTTAAAATTATGTTGGTTCACCGCTGTAGCATCAGTTACAAGAGGCCATCCTTTAGTGAGGTTGTACTCGTCACTCGCTTCTTTAGAAGAATTATTTGCCGATCCTTTTACAGAATTTTCATCGTAATTATTCTCTATTTGATTTGTAAAAGGAGCACGAGCAGTTTTATTTTTTGCTTTGCTTTTCGCAACATTGTTAGAAGCACTTGCTTTTGTTTCTTTTACTTCATTCAAAGTGACTGCTTTATTAGCTACAGCTTCTTCTTTTGTATTGGATTCGGTAGTGATTTCCGTTGAAACAATATTATTATTTGCGGATGCATTGCCTTTGTTTGCATTGTTTTCAGAATCCTCAATTCCTTTGCTCGGACTCATTTTCACATAAACCGCATAACTTAAAAACGACAATAAAATTAAGATCATTGAGCTGCTTCCCCATTTCAACCATTGTTTAGGAGCCGATTCTTCGTTTGCTAATAAACTGTCAACTTTTTTGAATTGTAATTTTTCATCTTCAACATAACTTTTTTCCCAGGATTGAAAATCTTTTTGGTAAGAAGAATTTTCACTAACGAACTTATCCACCGCACTTTTCTCCTGCACTGATAAGCCTCCCTCGAAATAATCGAAGAAAACCTGATCAAAGTTGTTCTTATCTATCATCATCATTATATAATATTACTTATGTCCTTTATCTGATCCTTTATTTTTTGTCGCGCCCTGAACAAATACACCTTAACCTGTGATTCATTAAGATTCAGCATTTCTCCTATTTCCTCATAACTGTAGCCTTCCATGTCGCGCAGAAGCAATATCGACTTCTGTATTTCAGGTAAGGTTTTCAGGCATTTGTCAATGATCTCTTTCAGCTCAAAGTTGGTGCTGTTGCTGTTTTCCGAAGGTTCTAAATAAGTTGATCCTTCAATGGATTGCATCCTGTTGTGCTTTTTTACAAAGTTGATCAGCGCATTGTGAGCGGTGGTAAACAACCATGATTTAGCTTTTTCAACTTCTACACTTTCCCTGTGTTGCCATAATTTCATGAACGCGTCCTGTACAATATCATTCGCATCATCTTCATCACGAAGCGATTTGAAAACGTATCCGTAAAGCCGGTGGCTTAAGGATAGCACAGCCTTATTGTATTCCTGTGTAGTCAATGCATCCTAGAGTTACCCGTGTTTTTACAGCTTGTAGCTAAAACAATCATGTGGTTATAATGTTACAGCAGATGGTGAAATTAATGTGTAATGCTCGTAAAGTTCGGATAATTTAGGGAAAAAACACATAGGTTCAAATACTTGAACCTATGATGATCATTGAGAATTAACTATTTCACTGTTTCGGTACGGCGCAACAGGGCGGAAGTACTGAACCATCCTATCGCGGAAATACCGTCGCCGCTGGTTTTTTTGATGTTGGTGCGTACGTTGGCCGGAGGGGTGGCAAAGAGTCCGCCGTTGGTCATTTGTGTTTGTGCTTCATTGAAAAACTGCCAGGTCTCTTCCGTGATGGATAAAATCTCCACTTTTACCGAATCGCCTAAATGATAGGGTTTTGAGAAGTTATTGATGCCGTATCTCACGGGCACAATGAATTCAAAACCATCGGCTCCCGGTGCATTTAAAGCACCGTTCACTACTACGAGTATATCACTTGCAGTAGAAAAAAGAGTGTCGTTTCTGTAGTATTTTATCCAGCAATAATCATCTTGTCCGGCCGAGTCTTTCGCGAAAAACTGTGCGCTATAAGTGCTGTTTGCGGAAGGTGGACCAAAGGATCCGCCTTTTGAAAAGGTGATGCTGTCAACGGCAGGCACAGGGTGAACATCAGTAGAGGATTCATAGGATGATCCTTTGTAGCTCACGTGTAAAGTATAAGTCAGTCCGATTTTACAAAGGGTGTCATTTCCAACCGGAGTCCATGTGTATTCGCCATTGTTATTGTCGCTAAATAAAAAAGTATCGTTGGCACTGCTGATCACTTTAACCGTTGCGCCTGTTGCGCCTGTAATGGAAGAATTGTCGAAATAAGGTTGAGAAACCGACAGTTTTATTTTTTGTGCTCCGGCTTCATTGGTGAGGAAGCCATCCACAACGAGTTGCTGTTTTCCTTCGGCAACATCCATGGTGATTACTTTTTCACAGGCAGTGAAAAAAAGCAGGGCAGCGGAGAGATATAGTAAACTTTTCATATGCTTAAAAATTGAAGTTGTAAGATATTGACGGAATAGCCACACCAATAATGGTATATCGAACAGCTTGTGTTTTTGATGGATCTTTCGGATCGGTTTGGAAATAAATGGTAAAGGCATTCTGACGGGCATAAACATTGTAAACTGATGCTACCCATTCGCCATAAAATTTCCTGTTTTCTTTGTGTTTTGGTTTTAAGGTGATGGATAAATCCAGACGGTGGTAAGGGCTTACCCTGAAATTGTTTCTTGCATCATTGTCGGTATAAGGAATGATATAAGTTTGCACCGCAAATTTACTGTTCGGGAATGTAGACGGAACGCCTGTTGAGTAAACGAAGTTCGCCGACACTTCAACTCTTTTACTGATGCTGTAAGATAAAATCAAACTTAAGTTATGTGTTTTATCAAAACGTGTAGGATACCAGTTATCCTGATTGATGCTGGCTACTTTTCTTTCCGAGCGGGAGAAGGTATAGCTAGCCCAACCGGTTAATCGCCCTTCACTTTTTTTGGCGTATAGCTCTAATCCGTAAGAACGGCCATTGCCCGCCAGTAAATCACCTTCGTATTTTTCATTGAGGAGTAAGGCTGCGTTTTTGATGTAATCCAATTGATTCTGCATCCATTTGTAATATACTTCTGCCGAAGTTTCTATGATGTGCTTGGTGCCGAAATTCCTGAAATATCCCACGGCGAATTGATCGGCCAGCTGCGGTTTAATGTTATTGGTACTTAAGCTCCACATGTCTAAAGGTGTTGATGCGGCTGTGTTGGACAACAAGTGAATATACTGAGCCATTCTGTTGTAGCTGGCTTTGATGGAGCTTTTGTCGTCCACATCAAATTTAACCGATAAGCGTGGTTCGGGATTGTAGTAGGAAGTAATGATTTCTCCGTTTTTATGATCGGTAGTTCCCAGCAATGGTTTTGCAATTCCCGCTGTTGTGTCGCCGTAGTTGTAGCTTTTCCCCGGACCGGTAAACTGGTAACCCGAGTAACGCAAGCCATAAACCACAATTATCCGCGAACCTATTTTTTGTTCATTCTCAATATAAACTCCCGATTCTATGGCATACTTGTCGGCAAGAGTAAATGAATTGCTTTGTCCGGCTGATGAAAAGGTAGCTGTTCCCGGTTTTACATTGTAAAGAGTGCTTTGCAAACCAAATTTCAACGTGTTATTAGAGTTGGCATAATAGGTCACTTCAGGTTTAATGGCATAGTTGATCACATTTGATTTCCAATGGAAACCATCGTCATCACTCGCTCCGGCATCTAAACTATAATCGTAATTGCTGTAATAAGTGGTCACGTTCATGAACATTTTTTCATTGAACAAATGGTTCCATCTCAAGGTGGCTGTTGAATTTCCCCAGTTGAACCCAAAGGCACTGGTGCCAAAAACATCACGTCCCATATAACCCGAGAGGTAAATTTTGTTTCTATTGTCAATCTCCCAGTTGGTTTTTGCCGTTAAATCATAGAAGTAAAATTTGGCATCTTTCAGGGTGGAAGTTAAAAAGGGTTTTGCTAAAATATCAATGTAGGAGCGACGCGCAGCGATAATGAAAGAGGCTTTGTTTTTAATGATAGGGCCTTCAATTGATAAGCGACTGAAGATGAGTCCGAGTCCGCCATTCACCTGAAATTTTTTCTTATTACCATCTTTCATTCTCACATCGAGAACCGATGAAAGTCGGCCGCCATACTGCGAGGAAATTCCGCCTTTGATCAACTTTACGCTCTTCACAGCATCGGGATTGAACACCGAGAAAAAACCGAAAAGGTGAGAAGAGTTAAATACCGGAGCTTCATCCAGAAGGATTAAATTCTGATCGATATTTCCTCCCCGAACATTGAATCCTGTAGCTCCTTCTCCGACAGTGGAAACTCCGGGAAGGGTTTGAATACTGCGGATTACATCGGGTTCTCCGAGAAGGGCAGGCATTTTTTGAATGGATTTAATATCGAGCTGGATAGTGCTCATGTCCACCTTTTTTATATTGTCGTTTTTCCTTTTTACAGTAATTTTTATTTCTTCTGTTCTGGTCACTGTTTTGAGCAGTTCAATATTCAGTTTGGTGTTTTCACTGAGTTCTATTTTTTGCTCAACTTTATCAAAACCATTCATTGAAAATATTAAAGTGTAGCTGCCTTTAGGAAGGGTGACGGAGAAAAATCCGTAATCATTACTGGTTAACACGGTGCCCGTTTCCTCAATCTGGATGGTGGCGCCAATAATTTCTTCACCGCCTTCGGGACTGCGTACATAGCCGCTGATGGTGAATTTATCCTGAGCAAATCCTATTGTTGAGGAAAGTAGAAGCAGTAAGAGTGCTATTTTTCGCATTTGTATTTTCATAGAATGATGAGGGAACAAAGATATATGCATAATGTTTATCTGCAATGAGAATTAGGTCAGTCGACAAGCATAGTCGGTCAATGGTAATCACCCTTAGTTTAATAACTTGTTTAAAAATATATACTGCAGCCCACCGGAGCCCGTTCTATTTGTTATATTTTTAAAGCCAAACTAAAACTTAACCTAATGGAAGAAAAAGAAAAATCATCAAAGGGCAAATTGGTATTGATCATCGTATTGGCATTATCTCTTGTGGGTAATGTGATATTGTTCTTTACCAGTAAAAACACTATTGAAGAGCAAGACGACAGGCTGACTGAAGTTGTTGCGGAAATTGATTCTGTAAAAATTATTTACAATGAAGCTACTGCTGAAAGTGTGCGCTTGAAAGGCGACAATCAGAAATTAAACGGAGTGTTGAGTGAGCGTGAAAAAGAGCTTACGGCAAGTAAAGGCCGTATTGATGAATTTATCAAAACCATCAAAGACAAAGACAAATTGATTAAAGCGATTAAAGGCGAAAGAGATAAAATGAAAAAGAAAACTGCGGAATACGAAGACCGCATTGATCAATTGTTATTGGAAAACAAAGCTCTTGCTAAAGAAAAACAAGATTTGCAGGAAGAGTTGAGTGATGTTGCTTTTCAACGCGATCATTTTAAAACAAAAGCAAACATCGGCGCTAAGTTGAAAGCAGAATATGTTCAAACGAAAGCATACAGAGACCGTATGTTTGGCAATGGTGAAAAACCAACGAGCATGGCCAAACGAACAAAAAAGATAGATGTTTGTTTTAGCGTTTTGAAAAATGAAATTGCTGAAAATGGTGCTAAAACAGTGTATTTGCGTATCGTTGCTCCAAATGAAGAAGTGATGGGAAATGCGGGCAAAGCTTCGGGATCTTTTGTTAGTCCCGAAACTTCTAAAGAGGTAAAGTATTCTTCAAAAAGAGAATTTACTTACACAGGAGCTCAGCAGGATATCTGCCTTTCTTATGAAGAAGAAGCGGCTAAGATGTTTCCTGTTGGAGATTATACCATTGAAATTTATGTGGACAAAATGTTGAGTTCAACATCGAAATACACGCTTAAATAAAATTAAAAAACAAAGGCCCCGTCACTTGGCGGGGCTTTTTTTATGATGCTGCAGGTAAAAAATATTTCATTTAGTTATAACGGTAAACCGGTACTCAACAACATTTCTTTTGAAGTGAAAAAAGGAAAGGTGTTGGGAATTTTAGGAAGAACCGGCGTTGGAAAAACTACTTTATTGAAGTTGATCAAAGGATTAATGAACGCTGATGAAGGTGAAGTTTTTTTTAAAGGAGAAAAAGTATTGGGACCGAAGGATAAACTGGTTCCGGGGCACACTGAAATTCAGGTGGTGAATCAGGATTTTCAGCTTTTTGAGAAGATCAATATTTTCGATAACATCAAACATTTACTCATTCAGTTTGATGTGGATTATCAGCAAAAACGCACCACACAAATATTGAAGTTATGCAGCTTGTATAAATTCAAAGATCGTTTTCCAAAAGAGCTTTCGGGCGGACAACAGCAATTGATCGCCATTGCGCGCGCTTTGGCTAAAGAACCCGAATTGATTTTGTTGGACGAGCCTTTCAGTCACCTCGATAATATTTCAAAAAAAGAAGTGAAAGAAGTTTTGTTGCGCATCAAAGAAAAATACAACACTACTTTTTTGTTTGTCACGCATGATCACAATGAAGCATTGGCGCTGAGTGATGAACTCCTCATTATTGATAAAGGAAAAATTGTGCAGCAGGGGAAACCTTCAGCAGTGTATAAATCTCCGAAAAATAAAGTGGTGGCTGGGTTGTTGGGGAAGGATTAATTCCAATTCCTAAAATCCTCCTTCCCTTCACACAGTCATCGCGCTCCTCCTTTTCCAAAGGAGGAAGTTAGTTAGCGGGCATTACTTAAAGCATGGTGTGAAAATGGATGAGTATTGGCTTCTCCCTTTGAAAAAGGGAGAGTGCGAAGGAATTTCTGTGTGATGGCAAGAGGGATTTATTTTGTGTTTATCACCTTCCCAATCTCTTCCGCAACTTTTCTCGCTCCCAACTCAGTAAAATGACAATCGTCGTAAAAAATGCTTTCGTCTTTTGGCAACAGAGCATATAAATCAATCACTTTTATTCCTTGAGCACTTGCGCTTTCCATTAAAGTTTTATTGAAGAGTTTCATGCTTTCATCCAATACTTTTGAAGTGTAATATTGTCCGCCGTTTTCCTGAAAATCACCAATGCCGCCCATCCACATTAAATCTTCTTGATGGACTGTATTATTGGAGTTCCAAAGCACAGGCTGGGTTGCAAAAATCAGTTCAACATGTTTTTCTTTAGCGATTGCAATGAGTGTGTTGATGTTGTTTTTATATCCTTCCAAAGCTTCGTTCCAATTGGGAAGCGTATCAATTTTTTGTTTGCATGCCGTGCGGAAATTTCTGTGTTTGATTAAAACTTTTCCGTCTTTATCCAGCACCATTTCATTGGTGGCTTTGGTGTAAAAAGTATGTTTTATGTTGCGGAATAATTTCCAGTAGCCGCTTCTTTTGTACCATGAAAAATAGTGATCGGGCAATACCTGAAAAGTTTTGTTGTAGCGCTCTAAAGAGTCGCCAGCGGTGTATTTACCGCGTACGATCTGTAACTGCAAATCATTAACGCCCATCAATATAATCACCGTTCCGGTTTTTGGAAATTGCTCCAATAAAATTTTCATCTGATCAATATGATGAAAAGAATTCAATCCGTTTTTTCCTGCATTGGCTGCGTTTAAAAAATGAGTCCAGGTTTCCTTGTTGTCCAAAAACATTTCAATGGTAGTACTTCCTCCAATGGCTAAAACAGCTTTGTTTTCATCTCCGCGGAGACCTTCGCTATTAATTGTGAATTGAGATTTTCCTTGAATGCCTTTAATAACCGTTGAATCAGGTTCAAAAGTAAAATTTAGATTGGGCGCCCATAAGCGAAAATTATTTTCGGTAGGAATAAAGATTCGGAGAATAACTTCTCCTAAAATAACAGCAATAAAAATGCTGATGACAACAGTGAAAACTTTTAATTTTTTCTGACTAGCAGCCATTTGAATTAAGCTCCTTTTAAAGCAATTTCCAATTCCATTGCACGTTCAAAAATATCGTTGAGCGGACGGGGAACCAAAACGTTTTGCAGTAGCGTGGATAATTCCTCGTCGTGCGCTTTGGCCTTCATTGTTTTTAAATCGAGGTGAACGAAAGTACTTCTCAGTACGGCTTTGATGTGAGCTTTATTCTTGTCGTACATAATGAATTCTACAATCAAAGATTTATCGGCCACATTGATTACTTCCGAGCTGATTAAAATTTCTTCGCGCAATCCGGCCGGTTTTCGGTAAACTATTTCATGTTTTCCAACAAACCAGGCAACGCCTTTTTCGCGTGCTATATGGAAAATATCCAGATCGTAAAAGTTAACTAAATGATCTTCCCGTGCATTTAAAAAATAATCGAAATATCTTCCGTTGTTCAGGTGACCGTACGGATCGCAATCCTGAAACTGAATCACTTTTTTGCTGGTGGGTGTTTTTTCAAATTTAGTTTCCATGCACAGAAGATAAAGTTTTTATGTAAGATTTTACTTCTCCGATAGTACGGATGATAGGAACGTTCATGAGTTCTACCAGTTTAACATGATGGTCTTTTTCGGCGTAGGCAATAGCTTTGAAGCCTCCGCGACTCGCTGCGGTGAGGCCCGATACGCTGTCTTCAATCACCAAACATTCGTCGGGTGTGAAGCCCATTCCTTTGGCGGCATACAAGAAAACACCGGGATCGGGTTTCCATTCTCCGATGTCGTAAGCGCTGTATATTTTTCCTTCGAAGTATTGAATCAGATTGGTCACTGTGAGATTCAAAATTATTTTTTCTTTCAAGGAGCTTGATGCTACGCAGAAAGGCAAAGGAAAATCTTTTAGTAATTCATGAATTCCGGGAATAGCCGTAACTTCTTTTTTAAAAGCTTCAAAGGAACGCGCTCTGAATATTTCTATGAAATTTGCGGGCACTTTCATGTCGAACATTTTTTCTACGTAGCGGATACATGCACCCAACGATGTTCCCGAAAAATCTATCAGCATTTGTTCAATCGGAGCCTGATATCCCAATTCGCTTAAAACTTCGCCAAACACGCGAAATGAAGTGGTTTCGGTATCTACCAGTACTCCGTCACAATCGAAGATGATGCATTTAAGTTGAGCCATAGGGCGAAGGTAATGAGAAAAATTAAGTGAAAGCGCCGACTTTTCAACAATGCTCTTTACAATAAGTTCAGGGAATTTTGAGTTTTTGAGCAAACAGACTTCTTATTTTTATTAAAAATATTATCCTATGAAAAAACTGATTTATTTATTCCTGATAATGGCTGCCGCTTCATGTGCACCTCACCGCGTTTGCGATTCAACGGTAAAAGAAGACAGCAAGTTTATGAAGATGTTGTACACCGGCCGTTATGAAGGGGCTTTACATGAAAGAGATTCTTTGTGCGCCCAATCCAAACAACTGATGCAGGACACAGCAGGATTAGGGAAAGTTTTGCGCAGCGAAAAACAAAAATTAGCGAAGGAAATAAAAGAGCACGCCGAGTTGAAAAAACTGTACGACAATCTGGAGAAATCTTCAGGTGCACAATTGTCGCAAATGAATCAGGATCTTACCAGAAAACAAACAGAACTGGAAGAAAAACAAAAGAAAGTGGATCAGCTGGAAGGCTTGTTGAAAGAGCATCAGGCGATGCTGGATAATTTGTTTTCTTCTATCAAAAAAGCTTTGGTTGATTTCTCTCCAAGTGAATTAACGGTGGAAATGAAAAACGGAAAATTGTATGTTTCTCTTTTGGATAAATTGTTGTTTGAATCAGGGAAAGCCGATGTGCAAAACCGTGGAGTAGAGGCTTTGCAAAAATTAGCGGGTGTGTTGAACTCACACTCCAACTTTGAAATTTTAGTGGAAGGACATACCGATAACATTCCGATTAAATCGGCGGTGTACCGCGACAACTGGGATTTGAGCACTTACCGCGCTGCCAGTGTGGTTCGTTTGTTAATCGAGAATAAAGTAGCAGTAGAAAGATTAACCGCTGCCGGAAAAGGAGAATTTCATCCTATTGCTTCCAATGACACTCCGGAAGGCCGCTCCAAAAACAGAAGAACCGAAATTATATTGGTTCCTGATTTGAGCGCGATCATGAATTTGATCAAATAGAATCACTTTGAGTGAAACAAAAAAGGAGGTGAACAGCCTCCTTTTTTGTTTTTTTATGAAACGCTCTTTTGATCTTATACATATCTTTCGGGCATGAAAAGAATCACCGACTATTTAAGCAATAAAAGAGCAAATTTTTGCCTACGTCGCACTCCCGTTGATTTCCCAATGTCGTTTCACGATTCCATTCATCAGGTTTCCGAAGCGCATTGGACCCGGGTTCAATCGGTAAACAGTAATCTTTATCTGAGTTATCAATATTTAAAAGCACTGGAAGATTCGCAACAAAATTTGTCGTTTCGTTACATCATTTTTTATAAAGACAAAAACCCGGTGGCCATTGCTTATGTTCAGGTAGTACAAATCAGTTTAGCTGAAAGTTTCAAAGATAAAATGTGTCATCCAATGCAATTCGGAATAGAGTTGTTCAATGACAAAAACTCCAAATTTTTAATATGCGGCAATATTTTTTCTTCGGGAGAAAACGGATTTGCGCATACAGATGATCTTAGTACTGATGAGGCCTACAATGCTTTAATGAATGGTTTGTATCGTTTGAGAAGATCGGAGAAAATTTTAGGAGAAGTTTCTTCCGTGATAGTAAAAGAGTTTTGGGAAAAGAGTTATGATAAACTCGCCGTCATAAAAAAATACGATTACCGTGATTTTGAAATTGAACCGAATCTGGTGTTGCAAGTGAAATCTTCATGGAGCGCTATGAGCGACTATATCAATGAACTCACAAAAAAGTACCGCAAGAAAAATAAAGATGTGATGAAGAAGTCGGAAGCCTTAGTAATTAAGGATCTTAACACCGAAGAAATAAAAAATGAAAATGAAAAAATAAAATCATTGTTTGATGCCGTACATGAAAAAGCCGATTTTAAATTCGGGCATTTTGATGCTGCCGGATTCTATTTCATGAAGCAAAATCTGGAGAATGATTTTATTTTCCGTGCCTATTATTTAAATAACGAAATGGTTGGTTTTGCCGCAATGTTTGTAAGTGGCGGCGTTTTAGATGCAAATTATGTGGGATTGGATTACGACAAAAACCGCGATTATGGAGTGTATCATCGGATGTTGTATGATTTTGTTGAAGTGGCCATTGAGCACAAATGCAGCGAATTGTGTTACGGAAGAACGGCCGGAGAAATTAAATCTTCTATTGGTGCAGTTCCGGTTAACATGAAGTTGTTTATGCGTCACAGAAATACCTTCAGCAACAAATTAATAAAACCGCTATTTAAACTCATACAACCCGGTGCTTTCGAATTAAGAAATCCTTTTAAAGAAAGTGAAGTGATTCCTCAGTAATGAATAAGTGTTCAAAAGTCACTTTTATTTTTCCAAAAAATAGTCGTTAATTCGCGTTTCTGGAGGGGATTCTTTTGTATAAAATTTATTGAAAAGATTTATTGAAAAGATTTATTTTATAGTATCTATTTATTTCTCGGGCAAGACATGAATTCAAAATGTCTATAAAATTTTTCAAAGACTTATTTATTTTATTCTAATTCATTTGAAAATGAAAGCTTGTGCATTTTTATTTATTTTTTTAATGTTTATTGCCGCTTCTGTAAGAGGGCAATGTACCGCAATGCCTGCCGAACCGGCTTGTTCGGGAACGGCTTTAGCAAACAATACCAATATAAACGGCGGTAGTACTTACTACTCTAACGGCGGTACTTTTACCGGACTCAATTTAAATGGCGGAACGCTTTTGTTGTGTTCGGGTACTACTACCTTATCCGGAAGTTTTAATTCGGGTTCACTCATTATTAAGAACGGAGCAATTTTAACTACAGGCATTTCTCAAATTGCCAGCGGTTGTTCTATGTACAATTACGGAACGGTTACTTTTTCTTCGGGATTGCTGGTGAATAGCGCTACCGCCTGTATGAATGCCTTGGGAGCTAAAGTAAATATCACCGGTAATTTAACGGGCAACAGTGCTACCTTTGTGAACTATGGCGGGGTGGTGGCTACAGGTACTTTGGGCGATTGGCAAAATAGTGGTGGAGTTTGTCAGGGAGATGCGGCAAGGATGTCAGTAGCCAATGTAAATTGGACTTCTATCAATACCTGGTTTGAAACTCCTACAGGCAGCTCTTGCATCAGTTATTCGGGTACGGCTACTTCCAGTAATTTCCATACGTTTAGCGGAACTGCGGGAACCAATGTTTGCGAAAAGGTTGGTGCTTCCGACGAAAGTGGAAATGGAAGTTGGGGAAGTGCAACACTCACGCAATCTTGTGTTGATTGCAATGCCATTCTTCCTGTTGAATTGCTGTCGTTTGCTGTTGCGTGTGATAAAACCAATGAAAATAAAATTATTGCGCAATGGGCCACAGCTTCTGAAATCAATAATTCACATTTTGATTTGGAACAATCTGCTGATATGGTAAATTTCAAATCTGTTGCTCAGGTGAATGGCGCGGGCAACAGTACTCAACTTATTGCATACTCTATTGAAATTTTCCGTGATGAGAAAAATGGTGTGTACTATCGTTTAAAACAAACCGATTACGATGGTAAAATCGCTTATTTCGCTGCAGCATCTGCTTCGAATTGCACACATAATAATTTCATAAAAGTGATGAACAATTCTTTTGTGATTGATAAAACAAGTTTTGATTTAATGGGAGGAGAATTGTTTGATGTTACCGGCCGACTCATCAGAACTTACGATTTCAGTCAGCTTCCTGCAGGAGTGAATAAATTTAGTATTGATGATTCGCCAAGTGCGATGTATGTGTTGAGGTTGCAGTATGCGGCTTATAAAATGAATGAGAATTAGATTTTCTCTCTTGCTTATTATGCTTCACCAAGTTTAGCGAAGCGCACTAGCGTCCTAACATAATTAAAAGAGAATCAGTTGATTGTGATTTTCTTTCCCTTTTTCATTTGCTTGATAGTGCTGAAATAGTTGATTTACGGGAGTTTTA
>JAHEZL010000014.1 GCA_023251095.1 Flavobacteriales bacterium
TTGACGTTACTTAATAAAACTCCCGTAAATCAACTATTTCAGCACTATCAAGCAAATGAAAAAGGGAAAGAAAATCACAATCAACTGATTCTCTTTTAATTATGTTAGGACGCTAGTGCCACAAGGGTTACCCCTACCAATACCTATCGCCCCATAAATCACCAGCTGCCCACCTCTTTGATAACTTGTTAATAATTTGTCTTTTTTTATGACCCATTAAGGCTGGCGAATAAGTTATATTTGCTCAAAATTATCCATATGAAATTTATTGTATCAAGTGCCCCATTGCTAAAACAATTACAACTGATCAGCGGCGTATTAAATTCAAGTAACGCACTACCGATACTGGATAATTTCCTTTTCAACATCAACGAAGGAAACCTTACTATTTCTGCTTCCGACCTTGAAATCACAATGTCAACGCAGGTTCAAATCGAATCCAAAGAAAAAGGGAAAGTCGCAATTCCGGCGAAACTCCTTATAGATACTTTAAAAACTTTTCCTGATCATCCTTTAACTTTCTCTATCAACAAAGACAATTTTGGCGTGGAGATTCTTTCTGATTACGGAAAATATAAACTGAGCGGATTCAACGGCGAAGAATTTCCTAAAACGCCTGCTATTGAGCAATCTTCAACGGTTGAAATCAATGCTAAAGTTTTATTGAACGCCATCAACAAAACTCTTTTTGCGGCCGGCAACGATGAATTGCGTCCGGTAATGTCGGGAGTGTTTTGTGAGCTCTCTGCCGAAAACATCACTTTCGTTGCTACCGATGCACACAAATTAGTTCGTTACAGAAGAAATGATTCAAAATCAGATAAAACGGCTTCTTTCATTTTACCTTCAAAACCGCTGACTATCTTAAGAAGTAACTTAGGCGGGAAGGACAGCATGGTGAAAGTGGAATACAACCAATCGAATGCTTTTTTCACTTTCGATAATGTGAATTTGATTTGCCGTTTGATTGAAGGGAAATATCCGAACTACGAAGCGGTAATCCCAAAAAAGAACCCGAATATTTTAACCATTGATAGATCTCTTTTCCTGAATTCAGTAAGAAGAGTATCCATCTTTGCCAATAAAACCACACATCAGGTACGTTTAAAAATCAACGGAAGTGAATTGAATATTTCTGCCGAAGATTTGGATTTCTCTAACGAAGCCAGCGAAAGACTAACTTGTCAGTACGAAGGCGACGCAATGGAAATAGGATTCAACTCCCGCTTCCTAATTGAAATGCTTAACAACATGGACAGCAATAGTATCAACATTGAAATGTCGGCGCCAAACCGTGCCGGAATCCTTGTTCCTGCTTCAGAAGAAAGAAAACAGGAAGAAGATATTTTGATGTTGGTGATGCCGGTAATGTTGAACTGATAATTTCTTTTCCTCGCCCTGTACGTCATTGCGAAATTTTTGTACTCAAAAATGAAGCAACCTCATTGTGAAATGAGGTTGCTTTTTTAGTTACTACCGATAATGAGGTTGCTTCATTTTTGAGTACAAAAATTTCGCAATGACGCACTGGGGCATGACGCAGAGGGTGATGTAATATTTAGAGAGAGGAGAAAACTACTGCTCAAAAGTCCCCGACACAGAAATCCTTGGTGGTTTAGAATCAGCATCATAAGAAGTAGCTTCTTTAATCAGCTTGTCGTCAATGTAAATCTTAAGGCTATACTTATGAGAAGTGTCGGAATCTGATATTCTTAATAGATAATCCAGTTTCTGCCCATACACTTCGTGAGAAACTTCAAAGGGAATATCAATAGTTGGGGAATCAAACTCGATTCCCGGTCCCATTTTACCGTAAAGATCAGTGGCTTTTGTTGAGTTCCCGGTAATTACATAATGGAAAACATGCCTGTCTTTCGTATTACTTGTACACGAAAACAATAACAAGGCTCCTATGGCGAAAAACACTTTTTTCATCTTGTCACTAAAGTAACACTGGATTTATCAGCCGGCAATATTATTTGGGAATTTTTATAACAAGTCGACAGTTAATTAGTTTTTTAAAATAAAAACAGGCAGCTGTTCACTGCCTGTTTAAATAAGTAATCATTTTTTCATTAGGCCTTACTTGTGCTTAAGTTCCTCAACGTACTTTTTTTTCACTTGAGCGATTTTCAGGTCTAAAGCTTTGATCTTTCTTAAATCCGGATTGACTTTCATGAATTCCTCCACCTGTTGGCGTTGGTACTTCTTAATTAATTCTTGCATAATTAATCCGTTTTAGATTTGTATAGCTAAGACAATCTTCAAGCCATAAAGTTACAAGGCCCTTAATTTTTTCTATTTTAGAGGGATGGAAAACATAACAGTTATAGGCTGCGGCACAATGGGTAATGGGATTGCTCATTGTTTTGCCCAACATGGATATAAAGTATCATTGATGGATGTTTCTGCTGAAGCTTTGCAAAAAGCGATGACTACTATTGATAAAAATTTGGATAAACAGGTAAAAAAGGAAACCATTAGCGAGCAACAAAAGTCGGCTACCCTTCAAAATATCACTACTTACACCAATTTAAAAGAAGCCGTTGCCACTGCCGATTTAGTAGTAGAAGCCGCATCGGAAAACGTTGACATCAAACTCAACATCTTTAAAGAACTCGATCAGCTTTGTTTGCCCCACACCATACTGGCCTCCAACACTTCTTCCATCTCCCTCTCTAAAATTGCTGCTGTCACCAAAAGAGAAGACAAAGTGATAGGCATGCACTTCATGAATCCCGTTCCCCTAATGAAACTGGTGGAAGTCATCAACGGTAAAAAAACTTCCAAAGAAGTAAGCGATAAAATTGTGGAAATCTCCAAAAAACTGAATAAAATACCCGTGGTAGTGAATGATTTTCCGGGATTCATTGCCAACCGCATTTTAATGCCCATGATCAATGAAGCTATTTACTCCTTACACGAAGGTGTTTCGGGTGTGGCAGAAATCGACACCATTATGAAACTGGGCATGGCCCATCCGATGGGACCGCTGCAACTGGCCGATTTTATTGGGCTGGACGTGTGCCTTTCCATCATTAATGTGTTGCACGAAGGCTTCAATAATCCGAAGTACGCCCCCTGCCCTCTTTTAGTGGATATGGTGAAAGCAAGAAAGCTCGGCGTTAAAAGCGGAGAAGGTTTTTATCAGTATTCGGCAGGAAATAAAGAGCTTGTTGTAGCGAAAGCGTTTCAATAGTAAACAAATAGTTATATATTTGCAGCCGTTATTGGTCCCGTAGCTTAACTGGATAGAGCATCTGACTACGGATCAGAAGGTTGGGGGTTCGAATCTCTCCGGGACCACAAAAATGTAGAAAAGTGTAGAAAATTAAAGTTTTCTACACTTTTTTTATTTTACACTAATGCCAGTTGATACATTTGTAACACAATTTGCCTCCATTTAAATACATAAAGCTACACCTAGTTCTGACAAATAATATGAATAATAAAAAATGTAAAGATCAGGACTGAGGTTAAAACTTCAAATGCCTTTTACTTTCTCTAAAGACATCATCAAACTTAGGCAAATCATTAATTTGATTCTGTAATTTATTCAACCAATCCTTTCGGAAAGATTGTTCTTTCTTCAATACTTTATCAGCAAACTCTTCCGGCTTGTGTCCTTTGTGTTTTGCTTTACCGCTAAATTCAATATCGTGTTCTTTAATTTTCATTCTTTCAACTTCCATTAAATACCAAAAGTCATATAAATCACGAGGCTCAGTTCTGCCCATCAATGCAGCCATTTTTTCAATTAACACTTCCGACAAGGAATAACATTGCAATGAAAAAGAATCTTCCGGCACATCGGAATAAACATTGAAAACCTTTCTTTGCACCGGAGAGAATTCCATTTTCTCTCCACGGGTAATATCAACTTTTATATCTCTGCTGCCTATGTTCCCTCCCAACGGACCAACATAATTGATGTAAAACTGAGAACTGCCGCTTGCATCGTGAGTATCATCGGCTTTATGACTTAAAGAAATATTCGCTTCTTCCTTCACCCATTCGTAAACTTCACGCAAATGAGATTTCAGCATTTCATGATCCAGTGATTCATTCAACAAAGTAAAATCAAGATCCTCTGAAAAACGATAATTTTCAATATAACATTTCTTTAAAACCGTTCCTCCTTTGAAAACCAAAGCTTTGTTCAATACCTCATGATTGGAAATACCATACAACACCCATGTTAGAATGTAATCCTTTTCAATTTGCCTATCACTTACTTTATGTTGCGCGGCATATTTGTTTATCTCTTTTGACAAAATCATAATCAAGTAAAAATTGGTGACAGAATGGATTGTTTATCTATATTTTCCTGGATATTCCAATGAGAAATACTTTTACCCTGCTTAGGATGTGATGGCTCCAACAAGAAATATGAATTTGTTTTCATTTTTTGAAGTTTAGCAACAATGGAGGATTGAATTTCCAATAATTCTAATAAATAACCCATTCGTTTAGCTACTGCTAAAGAATCAAAATCTTTTATGTAATCCAATAATTTTTTGAATTCAATTTGCTCACGGCTTTTGTAAATCGCTTTAGCAATTTCAGTAATACCCCCTGCATACTCAGGCTTAAATAATGCATCAACAAAAGTTTTTTCAAGATCGGCACACATTACTTTATTGTGGCTATCTATCCAAGTTTTCTTTGCTCCAAAGAAATGCTTGTCGTTGTGATAAATGAATTGAAATGATGTATCCCTGATTTTCAACACAGAAGGTTTCATCTGCTTATTTACAACAATTTGTTCTTTCAATGCCGGCTGAGTAATTAGGCTATGAACTTGCATTGCCGAATAATAACCGATGTAATATTTTGCATCACCTACTAAGTACTGAGCCAACAAATGCCAATCGGGCATAAATGTGTTTGAATCCTGTTCGTAAGGAATAATATAATAAACACCTTCCTTCACGCGCATTAACAAACCACGCTTAGTCATGTCACTTAAAAGCTCCAGTAAAGTACTTGAATTAGCATCAGGAAAGACCTTTTTAGCCTCTTCATTGGAAAAACATAATTTATTTTCATCACCGAAATGCGCCAATAATTGACTTGAACGACTAGAGATATTTTTATATTTCATATCCATAAAATCAGCTTTAACCTGATTATAAAGATATGAAATATAAATAAATGGCACAACAAGATAGTTTTTGATAAATTTATTATTACCGTTCGAGGAATCAAAAGACCTAAAAATTGGGTCTTATCGTTCCGCGAAAGGTAAAAAGAGGAAATTATGTTTTGTGTTTAAATTACTGTTGTTTTTACTCTCAGAAAACCGAAATACAAAAAGTGTAGGAAAATGAAGGAACATGAAGTTTTTTCAACTTTCCTGAAGTATCTTGAAGTTTATTGACCCATCGCAATATGAATGATATTACCTTTGAAAACAACAACAAAACGCTCATTGAAATACCCTCTGCAATCTATGGTAATAGGGCTTTACTTAGGTTAACGAGAATATCAATTGACGAATACAAGGTGTTCGAACAAGCGTCGGTGGACTCCACATGAGACAAAAAGGCTCCTTTTTTAAGGAGCCTTTTTCTTTTCCACACCTCTTATCTCCCTAGCAAACCAAGTAATTGATGATTTCAAACTAAGGTGTTCGAGATTTTTTATCTTTTTGACATATTTTCAAGGGAGTCAGAAAAAAAATTAGGAAGGTGTAGGGAATTTCAGGTTTGTGCAGATTTTTGCTGTCTCTCTTTTTGTTTACGCTGTATGCAAAAATATTTCAGCAGGAAGATGAAAGTAATCTCTTAAGCGTTGTGCCATTTTAAGCGTGAGTTCACGTCTTCCCGAAAGGATAGATGAAACATGTCCTTTTGTACCTATGAGGGGTTCAAGATCTTTGTTTTTCATGCCGCGTTCAGACATTTTTAGTTTTATTACTTCAATTGGATTTAATTCAGGCAAATGAATGTGTTTGTCCTCATAATCTTTTACCAAAACTAAAAGTAAAGCTAATTCGTCGGCTTCGGCAGTACCTTCTTCCGCATGAAAAATTGCCATTGTTCTTTTAATGGTTTTTTGATACGCTGCTTCTGTTTTTATTACTTTCCAATTCATATTATTTTGCCTTATAGTTTAAAATCCTGATATCAAATTCAATCGTTTCTACATTTATTTTATCATATTCTTTATGTGTGCCAAACCAAATAATATACGCAGCCAATTGCTTAAAATTCACAGACACTACTAGTCTGTAATCGTTGCCTTTGATATTGAAAATAACTCTGTTTTTCCCAACTATACTGGCATTTCCATAGGTAGCTTTCAATTGATTGAAATTTTTAAATTCTTCTTTTAAAAATTCATTGTACCAAGTTAATAGCGGTGTTTGAGCCTGTGGATATTTATCCACATAATATAAGACCGCTCTTTTAACGATTACATTCACTATATAAAAATATTAAAAATGTTTTCAAATTGCAAACTATTTGTGATTCTTTTTTCTTTTACAAAGCCACAACCCCTATGAATCCCATGGTAACAAAGCCTTACTTAAATTCACAAAAGTGTCAATTGATCTATACAAGGTGTTCGAACAAGCATCGGCGGACTCCACATCCAACGAAAAAGCCCCTAAAAACAGGGGCTTTTTTCATACTCAAAAACCTCCTGAATTCATTGTCATTAAAGGAAAGTAGACCAAAGTTAAAAAGCTTCCGGTCTATTTCATCAGTTTTTCGACGTTCTTTTGTGATTTTGAGGGCTATTTTCAACAAAACCATTGATACCACTAATTATTACGACAAAGGGAAAGGTTCGACTCCCTCAGAGATCAAATCTTGCTTTTTTACAGAAAACACAATGAGAACACCATAAACATGTAGAAAAGTGTAGCGAAATGAAGTTTCTGCAGTTTTTTATTTTTTACCCAAAGAGGGGGAATAGGGTTTTTATAACCTAATTATTCTTTAATAAACTTAGTCGTTTGGATTATTTTATCCATTTGTAATTGCAAAAAGTAAATTCCTTCAGAAAGATCGCTAACATCTAATTCAAAATTTTTGGTTTGAATTGCGTTTTCCCGAAGAACTCGACCATTGAGATCTACTACTTTTACATTAATTTTCGATCCATCTGTATTCAACGACAAAGATCCTGTAACAGGATTAGGAAAAATTGAAATTAAATTTACTTGATTATTTTCTTTGACTGACCATGAAACAAGGTAATTTAATGTATCTGAACACCCATAAATACTTGTTGTAATTAAACTGCATTTATTTGATGCAGGCGAACCTGAGAATAAAATTAAAGGAGGTATTTTACTTATAGAACTGTCTGGAGTACCATGATTAAATCTCCAATACCATGACTTTAAAGGATCTATTGAAGTTGTTTGATCAGTAAATTTTATTGAATCACCCACAGATGTTAAAATGAAATTAGTTTTCGGAAAATCGTGAACAACGAGATCATTTATTATTGTATCTGTATCTCCACTCAGATTTTTAACAACAAGAGTAACTGGAAAAGTACCTAAACTATGATAAATATGACTAGGATTTTGAATACCACAACATTTTGTGTTCCCATCTCCAAAATTCCAACTCCAATAATTTATCGTTCCATTTTTACTTACTGATGAATCTGAAAAATATGAGGGATTATGTAGACAATTTGAAGAATATGAAAACTTAGCAATGAGACTTTGCGCCTGAGCAAAGAAATTCAGTGTAGCAAAACATAACGTAATTAAAATTTTATTCATGCGTTCTTTGATTTATCGTATATGTAATACAATAAGCTGACTTGCAAGAGCCTTGCTCAATCCACTTTCATGATTTTTTTACTAAAAACCCCTTCTTGTCCATATATTCTAAGTTCATAAACTCCGGGCGAAAAATTTTCCAAGCTAAACACCTCCTGTCCGCCTCTACATACTTTCTCAAATAAAATTCTTCCGGAAATATCATATAGGATAATTGTAGCCAACTCCACAGTGTTTAATGATACATAGAGATCTTTACTAACAGGATTAGGATAAACATTACATCGAATACCACTCATATCTTCCACCGATTCGGCTTTGCTGATGACAACCATTGTATAATACAGATTGTTCTTCTCATTGCTTTCAAAAGTTAGATTGGTATAATCAACACAATACAACATATAGTAATTGCCTGCAGGAATATTGGAAGGGAAATAAAAATCATTCGAATCCGCCACTCCATAATACCAAGTATCCAGCACTCCAATATGAATATCATTTTCGCCGGGAATTGTGTCACCGGGAATCGTGTCTTTTGACAAGATGCAAGTTACATTACCTACGGCTTTCCCCCATCCTTTATTACCAACACTTGCCGATACTTTAGCAACTTGGGGAATGCTTATGCTAGATGGACATTTTCCATATTGGACATATAAATCATTAGGGGGATAAACTACATTCAAAGCACAGTGACCTACATTATTGGATTCATCTGCTTCGTTTTCCGACTGTGTATTGTCGGCATATACCAAAATATAATAAGTCCCTGTAGAGGCAGTATCCGGAATGGTTATGAATGAACATCCTGCAGCTCCCAAAGACGTATTAGGTATGCTACTTCCTTTTTTCGCCGCCAAAAGCAAGTCGAGACTATCCAAAATCGTATCTGTCGAAAAATAAAAAGCCATATCTGAAGACAATGAGGGTATGGTGCCCCGATTTGCCAGAGTAGCACACATCGTTTGTACTGAGCCGGCATATACTGAATTATTCATATTCCAAATCCCACCATTAGAGAATGTTAAATCAACATAACGTGGTAAAATCTTTATTTTAAGAATAGTTTGGTTATTTACCTCATTTGATTCCACTATTTTATCATAGCAGTCAGCACGATATATAAGATAATAATCGCCCGCCAAGGTACTCATTGGAATGGTACTCGAAATATAACTAAACGAATATTTTTCGGGAGCAATGCCTTTAACAACTTGTTTCGCTAGCAATTGATCTGTATTGTCATAAAGGGAATCTGATGATAAGTAAAACCCTATGGAAGAGGTATCGGAATAAGTAGTTCCTAAATTATGCATATACACGCCCAAACCAACACTTTTACCAACCACACAGGAATCTGAAAAGGAAGGGTACTCAGCAGCAATATCCGTTAACCTTGGAGTTACATCAATTGAAATTGGTAAAATATTATTTGTAAAATCAGATTCGTTTAGCACGTTTCCTTTATCAACATACATCAAAACACAGTATTTACCCGGAGATGTCACAGCGGGAATAAGTATGGAATCTGAAAATGATATCGATGCATTCAAATCAATATTCACTTGCTTAGAACCCAAAGAAACGTCCGACAAATCCCATGTAGAATCCTGAGAGAGATAATAATCAATCCCCGACTCAACCGCCACATTTCCATTATTGCTTACTGCATATTTAATTGCAGTTTTATTTCCGGCCGGAACAACTATTTTTTTCACAGAAATAGGCTCTGCTTTCAGTTCATTGAGAGGGTTGATAACTGTAAATGGCAAAAATACAAGATTGTTATTTTCTTTATTTTCCAAATACTTGTTCGATGGATCGAGACGAAGTACAATAAAATTTTTACCTGCATTTATACCTGCAGGCAGTGTAAGTGTTTTTTCATTAAAAGCTTTAGGCACCACATAATTGATGTAATTATAATACGAAAGCTTAGTATCTGAAGCATCAAATGCTGAATCGGTAGAAAAGTAAAAATTCAAGGTATCCAGGAAAAAACTATACTTGGAAATGGTTTCCAGATAATAATCTATAGTAATCGATTTATTCGTCGCAGGATAAGAATAAACATCGCGAAAAATTGTCGCTCCGCTTATAAAAACATCAAAATACTTATTGGAAAAAATGGTGATTTCAGATACAAATACATTATTTTTTTCATTGGTTTCAGCTAAAGTAAAATTATTATCAGCCACTAAAATCAAATAATACGTCCCAACGGGAAAATCCAATGCAATAGGAGTAGAAACAGAAAGGTTTTTAGATTTAGCACCTAAAAGATCAGTGATCACCTGAGTTGAAAGCAAACTATCGGAAGGATCAAAGATGCTATCCTTCGACAAATAGAATCCTGTGTTGACTTTAGAAATACTGGAAGAGCCTCCATTCTGGATAGTGTAATTCAGCCAAAATGAGTTTCCTCCAAATAAATTGGATGGTGCCGATATATTAGTAGGATATATATCAACTCCCGGAGAACTTACTTCAATAGTAGCATACCAAACGTTATTGTTTTCTTTTGTCTCTTTTATCTTTTTGTCATAATCAGCAATCGCCATTAAATAATAGCCACCTCCAGGCACATCTGAAGGAATGATGCAATTGCTCCATTCTTTAGATATGGAGGAAGAAGAATTAACACTGCCCAAAGCTTGACTTCCTAAGAATATATCCGTGGAATCCATTTGTGTATCCTTAGACAAAAAAAGGCCCATCGATGATGCATAAGAAATTCCTTCTCCAATGTTTTTCAGAGTCGGATTAAAATAAATTTGTTGACCAGGATTAATGAAAGAATAGGAAGCGCCTAAATAACCCGTCACAATAAGATCAGGCAAGGGAAACTCCTGCACACACTCAAAACTCATTAAAAAACCACGATAACCTGAATAAGACGAAGTAGAATGCCTGAGCGTTAAGGATCCTGAAACTGAAGTGGCATATATATCCTGAGGTATAGCAGAGCCAGAAAATTCTCCAATTAAAGGGGCAGTAGTATTTATTCCATCATATACATACAACCTTCCATAATCATGCATATTCAAATCTTGAAAAGAAATTTTAATATATTCTCCAGGAATGGCAGGCGAAATAACTAAAATGCCATCATTACTTTTATTATCATAACCACTCCCTGCAGGGTCGCTAATTGTACCGGATACAACCACAATGGTATCAGTACTGAAATAAGGAACTTTATATTGGGAAAACAACTGAGTACAACAAAAAAGGCCAATAGTCGACAAATAATATTTAAAAAATGATCTCATCTTAAAAATTCTATCTAGTTAAACGCATGAAATTTACTGCAAAACAGTGAATAAATGAAATTATTATTTCTTCGCTAGGTAAATCATCAATCATATAAGGATTTACTCAGATTAACAAGAACATCGATTGATCGGTACAAGGTGTTCGAACAAGCGTCGGCGGACTCCACAAAACAAAAGGCCTGAATCATTTGATTCGGGCCTTTTGCGTATCAATATGTACCGTATTACAATCCTTTAGGACGAGTTTAATATCAATCACAAATACAATCCGACTTCCTATTTGTATTTTTATTCCGACCGGAATTTACTTTTGAACCAAAATCCTTCTATGATGAAAAATCACATACTCCTGCTTTTTACTTTTCTAAGCTCCTTTTCTGCTTTTTCTCAAACGGTGACCATCGTCAATAAAAAATTTGTGATCAACGATAATGTGAGCTGTCCCATTTATTTCAACGGCGCCAATACGCCCTGGGAAAGCTGGAATGATTTCGGCGGAACTTACAACACCACAAAATGGGCGCAGAACATGGCTGATCTGAAAGCCAAAGGTATTAATGCTTCAAGAATCTGGTTCAGTTGCAATGGCGGCGGACAACCTACTATAGCCAACGATGGCACGTGCACGGTGAGTCCGGCTTTTTGGACCAACTGCGATCATTTATTCGCACAAGCACAAACGAACGGCATTTATATCATGGCCACTATGATGTCTTTTGATCATACCAAACCCGCCAATCCCAATGCCACCAACTGGCAAAACATGCTGGCCGATTCTGCCAAAACCCGCAAATTCATTGATGCCTTCCTTATTCCTTTTGTGAACAGATACAAAACCAACCCCTATTTATGGAGCATTGATTTGTGCAATGAAATTGAATGGATTTATGAAAATGGCGGCAGCAGGGGCGGTGCCGATAATTGGAGCGCATCTTCTTATGCCATCCTTCAGCGCTACGTTGCCATGACTTCTGAAGCCCTACATAGCTCAGCCGCTGCAAGAAGCGACGGGTCTCATGTTTTAATCACTATGGGTTCAGCCGCAGTTAAGTGGAACGCTACAAAAATGCGCAATGGCTACAACGGATCGGGATGGGTGAATAACTCCGACGGGAATAAATGGAGTGATGCTGCTTTGAAAGCACAATACAACAAAACCAACGTAGGATTGGATTTTTACTCTCCTCACTTTTACGGATGGATAGATGGCTGGTATTCTTCCATGTTTGTTAAATCGCCTACCGATTACGGAATGGACGATAAAGCGTGCATGGTTGGCGAAATGCCCTCACGTGATCCCATGCCTACTCCTACAATGAGCTTAACCACTGCTTTCGATAACCTTAAAACTTTGGGCTGGCAGGGACATATGCCCTGGACTTCCAATATCACCACCAATCTTAGTACTGAAGTAGGTTCACTGGCTGATTTCGGCGCAGCGGCTCTTGCCTTTAAAAACAACAATCCCTTACTGGTGGTTCCAACGAATTGTTTGCCGACAGAAGTTAATACTTCCGTAAATGCTTCCTTTAACTATTTCCCAAATCCTTCCGCTGATGGTTTTACTTTAAAATCCGACAAAGACTTTATTTACTCCATCACTGATTTAAATGGAAACACAATAGAAAGTGGTTTTTCTAAAGGAGAAACCATGGCGGGAAATCAACTCCCGGGCGGAATGTATCTGCTGAACATTAAAACTGAAAAAGAAACGCAAACCCTTAAGCTGATAAAAACTTTTTAGTTATTAATTGAATGTGTGAATAATATAACTTTTCTCAAAAGTTATGTAACTCCCCTCCTGTTTTACTTAGTCATCTTTGTTGAATGAAAGATGATGGTAACTAAAATCATATTCTTTGTTGACTTCCGTCATTCTGTTACAAGACTAAGTGCGCTATTTTTATTTCAAAACACACCTTATGAAAACCATACTCATCCCAACCGATTTCTCCGATAGCGCCAAAAATGCCACTGAATATGCTGTTGAGATAGCCAAACTCAGTCAGGCAAAAATCATTTTGTTTCACGCTTATAACTTACCAGCTGTTTCTTCGGAAGTAAACATAATGCTCCCTGTTGAAGATGTTGAAAAAGTAGTGATCATGGGATTAAAAAAAGCAGTGCGGGAAATTCAATTGAACCATGGCGTAGATTTAATTATTGAATATTCTTTTAAATGCGGCTTGGCCGTTGAAGAAATCAATCTCTTTGCCGAAGAAAACGTAGTAGATTTAATTGTAATGGGTGTAGAAGATTCAGGATATTTAAGTGAGAAAATTATTGGGAGCACTTCAACCTCTTTACTTAAAAAAACGAAATGCCCTGTTTTAATCATCGACAAAAAAGTAAAATACAAAAACATAAACAATATTGCCTTTGCGTGCGATTACAAACATCCGGGCAATAAATCATCCATAAAAAATTTAGAGGAATTTTGCCGGATATTCCAATCAAAATTACACCTGATCAATGTAGTGAACGAACTCGAAATGGTTCCAAGCATTGAGGAAGCAGCCGGAGGCATTCAAACAGAACACCTTTTGGAAGACTTTGATCACTCTTCTTTCTATATCAAAAATGATGATGTAGTGGACGGCATCAATAAATTTGTAGACGAGAAACACATTGACATGGTGGTGATGATTCCTCATTTTCACTCCTTTATTCAAAACATATTTCACGAACCCAATACCAAACGAATGGCCTTTCATACGAAAGTCCCCTTACTTACTCTTCACTAAAATAAATACCATGTGTTTTTCAGCTACTGCCAGTTTGAGCGCAGGCATTGTCCTTACTGTAATTGGCATTGCCTCTATCAGAAAAGTAGAGTCGTCTTCACAAATTGTTTTCGCAAGTATTCCTTTGGTTTTTGCCATTCAGCAATTTACCGAAGGTTTGGTATGGCTATCTCTTTCACACACTGAATTCGAACCCATCCATGAAATAGCGATGTACGCTTTTTTAATTTTCGCACAAATCATTTGGCCCTTGTGGGTGCCTTTTGCCATGCTGATGCTGGAGAAAAATGCAACGCGAAAAAAATTACTTCAAATATTAATAGTGCTGGGAATGATACTGGCCAGCTACACCGCTTTCGCCTTTTTATCTTATAAAGTAGAAGCAAAAATACAGGGACACCACATAGAATACCTGATAGATTACCCGCATGAATTCAATGATTTCATTGCAATTTTATATGTAATCTCAACCATTTTACCTCCTTTTTTATCGAGTGTAAAAAGAATGTGGATTTTGGGAATATTCATTTTGCTCACCGCAATAGTGACAGCAATATTTTATGAAGTTTACCTGATATCGGTATGGTGTTTTTTCGCTGCGCTGATGAGCGTGTTTGTGTTTGGGATCATGCGTGGAATAGAAAAACCTACTAAGGAATTCTCTACTATGAAAGTTTGAATTTATTCACATGTACTAGGAAACAAATCCTTTCACATATTCCTGAGTCAGCTTTTGTTTCGGATTTAATAACAATTCTTCTGTTGGAGCAAATTCAATAATTTCCCCATTATTGATAAAGGCCACATAATCCGATACTCTTCGCGCCTGACGTAAAATATGCGTTACCAAAACGATGGTGTATTTTTCCTTTAACTCAATAAATAGTTCTTCAATTTTTTGAGTGGATTTTGGATCCAAAGCTGACGTTGGTTCATCTCCCAAAATAATTTCAGGATTCACCGCCAGGCCACGCGCTAAGCATAAACGTTGTTGTTGTCCGATAGACAAACGCGAAGCCGGTGATTTCAAACGATCTTTTACTTCGGGCCACAAAGCCACATCTTTTAAATGACGCTCCACAATTTCATCCAGCTTGTGGCGATCTCTCTCACCGTGAATACGAGGTCCGTAAGCAATGTTATCGTAAATCGACATTGGTAATGGGAATGGACGTTGCGACAACAAGCCCATCTTTTTACGAATGCTGGTTACTTCAGCGTTTTTGTCATAAATATTTTCGCCATCCAACAACACCTTCCCTTCCACTCTCACTTCCAAAGATGAATCGTGCAAACGATTGAACGTTTTCAATAAAGTAGTTTTTCCGCAACCAGATGGTCCGATAAACGACGTTACTTTTTTATTGGGAATATCAATGTTGATATTTTTTAACGCATGATTGGCGCCATAATACAAGTTCAAATTTTGAACACTGATATGAGGAGTTTCAAATGTCATATTTTATTTTTTGAAAGTCGTTTACTTAATACTCTTGCTGAAATACTGATTAATAACACTACTATAGTCAACACCAACGCCGCAGCGTAAGCGCGAGACTGTACTTCTTCTACCGGACTGCTCAATTGATTGAACACTGCCAAAGGCAAAGTAGAGGCTGGATCTTCTAAACTCTTTGGAATATCATTGCTGAATCCCGCCGTAAACATCACCGATGCCACATCACCAATTCCTCGTCCGAAAGCCAATAACACTGCAGTTAAAATTCCTGGAGCTACTTGTTTTAAAACCACTCTCGACGTTTCCAATCGCGTAGCGCCTAAAGAATATGACGCATCAAATAATTCCTTAGGAACTGTGCGAATCACCTCATCCATTGTTCTAACCATGATGGGAATAATCAATAAAGTAACCGTAACAATACCACCCAATAAGGAAGCGCGCATGCCCAAATAAATCATCAATGTAAATCCGAAAGCACCATAAACAATCGATGGCATTCCAAACAAAACATCATAACCTAAACGCGTTAAATTTCCCATCCATGAACTTTTCTTCAAATACATATTGATGTAAATCACAATTGGAACGCTGATAATCAGCGCCAACAGTGAGGAACCAGCAGCGATATAAAGTGAGCCCAAAATAGAATTTAAAATTCCACCTTCACCTCCCATGTAAAAATCACCCGATGGAATTTCACTCAGCATTTCCCAACTCAAAGCAGGAAATCCTTTAGAAACGATCGTTCCAACGATCAAGAAAAAGCTACCAACAATGATCACCGTGGCAAAAACCATTAGCGCCTTAAATATATTTTCTTCAATTTTTTTCCAGTTCATAAACTACTATTCAATTTTTCTTTTAATGCGTCCGAGCACAATTCGCGAAATGGCATTGAAAAGAAAAATAATTACAAAAAGTAAAAAGGCTGCGAATAACAAAGCCGATTCATATTCGGGAGCCGACAACATTTCGCCGTAATTATTGGCAATCAATGCCGGCAAAGGATAACCCGGATCAAACACTGATCCCGGCACCATAATTACACTGCCGCATACCATCAACACCGCAATGGTTTCTCCAAAAGCGCGAGAAACAGCCAACACCACCGAAACAATAATTCCAGGTTTAGATTTCCTCAGCAAAACAAATTTTACCGTTTGCCATTGTGTTGCACCCATGGATAATGAGGCATCGCGCATTTCCTTTGGCACCGCACTAAACACCTCTAACAACAAACTAATGATTAAAGGAAAAATCATCACACCCAAAACAATCCCACCCGCCAAAACACTATATCCCATCGGATAGTCAACAAAAACAGGTGCAATATAATCTTCAATTAAAGGCACAACAAATAACACACCCCACACGCCAAATACTACAGGAGGAATTCCCGACAATAAATCAACAACCGGCACCACAATCTTTCGCAAACGCGGATGCGCATACTCAGAGATAAAAATGGCACACAACAAACACAATGGAAGCGCTATCACAATTGCAATTCCTGTCACCCATAGTGTTCCCATGATAAAGGCAAAAAATCCAAATTCACCTTTTGAGGGTTTCCAAACGGATGACGACAAAAGATCCCATACCGAATTTTCTTCCAACAAAGGAAGAGATTTGTAGTACAGTCCCCAACCTACTAAAATCGCGAGAAATACCGATGCCAATGTTAAAATCAGCATCGTACTTCCAGCGAGTTTATCTTTTATTAATCTGATATTCATTTTAAAAACACTACTAGTTTGGTTGTGGTGTATATCTCAAATAAGGTTTTACTTTGGTAAATCCTTTAGGGAATTTAGCCGCAATTTCTTCGTCTTTAATTGCCGGAGCGATGATCACATCTTGACCGTTAGTCCAGTTAGCAGGAGTAGCAACACTATACTGAGCAGTCAATTGCAATGAATCAATCACACGTAAAATTTCATCAAAATTTCTTCCTGTTGACGCAGGATAAGTGATGGTTAATTTTACTTTTTTATCTGGTCCGATAACAAACACTGAACGCACTGTAAAATTATCGTTAGCATTTGGATGAATCATGTCATACAAATTAGCCACCTTTCTTTCCGGATCGGCGATGATAGGATAATTCAAAGTCACTTTTTGAGTTTCATTGATATCCGGCACCCATAGTTGATGTGATTCCAAACTATCCACGCTAATGGCGATTGGCTTCACATTTCTTTTATCGAACTCACCTTTCAATCGGGCAACTGAACCCAATTCAGTGGTACAAACCGGTGTGAAATCTTTTGGATGAGAAAACAGGATACCCCATTTGTCGCCCAACCATTCGTGAAAATTAACAACTCCTTCTGTTGTTTCTACTGTAAAATCGGGAGCGATGTCCCCTAAACGAATTGCCATAATTTTAATTTTTGTGGTTAGATTATTTAAATTTTTGAATTTCCATTTCTAATTTCTCTTTATCAAAAGCAACATAGCCGCTGGATGTAACATACTGCTGACCTTCGGTTAACACCCATTGAATAAATTCAACAACTGCTTTGTCTTGCGGTTTTCCTTTTGTAACAAAATACAAATCGCGAGCAGGAGGCGACGGGAATTTCCCGCTTTTTATAGCTGCAGAAATCTGATCTGAATTGTTGTAAAAATTTTCATCGGCATCAATTTTTCCATTCCCGTTCAAATCAATAGGCACCACAACAATTCCTTTATTGGGTTGACGGGTTTTGATGTTGTAAGCAAAACCGATGTTGTTGTAGCCAATACTGCGGATATCCTTTTTTACCGATTGCAACAATCCCGGATCGCCAAATACTCCAATGCCCTGCAAGTCTTCTTGCTTTTTACCGAAGTACTTTGCCCACGATTCGGCAGCACCCGCCGCATCCGAGCGCGTGTAAACGTGCAAAGGCAATTCAACTGTAAAACCTAACTCTTTCCATGTATGATATTTTTGATCAATGAACATACTTTTAAATACAGCTGCACTTATTCCTCTTTGTAAAATTTCTTGCAAGTTTGGATTTGTAGCACACACAACAGGAACAACAGCATCTTTAGTCACTGCAATGGTAAAAGCGCCCTTCTCCATTTCTGATGGATTCAATTCACGCGACACCATTCCAATATCAACCAATCCGCCCAAAGCATCCGAAATCCCTTTACCCGCGCCTCCTGCCGAAACATTGAATTTCACATTTGGGTGAATCTTTTTAAATTCTTCACTCCACTTCACCATTATCGGATACAACGCAAAAGCCCCCGACGCGTTGATAGTTCCCTGCAAAGGATCAGATGAATTTTGCACCACCTCAGGTGAAGAACACGCTGAAAAAGCAAGCAGAAAACTCAGTCCAATTAACGCTATTTTATTTTTTGTGATCACGCTCAATTAATTTTTTATAGAAAAAAGTTTTGGTGTAAAAGTAGCTTGCACATAGCTCCAATGAGGTATATAATCGCTATTTCCTCCCGATATCGCCTGCAGAGATTTAGTTGCAAGGAGCCACGAAAAACCTAAATCAATTTTAGTGTAGGAATTCGGACGATACACGAGCAACAAATCATTTTCAAAACCTAAATAAGTGCTCGACTGCAAGACTTTATTTGCATCACTTGGTCGCCATTGCGAGAAGAAAACATGATTTTGAATCAAAATTGAAAGCTTTGGCTTTATAGCTTGTTCAATGAAAAAATATGGATCAACCAATCCCACATCTCTTGCAGAACCAGGATATCCATTGGCAAAATATTCCATCGTTCCGTTGTAGCGATGCGCCAATCCGTATGGAAATTGAAAAGCATGATCTGTTGCATTGTAGTTTGCATCAGCGCTTGATGTATTGTTACCGCTTTTAATTTCGGCGCCCAATTTTAAAATGGTTCCTTTATTTATGTAGCGCAACTCAGGTTGAAAGTAAAAGGCAGAAACTGTTTTGCCGACAGCATTATGTCCGTGCTGAATATAGGCGCTCAACGCCAACCACCATTTTGAAGCTCCATACTCCACTTTTGCTCCATCGGTATATCTGAAATTTTGTTTTTCTGAGCCAATATTTTTTGTCACTTGCTGAAATCCTTCAAAGTAATTAATAGAAGTAACGACAAGCTTTTTAGAAAGCGAAGTCCATTTGAAATAATTTACTCCAAGTGTTTTATAAGAAGTAAATCCTGTTGGAGCGAAGTTGGTAAACCAATTGCTTTCGGCCGATTGGTTGAAAGCAAAAACCAATTCATTTTCAAAGCGAGGTGCATAATAACGTAAGTTCAAAGCATCATGTGTACCTCCATTTTGACGCCAATCGTTTTGCGCGAAAAATCGCTGATTGTCGTACATGATCCTTTGTTTTCCAATTCGTAACGATAATCTGCTATTGAAATATGGCTCAACAAAAGCTTCAAAAATTTGCACACTTGCAGCTGTTGATTTAGGATCGGCAGCTCCCCAAGTGCGCACATCCTGCAAAGACAAAACGGCTGCGAATTTTTCTTTTTTGAAATTTAAATTGAGTCGACTTCTTTGTGAAGTAAAAAATGCAGCCTGACCTGTATCGCTTCTTAACTGACGGAAACCGTTGCGGTATTCGGTACGCGGACGAATCTCCAAATCAGCTGTAAACAAATCCTTTTTAGCAGAATCACTTTGAGCCTGAATTTGAAATCCTGTTGAAATAAGAAGAAAAAATATTGAAATTGATTTTAATGAATGCATAAAAAAAAGATGAAATAGATTACTTAAAAAACTAGCGAGCAAGTAAACTACAACAACAGCAATAACTCAAACCTGAATCTTTGGCGAATCGAGAATGTTTGAAATTTAAAGTGTTCATTTTTTTATGATCTAAATTTATTGTGGAGCAAATGTACACAACAATTCCTATCAATTTAGTAGGGTATTAAAAAATAAAATGCAAATATCTGATTTTCAATAATATAAATTTAATGCGGAAGTTTATTTTTAACGATTCCGTACAAGTAAACGCCTAAAATAGCGCTTAACAATGCAATGCCAATCGACCAATACCCGGCTCCAACCAAAGCGTAAAGTGGTCCGGGGCAAGCACCTGTGAAAGCCCAGCCAATGCCAAACATCACACCGCCAATCATTACTCCTTTGGTGAATTTTTTAGGCACAATCTTTATTTCTTCGCCATCAATGGTTTTAATATTTTTCTTTTTTATGATCATAACAGAAATCATCCCTGTTACCACTGCACCGCCAATAACGCCATACATATGAAAACTCTGGAAATGAAACATTTCCTGAATGCGAAACCAACTGATGACTTCGGCTTTGTAAAGTATGAGTCCGAAAATCGTCCCGAAAAGCAAGTATTTTAAATTTTTCATCATCCTAGTATTAATGGTAATATGATCCATGAGGCCAACAAGCCGCCAATAAAAAACCCAATGGTTGCCACTAGAGATACCCAATTCAGTATCGACAAACCAAAGATGCTGTGACCTGATGTACAGCCGTCAGCATATCGAGTGCCGAATCCAATGAGCAATCCGCCACCGATGAGTAAAACCAACGACGAAAATCCAATATTCTCCCAGGCAAACAAATCAGAAGGAACATATCCTTCAAAATTTTGAATTCCTAGTTGATTTAAATCTGATTTAGTCTCAGTGGAAATGGCTATAGGTTCAGGATTTTTAAAAACAGTGCTTCCCAGCAGTCCGCCCAAAGCAATTCCAGTAACGAACAAAAGATTCCATGTTTTTTCTTTCCAGTTGTATTTAAAATAGTCGGTGACTTTGGGCAAAGTAGCTGCACAAATATCTCTTAAGGTAGAAGAAACGCCAAACGGTTTGTTGCCCACAATTAATAGCAATGGTATTAACAACCCAATTAAAGGTCCGGCCACATACCACGGCCAGGGTTGAGATAAGAATTCAATCATAAAAGTAAGTTATCATTTTAATTCACGAAATTCAAATTTATGATATTTACTCTATAGATTTAGTATGCTAAATAATTGACTTTTTGGAAAATTAAATGATGACGTTTAAAATAAGTTGATCAATACGCATTGCTTTGGAAAAAGCAATTATGACCATCAGCAAATTATAAATTGGTCAAGAAAACGACCAATCAAAGGATTTTACTAATTTTTGATTTAGAAGAAAATTGTTGAATTGGTCGTTTTTTATCCTACTCCCATACACAGTGTAAAAAACAACAATATCCTCCTTTGATTTTATTTCTCTTTTCTTGTCGTAGCGGAGATTTAATTCTTTTAATATATCAAGCAAAGCACTTTCATCATTGATATTTTCAAGCACTATTTTATAAGATCTTATCTGATGAAATTTATCTATTCTCTTTTGAATAATTTCAAATCCAAGCAAAACAACAAGCACTAAAAACAACCCTTCTCCCGCCAACAAAAAATACCCTGAACCTATGGCCATTCCTAATGCTGCTGTTGCCCAGATTGCAGCCGCAGTGGTAATGCCACTGATGGAAAGTGAATCTTTAAAAATTATTCCAGCGCCAATAAATCCGATACCACTAATGATATTTGCAGCAATGCGATCGGCATTAGATCCACCAATTTTTATTGACAAAATTGTGAAGATGGTTGCACCAACACAAATCAAGGTCATCGTTCTGAATCCCGCTGCCTTACTGCTGTACTCCCGTTCAATACCAATAAGACTTCCGGCAACAACCGACAAAAGTAGCTTAAGCGAATCATCGAAAGGAATTTGCATTTTTATTTATTTTTTTCCTCCTGAATTTCATTAGCGAAGCCGTAGTAGTCAGTGTCCTCATCTTCATTTCCAATGCTTTCATGGATTTCGTTTTGGTCGGACTGCGATACAACTCGCTCTTCTTTGCTTGGATTTTCCGGTTTTTTAGCTGAGGTATTTTCAGTCTGTAGTACTTTTCCCTCTTTGTCAGTGCTGCAATTGTCCGCATTGACAGGAGGAATAGGATATGCAGAAAGCCCCTCTTTGCTTGCGTTTGCCAGATAGTCCATAACGATAAGTTTAATATTCATATACTTCAAAGATGCTGACTTTACATGCATTCATTCTTACATAATTCTTTAAAACACTTGCAAAATTCTTTCTTAAGGTAGGAATGATACAAGGGTGTAAAAAAATTATGAAACTTTTGAAAAGATGAGTTCTTTATTTCTTCTTTGATTTTTTTGCTTTGGCAATCAACTTCGCTTCTCTTTCTACAATATCGGCAATGCTTGTATTGGTGAGCACTTCTAAACTAGCGTCTCTAACTTTTAAAGCTACTTCTCTTAAACCACAGGTCAACTCATCCTTGCACTCTTCACATTTTTCGTAAAAATTTAAACTCACACAGGGAATCAAGGCTATAGGTCCGTCTGTAATGCGAATCACATTACTTAATACTACTTCTTTTGGATCTTTAATTAAATAATACCCGCCATGCACTCCTTTTTTACTTCCTAAAATGCCATGTTTGCGGAGCTCCAATAAAATGGTTTCTAAAAATTTACCGGGAATTTTTTCCTTATCTGCAATTTCAGAAATACGCAAAGGGCCTTCCGTTTCGTAATGTCGGGCCAAAGCAACTAATGCTTTAATGGCGTATTTGGATTTTTTGGTGAGCATGCTTCAAAGATAAATTAAGTTTCCCACAGATTTCACAGATCTACACAGATTTGAAATGCTTCTGTGCAGATCTGTGAAATCTGTGGGAAAATTCTACTTTCCTTTTTTTAATAACGAAAGGGCCAAAACCTCACCTGCATTTTTAACATAATGGAATTTTAAACCCTGTACATATTTAGAATTTATTTCCTCTATGTCTTTTTTATTTTCTTCCGATAAAATAATCTCTTTAATGTTGGCTCTTCTGGCAGCAAGGATTTTTTCTTTAATTCCTCCAACAGGCAATACTCTTCCGCGAAGCGTGATTTCACCCGTCATCGCCAATTTATTTTTTACTTTTCTTCCGCTGAAAACAGAAGCCAATGCTGTTAACATCGTGATACCTGCCGATGGCCCGTCTTTAGGCGTTGCACCTTCAGGAACGTGAACATGCACATTATTATTTTCAAACATTTCCGGATCAATTCCTAATGCAGAAGAATGTGATTTTAAATATTCCAAAGCGAGCACAGCCGACTCTTTCATTACATCGCCCAAATTTCCTGTGAGGGTTAATTTCCCTTTCCCTTTGCTTAAACTCACTTCAATAAACAAAATATCTCCACCTACGGCAGTCCATGCTAAACCGGTAACAACACCAATGTGATCATTGCCTTCATACTTATCTTTCATGCGTGCCGGTCCGAGTATTTTTTGCAAACCGGCCACAGAAACTTTTTTCTCCACCTTCTCTCCTATCACTATATTTTTGGCCTGATTGCGGACTACCTTAGCAATTTTCTTTTCCAAAGAACGCACACCTGATTCGCGGGTATAACCTTCAATGATAGCTTCAATCACTTCTTTGTCAAAAGTGATTTGAGTTTCTTTCAAACCGTGTTCTTTAATTTGTTTAGGAATCAAATGTTTTTTAGAAATTTCAATTTTCTCTTCTTCCGTATAACCAGTCACATCAATGATTTCCAAACGATCTCGCAGTGCAGGTTGAATACTGCTCAAGGAATTTGCGGTAGCGATGAAAAGGATTTTTGATAAATCGTAATCCATTTCCACATAGTTGTCATAAAACTTATCGTTTTGCTCAGGATCCAAAACTTCTAATAAAGCAGAAGAAGGATCTCCGTGATTGTCGCGTGTTACCTTATCAATTTCATCCAGCACAAAAACAGGATTAGATGATTTTGATTTTTTTAAATTCTGAATAATTCTGCCCGGCATCGCGCCGATGTAGGTTTTTCGGTGACCGCGTATTTCCGCTTCATCGCGGATACCACCCAAACTCATCCGCACGTATTTTCTGCCTAAAGCCTCAGCAATAGATTTCCCTAAAGAAGTTTTACCCACGCCGGGAGGTCCGTACAAACAAAGAATAGGAGCCTTCATGTCTTTTTTCAAAGACAGTACAGCTAAGTGTTCCAGGATTCTTTCTTTCACCTCATCCAAACCGTAATGATCGCGGTTCAATATTTTTTTGGCTTTCTTTAAATCGAAATCATCTTCGGTAAACTCGTTCCACGGTAGATCAGTCAGCACTTCCAGGTAATTCAAACTCACCGAATATTCGGAAGCCTGCGGATTCATTCTTTGTAATTTCTGAATTTCTTTATCGAAATGAAGCTGAACTTCCTTGCCCCATTTTTTCAATTTCGCTTTTTCTTTTATCGCCTCAACTTCACGATCGTTAGAATTAACGCCCAGTTCCTCTTGTATGGTTTTTAATTGCTGATTTAAAAAATATTCGCGTTGTTGTTCATCAATACCCACTTTTACTTTGGATTGAATTTGGTTTTTCAACTCCAACATCTGTAGTTCCTTAGTCAGATGCCCCAAAGCAGCCGTTGCTCTTTCGGAAAGATCACTGATCTCCAGCATTTTTTGTTTTTCCTGAACAGGAAGATTCATGTTGGAGGCAATGAAATTCACCAGAAATGACGGACTCTCAATGTTCTTGATCGCAAAGGCCGCATCGGAAGGAATATTGGGTGATTGCTTGATAATCTGCAAAGCCAGATCTTTCAATGAAGAAACCGTTGCAGAGAAATTTTTATCGTTCGCTTTCGGACGTGTTTCCGTCAATTGCTTAACCTTCCCCATGATGTAAGGATCCTCTTTCGCAACGCCTGTAATTTCAAAGCGGCGTTTTCCCTGAATGATCACGGTAGTATTTCCATCGGGCATTCTCAATACTTTCATGATAAGAGCCACCGAACCGATTTTATTCAAATCGTTGAATCCGGGCTCTTCTACTTCAGTATCTTTTTGAGAAATCACACCAATGATCTTGTCTTTTCTGTAGGATTCCTGAATGAGTTTAATGGATTTATCGCGGCTCACCGTAATTGGAATCACCACGCCCGGGAACAAAACCGTGTTGCGCAAAGGCAAAATCGGTAATTCGGCAGGAACCTGAAAAGTGTTGGAATTGTCGTCTTCATCAGTAGTCATTAACGGAATGAATTCCGTTTCATCATCCAGAATATTGGTGACTATCATTGGATTTATTTCAAATTTATCGTCGTTCTTCATAAGTCAAATTGTCATTAAATTATTATCTCCCGTCTCATCTTTCTCTCAATCTTTCTATTGAAAGCTTATTTTGCAAGGTAATCCTTACGGTTCAAGGCTTGTGCCAAGGGGGAATTTACGACAATATGGCGTGCAAATGATTTAATATTTTTTGATCAGCGGCGGAATATCCTTCGTTTTTCAGTTGCGCCAGGCGACTATTGGAAAGATGTATTTTTTCTATTTCAGCTATTTTATGTTCTCCCCATGAAAACGAAGGAAGATAATTGATCACTGGAGCATTTTCAAAAACATTGGTAGCAACACCTATGATACTTCCGGTATTCAAGCGGGTACTGATAGCAGTACGTACATAATCCCCCATAAATATTCCACAGAAAGTTTGCTGACTATTCACTTCTTTATTTTGAGCAATGCTCCACACTTTTATTTCTCCCAAAGTATTTTTCATATTGGAGCAATTGGTGTCGGCGCCGAGATTGCACCACTCGCCAATCACTGAATTACCAATATATCCGTCGTGACCTTTGTTGGAATAACCAATAAAAATGGAGTTTTTAATTTCACCTCCTACCGTGCATTTCGGACCAATAGTAGTTCCTCCGTAAATTTTAGCTCCCATTTTAATTACAGCTCCGTCGCTGATAGCCAGTGGTCCGCGCAAGAGAGAACCTTCCATGATGGTAACATTATTACCAATAACAATCGGCCCATCGGTAGTATTAAAAGAAACACCTTGCGCTTTTAAATTTTCTCCGATATAAATTTTTCCATTACCGATAAGGAAATTATTTTCCGACGGAGATTTCACTTTCAAGTTCATTAAATCCGCATCATTGATAATTTCGGGAGCATTCAGCAAAAACAAATCCCACAGCTGATTAATTGAAGTAACTTCTATTTCAGAAAATTTTATGGTACTTGTGTTTCCAATTACTCCTTTGCTTTTATAAGCGATGATTTTATCTCCTTGCTTAAAGCCTTCACCAAGCGATAATTTTTTAATTTTTTCCACCAAAGTTGGATCAGGCAATACACTTGAATTGATGGCAATATATTCCCCGGAAACTTTGCTGCCGAATTTCTCCATCAAGTATTCTTCACAAAAAACCGAACAGGAAAGGCCTAAACTTTTCTCCCACTTCTCAATAATTTTTAAAGCACCTATTCTTAAATGAGAAACGGGCTTGGTATAGCTTAGCGGCAATAAATTATCGCGGGTTTTATCGTCGAATAAAATTACGTTCATAGTGGAAAGTTACTTAATTTAGGGGCCATGAAAAAAATATTAATGGTTTGCCTCGGAAATATTTGTCGCTCCCCAGTTGCGGAAGGAGTAATGAAGCATCACGCACAAAAACACAAATTAGAGGTACAGGTGGCTTCCGCAGGAACATCGGGTTTTCACGAAGGAGAACGCCCTGATAAGCGATCCACTTCTAACGCTATGTTGCATGGCGTTGACATCACCAATCAACGATCGCGCCCGGTGCGCAAAGATGATTTTGAAAGATTTGATTTGGTGTTTGCGATGGATCATTCCAATTATGAACACTTAATAGCGCTTGCTGATCCGGCACATCACCACAAAATAAAAATGATTTTGAACGAATCGCATCCCGGAAAAAACCTTCCGGTGCCCGATCCATATTTTGGCAACGACGGCTTTGAAGAAGTATTTCAATTGATCAATGCTGCCTGCGAAGTGTTGGCGCAAAAAATAAAAAACAATGAATACTAAGGGCCAGCTTTTCCTTTTCCCTACGTTGCTGGGCGAAAATCATTTTGAAGAAGTGCTTCCTTTGAAAACATTGGAAATGATGCGCTCAACAAAATACTTTATTGTTGAAAATGAACGCACGGCGCGACGATTTTTATCATCCATCAAAAGTAACTTTCCTATTCCCGAACTGGTTTTCTGGAGCATTGACAAACACGATGCAACAACTGATTTCAGCGCAGCTTTTAAATTAATGGAAGGCGGAGAAAACGTAGGCTTGTTATCGGAAGCGGGTTGTCCGGCCATTGCCGATCCGGGAAATAATATTGTGGTAACAGCCCATCAAAAAGGAATTCGCGTGGTTCCGTTTACCGGTCCGAGTTCCATTTTACTAGCCCTTATGGCGAGCGGATTCAACGGTCAGGATTTTCATTTTCACGGTTATTTACCACTCGAAAAAGGATTATTGAGCGCTAAATTAAAAGCGCTGGAAAGCGAATCCCGCAAAAATAAAACCGCACAAATTTTTATTGAAACACCTTACCGCAACCAAGCGATGCTGGATGAAATACTTTCGGCCTGTCAGCCACAAACCATGTTATGCGTGGCTGTTGACCTTACTTTAGCAACAGAAGAAATTGTGGCACTTCCTTTGAGTTTCTGGAAAAAGACGACGATCAACTTCAACAAAAGACCAGCAATTTTTCTGTTGCAAGTAAATTAATTTATTATCTTTCAATTATGAGAAAGTATTTATTTATCGCACTTGTTTTCAGCTTCCACTTGTTTTTCGCACAAGACAACAACCTCATCAGCTCTACATCAAAAGACGGTAAATACTCCATCAAGCACATGAAAAACTGGAACGTTGTTTTTCAAAACGACGGGAAAGAAATTTACATCTCTGTTCCGCTTAAAAATCTGGAAAATATTCCGGCAAAAATTTCTGTAACCAAAGAAGAAAATCTTCCCAAAGATTTTAACATGGAAATGCTTGCCACGAGAAATACACTGTTGATTACAAAATTTTTAAAAGCAAGTACGATTGAAGTCGGAGATGCCATATTTAATGGAATAGTTGCTCAGTGGGTTACTTATGCCTATGAAGTCAACGAAACTCCTTTTAAGGGACTTTCTTATTTTTTCATCCACAATAACATTGCTTATCAACTGACGATAGTTTCGCCTGAAAAAGAGTTTATGATTAACGAGGTGTTGTTCCGACAGGTAGCGGAATCGTTGACGGTGAAATAATTATTCCTGCAAAGCTTTCAACACCTCTTCTTGTCCGATCTCTTTTACCAGAGCATCCAGTTCATCATCCGTAGCGCCCACTTTATTTTTGCTCAGCACAATTACATTTTTTCCTATAGGCGCCCATCTGCCGGGATAAATTGGTTTTCTTTCCGAATATATACCGATGGCTCTTTTACCTAAGGCAGCCGCTATATGTAAGGGGCCGGTACTGGCCGCCACCAAAGCATCACAATGATCAATTAAAACCATGAGTTCATCCAAACTCAATTTCCCCATAGCATCAATAACACCGGGATGTTTAAACAAAGAAGATGTTGCAATGGCTTCTTTTTCTTTGGCGGTACCCGTGATGATGATCTGAAAACCTTTTTTCAAAAGGAGTTCTGCCAAAAGTTCAAAATTTTTGATTCCCCACTCTACTGCGCTACCCTGTGATTTAGGATGCAATATCACTTTCTTTTTGGTAACGGAAAGAACGAGTCCTTTGGATAATTCACCTCCCACAACAAAGCCGTAATATTCGGCCAGTTCCTGTATACTGGGAATGAGCATAATACCCAGAGGAGCCAGTAATTTAAAATTCAGCTGAGCCTCATGCAAGTCACTGTTTTTGCGCGAAAATGCTACAGGATGTGTACAGGATATCCAATGATAAAAACGGTGACTGGTACCTATTCTGTATTTTATTTCGGCTTTACGTGCAATATGAGCGAGGTCTTTTCTGGGGAAAACATGAATGAAAACATCGGCCTTTTGTTTTTTAATTTCTTCCACTTGTTGATCCCGATCCAGTTTTTGAAGTTCATCATAATCGATAAACTCATCAATATGATGGCAGCATTTTAATACAGGCAAGGTATAAGTGCGACCTAAAAAAACAAGAGTCGCCGTTGGAAAAGTTTTTCTTAAATAACCCACCATCGGTAAAGTGAGCATAACATCGCCAATGCTATCGGTTCTGCTGATTATAATTTTCTTAATTTCCATGTGCTTAAATCCCGGCTAAATATAAAGCTTTATAAAATAGCTGTCCATAGAAAAATACAGATTTAATAAAAAAAATAAATCAATTGACGGATTGAAGTTTAACATGCATTTTGAATAAAAAACAGAAAAGCACCAACTTACGAAAGCTCCTGTAAAACAACCCTTTCGGACAGTATTACTATTATTCGGGACGATTTCTATATTAATATGAATTCATCTCAGAAAAAGCATTATAAAAAATGAGAAAAAGCACTTATCTTAGCTACAAGGGTTAATACAATTTTAAAACAACAAAAATCGAAAGACTGTAACTTTTCAGTTGGTCAATTGTTTTAGAATTGGGGAAGGGTAAAAATGCTGAAACAGAAAAGGATTTCAAACTCTTTTAATGTTAAAGCAAGTATCAACGCAAGCATTCCAAATGCTGATTACGAAATGAGAATAAAACTCATTTTCGCTGACTAATTTTAATCGGGTTCCATTCAGAACTTTGATCTTCATCAGATAATTTTACATTATTAAAACTTTATCAATAAAAATCAGTATGATTTATAAATTACATACATCTACTTCAGGCATGCTAAAAAAGGCTTTATTTATTTTCATTGCTGTGCTTGGTTTTAATCAGGCGTTCGCACAGGCAGATCAAGTGATATCAGGCGGTAATACCGTATCGAGCTTTGTGTGCGGAAACAAAAAAGCTTATACCTGGGGAGCCGGTTCAGGCACTCCTACTCAAATTAATTTTCCGGGCGGAGTGGATATCCGCCAAATCAATTCAGGATCGGGATCAACCTTTGTTGCTCTGGATTGTAACGGTGATATCTGGGCATGGGGAAATAATAAATTCGGACAAGTGGGTAACGGATCAACAGGCGCCAATGTTGCCAGTCCGGTGAGAGTAAAAGCTGATCCAAGCATTGCCGCCTCCAACAGAAACGGAAGCGGCGAATTAACCAATGTTGCCGTTGTGTATGGAGGAAACAACAATAGCTACGCAATTTTAACTGACGGAAAATTAGTGGGCTGGGGACACAACAGCACCAGCGGATCAGGCGGTGCATGGGATGACAATACAGGACAATTGGGTGACGGAACCAATACCGACAGAACATCTGCTGTTTACGTGATCGACGGAACAACAGGATTACCCATCAAAGGTGTTACTCAGATATTTGCCGGTGACAACGTATCGTATTGCCTTGCAGGCGGCGTGGTATATTCATGGGGACATGGACTAAACGGAACTTTAGCAAGAGACGCAACAAGCACAAGCAATCCTGCCAGTGCCGGTCTTGTTGAAAGCAACAAGGCTTATCCTGTAAGATATGGCAATGGAAGCATCATGAACAACATCACCGATATTTCCTGTGGTGACGTATTTGGAATGGCACTGGATGTAGACGGTTATGTGTGGACATGGGGAAATGGTGCATGGAACAATTCAACAGGAAACACAACAACCAACTATTCAGGATCAGATCCGAGAAGAGTACTGAAAGGTACAACTACCGGAGCAAGCAACGACGGAACTTATTTATTAGCAAAATCAATTGGTGGCGGACAAGGTTTCGGTATGGCCGTAACCATTGATGGCAAACCTGTTGCATGGGGCGGTGGCGGATGTGCCGGCGGCGGTGCTACAGGAAACGGAACCTTAACCGGTTCAGGAGCTACCGGCGTTGGCTATGTTCAGCGTACAGGAGGTATTGTAGACAACAACGCCATCTCTGTGAGTCGCGGGGATTTATGGGGATACTACCGAACTACAAACAATGATATTTATGCATGGGGCTGTAACAGCGCCGGACAATTAGGTTTAGGAAACACCACCGATCAGGCTTATGCTGTGAAAATGACTCCTCCTGCAGGTTGCGGATTGAGAGATCCTGAACCAGATGCCAAGATGTCTCCGAAGGATACTGTCGTTTGTCAATCTAAATTCACCAGTCTTTTATTGAACTCAGGATTTACCCCACAAACCGGATTAGGTGCATCTTATGAAGTGAAATGGTTTCAAGACGATGTGCTTAAAAAAACAGGAACTGCTGCAACCGACTTAACTTATACCGTATCAACAAAAGGAGAATGGAAAGTTGAAATCAAATACATAGGAAGCAACGCAGGATGTATGGTTTATCCGGTAGCGAAAGATTCTATGATCCTTGATTTCTTCCCGCAAACATTCACGGTGCCTACCAACCTTACTTATTGCGGAACTACAGCTACAGTAAATGTTACTTCCACAGCAACTACAAATCCGGGATACGACTGGTTCCCTACGGCAATAAGCACTACCTCTCTGGGTACTTCTTACGCAAGCGGAAATACTTCTATTGATATCTCGGGAATAACTGCAGCGGGTAATGGCGATAAATGTGTTTATGTAGAAGAAAAAGCCTACGCAAGCGGTACTGTATTTAAGAAAACACAGGGGAAAGATGGTGCTTGGAGTTCTATGGATTTTTTAAATAACGGAGCTCAAACCAATACTTTCGAATCAGGATTCACTGTCACTGAACCTGTTACACTCACCACTACTAATATTCATATCTCCGATGAATTATACAATGTAGGCAACAGCCAGTCGGTAACCATGACTTTTGGAATTTACGGTTCTAAAACAAATAATGGCGGATTGGTAGCCGACGATGCAAACAAAATCGGAAGTTTTACTTTTTCATTCACCAGAACAAGAGCTGCCGGTAATCCGCAGGTTTACGACAGAGATGAACTCGTTACCATCAACAAACTACTACCAAGCGCCGGAGTATACTTTTTATCTCTTGATAATTTAACCGGTGTTACCGGTAACGTGAAAATAGGAAAAGGAAGCAGCGGCGGCCAATCTACACCTATTGTAGATGATGTTACCGGAAACTTCATTCAGTTCACCAACTCCAGCGTTAACAACAATCCGCAAACAGGTGGGAACTTAAACCAGGGAAATTTCTTCAATGTTAAATTCAAAACCGATCAACACTATTGCGACAGAGTGCAAGTATGCCTTAAACAACAATGTCCTTGTCAGCAACCGGCTTCAGTAACTACCAATTCAGTACCTGCTCACGTTTCAAAAGTGGTTACCGTTTGTCCGGGAACAGCCATCAGCTTAACAGGTACTTATGTTGCAGGTTCTAATCCTTTAACTGATGCCATCAGATTTGTATGGTATAAAAAAGGAACTACTCCGGGCGCCTACTCTTTGGCTCCGGTAACAGCAAAAAACTTAACAGGTATTGCTGCTGATGCAGGAACATGGGTATTGCGTGTAGAGGACGGAAGTATTGGAAGTTCCAGCTGTTATAAAGAAGATACTATTAAAGTAGTTTTCAGTCCGGTACCTGCTGTAACAGCAATGACCTCTACAATATGCAGCGGTTCGGCATTTACCGTAACTCCGGTAGACGTTACCAATGGTACTGTTCCGGCCGGAACAAAATATACATGGACTGCTCCAACAGGAACAGGTTTCACCGGCGGATCGGCGCAGGCAACAGCTCAAACATCTATCAGTCAAACTTTAACCAATACCACCGGAAGCCCTGTAACAGCCGTATATTCAGTTACTCCGATAACAGGAACCTGTTCCGGTACTCCGTTCAATGTAACCGTTACAGTAGAAAATACAGTGAGCGCTGCGGTAGCCGGAAATAATGCATCTACCTGCGCTAACAGCTATCAGCTTGGCGCCACGGCAGTAACTAGTGGTATCGGTACATGGACTTCTGTTCCGGCAGGATTAACTTTTACACCAAATGCCAATGACCCTGCTGCAGTAGCTGCAACCCTTACAGCAAGTACTGCTTATACTTTCACATGGACAGTAAGTAATGGCGCCGGACATGTTTGTCCGGATAAAACAAGCACAGTAACCATCACTCAGGCGGGAAGTATTACTTCCGCCACTCCTGTATCAACACAATCGGCAACCATTTGTGCCAATGCAGCCGCTCCTCTTTTAAACCTTACTGCGGTAGGAGCTTTAAAAGGAACAGAATCAGGAGTATGGAGTGCAGTGGCTCCGGCTTCTATCACTGTAGGTGGACAAACAAGTAATTTACAATTGGGTGTCGACACCTTTAAATATACCATTACCAGCACCGTTCCTGGATGTGCCCCTTCAGTGGGTAAAGTAGTAATAACCGTACTTCCATTGCCTGGCCCTGCCGGACCTATTACGGGAACCTTAACTGTTTGTGCCGGCGCAACAGGTGTTACTTACTCTGTACCTGCGGTATCGGGAGTTAACTTCAACTGGAAACGACCTGCAGGTTCAGTTATCACTGCTGCTACATCCGATTCCAGCAGCATTACGGTTACCTTTGGAAATACGGCAGGAAGCTTTGGTTTCGAAGCTACGCCAAAAAACTCTTGCGGAACAGGAACTCCTTCTAAGCTCACCGTAACTGTAAAACCAAACCTTACTCCTACTTTAACTATTGATGGATCCGACACTATTTGCGCAGGAAGTAATGCTTTGTTTTTCCTTACTGCCGCAACTGATTCGGGGGCTACACCAAGCTATAAATGGTTTGTAAATGCAATTCAGCAGGCGAGCACAGGAACTTCTTTTAACTCCACAACACTGGTTGACGGAGACAAAATAAAATTAGTAATGACGTCGAGCGAAACCTGCGCAACCAGTCCGACAGCCACTTCCAACATCATGACCATTGTTGTGGTAGGAATGGTTACTCCTAAAGTTACCTTAACACCAAGTTTTGCCTGTGCCGGAATTGCACAAACCATTACCGCTCAAGGGCAGAATGCGGGAGCTGCAGGTACAGCTACCTTCGATTGGACTTTAAACGGGAATCCGGTACAAACAGGAACTTCCACAACTTATACCAGCAGCACTTTTGCTAAAGGAGATGTATTAGCAGTTACCATGACTTCTACTTTATCCTGTGCCGGACCGAGTAAAATTGCAACAACATCGGTGACCATAGATGTTAAACCTATTCCAACAGCTACCTCTTCTTCTGTTGTGGTTTGCAGCGGAACAAAAGCTGTTATTCAGCTGAGCTCGAATACCAGCGGAACAACATTTAACTGGACTGCTTCTGCCCCTCTGGGTATTTTAGGATACAACGGAGGAACAAGCACTCCTACCGACAGTACTATTTCACAAAACCTTACCTCTAGTTTAAGTGCCGCGGGTGATGTTACTTATACCGTTACTGCTTCTACTACATTTTGTACAGGAACCCCTTTCACCGTAAAAGCAACAGTTAATCCTTTGCCATCGGTAATTGCTTCCAACGATTCTATTTGTGTAGGAGAAACTACCAACATTCCTTTGACTTCAGATGTTACGGGAGCTACCTTTACATGGACTGCTTCTGCAGGCGGCGCAACAGGATATGCTGCCGATAATACAGGAACACTTACCAACATCGCTCAGGCATTGGGTAATGCGGGAAGCACTCTTGTTACCGCTACTTACGTGGTAACTGCTACTTACGCTACTTGTCCGGGAAACACCAAAACAATCACTGCTTTTGTTAAACCTACTCCAACTGTAGGCAACGTTACTCCTCCTGCTATTTGCAGCGGCGACAAAACAGGTATTAATTTAAGTACTAATGTTAGCGCTGCCACTACTTTCGGTTGGATTGCAGCAGCAACAGGTGTTACAGGATTTGTCACTCCGAATACGGGAAATAAAATTGATGATGTGCTGATGAACAATGGTACTGCCGACGGAAATGTGAAATACACCGTAATCGCTAACAGCTTAGGCTGCGTGGGACCAACAACCGACATCACCATTATCGTTCATCCTATTCCTGTTCTTACCGTAACGGCTACCAATACTACCATCTGCGGAGGAAATGACCCGGCAATTGATGTTCAATCGAATGTTGCAGGATCAACTTTCAACTGGACGATGTTGACCAGCGGTTCAGGAACTGTTACCAAAACAGGAGCTACTTCAGGAACTGCAATTCCTACAGGAGCTTTAGCGGCCGTTTTAAACAACACCAGCAACGCCGCAGGAATAGTTACTTTCACTATGACTCCTAAAGCAAACGGATGTACCGGCGGACCGAAACAAATTGCCATCACAGTGAATCCTTCGCCCGATGCTAAATTGAATTCAGGTACACTTTCTATATGTACCGGAACTACAACCGATTTGAAAATAGGAACAAGTATTTCAGGTGTGCCGGTTACTTTCGATTGGACTGCTGCAGGCAGCTCATTAAATGTTACAGGCTTTGCTGCAACAGGAACCTCTACTACTATTCCTACTTCTATCTCCGAAACATTAGTGAATTCGGGAACTGCTAATGAAATGGTAACTTATACCATCACTCCTTCTGGAGGCGGATGCAGCGGTCAGCCTTTAATAGTGGTTGACACTGTTAAACCAAAACCTGTTGCTACAGCAGTGAACAATGACCTTGACTCTGCTTTCTGTAGCGGCGGTACAACTTCTATCGATTTAAGTTCAGCAACAGCAGGAACTACTTTCTCTGTAACAGCTGTTTCTATCTTAGGAACTGTATCGGGAATTGCACCAATGACAGGAGCATCTATTGCACAAATTCTTACAGCAAGTACTACCAGCAAAGCGAAATACACCATCACTCCTAGCGCTTTTGGTTGTGCGGGTGCTGCAATAACAAAAGAAGTTACGGTGTATGAAATTCCTAAATCTGATGCGGGTACAGATGCTCCGTATTGCGTTGGCGACAGCACATCAATTGGTACCAATGACAACGCGGCTTACTCTTATTCATGGACACCTAACACAGGCCTGAGCAATGATACACTTGCCGCTCCAATGAGTGCTGCCATAGTAACTACCAACTATGTGGTGACAACAAGTTTAAGAGCTTACTCCTCTTGTACCACTACCGATACTGTTGTGATTACAGTGTCTCCTAAATTTACCATCGATGCAGGTTTGGATGTTTTAACCTGTGCCAATGAATTGACTCCTTTGTCTGCGAGTCCGGCCGGATTGGCAAGCTACATCTGGACCGACAGTATAGAAGGACAGGTTTATCAGGGACAAAACATTCAAATTCAAACCAACAATAACAACAAGTACTATCTCATTGCTATGAACGCTGCAAAAGGAGGATGTACAGCTACTGATTCTGTATCGGTAAATATCAAAAATGATTTCAAACCTACTTTATTCTTCCCTAATGCCTTTACACCAAACGGCGATGGCGTGAATGAAAAATTCTTTGCTTCAGGTTATGGAGTGGAAGAATTTGAAGGAATGATTTTCAACAGATGGGGAGAACAAATTTACAAATGGAACGATGTTAATGGCGCGTGGGATGGAACCATTCACGGACACATGGCTCAGGAAGATGTATACATTGTTGCCATCAGAGTTAAAAATATTTGCGATAAAGATTTCAATGACTACCAACGCGGAACAGTGACGGTAATCAGATAACAAATAAAGTGTGTGAAAAGAAAAAGCCCTCTCCGAAAAATCGGAGAGGGCTTTTTTTATCTCTGTTATTTTAATCACACCAACTGCTTGCCAAACTCATTCACATTTATCCCGTCAAAATCACCGCTGCTCATCAATAGGAAATTGGTGCTGGCTGATTTTTTCGACAATAAATATTTTTTCAATTCTTCACTGGTAGTGATCACTTTGAGTTTTTCGTTTTTGAAAGAAGCCTTCACCTGATCGGGGGTGATGGCTTTTAGTTTTTTATGTTCGATGGCATGCGGACTGAAATATACAATTGCGTCATCGGTAGTATCCATAGAGCCTTCATACTGTTTCAAAAAATCTTCATTCAGGGAACTGAAAGTGTGTAACTCCATACAGGCCACTAATTTTCTGTTCGGAAACTGATCTTTCACCGCCTTTGTTGTTGCTTTTAATTTACTTGGCGAATGCGCAAAGTCTTTGTACACATCACAAGTATCGTTGCCTGCTATCCACTCCAATCTTTTTGCAGCTCCTTTGAAAGTGGCGATGGCCGTATAAAATTGCTCATCTGTTAATCCGAGTTCCTTGCAGATCAGCATCGCACCACTTAAATTTTGCAGATTATGTTGTCCAAAAATCTTCAATGCAATTTCTTTTCCCTTACTGAGTAAAAAAGTTTTTCCGTCGCGCACCACATTCGGATGTGAAGAATACGGCGTTTTATTCACTTGCTTTTTAGTAACTATTTCTACAATGTTTTCATCGCCTTCGAAATAAATTAAGCTACCGTCCTTCTCCATCAAATCTATCAGCAATTCAAACTGGTGGCAGTATTCCGGAAAAGTTGGAAACACGTTGATGTGATCCCAGGCTATCCCGCTCATCAAAACAACATGAGGTAAATAATGCAGAAATTTCGGTCGGCGGTCTATCGGCGAACTCAAATATTCATCCCCTTCTAAAATAATTACCGGCGCTTCTTTTGTGAGCTTCACCATGGTATCAAAACCTTCCAGCTTCGCTCCCACCATATAATCACAATCTATTTTATTGAAATGCAAAGCATGCAACACCATTGCTGTAATAGTTGTTTTACCATGACTTCCCGAGATCACTACTCTTTTTTTGTCTTTCGATTGCTCGTAAATATATTCGGGATAAGAATAAATTTTCATTCCCAATTCCTGAGCTCTTAGCAATTCCGGATTGTCTTTGCGCGCATGCATTCCAAGAATAATAACATCAATGTCGGATGTGATTCGGGAAGCATCCCAACCCATAGTTTCAGGCAACAATCCTTTTTCTTTGAGGCGGGTTTTCGACGGCTCAAAAATTTCATCGTCGGATCCTGTTATCGTAAATCCTTTCTTGTGTAGAGCCAGCGCCATGTTGTGCATTGCACTTCCTCCAATGGCTATAAGATGTATGCGCATAGTTGTAAAAGTTTGAATCTAAATTATCTTTTTACTTACTTTTAAACTTCATTAAAAGATAAACTTATGAACTTATATCCTGTTAATACCGGTTACTTCAAATTGGATGGAGGCGCGATGTTTGGCGTGGTACCAAAAACCATTTGGAGTCGCACCAATGCTGCCGACAGTAACAATATGTGTTCATGGGCCATGCGCTCATTATTGATTGAAGACGGTAAAAGATTGATTCTCATCGATACCGGAATGGGCACCAAACAGGACGCTAAATTTTTTGGCTATTATGATTTACATGGCGATGATTCTCTCACAAAATCGTTAAACAAACATGGTTTCACTGAAGACGACATCACCGATGTTTTTTTAACGCATTTGCATTTTGATCATTGCGGCGGTGCCATCAAAAAAAATGAAAACGGAATTTTGGTTCCTGCTTTTAAAAATGCGCGTTTCTGGAGCAATTCACAACATTGGGATTGGGCCGTAAATCCTAATCCACGGGAGAAAGCTTCTTTCCTGAAAGAAAATATTTTACCGATTCAGGAAAGCGGACAGCTGGTTTTTATTGATCAAACGAAAGAAATTTTTCATCCCGAAATTGATATACTTACAGTGAACGGACACACCGAAGCGCAAATGATTCCGCACATTAAACACAAAGGAACAACGGTGGTTTTCGCAGCGGATTTACTTCCTTCTATAGGACATATTCCTCTCGCTTACGTAATGGGCTATGATACGCGTCCGCTTTTAACCATGGAAGAAAAAGCAAAATTTTTAAATGACGCCGCCGATAAAAATCACACTTTGTTTTTACAGCATGATCCTAAAAACGAAACGTGTTTTGTGCAACATACTGAAAAAGGTGTGAGACTGAAAGAGGTTGCTCCTTTTTAGCACTCCCCTCATTGCGCCCTCTACGTCATTGCAAGGAGTGTACTCACGACGAAGCAACCTCATCATCAAAATGAGGTTGCTTCATTTTTGAGTACAAAAATTTCGCAATGACGTAGAGAGTGTAATGTCGAAGTGAAAAAGATGACTATCTTTTATCCGCCTCAGCAAACACCTTCTTCAACAAATCAGAAGTCCTGGCATTTACATCTTTACGGATTTTTAATTCCTCTTGCGCTACTAATTTGAACAAACCTTCAATGGCTTTTTTAGTGGCGTAATCTTCCAAATCGGGATTTACTTTTTCCACCAGAGGAATGCTGTTGTACTTGGTTACCAAAGGACTCCAGTATTTTGTTACCTCCACCTGTTTCAAAGCCGCTACAACAATAGGCTTAAATTTATCATACAATTGCTGATAGGTTTGAGTGTGTAAATACTGAGTGGCCGCATCGTCTTTTCCTTTTAAAATATTCATTCCGTCGGTCACCGTCATATTTTTAATAGCAGTTAAAAAAATATCTCCTACCTGCTTGCTCGCCAGCTCGGCCGCCTCATTCAAAGTACTTACAAATTTATCCACCTGCGCTCCCATTCCTATAGCTCTCAATTTGGTTTCCATTTTTTTGGCATCTTCCGGAAAAGGAATGTGAATTAAACTATTGTTATTAAATCCTCCCACAGCAGATGCAAGTTGACCGGCTTTACCTGAACCTTTCGATAAAGCTTCTTTCAAACCATCAATTATTTCCTGCTGAGACAAACCTGCCGGAGCAGTTTTAACAACTTTCGTTGCCTGATTTTTTAAAGTATTTAAATTGATTTGTGCCGAAAGCGTTGTTGCTCCTGCCAAACATGTGATTAAAAGTATTTTTTTCATAGAAGGGATTATTTTATTTTTAAAAAACGACAACGATTGTGCCACCCTTCTAAATTAAAGATTTATTTTAGCTGTCAGTCTTAATTTTTCAAAAATATCCGTGAACCATGAAAACAGTTTTAGTAATTGACGACGCAGGCTTCGACAGAACCATTATCAGCGCAATATTGACACAATCGGGATACAACGTGATTGGTGAAGCAGAAAACGGAAAAGAAGGATTAGAGCTGGCGCGTGAATTAAAACCTGAACTGATTACTTTAGATAAGCTGATGCCCGACATGGACGGAATGGAAGTGCTGGAAATATTACACAAAGAAAATTTCCCGGGTAAAATCGTTTTGGTGAGTGGTGATGATTTAAGTCCCGTGAAAGAAAAAGCAATGGCAATGGGCGCAGCAGATTTTTTTAAAAAACCTATAAGTAAAGGGGATTTGAAGTTGAGGCTGGATGCGTTGTTTGGGTAATTAGCCTCAATCGGTTCTTGCCACCCAGAGTTCGTCATTGCGAAATTTTTGTACTCAAAAATGAAGCAACCTCACTATACTCTTAATGTTTTAATTACTATATCAATATAAGGTTGCTTCATTTTTGAGTACAAAAATTTCGCAATGACGAACTCTGGGTGATGACGAACACATCCAACAACTCTTCTACCTCACCTCCTCCACCAAATACTCCACTCCGTTAAACTGAATTTTATCTTTTTGTTTTGCGCCTGCTAACTTAACAGCAATAGGTGCCTGCGGTGAAACCGCAAAATACTCTTTACTATCTATATTGATTTTCCCTGCACTGATAGCAATGTAAAAAGATCCTCGATTGGTGATTACCAAAGAACCCAAAGCTACTTTATCAGAAGCAATGGAGGGATCAATTTTCTCCATTGCTTTTAATAATTCATTGGCTTTAGTAAGTTGTTCGGCATTTTTTTCCTGCTCGAGCTGCATCATAGCTCTGCCGGTTTCATGCTTGTCGCCGGCAGAGCTTTTAGATTCAGAACCTGCATCTTCGCTCAATTCTTTCTGAGCATCATTCAATGCTTTTATCCTTTGCGAAGCAAAATCGAAACAGGCCCGGTATAATTTTTCTTTGATGCTCACTACTGAATTTTAATCAACTCCACATCAAAAACCAAAGTCGCTTTTTGAGGAATCACCGGCGGATAACCTTGTTCTCCGTAACCCAATTGATAAGGAACAAAGAAACGGAACTTATCACCTTCTTTCATCAAAGCAACACCTTCATCCCATCCCTGAATCACCTGACCTTGTCCCAAAGGAAAAACAAAAGGATCGCCACGCTCTACAGAAGAATCGAATTTTTTTCCGTCCAGTAAATATCCTGTATAATGAACTGTTGCCATTTTTCCGGCAGTAGCCTGAGTTCCTTTTCCGCTGTGTACTACAACATACTCCAATCCGCTTGCAGTTTTAAGTACCGTTTTTCCTTTAACATCATAAGGAACAGGAACAACAGGTTTTTTAGTATCGATCACCATTACATCAAAAATTAAAGTAGAGTTGGCAGGAATTCCGCCACGGGCCATGCTGCCATAACCCAATTCAGAAGGAATAATTAGTTGCGCAGTATCACCCACATTCAACATAGTAACACCTTCATCCCATCCTTTGATCACTTGTCCGACACCGATTTTTGTTTGAAAAGGCTGACCGCGTTTCACCGATGAATCGAAAAATTTTCCGTCCGGAAAATATCCGTCATAGTGAATCGTCACCTGATCGCCGCTATCCACTTTAACTCCCGTTCCTTTTCCTTTTAAAATAATTTTCAATCCGCTTTTTGTAGTTACGGTTTCCCCTACTTTATTGAGCACTCTCATATGTTTTACTTTTTTAGTGGTTGTGGTTTTTTTTGTTGCTTCCTTTTGCGCCTCTAAGCTGCAAGCCGAGAGCAATGCGGCCAAAGAGAGAATAAATAACTTTTTCATAATTGTTTTTATTTAATTAACTGATACTAACTCTAATTCATAATACACAGGCGTATTCGGCGGAACAATTCCCGAACTTGAACCTGAACTTCCGAACGCTAATTTAGACGGAATTATCATTCCCACCATATCTCCTTCGTTCATTTGTAACAACATTTGCTCAATCCCTTGTATCACCTGCATTTCCTGACCGATGATAAAATCCTGCGGAACCCCGGCAATGTGCGTGGAATTAAATTCCTGTCCGTCCAGAAATCTTCCGCTGTAATGAATGTTCACCGTTTTGCCGTAAGCAGGTTTTTTTTGTGTGGCGGATTGTTTGATGAAAAAATATTTCAGACCCGAAGGCAGCACTTCCATTTTAAATTGATAAGACGCCAGAAACTCGGCTATCCTTGCATTTTCAGTGCTTGCCGAAGTATCCATCACCACCGACTCTATTCGATTTTTAAATTCCAGTCGGTTTTTTTCAAATTGCAAATCCGATAAAATATCCACTACTTCCACTTCCACATTTAATTTCTGATCTATAAATTGTTTAGGCGTTGGCGCCTCCATATAAGTATTGTAAAAATCGCTGGCCGAAATAATAAAATTCGCTTTGTCTTCTTTTTTCATCATCCCCAATCCTTCTTCCAGCTCTCCGTTTGTTTTGAGTTGCAGCAACTGCACTATCATTCGGGAAGAAGCAATTAAAGAATCGTTGGTGGTTTTCAGCACGTATTTAAATTTAATATAATCATCAACAGCAGGTTTTTCTCCATCTCCGATGAAGGTAAACCTGTAAACCAATCCCGATTTGGTATGCGAATAACCTTCGGGATCACTGTTACATGAAATGAGCAATAAAGCGTTTGCGAAGCAAACACCGATGAAAAAAAGGCGAATTCCATTTGACTTAAAAAATAAATTTTTCACAAATGAAAACAAAAAGAGCGCCACAAATAAAAAGAGGATTATTTGTTTCATTTCAGCACGTCGAGAATTTGAATATCGTAAATCACTGTGGACAACGGCGGAATTTTTTCCTGATCACCCAGCAAGCCGTGCGCGCGGTGTGATGGAATTAAAATAATGGCCTTATCTCCTTTTCGCAAATGCGTGAGCGCTTCGTGCAAACCACTTTCCACATCGGCTTTCTCTACTACAATTTCCAGCTGTTCCTGTTCGGTATCTTCTGTGGTGTAGCATAAAGTTCCATCAAGCAGCGATACTGTAAAAGTCACGCGGGCCGCGTCACCGGGCTGCATTAAACTATCATCGGATTTTCCGGTTTCATATTTCACAATGTAAACACCTGTTCCGGTTTCTTCAGATGTCCAATTTCTTCTTTTGATGTAATTTTTGATGTCTTCTTCTTCACGAAGCGTTTTTACCTTATTACTGTTTTCCAGAATAGTTTTGTATTCCTCTTTGGTATAAGCTTTTTCAGTTTCCTTTGTTTCACCGCAGGCAAACAGAAAAAACAAAAGCAAAACAGTTAAACTATTTATTAAGCGACTGCTCATATTCGGGTAAAATGTCTTTTAGTTTCTGAACCGCTTTGTCCAAACCTTCGGTAAAAATTCCTCCTGCAGCGTTGATGTGTCCGCCTCCGCCAAAATGTTTTCGAGCAATGGCATTCACATCAAAATCACCTTTTGAACGGAAGGAAATTTTCACCAGATCCTTGTCTTCTCTCATGAAAACAGAGAGATGAATATCTTTAACCGACAAAGGATAATTCACAATTCCTTCCGAATCTCCTCTTTGGATATTGAAGGTATAATGGTCTTTTTTAGAAACTTTGATGATGGCTGTTTTGTATTTCGCCAGAACTTCCATGTGGTTTAAACAATGGCCGATTAAATATAATCTGTCCAGACTTTGCGTATCGTAAACCCTCTGATGAATTTCGGCATTGTTGGCTCCGGCAGCAATCAGTTCACCCACCACCCGGTGTGTGGTAGCCGTGGTAGAAGGAAATTTAAATGAACCCGTATCCGTCATGATGCCGCAATACAAAGCACCTGCCGCACCGGCATCCATCAGTTCTTTTTTGCCTAAGGCCTCAATGATTTCAAAAACCATTTGTGAAGTGGAACAGGCCGTAACATCCGAAAAAGTAATATCGGGAAAAGCATCCGGTTGCTGATGGTGATCAATCAAAACCTTTTTTCCTTTGGCCGTTGCAATCAACTCCCCTATTTCATCAATGCGGTGCAAGGCGTTAAAATCCAAACAGAAAATAGCATCGGCTTCGGCAAGAGCCGCTTTAATTTTGTCGGCATGAAGCGTCCACAAAAGCACTTCGGAGCTGCCTTCAATCCAATATAAAAAATCAGGAAATTCATTGGGAACGGTCATCGTAACTTCGTGTCCCATTTTCATGAGAAATCTGCCCCAGCCCACTTCCGATCCGATGGCGTCTCCATCGGGGTTTTTATGTGTAACGATAAATATTTTCTTTTTCCCTGTGAGCAAGTCGCCCAGTTGTGCTATAGCTGAAGAATTCAAATTGGCAATTTTAGGCTTCTAAGATATGATTTTTGTGATTGTTTTTCGAATCCTTATGTTTGCATAAAATCAACACTTACTAAACATGGCCGGAAACAGAACATTTACAATGATTAAACCTGAAGCGGTAGCTAAAGGATATGCTGGAAAAATACTGGATCACATCATCACAGGTGGATTCAAAGTAATAGCAATGAAGTTCACACATCTTACCTTACAACAAGCACAGGCTTTTTATGCTGTTCATAAAGAGCGACCATTTTACGTGGAGCTGACGGAGTACATGTCGGAATCGCCTATCGTGGTTATCGCCCTTGAAAAAGACAATGCAGTAGCCGATTTCAGAACACTGGTTGGTTCAACCGATCCAAACGAAGCCAACGAAGGAACTATCCGCAAACGTTTTGCCGAATCAAAAGCGAAAAATGCAGTACACGGAAGTGATTCTGATGAAAATGCAGCAGTTGAAATAAAATTCCATTTCAAAGACAACGAGATTTTCGCTTAACATGCTTTGGTTCCAACCATACACGCTCGAAGATCTTAAAGTATTTGTTCCGAATACCATCATGGAGCACATCGGTATTGAAATTACCGAACTCACCGATACATCTATTTCAGGCACTATGCCTGTTGACAAACGAACGCATCAGCCTGCAGGAATCCTGCATGGCGGTGCTTCTGTTGTATTGGCCGAAACATTGGGAAGCTTAGCTTCCGTTTTAGTACTCGATAGAAACAAACACATTTGCGTTGGTTTAGAAATCAACGCCAACCACATCCGCCCCATCAGCAGCGGAACCGTTACCGGAACCGCAACAGCTATTCACATTGGTGGAAAAACCCACATTTGGGAAATTAAAATTGTGAGTGATAAAGGGAAGTTGGTTTGCATTAGCAGGTTGACGATGGCGATTTTACCGAAGTAAAATCATTATTATTTTATTCCCCTACTCGTACACACCACTTCATAAGCCTGCTGTACTTTCTGGAATTTTTCAGTAGCTGATTTTACGTGGGCTTCACCCAAACTTGCCACTTTATCGGGATGGTATTTAATCGCCATTTTACGATAAGCTTTTTTCAGTTCGTCATCCGACACTGAGGATTCGGTTTCCAGAATAGTATACGCCGAAGCGAGATCCATTCCCTGGGAACGCGGACGGGCACCAGCTCCTCCTCCTGCATCACCCGAAGAAGAATATCCGTTGTAGCCGCCAAACATGAACATGGCTTTCAGAGATTCATAATCCTTAAAGTTGATGCCCATGAATTGTGAAATCTGCTGAATGGTATCCATTTCCTGATTGCTCAGGGTGTCATCCGATTTTGCGAGTCCGAACAAATAATGCAGCAATTGCAAACGCAAATGGTAATCCATATGGTTTTGAATTTCCTGACAAACCTCGCGCAAACGAATTTCCTGTTTCAACAGTTCGCGCAGCTCCAGCATTTGCTTTTGCGCGTAATCCAATCCGAATTGTTCTGTGTAAAATTTGCGGACATAATCCAATTCGGATTTCATCACTTTGCCATCCGACTTCATTACCGCCGCCGACAATAACAATAAACTTGCGCTGAAATCCTCCGCAGTGGTTCTGCCGGTTGAAGTTTTTATTTTAACCCGGGTGGAATTATCCAAAAAAGCCCCGATGATAAATCCTACCAAAGCCCCCTTCCAGTTGCCTCCCGTTAAAACCCATCCTAAAATTGCGCCGAATATTTTTCCAAACATTGATTACCTCTTAATTGTGTTGCCCTGCAAATGACGGTGATTTTAACATAATCTTCAAATTTATACATAATATTGTGCGCAAAATTATTTCAGGTGAAAATTGTATTATTCGATTTAGACGGGACCATTACTGATTCTTCCGAAGGCATTGTGAACTCTATTAAATATGCACTTTCGCGATTGGGCTTCCCTGACGAACCTGCAGAGAAAATTCAAACTTATATCGGTCCGGCATTACACGATACATTTAAGAATCATTATGAAATAGAAGACACTGCAGGCGCTGTAGCCATCTACAGAGAGTACTATTCCACCAAAGGAATTTTTGAAAATAAATTATACGAAGGCATCGAAGAAGTACTGGAAATGTTGAAATACCAAGGATATACTTTAGCACTTGCCACAGGAAAACCAACTTACTACTCTGAAATCATTTTAAAACATTTTGAAATCGATCATTATTTTTCTGCTGTAGTGGGCAGCAATATGGATGGATCTCGCAGCGATAAAAAAGAAATTATTGCCGAGGTTTTCGCCCAGCTGAAATACAATCCTGAAGTGCACGAAGCCACTATGATAGGCGACCGCTTTCATGATGTGAATGGCGCCAAACACCACAATATTCCATGCATTGGCGTGAGTTACGGTTATTCGGAAGGCGATGAATTGATACAGGCCGGAGCCATTAAAGTGATTGATCATCCGATGGAAATCATTGTACTTTTTTAAAGACGCAAAATTTTGCGTCTCTACGAACCTACTTTTTCAAAAATCTTTTTTGAAATACTTCCGGATTTACTGCTGAAGTAATGCGAACATTGTAGTATCCCGTTTCATAAGAAGCAACAGGTAAATCCAAGGCGTTGGCTCCCTCATTAACAGATAAAGAAGAATGATACAATTCTTTTCCGCTCTGATCAAAAATCTGCAAAAGGAAAATTTCCGCTTTTTTTGCAGTGAGCACAATGTGCGCCAGATCCTCTGTTTCGGTTGGAAAAACTTCCACCTGAGTTAAGGAAGTTCCATCTGTGAGATCCACCATTACAACATGAAAGAGCGCATACTGCCCGTCGTTATCAATTTGCTTGAGGCGATAATAATTTTTTCCGGCAGCAGGATTTTCATCTGTGTAGCTGTAGTTCACCAATGAAGAACTATTGCCTGCAGATTCCACCAAATCTATCGGATCAAAATTAATTCCGTCGGAAGAACGCTCTACCATAAAATAATCCGAATTGATTTCGGCAGCCGTTTGCCAGAATAATTTAACGGAAGAATTTTCTTTTTCGCCGTAAAAATAAGTGAGCTTCACCGGCAAGGTAACACCACCTCCCATTGCAAAATACTGAAAAGTGCTGCCACCGTTGGTTTCTCCACCTGCCCCTAGTGTAAAGCCTGTGGAAGTGAATTTTTTAATGTTAGTAGTATTGGCCACATCGGTAAATTTATAAGAAGAATCGGGGCCCATCATTTCCGATTTAAACCATGGATTTTGTCCGCCGTTAACATCTTTCACCAAAATAAATGTAGGATTGATAGACGCTACTATCGTTCGTGGAGCAGAATTTCCTGCATAGGTGGTAGAGGCTATATTGGCAGTAGATTTTATAGCTACGTAATTGTATTTTGTAGAATTGTGAAAGCCTGTAGAATTTGCCGTTCCAACCTGAACTGCCTTGGTTGTAAAACCTGTTGCGGAAAGATCAGCCACCACCACATCGGAACCAGCCAAAGCGCCTCCCGAATTAAAATGCCAGGCCTTGTTGGAGTATGATCCATCCATAATGAATTGTCCGGGGGTAAGATTGTACCATTGTGTTCCTTCTCCATAAACAAAAAGCATAGCCGGACGGTAACCACTACCCACCGTTACGGCAGTACCGAAAGCTGAACAAGCACCATTATCGGTCCAATACGTTGCGTTGGGTGCCGCATGATTTGATCCTGCCAAAATAGAAGTGTAATTGTGTCCACCACTCGACATGATATCTCCTATATTGTACCAGGTTGCATTGCTCCATGCAGTTTCACAATCATTGGCTGTAAAACTTCCAACGTCTACATTGGTGGCATCCCACACTACAAAATAATAAACAACACCACTTGTATTTGAGTTCGCAGAGCTGCCAACAGTAAATCCGTCGGCATCTAAAGAATTGATATAGCCTGTGGCCGGAGCAGCTGTTCCTGTTGTTAACTTGGCATAACCTGCAGTCATTGTAGAAGTTGCAAACCAGGCTGTTTGCGTTGTTGCACCTTTTACTAAAACACAAGACGGACTGAAACCTACTCCCGTTATCGACTTACTTGCACCGCCGTTTCCCGTGTATCTTCCGCACACATAGCCCGCACTTGCATGGAATGCAATTAGCGACAACAATATCATCATGATGTTTTTCATACCCAACAATTTTACTCGGTAAAAATCTGTGAAACACTTAAACTGCGCCCGTTTGAGCTGCAGAAAAGAAAAATGATTTTTTCTTTTTAATGACAGTTAGTCTTTGGTGAGAATTGAAACAAAATCTGCTTTAAAAATCAGCAGAGATAAGTAGTGAAGGCAAAGTAGAATTATAAAGAAGACCGGTCAATAATAATTGAAATAAAACTAGATGCTTTTTATCATATTAAAATCATTTAAATAATTGTATTTAAATGATTTACAACAAACAAATATTACATCTCGATGGGTAATAATGGGATTGCTTCAATTTTTGAGCACAAAAATTATCGCAACGACTTAAGGGGATCAAGGATACATCAAATACATTTTTCTCACTTCTTTAAAAGCCTTCAATTCCTCCTGCCAGCTTGCACGAATCTCTGCTTCCGATTTCCCTTCAATAATCTGTTTGCGCAATCTATCGCTACCGGCGAGATTATCGAAGAACTTGGAAAAGGCAAAAAAGTTTTCGGATTTTGTGTTTTTATAAGCGTCGATCAGATAAGATAAATCCAATCCTTTTGCACGAAGAGAATCAAGAGAAATTCCGCGCAAATCTTTTCCAAAACATTTTTCACCTTTCAACAACGGATCCATACTTTTTCCTTTTATAGGAACAGGAGTGAATGAAAAACTTTTGTCGCTGTAATTCGGATGGCCGTAGGTTTCAAAAGGGAATTCGGTTCCGCGTCCGACACTGACAATCGTTCCTTCAAAAAAACAAAGCGATGGATACAAATAAATCGCTCTCATCGTTGTGAGATTTGGCGAAGGATGCGCCGGTAAATTATAAATCATGTTGTGATTGTAGTTTTCCATTTTAATCACCGTAAGCGGACAATTTAAATCCAGCGAATCACTCAGCCATTTTTCACCATTCACCATTTGCGCATATTCTCCAATGGTCATTCCGTGTACTACAGGAATGGGATGCATGCCCACAAAGGATTTGTATTTTTTTTGCAGTACCGGTCCGTCTACATAGTTTCCGTTGGGGTTGGGACGATCGAGAACAACCAACTCTTTATGATACTCCGCACAAGCCTGCATTACATAATGCAATGTAGATATATAAGTATAAAATCGCGCACCTACATCCTGAATATCAAAAACCAAAACATCCAGTGAATCCATCCATGCTTTGGAAGGTTTTTTATTTTTTCCGTAGAGTGAAAAAACCGGTAAACCTGTTTTGGTATCGACACCGTCTTTCACTTCAGCACCTGCATCGGCATCACCACGGAAACCATGCTCGGGCGCAAAAACATATTTGATATTGATGCCCTTTTCCAGTAAAATATCCACTAAATGTTTGCCTTCATTGATGGCGGTGTGATTGGCCACTACTCCTACCCTTTTTCCTTTTAATAATGGAAGATATTCGGCACTGCGTTGAATTCCCAAATGAAAAACCGGAGTATCGGCTTTTTTTTCAGCCAACACTTCCTCCTGAACAGGTGAAACCACAACTGTTTTAGAAGCACAGGCCACTACAATTAATACACTAAAAACCAAAACAATTCTTTTTAACAGTCGGGAGCTCGGCATGAATTCTTATTTTTGTTTTAAGTTGAATTTAGAATTTTTCATAGCAAAACGGATTATACTGGGGAAGAAACACCAATCTTCGCTCACTAAATCGATCGCGAATATAGCCATTATAGGAATATCTCTCGGGGTGGCCGTAATGATTTTAACTTTTGCGGTCACCACAGGATTTCAAAAGGAAGTGAAGGAGAAAATCTCAAGTTTCAGTTCTGATATTGTTATCTCTTCCAACGAAGGCGATTATTCTTTTGAAAATACGCCCATTTCAAACAAACAAAATTTTTATCCCAATATCACCGTCGATCCTGAGTTTTCACACATTCAGGTTTTTGCTACAAAACCCGGTATCATCAAAACAAAGGAAAACATGCAGGGCATAGTGCTTAAAGGCGTGGGCACCGATTTCAACTGGGATTTATTTAAAAACAACATTAAAGAAGGATCGGCACTTTCTCTTTCCGATACCTCCAAATCGAAAGACGCATTGATCTCCAAAAAAATTGCACAAAATTTAAAATTAAAAATCGGCGATAAATTTGTGATTCACTTTGTTTCCAAAGCCACCAAAGAAGACGACCTTTTTCAATTCAAACCCACCAAATATGCTTTTTTTGTAAAAGGAATTTATGAAACCGGAATGCTGGAAGAAATCGACAGTCGTTTTGTGTTAATCGACATCAAACACATCCGTAAAATCAACGGCTGGAAAGACGATCAGGTAGGAGGCTTTGAAGTTTTCATGAACAAAGGCGGAATAAGCAGCGACATCAAAAACATTGTTATTCCTGAGCAAATTCAAATGAAAGAAACGGAAAACAAAATTTTTGACGACTTCTTTTTCCTGGGTTCCAACCTCAAAGCCGAAAGTTTATACTCCCGCTACCCTTCTATGATGAACTGGCTGGAATACCTGAACGGACTCGTAGCCATTGTGATTGTGATTATTTTAATTGTGTCGATCATCAACATGTCGTCGGCCCTGCTGATTTTAATTCTGGAAAAAACACAAATGATAGGCATCCTCAAAGGAATGGGCATGAGTCAGAAAGGCATCCGTAAAATATTTGTGTACCAATCGGTTTTCCTCATCGGTAAAGGAATTTTGTGGGGAAATATCATCGGCATCAGCTTGTGTTTACTGCAACAGTATTTTCAATTCGTGCCTATGGACCCTAAAATGTATTACCTCAGCAGCGTGCCTATTAACCTCAGTATTTTACATTTGCTGATAGTGAATGGCATTACGCTGATCTTCTGTTTGGCGGTAATGATTTTACCTTCTTATCTGGCCGCAAAAATTCAGCCGGTGAAGGCGATAAGGTTCAATTAATTTATACTTTTGCTTCGGAGTTAGGATTTACTGAATTTCCAAACTCATAACTAAAGCTGTTATACATGAAAAAAGCACATCCGCTACTGCTTCTTCTAATCCTGCTATGCACTGAAAGTATCGCGCAAAAAAAGCAAAACAACTTATCGTACTCTGATACCACCATCTCCGTTGTAACAAATGCCGACGACTTATTTGAAAAATACGGAGAAGAAATTTCATTCGTCGACAACAAAAAAGTAAGCATCCTAATATTGAAAAACGATCCTTCTCTCCGACCAAGATTTACAGGCTATATCGCCATGCACGGCGCCATAATAATAATGCCCATCGGACTAGAACTGAATTTCACATATGACGATAACAACCATCATAAATTCAGCATTTCAGGAGAGGCTGCCACCACCGGCCTCTACAATAATTTATACTCCTCCCGCTACAACCAAACCTTCTTTTGGTACAAGAAAGATCTCGTTGGAAAAAAACGATACCTCAACGTCACCAAAGAAATAGACTCTCCAGCTTACAACACTTTATACAACATCGAATACAACCGAAAAACCCGCTACAGAGCCGGAAATTACGGCGGGATTGAATTCAAGCAAATGGGTTATCTGGAAGATCCTAGTGTACACATGTCGGGAGTGGTAGCGCACGTCGGTTTCAGTTTCGATTGGTATTCCGACTTCCGATGTATGTTCAAAAGCAACAAGGGGAAAATTCACAGATACTCCCGCGAAGAAACTTTTTACTTCGGCTATCAGCACTCCTTTCTCACGGAGAACACCAACCTGAAGCTCACTACTTACAACGACTATCCAGGTGCATATTTCGCTACCGACGGCGGAACGGTGGGCTACCTCTGCAAATTTTATGGCGGAAAATATTCTGTATCCAACACCAATCCCATCCCCCACTTTTTAGTCTTGGGTTTTGAAGGTGGCTACAACGCAGGCCCCATTATGGATGTGAGCAATGTAGTGGCTGGAGGCGTTAGATTTGGGTATGGGTTTTAGAATGAGGTAAAAAGGGATTACGTCAATTCTTAAGGATGAAAATTTTCGCAATGACGTAGTAGCGATCATGGCCTAAAAGTTTATCTTTACCTAGTTAACATTTACAATTATGTGGTACAACAACATCCTTGAAACCATTGGTAACACACCCATGGTGAAACTCAATAAAGTGGTTGCGGGAGTTCCCGGAACCATCCTCGCCAAAGTAGAAACCTTCAATCCGGGTAACTCCGTGAAAGATCGAATGGCCCTGCAAATGGTGATAGATGCTGAAGAAGCAGGATTGCTTCAACCCGGCGGAACCATTATTGAATGTACCAGCGGAAATACTGGAATGGGACTCGCTATTGCTGCCGTGGTAAAAGGCTACAAACTCATTTGCACCATGCCCGACAAGCAATCCAAAGAAAAAATGGACATGCTCCGCGCCATGGGTGCCGAAGTGGTGGTTACCCCTACCAACGTTACACCCGATGATCCCCGCTCTTACTACTCTGTAGCGAAACGCCTGAGTCAGGAAATTCCAAACAGTTATTACCCTAATCAATACGATAATCCGTCGAATTCAAAAGCGCATTACCTTACTACAGGTCCTGAGATCTGGGAACAAACCGAAGGTAAAATCACTCACTTGTTGGTTTGCGTTGGAACAGGCGGTACCATCTCGGGAACAGCGAAATACCTGAAAGAAAAAAATCCCAACATCAAAGTTTGGGGAATTGATACTTACGGTTCGGTATTTAAAAAATACCACGAAACCGGAATCTTCGATCCAAATGAAATATACTCTTACTTAACCGAAGGTTTTGGTGAAGATATTCTTCCGGCAAACGTTGATTTTAAAATCATTGATTTGTTTGAAAAAGTAACCGATAAAGACGGAATGCTGATGTGTCGCCGCATTGCGCGCGAAGAAGGAATTTTTCTGGGCAACTCGGCAGGTTCTGCAGTGCAAGGTTTAATTCAACTGAAAGACAAATTGAAACAGGAAGACGTAGTGGTGATTGTGATGCACGACAGCGGTACGCGCTACATCGGTAAAATTTTCAACGACGACTGGATGCGTGAGCGCGGTTTTCTGGAAAAACAAAAAGTAACTGCAGCTGATCTGATTAAAAGTCACAACGACAAAGCCCTGATTACTGTTAACGGCAAAGACAAAGTAACCGACGCCATTAAAAAAATCACACAACTCAATATCTCGCAAATTCCGGTAGTAGATGACAACGGGAAATTCATAGGATCCATAAGTGATTCCGATATTTTCAACGAAATCATCAAAGATGAAAAGGTAAAATCAAACGCGGTTTCTACCATCATGAAAGAAGCTTTTCAAATTGTGGACGCCACTACCGAACTGGATTATGTATTGAAAACCATAGGAAAAAGCTCGGGCGCTATTTTGGTGAAACTGCAAAACGGCGAATACCGAATGGTGACCAAACATGATATTATTGAGGCTGTAGCGAAGTAAAACACAATTTTATATCTTTAGGCAAGTAAATCGCCTGGATGAAAAAATTATTTTTAGTTATACTTATTGCCCAATGTTGCATTGGCTATTCCCAAAGTTTAAAAGCAGACAGCACTTTTATTAAAGGCAAAAAACACCTTGTTTATCCTTATCGCTTTGAATGGGAGGAAAATTACACCGGCAAGGATTATTACATTAATGATAATATCCCGCCGATTTTCGACAGTCTGCCATCGGGCGAATACCTCATGTATTTCGGAATTCATCCAAAAAAAATATTCGCTAAAAAGAAACAGGTCGGAGCGCGATTTTCGGTAAGCAAGGGCAAGATCAACGGCAAAGTTATTTTTTACAACACAGGGGGAAAGATAGGTGAAGAATGCGATTTTAAAAATGGAATCCGCCACGGAGAACGCAAACTATTTGCCTACAAAAAAAACACTTTGTGGAAAATTGAACATTACGAAGACGGTGTATTAAAAGGGCTCTCGAAGGATTTTTACGAAGATGGAACACTAATGAAAGAGTGCACTTATAGTGGCATTAAAGGCAACTATATCAATATATCTGTGATTGGAGATTTCAAAGAATATTATCCTGATGGAAAACTCAGGATGTTTTTCACAACCAAAACGCCTGTAACACTTTTCTTTAACTCCTTACCTCTCTCTGCGGTAGATCGATTTATTTTTGAAAAACCGGAAATTCACTACAAATACCTACCTTTTAATTATCCTTACTCTATATATCATTCCACAGGAAAGTTTCTGGGCAAAATCTCTTCCAGTCAAGGTGAATGGGGTGGCGGTCGTAACTCGGAAATTCATTTCGACACACTGTTCAATGCATCAGGAAAAATAGCTGTACTTAAATTAGCAATGACCGACACCCTCGGTATGCCTCGCTTTCGTTATGATTGTTTCGATAGTACCGGCAAACTAAGCGAACAACAATTTTATGTTATTGATGAACAGATCGGCATTCTGAACTACAAAACCAACAAACTCAATTCAAAAGGAGAATTGTATACTTCTTCTCTCGATTATCAATTTATGAGATACCATTTGAAACACAAAAATGAAAATGAACTCACTCTCTTGGCCTTATCAAAGGATGAACATTCCTGGGACTCCACGCTCATCTCTCCAAAATTTCCGGAGAAAACTTTATACAAATATTATAAAGCACCCGACAACAAAAAGAACTTTAGCATTTTAAAAAATGATTATTTGTACAGTGTAGTGGATACCATTGAATACAAAAATCTGAAAGTCATTTCTTATTCTTACAAAGACACCATTTATCCCGAAGGATTTTATGATTTAGACGCGGCCTTCATCAGTGTGTATTCACAATTGGATATGGCCGTTTTTAGTTCCAATCTTGCTTACATGGAATTTGATTCTATTCAGGTCTTCTATAAGAACAAACCTTTTAATGGTAAAATTCATTGCATCCGTAACAAAAGTAAAGGCTTTATCACTTTACATCAACACAAAATAATTTTTGATATTGATAACGCCGATGAATACAACAAGCGAAAAAAAGAAATTGCTGTCATCACTGTGGAAAATGGCAGCATTTCAAAAATAGTTCAACCTCATATAGCTGAAGACGACAACTATTTCTCCATGGTTACACCAATAAAAAACAATGTAATTCACGGCATTGAATACGGATATGATGTAAAGAAAAATCCTTTTATTCCGAGAAGCAAAAAAATACATTTCGAAAACCCTTATGAAAACGGATTTCTTCACGGAAAATCACTTCGTTTTCGCCATGGAAAACCCGAAGAGGAAATCACCTATGAACACGGAATACAAGTTGACACTTCTTTTTATTACAATTCCAACGGAAAGCCCGAAAGCATTATCATATATGGGAAAAACGGCAAAAAACAAAAAGAGATTGAATATCATTCCAACGGGAAAATAGCCAAAGAAGAAAATTTTTTAAATGATAACAATCACGGTATAAAATATGAATTAAGTGAACAGGGGGATACCCTGGAAAAAATGTACTACAACAATGATACTCTGGAAGGATGTATAATAAACAACAAACCCAATTTAGAAAAGCTCTCCTATATTGCCTGCTTTGAAAACGGACAAATGAAAACCTTTGATCAAAAAGATGAAAGCGGTGTATTAAGAGTAAAAGTACGGGCCGATAGTTCCAGAATAAAACGACCGATTTATTTCACGGATTTTTTAGACAATTCCTGGGAATATTCTTTGCAATTTACAGGCAACATTGAAATTTATCATCCCAACGGAAGATTGTATTTTAAAGGACATGCCCTCACCAAAAACTACGAACAATTCAACCAAACCTGGAGCGTCACACTAAAAACAGGTATCTGGAATTACTACAATTCCATGGAAAGAAAAATCATAGAAATCAATTACGGCAAAGGAAATTATAAAGATTCTTTGAATAATTACAACACCACTCAACCTGCCGATTACAAAGAATATTACGACAATGGACAACTCAAGTACTCAGGAACATTGACAGGTGAAGAAGATCTTAAAGACTGTACTTCTGATGTTGCTATTCCATCTTTCCAAATCAAATGCTATTATTATTTCTCACCTAACGGCGATACCCTGGTAAATCAAGGCAACGGAAAACTACAACGCTTTTACGCCAACGGCGACATCCATTTTGAAGTGAATTTAAAAGATGCTTTAATGGAGGGCTGGTACAAAGAATACAACCGTGAAAAAAAATTAATTGCTGTGGGACAATACCTCAACGGCAAAAAACACGGACGATGGTTACACGGAGATCTCACTGGAATCAACTATCTCGATGAAAATTGTTTTTTATCCGAACAAGAAAAGAAAAAAGAATTTGAGGAAAATAAAATGCAAATCAGCATAGATGAAATCTTCTATGACAATAATGTTTTAGTAAATACCATTAATCACAATTTTACCCGTAGCAAATAAATGCTTCATTATACTACCTCTTCTTTAAACGAAAAATACACCAGAATCATTTCTGTGGTTCCTTCTTTAACGGAACTGTTGTTTGATTTGGGAGTGGACGAAGAAGTTGTTGGCATCACTAAATTTTGCATTCATCCCGATGAATGGTTCCGCAGTAAAACCAGAATTGGCGGAACAAAGCTACTCAACATAGCTGCCATCCGAAAACTGAATCCCGATTTGATTATCGCCAACAAAGAAGAAAATGAAAAAGCTCAGATTCTGGAATTAGCAAAGGAATTCAATGTTTTTGTTACAGATATAAAAAAGCTGGAAGATGCTTTGATTGCGATTTTCGATATTGGGAAATTAGTGGGCAAAGAAAAGGAATCTCTTTCGCTTAACCGGGAAATACAACAACAAGCAGATACCCTTACTCAAAAAAGCAATTTAAAAGTTGCTTACCTCATCTGGAGAAAGCCCTACATGACCATCAACAGCGATACTTTCATTCACCATCTGATTATGATGAACGGCTGGACAAATGTTTTTGCCGATCATGCAGATCGTTATCCCATGATTGAAATTGAAAACCTTCAGGAGAAAAATCCTGATGTGATTTTTCTTTCTTCCGAGCCCTTTCCCTTCTCGCAAAAGCACGTGGAGGAACTGCTTCCACATTTTCCAAACAGCAAAATAATATTAGTAGATGGTGAAGCGTTCTCGTGGTACGGGTCGCGATTAAAACATGCATTTGCTTATTTCAAGGGATTGCAAATAACTTTAAACCAATAAAATTCTAAGGATGAAGAAATTATTTTTTTTATTGTTCATGGCTGTTGTCGTGCAAAACCAGCTGAATGCACAACATTCTAATTTAAAAGACACTGTACTGAACGGAAAAAAATATCTGGTGTATCCTTATAAAATGATGTATGCCAGATATGAATCTAACATAGCCGACATTCCTCCCATTCTGGATTCCTTACCCGACGGAGAATATGTGCTCATCAAAAAGAAAAAGAAAAAAGAAATTCCGCGTGCTTACTTTTCAATCCAAAGAGGCAAACTCAACGGTAAAGCAACCTTTTATTCGCACAAAGGAATTTTAATGAAACAAGGCGCTTACAAAGATGGATTGCAGGATGGCCAATGGTTGAAATACTATTTGAACGGACAGATTGATCTGGAAGAAAATTTTTCTTCCGGTGTAGAAAACGGTCCTTATAAAGCCAATTATTATCTCACTGGAAAACTAGCAAAAGAGGGCATTTATTCCATGGGAAAAAAAGAAGGAGAATGGAAAATTTATTTCGACAACGGAGACATTAAATCCTCAGAAACTTTTAAAAACGGAAAAGTAAACGGACCATCCCTCACCTACGACTATGCCCACTTAAAGAAAAAAGTAACTAAACATTACCTGAAAAAAGAAGTCAACTATGTGTATGGAAAATGCAATGGCTTGGTTAAATTATACGACTACGACGATACTCATACTTTTTTAAAGGAGGAGTTTTATGTTGACAACAACTCCACCGGCTTCCCTTACGAAGACAATGATTACAACTATCATTACAAAAAACTATCTTCTTTCCATAAATATTACAAAAGCTATTATCCCAATGGCAATATTCAATTGGAAGCTTATTCAGATAGCATCACCACTCTTTTATACCAAGACGATTACTACGAATACGATGTGGAAAACGACCCCGGGTTACAAAAACTCATCCCTTCATATGTTCCTTATACTATCTATTATCCCAACGGAAAGTTATTCGGGAAATTCAAAAACAAGACTGCTGTTTCCTTCGATTTTTTAATTAAAAATGATTTCGACAGTATTTTTTATTCCGACGGAAAAATCATGAACACTAAGTTTAACATCAACGACAGTGTTGGCAAAAAACGCTTTGTGCTAAATTACTACGACACCAATGCCGTGCTTGAACAAACAGAGTATTACGCCATTGACACTACATACAAATGTATAAGAACCAAAGCTATTAAGTGCTCAAAAAATGGTTGCGAAATCTTTCATATCAACAATGAATTCTTTTTAAAGGAACAACTTCCTTTCTTAAAACACGATTCAATTTATTTACTCGAATACCAAAAAACAAAAGGCAGAAAGAACACCAGCATTACCAAAAAATACCTTTCTCCTATTTCAAGCAACTTCGTACTCATTCAAAAAGAAGACGGCGACAGAAGCATTGATTTTGAAATATTGCAATACGACAGCATCTTTCGGGTGAAGAAAACAGCACGCTTCGGTGACTTAACATTTGTAGGTTATCACAATAAGAACAATGCTGATTACAATCCCAACCTGATGAACGTGGGAGAGATTTTTTTTGAAGATCCTTTTGAGGAACTGGGAAAAGAAATGGCTTTTGCCGACTCTGTTTTTGTGTACTATAAAAACCAACCTTTTACCGGAAAAATAAAAATTAAGGGAAATATCAGGAATAAGAAAATACAAGTGATGGGGCACCACATCACTTTTAATGTAAACCCCGATTATGACGGTAGGGAAAAGGCCGAACTCCTTTGCGAAAAAGGACAAATCATAAAATCAAAAGTCACTGAATATGATTTTTTTGAAAGTACTTCATCTGAATTTAATTTCTCCAATCAGCTGGCTGACGGACCCTACACCTACCATTACCAAATATTCCTCGAAGAAGATGATTTAGAAAAAAGCACTTTTTCAAAAGGATTGAAAAATGGCGAATGCACCGAATGGACAGGTGATTTTAAAAAATATATTTCACGTCAATGTACTTACGTTAATGGTATTATAGTGGGAATTGACCGCAGCTTTTACCAAAAAAACATCCCCGAAGAAACCATCACTTATGATGAAGAAGGAGTAAAAAACGGACCCGAAATAACGTATTTTGAAAACGGAAAGATTGATAAGTTTACAATGAATAAAAACAATATTGCTCACGGCTTGTCATACACGCTCACTGAATGGAATAGTGACACCATCACTTCTATTGCATTTTCGGAAGGGGTTCATCACGGCAGATATTTCAAGATAATTCCTCCATACAACAGCATATATAGCTGGAAAGATGCTGCAAAAAAAGGCTTGCCTGTAAAACTGCAAACGCTAACTGCTTCCTTCAATAAAGGTCAGCTACAAAACCTTCAATATTATGATCATTTTAAAGTATGTCGCTTAAAAATAGTTGCAGATTCCTCTTCCGACAATATTTCAGTGGCTAGCTTCTATGATTTTAATAAATGGGACGATATCGCGGTCAAAGGAGAAGTAAAACTATTTCACCCCAACGGAAATTTATACGCTACAGGTAAAACAAAAATAAAACCCGCACACATGCCCCAACAACTCTCCGGCAAAGCTAAAGACAAGGAATTGTATCACGGAATGTACGATGATTATTATACCAAATACCATTTGGAAAAATCGGAAAAAACCGGCCTTTGGACTTACTACAACTCCGCCGGACGGAAAATAAATGAAGTGGATTATAGTACTCCTCAAAAAATTATTGGAAAGGACACCATCCGCTTTGATGCTTATTACAAAGAATTTTATCCGTCGGGGGCTTTGAAATACATGGGATTATTATATGATGAAGCTGAAAAAACCGACTGTGAAAGCGATTTAAAAGAATTGCGTTTTGATTTTTTAGTGGAATATTACCTCTCCGAAAACGGAGATACATTGGTGAAAAACGGCAACGGTAAAATGAAACACTTTTTCAAAAACGGAAAACTGGAGTCGGAATATGAAATTGAAAACGGCAATAAAAACGGCTGGTACAAACAATACAACGAAGAAGGAAAACTGGTGAAAGTGGGCAAATATGTTTCAAACGACAAAGAAGGACGCTGGCTTTCGGGTGATCTTACCGGCATTCACTACCTCGACGAGCAATGCTTCTCTTCACCTGAATTCAAACAAGCCCAGCAACAAAAAGTAATGAATGAAATTAAAATTGAAGAAACTGTTTTTTCCAAGGGACTGCAAATAAGTTATAAAACCTATTACTTCACCAGAACTTATTAGACAAATCTATAATTTCAATTTAAAATTGAGAGGCTGGGAAAAAGGAAGCATGTATCGCCTTCTACTTCATAAAACAAAAAAAGCGGCTGATGCCGCTTTTTTTTTTCAACATTATAGACTTATGCCGTTACTTTCGCTAACTCCTCAGCCATTGCTTTTCCAATCTCAGCCGGAGAATCAACTACTCTGATTCCGCACTCTCTCAAAATTCTTTTTTTCGCTTCAGCTGTATCGTTCTCACCACCTACAATTGCACCAGCGTGACCCATTGTTCTTCCTTTAGGAGCGGTTTCACCTGCGATGAATCCTACTACCGGTTTTGTTCCGTTGGCTTTTACCCATTCAGCAGCTAATGCTTCCAGGTTACCACCAATTTCACCAATCATAACGATACCTTCAGTTTCTTTATCACCCATCAACAATTTAACGGCATCTCTGGTAGTAGTACCAATGATTGGATCTCCACCGATACCGATTGCTGTTGTGATACCTAATCCTGCTTTTACAATTTGGTCAGCAGCTTCATATGTTAATGTTCCTGATTTAGAAACGATACCTACATTTCCTTTTTTGAAGATGAAGCCCGGCATGATACCAATTTTAGCTTCACCTGCAGTGATCACTCCCGGACAGTTTGGACCGATCAAAGTACAAGACTTGTCTTTGATATAATCTTTCACTTTCACCATGTCGCTCACCGGAATTCCTTCCGTGATGGTTACAATCACTTTGATTCCCGCTTCAGCAGCCTCCATAATCGCATCGGCAGCAAAAGCCGGTGGAACGAAAATGATAGTTACATCAGCACCTGTTCCTTTAACAGCATCAGCTACTGTGTTGAAAACCGGTCTGTCTAAATGTTTTTGTCCACCTTTACCCGGAGTAACGCCACCAACTACATTGGTTCCGTATTCAATCATTTGTCCGGCGTGGAAAGTTCCTTCGCTTCCTGTGAAGCCTTGCACTATTACTTTTGAGTTTTTGTTTACTAATACTGACATATTTATTCTGTTTTAAAATTCTATATTATTTGCAGCTGTTTTTGAGTTTTGTGCTTACGTAAATATTGACTTCATTCCATGTTTTTGAAACTCCGTCGGGACCTTTGTGTAAGTCTTTGCAGGTTTTGTTGAGAGAGGTTAAAGCTTTTTGTGCTTTGAAATCGTCGAGGTTAATGGTTCCGTCTAAAGTCAATACATCACCATCTAAAGAAAGGTGCAATGTATCATCTCTTTCAATACCATTCATCTTTATTGAAACGATGGCAGGAATGCTTGTCGCTTTGTATTGAGGCATGGTAGAAACAAACTCATACATAAGTCTTTTAATTTTTCCTGTTATAAAAGAAGTGCTGTCCATCTTTGCAAAGAAGGAAGATTTGATATTCATATCTCTAGCCGGGTCTTTCGTATTTAAACCTTCGATATCAATTTTAAAAGTAGCTTCTGCAACAACATTGTAAGCAATAGTGTCGTCTTTTGTTCCATCAACAGCAAACTTCAAAAAGCTTCCCTTCACCTCTTTCTTCTCTGTAAACTTAAAAGCGCCAAAGCCAATCTCGGTAGCAGATGAATCATAAGAGTAAATACAAACGGGAGGAACTACAGTATCTTGTTTCGGTGTTTCAGCAACAGGACTTGTTTCATTTCCTCCGCAAGAAGCCAACACCACCGCAGCACTAAGAGCAAATATAATTTTCTTCATAAATTTTCAAGAATGCACAAATCTAATAAATTTATGTTGGCTACTATGCTTTTTGACTAACTTTACTTTCATGCTTAAACTGTACACGATATTTTTTGCCGCAATGGCACTCCAATTCTCGTCGTGTAAGCAAGAAGCCCCGGCTCCCAGCTATATTAAAATTGAAGAATTCAAACTCAGCACCAACTATATCAATGAAGGCAGTTCATCCGCCAAAGTAAGTGATGCGTGGATCTATGTAAACGATCAGCTCATTGGTGCGTATGAATTGCCCTGCGAAATTCCTGTATCAACGAGTGGCTCCAGCAAAATAAGTGTAGTGGCGGGAATTAAAAATACCGGGCAGGTGGCTAACCGACAAGAATATCCTTTTTACAAATGGTTCGACACAACTGTAGTTTTAAATGGCGGCAGCAGAACCATCCTTCCACAGATTAGTTACATCGACTCCCTTAACTTTTTATGGAATTTTGACTTCGAAGGAAATAGCATTCCGCTGACCATGGATGAAAATTCCGACACCTCCATGTACCTCGTAAAAAGTACCGCTGATGTCTTAGAAGGAAATGGAATGGGCGAAGTCAAAGTGGATCAGCAACACCCTCTCGCCTTTTTAAAAAGCAACCTGAATTTAAATATTCCGGCTGCGGTAAAAGCTACTTTTTTAGAAATGAATTACGCTTGTAATACAGAAACAGAGATCGGCGTAATCACCTATGTGTCAAATAGTAAAATTATATTACCTATTGTAACACTTAAGTCGACTGATTTAAAATGGAACAAGATATATATCGACCTCAGCAATACCCTCGGGACTTATGCGTTGCAAGGTAAATTTGAAATTTATTGTCAAATTCATCAACTTAGCAACGACATATTAACCCTACGCTTCGACAACTTTAAGATCATCAGTCAGAAATGAATTCCAAAAAACAAGCACTCAAGTACATTGTTAGCGACTGGCTGATGGCAACAATTGCCTGGGGTACTTTCTTTATATACAGAAAAAAGAGACTTGACAAAGCCGATTACCTTTTAGAGGAAGTTCTACACGACCCTAAACTACACGCAGGCTTGCTGGTCATTCCGTTTTTCTGGTTCTGCCTTTACCTGCTGCAGGGCCAATACGGCAATGTTTACCGCAAATCCCGACTAAAAGAAACGGGGCAAACCCTGTTAATAAGCGCTTTCGGGGTAATCATTATTTTCTTCACCCTTCTCCTCAACGACTACAAACCTTCTTACAACTCCTACTACAAAGCGATCACGACTTTGTTTTTTATTCACTTTTCATTAACCGCCATCAGTCGGTTTATCATCACCTCCCAATCGGCTTACAAAATTCACAACCGCATTATCGGCTTTAAAACCTTAATTATTGGCAGTGATAAAAAAGCCGTTCAGATTTTTAACGAGCTGGAAAAAATGCCAAAATCCATGGGACACAAGATCCTCGGATTTGTAAACATCAACGGCGGCGGCAATCCTTTTTTGCTGGAAGAATTTATCCCTCACCTCGGATCAATAGTTTCTTTAAAAGAAATCATTGAAAAAACTGGTATAGAAGAAGTTATAATTGCAATTGAGACGAATGAACAAGAAAAAATAAACGCAATTATCGCTCAGCTGGAAGGAAAAAAAATCACCATTAAAACCATTCCCGACGTTAAAGACATCCTCCTCGGTTCAGTAAAAATGAACTCCATTTTAGGAGCTGCTTTAATTGAAATTTCACCCGACGTTATGCCTGAATGGCAGAAAAGCTTCAAGCGACTTTTTGATTTTTGCTTCTCTCTATCGGCATTAATTTTAGGTTTTCCTCTTTATGTAGGAATCGCCATTGCGGTTCGCTTAAGTTCAAAAGGTCCAATTTTCTTTCTACAAGAAAGAATAGGCATTCACGGAAAACCATTCAACATCATTAAATTCCGGACGATGGTGGTTGACGCCGAAGCAAGCGGTCCGGCCCTATCCAAAAACAACGACCCGAGAATTACCAAAATAGGATTGTTCCTGAGGAAAACCCGATTGGATGAAATACCTCAATTCTGGAATGTAATCAAAGGCGACATGTCGGTGGTAGGTCCGCGTCCCGAAAGAAAATTCTTCATTGATCAGATTGTTCAGAAGGCACCCCACTACCATTATCTGGAAAGAGTAAAACCCGGCATCACCTCCTGGGGACAGGTAAAATACGGCTATGCCGAAAATGTAGATCAAATGATCGACCGACTGAAATTCGATTTGATTTACATGGAAAACCGGTCGCTACTGGTGGATTTTAAAATTATTATTCACACGATACTTATTGTTTTGCAAGGGAGGGGGAAGTAATCTAAAATCCCTCTTGCTATCACACCGAATCCCTTCGCACTCTCCCTTTTCCAAAGGGAGAAGTCCCACACTCATCCATTTTCACAACAAACTTCAGGAAAAGCCGGCTAACTAACTTCCTCCTTTGAAAAAGGAGGAGCGCGAAGGAATTCTGTGCGACAGGAAGGAGGATTTCGTGAACCGAGTTTACAACTCAAAACTCAACCCATCATACCCCAGCTCAATCCCTTCAGGAAGCTCTTTAGAAATCTCTTCATGCTTCCCCATCAGATGGCTAATGTGCGTTAAATAAGCCTTTTCAGGTTTTATCTTTTGAATAAGCGCTATTGCTTCTCCCAAATTAAAATGCGAAATATGCTTGTCCTTGTGAAGAGCATTCAGCACCAAAACCTTTGAACCTTTCATCTTTTCAAGCTCCTCATCAGAGATATAATTAGCGTCGGTAATGTAAGTGAAATCACCAATGCGAAAACCTAAAACCGGCAATTTATAATGCAAAACGGAAATGGGTATTATTTTCACCCCTTCTATTTCAAAAGGAGAATTATCAATAGTATTTAAATTCAACTGAGGAATTCCGGGATAATCAATCCCCGAAAAAACATAATGAAATTCACGTCTTAAAGCCTCTTGAACACGAATACTGGCGTAAATCTCAGCAGGTTTTTTGGTAATGAAATTAAAAGCCCGCACATCATCCAATCCGGCTATATGATCTTTGTGTTCATGTGTAAACACAATTGCCGTAAGCTTTTTCACTTTTTCACGCAACATCTGCTGACGAAAATCCGGACCCGCATCAATCACAATCACCTTCCCTTCTGTTTCAATCATCACCGAAACCCGAAGTCGCTTATCTTTAAGATCAACAGATGCACAGATCTCGCATTCACATGCAATAACAGGCATTCCCTGCGATGTTCCGCTACCTAAAAAAGTAATCTTCATGAATACAATTTCTTTAATTTCTCTACCACAAAATCAACTTCTTCTTTGGTGTTGTATCTGCTGAAAGAAAAGCGCACCGCCGGAACTTCACTATCTACAGCCAATTCCTTCAACACTCTTGATCCCAAGTGACTGCCCGAAGAACAGGCGCTTCCGCCCGACACTGCAATGCCTTCAATATCCAGATTAAAAAGCAACATAGAAGAAGACGAGTTTTTAGGCAAACAAACATTTAAAATATAGGAAGATGAATTTTCATAAGAACCATTCACCCTGATTTCTGCCGAGATACTTTGTAACCCTTCATAGAAATAATCTTTAAGCTCCTTCACCTTTTTGGCATCCTGCTCCATCGTTTCACAACTCATGCTTAAAGCCTTCGCCATGGCTACTATCCCAACTACGTTCTCCGTTCCGCCACGAATATCGCGCTCTTGTCCGCCACCAATAATCTGTGCCGTAATCTTATTTTTCTTGCTCACATACAAAAACCCACTACCCTTCAATCCGTGCAGTTTATGCGCCGAACAGGTAATGAAATCGATTTTTGTAGTAGCGAGATTCAAAGGCAAATGCCCCACGCTTTGCACCGTATCCGAATGAAACAGCGCTCCGTTTTGCAAACACAAAGCGCTTACTTTTTCCAGAGGAAGGATAGTCCCCACTTCATTATTCACATGCATCAAACTCACCAAAGCCTTTTCCTTAGCAGCTTTCAACAGCTCTTCCAGATGCACTATATCTATCTCACCCTGAGCAGAGAAATTGACGTAAGCTACTTCCACCCCTTTCTGACTTTTAATAGTGTTGTACACTGCTGAATGTTCCAGAGTAGAAGTAATAATAACCTTCACCCCTAAATCATGAACAGCAGCATGAATGGCCAGATTATCGGCCTCACTGCCACCGGCTGTAAAAACAATTTCCGAGGATTGAGCACCAATACAGGTGGCAATTTTTTTTCGGGCCAGCTCCACCAGTGAGCGCGCATCCCTGCCCTGCTGATGAATGGAAGAAGGATTTCCAAAATGATGACGCATCACTTCAACAGCCTCCTGCATCACTTCTTCAGCAACGGGCGTAGTGGCAGCGTTATCAAAATAAACCTTCATTTATATCAGGGATTTTATATCGTCGATAATTTTATTGGCCAGCGCATCGGCACTTTCTTTAGAAGCACTTTCCGAATAAATGCGGATAATAGGCTCCGTATTCGATTTACGAAGATGAACCCATTCCTTAGGAAAATCTATTTTCACACCGTCAATGGTGCTAATATTTTCGCTGGCATATTTCACAGCCATCTTTTCCAATATCGCATCAACATTGATTTCCGGTGTCAGTTCAATTTTATTTTTAGAAATGTAATAGAAAGGGAAAGAAGCTTTCAACGCCGAACAGGATTTGTTACTTTTCGCCAGATGCGTTAAAAACAAAGCGATTCCCACCAGTGCATCTCTGCCGTAATGCAACTCGGGAAGAATCACTCCGCCGTTGCCTTCACCGCCGATCACGGCGTTGGTTTCTTTCATTTTTGTTACCACATTCACCTCACCTACCGCTGCAGCAGCATAGCTTCCACCATGCTTTTCAGTAACATCGCGCAAAGCTCTGGAAGAAGAAAGATTGGAAACCGTATTTCCTTTTTTCTGACTCAGCACATAATCCGCAACAGCCACTAAAGTATATTCTTCACCAAACATAGATCCGTCTTCGCAAACCATAGCCAAACGATCCACATCAGGATCTACCACAATACCAACATGCGCATTCTGAGTTTTTATCAAGGCAGAAATTTCAGTTAAATGTTCAGGCAAAGGTTCGGGATTGTGCGGGAAATGACCCGTTGGTTCACAATACAATTCAACGATATCCTGAACGCCCAGCGCCTTCAACAAATAAGGAACAGCAATCCCTCCGGTAGAATTCACCGCATCCACCACCACTTTAAATTTGGCTTTGCGAATGGCCTCAATGTCTACATAAGGCAATTTTAAAATGTGCTGAATGTGTTCAGCAATATAGCCTCCTTCATGTTTGATGATAACACCCAAATGATCCACATCAGCATAAGTAAAAGCCTCTTTCTCGGCGATTTCTAAAATCTTTAAGCCATCGTCGCCCGAAATAAATTCTCCTTTGTGATTGAGTAATTTCAAGGCATTCCATTGTTTAGGATTGTGTGAGGCAGTTAAAATAATTCCACCGTCGGCTTTTAAATCCACCACTGCCACTTCAACACTCGGAGTAGTAGACAAATCCAGATCAATCACATCTATGCCCATTCCCTGTAAGGTAGAGAGCACTATTCTTTTAATCATCGGTCCGGAAATACGCGCATCCCGTCCCAAAACAATTTTCACTTTATTTTTTCCGCTGGCCGTTTTAACCCATGCGCCAAAAGCACTTACAAACTTAACTGTATCCAAAGGCGTTAACCCTTCTCCTACCGGCCCTCCTATGGTACCTCTGATTCCTGATATTGATTTTATTAAAGTCATCTTTTAAATATTTCGGATAAAAATAATGAATAAAATAACTATTGGTATGTTTTTAGTATTTTCGGGTAAACAACTACTACAACATGAAAAAAATATTCGGGTTTATTATCCTCGGTTTATTCACTCTGACCACACAAAACCTAAGCGCACAAATCAATATAGAAGATGTCATCGCCGATACCGCCTGCATCTGCCTAAAGAAAATTAAAACAGACACTACTTCCACCCGAATCAGCGCCGAATACAATGCCTGCATGTCGGAATCCCTTAAAAAAAACAATCTGGCCATCATGGAAAGCTACAACAGCGGTGAGCAAGGCAAAAAGATTGATGAACAAAACCGCGACAATGGCCGTTTAATGATTAAAACCCAAAACGTACTCGCTAAAAAATGTTCGGATTACGATCGTGTGTACGGAAAAATAAGAAGCATGCATCAATCCCGAAAAAATTGAAAATCATGAAAAACTTAATCCTCGTTATTTGTTTTCTTTCTTCACTCAGCAGCAAAGCCCAAACACCACAGGTTTCTTTAAACCTCGATTGGGAAATACCCTTCACCTTTGCCAATCAGGCAATGACCATTGAACATGACCAACTCGACAGGAACTATATTTATGTAGCAGGTAAGGAAGCCGGCTTACTTATTTACGACATCAGCGGAACTCCCAATAAAGTAAAAACCATCACCAAAAATCAGCTCGATACTTTAGATGTAATGGGTGTTACTCAAAACGGAAATTATCTATACCTCGCTTTAGGAAATTCTTTTGGCAGCGGTGAATATTCGGGGATGGCTATTGTTGATGTAACAACTCCCGCATTAGCAACAATTAGTGATGTTTATAAAAAATACTCAGGAAGTAAAACAGGCGGCGGTATTGTTAAAACAGAAGGCAATTACGCCTACTTCGGAGCCATGGGCAATGGTTTGATGATTTTTGATGTTAGCGATAAAAACAATATTATTTTTAAATCGGCCCTCACTCCCGACATTAATTATCCCGATGCCAATCCCGATCCTGCAAAATACAATGCACGCGGAATGGCAGTAAGAAATGATACAGTGTATTTGTGTTATGATGCAGGCGGACTACGAATTATTGACGCCACCAACAAATTAAATCCTTCACAAATCGGACAATACTCCAATCCGGCCATGAACGGAAAACCCCGTGCTTACAACAATATAGTGCTGCAGGATTCTTTAGCTTACATCGCAGTAGACTATGCAGGAATGGAAGTCCTCAACATTAAAAATCCTTCCAGCATAACATTAGTATCCTGGTGGAACCCATGGGGAACAGCCAACTGGTTCGCCAGCAGAGGACACGCCAATGAAATACAATACGACGCTGATTCAAAACTCATATTTATGTCGACAGGTAAAAGCGACATCAATGTGGTTAGCGTTGCCAATCCTGCAAGTCCCGACTCCATCACCATGTTCGGAGGCATCAACAACAATCAAGGAACCTGGGGACTGGGTTTATATAAAAATAAAATTTACGCAGGTTATATTTTCGTTCCGCTTTGCATTCCTTTCTGTTCCAACTGGGGTGGTGTAAAAGAAATTTCATGGAGTGTACTTACAGGAATGGAAGAAACCAAAAACACCACCACCCTACTCTATCCTAATCCATCTACAGGATTTGTAACACTTCAGATAAACACCAGTGACAAAGGGAAAGTTGAAATTTATGACCTCCTAGGCAAAAGAGTATATCATGAAAATTTTGCCGAAGGCACAAAACAAATTCAGTTGTCGCTCGATCATTTAAGCACCGGGAATTATACCATGAGCATCAAAACAAAGGAGTGCGTGATGTACAACAAGCTGTTGTTGCAGCACTAAAAATCAAATCTATTTTAGGAAATGGGCCGCTAACTTCGTGCGAGGGCCCGAGCCAAGATGCGGGCCGGCGGTGGCGGGAGCGAAATTTTTCCGTCGCCGACGGATAAAAAATTTCGCGACGCGGGCTGAAGCATATCTTGGCTCTTGATTTTTTGTTACTTTTTCATCAAGGAAAAAGTAAGAAGATTTGCTTCTTGAAAAGAAGACATTAAAGCCCATTTATCTATATTTGTCGCGCTATGACAAAACTCAAAATTGCTATACAAGGAATCACCGCTTCATTTCACGAGGTTGCTGCACAAAAATATTTTGGCAACGACATTAGTTCTGTGGAATGTATGTCGTTCCACGACCTGTGCGAAGCCTTAAAAAAAGGAGAAGCTGATTATGCCGTAATGGCCATTGAAAATTCCATTTTCGGTTCTATTCTCGAGAATTACGCTTTGCTTCAAAAATATCGTTTCAATATTATTGGCGAGGTTTACCTCCGCATTCAACAATGTTTGATGGCGCTGCCGGGAACTAAAATAGAGGACCTGAAATTCATCGAATCACATCCTGTAGCCATTCGCCAGTGTGCCGAATATCTGGAGAAACTGGATCATGCTCTGTTAGTGGATAAAGAAGATACCGCTGCTGTAGCCAAAAAAATTGCCGAAGAAAAATTAGTGGGCGTTGCTGCAGTGGCAAGTAAAGCCGCTGCTGAAAAATTCGGACTGGAAATTCTGGCGGAAAACATTGAAACCAACAAACAGAATTTCACCCGCTTTTTAATCTTATCGAAAACAGCAAAAGTTTCCGACAAGAACAACAAAACTTCCATCAGTTTCCAGCTGTCGCATCACCCGGGAAGCTTAGCGAAAGTGCTCAATATTTTTCATGAGAAAAACATCAATTTAACTAAAATACAATCGTCGCCCGTGATTGGAAAACCTTATCAGTACACCTTTCATGTGGATTTAACCTGGGACAGCAAAAGCAATTACGATGAAGCTTTAAAAGCCATCACTACTTTTGCCACCGACATTATTATCTTAGGCGAGTACGAAAAAGGCGATTTTAATAATCTTGCATAACATGATCATTCCAGAAGCAAAACGACTCTCTGTAGTTGAAGAATATTATTTCTCAAAAAAGCTGAAGCAAATTGCGCAGCTGAGAAAAGACGGAAAAGACATCATTAATCTCGGCATCGGGAGTCCGGATTTAGCGCCGTCCAAAGCCACTATTGAAGCTTTGTACGAAACTGCAAAGAACGAAAAAAGCCACGGTTACCAAAGTTACAATGGCATTCCGGAGTTGAGATCGGGTATTGCCGACTGGTATAAAAAAACCTACGGAGTTGAACTGAATCCTGATAATGAAATTTTGCCTTTGATTGGTTCAAAGGAAGGAATCATGCACATTTCGATGGCTTTCATTAATGAAGGAGATACAGTGTTGGTACCTAATCCCGGTTATCCCACTTACACTTCTGTGAGCAATTTGGTAGGCGCTAAAATTCAATATTACAATCTGGATGAAAAGAAAGACTGGAGCGTTGATATCGAGAATTTGAAGTCGATGAACCTGGATGCTGTTAAAGCCATCTGGATCAATTATCCCAACATGCCAACAGGTGCGCAAGCCGACGTGAACACTTTACAAGAATTGATAAAACTGGCGAAGCAGCATAAATTTTTAATCATCAATGACAATCCATACAGCTTAATATTGAACGACAAACCTACTTCCATTTTCTCCATTCCGGGCGCAAAAGAAGTTTGTTTGGAATTGAATTCTTTAAGCAAATCGCACAACATGGCGGGCTGGAGAATCGGCTGGGTTTGCGGCGGCAGCGATTACATCAACAGCATCATGAAAGTGAAAAGCAACATGGATTCCGGAATGTTTTTGGGCTTACAAAGAGCAGCTGTTGAAGCCTTGAAAAACACAGCGGAGTGGCATGCCGACATCAATAAAATTTACGCAGAAAGAAGAAAAGTAGTTTGCAAAATATTTGACGCCATCAACTGCAAATACAATCCGAAACAAGTAGGATTATTTGTGTGGGCAAAGGTTCCCGACGAAGTAAAAAGCGTGGAAGAATTTGTGGATGACATTTTATTCAATGCCGATGTATTTATCACTCCGGGCTTTATTTTCGGATCCAACGGAGATCGTTTTATAAGAGCTTCTTTGTGCAGTCCGGTAGAGACTTGCGAAATCGCTTTGCAACGCATCATTAAAAACAAGAAATAATGAAGATTGGAATTATCGGTTTAGGTTTAATTGGCGGATCAGTAGCGATTTCCTTACGCAAAAGATCTTTCGCTAATTATTTTTACGGCTTCGACATCAACAACGATCACGGCGCTGAAGCTAAACAAATCGGCTTCATTGATGAGTTTGTTGATCTGGATACTTTGATTGCTAAAAGTGATTTGATTGTAGTGGCGATACCTGTCGACAAAGCACGAAAACTCATTTCTTCCATCCTGGATAAAGTTAGCGACAAACAAATTGTTGTCGATATGGGCTCAACAAAAAGTGGCGTTTGCGAAGAAGTAAAAAATCATCCGAACAGAAAACAATTTGTAGCTTCCCACCCTATTGCAGGCACTGAAAACTCAGGCCCTTCCGCAGCAATTGACAATTTATTCGACACCAAAATCACCATCATTTGCGATAAAGAACTGAGTGATCCGACTGCAGTTTCTGTGATTGAAAAAATGTATGAGTGTTTGAAAATGCGCATCATCTATATGAATTCCGAAGAGCACGATAGACATATTGCTTATGTTTCACATCTCTCTCACATCACTTCTTTCATGCTGGGTAAAACCGTTTTGGAAATTGAGAAGGATGAAAAAAGCATTTTCAATATGGCGGGAAGTGGTTTCGAATCCACCGTTCGTTTGGCAAAAAGTTCACCTGCGATGTGGGCTCCTATTTTAGAGCAAAACAAAAAACATCTCAGCGTTGCGCTGGATGCTTACATCAAAAACTTGAATGAATTCAAAAAGTTTATTGAGGATGGAGATACTTATTCTACTTACAAAATGATGAGTGAGGTGAATGAGATTAGGAGAGTGTTGAAGGGGATAAAACCTATTGAAAACAAGTAAACCGTAATACAAAATCCTCCTTCCCATCGCACTATCAACGCACTCCTCCTTTTCCAAAGGAGGAAGTTAGTTAGCTAGCATTTCCTGAAAAACATATTTGAAAATGGATGAGTATGGGACTTCTCCCTTTGAAAAAGGGAGAGTGTGAAGGCCTTGTGTGTCGGCAAGAGGGATTTTATTAAGTCCTCTTCCTAAACGATCTATTAAACTTCTTAATATAATTTTTTCCTTTTTTCTGATGGAAAGCACCCTGAAAAGTAGGGTCGTCTTTTTTCTTTAAATCATCTATTTCCCTCTCCATATCTTTTATTTCGTACTCAATATCATCAGCAATAATAACATCCGACGGCAATGGAAGTTTTGGAATTTCCATTCTGATTCTCTTTTCAATTTTCACATAATGCCACAAATCCAGCTTGTTGGCAAAACTTATCGCAACGCCTTTATTCATCGCTCTTCCGGTTCTACCGATACGATGTACATAATCATCATAAATCAATGGCGAATCAAAATTAATTACATGCGTTACCATCGCCACATCAATTCCGCGCGCGGTAACATCAGTAGAAACCAATACACGAATATTTCCTTCTTTAAAATCATTCATGGAATTGATGCGCGTATTCTGACCTTTATTGGCGTGCAACACACGGATTGTCCCTATTTCTCTTCTCTCTAAAAAGCGATAAACATTTTCGGCATTCGTTCTTGTTTTCACAAAAACAATCACCCTGCTCATCTCTTCATTTTTCAGCAAATACAACAAGAGATTTAATTTTGTTTTAAAATTGCGTACCTCATACAAACGTTGCTCTACAAGGTCTATCGGTGTTGCCTCCTGCTCCACTTCTATTCTTAAATAATAGAGCATGAAATCGTTGGCTAGTTTTTCTACTTTAGGATGGAAGGTTGCGGAGAACAACAAATTCTGACGTTTGTTCGGTATCACTTCCAGTATGCGGTTGAGCTGCGGAAGAAAACCCATATCGAGCATTTTATCCGCTTCATCAATCACCATTATTTTAAGTTGCTTGAGCACCAGTTCGCCTTTCAGATAAATATCCATCAATCGTCCGGGAGTGGCTACTATCACATCAACACCTTTTTCAATTTGTTCAATCTGATCCTTCATCCCAATTCCTCCATACAGCGGAACAATGCGTAAATCCAAGTTTTTAGAGAGTTGTAAAAACTGTTCTTCCACTTGTTTTACCAGTTCTCGGGTGGGCACTAAAATCAAAACGCGGGGATGTTCACCTTGTGCATGACTCAGTTTTTTCAAGAGCGGAATTACATAAGCTGCAGTCTTTCCGGTGCCTGTTGGCGCGATGCCCAACACATCCTGTCCGCCTGCAGCAATCACCGGAATACACTTCAACTGAATAGCAGAAGGTTCGGTATAGCCCAATTCTTCAATCGCAGAAAGGATTTGTTTGTTCAGATTAAAATCAGAAAAGCTTTGTGGTTCCACGGTTGAAGTTTGACGCTAATTTACGAGACTTATCTCAATAAAGTAACATGCCCCGTTGTAACCTTTTGTTTTTCTGTGAAAGAATCAGTGTAAGTTAAACGCCACACATACACATCTATCTCCGCATCACGCATGGTATTGGCGCGCTTACCATTCCATGGCTCATCAATCGTTGTAGATTTAAATATTACTTCTCCCCAACGATCATAAACTAAAAACTCATAGTTGGTACACACCTCACATTTGTGATTTTTTCCTTTCGGATAAAACAAATCATTGTTGCCGTCTCCGTTTGGTGTAAAGGCATTGGCAGTGTATAAAGTGAATACATCTTTGATGTAAACATCCTTTGTAATCGTATCGGCACACACTGTGTTTTTAGCGATTAAAGTTACCGGAATGGTATCGCCATCAGGTGCAGAAAACAACACTACTTCGTTTGTGTTAGAAGAAGTATCGGGAGATCCTGTACTTCCGAAATTCCAGAAATAATCAGTAGCACCAGTCGACTGATTTACAAAAGTAATTTGCGGATCGTTGGTACTTGCCGGAATAGGATCGAAACTATAATCGGCAACAGGAACAGTGGTAATCGTTACTTTTTGCGAAGTATTATCGGCACATCCATTGAGAAACACAACAGTTAAAGTCACCGTGATTCCGGTGCCCGCTTTTGTAAACTGGTGGCTCGTTGAAGCATCGGCTGTTGTTAAATCTTTTGTAGATCCGTCGCCGAAATCCCAGTGCGCAGTGGCTACATTCGCCGTAGAGCTGTCGCCGAAATTAATGGTGGTAGGAATACAACCTCCCAACACATCAGGAACGATGACTGCGTGAGGCAAAGAATCTACCTGTACCTGAATAGAATCGGCACTCGGACACAAGCCGTTTTGTGTGTATTTTATCCAATGCAATCCTTGTCCCGCTGCAGCAGGATCAAACAATCCGCCGGCAGTTACGCCTGTTCCGCTGAAAGTTCCACCTGTTACATTCGGCACCAATTGTTGTTTTGGTAAGTTTTCACAAAATGGTCCGGCTGCCTGAATAGTAGCCACTTTTGGTGCTATCACCGTAATCATGATGGTATCTTCATCGGGACAGGTTCCTGAAGTTCCGTTGATTTTATATTTCACTGCATACGGTCCGCCGGCTGTTGCCGCTGCAGGATCAAACAATCCTGTGCCGTTCACTCCTGTTCCGCTCCAGGTTCCACCGGAATTCAATGTTGTCAATTGTAACTTCGGATCATAAGAACACAAGCTCTTGGTGGTTCCGGTAGTAATAGCTGCTTCTTCTCTTTTTATAACGGTGATATCAATACTATCTTTTGCGCTGCAGGTTGGTGTTGCTCCTGATACTGTGTAGAGTACTTTATAGGTTGAACCTGCTGTGGCCAATGCCGGATTAAACTGTCCGCTTGCATTTACCAATCCTACCGTAGCACAACTCCATATTCCGCCGGGAGTAGTATTTCCACTTTTTTGAATGGTGTACAAACCGGCATCCTCACATATGGAAGCGGTAGTGTTGGTGATGTTCGCTATCATCTGATTGACCACATAAATGGTCATGGTATCCTGCACCCAGCATGTTCCGCTGGTTTTGTAAGTAATCAGATGCGGACCGATCCCCGCTGTGCCTGGCGTAAATGCTCCTGTTGCCGCGTTGGTGATGCCTGTACCGCTCCATACTCCGGCACTCGATATAACTTGTTTTTGTAATGTTTGAACAGGATCATTCAAACAAAATGGCCCTTGTCCGGTGGTGATCTTCGCTGTATCTATCGCCGATACTGTGATGACAACACTGTCCACAGCGCTGCAACCCAATGTTGCGCCTGCTATTCCGTAATATACTTTAAACACGCCCACTCCTGCTGTTGTTGGATTGAACACTCCTGTATTCGTTACCAAACCTAAGGTTGGAGAAGACAACCATGTGCCGCCCGCTGTGCTGTTGGTACTCAATCTGATTTGTTTTGTACTTGCGTTTTTACACATCGTAGTATCTATAGTAAGTATGTTCGCTATTTTTTGTCCCACTACTTTTATGGTTGCAGTATCCTGATAAGGACAAGTTCCATTGGTAGTATATTTAATCAGATAAGATCCTGCTCCTATAGACGGATCAAAAGCTCCTGCGGCTCCATTTGTAATTCCTGTGCCGCTCCATGTTCCTGCATTTGAAACCACTTGTTTCGCTAAAGTTACCGTCCCTTGCGACTGACAGAAAGGCCCCTGACCCAAAGTAATTTTTGCGGTATCGGTAGCAGTGATCGTTATGGCTTTAAAAGTAGTGTCGCCACAAGCTCCGGCTTTCATGTACCAAATCGTATCAATACCAATGTTGGCCAGCTTAGGATCGTAATATCCAAAGTCAACATCCGTAATTCCTTTGCCGCTCCAAGTACTGAATTTTCCACCCAAAGCAGTTACTTCAATAGTATCTTTTACTGCATTGTGGCAGTAAGTTGATTTGGTAGAAGTGATACTTAAGGTAACACTATTGGATACTGTTACATTGATATTATCACTTGCAGGGCAAGCACCGTTTGTAGTATAAGTGATGTTATAAGTTCCGTTACCTGTAGCCGGACTGAAAGTTCCATTTGTTGTATTTGTAATTCCCGTTCCGCTCCAGGTTCCGCCGGCCAATGAGCCTGCAGTTAATTGCATGTTATAATTAGGATCAACACTGCAGAATGGTCCGGCAGGTAAAATCTTCACACTATCCAATGCATTTACAGTGATGGTTTTTAGCGCCGAGGAATCCACGCAACTGTTCAACGTAGCTATTACTTTGTATTTATGAGCGCCCACTGTAGTTTTTCCGGCGGTAGTAGAAGCCGTTCCCGTTCCATCATATTTCCATTGAAAAGTAGATCCCGCAGTAGCAGTGGCTGTTAATGTGTGTGCCACTCCTTTACAAAACTGAAGCTGATTGGGCGCTACCGTAATAGTAATATTGGTTGGCAAAGGTTTAATGACCACCACTCCGGCAGGAGAATTTTTCACACAACTCTTATTGATATTGCCTGTTAAAGCCACCACCAATCGGTATGATCCGCTTGCGGCAACATTGTTCAAAGTAACTTTTCCACCTGCTACAACACCCGTTGTACCTGCAGAATCGGCCCATGTGGTTCCGCCGTCATGACTCACCTGCCATTTGTAATCGAGTCCGTTCGTCAATCCTGTTTTAGAAACTATCGTCGCTTTGTTTGGAGTACAAGCACTCAAAACACTTGTCACTAAATCAATATCAGGATTATCGACTGGAGCGCTGCAGCATGATTTTGCTTTAACCGTCACAGGAATAGGATCACAGGCATCGGAATTAGCGAAAACAAAATTAGTTCCCAGGTGATTGGTACTGGTCATTGTTACCGCTCCCGCACCAATACTTGTTGTACCTCCCGAAGTCATTTCAATAGCAACAGAAGAAGTTAAACTATAAGCTCCGGCAGGTAAAGTAAAATTAGGTGTGATGGAAGTTGTGCTTCCGCAATTCATCGTTTGAGTATACGACAGAGTAACAGGTCCTGTGATATTAAAAGTCATAGACATGGTTGACGATGGCCACGTACAGGTATAACCCGGTGCGCTCACCGTAAATGAACTCAAAACCGTAGCTTTTGTAGTAGTAAAAGTAGTAGTGGTAGCACTGGTATATCCTGAAAAACCTCCTGTAGGTCCAACTGTTCCCAAAGGTGTGGTGCCTGCACTTTGCATCCATAAAACCTGATCACCGGTTGTTCCGCCGGCAGGCGTCCACGACACAGAATTTCCGCTGCCAATCAAAGGACTCATGGTTTGGGAAGTTGACCAGCGATAAGGTTTTCCATCTCCCATTGTTAAAGCAGTAGCTACACCACCGCCATCACAATAATCCAGATTGGTTGGTGCTGTTGGTAAATTGGAAGTTACAGTGAAATTTTTTGTTAAAGTACAACCCGGATGTCCGGCGGCAGGAGTGATCGTTACGGTGTGACTTCCTGCTTTATTGGCAATGTAAGTCTGACTGCTTCCCGCTCCCGACGGTCCCGACCAGGCTATGGTCATCGCGTTATTCGGAAAAGTATAACCTGCATCATAAGTATATTGAGCAGGAGAACATAGCGTAACATTGGGCGGAGTATAAGCGATACTTTCATAAGCGATAATAGTAGCACTCACATCACAGCCATTGGCGGCATCCTGCACACAAACACGATATTCACCTGCGGCAGTGATGGAAGGATTCACCTGATTGGCCCAGCCTGCAACAACAGTTTGAGGGGAACCCGCCCCGGTGTACCAGGTAATTACTTTACCGGCAGTGGTTAAATTACCTCCTGTGGTTTTTAATACCTGCGCCAGATAAGATCCGCCTTCTGTACAAAGGTTAACGGAGTCTTTGGCGAATTTCACGCTGTAAGAAGAAGAGGTTGCTATGTTCTGACAAGAGTTGATGAAAGAAATGTCATCAATGATCATGTCATCGGAATTGGCGATCCCCGTAGGATCACACTCAATGGTAATTACTGCCTTTGCAGCAGTGATAGGAGAATTGGTTGATCCTTTGAACTGATCATAATTCCAGGCCTGAGTGGGAGCAGCGGTCCCAACGATAACAGCAGCACCGATATTCACTCCACCGGCATCCTGCCATTGTACTTTAAAGCGCATGTTAGGTGTACTGTTGGCTGCGTACTGCGCAAACCATGCAGAAAACCAATAGGTTTGATTGCCATAAACAGGAACTGTTTGTTGCCATGCTCTTTTCCAAACTCCCACCGCCACGTCGGAAGGATCATCAAAATCGATGATCAGTGCATAACCCTGATCGGTGCCCTTTGTATGATCTTTATAATTTGTTCCTGAAGACGCGTATTGTCCGTAAACCAAAGCTTTACTTCCGTTTAAGCAGGGCGGATTTTCAACTCTTCCAACACCATACTGATTACTCAAACTGTATTTACAGGCACCGGTTTGAGACCACATGCCGCCATATTTTAAATCGGTTGCAAAATCCATTGCAGTTCCTGTACCTGTTGCAGGATGCGTATTTGAAGGAGATGCGTTACCGGTGAAAACCGTTCCGCCTAAATATCCTAACTCAAAATTACCATTGCGCGCAGCTTCCTTAACAGGAACTACGGAGCATTGAGAATATGTGACATGGAATAAACAAAACAGAAGACCTGATAGAAGTAAATTTTTTCTCATAATAATAGTGCAATTGACAAGCATACCCCAGCTTGTAGATCTATAACAAACACAGGGGTTTGTTTGTTACAAATCATAAGGCGAAAATATGCAATTGTTTGGGGAGATGCAAGGTAATTTACAGGAGTTGAATCGAAATAATTAACAGAATGGGAAAGTAACTAACCATTCATAAAGGAGAATAAAAAAAGGAAGGGATTTTCATCCCTTCCTCCTTTCAAATTAACAAACAAATTCTTACATTTTTATCAAACGGTAAGCTCTTGAACCAAAATTTCCTGATGCTTTGATCAAATAAGTACCGGAGGTATATTTTTCACCAACTGTAATTAAGTTAGTGCCATCAGTCACTTTAATATATTCCACCAAAGCACCTAAAGTATTATATACTTCCACCGATTCAATTTTATCACTTGAATTAAGCACACTGATGTTTGCTGTTTCGCTAAACGGATTCGGATAAACAACAATTTGTGCTTCCGATGCGGATTCCAAATCAGCAATGCCTACTAACGAATCCAGATCCTGTCGGTTAAAAAATGAATACGCCGGAACATTGATGGTTCCCTGCAAAACGCCGTCTTTATAAATGGCAACGTTCACTGCTACAGGCTGTGAATTATAACCCACATAGCTGTATTTTTTTGTGGTAGCATTATAATACACCTGACTGTTAGGAGCGCTCGTATGGCAGTTCCACTGGATATCCCCCATTGTTCTATGAGAATGCGTGTAATAATAGGTTTGTCCGGCATTGGTATATTTCATCACTTTATTGTAATTGGTTCCCACTGCTGCAGCCCAATATTCATCCATTCGTTTTGCTGTATAAGCCGGATCATACATTTGCTCATAAACCAAAGCAACATTGGCCCAGTCGGATCCATACTCCGATTCATCAATATCGGTAGGATGTTTCACTTTTTGTTCGGCTTTCATGATATCATAATCCGCTTTCAGATAAGCAGGATACTCTGCCATATAATTCATGATAGGCGACCATGGCAACCATTGAATGCCATGAATATGAATAGGGTCGCCACTGAACCATGTCCCATAATTCACTCCTCCGTCAAATACAATTCCCACCATGGAATGTCCGTAACTTGCATTTAAATTTTGTTTGTCCACATCAAACCAATACTCTCTGGTGGCGCGTGATTCCGTTAAATACCCAAAAGCACCTGCATCTCTCATGGCTTTATCTCCCAGTACATCACCCAACAGAAAAAGGCCGGCCCATCCCTGCATGGATTCGGAAGTAGATTCCTGGTTGTTCCCATCGCCGGAACTTGTTCCTCCTGCATAAGAATGACCTCTCCACGGACTGAAGGTTCTGAACAAAGGAAATTCATTGTCGGTTCTGTCCCAGTTGGCATATTGCTTAGCCACCAGTTTAGCCATCGGACCATACTTATTTAAAAAATCCTGGTCTATCATACCCAACAAAGCAACAGAATGAGTGAGATAACCCAAATGAAAATGATTGTCGGTAAATTTCTCACTTCCAAAGCTCGAATTAAATCCTATTAAAGCCTTCCATTTATCGTAGCGGGCAAAATAATGTTCGGTTTCTCCCGGAGTATAAGTGAGCCAATCGATTAAGGAATTACGACTTTTCAATTTAATGGCCGCATAATTTGTGTTGCCTGTTTCTTTGGCCATCAAAGCATATTTGGCATAATTTAAAATATCTTTTCCTCCCCAATAAGTATCATTTCCATAACCTGTTGTCAATGAATAGTCATCCAGCATAGTTTTCATTTTAGCAGGATCATAGGGATTGGCGAGTGCTTGTACTGTAGGCACCGGACTGTGTGCGAGCACGCCATTAAACGAATAAGAAAATTTAAAAGTATTTCCTTCGGCACATTTCAATACACCACGGGGCGTAGCGTATTGTTTTCCGTTGAAAGAAAAAGTTTGCGTACAGTTTTTGTATTGATGAGGCAAAAATCCCTGCACTACTCTTTTCTCTGCACCACCTTTCAGATTGTCGGCTGTAATGGTCCAGGTAACATCAATCAATGCATTCTCCGGAGAATAATTCCACGACACTTTAGTATCTCTTGGGATAGAATACGCAAAAGTATTGTAGTACGACAAATCCGTTTTTCCAGTCATTGTTGCAACAGTGAAATAGGTGTTCACCGCAGGATTTTTCATGGTAACGGTAGTTCCTGCCAAAGTGAACAAAGTATTGTCGGGTGCATATATCCCATAATACCTTCCTTCATAAAAAACACCAATGCTATTAGAGGTATAAGGAAAAGCAATCGCTGATCCATCAGGTTTAAAGAAAGTCACGCCTGCTCCAAATTCTATATAAGGATCAAAGCCGCTGATTTCAAACCATGCCATAGGAAAACCATTTCCAATGGTGATGTCCATTGCCTTAGCGCCGTTTTGCATATTAACAGTCAATCCCCAGTCGTGCCATGTTTTAGCGATATTTTTCGTGGGCGCAAACGCAGCCCCTTTAATTGCCAAAGGAAAATCTTTCACCATGTCGCCTTTGCTCCAGTTAACAGGGAAAAATAATTGTGCGCCATAAGTTTGAGGTTTTAAAACTACCGGATAGGCCCAAAGATTTCCGGCGATTGGTTTTACCAACACTTCCGTCCACCAGTCGTTGGTAGGAATAGCTTTTGTATTTCCGGCAGGAACATTCAAAGCCATATTGGCAAAAGTTGTAACAGCAGTACCTTCACTCGCGGGCGGAGCAGATGCATAACTACCCGAACCCACAGCAACTGCTGTTTGCGCGAATAGTTTTGACGAAAATAAAATGGCTGCAATCAGTGATCTTTTTTTCATACTTGTTTTAATTAGAGGTTTAGTAATTCGGTTTTGTTTTTATGCTTCGTTGTAATCTTCTTAAAGTTAAATCACTATCCTCCTTTGCTATGGAAGTATTGTACATAAAGGGGAGCAAAATCGTGCGTAAAAATCGCCTAACGACATTTAAATAAATGCTTTAAAACACCTATTCACCTAATATTATGCAGAAAACGACAATTGCACAACAGTGAATAATTAGGTGTTTTTACTGATGTGATTAACAACTACTTTCTAATTTATTTCACTACTTCATCGCTCTCTACGTCATTGCGAAATTTTTGTACTCAAAAATGAAGCAACCTTATGACGCATAGCTAATTTAAATTTTATAAAACCTTATGAGGTTGCTTCATTTTTGAGTACAAAAATTTCGCAATGACGAACCGGGGCAATGACGTAAATAAATCCCCTTGATAATCCCTCAAATTTCACCCCTGAATATTTTTATACTCTTTCCGTACGATATTAGCCCGCCTTCGAAACTTACTCCCCTAACTTTATCCTTAGTTATTGAAGGGACCTAAAATTATTAATGAATTAAAAACTAAAAACTAATCATCATGAAAATTCAAAGCAAAAAATTAATCTTTCCTTTAGCAGTAGGAATAAGCGCTTTTTTACTGAGCACAAGCTCTTGTAAAAAAGAACCTGTAGTTGATACAAAACCACCTGTCACAGTCACTCCAAAAACAAAAACCCCTACAAGCACATTGAAAGGTGATAGCATCGCTTCATTTCCTTTCCGATTAGCGCCTTCTTTTATTCCAAGTGGTTACTATCAGTATTCTGATTCAACTGTTACTTTCGGTTTAGACAGCTGTTTAGACAAAGCAGTAACGTATCCCAGCGAATGTATCAGAATCACTTATAAATACATAGGTGGATACTGGGGTGCCGGTTTCTTGAACAACAACAACTGGGGTGGGAAATTTAAAATCCGTTCTACAGTGAAAAAAATGACTTTCTCTATTTACACCAATGGTATTGCTAATATTACCTTCCTTCCTTTCGGAAGTGCCGACTATGGTAAAAAAGAGTTGTACAAAACTTCATCTAACGCAAATGCCGCTTATACATGGCAAACTGTAGAAGTTCCAATTTCAGGAACTCCTGCAACTTTCGCTTCTGCTTTAGGATTGGTAGTGGATGGCGTAAAACCTCTTCCAAACGGTACTGTAGTAGAATTTTATATCAAAGATCTTCAATTTGAAGATTAATAGTTGAGTGTGTAAAGTCCCGAAATCCTAATATTTCGGGACTTTATTTTTCATTGCAATAAACTTAAATGCCTATTCATAAAAATGCCTGAATCACTCTAACTGCTTTGGGCACGGAGAAATTTTAAATAAAAATTATTTTGATTTATGAATAATCCAAAAAAAACAGGGCGCTCATTTTATTTTATACTTTTTGTATTGGCCTGTATTTCTTTTACTACTGCCAACGCACAATATTCCATGGTAGGAAGCGCCAGCAATATTGGAACAAATACTTACCGACTCACTGCTGACACCAACTGGCAAAACGGCAGTGTTTGGAAAACTGCCACCATTAATTTAAATACCTCTTTTGATTTTTATTTCGATCTCTATTTTGGTTTACGCGATGGCACAGGAGCCGACGGAATAACTTTTACACTTCAACAACAAGGGACTAATGCCGGTACAGCCGGACAAGGATTAGGCGTTGGAGGTGTTGCTCCTTCATTAATTGTTGAATACGATACCTGGAACAATACTCCTTACGATATTGTTCCCGACCATATAGCCATTGAAAAAAATGGCGACCCCAACCACACTACCCCCAACACCTTAAAAGGACCTATTCAGGCTAATTTAAATAGTGCAAATATTGAAGACGGATTATGGCACAGCACCAGAGTAATGTGGAATGCCGGCACTCAAACAATGGATGTGTATTTTGATTGCGAATTACGACTCTCTTATACTGGCGATATTGTCAACACCATTTTTGGAGGAAACCCTAATGTATATTATGGATTTACCGCAGCAACCGGAGGAAGTAAAAATGAACACAGGATTCGCGACCTTCATGTGCTTCCAACTGTATTCCTAAAAGACACTATCTGCTCAGGCTCTTCTACTAAAGTAGATCTTTCGGGAGCCGATACTTATTTATGGACTCCCAACTATGCCATCAGCAGTACAACTTCTCCCAATCCAACTTTCAATCCAACCGTAACTACACAATATATAGTCACTGTTACCAATAAATGTGAAACATGGAAAGACACCGTATTGATCACTGTGAATCCGAAACCGGTGGTGAATTTAGGACCCGACATCACTCTTTGTCAAAATGACGCAGCAATCACCATTGACGCCGGAAATGTTGGTAGCACTTATAAATGGTCAACTCCCGACAATAGTAATGAAACTACAAAAACAATTTTAAAATCAGCCGCAGGAACTTACAGCGTTACCGTTACCGATGTAAATAAATGCAAGTCGAGTGACGCCATGAAAATTAAAGTGAATCCCTTACCTGTTGTAGTGATTGGTGATCAAGCTATTTGCGCAGGACTATCGGCAACTTTTGATGCCGGGGTTTTTACTTCTTATAAATGGAACAATAATAGCACTTTGAAAACGCTCACTACCTCAACTGCCGGAAATTACTGGGTACAAGTAACAGATGCCAACGGATGCAAAAACAGCGATACTGCTGTACTTAAAGTGAATCCATCACCAGTTGTAGTTGTTGCGGATCAAATCATTTGTCAGGGACAAAGCGCGACTTTTGATCCCGGAATTTTTGCTTCTTATCAATGGAACGACAATAGTACTTTGCAAACCTTCACTACTTCAACCGCGGGAAATTATTCAGTACAAGTTACTGATGCCAATGGATGTAAAAACACAGATGCTGCTGCACTTACCGTAAATCCACTACCCGTTGTGAGTATTACCGATCAAACTATTTGTGGCGGACAATCGGTAACTTTTGATCCTGGAGTTTTTACTTCTTATTTATGGAACGACAGCACCACTTTACAAAAATTGATTGCCACCACTACCGGAAATTACTGGGTAGAAGTTACCGATGCTAATGGTTGTAAAAAAAGAGATACTGCTGCAATCACAGCAAACCCCTTACCTGTAGTGGTTATTGATAATCAAGCCATTTGTCAGGGGAAATCAGCAACATTTGATGCAGGAAATGCAGCCATTGGTTTTACTTATAAATGGAACGACAACAGTACTTTGAAAACCTTGAATACTTCAACAGCCGGAGATTACTGGGTAGAGGTAACCGATGTAAAAGGTTGTAAAAACAGTGACACTGCTAACCTTAAAGTAAATCCGCTACCAACTGTAGTGGTTGCAGATCAAGCTATTTGCCAGGGACAATCAGCAACTTTTGATGCCGGTACTTTTGCCTCTTATTTATGGAACGACAACAGTACCTTACAAACGCTCACCACTTCAACTGCCGGAAATTATTCGGTACAGGTGACCGACACCAATGGATGCGTAAACAGTGATGCCGCTGCATTAACAATAAATCCATCACCAATAGTCAAATTAGGTAACGACACCCTTATTTGCGAAGGAGCAACTGTTCTCCTTTCTTCTAATGTTGTTGGGAAAAACTATTTATGGAACACAAACGAAACTACTTCTTCCATTAACGTAAGTGTTTCAGGAACCTACTCTATTGACGTGACCAATAATTTTTCTTGTGTTGGTTCCGATGAAATTATTATTAGCGTTGTACCTTTTCCTGTTTTGGATTTAGGTCCGGACATTAATATATGCAAAGGACGACCGGTTACGATAGATTCCAAATTAAACACTGCATTATTAAAATGGTCAACTAAAGAAACTACTCCATCCATCACAGTAGATGGCGCTGCACAAATAAGTTTGATCGCCTTTTTCGATCCCGCTTGTCCGGTTTACGATACCGTATTAACTACCGTAACCGCTATGCCTGTTTCTACATTGACTCCCGATACCGTACTTTGTTTTTTAGATGTTTCCACATTAACTGTTGATGCCGGAACCGGTGCTGAAAAATATTTATGGCAGGACGGAACAACAACTTCTTCTCTTGTGGTAACTCAAAAAGGAACTTATAGCGTAACATTGACCAATGGTAACAATTGCTCCATCACGGATAATATTAATATTCAAGAAAAATGTATTTCAGTGATCTATGGTCCAAATGCCTTCACTCCCAACGGAGATGGTGTAAATGATTTTTTCACTTTTAAAGGAATTAAACTGAATGATTTTCATTTAATGATTTTCAACAGATGGGGAGAAATGCTTTTTGAAAGTTATGATATTAACAAAGGTTGGGATGGAACTTATAAAGGCAACGACGCGCAAATTGATGTGTATATTTGGAAAATAGACGTGACACCAGTTAAAGAAAGTGAATCAGATTTTAAATACATAAATGTTGGAAGTGTTGCATTAATAAGATAATTTTAAAAAAATGAGAAAAATATTTTTAACTCCGCTCGCGTTATTTTTCATGTTGAATCAGGCATGTGCGCAATCAGCAGCATTAACAGAAAATGTTACTGCCAATAAAAAAGTAGTAGTGTATACCACTGCCAAAAACTCCAATTTGAGGATCACTCCTACTGACACACTTGGATTCAAAGATTTCGGTCAGCCTTTGGAAACTCAACCCTGCGTATTTATTGATCCCACACATTCTTTTCAGGAATTTATAGGAATAGGCGGAGCATTCACTGATGCAGCGGCCGAAACTTTCGGATCGATGAATAAACAAACTCAAGCCGAATTTTTAAAAGCTTACTACGATAACAAAGATGGTATCGGATATACCTTGGGAAGAACCACCATTCACAGCTGTGATTTTGCAAGCTCAAGTTATACTTACGTAGCAGAGAATGACAAAGAATTAAAAACATTCAGCATTGAGCACGATCAGCAATTCAGAATTCCTCTAATTAAACAAGCCATGAAAACGGCTGGAGGAAAATTAACGCTGTTCGCTAGTCCGTGGAGCCCTCCGGCATGGATGAAAGACAATAAAAATATGTTACAGGGCGGAAAACTATTGCCCGAATTTTATTCCTCATGGGCCAACTATTTTGTGAAATACATCAATGCCTATGAAAAAGAAGGAATTCCAATCTGGGGTTTAACCGTGCAAAATGAACCAATGGCCAAACAAAGCTGGGAATCATGCATCATCACTGCAGAAGAAGAAAGAGATTTTATAAAAACATATCTCGGTCCAACTTTACACAAAGCAGGTTTAGGCGATAAAAAATTAATCGCCTGGGACCACAACCGAGATTTAATTTATCAACGTGCAAGCACAATATTGAATGATCCAGAAGCTGCAAAATATGTTTGGGGCATCGGCTACCACTGGTATGAAACATGGACCGGCAGTGCCATGCAATTTGAAAATGTGAAAAGAGTGAAAGAATCTTTTCCTAATACCAATGTATTTTTAACGGAAGGAACTGTAGAGCGATTTAAATTTGAAGGAATGAGCGATTGGTCCCTGGGAGAAAAATATGGCAATTCCATGATCAATGATTTCAACAGCGGATCTGTTGCATGGACCGACTGGAACATTGTATTGGATGAAACCGGCGGACCAAACCACGTTGGAAATCTTTGCTTCGCTCCGGTGATTTACGATCGCAGAGATGGTAAAATTCATTACACGAACAGCTATTATTACATCGGGCATTTTTCAAAATTTGTTCATGCCGGTGCAAAAAGAATTGCTACTTCATCCAGCAGAGATGTACTGCAAACAACAGCTTTCCAAAACACCGACGGAAGTATTGTAGTAGTGGTAATGAATAACAGCGATAAGCCAATGGCTTACAAACTTTGGTTGAATGGAAAAGTTGTTGAAGTAAATAGTTTAGCGCATTCTATTGCGACGTTGGTTTTTTAAATTAAGACTATCCATATAAAAAACCTCATCAGAAACAGATGAGGTTTTTTTATTTTTGAGTATCGTTCATACGCTCCGCTAAGTTTTCAACTTAGCGGAATCTTTTCTTGAAGCTTTCAGCTTCGCATTACTCAAAAATAAATTCATATAAAAAGAAGCTGAAAGCTTCAAGAAAAGATTCCGTCAAGTTACGCTATCGCTAAACTTAACGGAGCGAACGTGAAAACCTCACTTCGTCAACACTTCCTTCGGATAAGAAAACTTAGGATTAAATAAAAAAGTTTTATCAGTCAGTGTTTTCAAAAAAGCAATCAACTCCTCTCTTTCAACAGAATTTAAAACTACAGGCTTTTGCAATTCAGGAGCCAAAGTATTGCTGTGCTGAATTCCCATGGCATAATGCGTCAGCACATCCGACAAGCGTTTAAAGCGACCATCGTGCATGTATGGATATGAAAACTCAATATTACGTAACGTCGGCACTTTAAATTTCAAAGAATCCTGAGGATTTTTTGTAAGCTTCATTCTTCCGTAATCTTTCAGCAGAGGATCCACCGGCAAACCATTATTTTTAAATTGATAATCGGAGAACAAAGGTTCGGTATGACACGACGAACAATTTTTTTGAAATAATTTATAGCCATTTTCTTCCTGCAAAGTAAATTTTGCTTTTTTAGCCATTACGCTATCGTATTTTGAATTGGAACTTACCAGCGTGAGCATAAATTGCGATAAGGCCTGTAAAGTATATTGTCCGGTGATAGTACTATCCCCATAGGCTTTATAAAAAAGCTTACGGTAAACCGGCGACTTTTGTAATTTTCGCATCACCCCCTCTAAGGTTGAACCCATTTCATCAGGATGCGTGATAGGCGCCAGCGATTGCATATCCAAATGATTGATGGCTCCATCCCACATGTACAATGAATGCCAAGCCAAATTAATTAAAGCAGGAGAATTTCGCGTTCCCATTTTCCCTTCAATGCCATGACTCAATGGATGATCCACATGGGTAAAAGCCGTGAATTGTGAATGACAGCTGGTGCAGGATATAGTATTGTCGATGGAAAGAATAGGATCGTAAAACAAAGCCCTTCCCAACTCAATTTTTTCGGCAGTCAACGGGTTTTTTGAAAAATCATATTTTGGCTTCGGCCACGATTTAGGAACAGTATAAAACATTTGTTTCGGCACGATATACGCAACCAAGGAAAAACTTCCGATCAACAATATGAAAATTATTTTTTTCATTGAACACTAAATAATTTCGCAATATTTTTAGCCGCAATCATAGCCTCTTTACAAGGCATCATCACATGATTTTGTTTGGATAAATTGAGTTGAGCAAATACTTTTTCCATGTCCAATACAATTTTTATTCTTTGATTTTCTTTTACACTCAGTTCAATAGTTTGTAAACTATTAAAAGGATTTTGATATCCTCCTAAGTGAAACTGAAATTCATTTTTCTTTGTTGCACATAAATTGCTTTTTCCTTCGAGCTTTAAATTAATATATCCGCTTTGCCAGGTCCAATACATTCCTTTGGTGGGATCCAAATCCCCACCCATCGCTCCAGATACGTTGGTAATACTATCGATTCCTAAATTGAATTTGATGTGATCGTATTTTATCCCGGAGGGGATTTTTATTGCATTGCTTTGGGAAGCCTCAATTAAATGAAAACTATTTTTTTCTTTCCAGACTGATGTTCCGTTGTTTAATAATTCAATTCCGGAAATATAAAAACTAAGGGTTTCAATTTTAACGCTGTCGCCGCTTTTTAGTTTGTACCAATGATCGAGTTGTAAATTTGAATTGCCAAAAACAGGATTTACCGTTACTGTTTGTGAAAACAGGGAGCTAACGGAAAACATTAGTATAAAAACAAATTTGTAATTCATGGTTATTTTTTTTGGATCCTTCCTTCACCCCCTACGTCATTGCGAAATTTTTGTACTCAAAAATGAAGCAAACTCATTTTGACGATGAGGTTGCTTCGTCGTTCCTCCTCGCAATGACGTACAGGGGCAATGACGTAGGAAACGGAGATTACACATCCAAATGCGCCATTATCAAATCATGTACATCAACAGGTTCAATCACTTCCGAATTCAACAACTTCGAATTCTTTGTAATGAACACCGCCTTATCCGAATTGGATTCGGGATTACGTCCGTGAGATCCTTTAATCAAAGTGTCATCTATAGGAATCAAATCCATCAGCATTCTGAAACCTAATTTTTTCTTCAGTAATTTGAACAACACTTTCAATGTTGCAAATTTTATTTTTGGATCCACCAGCATCTCTGCAGGATCGTAACCCGGTTTTTTATGAATGTCCACTATCCTCGCAAAATCAGGTGCTTTAGCGTCGTCCAGCCAATAATAATAACTGAACCATGATTTTTTATCGGCTACCACCACCAAATCTCCGGCACGGGAATGATTCAATTTATGTTGTTTTAAACCTTCTTCATTCAACACCATTTCCACTCCGGGAACAGCACTAAGCAATTTTTTTACTTCCTCTAAAATACTTTTATCGTTAAGGTAAATGTGCGCCACCTGATGATCGGCCACCGCAAAAGCTTTGCTGGCTCCGGCATCCAGAAGCTCTAAACCTCTTTCTTCACGAATGGCCAGATAACCTTTCTCTCTTAAAATACGATTGAGAGCCACTGGCCGACTCACTTCCGTGATACCATATTCCGACAGCACAATTACCTCGGCGCCCATCGTTTCATAATAACGAATCAACTCTTCACACACCGCGTCGATTTCACGCAAATCTTTTTTGATGCGCACATCATTCGGACCGAAACGTTGCAAATTATAATCCAGATGAGGCAGATAAATTAAGGTTAATGTTGGATCATGCATAGCATCCACCAACATGGAAGCATCGGCAATCCACTTACTGGATTTAATACTGGTACGTGGTCCCCAGAAATCAAAAAGAGGAAAAGTCCCTAATTTACTTTGCAAAATATCGCGCAAATCTGCCGGATAGGAATACGCATCAGGCATTTTTCTGCCGTCGGCTAAATATTGCGGACGCGGTGTCACCGAATAATCGGCGCTGGAATACATATTATACCACCAAAACATATTGGAACAAGTAAACTTCGGATCTTTCTTTTTTGCTGTTTCCCAAATCTTGGGCGCTTCCACCAATTTGTTGGATTGCTTCCAGAATTTAATTTCACATTCATCCTTATAATACCAACCATTTCCAACAATACCATGTTCTTCGGGATATTTTCCGGTTAAGTACGTTGCTTGCACAGAACACGTAACAGCGGGAAGCAAAGTATTGATGGCTGCGGTTTTTGCGCTGCCGGACCATCGGGTTAAAAAAGGAGTGTCCGCTCCCATCAATCCGGAAGTTAAACCTACAACATTGAGTACCACTGTCTTTTTCATTTCAATTTATTTTAAATGCGTTACTACCCAGTTCATTTCTCTTTCAATGGATTGATCCAAACTGATTTTCAATTCATCGGGCAACACGTCCCAGGTATAAGTTTCTATTTCCAGATGATTGGTAAGTTTTTCTTCTTTCAAAATATCCAGCACCTCCTTGATTTCATCTTGTGTGGATTGCAACAATCCGAAACGATTTACAAACAGCGGAACATGAAAATGAGTACGCCATTCCACAGCTTCAGTTGTATTTATTTGTTCCATGGCGATAGGCAAATCATCGTAATGAATTAAATTGTTTTGCGCATCTCTTTCAATCACCTGATGGAGATAAGTGGATTCAATAAAGGGAGCCAACTCCAAAGCCAATTCGCTTCTTTCCTGAGTAAGATCAGCTTTTAAAGCCGCGCTGATTTGAATTTTACCGATTTTTATCCCCGCCTCTTTCAACCTTGAAAAAGTAAGCTTCGGTGTTTCGTAAGCCACTGCAAAATGGCACACATCGTAACATACCTGAAAATGGGTTTCAATAATATTTTTTGCCTCTTCGTTATCTAAATCAAATTTATCGGTAAAATATTTCACTCCCATCGGCATCAGCCAATACTTAAAAAAGTGAATGGTTTCATCCGTATTTTCTATTAAGCCATCCGGCTCGGGTTCCATATCAATATGAATTGTTTTTCCGGTATCGGCTTTAATATGGTGCAAGGTTTCTATCACTTTTAAAAAATGAGAACTTCCGCTGCGAAAAGTTTCATCCATACTTTCTTCATTCAAATCGAACCAGGGTTTATACGACAAAGGTGATGTTGAAATTCCGCCATCCATTCCGTCGGGCAACAAGTCGGCCAGTATATGACACAAACGTTGCGTATATTCCACGCGCTCCATGCAAGTCCAATCGGGTTTATGCACAGCATCCTTCACTTCCTCGCTGTGAAATCCACCGTAAGGAAAACCATTGATGGTAAAAACATATAATTTATTTTTCTTCAGCCACGATTTAAACTGGTACAAATTATCGGAGAGCAATATTTCAATACTTGCTTTATTGGATAAGCGCAAACCTATACCGAAAGGCAGATCCGGACTAACACTGTATTTTATCGGAAGCACATATTCCTTTAAACTTTCAAAAACTGCCGACCATGATTCACCGGGGTGAATGTTGGTACAGTAAGTAAGATGATAATTTTTAATCAGCATAATTTTTTCTTTTTAAAGATGTTACTTAACACTTCTCAATGCGATATTTAATTCCTGTTGCTGATATTTTTTAAGCAACTGAATGGAGCGGAAAACAATATCGGCATCCATCGTATGCACCTCAATTCCTTTGCCCAATGAAGAAAGCAACATGATGGTTAACGTTCCTCCGAGATGTTCCCTGAATTCATTTAAACCATTCACCAAACACAAAGTGGTTTTATCATTTTCCACTTCCTCCATTTCAGAGATATATAAATTCAATCCAAGATCTTTTATTAAATCAATCACCTGCTCAAAAGCGATTTTGGAAATATTTCCAGAGAGATAAGAATAAGCCGTATCCAACGCAATGCCAATGGCAACAGCTTCTCCATGTCGTATTCTATATTTGGTTTGTTGCTCCAGTTTGTGTGCGGCCCAATGTCCGAAATCCAACGGACGCGAAGAACCGGCTTCAAAAGGATCACCACCACCGATGTGTTCCATGTGCATTTCGGCACAACGGTGAACCAGGTATTTCATTGGCTCCATTTTTCTTTCTCTTAAAGCTTCGGCGTTGAGTTTTATGAAATTGAAAAACTCCAGATCTTTTATCAGAGCCACTTTAACAGCCTCTGAAATTCCACCTCTCCAATCCCTGTCGGCCAGTGTGGTTAAAAAATCAAAGTCGTTAAGCACTGCAAAAGGCGGAGTGAAATTTCCGAGAAAGTTTTTTTTACCGAAAGCATTCACACTGTTTTTTACGCCTATTCCCGAATCATTTTGCGACAAAACAGTAGTAGGTATTCTAATGTGACGCACACCTCTATGCGCTATGGAAGCGGCATAGCCAACCATATCCAGCACAGCGCCACCACCGATAGCAATAACGTATGACTGTCGGTCGACACCATGAACATTAATTTTTTCCAAAACAAAATCCACCCATTTGCTACCGTTTTTCACTTGTTCTCCACCCGGAATAATTTGCGGACCGCCGCACAAATCGTAATAACCCAAATGAGTTTTAGAATAGGTTTCTATTTCACTGATCAACTGAGGATGATTTTTACTTACCTCTTCATCAATAAAAAATAAAATCTTTTTGCGGTAGTGAGGATCGTTTACAAACACCTCTTTAAACACCGGATTATCCAGTTTAAACAAGCCATTGGTAAAATGAATCGCGTATTTAAACGGCACTGAAAAGGATTGCTGCAAAGTCTTCATATCATAAAGTTTTTAAGATTCATAAACACATTTCTAACTTCAACTTACTCTTAAGTCACTGCGAAAAATTTTGCCAGCGCAATAGAAACCGGCAACAAACAAAGCACTACCAATCCATATTCCCATCCAGCAAATCCGGCAGCCATTGCGGCATCCAAAGCAATCAACGACAGCACACAAGCCTTAACCGCTTTTCGTACTTCCAATGCTTTTGGTTTTTCCAATGCTTGCAACAAAGGCAATAAAGTGAGATACACAAACAATAACAGAAAGGGAATGGTGTAAATTATTTTGTATTGTGGTAGAGAACACAAAGCAACAACGCTGAGCACTACAAACAAATAAATGATCAGTGCGCCAAACATTATTTTTTTACTTCCTCCGTTTATTTCTCCTCTGCTGATCATCGTAATTGCCGCTATGTAGAGAATTGAAATGAGAGAAATAAACCATAATTCACTAACCATTGCAGGTATCGCGCTGACACCCAACAATACATTCATTCCTCGGCAAGCTCCCATATTTAAAGGCCCAAACACCATCTGATGTTTTCCATAAGCATTGTACATTGCCACCAGAACACTGATAAACAACGCTATTACACCGCTCAACACCGAAGCCTGGAAAGCCGCACCAATTCCTATCAGCAATAAAAAAACACCCAACAGCGCTGCTTTTTTAAGCGATACTGCACCACTTGGAATCGGTCGTTCCGGTCGTTCCACAGCATCCAGCTCAGCATCAAAAACATCATTTAAAACCACACCTCCGCTATACAAACCCATAGTAGATATAACCAATGCTATAAGAATATGAAAAGAGAAGTTTTCTGAAAAAACGTTCACCACTGCACCTGAAGCTGCATATCCTAAAAGGATATCCGCTACCGCCGTAACAACATTTGCCGGCCTCATCAATCTTAAATATTTCATATAATTCTTCATAGCACTTGTTTTTTCTTGTTAAACAATAATGTTGGAAGCACCGTCAATTCTTGGTGCCTGACCACCTCTTAAAACCGAATTGCCCGAAAATTTTTCACGTTGATCCACCTCCACAGCCAACCAATCTTTTTCATTAAATTGTCCGCTTTGTCCGAAAGACGTTAAGGCATTTTGATAACACACCAAACGCACATCTTCCTGTGTCAAACCTTTCTCCAGCATTAAAGCTGCAGTTTTAGGAACTGCCAGCGGATCACTTTTCCCCCAGTCGGCAGCGCTGTTAATCATTATATTTTTACTTCCGTATTGTTTCACAATTTCAACCATTCTTTCATTACCCATTTTGGTAGAAGGATAAATAGTAAATGCCGCCCAGAAACCTCTGTCGAGAACATCTTTCACAGTTTCTTCATTGTTGTGATCCACTATCACCATTGAAGGAGAAATGCCATGTTCCATGCACACTTCCATACTGCGGATGGTGCCCGCTTTTTTATCGCGGTGCGGTGTATGGATTTGCACCACGAGATTCATTTTTCTGGCCATTTCCAGCTGGATGCGGAAATATTTATCTTCTGCTGCAGTCATGTCATCATAACCAATTTCACCAATTCCCACTACTCCTTCTTTGCACAAAAACATGGGTAAAATTTCCATCACCTCATCGGCCAAAGGTTCATTGTTGGCTTCTTTCGAATTGAGTCCGATGGTGCAATAATGTTTGATACCGAACTGACTCGCGCGAAAACGCTCCCAGCCGATTAAGCTGTTGAAATAATCTTTAAAAGAACCAATTTCAGTTCGTGGCTGACCGAGCCAGAAGGCCGGTTCAATAATGGCTACAACACCTGATTTTTGTAGCGCTTCATAATCATCCGTTGTGCGGGATGTCATGTGAATGTGTGGATCAATTAGCATCATAACAGTAGTATTTAAAGGTTTAAAAATTGCTTAGTTCTTCACTTAATATTTGCCAACTCAATTGTTTTTCTTCAATCAGCATTTTTAAATCTGCGCGCTGATTCAATAATTTTTTTGCTTCAGGAAAAGAGCTGGTGGCGCAGGCCAGTGCTGCTGCTTTTTGTTCGATAGGATTGCTGTGCTCTATCACTTTTTCAATATCAGACAGAAAATTTTCATTGATAAAAGGCGCAACACATCTCCATGCCTCGGCACTTACCGATCTTCCGGCAGCCCAACGTTCATGGGCAAACGAACTGATCATACCTGCTAATTTTTCATTGGCCCGCTGATCCAGATTAACGATTTGACCTAAAGGACGATTGTTGAAAATTCCTTTCAGCACCAATTGGTTCCAGGCATTTTCATTTAAGTAAGCTGCCGGAAAAGGATTGTTTAATGCAATGGCATCGTACACCACTGTCATATTATTTCTTACACCTTCCGCAGCCCTGTCGCAAAGACTTTCAGGATAAGGCAAAAGAGGCAGCGCTAAATACAAAGCCACCAATTCACTCACATCAGCAGCACCTGCTAAATTATTTAAGGTTTTTACAAAAGTTGTTTTCTCATGATTGGATAAAGAAAGTAATAACAATGCGCGACAAGCCTGATCGGTGGTCCAATCTTTTATCACCCATCCTTTTCTAATTTCATCAGCACGCTTCAAATCATTTTCGCTCAACATCAATTTTTCTTTTCCTGAATATTTCCACACTGTACTATAGGCAATATAAAAAGTAGTATTGGTTTCAGCAGTTGAAATTTCACTCAGCAATTGCTTAAAACTCAGCAGCGCCAATTCTTTCATTTGTAAAGAAATGATGTTCAGTAAAAAAGACTGAACTTCATTTACATCTGCCTGATAGGTTTTATTTTCCATAATATTCAATTGAAAAAATTTATTTTCCTGTTTGTACCTTATCTTGTCTTCTGACCTGAAAAAACAAAAACAACATTGCGAAAGAACAAATCAGCAAGCCTAATGATTCTCGGGCAAGCTCAACGTTCGGAGTACACTTCATCGACGTGCCAACGCCTTCAAATGAAGGAGGGAATAAGTAAAAACATCCTGCTGCGTAAAAAACTATAGCTACAACCAATATCATTTTGTTGATCTTATTGAAGAAAACCAACAATGAGCAAATAACTGCAAAGCCATAAATGCTCATCCATACTTCCGGATCTGGATCATTGTATTGCACCACTACAAAAAGAGTGAAGAGCACTGCTAAAAAAATTGGGATGTACTTTAAAATTGTTTTCATGATGATTTAAATATTAAATGTTTGTCTCTAACAAATAAACGAAGTCGAAAATCTTTTGGCGGAAAAAATTGTACAGATTGAAGCTAATTTTGTGCGCAGTATTTCAGCACATCCAGCGATTTTTTATGGGGCAAAAAACAAAAAAACCTCCTTGCTGTTTAATGCAAGGAGGCGAAGTATTACAAATAATTATCTTTTAGCGTTTCACCAAACGGTGCGTAAATAAACAGCTTCCCGACACTAAGTTAAGATCATAAATTCCCGAAGAAAAAGACTCCAGTGAAATATTGCCTTCAAAATAACCGGTGGGATTGATAAATTTCTTTTTCATCACTACATTCCCTTTCATATCTACCAAAGCCATATCAACAGCCACTTTCGATTTCAACAAGGCCTGTACCGTATATTCCTTTCTGAAAGGATCGGAATAAACCACCACTCCTCTGGAAATAGTTTCCAAACTATCATTGATATGCATTTCTTGCTCCAGTATTGTATTAATTACTATCAACTGATAAAGCAATGCACTGAAAAAAATACAGGAAACAATGCTCACCCACAATATAAAATCAGGATGATTATACGTGAAAAAAATAAATGTAATCAAAGAGATCACGATGACTACCTGCAGATATTTTACTATTCTTTTCATAATAATTAATTTATCGGGTTATATCTGGTTGAACGAGAATGATCACCCCCATGGAGGAAAAAATTGTACGATTGAAGTCTAATTTTGTACGCACAAAAAATGCCCCTTCCGCAAAGAAGGGGCATTGTATTAAGGAAATCACTTAAATTCCTTGTTGTTCCTAATGTTTAATCAGTTTCTGAGTAAATACTTGTGTACCAGAAATCAATTTCAATACATAAGTACCTGAAGCCAGATTTTCAACATTGATTTTACGTTCAAAGTGACCTGAATTATTTTCATAGTTCTGACTTACTACTGTAGATCCGTTCGCATCAAGGAGGAGAAGGATTACATTTTCAGAACTTTCAAACAAAGCAATCACCGTGAGTTCATAGCTGAAAGGATTAGGATAAACCATTACCCCTTCTTCTACAGAAATCAATTCAACAGCAGTTGTTGTAGCTTCCTCAGCCGGTGCCGGTGCCGGTTGAGAACCATACACTTCCAGTTCGAATATAGAATATCCGTAATTGGTTGCTCTTTCTGTTCCGTACATTCTGATGTATTGTCCTGTACCTGACAATCCGGTCCAGTCGTTTACCAATGCACTGTTGTTAATTACTGTTTTAAGAGTATCCCAGTGGATGGTATCGTTAGATACAAGGATCAGATAATTTTTCCCTTTTGCACCTTCCCAAGTAATTTTCACTTCGTTGATGTCATATACAGCACCTAAATTCACCGTTAATGATTGCGGATCGGCAAAGATACTTGACCAACGTGAGTTCGCCACACCATCGGTTGCTTTTACAGCCTGAGTTCCACCGTTTTCAATAGACGATGCCCAGGTAGTTTTGTTCAAAGCCAAATTGGTATTTGAAGGCGCATTCACCACAACATTTACTGTTGAAGAGGTAGTTACTGCATTTGCATTATCAGTTGCTTTTGCTGTGATAGCATAAGTTCCCGCAGCAACTCCATTCCATGTGTAAGCATATGGAGAAGTGTTATCAGTTCCCAATAAAGTTGCACCATTGTAAAAATCAACTTTGCTTACTGTTCCATCTACATCGACTGCATTTGCTGTAATAGCGATACTTGCAAGAGATGTAAACGTTGCATTGTTCGCCGGTGATGTGATGTTTACTGTTGGATTTACATTGGAACCACCTGGTAAAATTCCATATACTTCCAATTCGAAAATTGAATAACCATAAGGAGTTGTTCTTTCTGTTCCGTAAATTCTAACAAAGCGGCGACTAGCTGTTAAGCCTGTCCAGTTGTTATCATTCTGATCATTGTTAACTACCGTTTTCAAAGTATCAGGCCAGCTCAAAGTATCGTTAGATGCCAAAACCAAATAATTTTTTGCTTTTGCATTTTCCCATACAATGTGTACTCGGCTGATGTCATAAACAGCACCCAAATCAACTGTGATAGATTGCGGATCAGAAAAATTACTTTCCCAACGGGAGTTAACATTACCATCTACTGCATTCGCTTTAGAATTGCCTCCCAAAACTGAAGTTGCATAAGTAGTTTTGTTTAACGCCACGTTAGTTGCTGTTGCTGCATTTACTACAACATTCACTGTTGAAGAAGTGGTGACTGCATTGGCATTATCAGTTGCTTTTGCTGTGAGAGCATAAGTTCCTGCGGCAACTCCATTCCATGTATAAGCATATGGAGAAGTGTTATCTGTTCCTAACAAAGTAGCTCCATTGTAAAAATCAACTTTACTTACTGTTCCATCGGCGTCAGCTGCAGTCGCTGTAATAGCAATATTAGATGCTTCTGCAAACGTTGCATTGTTAGCCGGTGATGTGATGCTTACTGTTGGATTTTGATTAGACGCTCCAGCTGCAACACCATATACTTCCAATTCGAAAATTGAATAGCCGTAAGGAGTTGTTCTTTCTGTTCCGTAAATTCTAACAAAACGGCGACTCGCTGTTAAGCCTGTCCAGTTGTTATCATTCTGATCATTGTTAACTACCGTTTTCAAAGTATCAGGCCAGCTCAAAGTATCGTTAGATGCCAAAACCAAATAATTTTTTGCTTTTGCATTTTCCCATACAATGTGTACTCGGCTGATGTCATAAACAGCACCCAAATCAACTGTGATAGATTGCGGATCAGAAAAATTACTTTCCCAACGGGAGTTAACATTACCATCTACTGCATTCGCTTTAGAATTGCCTCCCAAAACTGAAGTTGCATAAGTAGTTTTGTTTAACGCCACGTTAGTTGCTGTTGCTGCATTTACTACAACATTCACTGTTGAAGAAGTGGTGACTGCATTGGCATTATCAGTTGCTTTTGCTGTGATAACATAATTTCCAGCTGCAACATTGTTCCATGTATATGCATATGGAGAAGTGATATCTGTTCCTAACAAAGTAGCTCCATTGTAAAAATCAACTTTACTTACTGTTCCGTCTGCATCAGCTGCAGTCGCTGTAATATCGATGTTTGCAGAAGATGAGAACGTTGCATTGTTCGCCGGTGATGTAACGCTTACTGTTGGGTTTTGATTAGATCCTCCCTGAGCCAAAGCGCCAAAAACCTGCAATTCAAAAATGGAATAGCCGTAGTTGGTTGTTCTTTCTGTACCGTAAATTCTAACATATTTACCAGACCCTGATAAATTGCTCCACTCATTTATAGCGGCAGAATTATTCTGTACCGATTTAATAGTGGATGACCAGTCGATAGAATCCATTGAAACCTGGATATCATAATTTTTCGCCATTGCATTTTCCCAATAAATTTTCACACGATTGATATCGTAAACCGCACCTAAATTAACGGTGATCCATTGCGCATCGTAAGACTGGCTTTCCCAGCGAGAATTCATATCGCCATCTACCGCTTTAGCAGCAGTATTGCCTCCTTGTATAGACAATGCACGGGCATATTTGTTCAGGGCCAAATTGGTATTGCTTACATATGCTTTAGAAAAATTAGCATGGTAAGAAGTATTCACATTTGGAACACGGATGCTTTGTGAAGCCGCACCACCATGGTTCCATGAAGTGAAAGTATAAATAGTATCACCTACTGTTTGTGGTGTGATTGCAGTGATATTAATTGCATTGTTTACCACCTGTGTTTTGTTGTATGGAGTAATGGATGATGATCCTATAACCACTTGCAAACCGGGCGTGCTGGCGCTTACCGACAACACTACTTTATTCGGTTGAAGATCTACTGAATCCGTTCCAACTCTTCCGTTAGAATCCGTCACTCTTAAAATCAAACGGAACCAAACGTTAGAAGAAGCTTCACCTCCGTTATCGGCGATGAAAGATCCTGACGTAACTCCGTCGGCTGCTGCCGGACCGGGATGCCAGTGCTCACATGTTCCGCAATCCTTGTGGAAAACACGAACTTCCCAATTGTAGGCAGATGCTGGCAATGTTCCGTCTTCACTATCAGTTCCTGTTCCTGAATAATTCACTACATCCAAAACACTTGCTGTTACTGTAGATGCAGGCGATGTAATGTGCGCTACCGGAATTGCATTGTAAGCCAACACAGTTAATACTCCTGCTGCACTTGTATCAGCACCATAGCTATTGCTCACAATTGCTCGGTAATTACCTGCATTTGCTGCCACTACAGAACTGATGGAGTAGGTACTAGCTGTTGCCCCTGAAATGTTTGTGCCATTTTTTTGCCATTGGTAAGTTTTAGGATTTGCACCTGATGCCGCTACTGAAAAAGAAACTGCATCCTGAGCATACACTGTTTGAGTAGCCGGATCATTTACTATTATCGGTGTATTAGATAAAGTATATTCCAATCTATAAATATTTCCACCACCTGCATGTTCAATATAATAGAGGTTTCCATCCAAACCAACACTCAATCCTAAAATTCTGTTGAAACCCTGATCGGCGAAATCAGTCTGATAACCTGCTGTGTTATTAGGATTGATACTTCTTATCCATTGCTGACACCAGTCGGAAAAATAAAATCTGTTTTTGTATTCTGCCGGATAATTGGTGTTTGTCGGATTGAAAAATGCTCCTGTGGTTATTGCACAAGATCCCGCTGGCCAGGTACCTTCCGTAGTGGGTGACATCCACTTTTGTACTGCCTCTGCTCCGGCATAACCAAACACAGGCAAAATAGTTCCTGCGTCCTGCTCAGAACCCGATTTGCCAGATGCTGCCCAACCATAATTGTAATTTTTTGCAGCATCGGGAGCCGTTACATCATTGATCTCTTCATAAGTTCCTCCTACGTTGCTCACATATATTTTTTGAGTAGTGGCATCCATATTCATGGTCCATGGATTTCTCATTCCAATTGCCCAAATACTTTTTTGCTGACGGTTTGCGCCAGAAGTATTGTAGTATGGATTACCAGGTGCCGGATTACCGTCATCCAATAAACGCAATACTTTACCGCGGTATGTAGTCAAATCATTTGCGTATTGAGGAGCATTACTTTCTCCGATACAGATATACAAATAACCATTTTTAAATACCATCGCTCCTCCGTTATGGTAGCCGTTTAAAATCGGATCAAATTCCATAATGCGGGTAGACGATACTACCTGGTTATTACCATCCACAACAATCATATCTAAAAAATGTTTTGATTTGTCGGGTGCTGTATAATACAAATACAATTTACCATTTTGAGCGAAACTGGAATGAAGGACTATCCCCAACAATCCCTGCTCATCATTGGTATTTGTACTAACGGTATGAACCAGTGTTACCACTCCGTTTTGAAGCACTTTCAAGTTACCGCCTAATTCGGCAATAAAAATTCTGCCATCGGGTGCATGTTCCATTTTTACACCGTTTGCAATGTTGTTGTTTGTTAGTTTGTTTTTCACAAAGCCTTCCGGCAATTGAGCTAACATCTCCGTTGGTATTCCCATTAACAGCAGTAAAAATGCTACTAACGAAAAATACCGCATGCCCGAAACATTTCGTCTCCGCACATGCGATCCTTCTGTTGATTTCTTTTTCATTCCTTTAGTTTTAAATTAGATTTATAACCTTCATTGTTTTTGCTTTCCTAAAAAATCAAAACACCATGAAGATCTTCTTCACAAAACTACGCTCATATGCTGCTATTGAAGGGAACAAATCATTCACAAAGGGATCAAAATTGTTCTGCGAAATAAAAAAAAGAGGTAGTCAATTGTGCGGTAAAGAAGATGCAATTGTTCAGACAAAAAAATGGCCCCTCTTTTCAGAGGAGCCATTTCATAATAAACATTTTTAAAAATTTACACTACTGTGTATTCTTAGTATTTAACTAATTTCTGGGTAAACACTTCGTTACCCGACATTAATTTCAATATATAATTACCCTCAGCTAAATTTTCAACAACAATTCTTTGTTCGAAGTGACCAGAAGTATTTTCAAATTTCTGATTGACAACTAAAGAACCATTCACATCAAAGATGACAAGATTCACATCTTCACTTCCTTGAAACAAAGCGATGATTGTAAGTTCAGTACTGAAAGGATTCGGATAAGACATCATTCCTTCTTTTACTGAAATTAAATCAACCACAGTTGTTGCAGATTCTTCTTCAATTGCAGCAAGAGCTGGTGCAGGCGGAGGTGTAACTCCGTTACCATAAACTTCCAGTTCGAAGATAGAATATCCGTAAGCAGTTGTTCTTACTGTTCCGTAAATTCTAACATAGCGACCAGTTCCGCTTAAGCCAGTCCAATCGTTTACTGTTGCTGTATTTCCTGTTACCGGTTTTAGGATTGTCCAGTTTACAGTATCGGTACCAACACGTACTTCGTAATTTTTACCTTTTGCATTTTCCCAGGTAATTTTTACTCGGTTGATATCATACACTGCGCCTAAATCAACTGTGATCCATTGTGGATCCAAAAACTTACTTGACCATCGTGTATTTGCAATACCATCCGTTGCTTTGTAAGCAGGCATTGTTCCTGTGTTTTCATTGGATGATGACCAAGTGGTTTTGTTTAAAGCAAGATTTACATTGCTTGCATTCACCGTAACATTTACCGCAGCTGATGTTACTACTGCATTGGCGTTATCGGTTACTTTTGCTGTGATAGCATAAGTTCCTGCGGCAACTCCACTCCATGTGTAAGCATAAGGTGCTGTTGCATCTGTTCCCAATAAAGTAGCTCCATTATAAAAATCAACTTTGCTTACTGTTCCGTCAGCATCGGCTGCATTAGCTGTAATAGCTATAGTTGCAGGAGATGAAAACGTTGCATTGTTGGCTGGTGAAGTGATGCTTACAGTTGGATTTACATTGGCCGGTGCGTTCACTGTTACATTGACTGCAGCTGATGTTACTACTGCATTTGAATTATCAGTTGCTTTTGCTGTGATAGTATAAACACCTACCGCTACATTGTTCCAAGTGAAAGCATAAGGAGCAGTTGTTGCTGTTCCCAATAAAGTAGCACCATTGTAAAATTCAACTTTGCTCACAGTACCATCAGCATCGGCTGCATCAGCTGTAATAGCTATAGTTGCAGGTGATGTAAACGATGTATTGTTTGCAGGTGAAGTGATGCTTACTGTTGGATTCACATTGGCCGGAGCATTCACTACAACATTCACTACAGCTGATGTTACTACTGAATTGGCGTTGTCGGTTACTTGTGCTGTAATAGCATAAGTTCCGGGAGTAACTCCTGTCCATGAGAAAGAATACGGAGCAGCAGTTGCTGTTCCCAATAAAGTAGCACCATTGTAAAAATCAACTTTGCTTACTGTTCCATCTGCATCGGCTGCATCAGCCACAATCCCTATACTTGCAGGAGATGTAAACGTTGCATTGTTTGCAGGTGATGTGATGCTTACTGTTGGATTTACATTTGCCGCTGCATTCACCACAACATTCACTGCAGTTGATGTTACTACTGCATTAGCGTTGTCGGTTACTTTTGCTGTGATGGCATAAGTTCCTGCTGCAACATTGTTCCATGTAAAGGCATAAGGAGCAGTTGTTGCTGTTCCCAATAATGTAGCACCATTGTAAAAATCAACTTTGCTTACTGTTCCGTCAGCATCAGCTGCAGTAGCTGTAATAGCTATGCTTGCTGGTGATGTAAACGTTGCGTTGTTTGCAGGTGAAGTGATATTTACTGTTGGATTTACATTGGCAACTGCAGGAAGAGAACCATAAACTTCTAGTTCAAAGATAGAATATCCGTAAGCCGTTGTTCTTACTGTTCCGTAAATTCTAACGTATCTGCCTGTTCCGCTTAATCCAGTCCAGTCGTTCACCAAAGCCGTATTCCCTGTTACCGGTTTAATGGTTGTCCAGTTTACAGTATCGGTACCAACACGTACTTCGTAATTTTTACCTTTTGCATTTTCCCAGGTAATTTTCACGCGGTTGATATCATACACTGCGCCTAAATCAACAGTGATCCATTGTGGGTCGGAAAATTTACTTGCCCAACGTGTGTTCGCCACACCGTCGGTTGCACCTTGAGCAGGTGTTCCACCATTTTCGTTGGATGATGACCATGTTAATTTATTCAAGGCCAAATTAGAACCACTTACCTGTGCATTCACTACAACATTTACTGCAGCTGATGTTACTGCTGCATTGGCGTTGTCGGTTACTTTTGCTGTGATAGCATAAGTTCCTGCTGCAACGTTGTTCCATGTGAAAGCATAAGGTGCTGTTGTTGCTGTTCCTAATAAAGTAGCTCCATTGTAAAAATCAACTTTGCTAACTGTTCCATCAGCATCGGCTGCATTAGCTGTAATAGCTATGCTTGCAGGTGCTGTGAAAGTTGCATTGTTTGCAGGAGAAGTGATGCTTACTGTTGGATTTACATTTGCAGGTGCATTTACCGTTACATTCACTGCTGATGATGTTACTACTGCATTTGAATTATCAGTTGCTTTTGCTGTGATAGCATAAGTTCCAACTGTAACACCTGTCCATGTGAAAGCATATGGTGAAGTTGCATCAGTGCCTAATAAAGTAGCACCATTGTAAAAATCAACTTTACTTACTGTTCCATCTGCATCGGCTGCATTAGCCGTAATAGCAATGTTTGCTGGCGTTGTAAATGTTGCGTTGTTAGCAGGTGATGTGATGCTTACAGTTGGATTTACATTGGCTGCAGACAAAGTACCATACACTTCCAATTCGAAAATTGAATAGCCGTAAGCGGTAGTTCTTTCTGTTCCGTAAATTCTAACAAACTGACCCGATCCTGTTAAAGTATTATCATTAATCGGATCAGCATTGTTTGCTACCGGTTTAACATCAGTCCAGCTTAATCCATCATTAGAAGTTTGAATTACATAAGTTTTTGCCATTGCATTTTCCCAAGTAATTTTAACTCTGTTGATATCATATTTAGCTCCAAGATTTACCGATATCCATTGCGGATCAGCAAATTCAGTTTCCCATCTTGAGTTAATATTTCCATCTACTGCGTTCGCTGAAACGTTGCCACTACCTGTCAATACAGTTGAAAAATCTGTGGTTTTATTTAAAGCTAAATTAGAGGAAACAACTCCTGTTACTGTAACATTTACAGCAGAAGAAGCCGTTACTGCATTTTGATTGTCGGTTGCTCTTGCTGTGATAGCATAAGTTCCCGCAGCTACGGCTGACCAGGTGTAAGTGTATGGCGCTGAATTATCAGTACCTAATAAAGTAGCTCCATTGTAAAAATCAACTTTACTCACTGTACCATCGGCATCAGCTGCGTTGGCTGAAAGAACGATATCAGCCGGTGAAGCAAAAGTTGCATTGTTAGCAGGAGAGGTAATGCTTACCGTTGGACTAACATTTGCTCCCGGTGCCAATGCACCAAACACTTCAAATTCATAAATAGAATATCCGTAAACAGATGTTCTTGCTGTTCCATAAATTCTGATATATCTTCCTGAACCTGATAAATTAGTCCACTCATTCAATGCTGTTGAATTGTTTAACACAGATTTGATTGGCGTCCAACTTAATGTGTCGTTCGATGTTTGAATTTCATAATTTTTGGCCATCGCATTTTCCCAAGTAATTTTTACACGTGTAACATTATACACAGCGCCCAAATCAACTACTAAATATTGCGGATCGGAATATTTACTTTCCCAACGGGAAGTATAATTTCCATCAACCGCTTTAGGCCCATTATTTCCAACTGTTTTATCTGATGAAGATATTGCCAATTTATTCAAAGCAATGTTGGTATTATTTACATAAGCCGCAGAAAAATTAGCTTTGTACGTAGTGTTCACATTTGGCACTCTGAAACTTTGTGAAGCCGGACCACCATGATCAAATGAAGTAAAAGTATACACCGTATCACCTATAGTTTGTGGAGATATTGCAATGATGCTAGTTGCATTATTTACCACTTGCGTTTTGTCATATGGAGTAATAGACGTTGAACCGATAACCACCTGCAAACCTGGTTTGCTGCTTTTTACAGTCAACACCACTTTATTAGGTTGAAGATCCACTGAATCAACACCCACTCTTCCTTGTGAATCAGTTACTCTTAACATCAATCGGAACCAAACGTTAGAAGAAGTTTCTCCCCCGTTATCGGCGATGAAAGATCCTGACGTCACTCCGTCGGCTGCTGCCGGACCGGGATGCCAGTGCTCACATGTTCCGCAATCTTTATGGAAAACACGAACTTCCCACTCGTAAGCTGATGCCGGCAATGTTCCGTCTTCATTATCAGTAGCAGTTCCCGAATAATTCACCACATCCAATACACTTGCTGTTACTGTAGAAGCCGGTGAAGTTATGTGTGCCACCGGAATGGCATTATAAGGCAATACTGTTAAAGCAGCTTCATTACTTGTAGCGTCTCCATAAGCATTGGATACTATTGCTTTATAATTTCCTCCGTCAGATACCACCGCAGAATTAATTACATAAGTACTGGATGTTGCTCCCGGAATATCTACTCCGTTTTTTTGCCATTTGTAATTCAATGGCCCTGTCCCCGATGCTGAAACACTAAACGTTACTGCATCCTGAGCATATACCGTTTGACTGGCTGGCTGATTGACAACTATCGGCGTATTTGATAAAGTATATTCTATCCTCCAGATATTTCCTGTATTGGCATATTCACTATAATATATGTTACCATCAATACCAATACTCAATCCTAAAATTCTTCCGAATCCGCTTGGAAAAAGTTCCTGAAAACCTGCCGACGGATTACTAGGATTCAAACTTCTCAACCACCCCGCACACCAGTCACCGAAATAAAATTTGTTTTTGTATTCATTCGGATAATTGGTGTTGGTAGGATTAAAAAAAGTTCCTGACGTTATCGCACACGTATTTGCCCCCCAATCACCCTGAGTGGTTGGCGTATACCAGGTGGTTTTATTGTAGCAAAATGCAGGCAATATAGTTCCGGAAACCTGACCCGGACCCGACTGACCTGCTGCTCCCCAACCATAATCATAATTTTTTGCCGGATCAGGAGCCGTTACATCATTGATCTCCTCATAACCTCCACCTACGTTTCCAACATATAATTTTTGGGTAACAGGATCCATGCTCATCGACCATGGATTACGCATACCTATTGCCCAAATACTTTTTTGCTGACGGTTTGCACCAGAAGTATTATAATATGGGTTACCAGGTGCTGGCTGACCATCGTCCAGCAAACGCAATACTTTACCACGGTAAGTATTCAATTGCTGCGCATAATCCTGTGAATTACTTTCACCGATACACAAATACAAATAACCATTTTTAAACACCATCGCGCCTCCGTTATGGTATCCGTTTAAAATCGGATCAAATTCCATAAGACGTGTAGACGATACTACCTGACTCGCTGCATCCAAAACAATCACATCTAAAAAATGTTTTGTTTTGTCGGGCGCTGTATAATATACATACAGTTTACCATTCTGAGCAAAACTGGAGTGAAGGGCCATTCCTAAAAATCCCTGCTCGTTGTCTGTAGTAGTACTTACAGTAGTAATGGTTGATACTACTCCATCCTTAAGCACTTTAAGAATACCACCTCTCTCGGCCATAAAAATTCTGCCGTCAGGTGCGTGTTCTATTTTCACGCACTCCTTAATGTTGTTAGTGGTTAATTTTCTGGTCACAAAACCTGCAGGCAATTGAGCCAACAATTTTGTGGATGTCCCTGCAAGCAGCATAAATACTGCTAAAATCGCAAGACACCTCATACCGGGAACACTGAATCCCCATTCATGTTTCTCTTTTGTAGATGATTTGTTTTTCATGTGTTTAGATTTAAATTAGATTTATAAATTCCTCCCTTTATTTTGTTTTATTTTGCCGAAACAAAACTCCTCAAGGGCCTTATTTACAAAGTTAAAGGGAGCAGATACAGAGGCGGGTAGTGAATCATTCACAAAAGGAATAAAATCGTTCCGTGTACGCGCACAAATGGGGATGAATTATTCAAAAAAGGGAGCGTAATTGTGCGTGTTTTTTTGCTAAATGGAAAAAATTGTACGGAAAGAAAATGTCTGAACCTTGATGCACTTGATTAAAGGATGAGGACGTAATTTCAGATTTAGCGCAGCGTAATCTGAAATATTTCATGATGGGCGATTTGCAATCGCCGGGAATTGAAAATTCCCAAAAGGAAACCGTTTCAGATTACGCTGCGCTAAATCTGAAACTACATTCGCGAGAGAAATCCTTGAATCCTTTAATCAAGTGCATCAAGGTTCAGACAATTAATGTTGAATTACAATTTTGCTGGTGATAATTTTATTTTGCGAACCAATGATTTTCACAAAATAACTTCCATTAGGGAAAGAAGCGGTGGATAAATTAAATTTATTTTCTCCTTCAATTCCGGCAACAACAGCCGAATAATGTTCCTTGCCCTGTTCATCCACTATACTTAATAAATAAGCTTCAGCTACTTCCGATTGAAAATTTACTGTAATAAAATTCAACGATGGATTTGGATACAAGGCATTCATTTTAAATTCATTTTTATTAATGCTGACAGCTATTATTTTAAATTCTTCACTCGCTCCATCAAAATCATACTGCACTAATTTGTAATAATTCACTACATTCAACGGAGAAGGATCATAAAACACATAATTCAAAAAATCAACGCTGTTACCTGCAGCATTTATTTTACCTATGCTTTCAAAATTATATCCGTCGTTAGAACGCATGATTTCAAAATATTCACTATTTATTTCACTTGCAGTAATCCACTCTAATTGCACTTTATCTTCTTTCAGCTTTCCGTCAAATGAAATAAGCTTTACAGGAAGTGTACCGGTTGGAACAATTTCCCCATCACTCAGCTGACAGGCAGTATAAGGCAATTGACTTATAGGATGCGTAAAAAATATCTCAGCTAATTTTGCAGCAGAAAGCTCGGCGCTTGAACCCGTATAAATCCTGCCCGAGGTTCCGCTGGTACAGTCAAAACCTCCCTGCCAGCCCGTAATGCGCAACAACTTGGCAGCCGTCCATGTTGTTCCGTTACTTGCCGCAAAATTTAATGTATGAACTCCGGTTCCCAAAGCAATTTTAGTATTGGCATTCAACGTAAGTGTTCCAAGGGTTTCACTATAACCGCTAGTAACACCGGTTGAAAATGTACCGCCAGCCGCAACAAAATTACTTGCATCATTAATTACTCCAGCAGCACCCAATTGCAAAATACCGGCGTATAATTCAGTGTTGCCACTATATGTATTTGCAGCCGACAATCGCACAATCCCTCCGGTTGAAGGACCAAATCGACCAAACCTAGCAGTAAATGCTCCTGAAATCACTCCACTTAAAGTAAGTACATCATTGGCATCGTAACAGTAAAAATCCGGAGTATTGGTTCCCAAAGTTATTGCTCCGGTGTAATCACCAATGTCGTTGGAGCCGTTGTTGGAAGTTCGAAGAGTACCAGTAGAATTAATAGTCAATGGTTCTGCAGCAAAGGTAACTGAGGCTTTAACCACTATTGTTCCGGTGCTATTGATTATTGTACCCGCACTCGTGGCACCCAAAGAATTTGCATTAGTGATATTAATTTTTCCGCTGGATATGGTTGTGAGACCTGAATAAGTATTGTTTCCCGACAAAGTAGAGTTGGTGGTGGTAGTAGTAAGGGTACCGGTACCAGAAATAACAGTTGTAAAATCAGCACCTGATGTTCCACTTATAATCATGGCTGAATTGTTAACAATAGGTCCGGCCACAACACCGGAAACTCCTCCAAAATCAAGTGTTCCGGCAGAGATTATAGTTGTTCCATTCATAGTATTGCCTGCCGACATAGTACAGGTACCCGCACCATTTTTTGTAAATCCACCTGTCCCACTAATAACACCCGACAAAGTCAAGGTGCCATCACAGGTAGTTGTAATCAGCAAACCTCCGTTGGCAATGGTTCCTGATATTGCTAGCGTTCCTCCAGATACCGTTGTTATAGTTGGCGCCGCAGTACTGAAAATAATATTATTTCCAATAGTCATCGTTAAACTGGTATTGTTAGCTGTTATTGCTGTTGCACCTCCTGTTATGGTTACAGAATTGCCGGATAAAGTAAAGGCACTTGCCGTTGCAGCAAAAGAAATAGAAGCAAAACTGGTAGCTGCTGCAAAATTGTTAGCGCATGTAGTTTGTACTGATCCATCAAAAATCAAATCATCACCGGCCACCGGAGCAACATCTGAATCCCAATTTGCGGCAGTCATCCAATTGGCATCTCCTCCTCCCCCATCCCAGGTTTTGGTGGCAGCAAATAGAGTTAATGAGTATAAATTAACAACTACAAGAAATATGCTTTTTAAAATAATCTTCATTAAAAAAGTAAAATCAAAATACAATATTCCCTTTTATACCCAACAGGAAACGCTTAAAAGTAAATAAAAAAAATAAAGAGGAAAACCCCAACCCAACAAATCCCAACAAATACAAGCTATTGCTACTGATATTCTATATTCTTCTCGACAAACACATTTAACTTTTCAGCAGATTTTATTTGCACGGCATGCTGGAATTTTGAGGTCCACCCCAACAACAAGCCTTTAAAACCAAAAGCCTGAAAAGCCCAGGCATAAAAATCAAATGCATCCCGATGCGAAATAATTTTTCCATCCTGAATTTTAAACTCTGCATGAACCCGGTTGACTACCTTTCTATTGGTTAATGAAAAAGTATATTCAGCCACCCAATCACAGGAAGCTGAATTTTCATCGACTTTAATATTTTGAAAAGTCAACTTAAAATCTTTGCTGCCAGTGGTCAGCATGTGCCACATTGCTTTTGTTTTTTTAGCATCCAGGTCTTTAAAAACCGAATCAGAAAAAGTTGCATCATCAGCGTAACACGCTTGCATCACTCTATACTGGCCTCCTTGAAAAGAAGTATAAAATTTTTGAATCAATTCTTTATTGTTCTCCATATTTTATTTTTTCAATTTCCAGTTTTCATAAAAACTTTTCACCACATAAAATGCTTTTTTCTTTTCACCGTGTTCAGAGATCAATCCTTTACGGTTCCAGAAATCCTGAACAGTTGGAAGTGGTCGTCTCGGAGATCTGAAATCGGCAAGGATCCATGGAGAAATACCTCTTAAAAATTCTATTTTGTTCAACATTCCCAATTGATGTTTAAAATAATTTTCCTGATACTCTTCAGTGAATCTCTCATTGGTTCCACCATGTAAACCATAAGCTGCATCAGCACCGGTTTCACTGATCACCAAAGGTTTGTTGTAAATTGTTTTCCATGAAATATCATCGCAGGCCTCGGGTTTTTTATCACCATACCAACCTATGTATTCATTGCAGCCCAGCACATCCAGATATTCCCCTAAAGCATCATCAATCATCATGGTGTTTTTATCGGAATTATGTACTTCCAACGCCGCTGAAATCAAACGGGTGCTATCCAATTGTCGCGTAAGATCAATTAAACTTTTCAAAAAAGTTAAGCGCGGCGCACTTAAAGGAGTTTCATTGGCCATCGACCAAATCACTACCGACGCTTTATTTTTATCACGCATAATCATTTCCGTCAACTGATTTTTAGCATTCGCCAGCACGAGTGGATTGCTCCACTCAATGGTCCAGTACACTGGAATTTCCGACCAAACCATCAATCCCATTTTATCCGCCAAACGGGTCATGTTTTCATTGTGCGGATAATGCGCCAAACGAACATAATTACATCCTAAACTTTTTGCCCAACCCAACAACAACTCTGCATCTTCCATGCTATAGGCGCGTGCACCGCGTGTTGGCACTTCTTCATGAATGCAAATCCCTTTTAATAAAACCGGTTTTTTATTCAATAAAATATCATAGCCTTTTGTTTCAACACAACGAAATCCAATCTGATCTTTCAAAGTATCGGTGCCGGAAATCACAAATACTTCATACAACTTCGGATTTTCGGGCGACCATAAACTTAATTTTGTAGCAGCACTGATTTTCGCCACACCATGATCATCAGTCACTGCATCTATATTTAGCTTTGCTTCAGGAATACTTACTTTAACTTTTTTAGATTTATTATCGCCGTTCAATTGTATCCAACCTCCTATCTGAGTCAGACTTCCTTTTTCCAATTGAATGTAAGTATCCTGAATAAAAGTGTTTTCCACTTCAATAATTTTCACATCACGGGTAATGCCACCATAGTTCCACCAGTCGGTATTTAAGGTAGGCACGCCATCCTTCATTCTTTTGTTATCGGCTTTAACTACTAAAAAATTATCTTTCTCCTTTAGCAAATCGGTGATTTCAAAATTAAAAGGAGTGAATCCTCCCGTGTGCTCCCCTATTTTTTTTCCGTTTAAATAAATATGTGATTTGTAATTTACTGCTCCGAAATAAATGAATACTCTTTTACCATCATTTTCTTTTTTATAATCAAAAGAACGCTTGTACCAAATGGTTCCTTCATACCACTTGAGCTGTTCCATTTGTGAGTTCCAGTCGCCGGGGACATACAATTCATCCGATGAATCAAAATTATATTCAATCAATTGCGACGGATCCATTGGTTTTTCACATCTGAAATAACCCGTCGGACTTTCTTCATATCTGTAATTGTAAAATCCGTTTTCATATTGATCAATAATGATTTTCCACTTACCGTTCAGCTTTGTTGTTTGCCGGTTATCCACATCCGTAATCAAACTAAAGCTTTGAGACACTCCTAACAAAGAGGACAATATAAAGACAACAACGAGATAATAATTTTTCATCTGATTCAAAATTGAAGATTAAACACAAAATGCCTTAGCGCATATACAATATTAGTGTTCCTTGTGTTTTAGCAGGTGCAAAATTGTACGGATATAACCCAAAAAACGTACATCCACGTGTTATTCAGAACAAAAATTATTGCGTTATTTAATTATTTTCTATTTTGTCTGTGTGCGCAAACGGAATTAAAATTTTTACTGTATTATTAATATTAAACCAATCCTAGTTCAAATACGTATTACAACGACTAAAACTTTTGTACAACCAAACCAACCCCAAATATGACACCATCCCTACATCCCCGATCCTTATTTGATTTTTACAAAAAAGAAATTTCCTTGTTATTACTAATCCTCACTGGACTTACACAGCAAAGCCTATTCGCTCAATGCAACACACTGGTTTGGGCCGATGAATTTGACAGCACTGCCCTCAACACCAATAACTGGGTGTATGTAACAGGCAACGGTTGTGGCGGAGTTTCGGGCTGTGGCTATGGAAATGGCGAATTGGAATACTATACCAACAGAACAAAAAACGTGAATGTTACAGGAGGAAATTTAGTACTTACAGCCGTACATGAAACCAATTACCTGGGCTCAGGAAGTAATTATACTTCAGGAAAAGTTTACTCCAAAGGAAAACTTTCCTGGAAATATGGCCGCTTCGAAGCACGAATAAAAGCACCTTCTGCTTCAGCTATCTGGCCGGCCTTTTGGATGCTTCCCGACAAAGAAAACTGGCCAAAAACAGGGGAAATCGACATTTTGGAAACACAAAATAAAAATCCCAAAAACGCTTCGCAAACCTTGCATTTCTATTGTTCGCCTTGTGGTAATCACCAGTACGTTTACAATAACTACAACACCGGTACCGACTGGTCGGCGAATTACCATATATATGCTATCGACTGGACTCCTCAACAAATTAAATTCTCCATTGATGGTGTAACAACTGTTACCTATACACCGGCAAGCTTTGGGGCAAAAGGAGGACTTGTTTCCGATTGGCCTTTCGACAACGACTATTTTTATCTTATTTTGAATTTAGCCATTGGCGGAAGTTATACAGGGAATGCCACACCGGTAACAGGAGACTATCCTGTATCAATGCTGGTAGACTATATAAGAGTGTACACCAATCCGCAATCGCTGGCATTGAGCGGACCCGCTCTTTCTTTTACAGGCGAAACCCATACTTATAGCGCAAGTGATGCAGGTGCGGGCGCAACCTACGCATGGACCGTGCCTACAGGAGCTGCAATTGTTAGCGGAGCGGGAACCAAAACAATTTCTGTGCAATACAATAATAGCCTGACGGGTGATATTTCCTGCGCCATTACACCTTCCGGATGCTCGGCAACAAATGTGACGCTTACTGTAAAAGCCATCGACAAAAGCTGCTCCATCATAATGGATGATTTTGAAAGCAACAGAAATATTTCAGGAAATACTTCAGATGGCACCTTGTCGGCACCTGTTAGCAATCCCGGAAAAGGCGGAAGCAACTCTTCTAATTCCTGCGCGTCGTATGCACGCAATAGCGCTGTACAATATGACATTCTAGGCTATACTAATTTTTTAATTGGTGATCCCGACGACTTTAGAAAAGGTTTGCGAAAATTTACTATGGATGTTAGAACATCTGCTCCGCAAGGAACTTCCATCACCATTGAGTTTGATAAAACCGATGACCTTTCAAAAGGATGGCCTTTCGGAAGACACAGTCAGTACACCGCTACCACAGGCCCTGCAAACACCTGGACAAAACTCACTTTTACATGGACAGCTTCTCCCGATGGTGCATTGAAAGGCAGCGATGTAGATAAAATTCAAATACTATTTAATCCGAATTCAACAACCAATAAAACATATTATTTCGACAACCTTATTTCTGAAGCAGCTCCCACTACCTCCGCCATTACAGGAAACACTACTGTTTGTTACAATAAAAAAGGAGTGAAATATTCGGTTACGGGATTAACCGGATCTACTTACAACTGGACCAATCCTAATGGAACCACCATTGCATCAGGTCAGGGAAGCAATACAATTTATATGAATTTCGATTCCATTGGTGGAAATCTTTCAGTGATAGAAACAAGCACCTTACTTTGTGCCGGTGCCGCAAAAACAACTGCCATCACTGCTGCTGCTCAAAATTGCAATGTAGGAGTGGATGTTTTAAACAGCAATGCTGATTTTTCTTCCTTCCCAAATCCATTCAGCGATGAAACCGTTTTGCGCTTTAATCATCCTGAAAAAGGAAATGTGTCTTTAAAAATTATGAATTTAAACGGCGCTCTTGTATTACAACAAGATGGAAAAACTAACGAAGACATCCTTATCGGAAAAGATTTTGCTCAAGGGATATACATCGTTCAGGCGCAATATCTGGATCAGATAAAAACCATTAGAATTGTGAAGGTGGAGTAACATCAAAGCTTCACCAAGTTTAGCGAAGCGTAACTTGGTGATTTTTCATCTGTACTTAGAAGCTTTCAGCTTCTTTTTTCTGAAAGAAAAACATTTGTTATGTTTCCCTTCGGGAAAAGAAGCTGAAAGCTTCTACGTACATTCGTTATTCCGCGAAGTTACGCTTCGCTCACTATCGTCCTAACGTTGAAAAAACAAAACTTCGGCATCCCTTACTATACATGATTTCCAGAGAAAATTGAAGTTTAAACGATTTCAGCAGAGCTTTTAATCATT